>JAXMOK010000006.1:0-163329 GCA_034669965.1 Balneolaceae bacterium | reverse complement strand
CCATTGTAAAATTTATATATATACTCTGTGAGCTCGACCCTACGCTTCCTCAATCTTCAAAAGAATATCAAGCTTATTTAAGCTCGCACAAACAATCTGTTTTATGCTTCAATATTTCAAAAAACAATACCTACCGGAGATAAAAAAAGCTGATCTAAAACTTTGTTTTTGATCAGCAACATCATTCCCTCAACAGGATTACAAAGGTACGGAGAGTGCGCCCTAAAAGGCAAGCTTTTTTTCAAAAAAAGTTTAAATATTTTTTGAACATTGCTCTATTAATGAATAGAGCCACTTTCCGGATCTTCTTCAAAATCTTTGAATAGTTTGACCCCCAAATACATAAGCGGAGTATCGATAATTGCGAAGGCAAATTTGAACAAATATGAGTTAACAATAAGTATGATTACTGCACCCACCGAATTGATCTCTGGGCCAAAATTATTCGCTAAATAAAGAATTGTGATAATGGCTGTAGAATCGACTAACTGGCTTACGGTTGTAGATGCATTATTACGAAGCCAAAGATATTTGCCCTTGGTTTTACGCTTCCAAAAATGGTACAGTTTTACATCTACACTTTGAGCAATTAAATAGGCAATCATACTTGCTATTACATTGCCAACCATAAATTCATACACTCCATCAAATAGTTGAAGTCCACCACTAACCCCGGATGCATTAGGTAGCCAAAAATTCACCGTCATTATAAAGAGCATAAAGAAGTTCATCCCTAACCCAATCCAAACAACCAACTGAGCTTTTTTTCTGCCGAATAATTCAGATATCAAATCGGTAGCAAGAAATGTAAATGGATAGGCAATAACACCGGCAGGCACACTCATGGTATAGGTAGATTCATTACGAACGAGTTCGGGTGTTATAGCTTTTAGCCAGGCCGGTAGATCAATCGAAAATAACGTGACAAACTTTGTTGTACCGATCACATTTCCTAAAACTAGAGAGGTAAGAAAAATGCCCGTCAGGGTTAGGAATAATGCGTCGCGTTTATGGCTCATTAATTATTTTTTAGATTGAGTTTACAAATTGATAAGAATGAAACAAAATATGGCTGTATCAGTCGAACGAACTTCTGATTACCAATGTTAGCTCAATTCTAACAGATATAAACTATGGACGCAGATCACATTAACAGAAAAATAGAGATTACTTGGGCAGCTGTAGACCTTTACCAAGAGTATGGAAGAGTTTCTATACCAGACTTAGTAAAAGCTACTAAACTTTCGGCCACGGAAATCTATGAGCTATTTCCGAACAAAAAAGCCATTCTTGCTTATTTCTACCCTGCATTGGTGCTACAGTATTGGGCTATGATCGACGACATTGAAGATTTTGAGGACTACTCTATAAGTGAGAAGTTTTCTAATTTCATTTACACGATGTTTGATATGTTGGCCGAACGACAAATATTTGTTGAAGACACGTTTAACAAACTCGTTTTCAGAAAAGGATCTTCTTCTGAGTTTCATGAAGAGACGAATACCTTGTTTAAAGAGTTTCTTACTACCGATGGTAACATTGCTGTAAGTGCAGGTTTCGTTATGGGAGATTTTTTCTACAAAACGCTAGCCTCGCAATTTCTATTCTTGGTTAATTATTGGCTAAAAGATAGCTCAGATAATAAAGAACGAACGTTGGCATTGTCGGATAAACTGGCGACACTATTTGAAGAGATCGTTTACAATAAAACCATTGATAAAGGCTTCGACCTGATCAAGTTTATTTTCAATGGAAATGATCTGGAAAGCTGGTTACCAAAGTTGGATGATTGGACTTGTACTTCATCTAATAAAAACAAAGAAGACCACATCCACGAAGAAACTGAAACTGAAATCGAAATAGAAGAAGAGAGCGACGATGAGTGATTTTCCATCATCAAAATTTGAGAGAAGTAAAATAATTGCCAAAACCGGTTTAAAAGTGGGTACAAATTACGCCCAGCGGTACCTAAAGAAAAAAGTACTCGGCAAAAACGGGGACGATAAAAACTTCCATAAAAACAACGCCAACGAGGTGTTTAAAGAGTTTACCAAACTAAGAGGAACTGCACTCAAAATTGCCCAGGGCATGAGTATGGACCAAGGGTTTTTGCCTGAAGAGTTTGCTGAAGTGATGACACAAGCTCAATACTCGGTTCCTCCAATCAATAAAGCGTTAGTTCGAACCATAATAAAGAGAGAACTCGGCGATTATCCCGAAAAGATTTTTGCGAAGTTCGATTCAGTGGCATTCGCAGCAGCTTCTATTGGTCAAGTTCACAAAGCAGAGTTATTAGATGGGCGAAAAGTGGCCGTTAAAATCCAGTACCCGAATGTTCGAGAAACTATAGATTCGGACATGGCCGTGGCTAAGCAACTGGCAAAGCGTATTATTAAAAAAGGCTCCGACATCGACCCTTATTTTAATGAGATCAAAAATACGCTTCTCGAAGAAACCGACTATATAAATGAGGGTTCGCAAATTGATCAATTCCGAAAGCGATTTGGGTCGGATACCATCATAATTCCGGAATGGATTAAAGAACTGAGTACCGACAAAGTGCTTACTATGACATTCATCGAAGGTAGGCACATGGGAGAATTCTTAAAAGAAAACCCAAGCCAGGAAGAACGGAATCATTTTGGGCAATTGATCTGGAATTTCTTTCACGAAGAACTTCGCGTTGGCGGTGCAGTGCATGCCGATACCCACCCCGGCAACTTTCTCTTTACTTATGATGGAAAACTTGGCGTGATCGACTTTGGTTGTGTGAAAACATTTCCTGAAGAGTTTTTCAGAAATTACCTGAAACTTCTACCCACCCACCTTGCCGACGATAAAGATGCTATTCGCGATTTATACATAAAGTTAAATGTGATAAACCCGGATGCTGAAGAGCAGGATAGAGAGCTTGAGTATTATACCTTTGCTCGAAATTACGGCATCATGTTTTCGAAGCCTTACCGATTCGACACTTTCAATTTCGATAATCCAGCTTACGATGCAGAAATCAGGCATTTCACTAAGGAAGCGCCTTTATCAAACGAACTTCGTGGGTCGAAGCACTTCCTTTACACCAGCCGAGTACATACCGGCTTGTACAGTATTTTAATAAAGATGGGAGCTCGAATAGATACAACTTGGGCAAAAGAAGTACTATCGGAATTGTTAGATATGGAGTTTGAGCAATTTAAAGAACCGGAAGTTGTAGCCTAAGCATACACTATGTTTATTTTTTAAATGTGATGCATCCAAGGCTTGCTCAATCTTGTTGCTTTGCCTACTATGGCACCTTCAATGAATGAGCACCAATGTGAATAAATTTAGAGTTTCAATATTTATCGTCTGTTTGATCGGGGTGACGGTAGCTGCCACATTTCTATACAATCAGGAATCTAAAAAAAGAGTGTTACAGGCCGAGATGGTTGAGCTTTCGATGGTGAAGTACGGCATTTTTAGTGTAGATGAGTGGGAAGCACGCCTGTCTGATATTATAGTAAAGCGTTTAAACGAGTTCAAACTCGAGGAAAATAAAGAAAGCGAATTACGTGAATCTATTGAAGATTTTCTTAACAAAGCAATCGATAAACTGGAGGAAAGTTTTAACGATCGGAATTCGGGGAGTATTGGAGGCGTGTTTAAACGCGGTGTAGCGAATTTAACCGATGTATTTGGCGTGATGCGAGAGGATATCCCTTTAATCACCGAAAGTATAATCGCATTTATCAAAGATCCGCAAAACAAAGAATTGGCTCGCGACTTTTTGCTCAAAAAGCTGGATGAATACTCTGATGAAACCTTTTCAGAAATCGATTACACGGTTTACAATAAGATCCTGGAAAAGCATGGCGCCGAGAATAAAAATGACGCCCGAACAGTCATTAGTGATAAAATTATTGCATTAGAGAAGAAACAAGCTCCCTTTATTTATTCGGTATTCGGCTTTGGGCTACTTGCATTAGTAACCATTATACTTTCTTCCGGTTTTGTGAACATCGAATTTATCATGCTTACCTTTTTATGTGCGGTGTTTTTAGCTGTTGGTTTATTACTGCCAATGATCAACATTGATGCAAGAATTTCGAGCATGGAAATTATGTTGATGGGCGAATCGATCGTATTTACCGATCAAATATTGTATTTCAAAAGTAAAAGCATATTAGAGGTAGTAACGGTGATGCTACAAGATGGCAATGCTGAAGTAATGGCCGTTGGAATACTGGTATTCTCTTTTAGTGTACTCTTTCCTGTTTCAAAGTTGAGCACTTCACTGCTGTTTGTGTATTTCAAAAATATTCGATCAAATGCTGTGATAAAATTTCTTGTTTTTAAAACGGCAAAATGGTCAATGGCAGATGTAATGGTGGTGGCCATTTTTATGGCATACATTGGATTTTCAGGAATTATTTCCTCACAATTACAGGATCTTGAAAATCTAACAGATTATGTTGAACTGCTAACTACAAATGCCTCTAGCCTTCAAATTGGCTTTTATCTTTTCACAACCTTTGCTGTGCTTAGTCTACTTGTTTCACATAAAATGCAGTACTCCAAAAAAGGCGACTGATAACAGTTACAACAAGTGTTTGCGCATTGCTGAAACTAAATGAGATCGGGTTACCGGCTTTGACAATACCTCATCAATACCGGCTTTACTGTAGCTCTCAACATCTTCTTTCATCGCATTTGCAGTGAGTGCGATTATCAACGTTTTATGTTGCATACCATAGTAATTACTTTGAATTTGCTTTGATGCTTCAACCCCATCCATCACTGGCATCTGTATATCCATAAAAATTATATCATAAGCTGTTTCTTTAGCTTTCTGTACTGCAATAAATCCATTGCCTGCTATGTCTAGTTGAACCGGATTGTAGGATTCGAGCATTCCTCTAGTTACGATTTGGTTCACTAACACATCTTCAACAATCAACACTTTCTTTCCATCGAGAGAATAAAAGTGCTGATTATCGGTCGATTCAGGAACAAAGCCCGAAATAGTGAAAGGTATTTCGAACCAGAATGTTGATCCAATTCCTTCTTTAGATTCGAAGCCAATTTTACCTCCCATAACTTCAACCAATTGTTTACTAATCGACAGACCTAAACCAGTTCCTTCAATCTCAGATTTATAGGTTACTTTATAGAACTTGGTAAATAATTGATCTTGTCGTTCTGGCGGTATCCCTATTCCTGTATCTTTTACTTCGGTGCGTATAAGTACCTGATCTTCTGTTTGTTCTTTTACCGTAACATTGATTTCAACTTTCCCCCTATCAGTAAATTTTGCAGCATTACTTAATAAGTTGATAATTACCTGCCTTGTACGAGCCAAATCGCCATAAATGCCCTCGGGTAGTTCATCACTAATATTGATAGCTAGCTCAATTTTCTCTGCTTTCTTTTTTAATCGTTGATTTATTAATTCAGCAGATTTTTGAACCTCATGTTTTAGCGAAAATGATGTTTCGTGCAGTACTAGTTTTCCACTTTCGATCAGAGTTAAGTCCAAAATATCACTTATCAGACTGTTTAGCATATTGCTACTAAACGAAAGATTTTGAATCATTTCTTTTTGATGCTCATTTAACTTCGTTTCAGAAAGTAGCTCTGTAATCCCCACTACACCGTTTAGTGGCGTTCTCATTTCATGGCTTATTACCGCCAAAAATTCCGATTTAGCCTGATCTGCTGCTAACGCTTTTTCTTTTTCAACCTGAAGAGCCTGTATGGTTTCGCGTAAGCGTTTTCTGTCGCTCACATATTCTTTTTTGAATAGATAGACAGCAACCCCCATTGTAGCCATCGAAATAAAGCCTGCAATTCCAAAATCGCGAATTTGATCAAATCGAGAGGTATAGTAGCTCGCGAGTTCGGTATTCGAAAGCTCAACAAATAAATAGGTTCCAATAATGGCTAAACTGCAAAAGATAAAAATCAGAAATGCCTTTAACGGCAAGATGAGCAAGCCTGTAATCATGGCTGTAATCAGCATGATTAAGATCACCCCAGAAAGTCCACCCGAAGGCAACCAAGTGTAGGCAACCATTACTAGTATCAAAGGATAGTAAATGCTAGCAATTACATTTTGATTAACACCCTGATAAAATGCAATGAGCAAGCCACTATATATAACAAGACTTACGCTATAGGTAAGCTTGATAATCAGATCATAATCTGCGACTAGAGCAATAATAAGCCAGATAGCAAATACGATCACCGTAATCCAAAGGGTTACTTTAAAAAGGCGATACTCAATCGATAATTTATCAATAACCTCTTTCAATTGGTTTTTTTTGCTCATAAAGTGTTAATCGGCATCTCTATATAGTACTTTAATTCAAAGTGATACAATTAGATAAACTAAGCAAGATCATTTTTGTGAGGAAATGCTGTCTATTGTTTGTTGTTTGGTTTTGGAAGTAAACCTTCGCCAACCCCATTCGAACAAAAGCATACCAATACTCCATAAAATTCCCATGATCAATGCTTCGAAAAAAATGAATTCTCCTTCAATAACTAACTGTATTCCTGAATACATTAAAAAATAGAGAATGCTACCGGTTATAAATCTAACTAACAATTCTTTTGGTTTCATAGTTAATAATCTGATTGTTAGAGGCATAAAAAAAGCTCTCAGTAAAACTGAGAGCTTTTTAAATCTTATTCAAGTTAAATCAACTTGTTAATCATCTATCGAATTCAAATACTTAAAGAACTCACTATTGGTTGAGATAATTAGTGAAGTTTCTGAATCAATTGTTTTCGTGTATGCTTCCATACTTTTGGTAAAACTGTATAGATCTCGCGATGCGGAGTTACGATTATAGGCATTGTTATAAATGGCTGCAGCCTCTGCATCGGCGCGACCTTTAATGGTCTCTGCCTCTCGGAAAGCTTCCGATTGAATTCTCAACAATTCGCGCTCTTTTTCACCATTAATTCGTGATGCCTCACCCTGACCTTCGGATCGGAATTTATCGGCAATTCGATTACGTTCCGAAATCATACGCTCATATACCGTTCGTCGAACTTCTTCAGCGTAATTAATTCGTTTGAATCGAAAATCTAGAATTTCAATCCCTAAATCTTCTGCTCTTTGGTTGGCTAATTCAACAATTTGATCTTGAATTGATCCACGCCCAATAGAAATTGCCTGTAGAGAATCTTCGGCGATATCTACTAAAACAGCTTCTTGATTTGCTTCTCGGTTCGTGCTACGAATTAACTCTACTAAATCGTGACCGGCAACCGCGTTTCTGGTTTCACCATCTAAAATATCATCAAGCCTAGATTGAGCACCACGCTCGTTTCCTAATCGCTCGAAGTATTTAAGTGGATCTGTTATTTGCCAGCGCGCGTACGTATCTACAAAAATGAACACCTTGTCTTTGGTTGGCACTTGATTTGGATCTCCATCCCATTCCAAATAACGTTTTTCGAAGTAGTTCGCTTTTTGTAAAAACGGAACTTTGTAATGTAAACCGGGACTGGTTATAGCTTCGCCTTGTGGCTCACCAAATTGTGTTATAATTACTTGCTCTTGTTCATTAACGATGAACAAGGCTTGCGATGCAACTAAGGCTACCGCACCTAAAATGATCAGAAAAAATATTCCTTTAATGTCTTTCATAGTTATTTCCTCTTATTGATTGCTTCCGGTTGTTCTTCGTGCGCCATCCATTTGCAACTGAAGCAAAGGAATTACCGAATTGCCTTCCTCGTCGGTAATAATTTTCTGTCCCATTTGTGGCAGGATTTGTTCCATCGTTTCAAGGAAAATACGGCGTTTGGTTACTTCCGGAGCTTTGATGTACTCTTCGTACAAATCGTTAAATCTGGAAACTTCACCTTGGGCAGTGTTTACACGGTTGAGAGCATAACCCTCAGCTTGCTGGATAGTTTGCTGAGCTTCACCGGCGGCACGTGGAATTACGCGGTTGTAATCGGCACGAGCTTGGTTGATTAATGTTTCTCGCTGTTGCTCGGCTTCGTTTACTCCATTATAAGAGGGTTTTACCGGATCTGGCGGATTTGCATCTTGTAATACAACTTGCTCAATTTTTATTCCCATTTCGTATTCGTTAGTTATACGCTGAAGAATTATCTCGACCTCTGAAGCCACTTCTGCTCGCCCAATCGTTAGAACTTCGTCAACGGTTCGGTCTCCAACAATTTGTCGCATAGTTGCTTCCGATAAATCACGCAGGGTTTCTTCGGTATTTCGAACTTTAAATAAATAGTTATACGGATTATCAATACGAAATTGAATTACCCATTCTACATCAGCAAGATTTAAATCACCGGTTAACATCAACGATTCGCCTTCATAACCTGCTTTGCGGTAGGATGAATTTACACCGGCTGATGTAGTTCGGTAACCGAATTCTTGCTTTAACTGGCGCTGAACAGGTACAAACTGCACCTTATCGATAAATGGTAGTTTAAAGTTTAACCCAGGCCGAGCTTCACTTACATATTCTCCAAAACGTGTGATAACGCCTACTTCCTCAGTTTCTACCGTAAATACGGATGAGAGAGCGGCTGCAATCACAACAAAGCCGACTATAAGCAGCCGGATGTTTTGTGTAATCTTTTCAAACTGCGGTGGCAGATTGAACTCTATATTTGGTTCTTGAGCCATATTTTGATTGTGTTATTAATGTTTGATAAATCCTTTTTTGGTAACCCAAAGATCACGCCACAAAATCCCGTAATGTTAAACTGGCAGTAGTACTACACTTTTAAACAAATTACCGTGGTATCGTCGGCTAATTTAAAACTACTGTAGGTTTGTACCGTTCTTTTTATTTCTTGCGCTATTTCTTGTGCACTCAGTAATTCGGTGTCAATTTGCTCGAGCAAACGCGGTACTTCATCAAAACCAAAACGTTCGCCTACTTCGTTCTCTGCCTCAGGTAATCCATCGGAATAAAGCAGAAAAACATCGCCCTTTTTTAATTTAAATGTATGCTCACCATATACGGTGTCTGGCTTAAAGCCCAATGGTAACTTGGGATCCGGTGTTTGGATGAAATCTGCAACGCCATTTCTTTTCAAAAGTGGTTTACAATGTCCGGCATTGGCAACCACCATATTTCCGGTTTCCATTTCGTATCTAGCCACGGCACAGGTAATAAAAGTACGCTTATCAGTACGATTGTAAATAGGTTCGGCAACTTCGGTTAATATCTGATCCGGCATTTCATTTTTCATCTTAGCCAGCAACAATCCACTCGTAAATACCGCTGGCATTGCCGCGCGCATCGCCTTACCCGACACATCAACAACCGTCATTGTTAGCGCAGTGGGATTACCATCATCATCATAAGAGAGCACATAATCGAAATAATCACCGCCTACTTCTTGCGACGGCAAGAAAAAACCGTAAACATCTAAACCTTCAGCTTTTGGGGGATGGATTGGCATCAACTGGTATTGACTTTCCCGCGCAATCTCAATTTCTTTTTCCACCCGAAGTTGTTGAGCCAATCGCTCTTCATATTCCGGAATGTAATCACCAAGCTCCGAAACCGACATCCCGTATTTGTAAGCTACAATCCCAAAGAAAAGAATGGCAAGATGAACGCCCCCCTGAATCCAACTCACTAACGCATGGCTGATGCTTGGAGAGTTCAAATAAGGCATCACTAAAATCACAGTTACAAACAACCACCACGCCGTATTTGCTGTAATAATCCCAAATTGTTGATAGCTAAACATGAGTACGGCAGCAAGCATCAAGAAAATGTAAAAGTCTTCTAAAAATGTTCCGGGAGTGCCTACAAGGCGACCCATCACCGTTAAGAAAACCGCCGAGAATAAAATGGCAAAAACCAGTGAACCCCAATGATGTTTAATCCAATGCTTACAGAATCCGTACACAAAACCCACTTGAGCAAAACCAATAAGCCAGGTTGTCGTCCAAGCCGAAATATTTATAGTAAGTAACTTTGCATTAATGGCTGGTTCAGATACTCCAAATTGGCTGTCCGCTTGCAGAAAAAATGTGTCTTGTAAAAAAATCATCAAGGCAAACACACCAAGAAGAATTCCTCCCACTGCAAACCCATGAAT
This sequence comes from Balneolaceae bacterium, assembly GCA_034669965.1. Taxonomy (GTDB): domain Bacteria; phylum Bacteroidota; class Rhodothermia; order Balneolales; family Balneolaceae; genus HXMU1420-13. Next base: position 153,252 of record JAXMOK010000006.1, on the reverse strand, counting down.
GAGAGCTAGCCCTGTTTCGCGCACAAAGAACTTGCGTTGCCACAATGTATCAACCAATTCAACCTGGCCATTACGTTGCGAGCGTGCAAAGGCTTCCCAACTTATATAGGCCATAGCGCCATAAACACCAACTAATAATCCGGAAATGATATTATTTAGATTAATCTGCAGAGCGCCCGAAGAACCCATAAAATCGCCATAGGCACTGTAATAAAACATTGTACGCCAACCAATATAGCCCAGCGCAATACTAATTAAGATGATTAAGGCTCGGCGCCATTCAACTTTTCCTTTAAATATATTGCGTGTACCCACGGCAAATACAAGGATTGACAACACAATTATAGCACCAATAAAAAACACCGCGAAAGTTGGCAATGTGTCTTGACTGGCTATGACCAATTCTTCCGGTTCAACCTCATATTTGGCAGAAAAATCGACTAACTCGTAACCGAATTGTGTTCGAAGTTCACCATTTTCTTCAACTTCACGCACTTTTTGGCGCAGAACCATCGACAAATTAACCGGGCCTTCCACGCCGCTTTTAGCTCTCCAGGAATATTGAAATTCCGGAATTACGACTTCTTCGTCACTTTCTTGCGATGTTCTACCGGTTGAAACTTCGATTTCGAGATCTGGTGATACTACACTAAGGTCATCCATCGAATATTTTTCAAGATTGTACCCGAATAACTCACCTGCAATTTTAGTAGCAACATCTTCTGCCGAGCTACCCTGAATAAAAGTTGGGTTGGCTTGATCTTCTTTTGCATCAAATCGAATAACCTTGCCGGAATTTGAGCTGCGCAATCTGATTTTACCCATCACATCGTAGGCATTTGTAGGGGTAATCACCATGGCACTTATACTTTCCGGTGCTCCAATAATTCCAACCCAGCTTTGAATGTGCCCACCCTTTTCGTTCAATTCGGCAGGCGTAAGATCACTATTTATCGAATCTCGTAATTCTTTAAAATATCTGCCATGCTGCTGATACATTACCGATAAAGCCAATGTATCTAACGAAAAACCTAATTGTTGAGATAGCAGATTATATTCTGCTCGCATAGTTTCCCGATCTTTGGCGATAGGACCCGAAGCATTTATATCGATCGTAGATCGGAGCAGCGCAAACACAGCTATGCCAATAATTCCGCTTACAATTATGATTTTAGTGATGGTCTGCATCGAATTATTTGCCCAAATACTTGTGTTGAAATACCGAATCGACTACGAGAATTTCCAATTTTAGTTACTAAAATTATGATACATACTATCGAACGAAAATTAAAAAACGGTTTTTTATAATACATTGAAATAGTAAAACATTCGCGCGTTCCTATACGTACCCAAACTTCTCTTTTTAGTTAGTTGAATTATCCTCTATGCCAAAACCATTTTTCATCGCACTTTTATTTATAAGTTTCCTTCCATTCATAGCGATTTCACAACCACATTCAGGTTCTAACGACGCATCTATTGAATCGATTTCAGCTAAAGCATCTACCATTTCTTCCCTCCGTTCGTTGATGATTCAACAACATGGCGAGCTTCTTCACGCGGAATTCAACAATAGCCGAAGCGCAAACAAAGACTACAATATCAAATCGGCTTCAAAAAGCATTATTGGCCTATTAACCGGAATTGCGATTAATGAAGGTTTTATCCCGTCGGTTGATGAACCCATCAGTACATATTTTGGCGACTATTTTGATGAAAAACCCAATCCTAAAAAAGAAAACATTACCGTCAGAAATCTACTGTCGATGCAAGCGGGGCTCCGTTCAACTAGCTCCGGTAATTATGGCGCATGGGTGATTAGCGATGATTGGGTTGAGTATGCATTGGATCAGAATTTTGTCTCAGAAATCGAAGGTCGCATGGTGTACAGCACCGGAACTTCGCATTTACTCTCAGTGATTTTAGCCCGAGCAACCGGAATGAATACAAAAGCATTTGCCGACAAATACCTATTTGGCCCACTAAACATAAAAGTTGGTGGTTGGGATAAAGATCCACAAGGAAATTATATGGGGGGAAATAATATGGCACTTTCTCCACGGGATTTACTAAAAATTGGGCAGATGTTGATCGATGACGGAAAATGGGAAGGACAGCAAATCATATCTCCTGAATGGATTAAAGACTCCTTTAAAACCTACACACACAGTAATTACAACCCATACGGGTATGGCTACCAATGGTGGAATAAAGAAACCGCCGGTTATACCACTTTTTTTGCCTGGGGACATGGTGGACAATACATTATGATGATTCCGGAACTTGACGCTGTTGTTGTGATGACCTCATCCGTAACCAATGCCAGTAGGCGGCGAACTTATAAACGTCCGGTTTTTGTGCTGCTCGAAGATTTCATAATTCCCTATCTCAGTCAGAATCAGAGATCTTAAATTGCCATCTTTATTAATCAAAAAGCGCCTCTAATAAATGATCTTCTAGAAATTCCAGAGGTAGTATACTGTTGATATTATCTGGAAACCACGAACTTATACTCACAACAACCTCTTGCTCAGGAAACGTGACTATATATTGGCCAAAAGTACCAGCCGAAATAATTGCAGGAATTTCTTTGCCTTTGTAGTTAAAATTATACCGCCAGAAATTATAACCAAACCCGTTAAATCTGCCATAACCGGTAACATTATGATGTTTTGCTGTTGCTTCTTTTAACCAAGCACCTGAAACTACCTGATTACCGTTCCACACTCCTTCATTCAATATTAATTGCCCAATTTTTATCATGTCTCGCGGTGCTAGCATCAGCCCTCCTCCTAAATGTATATGCCCACGTGTGTTATGCGAAATCCAGTTTTGTGATCGTATATCCAACGGGCTGAATACCACTTCTCGCATATAGTTATCAATAGAAGTATTCTGATCGCCTATCGATACAGCAAGAATATCTCTAAGTGTATTTGTTAAAGCGGTTCTATACTGAAACACTTCGCCGGGGGTGTGAATTACCTCTTTACTAAACATATAGCTTGCATAATTCATCGCTCGCAAAGAGTCTCTCTCCATTGCAGATGTATTTCCACCATCCTCTCCTTCAAGCCCTGCCGACATTGAGAGTACATGTGAAAGTGTGATTTTAGATTTATCACCCTCCCAATTAATATGATCTAGATTAGGGAGCAGCGATTGAATGGATGTTTCAACGGATGCTAAGTCTCCACGATCTATAGCAATACCGGTTGCAAGCGTTGCATAGCCTTTTGTAACTGATTGCAAAAATGTAGGATCTCCTTTTTTGAACCTATCATCTTCATCGTAATAAAATTCATCGAAAATCAGCTTTCCATTTTTACTAATGGTTAACGTATAGATATAACGAAACTCATCTTGTGCCTTTAATAACTTATGAGCTTCATTGAGCTTGAAAATGTCAACATTTTCATCTTCGGGAGCTGATATCTGCCAACCGTCGTTAGTAGTTTCTGGAATAGAGTAATCAACTTCAATTATTATTTCCTCAGAATTTGTACTGCAAGAAATGCCTACCAGTATCAACAGAACTATTTGAATATATCCCCGCATAAATAAGACGTCCGAAAGATTTAAAAAAAGTGGCAGAATCTAGCTAATATGGTTTAGAATAACTATTCGATTATCGTTAGTACAACAAATGACATATAAGGAATCATTCAAGAATGATTCCTTATAAACTAAATGCCACAATCCTTACCTTTAAGCCTACTAAGACTTTACTAATGTTTGGGCTAAAATTTTTTATTGAGTATGCAAGCACTCCGATCTATTCCGATTTTATTTTTCATCGTTCTTTTATTCACAGCTCCTGCATTCGCGTTTCAAGATGCACCGGCTTCAACCGATGGGTATTTATCTAGCCCGCGCCGTGCGGTACACACTTTTTTGCACTGGCAACAGCAGGGGCATCAAAATTTAGATCGGGTAATTTTACCCATGCAACTCAGCGATGGCGACAAAGAAGAGAAGGTTGATCTAGCTGTAGAATTACGCAAAGTGCTGGATGCTCGTGGCTTGTTAGTTATTTACGAAAACATCCCAAATAACCCCTCTTTCACCGATAGCCTCTCCGGGCTCAATCAGTATATTTTGTTTGATGAAGTCCCCGAGGTGTATTTAGTAAAGCGCGACAATAAATGGGTGTTTTCTGAGGCTACCATCGAACAAATTCCGATTCTGTATCGCAACACATTTAATTCGCTGGTTGAAGCCCTCATCGATAAACTGCCTATTTGGGCAAACAACGATTGGTTTGGCGTTGCAATCTGGCAATATCTTGCGGTTCTTTTCTGGTTGGCGATTGGGATGATCCTACGAAAGATTTTCGAATTTGTGCTCGACAATTACATCCGCCGCATTACCAAAAAAACACGCTTTACCTGGGACGACGACCTTCTGGATGGCGTTGAACGGCCGGCCGGTTTCATTTTTCTGATGAGCTTTTTTCTTATCAGTTACACCAATCTTCAGTTGTCGGTAACGGTAAACGTTTACTTGTCCAACATTCTTGAAATTGCATTGATGGCTGGTTTTGTGTGGCTGTTTTATAATCTGGCCGATGTTTTTGCGAAGTACATGACGGTAGTAACCGAACGCACCGAAAACACACTCGACGATCAGCTTGTGCCTCTCATCCGAAAAACGCTTCGGTTTTTTATTGTGGTGATGGGTGTGATCTTGATACTACAAAACAACGGCTACAATGTGGCATCCCTCATTGCTGGTTTGGGGATTGGTGGTTTGGCTGTAGCCTTAGCCGCAAAAGATACGCTGGCCAATTTCTTCGGCTCGGTGACTATTTTCGTTGATAAACCTTTTCGAATCGGTGATTGGATTAAAGTGGGCGATGTGGAAGGTACCGTTGAGGAAGTGGGCTTTAGAACTACGCGCGTTCGAACTTTCTATAATTCGTTGATTTCTGTACCAAACTCAAATATTGCCACCACCGATATAGACAACTTGGGGATGCGCCAATACCGCCGTTTCAGAACTATGCTTAACCTCACGTATTCCACTACTCCCTTACAAATGGAAGCGTTTGTAGAAGGAATCAAAGCCATTGTAAAAGCCAATACTAACTTTCGGCAAGATTATTTTGAGGTACACTTTAACAATATGGGCGCCCACGCGCTGGATGTTTTGGTGTATGTGTTTTTTGATGTCCCTGATTGGAGTACCGAGTTGCAACAACGCCATAATTTTTTGCTTGAGATTCTTCGACTCGCTGATGAAGTGGGTGTTGAGTTTGCATTCCCAACTCAAACGTTGCATGTTGATTCAGTTCACAATGCTGAACCTCGAAAAGTTGGGCAAGATAAATCTGAAGATGAGCTAGCTGCCGGAATTACTGCTTTTGGTCCGGGCGGTGAAAAAGGCAGTCCTGAAGGAATGCGGATTTTTAAAGACGGGAAAGAAATCGATTTTGGCGCAAAATCTTAACTACGACTCTGAGCCAAGAATTTGATCAACAGCATCTGATAATTTTTCTTCAGAAATCGGTTTTACCATAAAGCCTGAGTTCGATATTTCGGCAGCTTTGTTTCGGTATCGGGCATCAGAATTTCCGGTGATAAACAGTATGGGAACATCCGAAAATTCTCTGATCATTTCTGCAGCTTTAACACCATCGATGCTTCCTTCAAGCATTATATCCATGATCACGATATCGGGCATGTATTTCTTAACCAAGCCAACGGCAGTCTGGCCATCTCTGATTTCACCAAGTGTTTTAAATACTTTTTGCTCCAGATAATTTTGATAGAGCACCGAGAGGATAAGGTTATCCTCAACGATCATAGCTTTTTTTGAATATTTCATCCCGAATCCGATTAAGATTTATAAAAAAACCCGATGGCTAAGTATCGGGTTTTTTGTACATAAATAAATCGCTAAATCAACTATTTTTCAGTCTCTTTTCCGGCAAACGCCTCGAAAACCATTTTCAGGTCATTAGCCACATCCTGGCTGGTGCGACCTTCGATACGGTGACGCGGAATCATTGCTTTAATTTCGCCATCCACAAAATATGCGAACGAAGGTGATGATGGCGGGTATTCGCTAAAGTAAGCACGTGCATGTGCAGTAGCTTCTTTGTCCTGACCTGCAAAAACAGTGACCATATGATCCGGCTTCGCTTCCGATTGGTCTAAGGCAATGCCTAAACCCGGACGTGCATTTCCGGCGGCGCAGCCACATACCGAGTTGATCGCCATCAACATCGTGCCTTTATATTCTTTCATTGCGCGATCTACATCTTCGGGAGTTTTTAATTCTTCAACTCCGTACTTCGTTAATTCCTCTCTCATCCACGAGGTGTCGGGTCCCATTCCAAATCCAAATTGCATAATAGTTACTCCTTACTGGTTTTCTCTAAAGTTAAAATAGTATTGCGTTAATTGCTTGATGTGATTATTGAACGACGAACGACGGTTGACAGCCGACCAACGGACGACGAATGACAAATGACAGTCGACCAACGAATCTTAGATACCATAATTCTAGGTTTCTTCATTTACATAATTGCTTGTCGATCTTTTTTTAATCGCATTTTTCATAGCTAAAATTTTTGCTGACAACTTCTCCGAATCACTATATAAAGTATTGAATGTTGCTTTGTCTATATAATTATTCTCGTAAATCAAGATTAAGCAAGCAACTACTTCCATTAGTGAACGGTGAGCATAACTCAAAAATCGTAACTGTTCGGGATCAGTTTGTGACGTTGAGCCTTCAGCAATATTTAGTGATATAGAAGTCACTGCCCGTCTAATTTGAGAACTCAGATTAAATTGGTCTTCTTTCGGCAACTGATTTATCAGAACATAAATAGCTTTAGCTAGTTCTTTAGCCAATTGCCAAATTTCAAGTTTCTCAAATTTACATGCCATTTACACATTTTTTAAAAGACAAACGACTGTGATTTGACCCACAGCCGTTCGTCATTCGTCGTAAATCGGTCGTCGTACTTACTTCGCTGCAGCGTAATATTCTGCTACTTTATCCCAATCCACTACATTCCAAAATGCTGAAATGTAATCCGGGCGACGGTTTTGATAATTCAAGTAGTATGCATGCTCCCAAACGTCTAATCCGAGGATTGGAGTCATGCCTTCCATAATCGGGCTGTCCTGATTTGCAGTTGAATGCACATTCAGGTTTCCGTCTGCATCAACGCTTAACCACGCCCAACCTGAGCCGAAGCGAGTAGCTGCTGCATTGGCAAAAGCTTCTTTAAATGCATCGAAAGAACCAAAAGTGCTATCGATTGCTGCTCCTAAATCACCGTCTGGAGTTCCGCCACCGTTTGGCGATAAGATGGTCCAAAACAACGAGTGATTAGCATATCCACCACCGTTGTTAATCACAGCTTGTACTTTATCGGTTGGCAATGCCGAGATGTTTGATAACACATCTTCAATCTCTTTATCGGCAAATTCGGTGCCTTCAAGTGCTGCATTAACCTTGCTAGTATATCCGGCGTGGTGCTTTGAGTGGTGAATTTCCATGGTTCGAGCATCAAAATGAGGCTCTAGTGCATCGTAATCGTATGGTAATTCTGGTAATGTATAAGCCATGATCGTTTTTAAATTTTTAGGTTGATGTATCCAACGTACTTCAAAAAAATGAGCAAGTTTTTCTGCTCGTTCCTGTTGGATAGCAATTATTTATCTCCATTTAAAATAACGAACGGCACGGAAAAAATCGTTCCTGTTTCTATACAAAGAATCTATACTGTTGATAGGGGGAAAATGAAATAGGAATAAGGGAATTACGAATTAGGAATATGGGAATTAGGAATATGGGAAGTGAAGATTGAATATCGTGATTGTTTATCTGTCTGATGGCTTGTATTCGTACGGCAAGCAAGAGATTTCTGTCTGACGGCTTAAGTCCGTCCGACAGATTTTCAAGAAGCGTAGGTGATCTTCTCCTTGGCAAGGAAAGGGAGCTCCGTTTTTGAGTTATTATCTTGATAGATTTTCTAAAATAAGGCCTTCAGATAGACCATTGAATAGTCACTCAGAACTAAGTGATGAGTCTTCACAAACTAGTTATAGGTTAGAACAAACTGTGTAGATCCTTCACCTCCAGCCAGCGGTTCTGGATGACTTAAGCTCGTTATGGAGTCCACTCCGTAGTGCTACCACAGTGCTCCTGCTCTGATATTCAGCAACCCAAAATTTCATAATGGAATACAAACTCAATGAAGTCTTGTTTGGACTTTATTCATTATAATCCTGTTAACGGTGGTTTTGTTGAAAGTGATTATTTGACAAGACTGGATTGGGAGCAGAATTGCTAAATAAATTCGAGTAGCATAGCGATGGAACTGGACTGAATACCGATAAATAATTTAACTAGTAAATAATGACTAAAAAACAACTTAAACAAAGGTGGAGGAGGTTTACCAATGAAGAACTCATTGGTTTTCTATTAAGTTGTAAGAGTCCTTTTGAAGATTTAGAAGGCAAGATGCAAGATTTCAGAGGGTTTGAACAAGGGTCAAGAATGCTAAAAGACTTACATATGCATGAAGCTGATTTTTCCTATTCTAATTTTTAAACTCGTTACGGAGTTCCACTCCGTAATGCTACCACGGAGCTCTGCTCCGATTGTCACCTACCCAAAATTTTCTAATGGAACACCAACTCCATCAAGTCTTATTTGGGCATTATTCACTATAATCCTGTTAACTTTGGTTTTGTAGAAAATGATTGTTGGACAACACTGGATTGGGAGCAGAACTACTAAATAAATTCAAGTAGCATAGCGATGGAAGAAGATTAACCTAGCACTATTAATATGTATGTAATTAAAAATAATTTTAGAGTTGATATCCCTAGTAAATCATTAAAAATGAAATTATATGATCGATCTATTCAATCGCTTCCCTTTATTTTTCCAGGCTTAATACTTTTGTTAGTTAGTTATCTAACATTAGATGTAATGTTGATTTCAGTTACATCATTTATAGTAGTTATAATTTTGTTTCTATTTGAAGTATATCCACACTATAACAATGCAACACTGACTTTAGATGAAAAGAAATTGATTATTAAAAATCGATATTATGCTAATTCTATAAAATACTCAGAAATAAGTTCAGTCAACTTTGTTATAGTTAAATCAGAAAGTTTTTTTAGGGGATATTTGATCTTATGTAGCATTGAATATTTGTCAATGAAAGAAAATCTTATTCTAAGAAATTTTGGGAAAACAACATCTCTAGAAAAGTTTTTTTTTCTTTCCTCTAAACTATTTCAACATGAATGTGAGTATAGTGTAGAAATCGAACCAAAAATAGCACAAAGATTCAAGTTGATTACCCCTAACTAGTCCAAATTTATATACAATGTAAAAAACGAAGAGTCTGATTCTAGCTGTCTGGACTTGATTCAAAATTACACTCGTTCCCAAGCTCCAGCTTGGGCAACGCATTCCAGAAGCCTGACTGCCGGCAATGGCAGGCTCCAGCTTCCATTCTTTTAAGACCTCACCCTTTTTCCCTCTCCTTCGCAGGAGAGGGAGACTTTTTTAATGTAATGTAATTCGTTGACAGTCTAGAAAACCTAGATTCCATTTAGAAAAGTAGTACACATTCAATCATCTGTCAGTCGGACTTAAGCCGTCGGACAGATACAATTCGAAATTAGTCACTCAGAACGAAGTGATGAGTCTTCACAAACTAGTTGTAGGTTAGAACAAACTGTGAAGATTCTTCACCGCCAGCCGGCGGTATTGGTTGACTTACTGCACCTTTAATTTTGATCGAAACTCTTCTTCACTAGCGCAAGCGTCCCCCCCACTAGCGCAAGCGTCCGCTTGTGCTTTCTTTTAATATCCAATTTCAGCTTCTAATAATCACGGATTTCCATAATAATTCCGTGCACTGCTTTACATCCAATGTTCCGGGCTTTCTACCACTTGATCGCAATAAACACTTCTAGTAAAAACATCTACCCAATTCATTGAAACAAAGCTTACAAAAAAGGCCTGTTGCTGATTTAAAAACTTATACTTTCTACTTATACTTATTTCCGTTTTTAAGTATAATGCCTCACAATGCTAAGCCTTACATTAGAATGTGGCAAGTACTTAGTTTCGGACTTTATAATTGCACAAGCGGACGCTTGCGCTAGTTCACAAGCTCCAGCTTCCATTTAGAATGGGAGCAGAGCTTGCCTTTGTCAACAGACAGGTTCCTGAAAATGTCCCGCAGCGAAGCGACCGAAAGAGGGTAAAACGACTAATAATTTATTGGTTTTATGAAAACAATCTTTCCAAAGAGTAAGTATGAAAAGTATTCTGGTAAGAGTTTACTTTTAGTTTTAATTAAAGATTACAGCAAGTTTTTTGGACCTTTAAGTATAATTGTGCCAATAATCATTCTATACTTTGAGGTTCCTGCTATTGTAAATGACAAAGAAGTTGCAACTGAAACTGCTGCATTATTAATGTTTTTGAGTATAGTTATATTTTGGATTGTCGGAATAGCATCTCTTTATTTAAATTTTAATAAAAAATAATTCACCCCAAGATATTTTAAGTCTATGACTTACCCCCACAGAGATTCTTTCAAAAATCTGGCAGTATCGCAAGATTTTCCTCTTGTTCCCAAGCGCCAGTTCCCACTTGGAATGGGAGCAGAAATCCCGAAAATGCCCTGCAGTGGAGCTATGGAACGAGGGTAATATGTATTCGATATTGAAAAATTCGGATCTCATTTAAAGAAAGCAGAATAATCTTTGGTCAGTAATGGATAAGAATGAATTAATTAAAAAATTGAATTTAGCTAATATACCATCAAGTTTTTATTCATTAGACGATATAAAAATCCCTGAAGGTGTGAGCTTAGTAAAAGAAGAAACTATTTGGAAAGTATACAAAACAGATAGAGGAAAAATTCTTACCCGTAAATTTTTTGATACAGAAGACGAAGCATGTAAATATATTTTGAAAATTTTTAATGGCTTTCCATATAATTAGTACCCCAATCTAGCGTAAGCGGACGCTTACACTAATTCACAAGCTCCAACTTGGGCAACTTCCAGCTTCCATTTAGAAAAGTAGTACACATTCAATCATCTGTTAGTCGGACTTAAGCCGTCGGACAGATACAATTCGAAATTGGAATTGTTATCAAAACTAAACACACCCCTAAATCCCCTCTCAAGAGGGGACTTTTTACGTCTTGTTATTGCGATACTAAACTTTTTTACTCTGTCACTTTGTAACTATGTAACTCTGTGCCTTTGCCACTCTGACCCCTTCCCCTAAACGTAATGAATCGCTTTGGGTAAGCCTTTTGAGTCATGCTCAACCTCTGCCGGAATGGTTTTGATTCCTTTTTGCTCGGATTGTTTGGCGTAATAAGCCAGCGCCATGGCATCTACAATATCGTCTTCGCCTACATCCGAACGGCGATATTCTTCTTTGATTTCGCGGAAGAAATCATCAGCAACAGGCTCTTGGTTTCGGAGTAACTCTAAACGATGACGGATTCCTTTTTTGAGGTTTTTCTTCTGGAAGATCATCCCTCCGTTCAGTTTCTGGAACAGCAATTCCGGGTGACTTTCCATCACTTTGGTTTTGAAATCGTCGTTATCCCGGAGTAAGGAATCAATCAATTTGATTTTCGGAGTGATATTCCACGACTGCAGCGATAATTTTTTCTCGGTCCACTCGAAGCTGGTCATGTTTGCTTCGGCATAGCTTGGTGCATCTAACGCAGGACGGATAGGCGGACTGAAAACCGAGGGCGCATATTCGGCGCCGAGCTCTTTACGAAGTAAGCGATCGCAATCGCGGGTGTATTCTTCGTCTTCCAGCCCAATCGGCATATCGATAAAAATTCGATCGTAATATTCGAAAGTAGCTTTTAAGTCGTCATCATTTTCGATGATCTGATACTTTTCTTCCCCATCAGTAAAGCTGATTAAAATCCAACCCAGTTTACATCCATCAATTCCTGCTGTCTTCACACGTACTCCGTTTTCTTAATTTTCGATGTGATAATGTACATCACTAAAGCGCTAAATCACGAAAAAAATTCATTCCGAAAAATTTCTATGCTACAAAATCACGAAAACACTAACTATGATGAATCTTAGTATAACAAAGGACCAGTTAGCAATTTAAGAGGCATTAACTATTGGTCAGACGGGTAATCCGTGAGACCGATATTAGAACCAAGTTCCACCAAGAACACTTTCGTGATTTAGTGCTTCCGTGGCTAAATATTCCGTGGCAAAAATGAACTACTTCACGATACGCTTTAGGCTGATGTGCAACTCGTCAAGCTGATCGCTTTCTACTTCTGCCGGTGAGTTATCCATCATGCTTTGTGCCCGCTGATTTTTCGGGAAGGCAATCACATCACGTAAACTTCCCGCGCCGGTTAACAGCATCACAATTCGATCTAATCCCAGAGCAATTCCGCCATGTGGTGGAGCGCCGTATTTGAACGCATCCAGCAAGAATCCGAATTTCTCTTCCGCTTCTTCTTGGCCAATTCCTAGCAACTTAAACATCTGCTCTTGCACCTTTCGGTTATGGATACGAATCGAACCACCGCCGATTTCCGAACCGTTCATCACTAAATCGTAGGCTCGTGCTTTAACTGCAGCCGGATCAGATTCCAGCTTGTCCATGTCTTCGTCTTTTGGAGATGTAAACGGATGATGCATCGCGTGGTAACGGCGACTTTCTTCATCCCACTCCAACAATGGGAAATCGGTAACCCAAAGCAGGTTAAATGCCTCTTTGTTGATCAGATTAAACTCTTCGCCCACCATCAAGCGCAGTGCACCTAATTGCTCAAGCACCGAAGGTTTGGGTCCGGCAAGCAAGAACACTAAATCGCCGGTTTTGGCATCGGACGCTTCCACCATTTGATCCACAATTTCCGGAGTAAGGAATTTAGCAACCGAGCATAGTACACCACTTTCCTGCATTTTGATGTAGATCAAGCCGCCAGCGCCGGTCTCTTTCTTAACGCGCTCGGTCCAGCGATCGATAGCGCCACGCCCCATTTCGCCTTGGCCGGGAATCGTGATCCCAACAACAGCACCGCCGTTTTTTACCGTGTTCGAAAACACTTTGAACTCCGCATCGCGTACTATTTCAGAAAAATCAACAAACTCGAGACCAAATCGGATATCCGGTTTGTCCGAACCGTAGGTACTCATGGCATCGTCGTAAGTCATGCGAGGAAATGGCGTTTGGACATCCAACCCAACCGTTTCCTTAAAAATATTCTTGATCAACCCTTCGTGCATCTCGAAGATGGCTTCTTCATCCACAAAACTCATCTCAACATCAATCTGAGTGAATTCTGGCTGTCGATCGGCTCGCAAATCCTCATCACGGAAACACTTTGTGATCTGGAAATAGCGATCGTAACCAGAAACCATCAGCAACTGCTTGTAGGTTTGTGGCGATTGGGGAAGTGCAAAAAACTTACCAGGATTTACACGGCTTGGCACCAAATAATCACGAGCGCCTTCCGGGGTGCTTTTCATCAAAACAGGAGTTTCTACTTCAGCAAAATCTTGTGCGTGATAAAATGCCCGTACTGCCTGATAGGTTTTCGAGCGAAGCATAAGTTTTTCTTGCATCTCCGGGCGACGCAAATCCAAATAGCGATAGCGCAAACGAGTTTCTTCGTTGGTCGCAATTCCGTCTTTAATCTCAAATGGAGGTGTATCCGCTTCGGAGTAAATTTCCAACTCGGTTACTTCAATTTCGATCTCACCGGTAGTCAAATTCGGGTTTTTGTTCTCATCACCGCGGGGAATCACTTTCCCTTTAATTCCGATCACATACTCGGCTCGCAACTTCTCTGCTTTTGCATGCAGATTCACGTCGGTTTCGGTAAACACGATTTGAGTTATGCCATAGCGATCACGAAGGTCAATAAAAATAACACCGCCAAGATCTCGTCGTGGGCCAACCCAGCCATTCAGAATTACTTCGTCACCAATGTTTTTGGCGATCAACTCGCCACAAGTATGTGTTCTTTTAAAAGTCATGATAAATATTCGATGAATCGTCGAGTGAATAACGATGTTGAAAGGCGCTGAAAATACACAACTCTATAACGAATCGCTTGTTAGAGTGCATTTCTACTAAGATTTTTTGATAGCATCGCCATGAAACCGGTTCCAATTACTGAATTATATTTTGTGGCATTCGCCTTTTTTTAGCTACATTGGCTGTCCATCTACGGAAATTGTAATTCATTTTGAGCCTGGGGAGGTCTCAAATGGGCACAATCAAAACGATTGTTGCGGACGGCAACGAAATTTTTCGCCATGGGCTTAGCTCTATTTTGCGTGATGCAGACTTTGATGTGTGCAGCGAAGTGGATAATGGCGCCCTGATTTTAACTGCTTTCGAAAGTGTGCAGCCCGATTTATGCGTGCTTTCTTTCGAAATGCCGGAGATCAATGGAATTCAACTTGCCAATAAAATGATTGCCCGTTTTCCTCATGCAAAAATTCTGATGCTTACAGATTCCGATTCTGATGCGGTTCTTAATCAATTTCTGGATTCCGGAGCTCAGGGATTGCTCCTCAAATCAGCGCATCGAATCGAACTCATCGACGCTGCTACCAAAATCTCCAGTGGCGATAACTTCCTTGGTAAGCAATTTTCGCACATGATGACTCGTGAATACATGCGACTCGCCAAAATGCGAAAAACCAAAAAGCACATAACAGTTCGCGAGCGTGAAGTACTTGGGCATTTAGTAGAAGGGCTCACCAGTACCGAAATTGCAAAAAAGCTTTTTATAAGTCCGCGTACGGTGGATAAACATCGCACCAATCTTCTCAAAAAACTAGGCCTCAAGAACACTCCCGCCCTCGTTCGATACGCTTTGGAAAACAAGCATTTGGTCTAATTATCCTCCTTTAAAAAACGACTACGTAATTATACGTAGTTAAATTACATAAAACCCACCATTGAGCAAGGCGTTTCAATCACTTAGCTTGGAAGTGCAAATGGGGTAATAGCCGTCTGTAGATGATATTAGCCGACCAACATTGAGTTGTGGTCGGCTTTTTTTATGGGCAACACTTTCTTTGCTTTCTTCCCCTCCCTTTTTCGCGAAAAAGACGTCGCAATTTTCTCAACCGAGAGCCCATTCAACAGAATTTTTTCGAACTGAAATTATGCTATCATGTCAGCATCTACTTTCCCTAAATAAATCCACAAATTCCGATGATTAAATCGTTCGCTTTCGTTCTTTGCATTGCGTTGCTCACTTCATGTACCAACACACCTGATACTAATCATAAAGAAACTACTGTCATCGACGAAAACGCCGGGTCGAAACAGTTTTGGGAACAACTCTCTTCCCTTTGCGGGAAATCATTTGAAGGAGAATTAGTTACCGATCCCGTTGAAGGTTTTGCCGGGAAAAAACTGGTGATGCACGTTCTTTCGTGCGATGAAGATCAAATTTTAGTCCCCTTTAATGTGGGTGATAACCTTTCTCGAACTTGGATTTTTACCAGCAAAGAAGACAATAGAATCGAATTGAAGCACGATCACCGCATGGAAGATGGAAGCGACGATGAGGTTACGATGTATGGTGGAACCTCAACTAATGCAGGAACCGCGAACATGCAGCTGTTTCCTGCTGACCAAGAAACGTTGGATAATATCCCTTACGCCTTTTCGAATGTGTGGTGGGTTACCTTAAACGACAGTGTGTATTCGTACAATCTTCGCCGCATTGGCCGCCCAAGTGTTTTTACCATTGAGTTCGATTTAACCCATGAAGTTGAAACGCCGGAACCATCGTGGGGATGGGAAGATTTTGGGGAGTAATTTGACTCTACCCGATATACTCTAGCGTTAACCTCTTTACTTTATTCTGATTATTGTTAGATTCGGTAATGCGCTTTTTATTATTCGTTTTTATCGTTCTACCATTTTCACTTGATGCTCAACAAGGATATATCCAGGTTACTACCAACCTTGACAATTTCTATCTAGTTCTAAATCACGATTATGAAAATGTAGCGTTGTATAAACGGAATGATAAAATCCCTGCTGAGGTAGGCTTCAATCATGTGCGTTTGATATGGGAAGGGATGAACGATTTCGAAGACATCATCTTGATTCAGGAAGATCAGGTATTTGAAATTCGCCCTGTTATCGATTTTGATGAATTCCCGGATAAATCCTCGCTTAGTATTGTACGTAATTATCGTAATCTCTCCATTTATACCGATGAACAATCTGAGATTTATATAAACAATACTTATTTAGGAACAGGTTTAGTAAGCGGAATGCTTAACCCAGGAGTTTATGAGATGAAGATCGTTCATCCGAAAAGGGGTGTTCTGGAAAAGGAATTAATTGTTCGCCAAGCAAAATATAATGAGATCTTTCGTTTCAACGAAGATCCCAATCAAATAATTAAACCGTTTAGAATATTACCCGGTTTTGGTTATTACGCTAATGGCGAAGTTGGTAAAGCAGCAACAACTTGGATGGCTACATCAATCTTGGTATTTAATGTATGGGTTCAGAATCGATCCTATGAAAGGGCTCAAAATAATTATGATGAACTTGTACTCAAGTACGATAATGAAACGCGCGCAGATCGATTCACACAATTAAGAAGCGATATTGATGCTCAAATTGATCGGATTGATGAACGAAGAATCAAATTGAATACCAGTATTATTGCAACCGGATTGTTTTATGCATTTACAACTTACCGAGGATTTCAAAAACCGAAACGAGGATATGGATTAATAAAGAAACGAGACAAAAACAAAATCCGACTTACTTATCAACAAAAGTATGGAGTGCCTGTAGCGTCGATCCAATTTAAAAGGAGTTTTTAATGCAATTACTCCAACTACTTATACT
The DNA here is from genome assembly GCA_034669965.1 of Balneolaceae bacterium. Lineage (GTDB taxonomy): Bacteria > Bacteroidota > Rhodothermia > Balneolales > Balneolaceae > HXMU1420-13. The sequence goes on along the minus strand of JAXMOK010000006.1, from coordinate 136,356 downwards.
AACCTTTCTGATTTTTTGCACAGCATGTAAGCAAACGCCTACTTTTTCAGCGGATAACCCAAACGATCCGGAATCTTTAGAGTATTTAGTACCAGCTCCGAATTCCCCAACCTTAGAATTTAATCCAGATAATCTGTCATATAAACTCATCTGGGAATTACCATCTACGATATATAGCCGCACTCGAATTGAACGACTTGATCCTACTCTGGAATCCTATTTCTTACTTTCAGATCTACCAAAAGAACTAGATTCTCTTAGTTATAAACCAGATCCCTACTATATAAATGAACAACTGCGCATTTATAATTACTTTATAAACACAGATGGAGATTCACTCAGTTCAACTAAGTTAGAGATATATCATCATCAAAATATCAATGAATTCGATGCCTCTGTAGATGCAGATAATAAGGTAACTCTTTACTGGCATCATCAACTGTTTGCAGATGATGCAGAAATTGTCATTATGCGCAGTGTCGAAGGTTCTATTGAGGAAATCGCCCGACTTTCCTTATCTGACTCCACCTATACTGATCCGACCCCTGTTGACCTACTAGCTATAACCGAGTATAAAATTTTCGCTACTGATAACTTTACTCAGTCGCCAGTATCTGTACTATCTATTGGGCAAAATGGTGTGAGACCGGTAGCTAGGGTAGATTTAATAAACGACGACACAAACCGTTTGATGGTTGAGATTGAAACCGATATTGAATCTAAATCTGACTCAATACTAATTGTACTTGAATCTTTAATTACTGGAGAAACATTTGCCAAGCGTCAAAAAACTCATCATTCAGGAATAACCATTGTTCAATTAAATGAAATTGAAGGTAGTTTGGCGCCGTATAATATGAATGTTCATAATCGATTGTATGGGGTTTCTTCTGCTCCTTTTTCCACTATTTTACGTAGTGAAGTGATCTTTGGAGAACCCGTTCGTACTAATTTATCCACCGAGATTAACCATGACATGCTCTTCATAGTTAATAATGGCAAGTCTCTCGCATTCCTAAATTTATCACCTGAAGAACCTCATATAGGAACACCTACGGTTATGAGTTTAGAAACCGGAACTGTCACCCATAGTTTTAGCGGTGATACTGCTTCCTATACGCTAGAGTATTTGGAATCAACAAATACCTTGTATGCAAATCAGCCGGAAGGTTTATTGTTAATGGACCTGAATACCAATACCGAACAGATAATTGAGCGCCCTGACGCTTTACTTAATTCTTACATGTTACATGTTGACGATAATAGTATTGCCTACATGTATAATACACGCCACTATCTTTCTTTATTCGATCTAAAATCAGAAACCCAAATTGGAATTTTGGAAACACCGGAACCACGAATATTCTTTGCGCCGGATAAAGAGCATTTATTCGCCTACACTTATGCGCATGAGTATTATGATATCTATCGAACGTCTGATCATTCTATAATCTACTCAAGTTCAGATAAAATCGACTCCCTCCAGATTTTACCTGATGTGTTTTTTGGGAATAACGAAATGTTACTCCGATCGAAATATTTCGGGCTTTATCACCTTGACTTAACTAGCCTTGAATACCAATATATCAGTGATAATCCTGCCTATGGTCATAACAATTTTCACGGTTTTTATAATGCTCAAAACCGAAATTTTTACTCTTTATCTAGACAACATAATTATAACACTATGCTGAGTGTTTGGGATATTGAATCAAAAAAGATTATTCAAAACCTGGATATCACTAGTCAAATAACCAGAAATATGGCAAGTCAGTCAAGATTAATCTACAGTTATCCAACAAATACATTGTATGCGTTTACCAAATCTTCCATGTTCGAGTTTCCCTCAACTTTCTCGTGGTCGATTGATGATTAAGCGTTGAGATTACTGGCAACTCATTTTGCTACAAGCACAAAAAAAGCCCAGCTCATTTCATTGAACCAGGCTTAAAATGTTAATGTAGCGTGGGGCGGAATTGAACCGCCGACCTCACGATTATGAGTCGTGCGCTCTAACCATCTGAGCTACCACGCCATGCATTTCGCAAAGAGCACTAAATATACGCACTTCCTAACTTTTCTGTAAGTACTTTTTTCAGTAATTCTGCCCAATCTAATTTTTAAGTTCCTTACCTTCATTTTTCTCCAAAATCTTAAGATTCAGATCAATAATGGCGCAAAAAATCACAAAAAGAGAAAACGATTATTCTCAATGGTATTTAGATGTAGTAAGAGAGGCTCAGCTGGCTGAACATTCGCCTGTTCGTGGATGCATGGTAATTCGCCCAACCGGAATGGCTTTGTGGGAAAACATGCAGCGCGGGTTAGATCAGATGTTCAAAGACACCGGGCATGAAAACGCCTATTTCCCATTGTTCATCCCAAAATCTTTCTTATCCAAAGAAGCGCAACACGTTGAAGGTTTCGCCAAAGAATGTGCCGTTGTTACCCATTCGCGCCTTAAGGCCGTTGATGGTGGCGTAGAAGTTGATCCTGAATCAAAATTAGACGAAGAACTAATCGTACGACCAACTTCAGAAACCATAATTTGGGATACTTACCGAAATTGGATTCAATCGTACCGAGATCTTCCGATCCTGGTAAATCAGTGGGCGAATGTAGTACGTTGGGAAATGCGTACGCGCCTCTTTTTGCGGACCATGGAGTTTTTATGGCAAGAAGGTCACACCGCGCACGCCACCGAAGAAGAAGCGGTAGCTGAGACCAAGCAAATGCTGGAAGTGTATCGCACTTTTGCCGAAGAGTTCATGGCCATGCCCGTTGTAACCGGTGTAAAAACCGAGAGCGAACGCTTTGCCGGTGCTATCGACACATATTGCATCGAAGCATTAATGCAAGATGGCAAAGCGCTTCAAGCCGGTACTTCCCACTTTTTAGGACAGAATTTTGCCAAGGCTTTTGATGTGAAATTCCAGGATAAAGACGGAGATCACAAACTGGTTTGGGCTACAAGCTGGGGAGTTTCTACCCGATTAATTGGCGGACTTATTATGACGCACTCTGACGATCAAGGTCTGGTTCTTCCTCCGAAATTGGCACCAACTCAAGTGGTGATCGTTCCTATCTATCGAAAAGATGAAGAGCGTGAAGTAGTGCTAGAATATGGCGATGCTATATATAATGAGTTGAAAGCGTTGGGAATCCGAGTAAAGCTGGATGATCGCGACAATTTCAAACCGGGCTTTAAATTTGCCGAGCACGAAGCTCGTGGCATTCCTTTACGAATTGCAATTGGCCCTCGCGATGTTAAAAACGGCAATGTTGAACTTGCCCGCCGAGATACTCTAAACAAAAACATTGAATCACGTGAAGGAATTGGTTCACGAATCAAGGATTTGTTGAATGTAATTCAAAACGATTTGTTTGAAACGGCCAAAAAACGTCAAGATGAAATGACATCGGAAGTGGAAACCTACGACGAGTTCAAGCAAGTGCTGGACGAAAAAGGCGGATTTATTTACGCTCATTGGGATGGCACATCGGAGACCGAAGAACGCATCAAAAACGAAACGAAAGCAACCATTCGCTGCATCCCGCTAACCGAAGGAACTCCGGGCAAATGCATGGTTTCCGGAAATCCATCGCAACAAAAAGTGTTATTCGCTAAGTCGTACTAGTTGGATGAACGTCCCCTATCCTTTCCATATCACATCGGCAGAGCAGAATCGACGCATGGATAAGCGTACGATTTCTGAGTTTGGGATTAATGGTTTTACATTAATGGAGGTTGCCGGTACACGAGCAGCTGATTTCATCATACAACATACTTCGAGCGAATCGAAGATGTTATTGGTGTGTGGGAAAGGAAATAACGCCGGCGATGCATTTGTGGTGGGCCGGCTGCTTTCTCAGCAAGGCTACAAGTGTAGTTTTTATCTTTGTTTTGGGGATGACGACTTATCTCCCGATGCACAAAAGAACTACGATTTACTGAATAAACTTGATGCGGAAATAAGCTTTTTAGATACCTTAGGTCAGCGCTCAATTTCCGACTTCGATGTGATTGTAGATGGAATTTTTGGAACCGGTTTGAATTTACAAGTTCGATCCCCAATCGATGCGATTATCAGTTCGGTAAATAAATCTAAAGCAACGGTTTTTGCTCTCGATATCCCTTCTGGTTTATCAGCCGACAACGGGCGAATATTGGGAACTGCGATTCAAGCTGATTTTACTTTGAGTTTTGGAGCTCTAAAAGCCGGCAGTTTTTTGAATGATGGGAAAGCAGTTTCCGGTGAAGTTATACTTTGCGATCTCCCCTTCCCCAATAAATACAGGGAACATGCAGGATATCTTGTTGATGAAAGCTGGGTTGACTCCTTCACACAAAAAAAGAGACCCCGAGAACATAAATACGCGGAAGGTATTTTGTATGTGATCGCCGGATCTGAAGGACTTACCGGAGCCGCAATACTAGCCTCAAAAAGTGCCTGGGCTCAAGAATTAGGGGCTGTGACGGTTATCACGCCAAAGGCTCAGCTGGATGTGTACGAAAAAACGTTGATACAGATCATCAAAAAACCGGTTGGTGATTCTGACGATAAACACTTTACAAGTGCACATATTGATCAGGTTTTAAACATACTTACTGAAAAGCGCGGAACTATTTTAATCGGCCCCGGTTTAGGAAGGGAACCCGAAACCATTGAATTTATTCGAACTGTGCTAGCTACTTTTACTGGAAATGCTGTGATCGATGCAGATGCTCTTTTTGCATTGGATGAAGACTTCATCAAACAGAAACCCGATAAAGCACAATGGATTTTAACTCCTCACCCCGGTGAATTATCGCGCTTATTACCGAATAGTGACTCGCTGAGCGATAACTTCGATCGAATGATTCAGGTTTGTGCGTTCGCAAAATCTTTCGGCATCACCGTGTTATCAAAAGGATATCCAGGTATTATAGCCACAAAAGATGGGGAAGCATTTGTTACCAATTACGATACGCGAATGTTCGCCCGTGCAGGTTTTGGGGATGTACTTGCCGGTAAAGTCAGCGCTTTCTGGATGAATCTAAAAAATGAACCCTTAGCATGTATAAAAGCATTGCTCGATGGTAAAAATAAAGTGGAAACTGCTTTCGAAATGGGAAATAATTCACCTGAACCCTTAGACATTATTTAGTGCGTTTTTTTCTTAAATATCCAAAGTCGATCCTGGTATTATTTATTATCGCAACAGTTACCATATTATATGGCACTCTGTATCCTGCAGAGAAACTTGCCAGTATCAATATTCTGGCTTACGATAAACTCGCTCATTTTGGTGCCTTTGCGGTATGGACCTTTTTGTTCGGATTGGTAAAAGCAGTACGAAGTAAAAATTCTCCTAGTTTATGGATGATTTTTTTCCTCGGATTATTTTATGGATTACTAGTAGAAATACTGCAATTAATTTTGCCCACAAATCGTAGTCCCGAACTTTATGATTTTATTGCGGATGCTTTAGGGTCGGTTGCTGCAGTTATTGCCCTTCACTTCATCCTGAAAAAGAAATCGTCTTAAATGCATACTTGCATAATAATGCGATAACAACGCAGCGTTGCTCTTCTATTTTTAATGATGTCACCACTAATAAAACTCAGGGCATCATGACTATGAAATCGCATTCAAATCTAAAACGTAATTACCTCCTCTACTTTCAAACGAGTTTGGCACTTTCATTACTATTCTTCCTGGCACTAACTAAAATCCCCATGGATCGCGTAACAAGTGAAAATATCGGGCCCATTATTCATACCGATCACCCGGAAATAATAAATATACCAAACACAAATGAAATTAAAGCAGCACCACCAAAACCATACGTTCCAATCGAAGTGGCCGACAATGAACCCATTGAAGACTTAGACATTCAATTTCCGGATTTCGAAATCAACGAGTCACGCATCGCTTTGCCACCAAAGCAAGCGGAGAATATTAACAACGACATAGTTGACACTTGGGGTTTAGAAGTGATGCCAATCATGATTGGCGGTATGAAAGCTCTTTATTCGGAACTCAAGTATCCTGAAATGGCGAAAAGAGCTGCGATAGAAGGAAAGGTAATCGTTCAGTTTACAGTTGATAAACTTGGCGCTGTTAAAAACCCTCAAATACTTAGGGGAATTGGTGGCGGTTGCGACGAAGAGGTGCTCAGAGTTCTTAATAAAATGAAGTTTTCGCCCGGCATCCAAAACGATAAAACAGTAAACGTACGCATGACTCAAACCGTTGTTTTTAGGATCACAAACTGATCAAAAACTAAAACTGAGTTAGAATCGTTACTTAATGTAATAATGGGATTAATTACTTGCGAGCTTTTAAAAAAATCCCGTTCTTTTTAGTTCCTATAAATTAATCAAGATCAGAATATGACTAACGAACGCAAAAGCGCGAAGGCAGACTTGAGGAGATCATACAATATCACTCTTCAATTCGGTCTTATTGTAGCATTACTATTTATGATTGGACTTGTTCGCGTTAACCTGTACAGCGAACCACCAGCACCACCACCGATCGAACTTCAAGAGGAAGTGGTGATGGAAGAAGTTATTCAAACTAAGCAAGTGGAAACCCCTCCACCACCTCCTCGTCCACCGGTTCCTGTAGAGGTTCCAAATGACGAGATTATTGAAGATGATGTAGTTGATCTTGACCTTGAGTTCGATCTTGACGGTCCAATGGATCTTCCACCACCACCACCGCCACAAGAAGAGGAAGAAGAAGATTTCTTCGTTGTGGTTGAAAACATGCCTGTACTTCAAGGCGGTTTAGGTGAACTTCAAAGAAAAGTAAAGTATCCTGAGATGGCACGTCGTGCCGGAATCGAAGGTCGTGTAACCGTGCAGTTTATTGTAAACGAGCGTGGCGAAGTTGAAAACCCTCGTGTGATTCGTGGAATCGGCGGTGGTTGCGACGAAGCAGCACTTGAAGCAGTAAAACAAGCCAAGTTTACACCTGGTATGCAACGTGGTCGTCCGGTACGTGTTCAGTACTCACTTCCAATTGTATTCCGTCTGCAAAACTAATTTATTCTGATTAATCAGTTGTTAAAGCCCGCTCAATCGAGTGGGCTTTTTTTATGCAACTAATTCTGAAACCAATTTTTAAATCGAACTAACACTTCTTCAAGGTTTTCGAATCCTACTTTTTTAATGGCTTCATCTAATGCAACCCATTCGATCTGCTCGATCCCTTCCTCGGTTTGCGGAGTCAATTCCTGAGCTCTTGGAAATACCATGGCATACCAATAGGTAGTTTTACCGTAGAGTTTCTTTTTCTGCTCGTATTCGTGATAAGTTGTTCCGAGCTCAGAAACTATAATAGGAAGTTCTGTGCCGGTTTCTTCTGCAACTTCACGGGCTGCACACATAGCAATCGATTCTCCCTTCTCCAACTTCCCTTTTGGAATATCCCATACTTTATTCCGATAGATAAGTAAAACCACCGGTCGGTTGTCTCTTATATCGAAAACTACCCCACCGGCAGCTGAAATTGATTTAGGCACGATTATGAATCAGTAGATTCTGAATTCGCTTCTGCATTATCTCCGCTATCACCTTCGCTATCTTTCGAAGCTTCATCGGCATAATTCAATCGCAGAGTAGTCAGCGTTTGATCCAAAAAGCTTTTCAATTCTTTGGGGAGATTTCCCTCGGTATATCTTTCGATAACCGAAAGGGTATCGATAGCATATTTTGCCGAGGCAAGATCCCGTTCGATGGAATCTGTAGCCGGGTTTTTCAGTTTTCCTAAGCCCATCATTCCAATTTGTTGATGCTGCTGAATCAGCATCATAAATAGTAGTTGGTCTTGTTGATCTTTGTTTAACGAACCTTCGTTCATAGTGCTTTTAGTTTTTAAAGTTTTCCGTCCACTTTTGATAGTGATTTAAACTTAATAAAGTTCTTTTTTCTTTACCTTGTTTAAATCATTTAAAAGAAGAATATATGGCTGTTTTAAGACCTTTTAAAGCGTGGCGACCAACTCCTGAATCTGTTCAGGAGATAATTAGCGTACCGTACGATGTTATTGAGACTGATGAAGCACGTAAGCAAGCAGCAGGTAATAGTTTTTCTTTTTTACGCGTGGTTCGTCCAGAAATTAATCTACCGGAAACGACTTCTATTTATGATGACGCCGTCTATCAATCCGGTGCAAGAACCTTAACGAATTTTCTAGAATCCGATCGATTTCTCCAAGATGATGAGCCGTCGATATATATCTATCAATTGGTTTGGGAAGGGCACACCAAAACCGGACTGTTTGGTTGTGTTTCCGTGGACGATTATGATGCCGGAATTATCTTAAAACACGAAAATACACGTCCGGATAAAGAAAACGACCGAACTAAACATTTGGTCACCCAAAAAGCCCACGCCGAACCGGTAATGATGACCTTTCGAACGACAGAAGCTCTTCAAAATCTCACCGATCAAGTAACTGAAACTCACCCATTATATGAGGTGGAAGACGATCATTCGGTTATTCATCGAATTTGGAGAATGGATTCCGAAAGTTCGCAAAATGTGTCAAAGTTATTTGATAGCATTCCCAATGTTTATATCGCTGATGGCCATCATAGATGCGCAAGTGCATCGCGAGCAGCTAAGGAAGTTGATCTGGGGAAATATCCCGAGGCAGCATTTTTCCCCGCAGTACTATTTCCGATTGAAGAGGTGCGAATCTTAGCTTACAATCGAATTATTTATCAACTGCCTGATTCTTTTCTGTCGGATTTGAATGCATCGTTTGATCTACAACCAACTCAAAACGCAGTTCCAACTCAACCGGGTACCGTTTGTTTATATATGGATGGTGGTTGGTTTTCGCTGGATTTACCAGCTTCTAAAGCATCTGATGTTGCCTCACAACTGGATGTTGCTCGCTTACAGGAATTTATTCTGAAACCTATGTTGGGGATTTCCGATCAGCGCACCGATAAGAATATTTCATTTGTGGGAGGTATTCATGGCACCAAACAATTAGAAAAACTGGTTGATGGAAAATCGGCAGAAATGGCAATTAGTTTGTACCCAACCGGAATTCAAGAACTAGTTGATGTTTCTGATGCCGGCCAACTTATGCCCCCGAAATCAACTTGGTTCGAACCAAAGCTGAAATCCGGTTTTTTAATTCATACTTTTTAAACTCATTCTCACAAAGCAATCACTCATCATAATTACTCAATGAACAGAATTCACAATTTTAGTGCAGGTCCGGCAATCCTGCCGCTTGAAGTACTCCAAAAAGCACAAGAAGAACTTGTCGATTACAAAGGAACCGGAACTTCAATTATTGAAAAATCGCACCGCGGTGCTGATTATGTAGATGTTGATGCCCAAGCACGTGCCCGACTCATCGAAATTTTAGGTTTAGGCGATGATTTCGAAGTGATGTTTTTACAAGGCGGTGCCAGCTCGCAGTTTATGATGGCTCCCTTTAATTTCTTATCGGAAGGAGAAACCGCTGATTACATCAACACAGGAACTTGGAGTACCAAAGCGATAAAGGAGGCCAAATTATTTGGCTCTGTGAATGAAGCCTTCTCAAGTTCTGATTCCAATTTTAGTCGTGTGCCTAATAATGAGGAATTAAACCTCACAAATGGGGCAAAATATGTTCACTACACATCTAACAACACCATTTTCGGAACTCAATTTCCAAGCGAGCCTAAAACAAACGGTGTTCCGTTGATTTGTGATGCTTCCTCTGATTTCTTATCCCGACCGTTAGATTTATCGCGATATGGTATGATTTATGCCGGTGCACAAAAAAACCTTGGTCCGGCCGGGGTTACTATTGTAATCATCAAAAAAGAATTTTTGGCTTCATCGACTAAAACTGATATTCCTACCATTCTGAACTATAAAACCCATGCCGGTAAAATGTTTCATACACCACCGGTTTTTGCGGTGTATATGGTTGGCTTGGTGCTCGAATGGATTCAAGAAAAAGGTGGCCTAGAGTATTTCAAAACATTTAACGAGGAAAAAGCCGCACTGCTTTACAACGAAATTGACGCCGATGATTTCTATCGCGGCACCGCTGAACATAGCTCACGATCGAATATGAATGTTTGTTTTCGATTAGGAAACGAAGAGCTTGAAGCGAAGTTCATATCCGAAGCAAAGGAACAACATCTCGATGCATTAAAAGGACATCGTAGCGTGGGTGGAGTTCGAGCGAGTATTTATAATGCCTGCCCACGCGAAAGTGTGGTTGCATTGGTTGAATTCATGAAGGAATTCCGCACCAATAACGGGTGAAATATCGGTTTTATATATACCGTAGGGTGAATTCATGAATTCACCTTACGGTACACGACAGTTGGTACACAGAAGACGGCAATCAGCACACATTTTATTTCTATATCGTTTGAAGTAGATTTGGGATGTTTTAATTCATGAATTCACCTTACGGTACACGACAGTTGGTACACAGAAGACGGCAATCAGCACACATTTTATTTCTATATCGTTTGAAGTAGATTTGGGATGTTTGAATTCATGAATTCACCTTACGGTACACGACAGTTGGTACACAGAAGACGACAATCAGCACACATTTTATTTCTATGTAGTGTGAAGTAGATTTGGGATGTTTGAATTCATGAATTCACCTCACGTTTTGATCACCCATAAAATCCGAAAACCGTAAGGAAATGGTCGATGGTGTTAGGCACGAAAGCGAACATATAGATTAATCCCCAAACTGCGCCTCCTATATGCGCTTCGTGATTAATCTTCCCTTCTTTCTTGCTGGCCCAAATACTGTACGCTACAAAAAGTGCTCCAAAAATGATGGCCGGGATGCCAATCGGGATAAAGAATAAGTAGATCTTTTCGAATGGAAAGATAACGATAAAAGCAAAAAGCACCGCTTCAACAGCGCCGGACGCACCAATTGTGGCATACTGTGGATTGTCTTTATGTTTGATAAGCGACGGCACTGAAGATGCTAATAATCCTGTAAAATAAAGGATCAGAAAATGTACTTCGCCGATGGCTTGTTCTAAAATCGGACCAAAGAAGAAGAGCGTAATCATATTAAACGCCAGATGTGTGATTCCACCGTGCAAAAATCCGGAACTAATCAATTCGTACCATGTTTTCTGCCGAACGGCGCGGTAAGGCATAAACATCCCGATTTCCATCACTTTTTGAGAATTAAAGGCTGCTACCGAAACCGCTACATTGATGGCAATAAGTGAAAGCGTTGCGCTCATTCTTGTTCAATTGATTATATAGGACATAAAAAACCCTAACGATGAATCACCGTCAGGGTTCCATTTTAACAAGTAAAAAGATACTTATTTATCAGCAGAATGTGGAGTTTCTGATGATTGAGCACCTGAAATCAATGTCATTAATTGATTGATTTGTGCCTTCATGGTTTCGATGTCATCAACCTGTGCACGAAGCTCGGTATTCTTTGATTCGAGCACATCTATTTTAGCGTTTAGTTCTTTTACTGCCTCGATAAGTACAGCAACCATCTGAGTATAATTCACGGATTTCATGCCTTCATCATCAGTTCTCACTAACTCAGGATAGATTTCTTCTACTTCCTGTGCAATCACGCCAATTTGAGTCGCTTGGGTTTTGTTTGCATCTTTCCAAGTATAACTTACACCACGAAGTGCCAGTGTGTTTTCCAGCGCGTTTGATATTGTTGAAACGTTGGTTTTAAGGCGGAGATCGGAAGACTGAGTTACCGTGCCTGCAAAATTTGCATTTCCAGAACTGAAGATGCCTACCGTTACATTTCCACCACTGTACATTTCAAAAACAGAACCACCACTTGCATTGTGATTAAGTACAAATCCATTGGTGTAGGATTCTTGTCCACCACTAATACTTCCATTGCCAATGTAGAATTTTTGGTCGTCGGATAAATCACCTTGGATCTCCAAGCCTGCAGCTCGAATGGTACCTGAGTTTCCATCAATAAAAATTGTTTCTTCCGAGCTTTGGTTTGCTATATCGGTTTTCATAAAGGAAGCATTTGTCCATTCATGAGTTCCATCCGAACCAATTCCCATAAAATAATTATTATGGTACCACCCATCGCCATTCTGGGTTGATCCGTACAATTGGAAATAGGCATGATCAGCATTTTCCCATTGCATACCACCCATTTGAATATTTGGCGAAGATTCGCCCCAAGCGAATAGCTCTGCAGCTTCACCACTCGGATCGTTTCCATTTGGATCATTTACGATGTTTATCGAGAATAAATTACCACCATCAGCTTCTTTTTTAGCTAATGAAGACATATTGAAATAAGTTCGCCCACCTTCAGCTGCACTTGTTGTTCCAAGATTTACGGTTTCGTAGAAACTTTCGTTTTGGAAGATATCCATATACAGGCGACCCGGTGTTATGCCTGCAGCCTGTTCGCCATTCGGGTAATTTTCTGACGCCACTTGCATGCCACCTTTGTTGTACCAGTTGTACACTCCGGCATCGTTATAATTGCCATACTGAAGTACACCACGAGTTAATACCGAGAAATTCCCGTCTTGATCGGTATAACGTTGATATCCAGGGTAGATGAAGGTATTTCGCTGGAATTCGTTTTCCGGAGGGGTAGCAAAGAACAATGAATCTAAGGTAGATCCATTTGCAGAGCCACCACCTTCACCATTGATATTTCCATTTACTGTAAGGTCGCCGTTGATTACTGTTGTTCCGTTTAACATTGCAGCTGTATCAGCATTTACAATAAGCCCAACATTTGATACAGAACTTCCACCAACATTTAAAACAGCTCCAAGATTCTTAGCATCAGTCTCATCGAAAACATCAACTTCTATACCTATGTTCTCGTTGAAAGAGCCACTTACTAAAGCCTGCAACCCAATGTTTGTACCTTCAGCGGTAGTTCTTGCTTCCGCTTGTAATGCTCGATTCGACCGGGCTCCATCCTCGCCATATACATATCCTCGTACACCAATATTCCCGTTTAAATTTTGTCTAGCAAATCCGATCATACCAATATTAAAACCACCAATATTGAATTCACCACCAGCAAATTCATCGCCGCGCAATACAATTTCACCATCTCCATGTCCAAGACCTATACCAAATCCACCAATATTTTCTCTTCCTTCGGATCTGGCTTGTCCATATAAACCATATCGGCGCCCACCACTTCCTTCGTCGTTTATTGCAGAGCCAAAAACCGCTATATGGGTTCCTGTTCCACTTCCTCCTACCTCACCATAGGTTCCAACCTGAAATGCGTCGCTTCCCGCCTGCGAATATGCTTTACCCTCAACACCTACGTTTGATCCAAATGTTGATGCTTCACCAATTATAGCAGAGTTGTTTACACTCCCTTCATCACCTGAAATTTTTACAGTAAACGCAGTATCAACAGATGCATCAAGATTTAATTCTGTAATAATCTCGCCACCAGTACCACTCCCATTTACCACATCTTGTGCTAAAAGAGCGTATGGTACAGAGAGTAGTTTGGTTTTACCTAAACTCACAAAATTCCCGGTATTTGTAATGTCGATGCCCAATCCTACGAAATAGTTATCCGATCCCCAGTCGATGGCTGTGAAATCGTTTCCTTCTGCTGCAGTACCTTGCCCAATTGTGAGTTGAAACAACCCAACTACATTCGTAGAAACCAAGTGTGTTTCTGTATAAACGATGTCTCCTTCATCCGTTCCTTTAACAATTTCGATTTGTACACTGATGTCTTGATCTGCAATGGGTGTGCCATCGGCCCCGGCTGCAACCGCTTGAAAGTTAAAACCTTGCGGTACTTGTGCGTATGCTTCCATCCCAAACAACGAAAGCAATAGAGTAATAAATAGTAAAGTGTTTAATTTTTTCATTTTTCTCGGGTTATTTGATCAATAGCATTTTTTTGGTTTCGATAACATTCCCATCTGCCACTAAACGATAGAAATACATTCCGCTTGAATAGGAAGATGCATTAAAGCGTATTGTGTGATAGCCGGCTGACTGTTGTTGGTCAACCAATACGGCTACTTTCATCCCGATTGAGTTATAGACCTCAATGCGTAAATCCGCACTTTTTGGTAGCATATACTCAATATTTGTAGACGGATTAAATGGGTTTGGATAATTTTGACTGATCCCAAATGTTGAGGGAATGTCGTTATTAACTACTTCATCAGATGTAATAAGTCCCGAACTGATCAAGCTGAAGCCTGAAGAGAGGGTAAGCTCATCGGATGAGAAAGCTCCCGAGACTGCTTCGCCGCTGGTAAAGGTGAGTGATATTTCGCCGTTAGAAAGATGTCCACCGGCGAAATTAATCGATACCTGTTGCGTAAAAGCAGTTGTCGAAAGCATACAGATAAAAACTAAAGCTGTAGAAAGCTTTTTTAACGTATGCATATTTCGATATTTAATTATTAAATGTGCGTGTAATTATTGCAAAGTAAATCGAAAAGCAATTTAAACTTTCAAATTAAATAAACACCGCATGATCATGCGAAGTTTATTTGCACAGCAAAATTATTTGAGGCATTTTCTAGCAGGAGTTTGACAAAATAGTTTTAGGTGACAGATTTTAATCGGCGATTTAATAAAATTGCAGGCATTGTATTGTTTTCGTTTCTAGCTAACGGTTTCATTAATGCCCAAGCAATACCAGATCTTCCAAAAGAAGACTTTATTACACAACAAGTTACAGCTTACCAAGGCGCAATCGACTTAGCGGAAAAGTATGAGCGAGCGCGTCAGATTTATCGTTTTCTCAGATTCGAAGATTTAGAACGTGCACTAGATTACATCCAACTTACTTTAGAACATGCGCGTGCGATAGAAGATCCTATAAAAATTATATATGCACATAGCGAATTGGGCGCTGTGTATTCCGAATTGGGAGATTTTGAAGAGGCATTTGATGAATATTCAGCAGCTTTTACTATGAGTTCGGTTTCCGGTATTACCAGCGAAACTTTTCATACTAATTATCACTTAGGTAAAACCTATTTTGATATTCAGCTACCATCTTTTGCTGAACCCCTACTTCGTTCTGCTTACGAGAACTATCCTAATGATCGAAATCGCTGGATTCCCAATTACGATTTAGCTGTACTTTACTTAAACAGTGGCGATACGGTACGTGCTTTTCAAGAGTACGAAAAACTCGAAGCACAACTCAATAATTTCGAAAATGTTAATGAGATTATTGATTTACAGTATACCATTTTACTTACCGAGTTAATGGTTGATTTAGGTGAACACGAAAAAGCGTTGACTCTAATGAATACACGCCAAAGTGAGTTTGATGAAATTGATTTGCACTTTTTTAATGGGTTACTAAACCTAAATAAAAGCAGAATTGCTACTCACAGCAATCAATTGAACTCAGCATTAATTCTGGCAAATAATGCCCTTGCCGACTTTTCAGCTCACAAAGATGTATCGTATGTAAGTAAGACATTATTACATCTTTCTGAAGTTCATGCCGAAATGGGTGATTATGAAAATTCTTATTCCTACATGAATCAGTTTCATCATCATTTTAACAATGCATTATCCCAACAGTATTCAGCAATTGGCTCGCGATTGATTACCGAGTCTGAGGCTGCCCAGCAAGCAGAACTAGAACTTCAACGATTGAATGAAGTTTTACAAACCCGCACCTTTTACAATGTAGCTCTGCTACTATTACTTATTGCCGTCGCCGTTCTATTTGTATTTTTATATCGGCTTTATCAGAAGCGAAATGAAATAACACAGCAATTTCAAGATCTGAATACCGATAAAAATCACTTTATTGGTGTTGTTTCACACGATTTACGAAGTCCATTAAATTCGGTAATGGTTCTTTCTGAATTCATGAAAGACGATCCTGATATGATTGATGCTGATACAGCAAAGGAATACGGTTCCATTATCTATAGCTCAACCCAGCAAATGCAGCAATTGCTTAACAACATGTTGGACGTTAATAAAATTGAATCGAAAACAGCCGGTTTAACCACCGAAGAAATTCAATTAGAGAGCATTTTAAAAACCGCATATTCTACCTTATCAATTTTTGGCAAAGACAAAAATATTGAAACCATAATGGACATTAAAGGTGCATTACCGCTTGTACAAGCTGATGAAAGTGCCGTACATCGTATTTTGGAAAACCTGGTAAATAACGCTTATAAATTTTCGCCCGAAGGCAGCACCGTTAAAATTTGCGCCAGAGAGATCGGTACTCAAGTAGAAATTGCTGTAGTTGATCAAGGCCCCGGTCTTACAGATCTGGATAAAACTAAGTTGTTTAAGAAATTCGAAAAACTCTCTGCAAGTCCAACTGCCAATGAGAAATCAACAGGACTTGGTTTGTACATCGTAAAAAACCTTGTACTACAGATGAATGGAACCATTTTAGTTGAAAGTGAACAAGGCAAAGGCACCATTTTTAAAGTATTACTTAATAAAGCCTAAATTTTAACTTATATGATGACATGGTATATTTGGCAAACCACTCTTAAAAATAGAATATGTCGTCTACAAAAAGTGTAATCTTTCTACTTTCGGTGTACTTGCTTATTGCTGCTTGCGGCGTAGTTCCCAAAACTAAGGGAATGGAAGCCGGGGCAAAGGGCTCTAAAAACGCAATCGAAACAGGTGTAGCTAGTTGGTATGGGCCAAACTTTCATGGAAAACTAACCGCAAATGGCGAAGTTTACGACATGGATGGTATGACGGCTGCCCATCGAACCCTCCCTTTTAACTCCGAAGTTGTAGTCGAAAACTTAGACAATGGACGCACCACTCGTGTTCGCATTAATGATCGAGGTCCTTTCGCCAAAAACCGGATTATTGATCTTTCCAGAGCCGCGGCTACTGAAATTGGCATGATTGGCCCCGGAACCGCTCGAGTTCGGCTTTATTTAGTGAAAGGTGATCTTGACAACTCCCGCGTGACCAACCTAAAAGTGGCAAATTTCACTATTCAGTTAGGCTCATTTTCTGAAGAAATCCTTGCTATGCAAGAGTCCGAAAAAATTAACGGCAGTCGAGTAGAGCAGGTTAACGTTAATGGGATGCTGGTTTATCGAGTTTATTTCGGGCTTTATCAAAACCCGGATGATGCCAAAAACGATCTGGAAGCTTTACAAGCTGATGGCTTCGATGGATTTGTGAAACAAGTAGAAAACGATTAATTCTTTTTTCCGGGATTGATAGCTGAACGGTTTGGGTTATAAGCACTCAATAAGAACAAACAGCTACATGAAAAAGAATATCATTGTTATTGGAAGTGGTTTTGGTGGATTAGGCGCCGCTTCCCGATTATTAAGCGCCGGGCATAACGTTACCATTCTAGAAAAAAGAGACAAACTAGGCGGGCGTGCTTATGTGTACGAAAAAAATGGCTTTAAATTTGATGGTGGCCCAACCGTAATCACCGCTCCATTTATGTTCGACGACATTTTTGAAGCAGCCGGTAAAAAAAGATCCGATTATGTAGAGTTTGTTCCGTGCGATCCGTTCTATCGAATTTTTGACGGCAAAGGCGAGAAGTTCGATTACAACAACGATCATGAATTCACCCTTAAAGAAATCGAAAAAAGAAGTCCGGGAGATATAGAAGGGTACGAGAAATTTTTAGGCACCACTAAAGCAATTTTTGACAAAGGCTTTACCGAGCTTGCCGATCAGCCTTTTTTGAAGTTCACCGATATGCTAAAAGTAGCACCGGATTTGATCAAGCTGCAATCCTATAAAAATGTATATAAATACGTTGCTCAATTTATAAAAGACGATTTTCTGCGGATGTGCTTTTCGTTTCATCCGTTGTTAGTGGGTGGCAATCCGTTCGACACCACTTCCATCTACGCAATGATTCATTATCTGGAACGGGAATGGGGTGTACACTATGCTATGGGCGGAACAGGAGCGATTGTAAACGCTTTTGAGAAGCTTATCACTGAGCAAGGTGGCAACATCCACCTTGAAACTGAAGTGGAAGAGATTCTAGTAAAAAACGGAAAAGCACATGGTGTACTGTTACAAAATGGGGAAAAGCTGGATGCCGATGTGGTTGTATCAAATGCAGATGTGGCGTTTACCTATAAAAATATGATCAAACCCACGCACCGTAAAAAATACACTGATCGAAAGATTGAACGTACCAAATACAGTATGTCGTTGTTTGTGATCTATTTCGGAACAAAGAAACGCTACCTCGATTCCGGCTTGGCGCATCATAACATCATCTTAGGACCTCGTTACAAAGCACTGCTCGACGATATTTTCCATAAGAAACACGTTGCGGATGATTTCTCGTTGTATTTGCACATGCCAACCATTACCGATAGCAGCATAGCTCCCGAAGGGCATGAAGGCTTTTACGTACTTTCTCCGGTTCCTCACCTTGATAGTGGAACGGATTGGAATGAATTTGCGCCCATTTATCGGGATCGAATTATGGATTTCCTTGAAGAGAATTATCTGCCCGATTTAAAAGAAAACCTGGTAGCCGAGCACTACATCGATCCATTGCATTTCCAGAATACCTTGAATAGCTACAAAGGCTCAGCGTTCTCGGTAGAGCCAATTTTAACCCAATCGGCGTGGTTCCGTCCACATAATAAATCGGAAGACGTTGATGGTTTATACTTTGTGGGAGCTGGCACTCACCCCGGAGCAGGTTTACCCGGCGTACTTTCGAGCAGTATCATTGCTCAAGATCTAATCGGCCCCGCATAAAAAATTTTAACTATTTGAAACGAATTTCATGATTTCACTACTTCTACTTTTACTTTTCACCGATCCCATTCTGAATTATGATTTCGGAAACTCCAAATCGGGCTCTAATTGGTTGGTGATTAATGATGGGGTTATGGGTGGAAGATCGGTTGGAAATGCGTATTTATCGGATAACCAAATTCATTTTGAAGGAGCCATTTCTTTCGCTAACAATGGTGGTTTTGCCTCACTTCGCAGTAACCGGCTACAGTTGGACTTGTCGGAAGCCAAAACCATTGAAGTTCGCTACCGATTGGAAGGTCTTGATTTTGCGTTGATGTTGGAGCAGTATAATCAGTTTTATCGCCCCTATTTCTCCTATCCCTTGAATAAAACCGAGGGACAATGGGTAACCAAAATCATTTCGATCGATCAGTTGTACCAAACCCGTATGGGAGAGTATACCGGTAAAACCTTCTACAAAAAGAAATCCAAGCCGTTTAGACGACTTGGATTCATATCGAAAGAAAAAAAGGAATCGACTTATACACTCGAGATTGATTACATCTCGATTTATTAACTCTTCAGGCTTTCCTGCAGGTCTTCCCAGTCTTTTAGGAAACGAGCTAAGCCGCTATCGGTTAACGGATGCTTTAACAACCCATTGATAACACTCAATGGCATGGTAGCAACATCGGCGCCTGCTTTTGCACAATCAACCACATGCATTGGGTGGCGGATACTAGCTGCCAATACTTCAGTAGGGAATCCGTAGTTCACATAAATCTCCACGATATCTCGGATCAACTGCATCCCATCGGTAGAAATATCATCCAAACGGCCAATAAATGGAGAAATGTAGGTTGCACCAGCTTTTGCAGCAATTAGTGCCTGGGTTGAAGAAAAACAAAGCGTGCAATTGGTTTTGATGCCTTCTTCAGAAAAGGTTTTAATGGCTTTGATTCCATCTTTAATCAATGGGATTTTAACAACCACGTTGTCAGCGATCTTGGCAATTTTCCGCCCTTCTTCCACCATCTCGTTGTAGGTAGTTGAAACGACCTCAGCAGATACATCACCTTCAACAATGTCGCAAATCTTCTTAATGTGACCTTCGAAATCTCTGACTCCGATTTTCGCGCATAAGCTCGGATTGGTAGTTACGCCATCAAGCACACCCAGATCATTGGCTTCCTGTATTTCTTCAAGGTTTGCGGTATCGATAAAAAATTTCATGTATACGTTTTTTTGAGGTGGAATTTCGAGCCTGAAATTACGGAATAAACAGCTCCCATTCATTTCAAAATGTAAACCATCAATTGCTTTTTTTTACAAGCTAAAACTCATTACTGCTGAACTATTTAGCGAAATTTATAGTCTTAGGAACCAAACTCAACACATACATATTTCTGTGAAAAATTTACTCTTTTTGGCATTCATTCTTTCATTGGTTTTTCTGGGCTGCGGTGGCTCGGACGAAGAATCATCTTCAAATTCTAATAACGGCGGTTGGGGTGGCTGGAGTGCCGGCGGTAACAACGACCGAATTACTAGTGTTGAAACACAAAACGTAACCTTACAACCCATAGCAGATCAGGTGCGATCGTTTGGAACGATTAAAGCACAGGATGTAATCTCCATTACACCACAGGTTTCAAACAGAATCAATCGTTTTTATGTTGATTTGGGCGATACTGTTCGTCAGAGACAGCTTTTAGCCAAAATTAACGACGCTACTTTTCGTGATCAATTATTACAAGCAGAAGCACAGGTTGCGCAAAGTCGCATAGCTGTTTCGCGAGACAGCGCAGCATATTATCGTCTTCGAACACTTGTAGATCGTGAACTAAGTAGTCCTGCTGAGTTGGAAGCTGCTCAGGCTTCATACCAAAGTTCGGTCGCTTCTTTTCAGTCGGCAAAAGCTTCGTTAACGCAAGCTAGAGAAAATTTCAACTATACAGAGGTACGATCACCGGTTCGCGGAGTGATTATTTCGCGCTCAGGCGAAGAAGGTGATATTGCCAACGCATCGCAAGCATTATTTGAAGTAGCTAATTTAGTTGGTTACGAATCGCGTGTGTTTTTACCGGTACAAGATTGGCGATTTGTGAAAATCGGACAACAAGTGAAGCTTCGTGTTTCAAACGAAAATAGTGCCACAGCTGAAGGTGTTATAAGCAGAAAAAGTCCTCAACTTGATGCCACAACAGGTTTAGGGGAAGTTGTAATTTCACTTACTAATACCGGCTCAAGCATTTATCCGGGCGTGCTTACCGAAAGCATTATCGATATTGATTATAAACCGCGAGCAGTCGTTGTGCCGCGAAGTGCCTTAGTTGAAAAAGTAGAAACAGTGGTAGAACCGGAATCGAATACTATTTCTTTAGATCGAACTTACTCTGTTTTTGTATCGGTAGGTGATTCGGTGGTGGAATTGCGTCCTTTACAGTTAGGAATTGAGCAAGGTGATAAAATTGAGGTTCTTTCCGGATTACGCCCAGGCGACAACATCATTGTAACCGGCCAAGCGAGCTTAAAAGATGGCGGTAAAATTAGAGTGGCAACTGGATCTGATTTCTCATCCCCACAAAGCTCAGAAATTGCTGGTGGTGGTTCTGATCAAGGACAAAACGCACGACCAACCGGAGGCCGGCCGGGTGCCCCTGGCGGAGCAGCTTTTGCAAACATGAGCGATGAAGAACGCCAAAAAATGCGCCAGCGCATGCAAAATATGAATCAGGAAGAGCGACGCGCGCTTATGGACAGTATCAGAACCGCAAACGCTTCTAATAATTAATTATGGGCGGTCTATCAAAACTGGCGGTTCAACGCCCAATCACATTTTTAATGGTAAGCTTAATCCTGATCGGATTCGGTATTTTCGGAGTATCTCAACTTCGTTTGAATCTATATCCTGATGTTAGCTTTCCAACCATTACCATTTATACCGGCTACGAAGGCGTAGCTCCCGAAGATATCGAAGCACTGGTTACCCGCCCTATCGAAGAGCAGGTTGGCAGTATTAGTGGTATTCGCAGAGTGCGCTCACTTTCGAGCCAAGGCGCATCCGTTGTAAAACTAAATTTCAACTGGGGTACCGATCTTTACGAAGCCGAAAATGATGTTCGTAAACAACTTGGTTTCGTTTCTAGGTCTATCCCCCGCGATGCAGAAACTCCACTTGTTTTCAGCTACGATCCAAACCAAGAGCCGATTGTTGTATTGGCGGTTACTTCCGACGTGCGATCATCCCGCGACCTGAGAACTTACGCCACACAGGTGCTAGAGCAACGCATTGAACGAATTAATGGCATTGCATCGGCAGAAACTTCCGGTGGATTAGAGCGGCAAATTAACGTGACTATCGACAGCGAAAAAATGCGCTTGTACAACGTCACCATTTCAGATATTTCTTCACGCTTATCTGCAGAAAATATTCAGGTTCCGGCCGGGCAGCTGATTGAAGGAAATACGGTGTATTCGCTGCGTACAATGGGTGAGTTAAAAACGGTTGAGCAAATCCGGAATACTGTGGTTGAAGTTCGCGACGGACAAACTCTATTTCTAAAAGATGTAGCCACTGTGGAAGATGGAATTGCCCAGCCCATAGGCAATGTACAAGTGGATGGCGAAGATGGAATTATCATCAATATATATCGCCAAAGTGATGCTAACGTAGTTGTTGCCGCCGATGAAGTAATTTCCAGCTTGGGAACGATACAGGAAAGTCTACCTGATGATATTGTAGTAGAAGTGCTTACCAACAAAGCCGAGTTCATCAAAATGTCGATCGAGAACTTATTGCTTACCGGTTTACAAGCCATTATTCTAGTAGTATTAATTCTACTCGTCTTTTTGCGAAGTGGGCGATCTGCACTCATCATCGCCATTTCGATTCCCGTTTCTATCATCACCACCTTTGCAGTGATGGATTTTGCGAACCTGAGTTTGAATATCATATCACTTTCCGGGTTAACGCTTGCCGTGGGGCTTGTTGTTGATGATGCCGTTGTAGTGCTCGAGAATATTTTTAGGTTTCGAGAGGAAGGCAATAATCGAAAAGATGCAGCGGTAATGGGAGCCAAAGAGGTTGCTGTACCGGTAGTTATTTCTACCCTTACCACATTGGTTGTGTTTCTGCCGATTCTATTTGTACCGGGTATTGCCGGATTCTTATTTCGCGATTTAGCACTTACCATTTCGTTCTCGTTGTCTGTTTCTTCATTGGTAGCTTTAACGCTTATCCCGATGATGACTTCTCAGTTTTTTAAAGATGGAGAATCAAATTTCCAGTCAGAAAATCGAGTAGCTGTATTCTTCAGCGATTTACTTACAAAGTTAGAAGAAATGTATTCGCGTCAGCTTGATTCAGCCTTACATCGAAGTGGATTAATCATTATTGGATCGGTAATATTTTTTGTGATTACCTTACCAATTTTCAATTCTCTGGGTGGCGAATTCTTCCCTCGTGTTGATGAAAATGCATTTACGCTGGAGGTGAGTCGAGAACCGGGAGTTAGTTTATTGGAGCTCGAACGTTCTATCAAACAAGTTGAAAACGTGCTTTCACGAACCATTCCCGAAGCCCGAATTATCGTTTCGGATTATGGTGATAAGGAAGGAATTGAAGGTGCCGACAACCCAGGTGGATTTACCGGAACCATCCGTGTTGAGTTAATTGGGCAGGATGAACGAGAACGCACTCAATTCGATATTGTTAATCAGGCGCTTATCGATTTGCAAATTGTACCCGGTGTAGCTGTACAGGAAATTGTAATCGATCCACTTTCACCAGATGGCGAAAACGGTTTGATCGTTCAGATTTATGGCTACGATCCTGAAATCAAAAAAGACCTTACTGAAGGCGTAAAAGAGCGTCTGCTTCAAATTAATGGTGTTGTAAGTGCCTATTCTACAGCAGATCAAGGGCGCCCGGAATTGCGATTGGTGATGGATCGTGAGCGAATATCATTAGTAGGTATGAATACCAATCAGGTAGCGAGTTTTGTGAGTAATGCGGTTCAGGGTTCGATTGCCACCAGTTTCGTAGATCAAGGCGTGGAATTTGAAGTATTGGTAGAGCTCGATCCACTTCAGAAATCAGCTTCTTCTGATTTGGAAGACATACAGATTCAAACTCCATCCGGCGAATGGATGCCACTGAGTAATCTTGCTCGTATTGAGCGATTTACGGGCCCTACGAATGTTACGCGAATAGATCAGGAGCGTGTGGTTGAAATATTCACTGAATTGGACGACATCGATTTGAAGAATGCTTCCGCTGAAGCCCAAATGCTACTCGACGAAATTCAATGGCCTGAAGGCTATCGATACGCACTGGCGGGTTCTGCTGAAGAACAAGCCGAATCGTTTAACTTCTTATTGATCGCTTTTGCCATCGCAGGAATTTTAACTTACATGGTAATGGCTTCTCAGTTCGAAAGTCTGATCGAACCATTTATCATCATTTTCACTATTCCTTTAGCCCTTTCCGGCGTGTTGATTATGCTTGGATTAACAAGCACGCCTATCAGTGTAACATCCATGGTTGGGTTAATATTACTCTCGGGTATTGTTGTAAACAACGGAATTGTAATGATTGATTACATCAAGATTTTGCAGGCCCGGGGTTTGCCTCGCCACGAAGCTATTGTACAAGGCGCTACTCGACGTTTACGCCCAATTTTAATGACTGCGCTAACCACCATTTTGTCGATGGTGCCACTAGCGCTTGAAATCGGCTCCGGTTCAGAAACCTGGAGCCCAATGGCACGAACGGTAATTGGCGGACTTACTATGTCTACCTTTTTGATGCTGTTTGTTGTTCCAAGTATTTACAACCTGATTAACAAAGGTGTGAGTAAAATGGGATTCGATGCCATCCACAAAGAAGATCCACTTGCCAAAGAAGAGGTAACAGCATGAAGAAATTTAGCCTGACCGGAGGGATACTAAACCGCCCGATTACCGTAATCATGTGTACGTTGATTATTGTAGGTTTCGGGATATTCTCGCTCACCAATTTACGAGTTACGCTTTTCCCAAAGCTTAATATTCCTGTGTTGGCTATTTCAACAGGTTACCAAAATGTAGCACCTGAGGATATCGATAGGATTATTGTAACTCCGATTGAAGGCGCTGTATCTGCTATCGAAGGTATTGAAAGCCTGGAAGCGCGAGTTAGCCGTGGAAATGCGTTTATCATTATGCGCTTATATGATGGCACCGATATTAGAAAAACAGAGTTGAAAATTCAAAAGGCGATCGATCAGATTCGAAACGATCTTCCTCAACAAGCACGTGAACCTGTTATTTTTCAATTTGATCCGGAAAACCGACCTATCATGCAGTTGAGTATTAACTCGGGGCAGAAAGGATTGGATGAGCTACGAAATCTAGCTATCGAAGTAGTGGAGCCGAATTTGGAGCGATTAATAGGTTTGGCTTCAGCAGACACCCGAGGTGGACTGGAGCGACGAATTTATGTGGATGTTTCGCCCATGCGACTAGCACAACACAGCTTAGTTCCGCAAGAAATCGAAAACGCGATTTCTAGCAATAATACTCAACTCCCAATGGGAAATGTGCTTGCTCAGAACATCAGCTATAGTGTACGGGCTGAGTCGATGTATAAAACGGTGGAAGAAATCCGGCAAACCATCATTAAAGTGGCAGAAAATGGCGTTCCCATTCGCGTTGGTGATGTGGCAGATGTATCAGACGGTTTCACAGAGGTAACGAGCCTTGTAAATGTGAATGGTAACAATAGTGTATCCATCGAAATACAAAAAAACTCGGATGCCAATACGCTAGATGTAGTAAATGCAGTAAAAGCAGTGGTACCTGAATTAAATGAGAAACTCCCACCAGATGTTGAACTGCGCATTTTGAGCGATGAAGGACAAACCATCGACGATTCCATCAACAATTTGGCACAATCATCGTTGATTGCTTTGCTGGTTGTGGTGTTTATTATTTTAATTTTTATGGGTGGATGGCGCATTTCTTTAGTAGTGGCTATTTCGATTCCGGTTTCCATTGCCGCTTGTTTTGCAGCTATGTACGCTGTAGGCTTAACATTAAACATCTTTACGATTTCAGCACTTGCGCTGGCCATTGGTTTATTGGTTGATAATGCCATTGTAGTTTCGGAAAGTATCGCCCGAAAAATGGAGGACGGCGTAGCCAAAATGGAAGCAGCGTTATCGGGAACCAACGAAGTTATTGGACCGCTACTTGGCTCAACCTTAACCACATTGGGTGTTTTTATTCCAATCACGTTAATCACAGGGGTGCAAGGAACGTTATTTCGCGAGTTTGCAATTACTATCAGCTTTGCTATCGGGATTTCGTTTTTGTCATCCATAATTCTTGTCCCTGTAGTAGCCTTACTCGTATTAGATCTGGATCAGTTCAACAAAGGTGGCTTGGTTTTCAAAGCCATGCACAAGCTCGAAGGTGGCTATGGCAAAGTGTTAAACTGGATTATGCATCATAAATGGATACCAACTCTGATGTTGATTGGGATTATTGGGGGCACTGTTTACTTGTTCCAAAACATTACCAAAGAAGGATTCCCTGAAACCGATTCCGGTGAAATTGATGTAAACGTCACCTTACAGGAAGGCACAAAACTGGTTAAAACAGTAGAAGTGATGAAGCAATTCGAAGAGAAACTGCTTCAAAAACCTGAAATTGAAACCTTGATTTCAAGTATTGGCCGAAGCCGTTGGACCGAGCAAAGTAATCGTGGCAGTTTTACACTAAATTTAGTTCCTATCGAAGAACGCGACATTACCAGTAACGAGTTGGCCGCGGCTTTACGGCAGGAATTAACCTATCCCGGAGCAACGGTACGTGCTTCGGTAGAAGGTGGCGGATTACGATTTGGTGGCCGTGGATTCAGTTTCGGTGGCAGTTCGTTGCGACTCACTTTGGTTGGCCCCGAAATGGAACAGTTGCTAAAAGTTTCCAATCAGATTGAAGAACGATTGCTTAACGACCCAAATATCATTTCGGTAGATAACGGTCGAACCGATCCAACTCCTGAATTACAGTTTATCGTTGATCGAAATCGCGTTGGGTTATTAAATGCAGGCGTTGCCAATGTAGCTAGTAATTTGAGAACTCAAACTTTAGGAAATCAGGCCGGTTACTTTAGAACAGAAGGACGGGAAATTCCGATTGAGGTTCGAACTTCTAAAGATGCATTGACATCGCGGGAAGATCTCTTTGATCTGGAAGTACTTCAGTACGGCGATCAACGAATTCCGGTAGTAGCCGTAGGTGAGTTTGTTGAAACCAAAGGAGTAGATTCCTATTCTAAACGAAATCGCGAAATCTTGTTGGATGTAAACATTCAGTTCAATGGGGAATCGGATGAATACAAAGCATTAATCACCAATTTTATCGATGAAGAAATTGTAATGCCCGAAGGCTATCGGTATGAATTCACAGGTGCTAGTTTCGAAACCCAGCAGGCTATGAATCAATTTATTTGGGCTGGGTTGGCCGCCATTGTTTTAATGTTTATGATTATGGCTTCGTTGTTCGAAAACTTCCGCGATCCATTCGTAATTTGGTTCTGTATACCAATGGCATTATTCGGTGCCTTAGCTGGGCTAATGCTTACCGGATCACCTTTAAGCACTACCGGAAACATCGGACTGTTTATGTTGGTTGGTATCATCCTTAATAATGGTATTGTATTGGTTGATTATATGCATCTTAGAACTCGAAATATGGAATTCAATCTCGAACGGGATTCGGCCTTTATGCAAAATATCTTAGAAGCATGTAAGCGCCGAATGCGACCCGTTTTGCTTACTGCAATCACCACCATCTGTTCGATGATTCCGCTTTCGCTGGAGTTAGGTGCCGGAGCTGAAATCTGGTCGCCGCTGGCTAAAACCGTGATATTTGGATTAACTTTTGGTGTGCTTTTCACACTTTTCATTACCCCCGCGCTATCACTCGGATTAAAACAAGTGATACATTGGATTGGTAACTTGGTTAGTTCTGTTAAACAGGTAGTATTTAATAAAAAAGCACAGGCACATATTTGAAGACGCTAATTTACATTTAACCGCGTTTTTTTATATCCTAAGAATCATACAGACAAAAGGAGAATATTATGAGTAGATCAGGAAATTTTTTAGCAGGATTAATCACAGGAGCGATGGCGGGAACTGTAATTGCGCTACTTTACGCACCCGATACCGGAGCGAATACACGAGGTCGAATCTCGTACCGATTAGGTAATTACAGAGACGAACTTAACGAGCTAATTGCCGAGCTTAGAAAGGAAAAGCAAAAGCTTATTTCTGAAGCAAAAGAAAAAGGCGATGCCGTAGTTCTTGAAGCCAAAGACAAAGCCGAAAGTTTAATTCGCGAAGCTGAAAGCTTACTCGAATCTATTGATCCGGGATCTTAAGCCAAGCTTTACAATTTAGTTTTTTAAAGGCGTGAGTTTTACTCATGCCTTTTTTTATGCCTTTAATTTCTACGACTCTTCTTGTTGTTGCTCTTTTTGCTTCCACACTTCGTAAATAGAATCGAACAAAGCAGTATCTATCTCGATAATTGCTGAATTACGCATCCCTTCTACTTCTGACCTCAACCTATCGTACACTTTGTATTTGGATTCGATATCCGCCTCATCGGTCGATGACTTCACCTCGGTTAAGTCTTTGCGAATGATATTCAACACCATCCAACCTTCGTTTTGTGAGTGAGCCAACACAGGCATGTCTTCAATTCCCTTTTTTATCAACTCGAAATCATCGTTGCCGGGGTCAATAACCTGATACTCTACTTTGGAATATGCATCAAAGCTTTCGGGGATGTCGCCGGAAAGGACCTCAGCTTTAATATGTTCTGCGCTTTCTAGATTTTCTGCAGGTATTTTCCAGTACTCTGCTTTCAATAGTACGTTTCGGTTATTGATCAATCTATTTCGATAGCTAATCGGCACGGTAATAGAGGAAGTGTCTTCCAGTGCCTCTCTAGTAAGTTGATATTGATACAAATCAGCTAACATGTCATAACCACGTTTTTCAACTTCACTTTGAACTCGTTCATCGTTTGAGTACTCATTTTCCATCGCCTGCTGATAAAGCACTTCGTTTCGCATTGCTCTACCAACCGATGCCCCGGTTCGTACTTTTGATTCTTGAAAGGCTAAAAATGGAAGCCATTTTAAATACTCTTCGGCTCTAAATTCCATGCGCTCGCCATTCAATTCATAAGTTGCCAGCAGAAGGTTTGGATCTACGGCGGCTGCTAATTGTTCAAGGCGCTCGTCAGTCCATACATTGGCGTTATTTTCTGGTTGGGGATTATTGTTAATGATCCCTTCACCATCCAAATTCAAAATAATATCACGAAGCTCATTTAGATTATCCCGATCAGGCTGAACATCCAAACTTTCCATTTTGGTTCGGATGTAGTCGTTTGAGATAAGTTGTTGCTTCCGCAACCGAAGTTGGCTGCTCACCCCCTGTTTCCTGTATTGGTAATCATCTTCAGTCAACATTGCCGGAAACTCGATGTACTCTACATAAATGATATGGTAGCCATAACGGCTTCTGATCGGCTCGGTAAATTCATTCTGATTGGTTGAATAGGCCGCTTCTGCAAAGGCATCCTCTTCACCAAAATAGCTTATAGGACCAATGTACCCTGCTAACGAATCATACTTTTCTGTTTTATAGAAATCGTTGGCAACATCAATAAAATTCTCGCCAGATTTTAAACGATCAATTGGCTCATCAAGATCGGAAATATCCGTACTAAATAATTGCCGAACATAAACTGTACGTTGTCGCTTTGCATAAGCCAGCCGGATTTCTTCGTCGGTTAAGGGCTCCATAACGGCTTCCATTTCGTCGACGAAATAGAAATCTATCATCGACTTTTGCTGTTGATAGCGGATTGCGGCGCCATATTTCGGGTGATCTAACAATCCATTTTGCGACGCGGCCTGTGCTAGTAATAGTCGATCGATTTGTTGATTTAGAAAGCCATACCGCTCATTCTTTGTATCGTTTCTTCCTGTTTTGATAAGATGCTCGACATACGCCGTTTCAAAATCAAATACCGTACGTTCAACGCCGTTTACCTCATACAAAATCTTGAAATCGACATGCTCATCTTTATTGTTTTTAGATGAACAACTCATCAAAAAAAGTAGACCGAGAATAAAAAAGAAAGGCTGCCTTGAAGCAAAGCAGCCAATCGATGAAATAAGTGTTTGTATCATTTCAGAAATATAGCTTTACATCCACAATGGTGGTTTGGCCTAGATATTCGAAAGGAACTTGAGCAAAATCAACTCCGATTGCCATTCCATTTGATGTTTTTAGTGTAAAGCCTGCACCATAGGTAATGTGCGAATCTACCTTATCGCCTAATAAGAAATCGCGGTAACCACCTCGCACATGAAATTTCACGGTATTGGATAAGTAACTGAGTTGAGTTCCCGAATCGATATTCATGTTATTATCGTTGGTTTGCTGAACTTCGCTTAAAAGTAAAAGCTGTAGGTTCTCGCGCTTAATTGCCGGAACGTTTACTCCAAACTTAAAAGAAAGTGGAAGCTCCCACGAGTTCAGTTTTACATTTCCGATAATACCTTCGTTATTTCCGGCATGTTGAGGATCGAGATCAACAAAGGTTTCGGAGTTGATCCCCGACATCTGCAATTCGTTACCAAAATTGGTGATTGAAGCTCCCAATGTTAACCCATTTATGTAATCGGTTTTCAGCAAAAAGCCAAGATCGATAGCTACCGCATTAGCAACCATATCATAAATCTTTTGCTGAATTATTTTTACGCTTCCACCAAAATGAAATTGGTCGGTTAAGTTTTGCGCATAGGTTAGTGCAAAGCTCAAATCATGGGCTCCAAATGTTGCACCAATGCCTTCAGGATCTTCAACTGTTCGAACATCCATTCGGCCGTAGTCGACGAAGTTTAAGCCAAGACCTAATACACGCCCCGGTGTATTACCGATCGGAAAAACTATTCCAGCACCGTAAATATCAACATCAACAAAATATTGATTCACGCTGAAGAAGCTAGAACTGTAGGTGCCGCCTTCGTTTTCGATGGAAATACCCGCCGGATTCCAGAACAGTGCTTCTGCCCCAGCAACATATACCGTGCTTGCATTTCCAAGCGCGGTACCTTTAGCGCCAACGCCCATGGTTAAAAATTGTGCCGCTGTAGTACCTGCACGACTTTCGTCACCTGATTGACCCTGAGCCGTTGTAAAGGCAAGTACTACTATTAGTTGAGTAAAAATGAGTTGTTTTATCATTGTTTTCACGATTACTTGCCTTATTTAATTATCGCAAACTTGTCGGTGTATTCGCCAATGCCCGGAGCTTCTACGTGATAGAAATACACTCCGTAAGCAACGTCTTCGCCTTGATTAGATCTCAAATCCCAAGGTGCAGAGCCATCGTTATTAGCTCCGTCATGATCGAGAGTTCGAATTAATTCCCCACGAACATTAAATATTCGAATGGTGCATTTTCTTGGCAAGTTGAAGAATTCAACTTTCCGTTCTCCACGGCCGATGGCCCCACTTGCTCGCTCCCAAGATGCAGCACCTAAGTAAGGATTTGGAACTACATAAATATCCTCGAGTTGATCTTTCGCTAATTCATCGTCGATGGTTCCTGAACGCATTGCGATCTGGAAAGTATCATCCGAACCAAATTCTCGGGTTGTTGAAATCTTGATTTTATCACCCGGTGATGGTGCTACTTCATTCTCGTTTGGAAGTATGGCAACCATAAAGCGATAGTTATAAACCCGATCATCTCGCTCTGCAATTAAGAGCTCATCACCGGCACTTAGTTCGTCATCATCATCATTATCCAGTACAAACATATCCGCCAATTCTCCGGTCATCAAATTGCGAACAAAAACGGGAATATTTATTCGGCTGAATCCTCCACCAAATCGTAATGGTGGACGATATGTACTGTCTGCCGGATCTACGAAATAGAGTTCGTAATCATGGTCGGTTCGTACAAAGTTAGCTAGCTCGCCATTTCTGTCGGGGGTAATTACCAATTCCCAGTTGGTATCTAAACCATCTAATTCGGTAGGATCTAAACCAAACAGTTCGTTTTCCTGCCCTTCGTTTGATATCCACCCCGTTTTATTTGGGATGATGAAGCCACCTTCCTCGTTTGTAAAATTGATCGTAAATCCATCAATAATACTCGAAGTTGAAGAATATGTTGTTGACTTCACTACCGTAACATCCTGAGTTAATTCTTTAACCTGATAGTTCACGGTGTTTCTCATTATTCCAACTTCTGCTGCCGAATCGGTGAAGCTTACTTCGTAGAGTTTGGTCTCGTCGATAAGTGCATCAACTACAATATCTACTTCAGCAAATCCGGTTCCTGTTCCGCTTGTAACCGAAGATAGGTCGGTAGTTGCGCCACCTTCCACAAAACCGGCTGCCAATGGACTAGGAACAACAGCTGCTGCATTTTGTGAAGTACCAATTACATCACCAGCAAGGTTTACAGCAATTCGGAATGTATTTTCTTGTGGATCAATACCCGGATCGTCACCCCCGGCTGAAGCTACACCACGATCGTAAGCAACAAGCACGTAGTAATATATTTTTCCATTAGTTACATCATTATCAACATAATAAAATTGCAGCCCAGAGTTGTCACCCATGTTATATAAGGCATCACCACCTAACACTCGAACGTTACCGCTAATGTCGTTATCCAAATCCCATTGTGCAATTGGATCGTAAAAGGTTGGTGTTCCGTTTACATCGGTGATGGTACGGGCGTCGGTTATCAAATTGTTGGTTCCTTTGTACAATTTGTAGCCTTCAAAATCTTGCTCTTGTAAAAAGCGGTCGAAACTTGCTACCGACAAAGTATCCCATGATAAGATCACTTGTTCGTTACCGGTTACAGCCGTTAACGTTGGCACCGTTGGAGGTTGAGCGAAGTTATAATCTGAATTGTAGATATTTTGAACTGTTCTTCGGTTTTTGAAGAAGTCATCTCTATCATTCCCAAAAATCCATGCTGTTGAGAAGAAATCGGTAGATTTTGCACTCGCATCATTCTCCGAGAACAACTCTACTTCACCTGATGTAAACAGAATAAAAGGCTCATCTGCTACCACTGTCGATGGTTCTTCGTAATCAGGATTCGAGAACAAAGTAGCTGCAATTCGTTCGAACAACCAGGTATCGTCACGAAGATTATCGCCACTTTCGTAAAATGGTCGGGTATTCAAATCGAAACCACGCAGACCGATTTGATCGGATTCATCGACATCTAATTCGTTGTAGTTAGGCTCACCGTTGGTTGGAATCCCATCGCCTTCCCCTTCATCAGGTCCAGGATAAATAAGATCGAATGGACTTAATCCATCGCGACCAACATCGTTATTTAGTGTTTCACCAGCATCAAATACTCCATTATCGTTTGCGTCGTCGAATCCTACCCAATCCAGATTTTCATCAGTTGTATACCATCGCTCAGCTTTGTAAGCAGGGCGGTCTTGATACGATTCGCCATAAAAAGCTTCGAATTGCGCTACATCATACTGGCCTGAAACATAGTTATCAATTTCTGCCTGAGTAGTAAACAACAAGTAGTTTTCGTCGAAACGAGACTCATCGATGATACCATCTAAATCGTCGTCTTCGCCATTTACGTCGTTTGCAGGAGACTCAAGGAATGCAAAACCGGTGTAACCCAATTCATATTCTGTTTGTCCGGCCTGAGTTGGAACGCCAATTCCGTCAGAATCCCATCCATACACTAAATCTAAAAAGGGATCGTAAGTAGCGTTGTCATCATCCTCGTCTTGCCCTAACCCGTAATCAACAATCTGAGAGAAGAATAATCGTGTTTGATCATTCTCACTTTTATTCGTGATTCGGTAAATGATAAACATAGTGTCTTCGGCTAAAATGTTAGCCCATTGGAACAATCGAATTTGCGTTTGCAGCCCTAATCCACCGATGGTTGGATCTTCGAAAGGGCTTGGGAAGTAAACGCCCAAAGAACTGTGCGGACCATCTGTTTCTAAACCAACGGCGTATTCATAATCCGAGAAATCATCCATCACATAGTACGATTCCAAATCGGAACTTGGGAAACGGCCATCTCTACCATTCCACGTTCCACACCAACCCGAATCGTCTTCTTCAAACCGATCGGGCCAGCAATCGGGCCAGGAAGTTGGATCATTTGAAAGAGCTGGTACCGGTGCTGCACCAAATGTAATTGGATCAATCCTATTCGGGTTGTTAAAGCCCGGTAAAGGTAACCAACCCCAAAGATCGTCGTTGAAAGGACTAGTTCTGGCGCCCGCTTCTCTATAGTTGATAATAACCGGGTTTAGAAGTGTATCCGGACGGAAATTATTCGAAATAATAGTTCGATAATCCTCAATTGTTTCTACACGATCGGAAGCAACCGCCTCAACATAGGCCGAAACAACTACCCCTACGCCATCAATGTGCCGGCCACCAACTCCACGAGGCCAAACACCCCAAGGAATATCGTTCCAACGAGATAACTCGCCATGATTACGGAAATTGGTTTCGATGAGGTTACCATCAATTACTCCACGGGCAACGTTTTCGAAAGCTCCCCGATACACTACTCCGTTTAGAGAGTCTGGAATAGTTTGTTGTGCTGATGCCGGATTTGCTGCTAGTAATAAAGCTACCAGTAGTACCGCGAACGAAAAAGACTTTTTATACATCTGATTGTTCAATGATTAAAAATTATAACTTAGGCCAATTTTAACGCTTCTGGGCGCTCCACGTCGAGAAGGATCAAGGAAGATTTCTCGGTATGTATTTAACCCACCGGGTTGCCCGGCTGAGTTTTCAAGCCTCCATAAATCGGTTGATTCATCTGCACGTCCTGTGTCGTTAAAGATTCCATAATGTGGAGCGTTATCAAATACATTATCTACCTGAAAAAAGAACTCGATATTATGCGAAAGTGAAGGCGGTTTATAATAAGCTCTGATATCAGAGTTGAACCAAGCCGGTGCATCTTCATTATTTGGACTTAACGAGGTAATATCATCCCTTTCGGTAGTATAAGGGTTACCCGATTGCAAGGTGTTTATGGCCGAAAGCGTTAACCCAACTTTGCTTACCCATGTGATGGTGTTGTTCAACACGTTTCTTTTATCCCATCCCAAACGGTTCAAGTTCACAATTTCTTCTTGACCACTAATGAATCGGTTAAAATTCTGGTAAGCATCCGATGATGAACCATTCGCAAATTGAAGTGTATAATCGATGGTCCAAGAAACCTGGCCTACACCTCGTTCATATAACGACAGAGTGAATCCTTTGATCGTACCAAAATCAATATTTTCGAGCCTACCAACCGGTACTCCAAAAGAGCTACGTTTTACCACATAACCGGCTAATTCTCTCACATCTTTAGAGAATACAGTTAAATCAAAGCCTAAGGTTTCGGTTAAACCTTGCTGAAGCCCAACTTCAAACTGAAGGGTTCTTTCCGGTTCAAGATTAGCATTACCAACAACATAAGAATCAACACCTCGTTGAGAAAGGTCAAATTCGTTATTTACATATAATAAATTGAGTTGAGCTGTCTGGAAAAATAATCCGGCTGAAAAACGCATAACCCCAGTTTCTGAGATCGGAAATGCTACCCCAAGCCGTGGGCTAAATTGATAGGTAGATTTAGCAGGAACACGATTCGATATCATTTTAGTAGGGTCGTTCGGATCAACAATCTCAGTTTTCTCGAATTGAGAAACATCGAATGGCACTATGTAATCCGGCTCGAAATAATCATACCGTAAGCCAGCATTAACAATAAGTTCATCAAACTCTAGCTTAACCTGAGAATAGGCAGCGGCCTCCCATGGGTTTGTTGCCAGTAAATTATTCGACAAAGAACCAGCAGCAACGAAGGCTCTCCCATCAGAACCTACTGTAATTCCAATGCTACGATTTCGAATGGTGTGAAAACGTGCGGAAACGCCCGACTTCCAAAGCACCACATTATTTACCTGACTCGTGTAATCCGCTACAACTGTACTTGTATTAGTAACTTCTTCGCTCGATCCTAAATAATTACCCCCCATCACGAATGCATCTGCGCCTTGCTGGCTTGAAAAGTCCGGACCAACATATCGTTCATCTAAAAATCCAGATGAGTACACATCATCATACAAATAGCTTTCAGATTTATCATTTAGATAACTATAGGATAAGTTAGCAAACGCATTATTACCCATCGACAACCGCAATGCTGCAATATGTGTTTGATTTGAAAAATAGTAGTTATTTATCCCTTTTGGGTTGTACTTATATCCCGCATCGTAATTTCGACCATCGCCAAATTGGTAAAACAAGTTGTAATCGAACTTGAGTCGGCTACTAATTTCGTACACAATCGAACTGTTTAAAGAGAGTCTTTCTTGACGCTGCAATGATTCAAAATCTCCCGTACCCGAAGCTTGAATCAGCCAAGAATTTGGGTCGTCACCGGTTCGCACATTTGAACTTTGCTGATCGCTTGGGCGAAATAAATCACGGCCAATTAAGTGTCCTTCTTCTTTGAAATAACGCAGCGTTGTTTGGATACTTAATTTATCCTTTAGAATCGGGCCACCAATCGACACTTGGTAATCCTGATTACCGATTGCCGGAGCGACTTCTGAATAGGTATATTTCTCGTTCGAAAAATCATTACCGCTTAAAAATATAGTTTGATCGGTATTTCGGTCTACAAATTCTAGCTCCCGATCACTTACAATTCGGCCTACATAGCCAAGGAAATTACCCGACCATTCCGGGCTAACACCTTTGGTTACAATATTTACAACACCTGAAAGTGCCTGTCCATATTCGGCATTAAACACCCCACTAATAACTTCGAGGCTGGAAACCATGTTCTGTTCCACATCGAAAGAAGCGCCGTTGTTGTAAGCGTTATTTATAGGAACGCCATTTACTAAATAAGAAACTTCTCCGGTTCTACCACCTCTAAAGTGGCCATCTACTACCCCAGCTTGCTGGTTGATGGCTTCATTAATACTCACTAAAGGAAGAGCCTGAAGTTGCTCGGAACTAATATATGCAGTGGTGGTGGTTCTATCTTTTTCTACGATAGG
Source organism: Balneolaceae bacterium (assembly GCA_034669965.1). GTDB lineage: Bacteria > Bacteroidota > Rhodothermia > Balneolales > Balneolaceae > HXMU1420-13. The sequence goes on along the minus strand of JAXMOK010000006.1, from coordinate 99,496 downwards.
GCGCTCGGCAGTAACTACAATTTCTTGCCCTTCGATCACCTCTTCCTGCATGGTCATGTTTACTTCGGTAGTTTTATCAACAATAACCTGAACTTTTTCTACTTTGGTTGTTGCAAATCCGATATAAGAAAAAACCACGGTGTAAGAACCGGGTTCTAAATTGATGAGGGTATATTTCCCATCTACATCTGTAATTGTACCTTTTGTTGTGCCTTCGATAAATACCTGCACACCAACCAATGTTTCGCCGGACTCATCCACAACAGTTCCAGCTATTTTACCTTTGGTACCAAATTCAGCTAATGCCAGCGTTGAGAACGACATTGCTAAGAATAAAGTTAACCCGATCCAGTTAGACGAACTTTTCTTCATAATTGAGTGATTAAAATGGGCGCAGCCGTTAAACTACGCCCTTTTTTATAAGATTGGCTTTGCTTACTTAATAAGCATCATTTTTCTGGATTGTACAAAATTAGCTGTACTAATTCGGTACACATACATTCCAGAAGCTAAGCTTGACGCATCAAACTTTTGAGTATGACTGCCGGCAGTCATTTTCTGTCCATTAATCAATGTTGCCACTTTCTGGCCTAACATATTGAATACCTCAAGAGTAACTTGTGATGTAGCCGGTAAGCTAAACTGAATGTTAGTACTTGGGTTAAATGGATTTGGATAGTTTTGCTCTAGCGTATAAACCATTGGGGTTGAGTTTTCTAACTCATCGTTTACAGTAAATACAGCGTCAGCGCCTACTAGTGCTACAACTTCCCATTCTGATGGAGTATTCCACCATTGGCTTGTACTTTTTGAAGACCAAGCAAACTGAGCATCTCTCCCAGAATCATCGTTATCATTGATAGCAAGCTGGAATGGTATAGTAGTAACGCCGGCACCGGTTGGGTAATCGAAATCTTTAGCGCCTGTGTTTACACCACTAAATTCTACGGTACTAATAACAGTTAGTAAACGGTACATACCAGCTTGCGAGCTGTCACCTACAGTTGCAGAGTTGCCTACCTGTTGGTTATAACCAGGAGTACCGGCATCGCCATCCCACGCGTGGATGTATGGATCGGCACCGGACATAAATCCTGCACGTAATTGGTAATCAGGCTCATCGCCAGACTGATAGTTTTCGTGTGTTGAACCCGAAATGAATGATTCAGGAGCATAGGTTCCGAAGCCACCTTCCCAACTATCAAAGTTCCATCCACCACGTCCATCAGTAGCATTTGGTGTAGGAACAATTACGTCATCCATAATTTCAGCATAGATCACAAATAAATCGGTTCCAGTAATGGTTTCGAAACCTACCCAGAATTTACCAGAAACATCTGCATTTGAGTCGCCACCGGTACCTTCAGTTTGAATACTAGCCGTAGTAATTTCGAATGGCTTGTAACCATCGGGGAAGAAACCAGCTAATGTAGCTCCAGCAGGTACTGTTTTATTCTCTAATGCTGTTGCAATTGCATCTACTGCATCTTCGCTAAGCTCTACTATATAATTTTCACGCACGCTAGTCTCGGTGTTAATCATTTTAGAAGTCATTGCAGAAGCAGAACCTTTTTCTGATCGTGCAACAACGCCATAATGAGCATCAAAACTCATAACTAAATCAGGGTGTGGAGCTTGAGTAGTATGTGTTAACATTAAACCAGTTGTTGCATCCACGGAACCAATAAATGTTCCACCTGTAATATCAGCAAATGCTGAATCTGCAAAGAACACATCATAACTAGCAGCGCCATTGTCGGTTACAGTAATAGAAACAACGCCATTATTTGTGGCTAGAGTAACTTCTGGCGCATCAGGCACAACATCAGTAACTCTTGTAAATACTACGTTATCGATAAATACATCGCCTGCTTCGTAGTTTACTTCAAAACCAATACGCATTGATGGCCATGTTTCTTCAATCGCAAATTCGCGTGTATATGTTTTCATCTCGGTATCAATGGTAATTAGTCCATCACCATTTGGATCAAGGTATCTTGCCCAACCACCACCAACTTCACCAATAAATAAATGAATATCGTGTGTGCCTTCTGTAGTTCTGGCATCAAACGAAATCGAGTATGGACCATTGTAAAGAGAGTCTAACTGCTCTTGATTAAACGGTTGATTAGCCTGAACATCGTAAGAATTACCTTCGCCTGTTAAACCAAGAAATTGTAATTCGCCGTCAACAATTGCTCCGCCTTCGAACCAAGCCGAATCAGCTGAAAAATCACCATTACGAACAATATTGTTTGAAGCTGTACGAAGTTTAACGTTATCTAAAAAGAAAGAAGCATCACTTGTACCGCCTTCGAAACCAAGCTTCATTCCGGAATCATCTAGCCCCCAAGTCTGTGCTACAAACACTTTTTGAGTAAAGGTTTGCATAGAATTAGTTAAAGTAACTCCGGAAGCAAAGTTTTCCCATCCGCCGCCGTTATGACCAAAGAAAACTGCAATATCTTTTGAATCTGCATCGGTACGAGCATCGAAACTTAGTTCGTACTCTTTACCAACTTCTAACGAAGCTATTTGTTCGGCAGTTAAAATTTGATTGAACTGTACGTGCCAGGTTGTTCCGTCAGTTCCGCTTATTCCTGTTATAGAAGCAGCACTATCTGTCACCCCGAAGGTAGCTGTTACAGTACCATCAAGGTTAAAAGTTGCCCACGCTGATGAAAGTGTATCTGCAGAGAAATCTCCGTCAATGATAATATCTGACCCATAAAACGCATATTGCGCGCTGGCCGACTCCATTGCAAATACCCCAACAAAAACAAAGAAAAGCACTCTAATTTGATTGTAGAAATGTTTCATATGAGTGTGTTTGATTAAGATTGTGTCTAGAATATGACAACGTGTATACTAAAAAATCGCTTTCAATATTCCAATTAATTTTGAGATTTTTTCCCATCTTAATGAGATTATTAAACACACCCTAACATCAACTCACGAACTCTTTTCAGTATTTCAGGCTTTAAAGCCTTGGAAAAGAAGCAGTTTCCAAGATAATCGCGAGAATTATTTTCATAATTGATAGAAATTTTATCATATTTGTGGATTACAATGATAATTGCCCGTCATTACAAAGTGAATAATTAAAAATGATTTCATGAGAATTTTTCTCAGAAACCTTAGAAATCATTTTCATATTTTGATGGGCATATTGAATTGAGTTATGAATAAAGCAACACTTCAAGACATTTCGGAATACACCGGGTTATCCATTTCTACAGTCTCTCGAATTCTTCGAGGGGAGTCGGGTTCAAATTCTGAAAATGTTGAAAAGACCATTAATGCAGCGATTAAACTTAAATACCCTTTTAACTTTACGTACTTAAAAAATAAGTATCAGTTTAGTTCTCGAACAAGAATCGCACTAGTAACCACCATTTTGCCTGGTGAGTTTTATGCATCATTGTTTGCTGGTATTTCCAAAGCATCGGAAGAAACAAATTTTGATGTCTCCTACCATCATATCAATTCTGAAAAAACAGATGTTCTTGAGTTCATTAAAGTGCTCATGGCTAATGAAATTGAAGGCGTAATTCTTTTTCTGCCTATGATGAATGATCAAGAGTACGAGCGATTACTCGATAATTTACCTTCAGATTTTATTCTTATTTCAGTATTGCCTATTCAAAACCCATCGGTTGATACAATCACATTTGATTCTTACGGGGGTGGGTACTTAGCAGCACAACATTTCTACCAAAAAGGATATCATGATGTAGGTATTGTAAATGGCCCGTTTGAACGCACGGAGTCGTTACTTCGCCGAAACGGGTATCAGGATTATGTTTCGAAGCATTCTGAAATGAACATGGTTTGGTCGTTCGATGGCTCGTTTGAATTTAAAGATGGAGCAACAGCCTTTGACCATTATTTAAATAGCAGCAATAAACCCCGCGCTATTTTCTTCGCTAACGATGTTATGTGCGTGAGTTTTTTGAGTAAAGCGATTGATCATGGCATAAATGTTCCAGAAGACTTGGCTTTAATTGGCTTCGATGATTTACCGATCTGCCAGTTTGTGCAACCAACGCTTACATCGGTTAGAACCGATTATAGTGCGCTGGGACGTAAAGCGCTTGACGTATTAAAAAGTAAACTCTACGGCGATAAACAACGCGGCGGCCTGCAGAGTTTGATTCCTGTTACGCTATCAAAACGCAAATCGAGCTAATTAACGCTGTTGTGTTTCTAAAAATCGGCGAAAATATTCCTGACCGGCTAGACTATCGCCCGTAACTAAGTGAAATCGTGCGAAATTGTATAACATGCGCGAAGAATTAGGATCCATTTTTTCGCTTCTCTCTAGCCAATACTTTGCATTTTGAGGACGATTGTTGATCAGATATATCGACGATATTACATCCATGTAGCGAGGATCGGTATTGCCATCGTTAACCACTTGCAGCATCATATTTAAAAGGTATAAATCATTCGCCCTGTTATTGATTGCGTATTCTGTACCTTTTTCAATCAGTGTTATCGAATTTATTTGCCACTTCAATAATTCATAATAATGGCTGATGAAAGCGAGTGAGTCGTTATTGGACCGGGCAAAATTTATAACATCCGTGAGCTTTTCGGGCACTACTTGTTGTGTTTTTGCTGAATACGCTGCGAGCGAATCAACATAAGAACGTTGCAGATATTGATTGTAAATGGCGTTAAAATTGGCCAGTTCTTCTTCTTGCGAAATTCCTTTAGTAAACGGATAACCGGCTAATAAGCGCTCAATAGCAACCGTTGCATAGGTTTCTTCGAAATGAGATATGCGATTTGGCCGTTCAAAAATAGTTTCGATTCGATTATTATTGATAAGAGGGGTTTTACTTATCTGCTCATAAAACACATCAGCCATTATAAAATGACCTTGAAAATTTGGATGCAAGTGATCGATAAAAAGCGAAGCATCTTCTATCCCACTTTGAGAATGTTGGCGCAATGCATCTTCTATATCAACAATATGAACATGCTCGACATCCGCGAACCCTTTTATAACTTCATTGATTGCATTTGGTGCTCGAAAACGTACTTCATCATATTCCTTTGCTTGAATAAATTTCTCAAGTGCCTTCGCAGTATCTCCTGCAGCAAATAACGTTTGCCCTTCTTCAAATGCTAGTAATGCGTTCTGCGAATAGGACAGCGGATCTTGATCTTTCAAGTTCGATGCAATGGTGCCAATAAATACAGGAATATCTGTGGATGTAAATCTGGAAATCACATCACCCAAATTTGCTTCGAATTGCTCAATGCCATCGTTGAAGATTTCAGAATCTTGTTTGATGTCTGCATGCTTAACTACTTTGGCCATCATTGTTCTGCGATCTCCTTTTTCTCCGGCATCAACAGGAAATAACGACTCCATAAATTGATACAACCTCCAATCTTTTAACCAAAGTATGAGCCGTTTTATACCCACATTATTTACAATACTAAATTGTGTAGATGCCGCGCCAAACGAACCGTAGTATTCATTATGTCCGGCATAAATTATGACCACATCGGGTTCATACTTCTCCACCCTTTCCGACAAATCGTGAATCACATAACTGTTAACCGCGGTCATTCCTAGATTCACTATTTCAATATTCACTCCTTCGGTATAGAGTAATAATTTTTGCTCTAGTTGATCAGCGAAACTGTAGTAGAAATTATATGGAAATCCCACAGCTGATGATCCACCAAAAACGAAAACACGAAATGTGTTGGATGTTTTTTCTTTTTTAAAGGCATTGGGTGCAACCTGAGGGACAAATGCCGGGAAATAACGCTCGATAAACTTTGTATTGGCTACTAAATAATCAGGATTACTTTCAACTTCGATGAATAACTCCTGTGTATCTTCTTGATATCCAAAAAGTCGTAATCCAATTTCTATACTACCTAGTATCAAAACCGGAATTAACAAGGTAATTGCCCATAAAACGGCGTTTCTGTTTAGCGAGAGTTTCGACATATGTTAAAGTACTATGGTTGCTACAGATTTCTCGGGCATGCTAACTAAGATCACTTGATTATCAACCTCAATATTAAAAGATAATTTATTGGCCGATTTATTTAGCACAATCAAAACGATATCATTTGAAGGAGTTTTAAATGCCACGTTAGGTAATTCTTGGAATTCTGAACTACCTATTCGTACGGATCCTGTCGGCACAAATTTTGAAGCATGTCCAATGGCGTAATACCCTTGGTTTTTGATCACTTCATCTCCATTTACGGTAATAGCTCCTAAGCAAACGTTACATCCTCCAAACGCTGTGAATGGCGTTAGTTCGGGGTTTGAAGTCAGGTTCCATTGCAACACTGTTTTACTCCAGTTTCGGCTAGCACCAATGATAAGATTTTCGGTGTGCCACATCAAATCCCCACCAAATTCACCGTTTGAATTAACATATTGCTCAGTAAAATATAGGTTTTTATCTGGGTGAGCCTTCCTCACATCCGATAGAACATTGATGCTGCCCGCATAAAGATGAAATGCTGAACCATCGATGAATTTTCTTGCTTCCGGATCATCCAAAATTGAGATCGGATATTCAGGTTTGTCAGCGTTGTGATCCCAAATTATAATCTTCGTTTGAATACCTGATTGTTCGAAAGCAGGCCCTAAATGATTTTTCACAAAATCACGCATTTGAGTGGCTTCCATATACAAACTGGGATTATTCCGATGATGATGAGGCTCGTTTTGAATCGTTATAGCATCGATGTCGATTCCTTCAGCATCCATAGCTTCAATATATTTTACAAAATAGTTGGCGTAGGATGCTTCAAATTTTGGATCTAATCCTCCGCCAACGGTTAGCGGTAAATTTGGATCACGGTTTTTCTCGGTGGGGATTTCGAACGTTTTCATCCAAACGGGGGGACTCCAAGGTGAGCCCAGGATTTTAATATCGGGATTGATGGCTAAAATCTCTTTTAGCACCGGAATCAAATACTTACGATCAGGCTCGATGCTAAAATGCTCGAGTTTTTCATCTGAAATTCCCTCGGGCAAGTCATTATATGAGTAGATTACCTCATCCAAATCGGAAGCACCAATGCTAATTCTAAGGTAATTTATACCAATACTCTGTTGACCAACGCCAAACAATTCATTCAATAGTTTTGAGCGCGAAGCTTCACTCATTGCACTCAAGTGCATGGCACTTCCACCTGTGAGGGTATACCCAAAGCCATCCACTTGTTGGAATGCTGTGGATGGATTTATCTTAATTATCAAACTTTCAGATTCAGAAGTTACTTCAGAAATTGCACCATCAACTTTTTCTAGTAAAAACTCCTTATCACCTGTTGTTATATATACAGAAGCCTCGTTACTTGATTTGGTGGAATCATTTGAACAGCTCATCAACATGACAACGTACATCAGGTGAATCCCAAATGTTATCAGTCCAAATTTTTGTGGTTTAATTAGCAAATTAGCTGAGGGTAAACTTAGAATTAAGATCGTTCAACTTAGATGATCGTAAAATTGATCACAACTTTCTTTCTGTCATTTAAATATATAGACATAAAAAAACCCCTTCTGATTTCTCAAAAGGGGTTTTAAAATATTAACTCGTACTTAAGCTATTTATTCAGCCGGGCTAGATGTGCTATCATCGCCACCTAAAGCTTCAAATACTTGAGCAACTTCTGCTTCGCCTTCTTCCATGTCTTTCTTCGAACCAACGATGATATCGTTGTAATCGCGAAGACCAGTACCAGCCGGCACTTTGTGGCCAACTACTACGTTTTCTTTCAGTCCACGTAAGAAGTCTTTCTTGGCTTCGATGGAAGCCTGAGTAAGTACTTTTGTAGTTTCCTGGAATGAAGCGGCAGATAACCAACTTTCGGTTGAAAGTGCAGCACGTGTGATACCTAACAAGATCGGCTTCGAAATTGCTGGTTCAGCTTCACGAGTTTGCAGCTCTTCTTTGTCGTCTTTAATCAACTGGTTGTTGATGTCGCGAACTTCACGGCGATCTAAGATCGTACCTTTTTTCAGTTCACTTCCACCCGGATCAGTTACAACGAACTTACCAATCAACTCATCGTTTCTGGTGTTCACTTCAAAACGATCAACTTTGTCGCCTTCAAGGAACATGGTATCGCCCGGATCGGTGATTTCAACTTTCTGCATCATCGTAGATACAATCACTTCGATGTGCTTATCGTTGATTTTTACACCCTGGAGACGGTAAACTTCCTGAATCTCATTCACTAAGTACGATTGTACAGCGTATGGTCCAAGAATATTTAGAATGTCCTGAGCCGGAATTGTACCATCAGATAATGGCTGTCCGGCACGTACAAAGTCGTTTGATTGAACTAGAATGTGCTTGCTAAGCGAAATCAAGTATTTCTTTTCATCAGTACCATCTTTCGATTTCACGATTACTTCCTGAGAACCACGCTTACGGCCACCCATTTCTACAATACCATCAATCTCAGATACTGCTGCAGGATCGCTTGGAGAACGTGCTTCAAACAATTCGGTTACACGAGGTAGACCCGCGGTAATATCCTTCGATTTTGAAGTAGCACGAGGAATCTTGGCGATTACCTGACCGGCAGCTACTTTCTCGCCATCTTCAATAACGATGTGCGTTTCAACCGGAAGAGTACTTTCGCGTAGGATATCGCCATCGCCACGAACGGCTAAGGTTGGTACTAACGCACGATCTTTCGAATCGATAATTACTTTCTCGCGGTGACCGGTTTGAGCATCGGTATCTTCAGTAAAGGTTAATCCTTGGATGATATCCTTGTAATGAACCGTACCATCAATCTCTGAGAAGATCAAAGCGTTGTATGGATCCCACTTACACAATTGTGCACCTTTTGGAACCATATCACCTTCCTCAACAATCATTTCTGAACCGTAAGGCACATTATAGCTGATGAGAACTTTGCCTTCGTCGTCAAGAATCTTCAATTCACCTGCGCGGCTTAGAACAACATTATGCTCTTCTTCGCCATCGTCGAAAGAAACAACTCGCACGTTTTCGAATTCAACTTTACCGGCAAATTTCGCTTTGTGTTGTGAATCTGCTTCCAAACGAGATGCAGTACCACCAACGTGGAACGTACGTAACGTTAACTGCGTACCAGGCTCACCGATCGACTGAGCAGCGATAACACCTACGGCTTCACCTTTTTCAACAACAGTACCACGTGCAAGATCACGTCCATAACACTTCGCACATACACCACGACCAGTTTCGCAGGTAAGTACTGAACGAATTTCAACTTGATCGATCGAAGTTTCAGCAATTTTCTTAGCTACACTCTCGTCGATCATCTGATTAGCTTCGCAAAGCAATTCATCAGAAATCGGATCGTGAATATCATGCAACGAGAATCGACCAATTATTCGATCTTCTAGACGCTCGATAACATCTTCGTTATCCTTCAATGCTTCCATCTTGATTCCACGAAGCGTACCACAATCACTTTCGGTGATGATCACATCTTGCGATACATCAACCAAACGACGAGTTAGGTAACCGGCATCGGCTGTTTTAAGAGCCGTATCAGCAAGACCTTTACGCGCACCGTGAGTAGAAATGAAGTACTCAAGTACGGTCAAACCTTCTTTGAAAGAAGAAAGGATCGGATTTTCAATTACTTCGTTTCCTTGTTGTAAACCTGATTTTTGAGGCTTAGCCATCAAACCACGCATCCCACCAAGCTGACGAATCTGCTCTTTAGAACCACGCGCACCTGAATCGGCCATCATAAACACTGGGTTGAAACCTTCACGGTCATCAGCCAACGCTTTAAATAAAGTCTCAGATACACGGTTAGTTGTGCTTGTCCACTTATCAATTACCTGATTGTAACGCTCGTTATCTGTAATGAAACCCATCTCGTAACGGCCTTGTATGTCCATTACTTCGTCTTTGGCTCCATTAATAAGTTCAGCTTTTGCATCAGGGATAATAATATCATCGAGGCTAAACGATAGTCCACCAAGTGTGGCATTCTCGTAACCAAGTTTCTTCATGTCATCAAGGAAAGCAGCAGTTTTAGCTGTTCCGGTAGTAGCATGAATTTCGCCAATAAGAATACGAAGCTCTTTTTTACCAAGGGTTTTGTTGATGAAGCCCATTTCTACAGGTACGATCTCATTAAAGAGTACACGACCTGTTGAAGTTTTAACAACTTCAGTAACAGTTTCACCTTCAGCATTTTTGGTTTGAACACGCACATTAATTTTTGCGTGTATATCGATCATCTGCTGATCGAAAGCTACAATAACTTCTTCAGGGCTTGAGAAGGTTTTACCCTCACCTTTTTGGCCACCACGTGCCTTTGTGAGGTAGTAAAGACCCAAAATCATATCCTGCGAAGGTACCGCAATCGGTCCACCATTGGCAGGACTCATAATGTTGTGAGAACCTAACATTAACACTGATGCTTCAAGAACTGCATCGTGACTTAATGGTAAGTGAACCGCCATCTGATCACCATCGAAATCGGCGTTGAATGCCGTACACGCTAGTGGGTGAAGACGAATTGCTTTCTCTTCGATAAGTACCGGTTGGAACGCCTGAATACCTAAACGGTGAAGGGTAGGAGCACGGTTAAGCATCACAGGGTGTCCTGTAATTACATTTTCGAGCACTTCCCAAACAACCGCATCGCGGCGATCTACTACTTTTTTCGCAGATTTAACCGTTTTTACGTAACCACGCTCGATCAATCGGCGGATAATAAACGGTTTGTAAAGCTCAACGGCCATCTCTTTAGGAAGACCACATTCGTGCATCTTCAATTCCGGACCTACAACAATTACTGAACGACCAGAATAATCAACACGCTTACCAAGAAGGTTTTGACGGAAACGACCACTCTTACCTTTAAGCATATCACTTAAAGACTTCAATGGACGGTTGTTATTCCGTACGGCGTTTGATTTACGTGAGTTGTCGTACAGCGAATCAACAGCTTCCTGCAACATGCGCTTCTCGTTACGGAGAATTACATCAGGAGCTTTGATGTCGATCAATCTCTTCAAACGATTATTTCTGATAATTACGCGACGGTAAAGATCATTCAAATCGGATGTTGCAAAACGACCACCTTCTAGAGGCACTAAAGGACGAAGTTCCGGTGGAATTACAGGAATTACACGTTGAACCATCCATTCAGGTCGGTTTTCGGTGTGCTGAGAAGCCGCACGGAAAGACTCGATAACCTGAAGTCGCTTCAATTTTTTCTTCTTACGCATTTGCGAAGTTTCGTTCTTCACTTCGTAGCGTAATGTGTAAGCAAGCTCATCCAAATCAAGATCGGCAAGCATAGCTTCGAGTGCATCAGCACCCTCTTTTACAATAAATTTGTCCTCGTCATCATTGTCCAGCTCGTAATTATCTTCTGGCAGCTGATCCATGATGTCGTATTTCTCTTCTTCCGAAATCATGTCGCCTTTGGCGTAACCTAAATCGCGAGCCAAGCCCGGATTAATGATCACGAACGTCTCGTAATAAACGATACGATCAAGATTTTTAGAAGAAAGGCCTAATAAGTAGGCAATTTTGTTTGGTAACGACTTGAAATACCAAATATGAACGGTTGGCACAGTAAGGGTAATGTGGCCCATACGCTCACGTCGTACTGCTTTCCGAGTAACTTCAACACCGCAACGATCACAAATAATACCTTTGTAACGGATACGCTTGTACTTGCCGCAATGGCATTCGTAATCCTTTACAGGTCCGAAGATCTTTTCACAGAAAAGACCATCCATTTCAGGTTTAAAAGTACGGTAGTTGATGGTCTCCGGGGTGAGTACTTCACCGTGAGAGCGTGATAAAATTGTCTCTGCAGACGCCAGCGAGATGCCGATGCTGCTAAAGTCGTTGGTTACTGCTAATGTTTTTGTAATTGGCAAGGGGTTTTCCTCCGAAACTTATATTAACAGTGATTAATTCAAATGGATTTCAAGGCCGAGACCCATAAGCTCTCGTAATAATACCTTAAATGATTCCGGTACGTCTCCATCAGGAAGGTTTTCACCTTTTACAATGGCTTCATAAACTTTGGAACGTCCTTTTACGTCGTCACTCTTTACAGTGAGCATTTCTTTCAAGATGCTGGAAGCACCATAAGCATACAGTGCCCACACCTCCATCTCTCCAAGTCGCTGGCCACCAAACTGAGCTTTACCACCCAATGGTTGCTGGGTAATAAGCGAGTATGGCCCGATTGAACGAGAGTGCATCTTATCTTGAACTAAGTGGTTCAGTTTGATCATGTAGATGTAACCAACCGTAGTTTTCTGCGAGAATTTCTCGCCACTTCTACCATCGTAAAGTTCAACTCGTCCATCTTCTGGTAAACTTGCAGCACGTAGTTGCTCTTTCACATCGTCCATCGTAGCACCATCAAAAATTGGAGACGCAAACGTGGTTCCCAATTTTTTGGCAGCCCATCCTAAGATCGTTTCATAAATCTGACCAAGGTTCATACGAGAAGGTACACCAAGTGGGTTTAGGCAGATATCAACCGGAGTTCCATCTTCCATAAACGGCATGTCTTCAACCGGTACGATTTTAGCAACCACACCTTTGTTACCGTGACGACCCGCCATCTTATCACCCACCTGAAGCTTACGCTTCTTAGCCACAAATACTTTGGCTTTTTGGATGATTCCCGGAGGTAATTCGTCTCCTACTTGAATTGCAAACGTTCTGCGTTTTGCTTCACTGTCGATTTCACGACGTAACTCTCTGTAATTATGGAATAACAGTTTTACGTGTTTCACCAACTCTTTGTCGGTTGCCCAATCAATATTCTCATTGATGTTTACAGGATCGATCTCTTCGAATACAGACTTCTTGTATTTTTCACCTTTTGGAATTAACTCCACGCGGCTGTAATCGTACACACCCGGTGATGTTTTATCACGAAGTAGCGAGTACATTTTGTCTGCCCACTGCTGATTTAGATCAGCAATTTTTTGCGAATGACGTTCCTGCTCTTGTTCAACACGTTTTTTCTCTTCTTTACGTGATACAAGTTCGTCTCTCTTACGGCTGAAAAGCTTGGTACCAATAACCGTACCTGATACACCCGGAGGTGTTTTAAGTGATGCGTCTTTTACATCACCCGCTTTATCACCGAAAATAGCACGTAATAATTTCTCTTCCGGAGTTGGATCGGTTTCACCTTTTGGAGTGATTTTACCAACAAGAATGTCGCCCGGATGAATTTTCGCACCCACGCGAATCATACCACGTTCGTTAAGGTTGCGGGTAGCTTCCTCACTCACGTTAGGGATTTCACGGGTTAGCTCTTCTTCACCACGCTTAGTGTCACGAACTTGCTGTTCGAACTCAGTAATGTGGATGGAAGTATAAATATCTTCTTGAACAATGCGCTCAGAAATAACAATCGCATCCTCAAAGTTGTATCCACGCCAAGGCATGAACGCAACCAGTAGGTTACGGCCAAGAGCAAGTTCACCACCATCGGTAGAACAACCATCAACAATTGCCTGGTCTTTCTTAACGATGTCGCCCACTTTAACAATTGGGCGCTGGTTAATTGCTGTATCCTGATTCGTACGAGTGAATTTCTCAAGCTTGTACGACTTGATACCACCATCGAAATAGCAGTTTTGTTGCAATTCGGTACGCTCATATTTCACACGAACCTCAGTTGCACTTACATAAACCACTTCACCATTGGCTTCGGCGGTGATAATTGCACGTGAATCACGGGCTGCACGGTGCTCAAGTCCGGTACCTACTACTGGTGCTTCAGGACGAAGCAATGGCACGGCTTGACGCTGCATGTTCGAGCCCATCAAAGCACGGTTAGCATCATCATGCTCAATAAATGGAATTAAAGCAGCTGCCAACGATGTAATCTGGTTGGTAGCAACATCCATGTATTCAATTTCATCAACACGAGCTTGATTGTAGTTACCCTCACGAGCACGCGAGAATACCGTCTCATTTTTAAACATGTTGTTTTCGCCAAGCTCTGCATTTGCCTGTGCGATTACAGTTTCATCTTCTTGCTCGGCTGCTAAATAGTCAACATCGTCAGAAACCTGACCATCTTTCACTTTTCGGTAAGGTGTTTCGATGAAACCAAAGTCGTTTACTTTTGCGTGAACACACAAAGAAGAAATCAAACCAATGTTTGGACCTTCCGGTGTTTCAATCGGACATAAACGACCATAATGCGTGTAGTGAACATCACGAACCTCAAAACCGGCACGCTCACGAGTTAGACCACCAGGACCAAGCGCCGACATACGACGTTTGTGCGTTAATTCAGCCAATGGATTCGTTTGATCCATAAACTGAGAAAGCTGGTTGGTTCCAAAGAATGTGTTAATCACACTAGAAATAGTTCTCGCATTCACAAGATCCTGAGGAGTTAACTGCTCAGCATCACGCGAGTTCATTCTTTCTTTTATGGTACGCGCCATACGAGCAAGACCAATAGCAAACTGCTGGCCTAACTGCTCGCCAACGGTACGTACACGTCGGTTACTCAAGTGATCAATATCATCCACTTGAGATTTCATATTCTTAAGGCGAATAACCTCAGTAATAATTGCTACAATATCTTCTTTAGTAAGATATTGAACAGTCGTGTCATCTTGGTGTAAACGTTTATTTAAACGGTATCGCCCAACTTCACCAAGATCGTATTTCTTGTCGCTAAAAAATAAACGCTCAAGAATAGCTCGAGAAGTTTCAGGATCAGGCATTTCACCTGAACGGATCTGCTGGTAAACTTCACCAAGTGCAGACGTTTCATCCCATGTAGGATCTTTACGAAGAGTGTTCATAATTACAGAACGAGAAGACTCTTCTTCGGTAATTTTTTGAACAAGAACAGATTTCAATTCTGCTTCTTTGATCATCCCGTAATCATCTTCAGTCAATTCATGATCACGTTCGAAAATGATTTTACGATTAAGTGCTTCGCTTACTTCACCGGTTTCTTCATCAACTACCTCTTCCATTTCATCAACCACAATATTCTCAGCCAGGCGTTTGCCCACTAAGTTTTTCATGTAGGTTGGTTTAGAACCGAACTTCACTTCCTCAGATAGTTCGAATAAGCTAAGAAGATCTAAATCGGTAGAATAACCTAGAGCACGAAGTAAGGTTGTAGCCGGGATCTTTTTCTTACGATCGATATACGCCCATAATACGTCGCGAATATCGGTAGTAAATTCAATCCAGCTACCTTTAAATGGAATTACACGAGCTGAGTACAGCTGCGTACCATTTGGGTGAACAGATTGACCGAAGAATACACCTGGCGAACGGTGCAACTGACTTACGATTACACGCTCAGCACCATTAATGATGAACGTTCCACGATTAGTCATCCAAGGCAAATCACCCAGAAACACTTCCTGTTCGATCGTTTCGCTGGCTTCATCACTGTCATCTACAGATGATAGCCGCAGCTTAGCTTTTAAAGGAACAGAGTAAGTTAACCCTCTGTCCTGACATTCTTTGATAGTGTAACGAGGTACATCAACATTATAGTAAAGGAACTCCAGAATGTGAGTCTCACGGGTATCTTGAATTGGAAAATTTTCAAGAAAAATCCGTTGTAGACCTTGATTCAGTCGTTCATTTGGTGCAATATCGAGTTGTACAAATTTCTCGAACGACTCTAGTTGGATATCCAGAAAATCGGGATATTCGAGAACATGTTGAGTTCTGCCAAATGTTTGGCGGGAAGTATTTGGGATGGTTTGCATCTTCTTGCTCAAAAGGACCTCTCCTTTTAAATTGAAGGGTAATGGTGAATGCCCGTAATTCGGGCATGGGTACATAGACGCCAATAGCCAATACCGTTTTCACGATATTGGCTGCCAGCGATAATTTGCGAAATGATTACTTAAGCTCTACAGAAGCTCCTGCTTCTTCTAGCTTGTTTTTAATCTCTTCAGCTTCTTCTTTCGACGCGCCTTCTTTTACTGCGTTAGGAGCACCGTCTACCAATTCTTTAGCTTCTTTCAAGCCAAGACCGGTAATACCGCGTACTTCTTTAATAACAGCAATTTTCTTTGCGCCAGCAGAAGTAAGAATAACATCAAACTCAGTTTGCTCTTCAGCAGCACCGGCATCACCACCACCGGCAGGGCCTGCAACTGCAACAGCTGCTGCAGCAGGTTTGATATCGTAATCTTCTTCTAGAACTTTGGCAAGTTCGTTAGCTTCTTTAATAGTTAAGTTTACAAGCTGTTCTGCTAGTTCTTTAACGTCAGCCATTTTTTATCTCCAGTTGTTTTGTAAGTAAAATTCGTAATTAAATAAGGGTTAGTTTTCGCCTTTTTCGGCGATGGTTTTTACAGCACCAACAATGTTAGAACCTTGTGCTTGTAAGCCACCGATAACGTTGTTAATCGGTGCCATCAATAATCCAAGAACATCACCAATGATTTCGTCCTTAGACTTCATAGCAGCAAGTGCATCAAGTTTATCTCCACCGTAAAATTCGCCATCTACGATAGCGGCTTTAAATTCCGGCTTGTTATTGTTTTCCTTGATGAAGTCCTTTAATACTTTAGCTGGTGCAGATAATTCTTCTTCTACAAATGCGAAGCCATTTTGCTCTTGAAGTTGCGGAATGATATCGTCGTATCCTCCCACTTCTTCCATTGCAAGCCTCATTAGTTTATTTTTATATACTTTGAAGAAGACATCTCCCTTTCGGAATGCTCCACGCAGCTTGTTAGCTTCAGCCACAGACATACCCGTGTACTTCGCCACGTATATCGCGTTGGCGTTACGTAAGTGTTCTGTGATCTCGTCTAATACTGCTCGCTTTTCTGCAGTAGGCATAATTTAATTCCTCCTAGTTAAGGGATGTAACTGCGGTTCTGCTTATAGGTATGCTTGGCCCCATGGTGGTACTCATATATACGCTTTTCACGTAGATACCTTTTGCGGATGCAGGCTTCAATCGCATTACTGTTTGAAGAAACGCTTCTGCGTTGTCTTTCAAATCAGATGCAGGGAAACTTGCTTTACCGATTGCTGTATGCAGGATACCAGCTTTATCAACTCTGAAGTCGATTTGACCAGCTTTAACCTGTTTAACAGCAGCGGCAACATCCATTGTTACTGTACCACTTTTTGGGTTTGGCATTAAACCTCGGGGTCCCAAAAAGCGACCTAATCTACCGAGTTTACCCATTACATCTGGTGTGGCAATAATTACGTCAATATCTGCCCACCCATCTTCAATTTGTGCAATGTAATCGTCAAGCCCGACATGGTCGGCGCCAGCTTCTTTCGCTTCTTCTTGTTTAGCTTCGTTTACCAAAGCCAAAACACGCACTTCTTTACCGGTACCATGAGGCAAGCTCACTGTACCACGCACCATTTGATCAGCATGACGTGGATCAACACCTAAACGGATGTCGATATCTACTGACGCATCAAATGTGGTAGTGGTTGTTTTTTTAACAAGATCACAAGCTTCCTCTAGAGTATATTCCAACTCCGGATTAACAAGAGCCGCAGCTGCTTGATATTTCTTTCCTTGTTTCGCCATAGGTATAATTCCTTTACTTGTCGCGATTTACTCTAAGACCCATACTACGAGCCGTACCTGCAATCATTTCTGCAGCAGCTTCAATGTCGAACGCGTTAAGGTCCTCCATTTTTTCTTCTGCAATTTCCTTGCATTGGCTCCAGGTAACCGTACCCACTTTCGCGCGGTTTGGCTCACCTGAACCGGATTTAATCTTCGCTGCTTGTTTCAGTAATACTGGCGCTGGCGGTGTTTTCGTCTTAAATGTAAAAGACTTGTCCGCGAACACAGTAATTTCTACTGGAATTACAGTTCCGGTCTTTTCCTGAGTCTTAGCATTAAAGGCTTTACAAAACTCCATAATGTTGATACCAGCCTGACCTAACGCCGGACCTACAGGAGGTGCGGGATTGGCCTGACCACCAACGATTTGGAGCTTCAGGATTCTTTCAACTTTTTTAGCCATGGATTCTCAGGATCCTATTCTAATTTTATAACTTCTATTTATCGCGTAATAGCTAGTTTGCATCAACTAGGTTCTTTTATGCAGTGGATTCAACTTGATTCACATCCACCTCTACCGGCGTACGTCGGCCGAAAATGCTCACCAAAACTCGGAGCTTCAATTTATCGGCATTTACTTCCTGTACAGTTCCGTCAAAATCTTTAAACGGCCCAGAGATTACTTTCACTAAATCTCCTTCACTGTAAGGTATATCAACGTTCCGGATTTCATCGCCAGCTTCTTGCACTCGCCCAATGATGCGCTGAACTTCGTGCTTTTTAAGTGGCGTTGGCACCGTTTGTGTCTTCCCTACTTTCAGAAATCCGAGGCAAGACGGCGCACTTTGTATTAAATTGTTTACTTCTTCATCGTAATGAGTATTCAAAAGAATGTATCCTGGAAAAAAGTTTTTCTCTCGGGTACGCTTCTTTCCCCCTCTGATTTCTACTACCGTTTCGGTTGGTACCAAAACGTCTAGAATCTTATCACCGAGGTCTTGATCTTCGATCTCACGCTCGAGAAACTCTTTAACTTTTTTTTCGTGACTGGAAAAGCAGCGAACTACATACCAGCCATGTTCTAATTCTTTACTCATTGTCTATAAATAGCTTCAAGTACTGTGCTGTACACTTGATCGATGCCGAAAATAAATGCAGACAGTATGATCGAGAAAACAACAACAATTATAGTGTTATCGATTAATTCTTGCTGTGTCGGCCAACTCACTTTTTTGAATTCTGCAACCACACTCTCGAAGAAATTTGTAAGCTTTTCCATATCAATTTTTTTGTTTGCACGGGCGGAGAGACTCGAACTCCCGACACCTGGTTTTGGAGACCAGTGCTCTACCAACTGAGCTACGCCCGTTTATACACACAAGAGTAGGCAGCGTTGCTACCTACTCTACAATGTGCAAATATGTTGGTGATAGCGTTTAGTCTAAAATTTTAGTTACCACACCGGCACCTACGGTACGTCCACCCTCGCGGATCGCAAAACGCAGGCCTTCTTCCATCGCTACTGGCTGGATCAATTCAACGCTCAACTTCACGTTGTCGCCCGGCATCACCATCTCTACACCACTCGGAAGCTCACACGCTCCGGTTACATCCGTGGTACGGAAATAGAATTGTGGACGGTAGCCTTTGAAGAATGGAGTGTGTCGTCCACCTTCATCTTTGCTCAGTACGTATACCTCGCACTCAAATCCTTTGTGCGGATTGATCGAGCCTGGCTTACAAAGTACCATTCCACGCTGAATGTCTTCTTTGGCAATACCACGAAGCAGAATACCTGCATTATCGCCCGCCTGACCTTGATCTAACAAGCGACGGAACATCTCGATACCCGTTACTACACTCTTCATCGGATCTTCTACGATCCCTACAATCTCAACTTCTTCGTTGATCTTGATCACACCACGCTCGATACGACCCGTAGCTACAGTTCCACGACCTGTGATTGAGAATACATCCTCAACCGGCATTAGGAACGGCTTGTCTACATCACGCTCTGGCGTAGGAATCGTCTCATCAACAGCTGCAATCAGCTCAATTACTTTTTGCTCCCACTGCTCTTCGCCGTTAAGGGCGCCTAGGGCAGAACCCTGGATCACAGGAATTTCATCGCCGTCGAACTCGTAGCTAGAAAGTAGCTCACGCACTTCAAGCTCAACCAGCTCAAGCAACTCTTCGTCGTCCACAAGGTCAACCTTGTTCATGAACACTACTACCTGAGGCACACCAACCTGACGCGCTAGCAAGATATGCTCACGAGTTTGTGGCATAGGACCATCGGTAGCTGCTACTACTAAGATAGCACCATCCATTTGCGCCGCACCCGTCACCATGTTCTTCACATAATCGGCGTGACCAGGACAGTCAACGTGCGCGTAGTGACGCACTTCTGATTCGTACTCTACGTGCGCCGTTGCGATGGTAATACCACGCTCGCGCTCTTCCGGAGCATTATCAATTTGATCAAACGCTTGCGCAACTCCACCCCAGGTCTTCGCCATAACAGTGGTGATCGCTGCCGTTAATGTAGTCTTACCGTGATCTACGTGACCAATGGTGCCCACATTCACGTGGGGCTTGGTGCGTTGAAAGGTCTCTTTTGCCATTGTTTAAATGTTGTGTTGTGTATAGTTAAAAAATCTTCCGATACCAGTGAGCCGATAGTCGGACTTGAACCGACGACCCCTTCCTTACCATGGAAGTGCTCTACCGCTGAGCTATATCGGCTTGGCTGAGCGAGCGACCGGGATCGAACCGGCAACATTCAGCTTGGAAGGCTGACACTCTACCAATTGAGTTACGCTCGCTGGTGTTCAGTAAGTTTGTGGGGAGAGCAGGATTCGAACCTACGAAGTCGAAAGACAACAGATTTACAGTCTGCCCCAGTTGGCCACTTTGGTATCTCCCCATTTCACAAAATCGAGCCAGTGACCGGATTCGAACCGATGACCGACGGTTTACAAAACCGTTGCTCTACCAACTGAGCTACACTGGCTTTTGCGAAAGACTTCAAAAATACCCATAGATCGAAAAATTGTCAACATTTTCTACAACAAAAATTTCGCTCCGGCTATTTTTTTTTCGATCGCTTATTTCTTCGCCTCCATTGCTTATAAAATAGCACTGCTGCGAACACAGCAATACTAGCCAAAATCAGCTTCCCATAGGTCGATAGATAACTTCCTATCACTTGCCAGTTCTCTTTTATCAACCAACCCGCGCCTATCAAAAGTCCATTCCAAAGCATCGAACTTATCAATGAATTCACCACCGTTTTCCACACACTAAGGTGCGACATACCCGCGGTTAATGAAATTACTGAGCGTGTACCTGCTAAAAAGCGATTAGAAACTACAACCCATTGCCCGTATTTCGACATCCAAAATCGGCCGATACGGATGTAATCATAATTTATAAATCGAAGTAGAATATGATCACGCCGATTGGCCGAAATCTGATTTTCCAGCTTGTTTCCAATCCAAAACATATTCATGAATCCAGCAACCGATGCTACCACTGTCAATCCCCAAATCGGAAACAAACCAATTACACCTTCGGCGGCTAGGTACCCACCAAATGCAACTAAGACATCGCCGGGCAACGGGGGCACTACATTTTCTAAATAGGCAATAATCGTAAATATCAGATACACACTTACCGGACCTGCGAGCGAGATCCAATCAACTACTTGTTGTATGAATTCATCTACCATTTAAGTATTCGGCAAAAGTAGTGCTACTGCACTCACAGTTATTCCTTCCTCACGACCGACAAATCCCATTTTTTCGGAGGTAGTTGCCTTCACAGATATTTGATTTAGATTTACCTCCAAATCATCTGCAATGGTTTGCCTGATTGCAGGCATATATGGCATCAATTTTGGGCGTTGCGCCACAACCGTTGCATCAATATTGCCTAATGTGTAGCCTTCTTTTTTTACCAACTGATAGCAATGAGTGAGCAATTTTCTACTATCCGCATCTTTGAATTCAGGATCGGTATCCGGAAAATGCTGTCCAATATCTCCTAGAGCTACCGCCCCAAGTAGCGCATCGGTTATTGCATGAAGTAGCACGTCAGCATCTGAATGCCCGAGCAATCCTTTTTCGAAAGGAACTTCTACTCCTCCAAGGATCAACTTTCGTCCTTCTACTAATTTGTGAGTATCAAAACCGTAACCGATTCTCATTGATTCGCTCTTTGCTTCAATATTAATTCCGCTATTTCCAGATCAACAGGATAGGTAATTTTTAAATTCTCCCGATCACCTTCAACCACTTTCACTGTTTCACCTAAACGCTCTACCAATGAGGCGTCATCCGTTCCAACAAAACCGTCAGAAATTGCCTCAGAGTATGCCCGACTTAAGATCGATTTTTCGAAAATCTGAGGGGTTTGCGCCTGCCATAAATACTTTCGATCTGGGGTTTCTTTAATTGATCCATCGGAATCTACTTTTTTAATAGTGTCTTTGGCCGGAACAGCAATAATTGCCCCACCGAACTTTTTCGCTGCCGTGCTACATTCCGATACTAGCTCGGGATTTATAAACGGCCTAACAGCGTCATGCACAGCCACCACTTCAACAGCATCCAGCATTAAACTCAATCCATTTGCGATTGAAAACTGACGCTCAACCCCACCCTCAATCACATCGAACTGAACTGCGCCGGTGGAACAAGAAGAAATGATATTTTTTACTTCAGATATCCACTCTTTTGAGGTAGGAATAATTATCTGAATAACACTTGGCACATTAAGAAAAGCCTGAATGGTGTGCCATAAAATAGGCTTATCACCCAGCGGTAAAAATGGCTTTGGCAGGTCTGATTGCATTCTTGAACCAGAACCTGCTGCCGGGATAATTACCGCGAGTTTCGCCACTTTTTAAATGATCAGCATTGCATCGCCAAAGGAAAACAGGCGATAATCTTGCTCTTTTGCTTCTTCGTACGCTTTCATCAAGAAATCGTAGCCTGCAAACGCCGCGCCTAACATTAACAATGTAGATTCAGGGCGATGGAAGTTAGTTACCAATGCTTCGGTAATCTTAAACTGGTAAGGCGGGTAGATAAACTTATCTGTCCAGCCCGTTCCCATTTTCGACATACCACTTGCCATTACTGAAGTCTCGATTGCTCGCACAACACTAGTTCCGATAGCAACAACTTTATTCTGCTTTTTGTTAAGAGCAGTGTTGATTTTATCGGAGGTGTCTTTCGAAATGAAATAGTTTTCAGAGTCCATTCTGTGTTTTGTCAAATCTTCAACCTCTACATTTCGGAAAGTTCCCCAGCCGATATGAAGAGTAACAGGCAAAAATTCGATGCCTTTTGACTTCACTTTTTCGATTAACTCTTCGGTAAAGTGCAAACCTGCCGTTGGTGCAGCAACAGCACCACGCTCGGTTGCAAACACCGTTTGATATTGCTCTTTGTCTTCGTCGCGCGGCTCTCTCTCGATGTATGGAGGAAGCGGCATCTTTCCGAGAATATCTAGTTTACCGTAAAGTTCTTCGTTGGCGCCATCGTGCAGAAAGCGAATTGTTCTACCTCTCGAAGTTGTATTATCTACCACTTCGGCCATTAGCTCATTCTCGCCTTCGCCAAAATATAGTTTGTTACCGATACGAATCTTACGTGCAGGCTCAACCAATACATCCCAAAGCATATTTTCCGGCTGAAGCTCGCGAAGCAAAAACACTTCGATATCTGCTTCGGTCTTTTCTTTTTTACCGTTTAAACGGGCAGGAAACACTTTTGTATTGTTATAGATAACAACATCACCTTCATTCAAATACTCGTGTATATCAGAAAACTTTTTGTGTTCTATAGTTTGTTCGGCACGATTAAGCACCATTAGGCGAGCATCATCTCGTTTTTCTAGTGGAGTTTCGGGAATGTTTAGACCTTCAATTTCGTATCTAAAATCGGTGAGTTTCATCTCTCGGAATTGGTTAAATTGAGATTTATCTTAATATCTTTCAAAAGAGCGCAAATATATGCTTTTTGAGGGCGTAATTCAATGTTAAAAGCTATTTATGGCATTTTACTTCATATATTCAAATTATTATACTAAGTGTTCTTAGCAATCGTTCGATTGGAAATTATTATCACAATGAAAAAAATCTATTCTCTCATATTTGTAGTAGCATTAATTAGCGCATCCGCTTTTGGGCAATTAAGATCCGATTTGCCGGGATACTACGATTACACCGGTCCACTTATTAATGAAAGCGCTCCTACTGTAGAATCCGGTTTGAACCGATTTTTTAGCCGAGTTAAAATGCAACACTCTTATAGTATGTCGTTTAATTCATTTGGTGGTAGTTATCAAAATGTAAATGCTTATACCAATACGTTACTTTTCAACATCAGCCCAAGAATGAATGCTCGTGTGGATGTTTCTTTCTTACATTCTCCTTTTGGCGGATCACAAAATATTGCCGGAACTAGTAATTTTCAGAATCAAGTACTTATCCGAAATGCTGAGCTGAATTATAAAATCAGCGATAAAGCTTTTATTCACATTCAATATCAGCAGCTACCATCGGGATTTGGGTATGGATATAACCCATACGGCTACAACAGATATAACCGATTCAGCAATAATCGCTTCTGGTATTAAACTTATTTGAATGACCGAAAACTCTCCTGACTCGAAAAACCTGTCGGTTAATCCTTTATTCTTAAATGCAGCAATTGGCTTTCTAAGTGTTTTACTTATCGCCTTATTAATCGCATTAACAACACGAATTATTTATCCACGCATTCTTAATTCCAGAACCGAAAGTAACTCGCAGTTAATAAGTACTGTAATTCAGCTTGAAGTTTTAAATGGAAGTGGTGTTGCCGGAATTGCAAATAGATTCACCGGAGTGTTGCGAAAAAATGGATTTGATGTAGTTGAAACCGGTAACTTTGATCATTTTAATCTTGAAGAAACCATTGTAATTTCACGTAGCGGAATTATGGAAAACGCCAAACATGTTGCTGCGGCACTTGGCATAAACGAAAAGAATATTCTAAGAGAAGAATCTCAAGATTTTTATTTAGATGTAACCGTGGTAATTGGCCACGATTTTGAAAAGCTTAATACTGAATAATGGTAAATATTAAAGAACCTGCTAACGATCAATTTCAAACGAAACCCGACTCTAAGAGCTTGGTTGAAGTTGTAATTGAAGGCATGAAAGAAAAAAAGGCAACCGACATAACTGTGATGGATGTGTCGGATTTAACAACATTGACAGACTACTTCGTGATTTGCAGTGGTACTTCTGACACTCAAATTAAGGCAATTGCCGACTCGGTGGAAGAAGCTCTGCTAAAGAATACCGGCGAAAAGCCTTGGAAAAAAGAAGGGCTTCAGGCTCGTAACTGGATAATTCTCGACTTCATAAATATAGTTGTTCATGTGATGAGCAAAGAAAAAAGAGAATACTACAGCATTGAACGGGTTTGGAACGATGCCCGCATCACCAACATTGAGAATGAGTGATCACCAATTTAACATTCTTGTAACCGAACCCATCCCCGAGAAAGTACTCCAATATCTTGGGGAATTTGGCAATGTTACAGTAGGCAAAGTTGGTACTTATCAAAACGAACAAGCACTTATAGAAGATATTGGACATTATCATGCATTACTCTGCATGTTGTCTAATCCCGTTTCTAATAAAGTTTTAAAAGCCGGCGGTAAGCTACAAATAGTAGCTAACTTTGCAGTAGGCTATAACAATATCGATGTTGCCGCTGCTCAGGAGCTATCCATTAAAGTGGCTAACACACCCGATGTGCTAACCGAAGCTTGTGGTGATTTTGCCATGGGCTTGCTCATGGCTACTACCCGACATTTTTATAAAGCTGAGAAATACCTTCGAGAAGGTAGTTTTAATGGCTGGGAACCCATGGGATTCCTTGGGCCTGAATTACGTGGCCGAAGTTTAGGCATCGTGGGAATGGGGCGAATCGGGAAGGCATTTGCACATAGAGCAAAGGCTTTTGGGATGAATATTCTTTATCACAATCGTCGCCCGGTGAGTGCCGATATCGAAGAAGTACTGCAGGCAACCTATTTCGAAGATTTAAATGCAATGGCCGTGCAAGCAGATGTATTAAGTTTAAATTGCCCACTAACTCCCGAAACGCATCACTTAGTTGATACGAAACTGCTCAATATTATGCCGAATCATGCCGTGTTGATAAATATTTCGCGCGGACCTGTTGTAGATGAAGCTGCTTTGGCAGAGGCACTTAATAACGGAACCATTTATGCCGCCGGGCTCGATGTATTCGAAGAAGAACCCAAAGTTCACCCAAAATTGTTAGCAGCGCCTAACTGCACCATACTTCCCCATATTGCCAGCGCCACTTTCGAAACACGAAACGCCATAGGCATGCTAGCCGCAAAAGCCATTGTTCAAGTTTTACAAGGTGAAAAGGAACAGAATATCCCAAATCTTGTTTCCTTATCGTAACTTAACTTCCTCGTAACAGAGGTATTATGCTAAACCAGCTTAAATCGATAACCGCACTTTTATTTGGGGTCTTAGCCTTATTGGCTATTTCGTTCTTTGTATTCGAATGGATACAACTAAATCGGTCTATTGATGAACAAAGCATTCAATCTGAAGCTGAAACAGCAACCATTCAGGCATACAATAATTTCAGTAGTTATGTTTACAATTTCACCTCTGCATCGGCCGAGTTTGTTGAGGATTTGAAATCGCAACTGATTTCAGGCTCACAACTTAATTCAGAATCTTTTGATTATCGGAATTACGGTTTTTGGGGTTTTACTGTATTTAGAGGCGGTAAACCATTTTTTTGGGATGGTTTTTCAACTACCGAAGATGAAGTCTATTACTTTAAGGAAATCGATGATATTCAGATAAATTTACAACGCGATGGAAATGCTAGATTCATTGAGTCGGTCATTCCATTTCAGCTTAGCGGTACTTCCGATACCACTCAATATCATGTATTAACACGGGCAAAAGTACATCAAATTAACACGTCTGATATTGGTACAGAAAGCCAGCTTGATGCCTCAGAGTTTTTTAAAGGTACTTCTATATATCCGGTTCGGTTTAGCTATTCGTCGGTTAACAACGATTCGTTATTAGCAGCCTCTACATTTACTTCTATCTCTGGAGATAATCTGGCAACCATTTATACAACTAGAAACGATATTGATCTTTATTCGCAAGCCTTGCAAGACAAAGTAACCCGGTTGCGAAGCTTTTTTGTTGGCTCGTTCGTCTTCGTTTTTCTACTATTATTGATTTGGACTTCCAGGAATTCGCATCCTTACATGCGTTTTTTAGTGCAGGTTATTTGCACGGGGGCAGTTTATTGGCTCTTAAGTACGCAGTTAATTGTTCAGGTTCTATCCGAAACACCATTATTTACTGGTTACGATTTTGAATGGTTTAATTTTATCGTACCTGCGATATTTTTATATGTAGCCTTACATCTTGTCATTAAAACCCGACTGAGCGATCTAACGCTAAATGATCAAAGAGAATATAACCTACTCAGTTTCGTCCATGGCACATCTATTGGAGTTTGGTTAATCATTATCTTTAACCTTTCCAGCGACATTCTTTCAACTACCCAATTTAATCTATTTAACCAAACACTTACCAGCTCGCTCAGTACCACTTTTTGGCTATTATGTATGGGGGGCGCTACCTCAATAACCTTAACAATAGGCAACAGAACGTTTTATCGTATTTGGGAGAAACAAGAGTCGTTGCCATGGAATTGGCTTGGATTTTCAGTTCTTGGCACTACGCTCGTTTTACTAATAACCTGGTTTTTTAAATCAACCTTTTTCATAGATGCCTGGACACCCGTTTTAGTTGCCCTTTTATGTGGTGGAATACATACAATTACTATTATTCAATGGAAATTTAAGGTTAAAAAATACCGGTCTTCTTTACTTCGTCTTTACCTTTTAGTAAACCTAATTGCTGCACTTGGATTCACCGCAAATTTATATCTATCCTATCAACAAGAGCTACAACTAAGGCTGTATACCGAAGCTCAGACATTTGTGGTGGATAACGAAGAACGCATCGAAGCAGTTACCACCAATCTGTTGATGAAAGCACATCGACAAGTACCAAGTATTTCGCTTTTCAATGTGTCTAATTTTGAGCAGATCGTATCTCAAATAATTGAAGATGACTGGCTCAAGTACTCATTTTCTGTTCAATTGATTGATAGAAATGGCAACCCATTAGCAGAATACAATACCAATCTATCTGCCCCCCAATGGTCTACCAATTTTCGGGTTCAGGAACTGATTATTCCTTTCGAAGACGAACGCATTCGAAGAGAAAACTTACGCCCTGTATTGCGCGATAAACCCATTAATACGGTAAATGCGCAGTATTCATTCTTTAGCCGAGGATGGGTTCCCGTGTATCGAAATTCGAGATCTGAAGACATCACAGGTTGGATTCTTGCGTCGGTGTATCGTGAAATTCCTGAAATTAATCGACCATTTAGAAGTTTTGTTAATGCCACTATTAAATCGTTCGATGAAACTGCATTTTCGCTAACCGAATTTAACGAAGGCAAACCCATTCGAAGTTCAGTTATAGGTACGCTTAATTCTGTACCTGATTATGGGGTTTTACCTCAGTCTGTGTCCAACAAATTAAAGACCGATTCAGGGTATTCCGAGCGCAATACCATTCAAGAAGTAAATGTAAATGAATTGTTTATGCGAACCCAGAAAGATCGCGTAGTGAGAGCAGCATACCGCAACATTTCTAATACACAGATACTTTATACATTTTTACGCATCTATTTCACAATTACCATCCCTTTTATTCTTTGGATGTTATGTGTGCTTGGTTATCAGCTTTTCACCCAGCAATCAGAAACACGCCGAATTCGTGACCGCCTACTGGATCGTTTGATCATGGCCAGCTTACTTTGCCTCATTATTTTAGTGGCCGTAACCTACGAGGTGTTAGAGCAACAGAATAAACTGCAGATGCAGGAAGAATTACGAACCAAATTAAAAACACTTGTTTCCAGCGTTGAAACAGCCAGCGAAAACGAAATTTATTCAGAATCTTATCTTGAAAACCTGACCGATATCATTGGTATCGACGCCACTCTTTTTATCGATGGAAGTTTAATCAACTCAACTACTCCTCAAATTTATTCGAAGCATTTAGTTTCAGATATTATCCCTTGGAATGTGTACTCAAGCATTGTTTATGGTGGATTTGAACAAGAAATCAATGTTATTCAGTTGGATGATCTTGAGCTTATGATCGGATACCAACCTTGGCTAAATCAAAACCAACAAATGGTGGGTATAGCTGCCATCCCTACCTTTCTGAAAACCCCTCGATTCTACGAACAACTGCTTACCACTACCAGTTACCTTTTGGCTATCTATACATTGATATTTGGCATTTTGATTGTGATAATAGGCATCATTTCCGCTAGAATCACCGCGCCGCTAGAAGAACTTGAACGCGGACTCGAAAAAATTTCTCAAGGTAACCTGAACACCCGATTACCGGTAAGTACTGTCGACGAAATTGGGCTCTTAACCAAAGCCTACAATACCATGGTTGCCAAACTCAAAACGCTACAAGAAGAACTCGCAGATCGCGAACGGCAGGCCGCCTGGCAACAAATGGCGCAACAAGTTGCACACGAAATTAAAAACCCGCTCACCCCAATGAAGTTGAATCTGCAGCATCTTGAGCGACAACTGCAGCAAACCGGCGACGATCTACAACATAACAAACCCCGAGTGGTTGCTATCACCAAAAGTATGATCGAGCAAATTGATGCGCTTAGTAAAATTGCTTCTGATTTTTCGAAATTCGCACGCCCATCAAAACAAGAATTCCACGACGTAAAAATAAACCAACTCATAAAATCAGTAACTGATTTATACGCCGAAGACAACATCAAGCTCATAACATTGCTCTCGGATGATGATGTCACCATTTCTGGAATTCAGGAAGAACTACGGCGCGTGTTTGTAAACCTGATTAAAAACGCACAAGAAGCAATCGATGATGACGGTCAAGTAACCATCGAAAGCCACATTACTGCCGATCAAAAACGAATTCTGATAACCATCACAGATACCGGAAAAGGCATCGACAACGAAACCGCCGAGCATATTTTCATGCCAAATTTCTCTACTAAAACTTCTGGAACCGGATTAGGCTTGGCCATCACCAAAAAAATAGTAGAAGAACACAAAGGCGCCATCACTTTCCAAAGTACACTGGGCTCCGGCACTTGCTTTACCCTCGATTTTCCACTAAAAAACAGCTGATCCCCGCCTATTTCTTAGCCCGAACTGTTGTATCATTAGCTCTCAAAAATCAGCGATGAAGCACAGTATCAGTGACATAAAAAAAGAAAGCTCGACCCTTCTCACCATTGGGTTACCCATTGTTGGCACGCAACTTTTGGGAATGGGATTGAACGTTACCGATACTATCATGGCAGGGAATTTGTCGGCGGCTGATCTTGCCGGCGTTGCTGTTGGGAATGCGTTGTACTTTCCGGTTTCACTTTTTGGGATGGCGATTTTAGTGGCCATCAATCCAATCGTTTCGCATTATTTAGGCGCCAGAAAATTCGATGAAATTGGGAAATCAGCCCGCCAAACTCTTTGGATGGTGGCATTTCTAACCATCCCGTCGATTGTAGTGATCCAAAACCTCGATGTATTGATGCAGTGGATTGGCGTGGATCCCGAAATCATCCCAAAAGCTTCAGGATACATGAACGCAGTTTCTTGGGGGATTCCCGGGTTACTCACTTTTGCAGGACTCCGATACTTCAGCGAAGGGCTCGCCATCACAAAACCGGCTATGTACATCGCTTTATTGATGTTATTCATCAACATTCCCGCCGATTATATTTTGATGTACGGGAAACTCGGTTTCGCAGAAATGGGCGCTCGGGGTACCGGTTATGCCACTACGGTGGTTCAAACTGCCGGTGGACTAGCAATGATCATTTTTACGGCGACCTTTAAGCCCTTTAAACGCTTTCATGTATTCGCTCGCACCAAAGGCCCCGATTGGTTTTACGTGAAGGAAATTGTACGAATCGGAGTACCAAACGGAATCAGTTCTACACTTGAAGTTTTGTTATTTGCCGCGGTTAGTGTGTTAATGGGGACCTTATCGGTTACGGCATCGGCAGCTCATCAGGTTGCTCTAAATATAGCAGCAACAGTATTTATGATCCCATTCGGGTTATCGATGGCGATTTCGCAACGTGTTGGTCGTGCAGTTGGCCAATGTTCCATGGCTGAAGCTCGATTTAGAGGATTTCTTGGTACCGGTGTTTGTACGTTGATAATGATAGTCACCGCTATTCTAATCTTCACCTTCCCTGAATTGATCGTAAGTATTTACTCTAACGATCCGGAAGTGATGGCGCTGGCGGTATCCCTGATTTTCTATGCAGGACTTTTCCAAATATCCGACGGACTTCAAGTTGGTGGCTTTGGCGCCCTTCGCGGCCTAAAAGACACACGAATGCCCATGGTATTCAACTTCATCTCTTACTGGTTGATTGGCTTCTCGGTTGGCTATTATCTCGGTATCGTAAAAGATGTAGGTCCCGGCGGTTTATGGATGGGATTGATCTCCGGCTTAACCGTAGCAGCCGTGCTACACAATACCCGATTTCATTTGCTTACCAAGAGAAAAAGCATTGCCACGGAAACACAAAAGCACTAATTGTGTGATTGGAATTTGAAATTTCCTACCCCTATATCTCAGCCATTCAAATTCATTAAAGCATAAAAATTAGATAATAGACTTCTTGCCATTTCAACGCCTTGCAGAGCCTTCGCTCCGCTCTGGATGACTTTTTTCTGTTGTTCTGATTTTGACACTAAAACACTAACTCACTAAAGGTTTGACTACTTGGAATTTCAATTTTTGGAACTTGTCTGGAATTTGATGATTGGAATTTGGAGCTTTTTTAAACTTTGGAACTTGTTTGAATTTTGATTTTTGTAAATTGATTTTTACCCAATGAGGTTTTCAATCTGCCCCAAGTGCCTTTTTGTGTGCGCCGCATGAATTGCCAAACAAGCGCTGATACTCATCTTCAATAATTTCACCACAGGATTGCGCACTTTTATATGGTCTAAACCTAAGGAATGCGATTCTGCCAATTCCACTATTGTTAGAAACCGATCCATATTTTGATTGTAGTGATCCACCAACGCTTGACGATCTAATTCGGCTTTCTTATCGGGAAAGAAAACGGGAAAAGTCTTCACTTTGGGGTTAAAATCCGGGCTTACCACTTTCACAAACATGCGCATAGTCCAAGGCAATGAATAGGGATCAGAACCTTTAGGTAAAGCGTCAACGTTCTCTTTAAATGGCTGCTCTATCTGCCCCAAATACAAATCCGTAGTTTTGTTGATGTGACTTATAACTTCGCCCACACACCATCCGCCATTGTCCGGCAAGCTCACCAATAAATCATCATCTACTCGTTCTAAAAGCGAATCTAATTCCGTCTTCAAATTGTTAAAGCTATTTCTAAAATATTGATTGGTGTACATCGCAAGAGTATAGGTGGTTAATTCGCTTCCATCACGGGTAAATAAATACGACAATTCAGTGAAAAAATAACCTGGACAAAAGTGAACTTTTACGGGATAAATAACCGTTTTCCTAGCACATAATAAAGCAGTATTCTTTTCACATGCCTGTATACATTAACGACATAGCAACCGCCACCCCAACCACCTTCGAAGAACAACAAACTGTTCGCGAAATCATGAAAGAAAGCGTGCCAGGTGATCGAAAAACGCGATCTATTATCCATCGAATTTATAGCCAATCGGGCATAGAAAAGCGCCATGCAACCAATTACGACTTAGATTCAGGAGACGACGGATTCTTTCAGCGTGTATTTCGCAATCAAAACCCTCCCTCAACGGGTGAACGAAATCAAATCTACCAGCAAGAATCGAAGAAGCTCTTTTGTTCGGTGGCCGAGCAACTACTTGAAAATAATCCCGAGTTTGAAAAAGCCGATATCACGCATGTGATTACCGTTTCCTGTACCGGTTTTTATGCGCCCGGACCAGATTTCGAAGTAGTTCGTCACCTTGGGTTATCACCTTCCACTCAACGTTTTCATATTGGATTTATGGGCTGCTATGCGGCTTTCCCTGCTCTTAAAATGGCGCAATCTTTTTGTGTAGCTAATCCCGATGCTGTGGTGCTAGTTGTCACGTGTGAACTGTGCTCGTTGCATCTCCAAATCGAAAACGATATCGATCAAATTCTTGCTGCTTCTGTGTTTGCGGATGGTGCTTCGGGCGTTCTCGTTTCAACTCGAAAGCCAACCAAATCCGGGTATCGATTGGATGAATTTTCGTCGGCCTTGGCCTACGAAGGCGAGAAAGATATGGCATGGACTATTAGCGATACCGGATTCAAAATGGTACTTTCGAGCTACATCCCGGCCATTATTGAAGCCAATATTGATGGAATTATGCAACCTATGTTCGATGCGTTGCACATCAACAAAGAAGACATCGATTTGTGGGCGGTGCATCCCGGTGGTCGAGCAATCATCGACAAAGTGGAGCAAGGCATGGGAGTTGCGCCGGATAAGGTGATTCCTTCCCGAAATGTTTTAGCGAAATATGGAAACATGAGCAGTGCTACTATTCTGTTTGTGTTGGATGAAGTACGCAATGGCTTTGTAGAAAACGAAGCTAAAGTATTGCCGATCGCTTTTGGTCCGGGGCTCACCATCGAAACCGGAATATTCACCTACATTACTTCTTAATGGCAGGATTTCTTGCACATCGCCAACCGGATCTTGTTGAATGGATGGACAAGGAAGATTGTAATCCTCAAAAACTGCACCGAACGTATCAGCAATTTAAAACCATTAATCGATTGCTTTCGGGATGGAAACGCATCTACAAAACCAGAATCCGGCCGAAGCTTGCTCGTGAAAAAGTTAACACGTTGCTAGACATCGGCTTTGGTGGAGGTGATATTGCCATCGCGATAACAAAATGGGCAAAAAACGACGGTTTCAATGTAGAAATTCTGGCGATCGAGTTGGATGATCGAGCTTTGGAATTTACCCGAAAACTTGATGCACCCAAATCCATCACCTTCGAGAAAAAACATACCCGAGAGCTAATCGCAGAAGATCGCCGATTCGACTTTGTGATCTCTAATCACGTGTTGCATCATTTATCGGATGAGGAAATCCCGAGGTTGCTCAATGAGTCCGATCAGCTGGCCAGAAAGTCGGTCATTTTTAACGATATTGAGCGCAACGCTGTGGGTTACGCTCTATTTGCTTTAATAACACCACTGCTTTTTCGAGATTCCTTCATCACCGTGGATGGATTGATTTCGATCAAACGTAGTTTTAAAAGTGAGGAGCTGGAGCGCATCATTCCTAGAAAATGGAAGATTGATCAAATGCCGCTATTTCGAATTTTGTTAACTTTAGACAAACCATGAATATCAAAGACGTTGTTATAGTTGGTGGTGGTCCGGTTGGACTTTTTATGGGCCTTTGCTTACACCATCGGGGCATTCCGTTTACCATCATCGAAAAACGAAAAGAGATAATTAGCGGCTCAAGATCGTTGGGCATCCATCCGGTTTCGCTGGAACTGTTTGCCGAGTTGGGAATTGCGGAAACTTTTATCGATGCGGGTTTGAAAGTGGAACGCGGGTATGCACACTCCGGTGAAAAGATTCTTGGCACCATCGATTTTGAACATTGCCCAAAGCCCTTCAATTTTATTTTACTGTTAGCTCAAAGTGAAACAGAACGCCTACTCAAAGAGCGATTACTAGAAATTGCGCCCGATTCGTACATCGAGAATGCTGAGGTAACCTCTCTAGATCAGGAAGATGATTTTGTGCGTCTAGATATCAAAAAAGATGGGGAGGTCCATTCTGTTGAAACCGGGTATGTAGTTGGATGTGATGGAAAAAACAGCTTTGTTAGAGACGCTTTGGGGGTTCGTTTTAAGGGTGAAAACTATCCCGATACTTACATTATGGGCGACTTTAAAGAATCCACCGAATTTGGAAAGGATGCTGTTGTTTATCTACCGAAAGAAGGACTCATCGAATGCTTCCCTTTACCGAATAAAATGCGCCGATGGGTAGTTAAAACGAACTCGTATATAAAAGAATCATCGCCGGAAATGATTGCAGATTTGGTTTCAAAAAGAATTAATGCCTCTGTTGATCCTGCAACTTGTACTATGCACAGTAGTTTTGGAGTGCAGCACTTTATAGCCGACCGATTTATAGTTGATCGTGTGCTGCTCGCCGGAGATGCTGCCCATGTGGTAAGCCCAATCGGTGGACAAGGCATGAACCTTGGATGGATCGATGCTTGGCACTTAGCTAATGTGATGAGCTTCTGTCGTGGAATCTCAAAAGACTTACCTATTGCCGATATGTTTGTGTACGAAACCAAACAAAAGCCGATGGCTAAAAAAGTAGCTAAACGAGCTGAGTTGAATATGAAGTTAGGTCGGGCGACTGCTTTACCGGCAATAAAGCATCAGTTTGTATCATCTATGCTTAAATCACCCTTACAAAATAAAATGGCAGAGTTTTTTACCATGCGTGGACTTGAGACTTGGTGGATTTAACACTTTATTGAATCCAATATTCATCAACAGAAGGAAAGCATGCCCGAAAAAATATACACCTACGAATCGGACGAAATAACGGTAACCTGGGATAAATTTAAATGTATTCATGCCAAAGAATGTGTACATGGCCTACCCGGCGTATTTAATATTGATGAAAAACCATGGATTCAACCCGGTAAATCAAACGCAGATAAGGTGGCCGAAGTGGTAATGAAATGCCCGACTGGTGCGCTTCAGTTTACAAGAGGTGATGAAGGAGCTGAAGAACAAGTTCCGGATGTGAACACACTTACCATTGTTGAGGATGGCCCGATTTACATCAAAGGCGACATCAAACTAAAAAACGCAGATGGCGAAATTGTTACCGAAGAAACTCGAATGGCAATGTGCCGTTGTGGAGCATCGAACAACAAACCTTATTGTGATAATTCGCATATCAAAGCTGAGTTTAAGGCCGGAACAGAGTTTAATCCTGAGCGATTGCTACTCGAAGAAACCGAAGAAAAAGGTGGCGAGTTGTCGATAAAAATCAGACCAAACTCTGCCTTGTTTATCGAAGGTAAATATACGCTACAGGGCTCTGATCAAACCATCTCCACTGAAAAGAAAATGAGTTTTTGCCGATGTGGGGCATCTGCTAATAAACCGTTTTGTGATGGAAGCCACAAATCAGCCGGGTTTCAAACAGACTAATTGCCTTTTTAATTAAGTATAAAACAATATAGAGAAGGTTGTGCCACCGCCATCATTTTCGCGTTGGGTTAGTGTTGCACCCAATTTTTGAGCCAGGGTTTTGATAATTACAGAACCAAGCGAGTCTTCTACACTTCCATCGAGCAAATCATCTAGTCCCTGTCCATCGTCTGAGATGTTAATCAGCACACAATTACTTTCGTCTTTTTTTACGGCTAGGCTGATTTTACCAAACTCGGCAAATTGAAAGGCGTCGCGATACATGTGTACAAGCACCTCGTTTACGATCAATCCAACGGTAAGAGCCACACTAGCTTTTAAAGAAATCTTATCCATATCTACCAACAAGCTGATTTCTTTGCCTTCTTCTTCAAAGATTTCTGAAACGATGGAAGTAAGTCGCCCTAAATAGATGCCCAAATCCATGTTTTCGAATTCATCTTGATTGTACAAAATATGATGTGCATTCGAGATGGTTTCGATTCGGCTTCCCGTTGCTTTTAAAATAAATTGGGCTGTTTCATCATCGATGTTTGGCACTTCTAATTGGATCAGTGCATTAATCGCAGCGAGATTCCCTTTCATGCTTTGATGCACTTCTTTCAAGCGATCTTCTTTTTCTTTCACTCGTTTTTTCAGCTCATCAACTTCACGCACTTTTTCGATTGATAGTGCAATGTGACCCGCGAGTGATTCAAAAACCGGAATTTCAGTTTCTGAAAAGTCCTTTCCATCTTTTTTATTCAGCACCTGAATTACGCCTATAGCTTCATCTTTCGAGTTGATGAGCGGCACACAGATAATGTTCTGAGTCTGAAACTCAGAACTGAGTTCTTCCCAAAATATCTTATCGTCTTTGAGCGAATTTGATAAATATGGCTTTTTATTATTAAGCACCCATCCGGCAACGCCTTTATCTTTTGGGATGCTCATCCCCGTAATTTTATCCTTAATCGGTCCGGTTGGAATACTCACATGTAACTCGCCCGATAATGAATCTAATAACATGAGTGAACTTGCCTCTGCTTCCATCACCAAACTGGCAGAATTCATGCATTTAAGCAGTAGAGACTTTAACTCCATAGTTCGGTTAATACCTTCGATAGCATGTAATAAAAGCTGCATGTGTTTATAATTTTCTGCCATTTTCGAGGCTTTCTTGTTATTAGATGATTAGATCTAAGATGATGAACTGTTACTTAAAAACAAAAATTCCCCACCGAAAACGGCAGGGAATTGCAAATTTTATGATTTGCTTTTTTTGAGATAATCTCGAAGCACCGTATGTAGGATTCCGCCATTACGGTAGTAGTCCACTTCAACTGGTGTATCGATTCGGCATTTGGTCATGAACTCAATTACACTTCCATCTTCTTTGGTGGCGGTTACTTTGATTTCCTGACGTGCTTTCACATCGTTATCTACATGGATATCAAAGGTTTCAGAACCGTCTAATCCCAAAGCATCAGCACTGTCTCCATCTTTAAACTGTAATGGTAACACACCCATTTGTATCAAGTTTGAACGGTGAATTCGCTCATAAGAAACGGCTATCACACATTTAACGCCCAACAAGTTGGTACCTTTAGCTGCCCAATCTCGAGAAGATCCTGTGCCGTACTGATTACCTGCAAGGGCAACCAATGGAGTTCCGCTTTCTTTGTATTTAAGGGATGCATCAAAAATTGTAGTGACTTCGCCGGTTGGGTGATATTTAGTAAATCCACCTTCGGTTCCCGGAGCCAACTGATTTTTGAAGCGAACATTCGCGAATGTTCCGCGAGTCATCACTCGGTCGTTACCACGACGTGATCCATAACTGTTGAAGTCTTCTTTAGAAACTCCTTTTGATTTCAAGAATTCGCCAGCCGGTGCATCTTCTTTTATGTTACCAGCAGGAGAAATGTGATCGGTAGTGATCGAATCGCCCACTTTTACCAAGGTTCTAGCGCCTTTAATTGGCGTAATGGTTCCGGGCTCTTCGCCCATCCCTACAAAGAATGGAGGCTCTTGGATGTAGGTTGAGTTATCATCCCAAGCGAATAAATCGCCACCCGAAACCGGAATTTCTTCCCAGGTTGGAGAATCAAAAATATCGCTATACATCGCTTCGAATAAATCAGGACGGATAGCATTGTCTAGCTCAGCAGCAATTTCTTCGGTTGTTGGCCAGATGTCTTTCAAGTATACATCATTGCCTTCTTTATCTTTGCCCAGTGGCTCGGTTGATAAATCGATATCAACAGTTCCGGCGAGTGCATAAGCAACTACTAATGGTGGTGAAGCCAGGAAGTTCGCTTTTACCCAAGGGTGAATTCGACCTTCAAAGTTTCTGTTTCCGGAAAGTACACCGGCAGCAATCAAATCGCCTTCTTTGATGGCAGTTTCTACAGGCATCGGAAGCGGGCCTGAGTTTCCGATACAAGTTGTACAGCCGTATCCAACCAAGTTGAATCCAAGTTTATCCATGTATTCGGTGAGTCCGGCTTCTTTCAAATATTCGGTTACTACACGTGAGCCGGGAGCTAGTGAAGTCTTTACATATGGAGGAACTGTTAAGCCTTTTTCAACTGCTTTTTTGGCAACGATTCCGGCACCCAACATCACACTTGGGTTCGATGTATTGGTACAAGAAGTGATTGCAGCGATTACCACATCGCCATGCTTCATCTCAATTTCCTGTCCGTTTTTGTATAAACCTTTGTTTGCTAGTTTATCCTGAGCAAGATTGAATCCCATAGTAGGATTATCACTAGTTAACGACGACTGGAAGGTCTTCTTCATGTTTCTTAACACGATACGATCGTGTGGCAACTTTGGACCTGCAAGCGAAGTTTCAACAGTACTCAAATCTAAATGCAGAGTAGAAGTAAACTCCGGTTCTGGAGTGTCATCGGTGCGGAAAAGCCCTTGAGCTTTGGTGTAATTTTCAACTAAGCTTACTAAGTCGGCTTCACGGCCTGTTCGGCTCATGTATCGTAGCGACTCAGAATCGATTGGGAAGAACCCCATAGTCGCGCCATACTCTGGTGCCATGTTTGCAATGGTTGCGCGATCTGGTAAGCTCATGTTGCTGATACCATCGCCATAAAATTCTACAAACTTACCAACCACACCATGCTGGCGAAGCATTTGCGTTACAGTAAGCGTTAAATCGGTTGCGGTAACGCCTTCTTTAAGTGCACCTGTTAATTTCATGCCTACAACTTCAGGCACTAACATCGAAATGGGTTGGCCAAGCATAGCTGCTTCCGCTTCGATACCACCAACGCCCCATCCTAAAATCCCAAGTCCGTTAATCATCGTGGTGTGCGAATCGGTTCCTACTAATGTATCTGGATAAGCCGTTTCGGTGCCATCAGCCTCGGTGCGCTTAAATACACCACGAGCTAAATATTCTAAATTCACTTGATGCACGATTCCACGTCCCGGAGGCACTACGCGGAAATTATCAAAAGCTTCCTTACCCCATTTCAAAAACTCGTAACGCTCGCGGTTACGCTCCATTTCTTTTTCTACGTTGAACATGAACGCGTATTCCTGCCCGAATGCATCAACTTGAACCGAGTGATCAATTACTAAATCAACCGGTACTTGTGGGTTGATGTCGGTTGGCTTACCACCCATGCGATCCATTGCTGAGCGAAGTGCGGCCAAATCAACTACCGCAGGTACCCCTGTAAAATCCTGAAGCACCACGCGCGAAGGCTTAAATGGAATTTCGCCTTGTGGATTTTTAGCATCGTAACCGGCAAGGGCTTCGATGTCGCTTTCAGTAATAGCATAACCATCGAATTCCCGAAGTACGGCCTCCAGTAAAATCTTGATGGAAAACGGAAGTTTATCAATGTTTCCATATCCCATTTCTTTCAATTTCTCTAGACTATATAAATAGGCTGAACCGGAACCTGTTTCAAAGGCTGTGCGTGTATTTTTAAATGCTTCGCTCATGGACTCTTTTATTTTAGGATTTTAAGGGGCGGGAAAATACAAAATCTAAGACGAATTTTCTTGCAGATCGGAAGGGTT
Organism: Balneolaceae bacterium; assembly: GCA_034669965.1. Classification (GTDB taxonomy): domain Bacteria; phylum Bacteroidota; class Rhodothermia; order Balneolales; family Balneolaceae; genus HXMU1420-13. The sequence goes on along the minus strand of JAXMOK010000006.1, from coordinate 59,539 downwards.
TTTAATTTGGAGTGAATCCAAATATGGAAATCTATTGGAGCAGGATTTTGGTAGCTGCAGGGTCAATTCATGAATTGACCGTTCGTGATTCAAACAATATAGAATGAAAAAATCAAATCACATGGGTAGGGTCAATTCATGAATTGACCCTACCCATGAAATCTATTATCCTATTTCACCAACAACATTTTTCTTGTCAGCATCTGATCCCCGAGTTCTAACCGATACAGATATATACCACTTGCGAGATCGTTACTTGCGGCATCCCATCGAACTGAATAGGCACCGGGAACTTTAAATTCATTGACCAATTCGGAAACTAATCGACCGGTTACATCATAAATGGAAAGACGCACATAACCCGGTGTATTTAGTGTGAATTGAATGTTCGTTTCAGGATTAAAGGGATTTGGGTAGTTTTGGCTTAGTATGAAATCAAGTGGCTGACCTTCTTGTTCTTCGGATTCGTTATTTACCAACACATCTGAGTTTTCAGCACCCGGTGTTCCATTACCTGTGGAAGACGCCCAATTTTCTGCGAGAGTGTTATCCAATCCCGGATGCGTGAGCGAAAGCGTTGCTCCATTTCCATCCGCTTCGATGGGCCAGGGAGCACTATCAGAATAAGTGACTTGATCAATCAGTTCGTCTTGTGCATTAAAAACCCGAAGCAGCTCTCCGCTACCCGAAAGCCCAAAATCCATATCACCAACTACATTTGATACATTGGGGAAGACTGCTTGAAATGCCGCTTTATCTCGACTAATAACCACAAATTCCGATGCCCCAAGCATGAATCCATCCGCAAAGAAAAATTGATGCGTATCGTCGGAATCTGAAAAATACCAGCCGCTTAAATCAATGCTCGATGACGTGTTGTTATACAACTCCACCCAATCCTTTGGATCGAAATCGTCGGAGGAATTATAGTTAATCTCGTTGATGACTACATCGCTTCCGTTATCTAGCGAATTTGGTTTGAAATTGGCAGTGATTACACTGTTTACGGTGAGCACAATTTCTTTCTCCAACTCGCTTCCTGTCACATCACCACTCCATCCTTTAAAAGTATAACCTGGTCGGGCTTCGGCGGTAATCGTAACCGGCAGTGAATTGTACACCAGCGCATAATGCGTAGTATCGGTTCGCAGGCCTTCCACTTTGATGATTCCGGCATCGGCAGGTTCGCTGATGGTTTCCAAACTATTGAGCCTGATCAAATCGAAAAAGCTATACAAATTCTGCCTGGCTATGGTATTACGACTTTGGATAAAATCTTCCACTACCTCAACATGTTTCTCCCAATCCATACCTCCACCAAGCCGAAAAGATTTCTGCCAACGCTCCATATGTCTCGGCACTTCCGATTCAATCAAAGCTTTTGTGCTGTCAATGATTCCAAGTAATCGGCTTCGTTCGAAAGTATGCTGTAAATGCACGCTATAGCGCTGGATAAAAGTACTTTTGAATTCCTCATTTTCGAGCAATTTCCGAAACAACAAGGTTGACCAAGCCGGATGCTCGTAATCGGTATTGGTTGTTTGATGCAGCTTTTGCAGCATATTTGTGGATACTGTTCCCCGCGAATGGCTCCCCATGGTCATGTCGGCATCGTAAAGAATCCAACGCCATTTTCCATATTCGGTTTGCGGTCGCCAATATTTGATGTTATTTGCCGGCCAATCCCCATTCGCCACAAAAATTTCAGTCATCATGTAATCCATGTACTGCTCAACATCCATCTGTTGGGTAATCCACTCATAATTTGTAGGCTCACTCATGTCGTTTTCGCTGATAAAATCGATCATGGTCTCGTAATGATCTGAACTCCCTTCTCCTACTGATGCATTTCCCGAAAGTATATCCACCGTGTCTTCATCAAAACCGTACATCGACTCAATAAAATCCTCTTGTTGTTTTTCGCGCAGGATATGAATTCCCCAATACTCGCCATTTAGAAAAACGACTACCGGCTTAAAGGCCTGATAGCCCAAATCCATGCGACCTTTCACAAAACTTTGTACGGCGGCATTTCGAATCATAGCACGATACCAATCCTGCCCACCGCTGCGCAACGAAAGCCGATCGAAACTATCGTATGGCTTATCAGGGAATAACTGATAATTTAGTTTACTCGCACCGTATTCTCCCCGAAAGTAAATATCTAACGACTTCTGATCATACAACCGCGTACATCCACCCCCAATTTTAACTCCAGCGTTTTCAGCAAAGCCGATGGTTCTGTTTTTCTCGAACAGCGTTAAATTAACTTCCCGCTCCCAATCCTGATTCCAGTTTTTGGGTGTGCTTCGGCAATAACCCGGAATTCCATTAGTCCCCTCTACATATATACCGCCTGAATCGGAAAAGAAACCAACCGGGTCGGTACTGATCGAAAGAACCGGCATTTCTGTGGGCTCGTTGATAAAATAATGCCGAAAATAATGAGTGGTGTCGTTTACCGAATTGATCACACTCACTCTCAAGGCAGTGGTTTTCGTGATGTGGATTTCGCCGTTTAACTCGCTCCCGGTTTCGACTGGGTTCGTTCCATCTAATGAAAAATAAACTTGCTCATTGATGGATGCTCCAGAAACAGACACAATTACTGAATCGGAATAAAAGCCTTGTTCGTGTGAGAATGTTAAATTTTGAGCGTTGGAAGGAAAAGAAACGGTCAAAAACAGAAAAAATAGTACACAGAAATTTAACTGCAGATTGTTGTAGCGCATGAGTGAGTAGCGGATTTACTTCGTTCTTATTGCCCGGTAACACACCAGGCGCCCTTAACTTACTGAAGCCCATTCAAAAAGCTAATCCTCAAAATGAAAAATGATGTATGCAGATTGAGTAATTCAAAATTGAAAATTTAAGATTTAGAATGAATGCGCCAGGTACATAGAGTTGAGCAATCTTGATTTTTTCGTTGTTCATTTTGAATTATTGTGGTCTCAATTCTTTTTTAATTTCTAATGTTGATAACTACGAATATTTGCCGTAATTTTTAGGTCTTTCCCAAAAAGCAAAAACACACAAAACCGTGGATACTTTAAGTTTTAAAACATACTCAGCTAAGCCCAGCGATATCGAAAAGAAATGGGTACTAGTTGACGCCGAGGACGTTCCTTTAGGGCGTTTGAGTACTGTTGTAGCATCTATCTTGAGAGGCAAAACAAAGCCCACTTTTACCCCACATATGGATACCGGCGATAACGTAATTGTTATCAATTCAGAAAAAGTGAAATTGACCGGTAAAAAAATGACGGACAAAATGTACTTCCGTCACACCTTTTACCCTGGTGGTGAGCGCTTCACAAGTGCTGAAGACATGTTGGCAAAAGACCCAACTTCTTTAGTAATGAAAGCCGTAAAAGGAATGCTTCCAAAAAACAGACTTGGACGCAAATTGCTAACCAACTTGCGTGTATACGCAGGCCCGGTACATCAACAAACTGCTCAGAATCCTGAAATCATCGAGCTTTAATCGATTTTATACATGGCACAAGCTAATTACATCGGACGAAGAAAAACCTCAACTGCTCGCTTATACATTAAGCCGGGTTCAGGTAACATTCTTATCAACAACACTCCGTTTGACGAATACTTCCCAATTAAAGCGATTCAAAACATCGCTTCACTTCCACTTACGGTAACAGAAACCGAAGGCAAATACGACATTAAAGTAACTGTTCGTGGTGGTGGCAAATCAGGTCAGGCAGGCGCGGTACAACACGCTCTTGCACGCGCCATCGATGGCGAAGAAACTGATGCGCACAGTATTCTCAAAGAACACGGACTTCTAACTCGTGACGACCGTATGGTTGAGCGTAAGAAGCCAGGACAGCCTAAGGCTCGTAAGAAGTTCCAGTTCAGCAAGCGTTAATACCTATTTTCGCTACACAAACAAATTAATACACATATGTGGCGACTCATCGCCTGGTGTTCTGATTTAAATATCAGGATTGGATGATGAGGTTGACCCGCATAGAGGACAAACCTAACACATATCTAAATATGCCTAAAGCAGCTTCAATAGAAGAACTATTAAAATCGGGTGCGCATTTTGGCCACCTAACCCGCCGTTGGAATCCAAAAATGAAGGAATTTATCTTCATGCAACGTAACGGAATCCACATCATCGACCTTAAGAAAACGCAGAAATACCTGCAGGAAGCTATTGATCAAATTCAAGAGCTATCACGTGCCGGTAAAACCATTCTGTTTGTAGGTACAAAAAAACAATCTACCGATATTATTAAAACGGAAGCCGTTCGCGCAGGAATGCCATTTGTAACGCACCGTTGGTTAGGTGGTATGTTAACGAACTTTTCAACTGTTCGTAAGAGCATCTCTCGTATGGAAGAGATCGAGCGCATGAAAACCGACGGCACCATGGCCGAGCTTACCAAGAAAGAAGGTTTAATGCTTAGCCGTGAGCAACAAAAATTAGAAGATACTCTTGGCGGTATCGCTAACATGACTCGTCTACCGGGCGCTATCTTTGTGGTTGATATCATCAAAGAGCACCTTGCAGTAAGCGAAGCAATTAAGCTTCACATCCCGATCATCGCAATGGTTGATACCAATAGTGATCCTGATGTACCTGATTTCATCATCCCTTGTAATGATGACTCTGCACGTACTATCCAATTAGTGGCTTCTCAAGTTGCTGACGCGATTATCGAAGGATCTGCAGAGCGCGAAGCTCATGCAGAAGAAGAAGTAATGGAAGCAGCGGCTATTGAAGCAAAAGATGTTTCCGACGAAGAAGTAGCAGAAGCTAAAACTAAATTACGTTCTCGCAGAAAGAAGCAGTCAGAACCTGATTTAGCACCAGCTGATGAAGCTACCAAAGACAAGAAATCTGGCGACGAAGAAGAATAAATCATAAACGACTAAAATCAGAAAGAAATGAGCATTTCTGCTGCTGACGTAAAGAAATTAAGAGACATGACCGGCGCAGGCATGATGGACTGTAAAAAAGCCCTTGCCGAAGCTGAAGGTGATTTCGATAAAGCTGTTGAGATCCTTCGTAAAAAAGGTCAAAAAGTAGCTGACAAACGTGCCGACCGCGAAGCTAAAGAAGGGTTAGTTCTAACCCGCATCAGCGATGATGCCAAGAAAGCGGTTGTTATCGAAATTAACTGCGAAACTGATTTCGTTGCTCGTAACGACGATTTCCAGGCACAAGCCGACAAATTCCTGAATGCTGCTTACGATAATGACATCGAAAGCGCTGAAGCTTTGATGGACGTAGAAGTTGACGGTGAGACTATCGGAATTCATCTGCAAAACATGACCGGTACCATCGGCGAGAAGATTCAAATCAGCAAAGTAGTATTAGCTAAAACTGAAGGCTCTTTGGTTGATTACATCCACCCGGGTAACCAGTTAGGTGTGTTGGTTGAGTTCGACGGAACAGTTGAAAACCACGATGTAGCTAAAGATGTTGCAATGCAAATTGCTGCTATGAAGCCACTAGCCGTAACTCAGGATGAAGTTGATGCTTCTCTTGTAGAAAAAGAATTGGAGATTGCTAAAGAGCAATTGATCAACGAAGGCAAGCCTGCTGAGATCGCTGAAAAAGCGGCAAAAGGTAAACTTCGCAGATTCTACGAAGAGCGTGTGCTTCTAAACCAGAAGTTTGTAAAAGACAACGGAGTAACTGTTAAGCAATACTTAGAGCAAAACAACACTCCTCTTGCAACTGCTTTTCACCGTATTCAATTAGGTGAAGAGGCTTAAATCTTTTTTGATTACCTTAGGCTGTCTCGAATTTCGGGACAGCCTTTTTTTTGATCTATAATTTTTCAGAATCAATTTATACCGTGGCAAATAAGTACAAGCGTATACTACTCAAGTTAAGTGGAGAAGCTCTTTTAGGTGAACAAGGGCATGGCATCGATGGTGATATTTTAACCAGTTATGCCAACGAAATAAAAGCTGTTCAACGCGAGGGAATTGAGGTTTCTATCGTGATTGGGGGCGGGAATATCTTCCGTGGCGTTAAAGGAGCAACCGAAGGCATGGATCGTGTACAAGGCGATTATATGGGCATGCTTGCCACTATGATAAACGCCATGGCGCTGCAAGATGCACTTGAACGTCAGGATGTTAAAACGCGCTTACTTTCCGCTATTCGGATGGAAGCAATTGCCGAGCCGTATATTCGTCGGCGTGCCGTTCGCCACTTAGAAAAAGGCCGTGTGGTTATTTTTGGCGCCGGAACCGGTAACCCCTATTTCACTACTGATACGGCCGGTGCTCTTCGTGCTATCGAAGTGGAAACCGACGTAATTCTAAAAGGAACTCGTGTGGATGGTATTTACGATTCCGATCCCGAGAAAAACCCGGATGCCGTTAAGTTCGATGTTATCACGGGCGATGAAGTTCTTCAACGCCGGCTTTCTGTGATGGATTTAACCGCCTTTACCCTTTGCCGGGAAAACGAAACGCCGATCATTGTGTTCAATATGAACGAAAAAGGCGCATTGAAAAAGATCGTGTGCGATGGTGAGGATCTTGGGACTACGGTTGTTTGGGAGTGATATCAATTAGGAATTAGTGCCATAGGCATCCCTTCGGGAGAATAGGTGAATTAGGAATAATTCAAGTTTGTCATTTCAATCTGAGTGAGCGGGATAGGCATTCCTTTCTAGCAATCTAAATCCTGACCTTAACGATAACCTCCAGATTTCTCTCCGATGAATCCGGATCAAGATGACAAACACGGATGGAGCCTGTTCGTCGTTGGTCAATCGTCGTTCGTCGCAGAACACCCCTCGCCATCCGCCGCTTGGCGGACGGCACTCCCCTCTAGGGGAGACTTGTTGCTTTGTCATTTCGAAATGTAGTAGAAAATCAATTCCAGACCTTTCCCTAAACCTTTAGATTTATCGTTCCACTCGAAATGAAAAGGCAGATAACCGTTCGAAGTTCAATTTTCGACTCCCTCTAAGAGAGACTCGCGAAATTGCTATTTCAAAATTCTGAGCACTCAATAAACTCATAAACTCCTCATATTAGTCCTCCCTTGAGGGAGGTGGCATCCGCGAGACAGCGGATGACGGAGGGTGTTCACCTTTTGCCCAATGTGAAGCATTACCGAATTCATGTACTTTTTAACATCGATATCATCAACTCTTAGCACATGAATGCCGAGTTGATTCAATTGATAATCTCTTTTTAAGTCTTGAGTATGTTGGTCTATCGTCGTTCGTTGCACAACACCCCTCACCATCCGCCGGTTGGCGGACGGCACTCCCCTCTAGGGGAGACTTGTTGTTTTTCCATTTCTAACACTGTGACATATCAAAATCCCGCTTTAAGGAAAACTTACTTTCTTTAAATTCTGAGCACTCAATAAACTCATAAATGCTTCGTGCTAGTCCTCCCTTGAGGGAGGTGGCATCCGCCGGCTGGCGGATGACGGAGGGTGTCCACTTTTTGGCCAATGTGAAGTATTACCGAAATCATGTTCTTTTTGACGTCAGAATCATCAATTCTTAGTACATGAATACCGAGTTGACTCAATTGATAATCTCTTTTTAAGTCTTGAGTATGTTGGGCTGGATTGGAATGAGAACTACCATCAACCTCAATAACCAATCGTAATTCATGGCAGTAAAAATCTACGATATATTCATGAATTGGAACCTGTCGATGGAATTGCACTCCTAGTTTTCTGCATTTTATCTGATTCCACAACAAAATCTCCCCTAAGGTCGAGTTCTTTCTTAATTCCCGAGCTCTTTGTCTAAGTTTTGGGTTGTATGGAAATATTACATTTCGTGACATACCTGTTAGATTACTTAGAACACTATTCCTTACAAAAATTTCGTAAATCGTCGCACAACACCCCTCGCCATCCGCCGCTTGGCGGACGGCACTCCCCTCAAGGGGAGACTTGTTGCTTTTCCATTTTGAAATGTGGTAGAAAATCAATTTCCGACTTTTTCGTATCCCTTTAGATTTCTCGTTCCACTCGAAATGACAAACTTAGATGAAAAGTGTTATCATTATCATTGGTTCTTATCCTCTGCCTCTGAACCTTTTTAGTCTGGGAATAATCAATCTATTATGTTACGATCGCTGTTACTCTGTGTAATTTTTTTCGCTTCAACGAATGCCGCTTCACAAATTCCAGATATTGATTGGGATATTTCTTTTGAAGAGCTCAGTGATTTATTGAAAGACGATCCAACTCTCATCAGAAATAGTAGTTTTAGACAACTCACATTTAATACTACCTACTTTAAGAAAGAAGTTACCGTTACCTATGCTTTTCGAAAAAAGTTAGTGAGTAACGCAGATCCTAATGCCTTAATCCTTGAGAGTGTAATAATTCGTTTCTTAGATGCGGATGGAGAATACGATTTTGAAACTCATTACAATCACTATGAACATGTGAGAGATGAATTCATAAAGCATATTGGTTCGAATGAATTAAAAGAAACCGATAGTGTGATCAGTTCAATTTGGAGTGATGGATATTTTGAAATTTTCCATCATATCGAAAAAACTGACGAAACTGAATGGGCGATTCATGGTCTTGAATTCAGAAGACTTCAACTATAATACTAGTATCGAAGATCTACGGCGAAAAACTCCAGATTTCTCTCCAGATGAATCGGGATTGAATTGGCAAACACAGATGAAGCGCGTTCGTCGTAAGTCAGTCGTCGTTGGTTACTTAACACCCCTCGCCATCCGCCAGTTGGCGGACGGCACTCCCCTCTAGGGGAGACTACCAAAATTTCTATTTCAAACGGAGCTAGAAAATTATCTCCTAACCTTTAAGTAAACCTCCAAATTTCTCGCTGCAATCGAAATGACAAAGCTAGATCAAAATTCGATTGTTCAACACAACACCACCCCGCCCACCATTCGGTGGGCACTCCTCCACTGGAGGGGAATTACAAACCGATGTTATTCGAAGGCAATTCACTTCGAGTTTGCATCAGTTATCTTTCAACGAGTCCTTCTCCTTATGAAGGAGAAGACAGATGAGGTCTTTACTTGAATGACTTATGAACTGAATTTTCAGTTTGTTCAAATCACCTTGTCACGATTCCAATGTTCGGGAATTGAATAATTCGTAATTCGTAAATCAATACTCGCATATTCGTAACTCTAATGTTCATGATGCCAGGCTTGTACTTCTTTAAACTTTCCCTGCCCTTTTAGAAATGATGGATCCGGCGTTCCTGAGTGGCAGCCGATAATCCATGGGTAAGCTTCGGTAACGTAATAGCCGTACTGCCCGTTAAGCGTCATTCCGTTGCACTCATCCAGATCGCCGACGTTGGTAAATTCGTAATCATCCACATACAAACCATTGTACACTCCACCGGGATTGTTATCATCAGAACCGGGGCGATCGCCCTCTTTAAGCTCATAACCAGAAATTGCTTTTCGAACTTCATTGGTTTGGGGATCCAAAAAGTATGAACCATAAATCGGGAAACCATCTGCCGCAAATCCAATAACAGGCGAGCCATTGGTGCCGGGTTCATCATCGAACATCGCATTCGGATTACCGTGGTAATGGTAAGTCCCATCAGGCTGAGTGTGCGCGTTGTTGGCATCGGTTCCGAATTTTGAATCGCTCCCCAATGGATCAACCAGCCAAGCATCGTTTGGTGTGCATCCAATGGGCACATTTCCGTCTTTATCGGCTTGGGCTCCATTCGGGCGATAACATCCGGCAGAAAGCATATCCACAACCACTCCGTTGAGCATCACTGCATCAAAATATTGCTGACTGAGTGCTGTGGCTTCAGGTGCAATTTCAGGGTTTCTGGGAATCGTAAACGTTCGATTTACATCTTCCACCTGATTCGCAAAATTTGCGGATGCGTCGTTAAAATCGTGATTAGGAATCCCATTTACCGATATGGTACAATCATCCAAAAAAGTTACTACCGTTACTGAGCCTTGAAAGCGTTCATTTCTTTGAATATCTGTCACCAACGAGGCATACCTCTCAGCATATTCGGTACAATCGGAGGTAGTTTGAGTAAAAATAGCGTCGGTAATGTCGGTTAAACTATCGGGCTCTAAATTATTTGTATTGTTAGATTGGCAACCACCAAAGAGGATCGAACATATAAAAACCGGAAGTAGGTGAAGATAGGTGGTGGGCATTTATGGTGGGGTTTTAGAAATTTAGATCAAGCTATCAGCATCTGTAGAAATACTCAAGAGGAAACCTATCAAAGCGAAACTATATTGTTCAGATTCGGTTGTTTAGAACGATTTCAGTCTCCCTATTTCATTAAGAATTAATGTGCACTTTTAGTAACTTCACGCCATTGCAAAAAAGACAAACACTGATCTTTTAATCAAACCGTGTAGACATGATAGGCGTAGAATTACAAGAAATTATCGACGAAGCAGATATGAAGATGGATGACTCCATCCAATTTCTGAAAAAAGAATTTTCACACATCCGAACAGGAAAAGCTAGTCCGGCTTTAATCGATGGAGTTAAAGTTGAGTATTACGGTTCTCAAACTCCGCTGCAACAGCTTGCCAATATCTCGGTTCCTGAGGCGCGCATGTTAATGGTTTCTCCGTATGATAAATCGACCCTACAGGACATTGAGAAAGCCATAATGGCGGCCGGTTTAGGATTAAACCCGATGAACGACGGCGACTTTATCCGTATTCCACTTCCAATTCTTACTGAAGAACGCCGTAAGGAATTAGTGAAAGTTGCACGTGATAAAGCCGAACAAGCTCGAGTCGGAATCAGAAATGCACGCCGTGACGGCAACGATCAAATCAAAAAAGCCGTGGAAGAACATTCGTTACCTGAAGATTCTAAATATGAAGCGGAAGAAAACGTACAACAAGTAACCGATAGACACACCAAATCTGTTGATGATATCCTGAGCCAAAAGGAAGACGAAATAATGACCGTCTAATTAAATTCCAATCTTCAAGTTTCAAATTTCAAACAATAGTCTATCAGGAATGCTCAAAGTATTGATTTTTGATACTTGGTCATTGTTTGAAAATTGTGAATTGAAATTTGAACATTTTGCAAAGCATCATTGTATATATCTGAGCTAAATCTCCACGGGTTTAAAAGTTTTGCCCACAAAACGAAGGTTTCTTTCGATAGCGGGATTACATCTATCGTTGGCCCAAATGGGTGTGGCAAATCAAATATTGTAGATGCTTTACGCTGGGTTCTGGGTGAGCAACGCCCTTCCCTGCTCCGCTCATCGGCAATGAGCAACGTGATTTTTAACGGTACGGCCAAGAAAAAAGCACTCGGGATGGCCGAAGTTTCCCTCACCTTTGTGAACGACAAAGGCATCCTCCCTATCGAATACAGCGAGGTTACCATCACCCGACGATTGTTCCGCTCCGGAGATTCAGAATATCTGATAAATAACACGTCTTGTCGTCTTAAAGACATCATGGAGCTTTTTATGGACACCGGGATGGGCTCGGATGCATACTCAGTGATTGAGCTGAAAATGGTGGAAGAAATTCTAAACGACAAGAATAACGATCGTCGACGATTGTTTGAGGAAGCCGCCGGAGTAACTCGGTATAAAGATCAGCGAAAGAAAACGCTACGTAAGCTCGATGAAACTCGCAAAGATTTACAGCGCGTTGATGATTTGTTGATCGAACTTCGAAAGAAAGCACGATCCCTTGAAATTCAGGCGGAAAAGGCAGAAAAAGCAAAGAAATACAAAGACGAGCTCGAAACGCTTGATAAAGCGCTCACCCTTCATGATTTGAATAAAATTGAAGAGGAATTGATCCCGTTATCCGAGCGCATCAAAAATGCGGAGAAAGAAAAGAAAGAAATTACAGTAAATGCTGAAAAGCTAGAGGCAGAAGACGAGAAAGCGCGTAATCAACTCATACAAAAGGAAAGAAATCAAAATGATGCGCAGCGGTTAGTAAGTCAATTACATAATGCCATCCGCGAAGCAGAGACCAATATCCGCATCACCAAAGAGAAAATTGCCAACGAGAAAAAAGTTATCGGCGAGTACTCGAAGGACATCGAGCAGGGCGAAAAAGACCTTAAAGAACTGATGGATTTACTGAGTACCAGTAGATCGAAGTTAGAAGGCTTCGATGATGCGTTAGACAAATCGGAGCGTGTGCTTGAGGAGTCGAAAAAGAAGTACAATCAGATTCAGCAGCAGTACAATAAAGAGCGAAATGCACTGTATGAGGTAGAAGTTCAGTTCTCGGCCACCAATAATGAGTTAACCCAGCTGCAGACCAAGCAGATCAAGATTGAAAGTAGGCTTGAAAATACAGAAGGCGATTTAGAGCGCATCAACAACGAAATTGTGGATCTGAATGATGAGATCGATACTCTGAATTCTGATCAGAAATCGACGGAAAAAACACTCGAAAAGTTGGTGGGTGATCGGGATGACCTGGAAAAAGAGTTAGAAGGCGCTCGCGAAAAGAAAGAAGGCTTTGCCACCAAACAAAACGAAATTAAAGACGAACTTCGCACTCTCCATAGTGAACATTCCAGCTTGCTAAATGAGATTCGTTTGATGAATGACTTGGCGAATTCGAACGAGGCATTCCCTAGCTCGGTAAAATATCTGCTCGAAAATCACCGCTTTGAGTTTAAGGAGATGTTCACGGTTTCGGAGGTATTTGATACCGACGAGAAACACGCGGTTGCCCTAGAATCATTGCTGGGTGGAGCGTTGAATAACATCATCGTGCCGACGCTGGAAGAAGGTAAACGAGCCGCAGAAATTTTGAAGAAACATCGAAAAGGAAAAGCCACGTTTATACCTTTGGATAAACTGTCGGCAAAGTACGATGTTAAAGACGGATCGCTCTTTCATTTTGTGAAATCGAAGCCCCAATATTCGGCGTTAAAGCAATTGTTATTGGGCAATGTGTTGGTGTTTGATTCCGTGGAGCAGGCGTACAAAGAGCTTCGTAAAACCAATGCCATGGGGGTGACATATGATGGCGAAGTGATCACCAAAACGCGATTCTTCAAAAGCGGTAGTAAGAATAAGAATGTTGGGATGCGGGTTGGTTTGAAGGATAAAATTACCCGACTTGAAAAAGAAAAAGCCGCTACTCTTAAAGAAATTGACAAGCTCACCGAGTATCTGAATCAGATTATCGAGAAGCATAAAGCCATCGATATTTCGTCGATGAATAATCAGCTGAAGCAGAAAGAGCAGGAAGTGCGCCGACTGGAACAGCAGCAACACAGTTTAAGCTCGAAAGTGCAGGTGTATCAAAAGAACATTAGCGAGCTGGTGAATCGAAAGGATAACCTGAAGAGCAATGAAGGAAATGCCCAGGAAGAGCTCGAGGATATCTTGCCGAAGCAGAAAGAGCTAGAAAAGAAAAAAGCCGATCTCGATAAAGAGCAACAATCCAAAAAAGCCCTCCTCGAAGAGCTTGAAGAACAGCGGTCGTTGGCACAAAGCCGATACAACGATGCGCAGCTGACGCATCAAGATTTGCGCAATAAAGTGGATAACCACGAACGGGATGTGCGTCGCGCCGAAACGGGGATCGACAGTGTACAGGCTCGCATCGAAAATCGGAATAAACTCACCGGCCAGTCGAAGAAAAACATTCAGGAATATTCGATCTACATCGAAGAGCTGGAAGCAGATTTGGCAACCAGTAAAGAGAAGAAAGCCGAAGCCGATGAAGCCTTGAAAAAGGCCGAAGAAGATGCGGCAAAGCAACGTGGCGCCATCAATGAGCTGGAAAAGAATCTGAAAGAAATACGCAGCCAAAAAGAAGTGAACATCGAGTTGGTGCATCACCTGGCGATGGCGAAAGAGAAAATGGAGATGCAGATTCAGGGACTTTCGGATCACATTTGGGAGACTTACGGCATATTGATGAAGCAGATCGAAAACGTAGAAATGCCGGAAGACAAAACGCCGGATGAGGTAAAACAACGCATTGGTTGGTTGCGCCAGAAATTGAACTCAATCGGGGATGTAAACCCGTTGGCGATTGAGCAATACAAGGAAGAAAAAGAGCGTCTCGATTTTTATGAGGAGCAAATCGAGGATTTGAATAAAGCCGAAGAGCAGTTGCTCCAAACCATCGACGAGATTAACGAAACAGCCACGAAGCGTTTTAACGAAACCTTTGAAAAAGTAAGAGAGAACTTCCAAAAAGTGTTTAAAACCCTCTTTTTTGAGGATGATTACTGCGATTTATTGATCGAGGAAGATGTTGATGACCCACTTGAAGCTCGCATCGAAATTAAGGCGCAACCGCGGGGTAAACGTCCGAGTGGAATTTCACAGCTTTCGGGTGGGGAGAAAACACTTACTGCCATCGCCCTTCTGTTTGCCATTTATCTGGTGAAACCGTCACCATTTTGTGTGTTAGATGAGGTTGACGCTCCGCTTGATGACGCCAATATCGAGCGCTTCGCAAAGATGATCAAAAACTTCAGCAATGACACTCAGTTTATCATCATTACGCATAACAAAAAGACGATGAGTAAAGCCGAGATGATGTACGGCGTTACAATGCCGGAGACGGGCGTGAGTAGGTTGGTTGGCGTGAAGATGGATGATATTGGGGATGCGGCTTAGTCTAAATAAAGTGCTTTAATTATGGATACCTATAAAGAAATTAGGATAGAATCATGGGAGAACTTAGTTAATAACTTAAGTTCACTCCCACGTACTTGGGTATTTAGAGGACAAAAAGATAGTAATTGGGGATTATCTACAACAATAGAGAGGCTAGATGAATCTACATTAATAGACAGATTTGAAAGATCAATTATCGAAAGTTCTTTTTTTCAAGTCTTAAACACAAACCTTTATCAATACTCATTAAATAAGTATCCAGAGACTAAGATAGAGCAACTATTTTTTTTACAGCACTATGGTGCACCAACTCGGTTATTAGACTTTTCATACTCACCATATGTAGCATTATTTTTTGCACTAGAAAATACAGATTCTGATTCTGCGCTTTTTGCTTTGAACATTTCAAATATTGAGAAGCTCCTTAGAATAATTTTAGAAGAAGAACTTAATTTAAAGATCAAGAACAGTATTCGTCTTGAATATCCTGAGATTTTAGAAAGGATTATTTCTAATCCCGCTAGGTGGAAAAACCATGTTTTACCAGTTTACCATTATTTTCATCATGAAAGGTCAAATATTCAACAGAGCGTTTATTTAATGAACTCTCAATTAGATGAAACTTTCGAAGATGCTTTAAAAAAAACTCTTTCATTTGTGAACATTCTGCCAGAGGAAATGTTTATTAAATATATTATTCCATATGAATACCGATTAAAAGCATTAAACGAACTTGCGAAAATGAATGTTAATCGGGAAACCTTATTTAAAGGGTTTGAATCATTTATACAAAGCCTTAAAACAAGGTACATGTTAAATAAATATGATTTTGATAGTGTAATAGGTAAAAACAATTCAGATGCCTCGTAAGGAATTTCAAATCCCCGACATTTACAAATCGCCGATCATTCGATTGGTGAAAGAAGCAACAAAGATCACCGATCCAATGAAAAAGGACCTCACTCCCACGGTGCTTGATTTTGGTCCGGTTCAGTTTATTGTGCCTCGCTTTTTTGGGTTTTGCTACGGGGTTGAGAACGCCATCGACATTGCGTATCGAGCGGTAGAAGAACATCCGGATAAGAATATTTTTTTGCTCAGCGAGATGATTCACAATCCTACCGTAAATGAGGATTTATTGCGCCGTGGCGTGAAGTTTTTGCACAACACCGACGGAAGTGAGTTGATTCCCATCTCGTCTCTTTCATCCGAGGATATCGTAATTGTACCAGCTTTTGGTACCACTTTAGAGATCGAAGAAGAGCTCAAAAAAGTTGGGATTAATCCGTATCAGTTTAATACCACTTGCCCCTTTGTAGAGAAAGTTTGGAAGCGCGGAAAGCAACTTGGGAAAAAGGAATATGCTTTAGTGGTGCATGGCAAACATCAGCATGAAGAAACCCGAGCTACTTTTTCGCATAGCGCTGATCACTCTGCGGTTGTCGTGGTTTTGAATCCGGAAGAAGCGAAGATACTCGCTGAGATCATGACTGAAGATCGACCGTTGTCAGATTTCGAGAAACATTTTGGTCATAAAGCCACACCGGGATTTAACCCTCTTGAAGATTTAAAACGATTCGGCGTGATCAATCAAACCACCATGTTGGCTACTGAAACGCAGGAAGTGATGGATATCCTGAAAGAAGCTACAATCAAGCGATTTGGCGAAGCAGACATTCTAGATCATTTTGCGGATACCTCTGATACGCTATGCTATGCCACTAACGAAAATCAATCTGCAACGCTCGCTTTGGCCGATCAAGATGCAGACATGGCTGTTGTTGTGGGCGGATATAACTCATCGAACACCATGCACTTGGTGGAAATCCTGGAACATTCGTACCCAACCTATCATGTACGCGATGCTGCGGAATTTAAATCCGAAAACGAAATTCATCATTTCGATCAATGGAAGAAAGAGGTGTTGATTACTAACCAATGGTTACCCGAATCCCAACCGTTAAAAGTAGCGATTACCTCGGGTGCTTCTTGTCCTGATGTACTTGTTGATGAAGTGATGCTTCAAATTCTTTCCTATTTCGATGATGTGAAGGAAGTGGAAGAAGTTATTGGGCCGTTTGAAGAAGAAGTGAAAAGGCAGAAGTGAAAAGGGAAAAGGCAAAGATTACGACCCCCTTTTTCACTTTTCATTTTTCACTTTTCATCAGTCGTCCAGTACGCTAAAATAGGCCACCGCCTTGGGTTGGAAGGAACGCAACTTGATATTGTATTGAGTAGCCACCAATTCGATATCAGGCGTTACGAAGCCCGTTGAATCTTCCAAGATTTCCTGATACGGAACATACACTTCATACGGACGTTGGCGCTGTACTTCGGCATATTGCTCAATAGGCACATCAAATCGAATGGTTACAATACTCGGATTATAATTGATGATACTTCCGCGTGGTAATCCTCTGGTTCGGATATAGACACTAACCTCGCCCTCCGTAAATTCGCTCACATTGGCAGTAAACTGAATTTCATCAACATCAATTTCTATTAAAGGATCGTTGGAGATGATTGCCACTGGCTGATCAACATCTTCTCTCACATTCTCTAAAAACAGGGTATCACTCAACACCCATTCGTCTATTTCTTCGATTTGGGAAGCAGCGCCCGTAATGGTTATGCTATCTGGTTGATATTCAGGCTCCGATACCAATCCATAGCGTTCTTCAAAATTAAGCTGAGTAGCTAATCGAATCGGGATTTTCTTCGAGATTTTAGGCTCCAACGCAATATCAATGATTAATGGCTGCACTTTAATCACGTTAACATCCTGCTCTACATTAAACCGCTGCCTCACCTGATCGAACAAATTCACTTCCCCTTCAATTACATCGATAGGAATTTCAGGTGGATTGTTATACAAACTCACCAACTTCCAGCCATCACCGCTTACTTCAACCTGCAGAAATTCGGGCAAGCCATCAACCAAAGCCATATCGGATGGGATCTCACCTGTTTCAACAGGAATATTGATGGTGATTCGGTAATCGTTGTTCAGGTTCACAATAAACCAAAGACTTAGTGCCATCAAAAAAGCCACAATGTACACTGCAATGCGTTCGCGCCGAGCAGCTCGGGAATCCAAATCTTGATTGGGAGCAATTTTATTGGCGTTGAAAAAACGTTTTAGTCGCTCTAAGATGATATTTTTTTCGTCGTCGGCCATTAGTTTTTGAATATAGAAGCGTATCGCTGCATAAACAACTAACTACGTACTATTATATCGGCCACCACTTGCCCTTGCATGCGCTCGTTAAGTCGCTTTGCAATACTGAAACGGTTGGCATGAATTTCGTGCCGCCAAACCTGATTAGTTACTTTACAAGCCAATTTATCGCCTTCGAAATGAAGATCCTCGGTATGCTCAGCGATGCGTTCGCCTACCACTTCCGCCCAAATTGATAGCACCATCCCCTGTTTCAGTTTCTTTTTGTTAGGAAACCGATCTAAAAAACTCTGTAATTCAGAGCCTAACTTTTTGGGTTTATCAAATCTCACAATGGTCGTTGTGTTTCTTTTGCTGATTTATCATGGCTCCAATTTACTCTTTCCCAACTATTTCTGCTTGTTCTAATCTGATTAACTGATTATTGACGCCATCAAATTCAATTACATTCTCAAAAGGCACGGGATTAGCCGAAGTAATAAAAATCTGTCCTGGATGATTTTTTAAAGCCTCCAATAAAATCCGGGTTTTTTGAGGGTCCAAATCCCCAAAAACATCATCGAGCATAAAAATGGGTAAATCGTCCAGCTCATCAGAATAATAATGTAGTTGAGCCAGTTTCAGCGATAAGGCGAACAACCGATGCTGCCCTTGCGAGCCGTATTGCCGAAGCTCTCGATCCCCTAAATAGAAGACGATTTCATCGCGATGTGGGCCGATTAGTGTTTGCTCTCGTTCAATTTCTTTTTCCTGTGATTCCGCTAATTTAGCATAGTACTGGGTTTTGATATCATCTATCCCACCCGATGCATCGCAAAACGTTTTGTATTCCAAATCGGTGGTCAGATTCATCCCCGAAATCATGGCATAATCCTTTGCCAAATACGCTTTGAACTTTTCGAGCACTTTATGGCGAGCATCTATGATGGACGAACCTGCATCCACCAATTGCTTGTTCCAGGGTTCCAAGTACATCTCCAGCATATGTGGAGCGTTGGCGTATTGCTGAAGCAAACTATTTCGTTGCCTTCTTATTCTTCGAAAATCAAGCAAATCCCTTAAATATTGATTCGATATTTGGCTGATAAAGGAATCCAAAAAACTACGCCGTTCAATAGGGCCTTCGCGTGTAAGACGTTTGTCGTCAGGACTTAACACCACCACCGGAACCATCCCAATGAGGTCGCTTAACCGATCCAGCGGGCCGTCGTTCACAAAAATCTTTTTCCCATCTCCACGCGAGTAACTGCAAGCCACTTCAAATGCGCTCCGTACAGTTCCCGAAAAATCGCCTTTCAGCATAAAATAGCTCTCTCCTTGCAAGATCACATATTGATCGGAATTGGATACAAAACTACGCGACATACACAGATAATGAATGGCATCGATCAGACTTGTTTTGCCTGCGCCATTTGGACCCGTAATTACATTTAGATGCGGAAGCCAATCCACCTTTGTGGATTCATGATTTCGAAAATTCTGCAGTTTTAGGGCTTTAATTTGCATACACAATGGTACGCAAATTCATGCACCTTTTGTAATCAGATTGCCTCAGTATTTGCCTAATTAATCAGCTTAGAAATGAACTATAGACTTAAAAGTGCAGGTATTAAGCAACTTTTTTAAAAGTGCTTTTGAGTTAAATGGAGCTCAAAGAAATGTTCGCCTTTTTTATGATTTTCGGAAATAAAACCCATCGAAAAAATCTTATTGTACTGAATCGGTGGTTCCACTTGAAAATCTTCATCGCCTAGAATTGGAGTTTGTTCACCAGTGCGATTATCAATTAACTTAACATCCCATTTTTGAAATAATGGGCGTGATGATCGAAGTTTGATATCTGAGATATTGCAATCATCAACGTTTTCAAAGTTCAGTTTAATCACTAATGTATCTTCATTCGAAGTTGGAATGGTATTGTAGAGTATAGATTTTTGACCGTATGGCGAAAGGATGTCCGTCATGATATAACGGCTTATTAATGATGGGCCGAAAGTAAATTTATTTAAGCTTGGATCGGTGATAATCACTTCCCAAGTTCCTTTTTTTACCTGCGGTTTTGTCTTGAGGCCAACTTGTTCTTCTATACCTTGCATTCCTGAACCTATATTCTGCTAACAATTTTAATAAATGTACAATTTTTAACACAAAAATTATAACGTTTGCTGAAAATTATTTAATAAATGCCATCACATTTGTTAGGGAAGCGTTATCAATAGTTAGCCGATAAAAATAAATACCACCCGGTAAGTTTTGTGCATTAAAGGGATGAGAGTGTTGCCCTGCAGCGTGCTTTGCATCAATCAAAACGGCAACTCGAGCACCAAGCATATTAAACACTTCAAGGCGCACATAACCCGGTTTTGACAATTCATACGGTATAATTGTTTGTGGATTAAAAGGGTTCGGATAATTTTGCCCTAATGTAAAACTGGCTAATTCTTGGCTACTTTCCAGTTCATTCGATATAGCCATTCCACCAAAGTAAGACCTTCTTACAAGTGTAGAATCATGGATAAAAGGGTTTTTATTTCCCTGTACACCTTCGGTTGCAATGCTTCTGGCAACCTCAATAGAATCAGCTGGATAGTATTCGTGCCAATCCAGTAAAACGTCTTTCATCCCATTAAAAAAAGATGCATCGTCAGCTACGTTGCTTCGGTCTTGGTATATCGTCCAGAAATAGAATATCGAACGTGCTACGTTTCCTTTATGATCCTCGCGAGGTTCGAACCTAGAACCATTATCTAACTCACTGTAAAAATCGATATTCGAGGTTGGTATCGAAGATTGATCGCTATCTAAATAAAACCACTTGTCGGTGAGATTGTCCGGAATTTCGTCAAATGGATAATTACTTCGAGCAGAATTTGCCTCAACACGAGTTGGAAACAAGTGATGGATGTCGCCACGCATAGGTTCGTTCTTATCAAATAATCCCTGTGGCCATGTGTGTTCAGTATTTATTCCTTTAGCAAATGCATCCCCGCGCGTATTTGCCGTAATTGTATAACCGGTATATACTCCAATGATTTGCCCATTTTTATTATCGATAGAGCCATACATGGCATCGCGGGCACTGTTATAACTTTTGGGGCTGGTTGGGGTGTAATTCTCTTGCAGATATTCAATTAAATCGTTTCCGGTAAGTGAGGGCGCAATTAATTCGCCTTGTGCAAATACCGTTGTTGAAAGGCCAAGCAAAAGTAGAACTAATGACCTTTTCAAATATTGTGATGCTGTTTTTAACATGAAAAATCTAGATGTAATTATTTTAAGATTACAAGTTTTATTTTATGAGTGTCATTTTTTTAGAGAATGTCTCATCGCCAACTCTTAGCAAGTAGAAATAAATTCCACTGGCATTGTTTTCAGCATTCCATCGCATATTATATCTACCGGCGGCGTACTGGGCATCGGTAATAGTTGCTACCAATTGACCCGAAATACTATACACTTTCAATGAAACGTGTTCCTGCTTTGGAATTTCAAAAGAAATAACGGTAGAGGGGTTAAATGGATTTGGATAATTTTGATGCAACGTTACCTGTGTAGGCTTCGATGGATCTTCTTCACTAGAAACAGACATTCCATTTTCTATGCCGGGACTTCCATTCAAATGGGTTGAGGCTCTCCAGTTAGCAGCCAAACTGTTATCGCTTTGACTATCAATTAGCTCCAAGCTATAGCCGCTACCATCAGCCTGAACCGGCCATGGAGCTTCATCATCGTACTTTAGAGAATCAACCAATAGGCCATCAATATTGTATAATCGAACTTCATCGCTATTGCCTGATAAGCCAAAACCAAGATCGCCAATCACATTCTCGGTATTGGTGTGAATTGAGTTGAATAAGGTGATGTCTTTCGCAACAACCAAATATCCATCAGCGCCGATGGTTGTACTTTCGGGGAAAATAAATGCATGCGAATTATCTTCATCTTTCAACACAAATCCACTTAAATCCACTTCTGCAGAGCCAGGATTGTAAATCTCTACCCAATCTTCCGAGTCGTTTGCATCGTCCGGGTGGTACATAATTTCGTTGATCACCAAATCTTGGCCAATATTGGATGCTTCAAAATTCGCAACCAATTCAACTCCGGCACCTACTTCAATCGTCTCACTTTGAGAAGTGATGTCGCCGGTCCAGCCAACAAATCGGTAACCCGGCTCGGCAATTGCCGTTACAGGAATTGTAGTTTCACTAAAATATTGTCCAATCCAACTTGCTGCATGCACATCTAATCTGTTTACACGAACATATCCGTAGGCATTATTCGAATTGGTAATTTTAACAGGCTTACGTTCGCCAAATGCGAATTTACCACCTTCATTTTCAGGTTGTGTGACGAAGGATTCCATAAAACCGGACCGGTTGTTTGCAAAATATTTCAATAGTGCAATTTCATCGTACCATTCATTTACCGTTCCTCCCCAACTTCCACTTCTGGTCTCATTAGCCATGTGTCGTGGAATTTCTGATTCGATCAATCTGGCTAACGAATCAATTACGGTTTCGACAAAGGAAGGCTTAAAATTTGAGTTCATCAAATCGGAAAGCCTGTTAACAAACCGCGTTTTAAAGTCTTCGCTTTCTACCATTTCTCTAAACAAAATGGTTGACCATGGTGGATTAGGCCAGCCAGGTCCATTTTCTTCCAGAGCAAAGCTTAGTGTATTGTGATCAACTTGGCCACCATAACTTAAGGCAAAACCGAAATCGGTATCATATAAAATCCAACGCCATTTACCACCTACTTCGCGACTTCTCCATAATTTAATATTATTACCCGGCCAGTCTTTATTTGCGTAATAAATTTGGGCAGCCATGTAATCGATATAATTTTCGACATCGACTATAGTTTCTAATTCCGCAAATTTAGCAGGATCGTTGAGGTCGTTTTCACTAACAAATGATATCAGGTTATTGTAATTATCAAGAGTACCACGGGAAGCAAA
The DNA here is from genome assembly GCA_034669965.1 of Balneolaceae bacterium. Lineage (GTDB taxonomy): Bacteria > Bacteroidota > Rhodothermia > Balneolales > Balneolaceae > HXMU1420-13. The sequence goes on along the minus strand of JAXMOK010000006.1, from coordinate 36,813 downwards.
TGGTAATGGCTGGCTTGAACCAGACTCAACTACATCGATATTGTCCGGATCAACACCGCTGTTTGCAGCAATAAAATGCTCATTAATTTTTTCACGGATATTATGAATCCCCCAATATTCGCCATTCAAATAAACTACAGCAGGTCTGAATTCTTGGTATTCAATATCCTCCGACGACATCAAGGTGGTCATCAAACCATCTCTGAACATAGAGAAACCGTCATCGGTAAAATCATTGCCAGAATTACGGAGTACCAGTGATTGGAAACTATCGATGTTTTTATCGCTGAACATCTGGTATTCGAGTGCACTTGTGCCATATAAGCCTCTAAAAAAGATGCTAAGCGACTTCATTGGCTTTAATCGACTCCACTTACCAAATATCTTTGCACCTGCACCAACCGAGAAGCTCTTGGCACCATCCTTTTCGTAGAGTTCGAAGTGAACTGGAATTTCCCATGGTTGATTCCAGTTCGCGCCCTCATGCCCGTTACCCGGAATTCCATTTGTGCCAACTACATAAATACCGCTTTCATCACTCCACAAATTATCGGGATGAGTGGACACTGTTAATACGGGTAAATCATGATTTTCGTTAATAAAATAACTTTCCACAACTACTTCGCCGGGAACACGATCTGTTTCAAGATTTCGAACCTTTAAAACACTTGTTGAATTAATTTCTATGCTCCCGCTCCCAAATACTTCCGAAGAATCTGTTGGGATGCTACCATCAAGGGTGTACCGGGTAACAGATCCTGCACTTGGATCTGTTAAGCTAACTTGGAAACTTCCTTCATAGAATCCGCCAGGCACGGTTAATTCCGGCAAGGTAGATCTTCCCGAATATCCTTGTGTATCATTTGCTTCTCCTGGGGTTGGTTCGGTGAAAATCAGAAGTTCACTTTTTGCTTCCGACCAACCGTAAGATTCGTCACCAAACAATTCTGGATAGGTGATTTGATCGATTTCGATGCTATCAGCATTTGAAAGCACCACACTTTCGCCACTTGAACTAAGCTTAAAGTTTGTATGAGGATAGTCAACTTGCAAATCAGACAAACCGGTAACTGCATCAGCGCCTCTGAAGTTTTGCGGTTCTGCAGAAAATCCTATTGTTAAGAACGGGATTAGTGTAAGGTCAGAACTTCCTTGATTAAAGTTATGCAATTGAATTGCTAAGACATTTTCACCTTCTTTTAAAAGCGATTTGTACTCTTTTAAATCAATTTTATCAAGTTCTTCGCCAAACACTAATTTTGGTTCAGTAAAAGAATCGGCTCCCTGATTATATGGAACAGGATTCGTTCCAGTAATGCTTGCCCTGCTGATCTCTACTCCATTCAAAAAAGCTATGTATCCATCGTCGTAATCGATATGGAATAACATCTCAGTAACTGTTGAGGTATCTTCTATCGTAAACGTACTTCGGGTAAATACCGAAATTGTATTATTTGCTATTTCCGTTGAATCATCGCCATCACCATAACCTATCCCAAACGTCCCATTAATCCATTCCGAATCGTCAAATTCATTTAAAACCCATTGTTCGGGCACATTCGATTCAGGCACAATGTATTTTGTACTGTCGCCTTGGCGAATTATAGAGTCCCAATAAATCGAGCGACCAGCACGATCTTTATCTGATGCAAAAAGCAGAGTAAATTCGCCCGGTGCTAGTGATGTGGGTGGCAGCGAGTATTTTGTAGGTTCATCCGGGTCGTCGCTGATAAAAAACCCACCAAGCTCCACGGGCAAATCTGAGATATTTAAAAGCTCTATCCAATCCGGGCTATCACCATCTTCATCTAAAATTACGGTAGAATTACTAGCACTAACTTCGTTGATCAAAATTTGAGCAGATAATGGAGCCACCGATAAAACTGCTAACCCTATGGTAATCCATAGCTTGAATAAATACTTTTTACTTTTCATGATTTTTTGGGAGAACGCTCTTAATGTTATTACTCAAATGTAGGCTATCTATTTGTTAATTAACAGAAAACTAAAATTCTCTAACACAAAAAAAGCCCGCAATCAGTTATCGAATGCGGGCTTATAGAACTTAAGTTATTTATTAAAGGCCAAATGCATCGTGCCCTAAAAATATAGCGGCATCACCGAGCTCTTCTTCGATTCTCAATAACTGATTGTATTTTGCAATACGATCGGTTCGGCTCATGCTTCCGGTTTTGATCTGGCCGGCATTGGTGGCCACAGAAAGATCAGCGATGGTAACATCTTCAGTTTCTCCCGAGCGATGAGAAATCACTGATGTGTAACTGTTTTTGTGTGCCATTTCTATCGCATCAAGCGTTTCAGTAAGCGTACCAATTTGATTTACTTTAATCAGGATTGAGTTTCCGACGCCCAACTCTATACCTTTTGCAAGGCGTTCGGTATTGGTAACAAATAAATCATCACCCACTAATTGAACTTTATCGCCAATAGCCGTGGTTAGTTTTTTCCACGCATCCCAATCATCTTCGTACATACCATCCTCGATTGAAATGATCGGATATTTATCTACCCAATTACTCCAGAACTCTACCATGGCGTCAGTATCTTTCTTAGAACCGTCGCTCCATTTAAACTCATACAAACCGGTTTCGGTGTTGTAGAATTCAGAAGATGCCGGATCCAGCGCAATAAGCACGTCATCTTTTGGAGTGTAGCCCGCTTTTTCGATGGCTTCCATTATCACTTCAAGTGCTTCTTCATTTGATTTCAAATTCGGAGCGAATCCACCTTCATCGCCAACAGCAGTGCTATAGCCTTTTCCGCTAAGTACTTTTTTGAGTGTATGAAAGATTTCAGCACCCATTTGCAGTGCATGGCTAAACGACTCAGCACCAGCAGGCATAATCATGAATTCCTGCAAATCTACGCTGTTATCAGCGTGTGATCCCCCGTTAATAATATTCATCATAGGCAATGGAAGTACTTTAGAATTTACACCGCCTACATATCTCCAAAGTGGCATTCCTAAATCGGCTGCAGCAGCTTTTGCAATGGCAAGCGAAACGCCTAACATAGCATTTGCGCCGAGTTTACTTTTGTTTGCTGTACCATCTAATTCTAGTAACAGTGCATCTAACTCTGTTTGATTGAAAACAGGCAAACCTAAAAATTCGTTAGCTATAATTTCATTTACATTATCTACGGCTTTGAGAACTCCTTTGCCCATGTAAAATTCTTTGTCACCATCACGTAGTTCAACCGCTTCAAACTCTCCGGTTGATGCTCCGGAAGGAACCGCTGCACGCCCGAAAGCACCACTGTCGAGTATAACATCTACCTCAACCGTTGGATTGCCGCGCGAATCAATGATTTGTCGTGCAGTGATATCTTCAATAAAGCTCATTTTATCTCCATTTTTTGTTCAATAAGTAAGTGTAGTAAGGTACGTTGAATATCAACATACATAAAGCGATTGAATACTAAGTTTATGTAATGAATTTATTATGAATCGCTTTAGAAATTCATTCGCCCAAAGGTAAGTGTTTTTGGCTTTAATTATGCCTTAAACCAATCCATTTCGTTCAAATTTTCGATCATTATAGATTCGATTATAGAAATCAGGAATGATTTAACACCCTCTTTAATTTAATCGTTGAACATCTTCGTATTTTAGTTCACACTCACATTTATACACATTCACTTATTCATCGAAGAAGCAATTATATGAGACACCCTTGGGTAATTCTTTTTGACATAGACGGTACACTCTTAACGGTAAACAACAATTTTAACCGCCCACTGCTAAAGAGTATTATCACTGGATTAAAGATCAACTATGATGGCGTTGAAACCGATCCTTTTTCAGGAAGAACTGATCACGATATACTATCTTCATTTTTAGAAAATCATGGCTTTGATCAATCTTTATACCTACAATTAAAGCAGATTTATCTAGAACGATTAACTACTGAGCTCCAATCCAAACACATTTTGCGGCACAATTATGTGGATGAAGCCATTACTTACTTCACCGGCGACAAATTTCTACCAGGGCTTTTAACCGGAAATTTCCCAAGTGCAGCTGTTACAAAATTGAAAGCTGCGAATATAAACTTGGACTTTAAAATTGGCGCTTTTGGTGATGTGCATAAAGACCGAAATATGTTGCCGCAGCTAGCACTGAATAAGTTCGAGCAACTTTTCGATTTTGAAGCCGATCCCAAAAAATTTGTAGTAATTGGAGACACCCCACGAGACGTTCAGTGCGCACAAAGTGCCGGAATGCGATCAGTAGCAGTAACAACCGGCAATTTCAATCACGATGAATTGGCAAGCTATAACCCCGATTTGATCATCGAGTCTTTAAAAAACCCTGAAATTTGGTTTAAGCAATTAATTGATGTGAAGGTTAATCAAACATCCAGCCAACTATAAAAGTGATTTGAGCTGAACCGAAGTACTTAACAGGGTCGTTTGCCGATTGGAATCCATCCGGAAAATCCGGGAAGCCGTCACCATTGTTATCAATTATACCACCTCTATTATCTATAATGGGTGAATTAGGCTCCATAATTTGTATTCCTTGATCGAAATAATAGAAAGTGTAGCCAAATTGTAAAGTTTGCAGGCGCGCGAAATTATCGCCAAAATCTATACCCAGCACAAACTCACCACTCCAACCAAGCTCCCACTTTGCATCGCTCCAACCTTGAAAAATATCGTTGATTGGCTCTACTCCGAATTGACCATATCTAAAAATATCATCTTCACGATATCCATTTTCATTGAAATCTTTAAAGTACGGTAGTACTACCGCCAAACTAGGGCCACCACTTAATGAGGTATGCACTCTAAAATTGTCTGATATTTGTTGAGCAAATAATCGACGTTTAACACCAATAGTGGTTGGGAAGGTTATTACGCGCTGATACTTACTGGCAATGGTGCGATTTCCAAAATAAATATCAATATGTGTTTGTTCGCTTGGGTCGCGAAGACCGGCAATTTTCAAGTTTACCAAAGCCTCGGTATATGGGCTTATGCCCAGTCGGTATTGCGCTCCAACTCCGAAACCAAAATCATTTAGAGCAAAGCTAAAACCAAAACCGCTTCTGTAGCCTTCGTCATATAAATTTTTTGGTTGAATAATCTCTTGAATTTCAGGCTCCCCATATTGTGCCGATGCCGGCAAAGCCATCCCTGATATCAGAATAATTAATGCTATTAATTTGGGTCGTAATTTCATGTTTGTGGGTCTAAAACTTTTCCTTCATTTCGAATAAACAAAGTTACAACGAAATTTTCTCCATTTTCTTATTGTCTTAAATACATAACCTGTTATTTTCAGCACAGCAAAAATTCGTTATTAAATGCAACAAACTCGTTAATCACTGGAATGAATTCACACACAACGTATTTAGTATTTGGCCCCTCCGCAACTCTTAAGCGCATGTCAACCAAAATGTTTACTGAATACCCCCCTAAGTTCTTGCATTCCAGAAACTTCGATAGCCTACAAACCAATATGGATGTAGCCGTTTACGAAGAATATGAGAAGCAAATTAACTCGAGTATTACGCTAACGTGTATATTCGAAACCTCACCTCAGCACAATAAAATCATCTTGAAAAAAACAGGTGGTCGCATGGGATTTCGTGGAAGTTCGCTCACAGAACAACAAAAAATTGAAGAAAGTTGTATGGATTTTATCTTCGATTTTGCGAAACGTTACGGCTTAACGGTTCAAGAAGAGACCGTATCAGACACAAAAGAAGAAGAATAATTTATGGCCGAAACCCGCTCCGATTGGACGGTATTACAAATGCTGGAATGGGCAACCGGCTACTTCGAACAAAAAGAGATTACTAATGCTCGTTTAAGTATCGAGTGGTTACTGTCTTATGTGCTCAAAGTAAAAAGGCTTGACCTCTATTTAATGTTCGATCGCCCACTTACAGATGACGAACTTAAGGAACTAAGGCCGTTAGTAAAAAGAAGGGCATCGCACGAGCCTCTGCAATATATTTTGGGCGAAGCCGATTTCTATGGTTTTACATTTGAAGTAAAACCCGGAGTATTAATTCCACGTCCCGAAACCGAACAGCTTGTAGAGTTGATACTTAATGATCATCACCAATCGAAAGCCTTGCAAGTGCTAGATGTTGGCACCGGTTCGGGGTGCATTCCCATTGCTTTGAAAAAAAAGCGAGAAGAGTGGACCTTTCGTGCCACCGATATTTCTGAAGACGCCTTAACCATTGCTAGGGCAAACGCTGCCAATTTAAATGCAGATGTTCAATTTCTGTTGGATGATTTATTTAATCCCACAGCCAAAGTACTAGCACAAAAAGTTAATGTGTTAGTTTCGAATCCTCCTTACATATTAGACTCCGAAAAATCTAGCTTAGATAAAGAAGTAAAACATTATGAGCCGGAACAGGCTTTATTTTGTGAGAGCACAGCTCAGATGTATGGCGCATTAAAAATACTGGGCGAAAAAATATTGGCACCATCAGGCACAATGTATCTCGAATTAAACGAGCGATTCGGGAAAGAAGTAATTGCCCTTTTTTCCGATCCTAATTGGGATGTTCAATTGATAACAGATTATGCAGGTAAAGACCGATTTTTAAAGGGCAAAATAAACCCTAAAAAAACTGAATTTTAATTTGATTTTTTTATCTCCACGCGTTTGTAAAAAATGTGGAAAACTTGTGGAAAAAAAATCGGAGAATAATTATTTCCGCCTACCCCCTTTTGAATAGTGTGTTACGCCAATATTAAGAACCCCTGCTAGATTTTTTACAAATTCCGATATTGCACCTTAAACCATTGTGCAACAGTGCATTAACTCGTTCTTGTTAATGTGGATAACTTTTACCCAACTAGCAATTGAGCGTTTGACAAGAGCCCAATAATTCATCATTTTCAAATTGAATTGAAGCAGAAGTGGTCTAATTCTGCTGTGGATAACTAATCCGCTCTTCGAATCGATCAACATAGTACTGGAGGAAAAAAAAGCTTTGCATACGCTTTCGGCAGAGACAGCTTGGGACAACTGTCTCGACATCATTAAAGATAATATTAGCTATCAAAAATTTAAGTCATGGTTTGAGCCTATAAAACCAATCAGCCTTTCAGATAACACGCTAACTATTCAAGTACCAAGCCAGTTTTGGTACGAGTGGCTGGAAGAACATTACTATAATATGTTACGCTCAACGTTAGCGAAAATTCTTGGACCGGAAGGAAAGCTGGAATATTCCATTTTAATGGAAAAATCGGAACAATTTGAAAACAATCGAGCTGTTCGCATGCCGCAGCGCCCCATGCCTCCGGTTCAACCTCAGAATATTAATGGCTATCCGGATTACTCTCCAGATGTAATCGAAAATCCGTTTGTGATTCCCGGAATCAAAAAAATTAAAATCGATTCCAATTTAAATAGTTCTTATGTATTCGAGCGATATATAGAAGGCGATTGCAATCGTCTTGCTCGCTCAGCGGCAATGGCCATTGCGGATAACCCTGGAAGCAACTCGTTCAATCCATTTTTTATTTACGGGCCAACGGGTTTAGGTAAAACTCATCTAATTCAAAGCATCGGTAACCGTGTTAAGCAGAAGTACGGCGATGATAAATCGGTACTTTATATTTCATCAGAAGCATTTACCAACGAGTTTGTACATGCCATCAGGAACAACCGCGCCAGCGAGTTTTCGATGTTTTATCGCAACATCGACGTGTTGATTGTGGATGACATCCAGTTTTTCAGCGGCAAAGAGAAAACACAGGAAGAGTTCTTCCATATTTTTAATGCATTACATCAAGAAGGAAAGCAGATTGTTTTAAGTAGCGATCGTGCTCCAAAGGATGTTCCTGATATTGAAGAGCGTTTGATTTCACGATTCAGTTGGGGGCTAAGTGCTGATATTCAAATGCCAGAATATGAAACACGCTACGCCATATTAGAACGCAAAGCCAATGATAACGGCATCGAAATTGAACCAGAGATAATCGAATTTATCGCTCATAATTTTAAATCTAATGTTCGAGATTTAGAAGGTGCAATCATTAAACTTTTAGCACACGCATCGCTTCAAAGCATCGACGATATTGATCTAACGATGGCTAAACGAGTGTTGAAAGACATGGTGAAAGAATCGCACACTCAGATCAGTATCGAATCTATCCAAAATTATGTTTGTGACTATTTTGGTATTGATACGAACAAAGTACGTGAGAAAACCAGAAAGCAAGAAATTGTTGAAGCACGCCAAATAGCAATGTATTTGTCGAAGCGTTTTACCAAATCAAGCCTAAAAACGATTGGCTTACATTTTGGCGGTCGCGATCATTCAACGGTAATTCATGCTATCTCAACGGTGGAAGAGCGAATGATGACCAGTCCTAAGCACAAACGCATTTTAGAAGAACTCCATCAGCGTATTGAAGTAGCCAGCCTCTAACATGGATTTATTGAGGTTAAAAGGCCTCAAATTTAGAGGCAAACATGGTGTGTTTGAAAACGAAAAAGTAGAAGGCAACGATTTTGAAGTGGATATAACCATCCACACATCATTGATTGCCTCTGCCTATTCTGATAAACTCGAAGACACCATCGACTACTCGAAACTATATGAATGCGCAATGGAAGTTATGCTTGGGCCTTCTAAAAATTTGATTGAGCACCTTGCTTATTCAATCGGAGATAAAATCTCGCATTCATTTCCGTCACTTAATAATTTTGAAATTACCGTTCGTAAAATGCATCCGCCTATTGAGCATAGTTGCGATTACTCTGAAGTGACACTCACATGGCCCGTTGTATAATCGCTTTGGGATCGAATTTAAACGATCCCCACAAACAGTTAATACAAGCCGCAGATTTTTTGGCAACCTTTTCGGAAAAACCGATTATAAAGTCTTCGATCTATAATTCGGAGCCGATAGGTCCATCAGAATACGATTTTTTAAATGCCGCAATTTCTATCGAAACCTCAATGAGTGCAATGGAAATTTTTGAGGCATGTCAAGCTCAGGAACAACTTCAGGGCCGACCTTCACGATACCCAAAGTGGACTGCTCGCCCAATTGATATGGATATTATTGCTTATGGAGATGAAGTATTAAATTTGCCAAAATTACAGATACCTCACCCTGAATACAGTTCCCGATTATTCGTATTATTACCACTTCAGGAAATCGACCCGCACTGGGAAGACCCAATTCGCAGAACTCCTATAAATAGCATGCTCAAAACAGCACCCGAAATGGTCATCCGAAAAACCTCTCTGAACTGGTAGTATATGTCGCACTCGCTAGATTTTATAGCAATTGAAGGGGTAATTGGAGCCGGGAAGACATCGTTGGCAAACTTATTGGCCGAACGCAGAAGTGCCCGACTAGTGCTCGAAGAGTTTGAAGATAATCCGTTTTTACCCAAGTTTTACGAAGATCGAGAGAGGTATGCGTTCCAAACACAACTCGCGTTTTTAGCCAGCCGTTTTAAGCAGCAACAAAATATGATGAGTCACGACTTGTTTCATCAACTTACCATTTCGGATTACATTTTTGATAAAGACCGTATTTTTGCTCGTTTAAATTTGAACGAGGACGAGTTGGCGCTTTATGACAACATCTTTAACATTATGACGGGAATTGCAGCCCAGCCTAATTTGGTTGTGTTTATACAATCATCGGTTGAGCGCCTGATGCAAAACATCGATAATCGAGGTCGTGAATACGAACAACATATTACGCCAGATTATTTAAAAGATTTGAACAACGCATATAATCACTTTTTTTACCACTACAATCGCACGCCGGTAATTTTTATCAATGCCACCGAAATTGATTTTGTAAACAATCCTGATCATTTAACGTACATCGAGGAGCAAATCTTTGAGCGGCCTATCCTCTCAAACACTCATATTCACATAGCCCCTTAGAAATGTTGAAACTAATTTTCTTTTTGATCCTATTCTGGGTGATATCAAGATATATACGCCGAATGTTCTTACCTTCCGGCGGGCAAAAAAATCATTTTAATCCACCTCGGCCTAGATCTCGCTCCGGACGTAGAAATTTGGACCAGATCGAAGAAGCCGATTACGAAGACTTATCCGACAACACAAAATAAATTCATGAATTTCGAGGAAAAGCTAAATAAAGGGTTCGAACTTTTTAGAGATAAAGACATCGATCACAGTTTAGACACCGCAAGAGAACTCCAGAAAGAACAACCGGAAGCGCACGAACCATATTACCTGGAGGCGCTGATCTTTCAACAACTCAGCCAATTTGAGTTGAGTGAAAAAGCCATAAACAAGGCGATAGAATTAGGTGAGGATAACGCCGCTTATCTGAATTTGCGTGGCAATTTATACATGCAGCAAGAAAAGCTCGAAGAAGCTGGTGATGATTTTGACGCGGCTATCGACAAAGGAGACCTTTCCGGAGCACATCGAAATAAAGTGATGTTGATGTTGATGACCGGCCGTGGACAAGAAGCCGTGCCTTATTTAATTGGGCGAATTAAAGCAGATCCGCACGATCCAGAGAATTGGATTCTTATGGGCGACATGATTAAACGTGGTGGGCAGGATGATAAAGCGCGTACTTATTACGAGCAGGCTTTAAAAATTGATCCTGATAACGAATACGCCCGCCGTCAGCTAGAAGAAGGAAGCGAATAATTTATTCAACTAAATTCGTTTTGCGATCGTCTTGTTGATGAGTTGAAAATGCTTGGTCGCTAACTCATCAATTAAACATCATGAAACGAATTATTTCTTCTTTTTCCATTTTAGCATTGATCGCTCTTTTCTCCGTAACCACTTTTGCACAACCGGGGCGCGGCAACCGAGGGCAGCAACAAGGCAGGCAACAAATGCAGATGCAAGATGTACCAACCGAGGTACGCTCTGAAGCACATATTGCCGTATTTGACGAATACTTGAAACTGACGGATTCTCAGAAAGAGCAAATCAAAAAAGTAGACGAGGATTTTGCAAAACGTGGCGATGAACTGCGGGATGCCTCAATGGCTCGCCAACGCAAAATGGTTGCCATGCGCGATTTACGTAACGAGCACCAACAAGCACTACACGAGCTTCTCTCGAAAGAGCAATATGCCATTTACCTCGAGAAAAAAGAGGCTATACAATACGATATTCGCCAACGCCTGAAAGCTTATTCCGATAAAGGAAATAAGTAAGCGTTAACCCGACTTTTTTGAAGTCGGGTTTTTTATTTTCGTTGAATTTTGGAGTGGAAAAGCTCTATCTTTGGAGTCTGTTTACTAAGCTCACGTGGCGGAATTGGTAGACGCGCACGCTTGAGGGGCGTGTGGGAGAAATCCCGTGATGGTTCGACTCCATTCGTGAGCACATAAGTAAAAAGCCAAGTACTGTTAATTCAGCTACTTGGCTTTTTTGTTTAGACTAATGGGAGCACATTGGGGGCACTCACTCCTGTTTTACTTCATCAAAAGCATCTTTTTTGTTATGGTGAAGTCGCCACTTTCAGTCATGTATTATCATTTGGCTTAATCCAAGCCCCATCTTTCCCCGTAAATCGTTAGCAATATCCCAGAGTTTCTGCTTCACGTGTTGTTGATTGGTCATCCGAAAACTTAGTTAGCAGTAAATTTTATTTGTGTTGCGTGCAAAGAAAATAATGGAACGCAGGATTCAATCAAAAGACATAATCATGTAGTGTATGATGTGTGCCCGTTTAGCAGATTGTGAACATTCACTAAAATAATGGGTTAAGATTATGAAGATAAAAGCAATAATAGGATTTTTGATGTTTCTGGGGTTTATGTCTGCCACTACAACTGCGCAACAAGTGTATACACTCAACCTTGCAGAAAATGAAGGTGACACACTAATAGAGACCAATATTTCGCCCGGTTATATTCACATAGAGTTGTTCAACCAAATTCCTGAAGCAGGATACCTGGTTAACTTCAAAGAACATAGAGTGATAAATGAGCCCTTCGATTTGGAAATTGTGCCTGAAATCTCCATCGATTCATCAATGTTTTTTCTGCCTCCACCAGCACCTGTGTGTACGAATGATTCTTTAATTACTGCAAATTTAGCAATGAGTAAGGTAGATGAGGAATCCAAGGTTCCATCCCTTTTAGCAAAAATGAATACTGCTTTAAAGGATACGATGTCGAACTGTACGACGGAGGTTGCAACAGCACTCCGGCTAAAAACAGCGACAAGAAATCAAACAAAAAAGGTGACCATCAAGAACAATTATGATACTTTCATGATTGTAGAGCGCATCACTGAAGATGGGGACCGAAAGCGTTGGATTGTAAAGTTTGAAAGTGAACGTAAAGGTGAGTGGCGTACCATGTATGGCTTCAATTTTTCGTGGAACCAAGCATTTGAAAGGGAATCCTATTTCAGCCAACAAACCGATACCGTATTCACGGTTACTAAAGCTGATAACAACGAGATTCTTAGCTATTTACCAACCGTATTCTTTGTATGGCAACCCTACAAAGGCAATACTAAGATTCCCGGATTAGTACCGGGTTTCATGGCCGGTATCGGAATTGAAGATAATAATCCAGCAATAACAACTGGCTTAATCTTAACTATCCGTGATAATGTTGGAATCACAATAGGAGCGACCATTCATCAGCAACAGTTTCTTCGTGGGCAATATTCAGAGGGGCAGATAATCAAGGAATCCTTAACAGAGGATCAGTTACATGAAAAAACGTATCGTATCAATCCAAGCTTCTCGGTAGCATTTCGTTTTAATACTTCTCCATTTAAGAGTGAGTAGATTGTATCTATGAGTTCATTTCTAAATGTCGCGATTGTTTTAACAATATAATAAATGAATGATCTACTAAGCCTTGTTGGAATTTATAAGCAAGGCTTTTTTTGAAAATGATTATTATTTAAATCACTAATTCTCTCAACACTAACCCACCAATTGCATTCCTAGTTTGCTCTATTATATTGATAGGTCTTCAAAATTTATAAAAGCTTAGTTATGAGCGTTGAGTTTACTCCTACTAAAGACTATTTGTACATTGATGTGAACGGTGTTTGGGATCTCGAGACGGCTAAAATCACGCAAAATAACGCTATGGAATTGATGGGCAACCATGATTTATCGAAGCTTATCTTAGACATCTCTAAAGTTGAAAATTAATTTACCTTTCCAGAAATCAACGAAATTAACCTGAGAGTCCCTGAAATATTCCTGCCTCATTTTAAACGTGCTCTAATTTTCTCGTATGAAGTATTCAGCAAATTAGAAATCGAGCACACCGATACCATGTCCTTTAATCGTGGGGTGAATATCAAATTATTTAAAAAATTTGAGGCGGCTGAGGAATGGCTGTTAATACAAACTTGATAGTTTTGTTATAATTAAACCACAATGGAATGGTACTTTCATCGTAAACGGTTTCAATACAAAACTGAACCTATGAAAAAACTTATTTCAACCTTATTGTTCCTGACAATTGGAACACTCTCCACACAAGCACAAACCATGAATTCTTCTGAAAACCCAAATATCGAAAAAGCTACCTTTGGCGCTGGCTGCTTCTGGTGTGTAGAAGCCGTGTATGAACTAGTTGAAGGCGTGCTGCATGTAGAATCGGGCTATTCCGGTGGACATGTAGAAAACCCTTCGTATCGGCAAGTTACTTCTGGTCGCACCGGCCATGTTGAAGTGGCTCGTATCCATTTTGATTCCTCTGTTATTTCTTATAAAGAATTGCTCGAAGTTCTCTGGCATACCCACGACCCAACCACTTTAAACCGACAAGGCAATGATGTAGGGCCAATGTATCGCTCTGTTATTTACTATCATAACGATGAGCAGAAGCAGGTTGCCGAAGAATCTTTAACACGAACGGATGCTTCCGATTTATGGGACGATCCCATTGTAACTACTATCGAGCCACTTACTAATTATTATGTGGCTGAAAATTATCATCAAAATTATTTCGAGAATAACCCAAATGCAGGTTACTGTTCGTTTGTAATTGCTCCAAAGATCAAAAAATTCAAAAAAGAGTTCGGGCATCTTTTAAAGAGTAATCCCGCTTTTTAATCAATTAAAAGTCCGTTTAGAACAACGGACTTTTTTGTTTTTAAGTGATAAAGAATGGGTATTTTAAAAGGCTAAATTTCTGAAATTTTCTATGTATCGAAGCCGACTAATTATCATTCTTTTTTTTATAGCAGTATCAACTCAAACTGCTTTTAGCCAGGCATCTCTAGTTCCGGTATATCATCAGGTCTACGATTGGTTACATTATCAACGAGTACGTGGGAATGCTCCGCTCTATAATTATGAAGCTTTGCCTTTAACCAGAGGTCAAATCACCCAGCTTTTAGCTGACATTGATCCTAATGAGCTAAATAAAGGGGATCGACATGTACGGCAAAGTTATTTAAGAGAATTCTCGGTAGACAGTTTAAGGAGTTATAAAAATAACACCTTAATTCAAGGAAATGATCGGGTTTATAATCGCCTGAAAAAACTACTCTTTTCTGATGATGAGCTTCATATTTATGTATGGAATGATGAAAACTCAAAGGTTGCAATTGATGTCTCAACAACACTTGGCGCATTATATATTGAGGATAATAATTTAAACTATAGCGCTCCATACTTTCACCAAAATGTAATTAGATCTTATGGGAGTTATAATAAATTTATTGGCTTCCATTATGAGCAATGGTTGGCAGATGGAGTCGGAGATCATGAAGCTTTAAACTATAAACCATTTTTATCCAGAAATTGGAAGGCTTTGAGTGGATCAGAATGGAATAAAGGACATTTTGAAGCATATGCAGGCTTCAATAAAAATATCTGGTCTTTTCATGTTGGTAGAGGAACCTTGAAATATGGAACTGGCCAAACGAACAATCTTGTTTTTTCTAGAGAAGGAATTCCATTTGACTGGGTAAGATTAAATATTAACTCAAAATATTTTAAGTATTCACTTATTCATGGATCCTTATCATGGAAAACTAAAACTACTGAGCTCACCAACTATCCCGGTAATTTTACCAGGACTGCACCCAATAGGTTTCTTGTTCATCAAAAATTAACTTTTCAACCTTTTCATTGGATATCATTCAGTATTTATGAACTTATAAATTACAGCAATCGCGACATTGAATTAGCATATTTGAATCCTGTAACTCGTTTGTCTTATATGGAATGGGAATTACAAGATTTAGACAATGGTTGGCTTGGATTTGAAGGCGTAATTAGACCGTATAAAGGACTTGAGTTTTTCGGTGAATTATTGATTGACGATCTCGGCACTCTTACAGACGTATTCAAATGGAGTAACAAATTATCCAATAGTACTTTTGTTAGATATCTTGGCGGTCATTATTCTTTTAAAACAGGCACTACAATAACAAGTACTTATCAAAGAGTTGAGCCTGCTGCATATGCTCATAAATTTGTTTTAAATTCACATGCTGAGAAAGGAATCGGTCTTGGGAGCCAAGTTGGCCCAAACGGAGATGAGCTAAGCTTAAAAATTGAACAATGGCTTTCTCATCGTATAAGATTCCAAGTACTATATTCGTACAATCGACATGGATTTAACTATACAAATGATAATGGAGAATTTATTGATGTAGGCGGAGATATAATTGAAAGTTATACGTATGGATCTGAAAAGCCTAACTCTAACGGATTTCTTGCAGGCAATTTAAATAGATGGAATAAGTTCGAAATATCTGCTACATACAATCCATGGAGATCAATTAGATTAGGAGCAATGTGTTCGGTTCGTAAGAATCTTGAAGGGCAAGAAATACAAGATCTACTTACATTCGAGTTTAACATCCAACTGGGTTATTAGCATTTATGATGAATTTATTTTTAAAGCCAGCTACCAAATTAGCAGCCAGTTTAATTTTAACACTTATAATTTCTGCTTCAGGATCCGCCCAACAAACAGAGTCTGAAATGACGATGAGTTTTGAGGAGTATGAACCAACCTCAACATTAGTAGTTCCCGGCAAAGAGGTCGTACGAGCCAAATATCCGTACATCGATGTGCACAGCCATTTGTGGCGCATGGCAACCATGGATTTGGAGCAAACCGTTCGCGAAATGGATAGCCTTAATCTTCAAGTGTTGGTTAATCTGAGTGGGAGATCGGGTGAACAGCTGAAAGCCATGGCTGATGCAGTTAATGAAAAAGCCCCTAATCGCTTTATCATTTTTGCGAATGTTGATTTTGGCGGGATGGATGAACCCGGTTGGACTGATCGAGCGGTAGCTCAGCTCGAAGAAGATTACCAAAATGGCGCCAGAGGATTAAAGATATTTAAAAATCTTGGGCTCACCGTAACCGATGCTTCAGGGAATAGAATCCCAACCGACGATCCCCGTATCGATCCGGTGTGGGCTAAATGCGGCGAGCTCGGCATTCCGGTGCTTATTCATACCGGCGAACCAGCTGTGTTCTGGGATCCCATCGACGAAAAGAACGAACGCTGGTTGGAAATGAAGCAGTATCCAAATCGCCACCGAGGTGACACCACTCGTTTCCCAAGCTGGGAAATTGTAATGAACGAACAATGGAATGTTTTCCGAAAACATCCCGAAACTACCTTCATAAATGCGCATTTTGGTTGGATGGCTAACGACCTTGAACGACTGGGCCAGCATTTGGATGAATTCCCGAATGTATATACCGAAACAGCTGCTATCATTGCCGAATTAGGGCGACAGCCACGCTTTGCAAAAGAATTCTTCATCAAATATCAGGATAGAATCCTCTTTGGAAAAGACACCTACCGTCCACACGAATTTCACACTTATTTTAGAGTACTGGAAAGCGACGACGAGTATTTCGATTATTTCAGAAAGCGCCATGCATTTTGGAAGATGTATGGAATTAATTTACCCGACGAAGTGCTTAGAAAAGTGTACTACAAAAACGCACTCAGAATTATACCCGATATAGATCCAAGTTTATTTCCAACCGATTAACCCATCAATCAAAAACCATTATGAAAACTCTACTAAAACTTTTTTCGATTTTGGCATTTGCCGTTTTATTTACGGCAGACACATCTATTGCTCAAGAGCGCGGCCCAGGAAACGGTGCCAGCCCGAACGCAATGGTTAGCCAAACCATCAGCAATAAAAGCACCATTACCGTTACTTATGCTCGTCCCGGATTAAAAGGCCGTGAAATGTCGTCGTTAGCACCAAGCAATAAAGTGTGGAGAACCGGAGCGAACGAATCTACGGCAATCACATTTAGCACCGATGTGATGGTTGGTGGCGATAAAATCGAAGCAGGCACTTACTCACTATACACCATCCCCGGTGAAAATTGGACCTTCATCATTAACAAAAAGTTAAGTTGGGGAACACAATACGACGCCAGCCAAGATGTAGCTCGTTTTATGGCAGCAATGACCACCACCGATGCACCATTTATGGAACGTTTTGCTATTTATTTTGATGAGCTCACCGACACAAAAACTCATCTTAATTTGCATTGGGGAACCACTAAAACGGCTATTCCAATTACGATCGAGTAATTTTTATATTTAAAAAAAGGGCGGTTCAACCGTCCTTTTTTATTTATTTTAGCAGGATGATTAGACACTCACTACTCCCCGCACTCATCCTCATTTTAACGTCAACTGTTTTTGCCCAATCAACTACTGATTGGATATTTGACGATTCTACCCTCCCCGTAATTTATATAACTATCAATCCGGAACATCTGGACTCGATACTCACCCACAATTACAGCGACAAAGAATATCCTGCTGAGTTTGTGTTCAAGCGTGAAGAAAGTAGGGATACTGTTTCTAATATCGGATTTCGAATTCGTGGCAATACCTCACGTGCATCTCAAAAAAAATCGTTTAAGGTCTCGTTTGATACTTTCGAAGATGGTAGAGAATATTACGGCCTTGACAAGATGAATATCAATGGCGAGCACAACGATCCATCTATTATTCGATCAAAATTAAGTTGGGATGTTTTCGCGGCTTTGGACGTTCCTGCACCTCGATCCAATCACGTAAAGTTGTACATCAATGGGGATTATTACGGCTTGTACATCAACGTTGAGCATATTGATAATGAATTTGTAGATGATCGATTCGATAGCGATGCCGGTAATTTATACAAATCCTTATATCCTTCTGATCTTACTTATTTAGGTGAAAATCCGGATGATTACAAAAGAGAAGAACACGGGCGCCGAATTTATGAGTTGAAAACGAATGAAGATGTAGACGACTACACCGACATTGCGAATTTCATCAAGTTTTTAGCTCAGGCTTCTGATCAGAATTTTGAACATAAAATCAGAGATTACATTAATGTGGATGGTGTTCTTCGCGTGATGGCCGTTGATATGCTTACCGGGATGTGGGACGATTATATGTTTAATAAAAACAACTTCTATCTCTACCAAAATCCAGAAACGAATACCTTTGAGTTTATCCCTTTTGATTATGACAACACCTTTGGCATCGATTGGTTTAATATTGATTGGAGCACTCGAAATATCAACGATTGGGGAAGTAACGATAACCGACCTCTAACCGATCGTTTATTCGCAATACCGAAATACAAAAACAGATTGCATTATTACATCAAATACCTGTTGAATACTCACTTCAACGAGCAGGTGATGTTTCCCGAAATTGATCGCCTCAAAGCTTTGACTCAAACCGCGGCCGAAGATGACAATTATCGAACCTTAGATTATGGCTATTCGGTAGAAGATTTCAATAATTCGTACACCCAAGCTTTAGGTGCCCATGTTAAAGCAGGCTTAAAGGAATACATCACCAATCGCCATAATTCTGCAATTCAGCAGTTGAGCAATGAAAACATCCACCCTGTTTTTCAGGATTTTGATTGGGAGATTACAAACTCAGAAAGTGGACCGGTCTTAGTTGTTTTCATCCAAGTTATGGATGATGACAATCCAACACTTTCCACACATTTATCCGGTGGCGTTGATGGTGATTTTTTGATGAATGATTCCGGTGAAAACGGAGACGAAATTTCCGGCGATGGGATTTTTACCACCTCGATTTCACTTGCTTCGGTGGCGACGCCCATCGAAATGTATATTGAAGCAATTGATACCGAAAATCAATCGGAACGCTTCCCGTTCAATCCAGATCAAACTATGGAAATTAGCGTTAATAACGCTGCTTCTAATCTGGCTATAAACGAGTTTATGGCTTCGAATTCATCCACCATAACCGACGAATCGGGCTCTTTTCCGGATTGGGTGGAGCTTTATAATTCAACCGATGCAGAGATATCGATGTCGGGTTACTTCTTAACGGATGACCTTGCTAATCAAGACAAATGGGCTTTTCCCGATACAACCATTCCTTCAAAAGGGTTTTTACTCATTTGGGTGGATGACGATGAAGAAGACGGCCCGATGCACGCTTCCTTTAATCTGAGCAAATCTGGAGAAGACCTCGGTCTGTATTTCGATAACGGATCAGAGCTGATTGCTATAGATGCATTTACCTACGATGCACAACAAACTGATATTTCGTTCGGTCGTGAACAAGATGGAGAGGCAGGCTTTATTTTCTTTTCATCACCAACACCGGGCAGCTCAAACAACGGAAGTACTTCGATTGATGAAGAGGTAGAAGTTTTACCGGAAACCATTCAATTGTCGCAGAATTTCCCGAACCCATTTAACCCAAGTACAACACTTTCATTTTCGATCAATCAGCCACAGAATATCACGTTAAAAATCTATTCTATCACAGGAACTTATGTTCAGACCATCGCAAATGGATTCTTTAGTTCCGGTACACACTCCATGCAATTTGATGCCTCTAATCTGGCTTCGGGCGTCTTCTTTTATCGATTGGAAACAGAATCGGGAGTTTCGTTGTCCCGAAAGATGAGTTTAATTAAATAGGCTGAGTAAAATCTTCTTTTCATAAAAAAAGGCGCCCAAATTGAGCGCCTTTAAACTGAAATCTAGAATTCCCATTTCACTTGAAATAAGAAATTGGTTCCGGCTTGCGGGTAGTAGTAATTCACTCGCTGCTCACCTTCATACACATATCCATACGTGTATCCATTGGTTTCGTATTCTTCGTTTAGCAGGTTATTTACCATCAAGGTGGCGGTGATACATTTGGCGAAATCAAGATTATCGAAGGCGTAGCTTAATCTAAGATCATTTACAAAATACGGATCGAGAGATCGAGCGTCATTCTGCGTGTTATCCAAATATTGCTTCGAAACATACTTGGATGTCAACTCTGCCACAAAGCCGAATTCTTCGAAACTTAGAACCGAAGTCCCGATAAAGTTCGGAGAAAAAGCGATGTCGGTATCCTTGAACTGTCGTTCGATTTGGCCACCGTTGTCGTAATCGTCGATGAATTCCGAAATCTCAGCAATTTTATTTTTGCTGATGGTTGAGTTTAACGCCCACTGAAATTGATCGTTGATTTGGTACGCACCTTCCAGCTCCACACCAATTCTATAACTACTTTCAACGTTATCGCGCACATAAGCTCCCACATCGTTGATCTGCCCGGTTAGCACCAGCTGATCATCGTAAAACATGCCGTATCCACTTACGCCGGCGTATCCTCGATCAAACTCACGGGTGTAACCTGTTTCGATGTTAAACAAGGATTCGTGATTCGGGCGACTATCTTCGGTCGAGTTTACATACTCTTCTCGCGTTGGCTCTTTGCTTGCTTTCCCTAAAGAGATAAACGCACGATTATTTCCCGTTCGATAAACCAAGCCTGCTTTTGGATTGAAGAAGGTCAGGTCGTCAGTTTGCGCGATATCTTCAAGCGCACCGTTCACCACGCCTAAGCCAATAAACTCGTAATTAATCGAGCGTACTTGAACATCTCCGTAGGCATTAATTTTATCCGTTAACTGATAGTTAAACTTCGAGTACAGATTGGCATCGCGTTTATTACCATCGTTGTCGTAGTATCGATCGTAGATTTCACTGTTGCCCGCATCACGTGCCCAGATCACTTCGCCAAAATGCCCGCCATCGTATTGATTGATGCCACCGCCTATGGTGAGTTCCCAGTTCGTTTTTTCATACAAAGTCGAAAACACCAAACCGTAGAAGTCGTTATCCAACCAACGTCGGCGAATTAAGTCGGTTTCAGTGGCATTCGGATCAGAGATTCCATACTCCGACAAATCTTCACCGGCCTTGTATTGCTCATAATAACCCTCGCCTTTTGTGTAGTGAAGCGATGAATTAACCACCCAATTATCAGCCAATTCATACGAATAATGAAGCTGATAATAATCCTGTCGATAGTTGTCTACTTCGTTTTCGTAGGGATCGCCCGCGCGATCGGTTCCCGCTTCGTTATAGGTTCGGTTCCCCGATTCCAGCACGCTTTCCTCAACGCCATACCAGGCTTGGTAGGTGATTTCTTTCCCCGAAAAAATCTCTGCTTTCAGTAAGCTGCGATCTCCTCTTTTCGATCCTGAAACATAAAACGAATACAAATCAGCTGAGGCTCTGTCGATGAATCCATCCGACAAAATTTTTGACAATCGCCCTTCGAACATCCAGCCGTTATCCATTAATCCCGAGCCAATTAACAGGTTAGCTTTTCGAGTATTGAACGAGCCAATTCCGGTATTTATCTCAGCAAAAGATTCGGTGTTATTGGTACTGGTTTGCAAGTTGATGGAAGCCCCAAACGCTGCAGCACCGTTGGTTGAAGTCCCAACTCCACGTTGAATTTGAATATTCTCTACCGATGAAACGATATCCGGTAAATCAACCCAAAACACGCCATGTGATTCAGCATCGTTAACGGGAATTCCATTAATAGTTACGTTGATTCGTGCAGGATCAACCCCACGAATTCTTATCCCGGTGTAGCCCACGCCGGCACCGGCATCAGATGTTGTTACCACCGAGGGTGTAGATCGTAGCAGAAATGGAACATCCTGACCAAGATTTTTGCCATTCAGTTCATCATTCGTCACATTGGTGTAAGTGAAAGGAGTACTCGCGTCAACACGAGTAGCCTCAACTAATAAGCCGGATTCGCTTAACTGAGAACTCCCCGGAATCATATTGATTTCTAACGCCGAGTTATCATCGGATACAACAATTGTTTGAGTTTCAAAACCCACAAAACGAACCGTAATCTCTTGCTCACCTCGAGACAGAAGTTCTAATTCGAAGTATCCTTCGCTGTTGGTGGTAGCTCCGTTATTGGTACCGGTTTGTATGATGGTGGCACCGGCAAGCGGATCGCGTGACTCTGCCTCGTATACGTAACCGGTTATAGTTTGAGCCCAAAGCATCGGGCTGATGAATAGTGTAAGAAGAAATACAACGGCTGTTTGCCGAAGGTTAAAATTAGGATTCATGGTCCTCCAAGTTATTTATTAATGATTTGGAGGAGGCAAACGAGTGCGTACAGAATGGCAATCAGGTTTCCCTCCGCCGGTATTATCCGGATCAGGTAATCAGGGTATGATCTCAGTCTCGCTTGCGCGGGACACCCCCAACCGATGCCTAAAGTTATGAATGTTCTCGAAACTTTATCAACGAATATCTCGCTTTCTTTTTCATCACCGGATCACAAAAAACCGCCATCTTCAAATAAAATTCATAAAACAACCTTACCTTCCACCTCAAATTTAAAACCAAGAATCAATGACCTTCTCCAAGTATTTATTTCTATTCTCGTTTCTCACATTACTTGCTTGCTCTAAATCACAAAGTTCATCCAATTCTACTGCTGAAATTACTGCCGAAGACATTGCGGTACATATCGAATTTCTGGCTGCTGATGCACTCAATGGCCGCGAAGCCGGTACTGCCGATGAAGCTGTTGCTGCCAATTACATCGCCGATTTATTTCGCGATTACGGACTAGAGCCTGCCGGCGACGAACGTACGTTCTTTCAAGAGTTTACCATCAACACCGCCATTTTAAACAACCCGCATTCAACCGATACTACCGGTGAAAAAAGACTATCAAAAAATGTGGTTGGTTTGCTACAGGGAACAGGCGACTCAGAAGAACTCATCATTGTTGGCGCTCATTACGATCACCTTGGCTACGGTGAATTTGGATCGCTGTATCGCGGTGAAAAACAACGCATTCACAACGGCGCCGATGACAACGCTTCAGGAACTGCAGGCTTAATCGAGTTGGCTGAGTATTTAAGTAAAAACCGACCCGAAACCGACGTTCTATTTCTAGCTTTTTCTGGTGAAGAAATGGGCTTACTTGGTTCTGCGCATTATGTAGATGAACCCACCGTTGATTTAGATAACGCGATCGCCATGATCAATATGGATATGATCGGGCGAATGGACGACAACAAACTGATGATTTTTGGAATTGGTACATCCGCCAATTGGGAGTCGATCTTAACCGAAGCCAATACCGATTCGTTAAATCTCGACCTCGTGAAAGATGGAACCGGAGCCAGCGATCACACTAGTTTTTATTATAAAAACATTCCGGTGCTTCACTACTTCACCGACACACATTCAGATTACCATCGGCCATCCGACGACGTTGAGTATATCAACAATGATGGAATAGCGTTGGCAATTTCACACCTTTCACGTGTGATTGGGCATCTAGATACCATCGACAAAGAGCAGTTCGCCTTTATCGAAGCACCGGGCGAGCAGCGACAAAGTATGCGACTTGAAGGCCCGACTTTAGGTGTGCTTCCTGATTATGGCTACGATGGGAAAGGCATGAAAATAACGGGAACCAATCCCGGTCAACCTGCCGCTAATGCAGGTTTAGAATCCGGTGATGTAATCATTGGATTAGGAGGCGTTGAGCTCGAAGACATTTACGGATATATGGGAGCGCTAAACATGCTTGAAAAAGGTCAGCTTACAACCATCACCATTTTACGGGATGGTACGGAAATAACCTTAGATTTACAGCTTTAATCGTTTAGTAATGAGTTCATTCATTGCCATTTTAAACGGAACTGATGAACTCATCAAAAAAGCAGAACGCCTTACCGGATTAAGGAATGCGATAACTGCTTCATCCGACATTATTATCTTAGCCGATCCATTAAGTGATCGGCTTATTTATGAGCTGGATCCGGGTCAAAAACGCGGTTGGATTGTTTCCGGAATTGGCATTCAGTCGTATCCGAATTTGAGCTTGATGTTGACTATCGATTGGGCTCGTTTATTAGCCTCGAGAAATCCCGAAACACTTGAACTAAACGGTCATTTTGCCGGTGCCAGCTTTAATCAAAACCAAGTCGACTTTTTACTTATTCCGTTGGGATGCGGAGTCTTTTTATCGCAAAAGTAGGCGATTCGACATTGATTTCGACTCGTTTTGATTGGTTGATTCCATTTTCAGCTAAATCCATCGATTGGAATAAATTCGGAGCGCATTGGTTATCTGTGAATCCCTTTTCGGGTTCTAGTTTTGTGGAAGGAATAACTCGCTTGAGAGGATCTGCGAGTTATGATTTCCAAACGAAACGGTTCGAAATCAAACAAAAACCTTGGCTCCCTTCCGAACAGAAAATAGATGTAGAGGGCTTTTTGAAGGAGTTAATCAGATCTATATATTCTGAAAAACAACATCTTGGTCTTGGGTTATCGGGTGGATTAGATTCCAGAGTTCTTTATGCTTTGCTTGCGGATAATAAGCTCACGATATCAACTTATACATTTGGTGGGATTGAGCACCCTGATGAAAAAATCGTTCAACAATTAATTCGATTGTCAAAATCAGATCACCAACACATCAGTTATGATCCTGACACATTTTCTCTAGATAAATTGAAGGAATTAAGTACTCGAACCTTGTTAAATTCTTCGGTTTCAGATGTGCTTACAAATGCTTTATATCAACAATTGGGGCGGCAATCTCTTGCCAGTATTGATGGTGGAATTGGCGAAATTGGTCGACGGCGTTATCTAAAAAACGTAGAACTTCGTGCCGGTAAAGCAGTGAATACTCAGGATATTGATACGTTACTTCCTTTTTTCTTAGCACCGAAGGCTGATTTTTTCACAGAAGAAATCAACCAAAAAATGCACGCCGGATTTAGGCAAGATCTTACACTTGAAATGGCAAAGATGCCTGATGTAAACACCATCGGGCTCCCAAACTGGTTAGATCTTTTTTCAATTAGAACACGACTTTCAAATATTGCAGGACTAAGCCAAGAGGTAGTCGATAACACTCATTTTCATATCATGCCTTTTGTTCAAACCGATTTTCTGTCGGGTATTTTATCACTCCCAGTTGCAGAGCGTAACAACGCCCAGCTTTTTCGAAGATTGATTAAAATGCATAAAGCGGAACTGACTAAAATTCCTTTGGTAAAAGGTGATGAACAATATCCATACTGGATGAAAGATCTGACGGCGACGATTTGGAATAAGCTTCAAGCTAAATTTAAAACTCGCTTTACAAATACGCTGGTGCCTAACATTTTACTAACAAACGAAGCAGAAATTCGGGATCTCTTCGCGGCCAAAACAGTAAAAGAATCCGGGGTTTATAATCCCAAACAAGTTGAGCATATACTTTCGTCTTTTTACGAACTCAATGATTATACTTTCGCTAGCCCATTAAACTGGATGTTGACCTTTGAACTTTTTAGAAAATCATTATCTGATGAGAATTAAACTTTTTCTACCACTACTGCTGATTGGGTTAATCAGCTTAAATTGCTCAAATCCACAACCACATTTTGTTGATTTACCTGATGATGCCCAAGCCATTTCGTTGTTGGGTGATACACTCAGATCATCATCAAATGGCTTACCCGAGCGCCTAGAAACTCGCATTGACTCACTGATCGAAACCAACACAATCGCCAACGATGTAGCTTCTGCATTGATTTGGGAGGCCCGAAAAGAGGCGTATAACGGAAATTATCGAGCGACCATTGAAATGCTGAGTGATCGCGTGCGCCCCAATTTTACAGATGAAGAAAAAGCCAGAGTACTTCGGCATCGCGGTCACCGATATATAACTCTTCGTGAATTTAATTATGCCATTACCGACTTTTCGCTTGCAGCTAATATGGTAGCCGGTTCACGCGATCGTCGTGAAGAAGACGGACTTCCGAACGCACAAAATCTTCCCTTATCGAGCTTACAAACCAATATCTGGTATCACATGGGTCTGGCGCATTATTTGAAAGGGGAATACCAAATGGCTGCAGATTCGTATCAGAATTGTTTTGATTTAAGCACCAACGACGATATGCGGGTTGCAGCACTTTACTGGCAGTATATGGCGTTGAGAAAACAGGGAAAAGATGTTGAAGCAGGGAAGCTCTTAGAGTTAGTTTCTGCGGATATGAATATCATTGAAAATGATAGCTATTTGAAATTACTGCTCGTTTTTAAGGGTGAATTCGATCCTGAAATGTTACTTAACTATGATTCTGATGCCCTATCAAATGCCACAGTTGGCTATGGACTTGGATTCTGGCATCACATAAATGGGCGAAATGAACGCGCTCAACAAATCTGGCAAGATGTTTATGACGCCGGCAATTGGGCATCTTTTGGGTACATTGCCAGTGAGGTCGAACTGGCGGATCTTAAATAGTGTATTTGCTGCATTTATCAACTCACTAGCCATATAATTTTTTCTAAATGAGATTTACGCTGATCCTTTGTTCTGTAATATTGTTCAGCTGTGCTTCCCAGCCTAAAGAAGCTAAAATATGGACAGCTGAAGAAGTACTCGCTCAATTAGACCAACATGGTAAAAGTCTCGGCGATTTAGAGAATACTTCTGCTATTCGTATCACAGATGAAGATTGTAACACTGAAAGTTCCAGTTTTGCATTTATTGTAGGTGGAATATCAAAAATGCAAAGAAATCTAGATTACCCATTAGAGGCTAGAAAAAACCGCATAGAAGGAAATGTTATTACCAGATTCACTATTGGCATAGATGGCAAAGTTGAAGCTATGCAAATTCTATCCAATACTGATCCTTTGCTAAACAATTCAGTTAAGAAAATGCTTAAAAAAACTGACTTTGCACCAGCATTGTGTAATTCAAAATTAGTACCCTCTAGCTATACAATTACAAATACTTTCAGAACTAATATCTAGCACACCGTAATTAATCGCAGACAGTTAATTGATGCTGGAAAAGCAGAAAGAACACATTGTTGTTTCCGAGGTCTACAGGTTGACTTGCTCTACTGTACAGAAAATCCAGGCTATCTAAGCTGGTATAATGTATGAGCCTGAACTTGGTAGATGAATCAGTTACACCAAATTCATCAAAACTAATTTTTCGGATCGCCATATCTCGAAGGTCGTCACTGGCTCTTCTTGTTTCTGTGAGAAGCACTCCTTGTCCTTCACGTAAAAATACGGTTGGGTTGTACACCGAATAATCGCTTTGATTGGTGATACTAAACCGTTCCCCCGTTTCTGTTTGGATAACTTCTATCGAATTAAAATCAGAACTCGACATATAATCTCCATCCGGTGATAATTGTGGGCTTCGGGCATTATCAAGAAGCAGTTTCGAACCACTAGAGTGTATTACTGATGTTGAACTGTTATTGATTTGAACGGCCTTAACGCTGCCATCATCAGAGAAACTAGACCGTACAGGTTTTCTGATTTGATCTGAGTACTCCCAATCTGTTTGATGGATCATCTGCTGCGAGTTTAAGTCAAAAATCTCCCATTTAGTGCGCATATATTCATCATTGGTGCGGACTTTACCTGTTGTTTCGTTGGTATAGAAAGATCGAATTTCTTCCGTCTTCAGGTATTGTACTTGATCCTCTTTGAATTGATGAGGAAAATCAATTCGAGACGTAGCAAGGGTATCTTCTGCAATTAAATATGAGTTTACGGCATACAGAGAATCAGCTGCACCACCGGTTAACGAAAATTCTATCATTTTTGATTGAAGCACCACATTGGAGATCGAAAAAGTCTCATCAAGAACAAAATCTCCTACTTTTGTTGTGGCTCCAAAAAATCTTCGATCCCCATATTTAGCTACAATTGGCTCTTCAGCTTCCTCTAAACTTAGCATCACAAACCCGAAAATGTCGAACAAATAATTTCCATGCTCCGAAGATATCAACACCACTCGCTCGGAAACCGCTATCAAATCTACTTCAATTAAAAATGCTTCGTGAAATGATTCTATTTGAGTGATTGGGATAAACTCGACCGCTTCGGACTCTAAATTAAAAACTACCCCTTGTTTAAATTGACGGTGTTTATCGATACAAGGTGTTATGGAGATTTCTCGATCGCAACGCTCGCATGAGGATGGAGTTTTACTGCACGCCAAAAGTATCGAAAATAATAAGAGAAGAAGAATCCGAGAAGGCATACATGCTAACGTGAAACTGTGAGTTATTGTATAAAACACCTAACCACAAAAAAAGGCAACCCGTTTGGAATAGATTGAATTGACCACATTTGCACAGTACAAGAGGTATACCAAATATTCACCACCCCGTCCACCGTTCGGTGGACACCCCTCCGCCGGAGGGGAATTATCTTTTTCAGGTTTCATAACCCAATCCCTGTTTAATACCATTTTAAAGAAATTCATTATTTCTGCAAAAGCACTATTCGCTGATCTATTCCGGTTTCAATTCCCCTCCCATGGAGGGGTGGCATTCGGCGATAGACGAATGACGGGGTGGTCAACCTATAGTTAATTTTGCATTTAAATACATTACAACCCCATCCATTTCTTGAAGTACTTCTTTTGTCGTTAAGTGAATCACTTCTAAACCAAGGCTTTTTAAATACAGATCTCTCTTTTTGTCGTATTCTATTTTTGAATCATGACTTTCACCATCTACTTCTATCACTAGATTCAAGTTAGTGCAATAGAAGTCTACAATATAGTTGCCGATTATTTTCTGGCGATCAAAATCTAAGTAATCAAACGGTGGTTGTTTCAGTTGCTTCCACAACAGAACTTCTGCCAAATTTCCGGCTTTTCTTAAGGCTCTAGCTCTTTCTTTTAGCGCCGGATTATACGGCAAAGCAAAGTAGTTTTTCGACGAGCGTTCATTTACTTTGTTGTGGACTTCACCACCCCGTCCACCGTTCGGTGGACACCCCTCCGCCGGAGGGGAATTATCTATTTCAGATTTCATAAATCTACACCAATTTCTAAAACTCTAATGAAATTGATTAATTCCGCAAATGCAATTTGCTCAAATCGATTCCAGGCTTTATTCCCCTCCCATGGAGGGGTGGTTTCTCCATCAAACTAAAAAAGGCAACCCGTTTGGGCTGCCTTTTAAATTAAATTCGAAAATAATGATCGCGTTTATTTAAAAAACACCGCATTCCCGATCATCAACTTTCCATTGTGCCAAAAACCACGATAGAAAAGGTTGTCGATCATATAAACAACTTCTCCGCTTCCCATATTTTGGAATCCTAGGCTGAGAGAATGCTCCAAGTTTTTCTGAGCTGCAGCACCTACAAAGCCACTTCGCGGGGTTCCGCTTTTAGCAACGGCAGCATTCCAGCCATTATCAAGGTATTCGTACGCGGTAGAGCCCAACTTCAGCGACATATATTTATCGCCATAGCCAAACACTAGCGGATTGGTTGTGTCGAGATCGAGTTCATATACCGAGCCGGCATTAAAATTGGTGATAAATTCACGTTCTGAGTTTCCAAAAACCCTGAGTTTATCTTCGGGATCATCACTGCCTTCATCATCACCGGATGATTTTCTCTGGAGCGCAAAGCCGTCTTGACCGGCTAAAAATCCGTTTGCACCTTCTACAGCAATCAGACGTCCGCCGCCACGGATCCATTCTTTCAGATCATTCATCCCACTTTCACCAAAAGTTCTACCATACGAACCGGAAGGCATGATCAACACGTCCACATCGCTCCAATTCATGTAGCCTAGATCATCCATATTTACCAATGAAATCGGATAAGAGATCTGTTGATCGAAGAAATGCCAGATATGGCCAACCATTTGACTGCTGGTCCCTTCACCTGAAATCAATACAACCTTTGGCGGATCGATAAGTGTTACTGATGAAGAACCAAAATCTTTGCCCGAATCCACAAAACCGGTAGAAACTGCATGAATTTCGCGATTATGAGCATCCGCCATCGTTTTTACAATATCATCGAAACGGCTACCCATGGTGTGATTTCCATTCCGTGTAATCACCAAACTTCCTGCGGCATAATCTTTTCCATCAATCGAAAAAGCTTCCATGGTGTATCTTGGTCGCACCCCTTCTTTTAGCAATGCAGCCAAAAACTTTAAATCCTCCAGTGAGTTCCACTTTGCGATGTACGCATACGGTCGATCCACCATGTCGGTATCCATGGGCGTATTCTCCATTTCAACTGCTTTTGTGGCAATCTCACTCGTCAAAGCATATCCATCTACACCAAATGCATAGTGCATTTCCCAAGCAGTGATATCATAAGTAACTGAATCTTCCAATTCAGGCGATGGCTCGAACAACACGCGAACTAAGTTACCCATTGGTTGTTTGGTCGAAATCACAAAATCACCTTCTTCAATATTTACACGTTCGGTTTCACCGGTTGCATAATTGAATCCATTTGTACGCGAGCTTGAAGCTGCAGCCTGAACCTGAATGTTCTGATCGATCAGGTAGCGCATCATCATTGCCGTTTTATCAGGATTGGAGCTCTTCTTCACCACAAAGGTTTTATACTCGCCGCTTCCGTTATTCCGAACATCAGAGAAAAACTTCCCAAATTCCTCTACTACCCGATCAGCATTCATCGATGTGATTTCAACCGTCGATAGCCCTGATGTGCCGTGGTGAATTAAACGATCACGCAGAGTAAGTGTGTCGCCTTCTGCGGTCTCAATACCCAATCCGGCACGGCTGTGACCAGCTTGTTCGTAGGTCATGCCAATAGCTCCATTAAACGTGGGCCATGTATCGCCATAACTTGGATAGAATAAATCGAATCGCTCTTTGGTAAAATACATCCAGCCTTCTTCATCAAAATACTTGGCGTGATTTCGCCCAATCATCGTTTGATATTCTTTCTGCCAGTCGGTAATTGCTTTATGGTATGGCTTTGCTGCCGGTGCGAAATAGTACGGAGAATTGTAGCCCTGTTCGTGAAAATCAACATGCACGTGAGGCATCCAATCGAAATAAATTTCTTTTCGTTGTTGCGACTCAACTTGTGTTTGCCACGCCCAATCACGATTTAAATCGAAGTAATAATGGTTGGTACGTCCACCCGGCCACGGCTCCATATGTTCACGCGAAACAGGATCGGCATCCTGAAAAGCGCCCGTTATCGTTCGATTCCAGTTTACATACTTGTCGCGCCCATCGGGGTTGATCATTGGATCCATGATCACGACTACATCATTTAACCATTCGGTTTTTTCCGTTACCAGCTCATAAATGGTGTACAAAGCCGCTTCGCTAGAAGAAGTTTCGTTACCATGCACGTTGTAACTCATCCAAACGATGGCTTTGGTGTTCTCAGTTGGTTCTCCTGATTCGAAACCTACCAGCTTTAAGTTGTTGGATCTGATTTCATCCAAATTGGCTTGGTTTGCACGTGATGTAACTACCGCATGTGTTAATTCGCGGCCTTCGTAGGTTTTCCCGTAATCTTGAACGGTCACTAAATCGGAATTCTCAGCCACATGGTGAAAATAATTATACACTTTGTAATGTGGGGTCCATTGGTCACCCAGTTCGTACCCTAAAAACTCTGCCGGCGATTGGAGTTGGGCGCTCACAGCTCCCGTAAGGGCGATTATTAGTAGAAAAGTCCAGCTAGCTATTTTTCTCATAATTGTTGTTCTACATTAATTGAATATTCATGTTAGATAGGATGATCTAATCCAACAATTTTGAATCTTTCATTTTAAATTCTGGGTTATAGTAAGAGTTCTTTTTTGAATCCACCAATCTGATCATAACTTTTAAAATTATTTCCATGCCCAGCAATTTTGACGTAGCCGAAAAACTGAATCTTGTCTTTCAATTGATGCAACTTGCCGGAGAGAATCGCTTTAAAGCCATTGCTTTCGATAAAGCTTCGCAAACGGTAAAAGGGCTTAGCGACGACATCAACGCGTACATCGAAAACCGAACCCTAACCGACATCAAAGGCATTGGAAAGTCGATTGCTGAAGATATTTATGCGTACGCCGAAACCGGTGAAATGCCCGTACTGGAAGCTTTTAAAGAAAAAGTGCCTTTGGGATTGATCAAATGGCTGGATATTTCTGGATTGGGACCGAAGAACATTCTCAAGATTCATAAAGAGTTTGGTATTACCGAGATTGACGAACTGAAAGGATTGATTGAATCCGGTGAGCTGGCAAAACTATCGGGCTTAGGAGGAAAATCTGCTGAGAAGATCCAGAAATCCATCGAATGGATGGAGCAATTCGACGAACGGTGCCGATTGAACGAAGCCACTGCCATCGCTCGTGATATCTTCGAGAGTTTGAAAGATTTAGAAGGAGTTCAGAAAATTGAGATCGCCGGTTCACTTCGTCGTGCTAAAGAAACTATCGGTGATATCGATATTCTAATTGCTGCTAACGAAGAACACATCGCTAATTTATTCGATGTATTTACCACCCACGAGCGTGTGACCGAAATTCTGGGTAAAGGAGAAACCAAAAGTTCGGTTCGAACACAAGAAGGTAGACAGGTAGATTTACGTATCGTAAAACCAGAGCATTTTGCAGCGGCATTGATGTATTTCACCGGCAGTAAAGAACACAATGTAGTGATGCGCTCGCGTGCCCGGGAACGTGGCATGAGTTTGAATGAGTACGGCTTGTACAAACTCACTGAGAGTGGCGAAACAAATTTTGATGAAGCCATCCCTTTCGAAACGGAGCACGATATTTACGATAAACTGGGATTGAACTGGGTGCCGCCAGAATTGCGTGAGGATCGCGGTGAGTTTAATATTTTTGAAGAACAGAAAGAGTTGCCCCTCGTTGAGGAAAGCGATATTCGCGGGGTAATTCATGCCCACAGCACATGGAGCGATGGCAAGTTCTCGATTAAAGAAATGGCTGAAGCTTGTATTGAACGTGGGTATGAATATCTGGGAATCACCGATCACTCTAAAACTGCTGCCTACGCCGGTGGGCTTTCGATTGATGAGGTAAAAGCTCAATGGGAAGAAATCGACCAACTGAATCAAGAATTCAAGGCTAATGGCGTCGATTTTGTGATTTTCAAAGGCATTGAAAGTGATATTCTGGCTAATGGAAGCCTTGATTACCCGGACGATATTTTGGAAGGCTTCGACTTTGTGATCGCAAGTGTGCACCAAACCTTAGATATGCCACGTGAAAAAATGATGGAGCGCTTTAGAAATGCAATCAAAAATCCATACACGCGAATTGTAGGGCACCCCACCGGGCGTTTGTTACTAAAACGCGGTGGAAGCGACATCGACCTGAATGAACTGGTTGCTTTAGCGGCAGAGCACAATACGGCAATTGAGATTAATGCTAGCCCATGGCGATTGGATTTAGATTGGAGTTACGGTAACAAAGCCAAGGAAGTGGGACTTATGACCTCCATCAACCCAGATGCGCACAGCATCGAAGGTATCGATGATATTCAATATGGCGTTCGCATCGCCAGAAAAGGAAAATACGAAAAAGAGCGTGTGCTAAATACGAAACCGGCGGACAAGGTTTTGGAGTTTTTTAATGAAGAAAATTTCCGATAGACTGTTAAAAGGAAGAGTTTGAAGCTAAGTCTTAATTTTATACATTCTGTCTTTAACTTTTAAATCTGGGTGAAGAATTATGTCACTAGAAAACACAAAATGGAACCTAAATGATAGTTCAGGTACTCCAGCAACGATAAGTTTTGGGTTAAATGCTTCCACTAATGAAAATCATGGCGGTTATGGAACAGTAACACACCATTACGGCGGAGATATCGGAGACATGCAGATTGAAATTATTTGGATTGAGGATCAAAAGGGAAACTTTATGTATCAAACAAAAGGTCCTTCAACAAATTCAAATTTACCAACAACAAATGGGATGTATCATAATAATTCAGCCTTAGGATGGGGCACAAATTTTGATGCCGCTTGGGGATTCTGGAGAGTACAGATGACAAAAATCAACGACTAAGTACAACGTACATTAGTAAAATTCTAAGATAAAGGTCGAGCTTTTGCTCGGCCTTTTTTATTGAACCAAACAAATGAGTCTCGTTTTGTATCAATAATTCAATACCTTTTTATTATCTGAAAATTTAATCGCCCAATAACTCATATCAGAACATATATATTCTGCCCCGCATTAATTATTTAACTATGAAATTATCTCTTCTGCTTTTCCTCGCTTTAATTATTGGGTGTACCTCAAATAAAACTGAAAGTAAACAAGGCCTTGGGCCTGAGCATACTGTAACCACCGAAAGTGGGTTGCAATACTACTACCTCAATAAAGGAGACGGACGTGAAATAGAAGTTGGATCGGAAGTATCAACCAAACTGAGTTTGATGGTGGATGGCAATTTGGTTTGGACATCTTATGAGGCGGAAGACTCGTTATTCACGTTTATTGCCGGGGTTTCTAGTTTAATTTCCGGCTTCGATGAAATGGCATTCATGATGCGCGAAGGTGACAATGTAGTAGCAACCTTGCCTGCGCCAATAGCTTATGGAGAAGAAGGCGCCGGAGAAGATATCCCACCGAATGCAACCTTGGTCTATGATCGTTTTGAAGTGGTTTCCGTTTCGGAGCCAAAGAAAGTAATGGCCGATACCCTGCTTGTTGTTTACAACGATTCCGGTACGGATGCTGTGAAAGAGACCTACGAAAGCATTACAAATTCCGATGAAATTGAAGATTATCACCAAGGGATGGAGCTGTTGCAATCCTTTTTTAACGAATTACGGTCGAATGAGCATCATGCTGATTTAGAAATCATAGCTCGCTACTTTAACGAAAAGGCAGAAGATGATTTCCCAAAAGCACTAACAGGCTATTATTTGGTACTTGCTCTCGAAAGCCAGGAAAAATTCGATCAAGCCATCGCTACCACAAATCGGTTTTTAGAAGAATTTCCGGAAGACACTTGGTTTCAGGCGAGACTTACTCGGTTAAATGAGGCAAAAGCGAATGCTGAGTAAGCCGTAAAGATCGATTAATTCAACAATACCATTCCATCGAGTTTTGCCGCTTTCTTATCGAAGGTGTAGGTGGTTAATCCTTTTGCCCTATTTAATTCACATATCAAACAATCAACGAATCCAATCTTTGTTTGAACAAAATCGCTTAACACATTTTTTACTATTTCTGCATTAAAAAAATGTATGCCTTCAGATTCAAGTAAGACATCTACGGAAGCAATAAAGTCGTTTTTCGGGTATCCATATACTTTAGTAAGTACCCAGAATAGCTCAGATAGTACCACAGAATTAATGTAAAGCCATTCTCCATTTTTAATCATTTTTCTAATTACTTCTGCCTGATCCGGAACATCATTTACCAATAAACGAACTAATATATTTGTGTCTGCTGCAATCAATTCTTTTTATATTTTTTACGAAAATACTCTGCTACTCCGGCATCCATCTCTTCAACGGTTAAAGCCTCTTGATTTTCGCGATACAGCATACCATAAGCTTCATCTATATTCCGTTTATTTGGTGACATAGATACAATTCTTCCATGTTGAATATCAAAATTAAGAACATCTCCCGCTTTCAGGTTTAGCTCGTCCCGGATCTTTTTTGGGATCGTTATTTGTCCTTTCGATGTGATGGTTGCTGATGGCATCTTGCACTCTCCTTACTTTTCTTACCTTAAGTAAGGAATTTGTGAAAAAACATTTGTAATAGCAATTAGGCAAATAAAAAGGCCACCGATTTAAATTCGATAGCCTTGTTTATTGTTCAGTAGCACTTACTTCTCGGCAATCAAAGTGCCAAACTCATAAGTCTCGGTTTTAATGAGCTTCCCATTCTCATCATAATACACCCAGTCGCCGTGCATGGAATTATTCTCGTAATTACCTAAATACCATAAATTCCCGTTTTGATGCCAGCCTTTCCAAATGCCATCGATAATGAACTCACCATTTTCATTATAATGAATTGATGTACTATCTAATAGGGAACCGTCTTCATAGTAGTTTAAACCATAACTTTCTTCTTTAGAATAATTAACACCTTTGTTCCAGGCCACCATAGACCCAAAATACTTAGAATTTAAAACTCCATTGCGATATGAAGACCCAACCCCATCAAATACATTCCATTCTGAAACTAACTCGTTCCTAGAATTAAAAGTCTTCCCAGTGGCAGCAAAGCCATTTACATATTCATAAGTTCCGTACTCCTCTGTCCACTTCAAATTTACAATACCATTGAAGGGTTCGCCTGTTTTTTTATTTACAACAACTATTAAACCCGATTCGTGATAAAAATATCCACTTTCATCCATATGAATAGTTTCACCTTCAATATTTCTGAATTCAATTTCTGAATGTTCAGATAATAATGATTCATAATAGGTTCTTGGTTCCTTGGTGCATGATAAAAATAATCCACCAATCAATACTACGAGTAGTAGGTTTTGTGCTCTCATTTTTTCCCCAGTTTTATTATCAATTAGTCCTTAATTATAACAGAACCGAGGATTTTATTCCATTAGAAGTACTTGGGAGCAGGTATCAACTTGGAATTACAACAAAAAAGTAGACGATTAGTTAAGGGTGATTAAGCGGCTTGTGTTTGGGTTAGTTGTTGTTGTTTTTCAAAGGGAGTTTGATAATCTAGGGCTGAGTGGAGCCGTTTTCGATTGT
>JAXMOK010000005.1:0-165691 GCA_034669965.1 Balneolaceae bacterium | reverse complement strand
ATCAAAGGATCAAAGGATCAAAGGATCAAAGGATCAAAGGATCAAAGGATCAAAGGATCAAAGGATCAAAGGATCAAAGGATCAAAGGATCAAAGGATCAAAGGATCAAAGGATCAAAGGATCAAAGAAGTTGTTTTGATTATATGTTGAATCAAAATCTTCTACGATATAGGTTTGTTATTTTTTAAATGTTGGATTCGAAGGACTAAAGTCCTTCTCTTAGTAAAATTTCACCGATTCTAAAGTCACTCCAGGAATCTCCCGAAGGGATGCCTATGGCAGAGGAGTCTGCACTATGAAGTAAAAAGCTAGATTGACGTTGTGCTGATCCTACAGTCGAAGCATGCGCTTCTCCTTCTAGATGACTTTTAACGAACTGTGTTTTCAAATTGAATGAATCTTCTAAAGAAACGACTTCCCCGGAAAAGTATTCTCAATCCCAAAAAAGGTAGCAATACTAGAAGCCACATCCGCAAAGGTTTCTCGCGTGCCAAGATCGATTATTCCGTCTGACGAATCACTCGTCTGACGGTTTAATCGTCCTTTCGGATACACCAACAGTGGCACAAACTCCCTAGAGTGATCGGTGGAATCTGAACAAGGGTCGTTGCCATGATCTCCTGTGATGATCAACACATCTTCATCACTGATTTTGGATAAGATTGAAGGCAACGCTTCGTCAAATTCTTTGAGAGAATCGGCAAAACCTTCAGGATCCAAGCGATGCCCGAATAACTGATCGGTATCAATGAGATTTACAAACACAAAAGTCTCTTTCACTTCGTCCATCACGTCGAGTAGCGTGGAGATTCCCTGGGCGTTATTTTTCGTTTTTCGATATTCTGAAAATCCTTTTCCTGCAAACAAATCAACCACTTTGCCAATTGAAAGCGTGTGAATACCTGCATCAAAAGCCGCTTGTACTACATTGTTTTCTGGCGGAATGGCTGAAAAATCTTTTCGCTGATCGGAAAGCCTGTAAAAATCGCCGGGTTCACCGGAAAACGGTCGAGCAATCACCCTTCCTACTTCATGTTCACCCACACAAATTTGATTGCGGGCAACGTCGCACCACTCATTTAGTTTTTCGACGGGTGTAACCGAATCATGGGTAGCAATCTGAAAAACCGAATCCGCAGAAGTGTAAACTATCGGATTTCCGGTTTTAAGATGTTCTTCGCCGAAATCACGAATCACGTCGGTCCCGGAATACGGCAAATTGCAAAGTGCGTTTTCCACCCCAATTTTATTGCAAAATTTCTGAATCACATCTTTAGGAAACCCATTGGGATAGGTTGGAAAAGGCTTATCTAGATGAACGCCGGCTATTTCCCAATGACCGGTAGTAGAATCTTTACCGCCCGAAACTTCCCTCATTTTACCAAATGCGGAAGTTGGGTTTTCGGAAGATGGCACAGATTCTAGCGGGATGATATTCCCAATGCCTATCTTGGCCAAATTCGGTAGCTGTACTCCGATTTGTGCACTCACATTACCAAGGGTGTTCATGCCAACATCGCCATACTCAAGCGCATCTTCCTGTGCGCCCACCCCAAGTCCATCAATGATAATTAAATAACAGTTTTTCATAAAATAATTAGGTCATTCCTGCGAAAGCAGGAATCTTAACTTAATTTGTGCTAGATCTTATTTAAAAAGTCTGCCTACGCAGGGATGACATTCTCAAAATCTTAATTAATCAAGCCTCAAAAAGCTCGAGCTCTTCGTTTTTCACCACTTCGCTGAGAGCTTTTTTCGCTTTGGTCTGCACTTGATACGCGTTGACATCCTCAGGCATCAATTGGGTATAACCCGCTTTAAAAGCTACATCCAACGTACCACCGGCAGATAATTTTAAGCCATGCGCTAATTTAGTTCGCACGCTATTCATCCAATCTTCCACTGCCGATTCTTTATCACTTTGGATGATAAAAGAGTAAACGTAATCGGAATTAAAACCGATGTAACCTGGAATTCCATGCTTGGCAGGATTGAGGAACGTCACAAAATCTTTCTGGATGCGTTGCAATTCTTCCAGCCGATGTTTGGTCCGTAAAGTCGATAAATCATGAGGAGTAATCATCCCAAACCAAGTATGTTGTGCTCGACCTGCCTGTACTTTTTTAATTTCGTTTTCGATAGTGTTTTCCCAAAGCTCGGTCACAATCGCACCGTAATTCTCGGTAAACAACTCTTCGGTCATCCCCGACTTTTTCACCACCGATTGGATCGATAACGAAGCAATCCGAGCCAAATTCGCTAGCTTATGCTTCGTCGATTCTTTGTACGTCAACGGATCTTGATCGTAGGTAACTACCACAGCCTGTCGACGGTCGTGCACTAAAATCGGGATTGCATAACTTGCTCCCTCCACCCTTCGCTCTCGATTCGAAATCAGCTTTGGATTGTTGTTAAAGTGCATGCTAAACACCGGCTCGCCTTTTTCAATGGCATCGTAAGCAACCGATTTATCGTCAAGTGTAAGTCCGAGTAAGGGTGAGTTTCTGGCAAACTTTGAAGTCAACGCTAGTGTCCAGCTGTCCATGGCAGGCACAATCAAACAAGCGCCACCGGTTGGCAGAAACAGTTGCATCTCCTCCAACATCCGAGCCAGTAAATCCACACGGTGCAGTCGATAATCAAGGGCATTCAGCGATTGCTCATAATCTTCCCATTCCTTTTGCTGCTCATGCAGGTCAACCACTTCCAAATAGGTATCCAGCACATTCACTAATGCGTTGTTATACGCATGCAGCTGATCATTGATTTGGCGCAAATTAATCTCTTCTTCCGACTCCAACACCGTGAGGGCTACCGTTTCCCCCTTGTTGATGAAGGGCATGATCAACATGTGTTTGGCGTTTACAAAATCAAAATAATGCCCCAACTTTCCTTTGGCGATGTCATCACCAATCTTGAGCTGTACAATCTCTGTAATCTCTTTGTAATCGTTTAAAAAATGATGCTCGAAAGCCACTCGATCTTTAAACATCACGTTTGGCAAATTGGTGCTGTTACTTTCCCACACAAATTGTTGGCGGCCGTGATTTACCCAGCACATGTACGCGAGTTCAACACGGGCAGAGGTGCGCAGCAGATGCACCAAATCGGTCATAATCTGCTTAAATTCCCGTAATGCTTTTTCTTGTCGGTCTAGACTCATCCTTTAGATGTAAATTCCAATATTCGATTTCCAACGTGGAAGGTACGAAACTATAGACAGATTAGAATTTTGATTTTTGAGCTTTATTTTTGCCTAAAAGGAATCCTATTTGCTCAGTTTTTCGAGCTATCAAAAACAACAAAATTAGCACTTCTAAAACCGCCGAAAATCCCTAAGCCACCATCAACATTACTTTTGATTGGAACGGTTTCGGAAAAAGGATCATCTTCAAGATCTTGTTGTAGCTTTACCGATTCTTTGAATCGAAACAGATTCTCACTCAGCGTCCGAACATGTAAAGTTGCTTTCACTTCGATTCCGGGTGGGACAAATACGTCGGGATCCTGACTTCTCGGAAATGAAAAGAATGATCGTAACGAAACCGGATAGCTTTGTCCTCCAAATAAGTCATCATTAAAAAAGAGAAACTGTTCGGCTTCCTCAAATTGATCAAAAATCAAATCATCTGATTGTACAAACTCTATGGTCGAAACTTT
Organism: Balneolaceae bacterium; assembly: GCA_034669965.1. Lineage (GTDB taxonomy): Bacteria > Bacteroidota > Rhodothermia > Balneolales > Balneolaceae > HXMU1420-13. The sequence continues at coordinate 162,031 of JAXMOK010000005.1, read as the reverse complement.
CTCTTGAGACCCTTCATAGTTGTATTCCGTTACGAGGTATAATTCATAAAAATTAGGTCCTGAATTGTCTACCAAATCAAAATTGATTAGCACGCCCCCGTTTTGCTGAAAAGCGATTTCGATATTGGAAACGATTGCTGTATCAACCGGCACCCGATCCATAGCAAATAGGGTTTCGAATCCCTCCTTTCGAACTTCAATAGAATAGGATCTCCCTGGCTCGGGAAAGAAATCTGATCGATAGAATCCATTACCAAGTGGTATTAGTGGATCGAATTGCATATCCGAATCATGTTCTGTTACAACAACATTCGCATCAGATATGGTTGGAAAAGAGTCGGTGGATAAGACCGGTAAACTTTCAAATAAAGTCACGCTAAACAAGCTATCAGGATTAAAGGTACTACTTAGAGTGATGCTCGGTGTACTTTCGTTAAGTTCAAACTCTACAACCTGTTCACATCCAAAAAACAGAATATAAATAATGATATAGGGGTAATATATCTTCATCAAAATGCCAATGAGTAATTAAAGGATGGAATTATTGGAAACAAGCTATACTGAGTGTATCGAGGTGAGTTTTCGAATTGATTTAGTTGTGCATTGAACACTTCACGATTTTCCAATTCAATATAAAATGGGTTTTTACGATTGTACGTATTGTACACACTCACCGTCCAACTTTGTAGCCCGAAGCGAATGGGGCGCGTCCATGTAGCACTGATATCTAACCGATGATAAGCGGGCATCCGAAAAGAATTTCTTCCTTCAAAATGAGAAACTCTTTGCACGGGATTAAGTTCAGATTCCGTTTTAACCGCAAATTGCTTGCTGGCGAGTGTAATCGCATTTCCGCTATGATAAACCCATGAGGCAGAGTATTGAACCCCTTTCTTAGGTTGATAATTATAAACGATGTTTACATCGTGACGTCGATCGTACCGATATGGAAATTGCTCTCCATCATTAAGCTCATTAAATCGACGATTATTCCAAGACAACGAGTAACCAACCCAGCCATTCCATCTACTACCCGATTGCTTAATTAAAAACTCTGCTCCATACGCCTCACCCTCTCCGGTTACAATCTTATCTTGCCAATTCTTTTCTACTGATAAATAACTAGCGCCTTCTTCATACTCGATTAAATTATTCATTGATTTATAGAAACCATCAACGGATAGCTCTGTCGAGTTTAATGCAGTTTCTACACCCATTGAGTATTGAGTGGCTGCTTGTGGAAGAACTCGATTTGTGGATGGCACCCATAAATCGGTGGGTAAACCAACTCCACTGTTGGTTAAAAGATGAATGTATTGTTTCATTCGGGCGTAAGAAGCACGCCAAAGTAAGTTTGGCTGTATCGAATAGGAAAATGTTACTCTAGGTTCAAACGAAGTATATAACTCATCTTGTGTTGCAAATGCTGATAGATGAAGCCCTAAGTTTCCGGTAAGTTTTGAGGATAGAACAAACTCATCTTCACCATAAATGTAATACTCGAAAGCTCGAATTTGCTGATCTCCAAGTGTTGTATCCTGATTAGCTTGTGTTGAATAAGCCAGTATTCCGGGTTCGAAATCGTGCGAAATTGCAGACCCACCAAAACGAAAAGTATGCGATGTATTTGGATGGAAAACGTAGTCGATTTTAAGCGCTAAATCCTCAATTCCTGATGCATAGGATATTTCTGAACCTTTGAGTTCAATTTCGCCTTCCTGCTTTTTGCTTTCTTCGAGCGATTCAAATACTCGGTAATTGTAGTTACTGTGAGTTATCGTAACATTACTAAATAGTCGAGGACCATAAATGTGATTCCATCGTAACGCTGATGTACGGTTTCCCCACTCTAGTTCGTATCTGCTTTCAGTTTTCTTAAAAACATCAAAGCCTGTACTAAAACCCGATTGAGCAAAATCAGCAGAATTTGAACGGGTAAATCCACGATCATTGCCGATGTAGGTACTCAAATAGATGCGATCTTTACTTGAAATTCGATGATTCAGTTTCAGATTTACATCGTAAAAATAATATCCTCCATCATCTTCTCCATCGCTTTGGGCCCGAATAAACGGACGGGCAATTAAATCTATAAAAGTACGTCTCCCTGATAGCAAAAAGCTTGTTTTGCTATTGATTGGGCCATCAACTGTTAGGGATGACGCCACCGGACTTAACGATACATATCCCCTCGGTTCTTCGATATTCCCCTCTTTTAAAGTTATGTCGATGACTGATGATAGTCGGCCACCATAACGCGCCGGAAATCCATCTTTTACCAAATGGACATTGTTAATAGCCTCGGCATTGAATACCGAGATAAATCCAAACAAATGAGAGGCGTTATAAACCGGAACTCCATCCAACAAAATCAAATTTTGATCGGGACTTCCACCTCGAACAAATGCACCACTACTTCCTTCAATTCCGGATTGCACACCCGGCAAGAGATGAAAAGCTTTAAGCACGTCCACTTCTCCTCCAAGACGAGGAACCGATTTAATTTGAGCGGTGCTTAAGGGCAGTCTTCTGGTGTTGTTCATTTGTTCTCCTAGCACCACTACTTCATCAAGTTCATCGCCACGATTAAGGCTGATGGTTAGTGAAGTATCGGATATTAGTGTAAACGAGAAGGTTTTGGTTCGATATCCAATGTAGCTTACACGAAGCTCAATCTGTTTCTTAGTACTCGAATAGCTAAAAAACCCATATTGATTGGTAGCCACCCCGTTATTCTCAATCGGATTATAAACATTTGCTCCAATCAGAACTTCACTAGTGGCTGCATCGATCACATGACCAAAAACGGTTTGCTGTTGCCCATAAACTTGTTGGCAGCAAGCGATCAAAATCCCCAAGAAAAGTATTCTCATTTAAAATTAACTAATGAAAAATCAGCACATTTAAGATAAGAATACTAAACTTTTGAGAGAGATTTTTCCAGAATTGAATTTAAGTGATTGAAGCCGCTAACTCTTCCGCCTCTTCTACCATTTTCTCGAAAGATGAGAGACCTTTATTCCAGAATTCCGGATCACGGATATCCAGCCCCATTTTGGCCACTAAATCGTGAGGCCATTCCGAGCCACCTGCACTCAGCAATTCCATGTAGCGGTCGGCGAAGCCATCGGGACGTTGTGTAAATTCTTCGTACAACGCCAGCACCAATAATTCGCCAAAGGCATACGCGTACACATATCCGGGAGTGTGCAGGAAATGAGGAATGTAACTCCACCAGATACCGTATTCGTCGGTGAGTGAAACAGCATCGCCGTACAAAGCTTTTTGTTGTTCGATCCAAAGTTCAGAAAAACGTTCGGTGGTAAGTTCGCCTTCTTCCCGTCGGGCTGTGTGCATTGCGTTTTCGAAACGATTCATTGAAATCTGTCGGAATACCGTTGCGATGGTGTCATCAATTTTGCCAACAAGCAGAGCCAATTTTTCTTTTGGATCAGAAAGCTCTTTCAGCAAATTCTGGAACACAAGCATCTCTCCAAAAACCGATGCAGTTTCGGCAGTTGTTAAGGGCGTTCCGGCTTGTAGCGGACCTTGTTGACGGCTTAAATATTGATGTACTCCATGCCCCAATTCGTGAGCAAGTGTTTGTACGTCACGGATTTTCCCATCAAAATTCATAAACACATATGGATGTGCTGATGGTACCGTACCGGCCGAATAAGCTCCACCGCGTTTTCCTTGTTTGATGGCAGCATCGATCCAGTTCTTCTCAAAAAACTCGTTGGTGATCTCTCCCATTTTTGGGTGAAATTCGGTGTACGATTCTAACACCATCTCTTTGGCCGATTCCCAATTGATGGTGGCTTCATTTTTAATAAGCGGCGCGTAACGATCGTAATCGAACATTTCATCCAAGCCAAGCAACTTTGCTTTCAACTTATAATAGCGCTGAACCAACGGATATTGAGCCGTTACTGCATTTACGAGTGCATCCACCGTTTCATCGTCGGTTTCGTTAGAAAGATTTCGAGATGTAATCCAGCTCGGGTACTCTCTAAGTTTATCGTTGGTGCTTTTATCTGCCAATAAAGTATTGAACACAAAAGTGAGTGGATGACCTAATTCTTTAAATTTCTTGGTAAGGGATGCATGGGCTCTGATTCGCAAATCCCGATCACTTTCATGAAGTTTACTTAATACTTCTTGCTCCGAATATTCTTTGCCATCCAACTCAAACTTGGCCTGACCTAAAGTCTCATCAAAAAAGCGAACCCAGGCACTTCGTCCGGTAACCGATTTGGCGGATAGAATCTGCTCTTGGTCTTCATTCAGTACGTGATTTTTGTATCTGCGCGAGGACTCTAAATAATGTTGATAGAACTCTAGTTCAGGAGCTTCGATTAATTTCTGAGCTTCCTCATCAGGCACTTTCAACCATTCAACATCTAGAAAAACCAGTCGCTGGCTAATTTCTGAGCCTAATTCGTTGGCTTCCTGTACGAGCTTACCGTACTCCGAATTCCCGGTGTCGGTGCTCCATTGTAAATATGCGAACGATCCAATTTTCCCGCCTTTATCCTGCAGTGCTTCATATTCCTGAAGCATTCCTTTAAACTCGTTAACCGACAAATCAGCAATTCTGCCTTTATATTTTGCTGCAAAAGCATCGGCTTCTTTTAAAACGTCTTCTTTATCCTTTGCCAGCTGTGGGTCGTTGCTCGATGCGTATAAATCACTTAAATCCCAATGGATGTTTTCGGCGCCGGTTACTTTTTGTTTTGTTGATTCGCTCATGGGTATAGTCTCTTTTTAAATTCGATTGAATATACTGTTAAGCGCTCCTGTAATAAAGTATCAAAACGTGAAAGCTTGTTTAAACCCTTTTACTTAATACCTGCTTTCCGTATTTGATTGATGTGTTTTTTAAAACACTTCTGTGTACCTTTAAAATCGCTTCCAACAATATGTTACGAAGTGAACTATCGAGCCGATAAACGCATTTATCTATCAACGTTCCGTACAGAATAAACACGAACTAGAGGTTACTCCCTTTGAAATCACTCGAAGCCTTATTTGGGCCAAATTCAGCACTTGTAGAAGAACTTTTTGAACAATACAAAAGTGACCCTGAATCGGTCCCTGCTCATTGGAAATCATATTTCGACGAACTAACGGGTAATCAACCCACCGAAAAACCGGCTACTAAAGCTGTTCAACAACCGGTAAACGGCACTCAAACTGCCGATCCTGTTGTAATGCCGGCCAAAGGTAAGGTAATTGCCGATCCTCCTAAAAACGCTGATCTCCAGAAAATAAAAGGCGTTGCTTCCAAGATTGTGGAGAACATGGACGAGAGTCTGGAAGTACCAACGGCTACCTCTTTGCGAGTGCTTCCAGTAAAAATGATGATCGAAGATCGTACCATCATCAACCGACATTTGGTGAAACGAAACGAACCAAAAGCTTCGTTTACCCATTTTATTTGTTGGGCTGTGATTAAAGCCATGAAGGAGTTTCCAACCATCAATCACTCCTACTATTTCGATGGTAAAAATCATTTTCGTTCGGTTCCGGAACAAGTGAATCTTGGCGTGGCAGTTGATCTTCCAAACAAAGATGGAAGCCGAAATCTTGTAGTACCGAATATTAAAGGCGTCGACAAAATGAACTTTAAAGAGTTCTTGTATGCCTTTGCCGATTTAGTTTCTAAAGCCAGAAATGGCAAACTCGGTTTGGCTGATTTCCAAGGCACATCCATCAGTATTACCAATCCGGGTACACTAGGTACCGTTTCTTCGGTACCACGATTGATGCAAGGTCAGGGTGCAATTATCGCAACCGGTGCGATCGATTATCCTGCCGAATATCAGGCGATGTCGCAACAAGCGCTGAACCACCTCGGAATTAGTAAAGTAATGACGATGACCTGCACCTACGATCACCGAATTATTCAAGGGGCGGAATCTGGTGCATTCTTACAGAAAGTAAACCAACTTCTAACCGGTCAATCTGATTTCTGGACTGAAATCTTTTTAGATCTTGAAATTCCATACGAGCCAATTCCTTATGGCGAAGATCAATTTGAGGGAATGTTCGGAGGTGCGTCTAAATCTGATATGGAAGATCGCCGTACGGTGGGTGTTTGGCGTCTAATTAATATGTACCGCATGCGTGGTCATGTGCTTGCGAATCTTGATCCATTAGAGAAGAAACCGGGGCATAATCCCGAGCTCGATCTTGAATATTACGGCTTATCGCTATGGGATCTTGACCGCGAGTTTTTCTGCGGGAAGTTATTCCCAAATGGTCGTGCAACTTTGCGTGAGATCATCAAAAAATTACGCGACACTTACTGCGAGCATATCGGTGCCGAGTACATGCACCTGCTCGACATGGAAGAGCGCCGTTGGTTGCGCGAAAACATGGAATCGACCGGTAACGAGCCTAATCTTACCAAAGAAGACAAAAAAGGAATTTTGCATAAACTCAATCAGGCAATGGCCTTCGAAGAGTTTTTGCACAAAAAGTACATCGGGCACAAGCGGTTTTCGCTTGAAGGTAATGATACGTTGATCCCGATGATTCACTTTATGCTTGAAAAAGCAGGCGAAGTTGACATCGAGAAAATATTTATGGGGATGGCGCATCGTGGCCGTTTAAATATCCTTGTTAATATTATGAACAAGCCCTACCACCGCGTATTTGCTGAATTCGAAGGCAATGTAGATCCGGATACTATTCAAGGTAGTGGCGATGTGAAATATCACCTTGGAGCCAAAGGAAAGCACAAGACAAAATCAGGTGCAGAAGTTGATATCCAGCTAATGCCGAATCCGAGTCACTTAGAAGCGGTTAATCCTGTAGTTGAAGGTGCCGTTCGTGCAGTGATCGATCACCACGAAAAAGAAGACGCCGAAAAACGAATTTTACCGGTATTAATGCATGGTGATGCTGCTTTTGCCGGACAAGGCGTAGTTGCGGAAACATTAAACCTTTCGCTATTGGATGGATACCGAACCGGGGGAACCGTTCATATCATCATCAATAACCAAATTGGATTTACCACGCTACCTGAAGACGGTCGCTCAACCGAATATGCTTCGGATCTTGCAAAAACGGTCCTTGCCCCTATTTTTCACGTAAATGGTGATCGTCCTGAAGCTGCCGTTCATGCTATTCAAATGGCGCTCGAGTATCGCCAAAAGTTTGGTAAAGATGTGATTATTGATCTAATCGGATATCGTAAACATGGCCATAATGAAGGTGATGAACCTGCATTTACACAGCCCGGTATGTATAAAGAAATCAACGATCATAACACCGTTCGTGATCTTTACACTAAATCATTGGTTAAAGCCGGTGAGTTAACTCAGGAGGAAACTCAGCAGATTTTTGATGAGTTTGATGATTTGCTGCAAGCTGCATTCGAAGACGCTAAAAAAGCGCCGAGTTTAAAAAGTGAAGATGCATTTTTCGAACGAATTGAAATGGATCAGCAAGACTGGAGTAAGCAACCTGATACCACCACAACCATCGATGATCTTAAAGACATTGCTGTTAAGATAAACACCGTTCCTAAAGACTTTGATGCAAACCCCAAGTTACTACGATTACTAGCTAAGAGAGCTGAAATCGTACAAAACAACGAAAAGAAAATCGATTGGGGATTTGCTGAGGCATTGGCATTCGGCACGTTGCTTAAAGCTGGAAGAACGGTTCGTGTTACCGGTCAAGATGTAGAACGCGGAACCTTTGCGCATCGTCATGCTGTGTTGCATGGAACTGAAACCAATCAAACTTTTACGCCATTAAATAATTTAACCGACGATCAGGCCGAGTTTCATATTCACAATAGCTTATTGAGCGAGTATGCAGCTCTCGGTTTCGAGTTCGGATACTCAGCAACCAAGAAAGATGCTTTAGTAATTTGGGAAGCTCAGTTTGGTGATTTTGCAAACGGTGCTCAGATTATTATCGATCAGTTCCTAGCCTCTAGTGAAGCAAAATGGGGACAAACTTGTTCAGTTGTGCTGAATTTGCCTCACGGTTATGAAGGTCAAGGACCTGAGCATTCTTCTGCTCGATTAGAGCGCTTCTTACAACTTTGTGCTGAGGACAACATGTATGTGATGAACCTCACTACTCCTGCGCAATATTTCCATATGCTACGTAAACAAACGTTGATGGACAAGTTTAAACCAACAGTGTTAATGTCGCCAAAGAGTTTATTACGTCACCCAATGGCAACCTCAAAGGCCGAAGATTTAGGTGAAGGCAGATTCCAGCCGTTCATCAAAGATGAAACCAATGTTGATACCGATAAACTTGAACGATTGGTTATTTGCTCGGGTAAAGTGTATTACGATTTGTTGAAATACCAGCAGGAAAATAAAATCGATAATATAGCGGTAGCAAGACTCGAACAGATTTATCCTTTCCCGGATAAAGATGTAAAAGAGTATCTTTCTTCGATGCCAAATGTGAAAGAAATCGTTTGGTGCCAGGAAGAGCCTAAAAACATGGGCGCTTGGACCTTCGTTGCTACTCGATTTATGGAAGAATTCGACGACGGACAGAAATTAATTTATGCCGGACGTCAAGCTTCTGCCTCTCCTGCTGCCGGGCAAAAAGCTATGCACGATGCCGAACAACAAAAACTTGTTGAAGAAGCAATGAAACTGTAAAAATAGCTCATAACGCTATTGTAAAGCCAACTCTTCTTGAGTTGGCTTTTTTTATTTGTCTTCATTTTTTGTATTGAACTAGAGTCGCAATGTTCTTAATTTAGAAACAGTCTAAATTAAAATTGCACAAAATTCATGCACTTTCGATCACTCATTCTTGGTCTGTTTTTCGCTTTACTTATCATCAATAATTCAACCGCTTTTCAATCGAATAACGAGGTTGGTGTGCTTGTACTTGCACACGGTAGTATGGACAAAACCTGGAATTTGGCTATCGAGGATGCCGTTGCGCCTGTTCGTGACCAACATCCGGTAGAAATTGCTTGGGGCATGGCTAACGCTTTAAATATGCAACCTGCACTTGAAAAACTAGATGCTAAAGGCGTTGATCATATTGTGGTAGTTCAACTCTTTGTGTCGTCGTATAGCCCGATTATCCGCCAAAACGAATACTTATTAGGTTTCCGTGATTCACTTGCTGATGCACCAATGCCAATGATGATTCATGATATGGAGAATCATCGGATGACGGTGAAAATGCCGGAAAATCTTCAGCCTTTAAAAGTAAATGCAAATGTTGTAATCACATCTCCTTTAGATGATCACGACTTAGTGGCCGAAATTCTTCATGAACGTATTCAGACTTTAAGCGAGCAACCTAAAAATGAAACAGTATTATTGGTAGCTCATGGGCCTAATCAGGAATCTGATAATGACAAATGGGTAGCAACTTTAGATAACTTGGGTCAGAAAATTCAGCGTTTACAAAGCTCTAATGGCGAAATATACTCAAATATGGTTTCCCTGACAGTGCGCGATGATGCTGACGAAGAAATTCATGAAAAAGCACGACTTGCCTTCCGTGCTCAAGTTCAAAAAGCAGATGATAAAGGCTCGGCCATTGTTATCCCTGTGTTGCTTGCAAGCGGCGGTGTTGAAAAGAAATACGTTCAACGCCTCGACGGGTTAAACTACAAATGGAGTGGCGAAACCTTGCTCCCACACGTTAATATTCAGCATTTTATAAATGAACGTGTGGAAGAAGGATTGTCAGAAATTAATCAGCGTTCGTCTGTTAATTAATCACACAACCACCGGTAAATCCGGTTGCATTGAAATCGGTAGAAAATCGACCAGAGCGATCGGCGAAATTAGCACGGATTTGTATTGTATGCTCGCCTGATCTTTTAGGTGAGCAATACTCGAGCACATAAAACGAGCCGGAAGCACTTTTTACCTGATCTGCGATATCTAAAAATGCTTGATTCAAATCGAAGGAATTCACCGCTAATTCAAAACCATCTCGTCCAAATTTGCGAAGTGTATTTTCATCGATTTCTGAGCCAAGACCAATGGTAAATACCGAATATTGGCTTGAAAGTCCGCGAACTGTTGATTCAGCAGTAGATGACGACACTCGCCCTGCTTGATCTGTTCCATCCGTAAAAATGAGCATGGCTCCCGCTGTAGAAAGTTGCGGATCTTGGCTGGTTTGAGATAACCGAGATTCCAATGCCGACAACCCTTGAACTACAGCACCGTTTAAGTTTGTGGAATTATCGCTACTGATGTCGGTATCGATACTGCGAATTGAATCAATGAGTGCACTTCGATCGATAGTAAATGGAGTTAATGAATGGATATTTTCTTCACCATCGAACCAAAAAATGGCCATTTCTTTCGATCCATATTCAGAATTGAAGGATGTTGGCATTACCGTTTGAATAAAATTAATGGCTGCGTCTTTTACTCTGGGTAGATCTGTACTGTTAAGTACACTTCCACTAAGGTCGAGAAGCAACACCGAACTAAAAAGGTATGCTCCATTTTGATTCTGGATGCGAGCTTGAGATTCCAGCGTTGAAATCAGGGAGTTGTTTTCATAAATCTCGAAGTCGTTTTGATCTAAGGTCTCAAATAGGTTTTCTTCGCCTAAATCAACTTTAAAAAATAAGCGAACTTTTGCCGGTTCTTCGGTAGTTCGTTCTATTAATTCCATCTCGATCGATGGTTCCCCACCACTGTCTTTTCCACAAGCTGTAAATATGGTTAAGAGTAGTGTACATACAATTATTGGTGTGCGCATTTTCATAATTCGTAGCTGTTGATATTCTGTAGATGCCAAAATTTCTCTTGTCACCTCAAAAATATAGATTAATCCCGACCATACCCATTAAAAATCAAAACTTATTACACTCAATTAATTAAATGGTTACATGATTTTTTACAGATTGGCACATTTGTTTTCATTAAATACAACCCAATTAAAAATCTGAGGTATGTATGAAAAATATTGCTCTTTCTATTTTGTTTGTCCTGATTTGTTCCCCGGTAATTTCTGCCCAAGAACGTGCTATCGAGGCCGAATCGGAAGTTACTACAACGCACACCGCTAATATTTTGGGTGATCGCTTTGATTACACTGCGACAGCGGGTACACAACCCGTTTGGGATGACGACGGCAAACCCATAGCCACTTTATTTTATACCTACTACCAACGCAAGGATGTTGATGACACTGACCGACGCCCATTAGTAATCTCTTTTAATGGCGGACCGGGTTCAGCCTCAGTTTGGATGCACCTTGCTTATACTGGCCCAAGAATATTAAAAATTGATGATGAAGGATTTCCGATCCAACCTTATGGAGTGAAAGAAAATCCATTTTCTATTCTTGATGTAGCCGACATTGTATTTGTTAACCCTGTAAATACCGGGTACTCTCGCATTTTAGATCCGGAAGCTGATCGCAAACAATTTTTTGGAGTCAATCAGGACATTGAGTATTTGGCTGAGTGGATCAATACTTTCGTTACTCGTTCAAATCGGTGGAATTCTCCTAAATATTTGATTGGCGAAAGCTACGGAACTACCCGTGTATCTGGGCTGGCACTTCAGCTTCAGAACAGACATTGGATGTATTTGAATGGTGTAATTCTTGTTTCACCAACCGAGTTAGGTGTACATAGCGGAACCAGCCGAAGAGATGGCCCGCTGGGTGCCAGTTTAAGAGTACCATATTTTACCGCGGCAGCGTGGTATCACAATAAACTCCCAGCCGACTTGCAGGCTATGGATTTATTAGAGGCACTTGAGCTTTCCGAAGAGTATTCACTCAACACTTTGATGCCGATAATTGCTAAAGGTGGATTTGCCTCGGATGACGAAAAAGCTGAAGCAGCTCGAATGATTTCTAGATTCTCAGGAATATCAGAAGAAGCCATTCTACAATATAACCTCGATGTACCTACCGCATTTTATTGGAAAGAATTACTTCGGGATGAAGGCCATACTATTGGCCGATTAGATTCCAGATATAAAGGCTTAGATAAAACGATTGCCGGCGATCGCCCGGATTTTAATTCAGAATTAACCTCATGGTTACACTCGTTTACACCTGCCATTAATTACTACTTTAAAAATGAGTTGAATTATGTAACCGATATCAAATACAATATGTTTGGGCCGGTTCACCCATGGGATCGTTCAGGTAACGAATCAGGTGAAAATCTACGCCAGGCAATGGCAATGAATCCATATTTGCATACAATGGTTCAAAGTGGGTACTACGATGGTGCTACTAAATATTTTGATGCTAAATACACGATGTGGCAATTAGATCCTAGTGGCAGAATGAAAGATCGTTTAAGCTTCAAAGGCTATCGAAGTGGACATATGATGTATTTACGTCGCGAAGATCTTGAGCTTTCAAATCAAGATATCAGAGAGTTTATTAAGAAATCAATTCCTGCAGAAGGGGTGCCAGCAAAATATTAATTCAACTTTATTTAGATTGAGTTTTATTTAGAATTTATGGATGATTGTTAAACTAGTTATATCATGTAATTATACTTGATGTCTAAAAACAACCAATACTGGAATCGAGATAAGGAACTTTATGATTTACAAGATGAAGTTCTTGATAAATCTCTAGTTGTATTCAGCATAGTTCTGATATTTATTTCTACAAATGCGGCAGTAAGAAATATTGAATTTGGCTTGTTCACTCCAATTATCCTGCAATCTTCTATTACCTTATTTGTTTGTGTATTAGCTTTGTTTCGCAAAAAAATTAAACTCGAGATCAAGCTATTCATTGTCATCTTCATTATAACGCTTGGGCTGTTTAATGGTCTCAGTAGCCGGGGTTTAATTTCGCCAGTAAAATTCTATCTAGCAATTACACCCATTTTCATTGCCTTTGTTTGGTCGATCCGCCAAGCCATTTATAGTTTAGTGTTCTATTCCATCTTTTATGTTATTTCCGGGATTTTATTTCTTACCGGTGTTTGGGACTATTCTTTTGACATTCGAGCTTACTTAAATCACCCTTCATCCTGGATTGGTGAATTAGTAACTATTTTAAGCACTACTTGGGGTGTTTTATATGTTGCATATAGATTCGGATCTAAAATTAGAACCAAAAATTTAGAACTGGAACAACAAAATATAGAGTTAGACAATAATCAGAAGAAATTTAAAGCACTTTTTGAGCAAGCTAATGATGCAATTGTTCTTCTAAACGACGGAAAGTATTTCGAATGTAATAAAGAAGCGCTTGAATTATTTGGGCTAGAAAGAGAACAAATAATTGGTAAAACTCCTTGGGAATTAAGTCCCGAACATCAACTCAATGGGTTAAGCTCACAACAAGCAGCAGAGGTTAATATCGCCGAATTAATGTCTGGCGAGAAAGTTCGATTCGAGTGGCAACACATTCATAGTTCCGGAAAAATTATCGATGTAGGTATTAAATTGAGCTTAGTAGAACTTAGCGATGAAATCTATATACAGGGTATTCTGCGCGATATTACGGAACAAAAAGAGAATGAAAGAGAGTTAGATGAGTATCGCACTAAACTCGAACTAATGGTTAAGAAAAAAACCAAAGATTTAAATAAGAAAAATAAAGAGTTAAAGAGTTCGAATAATGAATTAAACTTGGCACTTCAAGAGTTAAAAGAAACTCAAAGCCAACTTATGCAAGCTGATAAAATGGCCTCTTTAGGGGTATTAACTTCCGGGGTAGCGCATGAATTAAACAATCCGCTTAACTTTATTCAAGGCGGTTTGGAAGGCATTGAAGAGTTTTTTAAAAACAAAAACGATATAACGACCGACGAAATTGAATTTTACTTATTCAGCATCCAAAATGGAATCGATCGCTCAACATCAATCGTTTCTAGTTTAAATGAATTCAGCAGGCAAAATGACGATTTAGATGAGGAATGTAATCTTGAAAAGATTATTGAAAATTGTTTAGTAATTCTTCGCCATCAGATACCTGATGAAATTACCATCGAAAAAGACTACTCAAACTCCCGGGATATAATACACGGAAATTCCGGAAAACTTCATCAAGTGTTTTTAAACTTACTCACCAATGCAATTCATGCAGTTGAAGGTGTTGAAGAGCCATTAATTTCGATACACTTATTTAACACTGAATCTACCTTTCAAGTTGAAATCAAAGACAATGGCATAGGAATCTCTGAAGAAAACTTAAAAAGAATTGCAGATCCTTTCTTCACAACCAAATCACCCGGAAAGGGCACCGGATTAGGATTAACCATTGTATTTAAAATTCTCGAAGATCATAATGTCGATATACAATTTGTATCAACGAAAAATAAAGGTACTACAGTCGGCTTAACTTTTAAGCAGCATTCATTAGAGTAGCCCCTTTTACTCATTATTAGAATGCTCACAGATTCGAAATCGCAAGAATTAATTAAACTATATTTTTGTGCTATAACATAGAGGCTTATGAAGGCTCACATTTTTTAGGATATCTGCTATATATAAAGTTTTATGAGTGAAAAAGACTCTATTAACGATGAAATTTATGAACTACAAAATCAGGTTGTAAACACAGGCTTGGTCTTGTTTAGTGGTGTTGGGGTTATTATTCAAATTGTTTCCTATTTCCGTGATGTGCAATTTGGTGTTGGTCAGGCTTTTATCATACAATCAGCGAGTCTTTTAGGTATAATCGGAATCACATTCTTACGGCACAGACTTAGCCTTAATACTAAGATTTCTGTTTTATTTGTTATTGTTCTTTTCACATTAGTTACCGGGTTATCTAATCTTGGCTACCTTGCTAATGCCACTGTTTATATAACCGTACTCCCATTCATTCTCTCGTTCATTAGGTCCTATCAGCAGGCGTTATTTTCACTATTGTTACTCACAGGTATCTTTGTCACTTTCGGGTTTCTGTATACAACGGGCACCTTAACCTACACAATTGATGTTGAAGGAGTTGTTACCAGTTCTAAAGCTTGGTTTTTATATGCCACCATTTTGTTTTTCACAAGCTGGGTAACACTTTATATAGGTCATCGCTTTAAAGAAAAACTAAAAGAGAATTATACCGAACTAAAACAGTACAAAGATAACCTGGAAGAAATGGTTGGCCAGAAAACAGCAGATTTGGAAAAATCCAATCAAAAACTGTTAGAATCCAGCACTCAGATAGAAAGAACACTTTCTGAACTTAAGAATACCCAGGATCAATTGGTGTATAACGAAAAGTTAGCATCACTAGGGATTTTAACTTCAGGGGTTGCACACGAGTTAAATAACCCTCTCAACTTTATTCAAGGAGGGTTAACCGGAATTTCTGAGTTTTTTGAAGCTCAACCCGGATTAATAAACGAAGAACTGGAATTTTATCTCCATAGCATTGAAACCGGTATCGATCGGTCAAAGACTATTGTATCCGGCTTAAGTCAGTTTAGCGAGCAATCTGACGATATGCATGATGTTTGTGATCTCCACCTCATTATTAAAAACTGTATTGTAATTTTGAATCAAAAGCTCGACGATAAAATTACCGTAAACAAACTATTTTCGCTCTCGCCGGCATTTGTTAAAGGGAATAATGGAAAATTGCATCAGGTGTTCTTGAATATTTTAACTAATTCGATTCAGGCAATTCCAGACAACGGCACTATCCACATCGAAACCAATGTAAACAACCAATTTATTACCGTAACAATTAAGGATAATGGTATTGGAATTACTGAGGAGAATCTTCCCAAAATATCCGACCCATTTTTTACAACCCGATCGCCCGGTGAAGGAACCGGATTGGGGCTATCCATTGTTTTTAAAATAATATCTGAGCATAATGCTAAAATTATGTACAATTCTAGTGAATCTTCAGGTACTGAAGTAAATATTGAATTTGAGGCATTTTCGGTTACATGATTGATCCAATTAAAGTTTTATATGTTGATGACGAAGTTATCAATTTGAGGGTGTTTGAACTTGCCTACAAAGAAAAATTCGAAGTGTATACCGCCAAAAATGGAATACTCGCTCTAGAAGTATTAGATGAACATCCCTCTATCCAAGTTGTGGTTTCTGACATGAAAATGCCTCGAATGAATGGAATTGAATTCATAACCAAGGCTAAAACTACTCATCCCGATACCATTTATTTCATTCTCACAGGTTTTGGAAAAAATGAAATAATTAAAGAAGCGATGGCAAATGGATTGATTAAAGAATACATCCAAAAACCATATTTGAAAAGAAATTTAGAACTCACAATCCGGGCATCGGTTGCAGAACTAAATACTTAAGAGCCGTTGTAATCTTACCGATAAAAAAGTACGAATTTTGAATAGGCATTATGTAACTCACTGCATAATGAGATTTAAAATGAAAGGGTATAAAATGTTCCAAAACGTTGAAACAAGCGGAGAACTGTATCAGCTAAAAAATATAATAGTTGATCGTTCACTGATTGCATTTAGTATTTTTATCGGCATAATTAACACAATTGTTTTTTATAGAAATATTGCGTTCGATTTTGGCTTTAATACTGCGTTCTATATTCAACTTGCTAATGCTCTGGTAATATTTGGAGCTACTTTTTTCAGAAAACGACTTACACTTAATCAAAAAGTCTTTTTCTTTGTTTTAGCGGTACTAGCAGTAACCATATCTGCCTTTTATACCAGGGGTTATCTCAGCTCAACTAAAGCGTTTATTATACTCACCCCTGTTTTTCTTTCTTTTGTTATTTCTATAAGAGTTGCGCTATATGCCTATTTAGGTTTTACTGTAATCTATCTTTTCGGATACTGGAGCTTTGTAACCGGCTATCGTGAATATTCGTTTAATGTGATGGGATATATCTCACACCCTGTTACTTGGTTTGTTGAATTAATTCTTATCTCTTTTACCTCCTGTGGATTTTTATTTATCGCTCATTATTTTCGCAAGCGATTAGAAACCAACTACATTAAAATTGAACAGCAGAATGCGAAATTAATTAGCAACGAGGCCAAATACCGGCAACTTTTTGATAGTGCAAACGATGCAATAGTTGTACTCAAGAATAATATTTTTGTAGACGTAAATAATAAAGCCTGCGAATATTTTCGCCTTCCTAAGAAGAGTCTGATTGGAAAATCGCCCGGTGATTTAAGTCCCGAATTACAACCGGATGGTAGCCGATCATCCGAAAAATCGATGGAATATGTAAAGGCTGCTTTTAGTGGCGACTCTAAACCCTTTGAATGGCAACATCTTGATGGAAATGGTGAAATCATTGAGTTTTCAATTATCCTAAATGTGGTAGAACTTGACAATAAAAAGTACCTACAAGGTATTTTAAGAGACATTACTGAGGAAAAGTCGATCCAAAGAGAATTAGAAAAGTATCGTTATAATTTGGAAGAATTGGTTCTGCAGAAAACAGAAGACCTCGAAGATGCCAATCAAGAATTAAGAGCAACGAACAATGAGCTTCATTCTACAATGTCGAACCTCAAAGAAGCTCAATCTCAATTAGTACAGGCCGAAAAAATGGCCTCTTTAGGTGTGCTAACCGCAGGCGTTGCTCACGAAATAAATAACCCACTAAACTATATACTTGGTGGGTATCACGCATTAGAAGCGCACTACGAAGATGAGCCTGCAATGAAAGATGACACCGTGGAATTATTACTTTCTACCATTAAAACCGGTGTGGATAGAGCATCAGCTATAGTGCATGGGCTTAACCAATTCAACAGAAGTAACGATAAGTATGATGAAGTATGCGATATTCACTCAATTATGGAGAATTGCCTGCTAATGCTTAACACCATGTTTAAAAATAAAGCCAAAATTGTAAGAAAATTTGATGCTGATCATCATGTTATTGTAGGCAACAGTGGGAAATTACACCAAGTATTTATCAATGTGATAACTAACGCTATTCAAGCCATTGAAGGTAGAATTGGTACTATCGTACTTTCTACCAGCTCAAACAACGGTGAATTAGCTATTGAAATAGAAGACAACGGCTCAGGAATCGAACCTAATCATTTAGATAAAATAAGTGATCCCTTTTTTACTACTAAAAATCCGGGAGAAGGAACAGGTTTGGGCTTATCAATCACTTTTAATATCATAAAAGAACATCAAGGGACGATTACATACAACTCTACTTTAGGTAAGGGTACAACAGCCAAAATTTTATTGCCTTATGAATAATGAAGAAAAAAATTCCGTTTTATACGTTGATGATGAAACCATCAATCTTGTAGTATTTGAAATGACTTTTGGTAAGAATTACAATATCATTGTTGTTGAGTCGGTTAAAGAAGCTTTCGAAAAACTGAGTGAACACCCGGAAATAAATATTGTAATTTCAGATATGCGTATGCCCGAAATTAACGGGATTAAGTTTATCGAAAGTGCTCGTACTATGTACCCTGAAAAACACTACCTTATTTTATCAGGCTTTGGTATAAACGAGGAAATAATGGATGCCGTGGATCGAGGTGTCATTACAAAGTACTTACAAAAACCATTTATCAAGAAAGAAGTAGAAGCCGCACTTACCGAACTACTTCCAACAACTTGATAAAGTTAGTAAATCCAGCTTTATCACTTAAAACATCATAGGTATATACGCTGATTATCTCCTGCTAATTCTGTATTGTCTGGAAAACTAACCGACACAGGATTTTATGGGAAAAATCAAATTTTTGGGGCTGCTTATTCTGGCCTCTCTCTTCACCTCAACGTTATCGGCACAAACCTACGAGACCGACTACGAAGCAAAGATTAAAGAATATACTACCGACGCTCGCTTTCTCGGAAGTTCGGTGGAAAGAATAGCCGATCACCCCAACATACCTTCTCCTCTCGATCATTTTGGAACCATAATTGGTGAGCCGGGAGTGATGCACACCACCTCAGAAATTTATGATTATTATCGTGTGCTGGCCAATGCTTCGCCCAAAATGAATATGGAACAGGTGATCACCAGTGAAGAAGGTCGGCCAATTTATGTTCTTACCATATCGGATGAAGCTACCATCGCAAACATCGACGAGTACAAAGAAATGTTGGCCAAACTTGCCGATCCGAGAACAACTTCTAAAGAAGAAGCTGAAATGATCGCCAAAACCGGAAAACCGGTGTATTATTTGAATGGGGGAATGCATTCTACCGAAATGGGATCACCAGAAATGTTGATGGAATTAGCATACCGCCTTATCGTTGACCCATCGGACAACATCCAGAAAATACTGGATAATACCATTGTACTGATCAACCCTGTTTCGGAACCCGACGGGCGCGACAAACAAGTAGATTGGTATCATACTTATACCAAAGGTCGCACCGATTATAACGATGGATTCCGGCGATCTCCACCCTATTGGGGCAAATATGTGTTTCACGATAACAACCGTGATGGATTACAGATTTCACAGGCAATTACGAAAGGGATTTTTAGTATCTATTTTGATTGGCACCCAACCATCATGCTCGATTTGCATGAATCTGTGCCGTTGTTATATATCTCAACTGGAACCGGACCATACAACGAAAATGTAGATCCCATAACCATTGGCGAATGGCAAACCATTGCCAATCATGAAATGACAACCCTGGCAGCGCAAGGTATGCCTGGTGTATTCAATTGGGCATTTTACGATGGTTGGTGGCCGGGCTATGGCATTTGGGTTGCCAACAATCACAATTCGGTTGGACGATTTTATGAGACTTTTGGTAATGCCGGTGCAGACACCTATTTGCGAGACATCTCCCGTTCACGTTATGCAGGAGATCCTGCTACTTCGCGGGAATGGTATCGCCCCGATCCACCTGTCGGAAATATCTGGTGGTCGGCCCGAAACAACACCAACTATATGCAGGCCGGGGTGCTAGCATCGCTAACTTATGCCGCAGACAACAGCACGACTTTACTCCGCAATTTCTATCAAAAAAGTGTGAACAACACCAAAACCGGCGAAACCGGCGACATCAAAATGTTTCACATTCCTGCTGATCAACGAGATCCGGTAATGACGGCATATTTGGTTAATCAGCTACAGCGGCAAGGAATCGAAGTTCATCAAGCAGAAAGCGGCGATTATGCGGTTCTGTTAAATCAACCATACAGTAAATTTGCCGTTGATTTACTCACCGAACAAAAGTACCCACAAGACGCCAAATTTCCTCCATACGATGCCATCGCCTGGACCTTAGGCTACATGTATGGGGTTGAAGTAGAAGCGCTGGATTCAATGGCATTCTCTGAAAACGAATTAACGATGCTTACCGAAATGGTAACTTACGAAGGCACCGTTTCTGAAAATGGCAACATTTACGCAATCAACTACAATGCTGAATCGAGTGTAATTTCTGCACTTTATGATGCTAAAGAATACATTCGAAGATTTAAGGCAGTGGTTCTTAACCAAGAAACTGTTTTTGGTGATGATACTCTTGCCGCAGGCTCTTTGTTGATGGCGGGCTTGAATAGTGATCGAGCCAATGAAATAGCCGAGAAGCACGGTTTAGATCTAATCGCAGGAGATTTTGATTTGGATGAAGGGCGTGAAGTCTCACTTCCAAAAATTGCGGTTTATCACAGCTGGTATAATACACAAGCAGAAGGTTGGGTTCGCTATACGCTTGAACAAAAAGACATTCCATACACTTCCATCGACAAAGACGACCTGAAAGCAGGAAATCTGAATCGTAAGTTTGATGTAATTCTAATTCCACATCTTGGAGGGGATGCTTCTTCATTTGTGAATGGTATTGACGATTCTTTTGGCCCGATTGCCTATGAAAAAACGGATGATACCCCAGCTTTCGGCACACCAGATGCCAGCGCGGATATTACCGGTGGTCCGGGATTTGATGGCATCGCAAACTTAAAATCTTTTGTTGAAAATGGAGGAGTATTAGTTCCAATGGCGAATGCTTCACGAATCATTGCCGATCTTGGAATCGCACCAAAAGTGAGCGCTTTTAATCCAAGTGGCTTATTCCATCCCGGCTCCATCGTAACCGTAAAAAAGAAAGACAATAACAGTCCTATTTTGTTCGGCTATCCAGAGACTTTCCATGTATTTAAAGGCAACGGACAATTATTGAACACCAATCGTCGTGATCGAGAGATGAAAGTGCTGCAATTTGGAACCACTCCCCTTTCAGATGAAAAGCCATACACCGGCGAAACCTGGGGAGAGCCACTAGATGATACGATGGCAGAAGCTGATGAATCTGAAATGAAGAAAGAGGAGAAAAAAGATAAAGCACCGTCCTATGTTCGATCTGGGATGGTTCGCAATCAAAATTCGATTATTGGTCATGCAGCCATCATGAATGCTCCTGTAGGTGATGGAAACGTGGTCTTTTTTACCTTCAATCCACTTAATCGATTCCTAAATCACCACGACTCCGGCATGCTCTGGAATGTGTTGATCAACTGGAATGCCTTAGATTAAATTTAGTGCCTATTAGAAACAGGAATCATTCAAAACTTTATTTTGAGCGATTCCTGGTATTCTTTTAGAACAAAAAGCACAAAGTGCTCACTTTTCACTTTTCACTTTTCACTTTTCACTTTTCACTTTTAATATGATACAAAAAATAAACTGGGACGAAGTACCCGAAGAGCAGGTAAACCCGAAGATGAAGCGCAAAATGATTTGGGGCGAAAAAATCATGATTGCGAGAATGAAATTTAAAGATGGATTTGTGGTTCCGATGCATAGCCACGAAAATGAGCAAATCACCCAGGTTCAAAAAGGAACGATTCGATTTTGGTTCGAAAGTGAAGATGCGGAACCCGTTGATCTACACGCCGGAGATTCGGTGGTGATTCCCGGAAACTTGCCTCATAAAGCGTTGATGATCGGCGAAGTGGAAGAAACCGACACGTGGGCTCCTCCCCGAACAGATTGGATCGATGGTACCGACGATTACTTGAAGAAGTAGTCATCACCATTTACGAGGAATTTGGCAACAACATGGAGCCAATAACGAAGTATTCTCTGAATTGGTTGGTGTAATTTCATCGCTGAGATCGCTTCATCGAAAACAAAAATTAGCTAACTAACATACACATGGATTTAGGAATCAAAGGCAAAAAAGCGATGGTAATGGCATCCAGCAAAGGATTAGGAAAAGCCGTTGCCACCGAACTTTCACAAGAAGGCGTTGAGGTTTTGATTTGCAGTCGCACGGAGTCGGATTTGAAAACAGCAAAGTCCGAAATCACACAAAAAACGGGTGGAACGGTGCATTATGCTGTTGGGGATGTAACCACGGTTGAAGGTCGGGACGCCATTATGCGCAAAGCCAAAGAAACGCTGGGAACAGTTGATATTTTAGTCACCAACACCGGTGGACCTCCCGCAGGAACTTTCGATGACCACTCGTTAGATGAATGGGAATCGGCCTATAAACTATTACTCGAAAGTACAGTTGGAATGATCCAGGCTGTGCTACCGGGGATGAAAGAGCAGCATTGGGGGCGTATCATTGCCATTTCATCACAAGCCATTAAACAGCCGGTAAACGGATTAATTCTTTCGAACTCAGTTCGTGCCTCCCTCCTTGGCTTGGTGAAAACACTGTCCAACGAATTAGGCAAGTTCAATATAACAGTAAACAATGTGTTGCCGGGTTATACACGCACCGAGCGGTTGATCGAATTATTGGGTGAAGATCCTGATTGGGATAAAATCACGGCTCATATTCCGTTGGGCCGAATTGCAGAACCTGAAGAATTTGCAGCAGCCGTTACATTTTTGGCTAGCCAAAGAGCTGCATTTATTACCGGTGTTTCTCTACCGGTTGATGGCGGCTGGATTAAGGGGATTTGAGTGTTTAGTGTTGAGTGTTAAATGTTGAGTGTTGAGTGTTGAATTATTGCCTTTAGAAGATTCAAGATTTTTTATTTCTCACTCCTAATAATACTTTTTTAATATTGATTCTAAACCTGAATTAAATCTTTGAACGTACATTTAAACATCAAAAAATTGAAGATTGTAACTTGGAATTGTAATGGAGCATTTAGAAAGAAGTTTGAAAAAATTTCAGAATTCAATGCTGATATTTACGTTATCCAAGAGTGTGAGAACCCAGCAGAAAGTCGACACTCAAAATATCAAGAATGGGCAAAAAACCACCTTTGGATTGGCGATTCGAAAAACAAAGGACTTGCAATTTTCGCTAAACCAGAAATTGATTTAAAGAAACTCGATTGGTCAAATAAATACCAAGACCATTACGTAAAGCACTTTTTACCATGTAAAGTAAATCGAGACTTTGATTTACTTGCAGTCTGGACACATAAAAATAAATCACCGAACTTCGGTTACATTGGTCAATTGTGGAAATACCTACAAGTCAATAAAGACAAACTGAATTCGACAATAATAGCAGGTGATTTTAATAGTAATACGAAATGGGATGAATGGGATAGATGGTGGAATCACTCTGACGTAGTTTACGAACTATTAGAATGTGGGATTGAGAGTCTTTATCATAAATATACTGAAGAAAAGCAGGGAGCTGAATCCCATCCTACTCTTTATTTTCAACGGAATCTCGAAAGACCCTATCACATTGACTACATTTTTGCTGCACAAAATTTTTCGAATAAACTGAGTCATGTTGAAGTTGGAGAAGCGGAAAATTGGCTTGAAATAAGCGATCATATGCCGCTTTTGTGTGAGATTGATTACTGAAAGAAACAATTCCGAGTTAGATCACCACTTAAAACTCAACACTCAACACTCAACACTTAAGATTTTCCCGTTTTTGAAAAGCCTTTTCTCTGCTGTGCGCCCCAACTGTTTTTCTTTAGAATGAATTTATCGATGTTGCCTTTAACTGCTCCCCAAACAGTAATGGGGTGATAAATCAGCGGTTCCAGGAGTGCAAAAAACATCAGCTTTAACAGTGCTCCCCCCTGTGCGTATTCCCGGTAAGTAGTTTCTTCCAACAGCAATGCGAACCAGGAGATCAACACGGCAAATACGTACACGAGTAAAATAAGCAGAAAAAAGTGAGACCAATACACCAGGCCTAAGGAAGCAATTACAATAAAATAGAATATGCCAAAAAACTCGATCAGTGGCGCTAACCATTCAAATATAAACCAGAACGGATAACTGAGGATGCCCATCAGCCCGAATTTAGGGCGTAGGAAAATCTCTTTATGGAAACTCAGGGTCTCGATGGTGCCGCGTGTCCACCGGTTGCGTTGCCGGATAAAGGTACTTAAATCTTCAGGTGCTTCGGTCCAACACAGCGGATCAGGCACATACGCCACTTTATAAGGAGCTTCTCTTTCGGCCATATATTTTCGTAACCGAACCACCAATTCCATGTCTTCGCCCACCGTTTTATGATCGTAGCCGCCCACCTTTATTACCAATTTCCGATCAAACATTCCAAAAGCGCCTGAAATGATGAGTAAGCCATCCAGATGCGCCCATGCCATCCTCCCTAGTAAAAATGCCCGTATGTATTCCAGCGTTTGGAAGGTAGCTAGCCAGTTTTTAGCCAGTCTAACTTTTATCAACCTGCCGTTTTTGATTTCGCAGTTATTGGCAATTCGAATCACCCCTCCCACGGCAATTACTTTATGCCCGCTTGCCGATAAATAGGGCTTAACCATGCGTAGCAAGGCGTCATCCTCAATAACACAATCAACATCAACACAAGCGATTAGCTCGGCATCAGAAAAGGTGACTCCGGCATTTAATGCATCCGCTTTGCCCCCATTTTCTTTGTCGATTACCACCAGTTTTCGATAGGCTTTTTTCTTAGATCGATAAACGTTTTTAACCGGTTTATGCTGCAAATCAGAAGAGGGTTCTTGATCAATAATTTCCAGATCGTAGGCATCAATCATCAACTGCAAGGTGTTATCCTTACTGCCATCATTCACAATTATGATGTCGTATTTGTTGTAATGCAGCGACAATAGCGAGCGAATATTTTCTACAATAGAAAGCTGTTCATTAAATGCCGGAGCTATGATCGATACTTTAGGCGCGAGTGGCGAACGAAGGAGATCTTCGAAATACTCGTTCGAGTTTTTTCTCAAGTAACTTCGCATTGCATAAAGCGAGATTACTGCTAATATAAAATACGCTGACATAATGCTTATTGCGAAGATTATTATCCCAGCATTTACAAATTCAACAAGTACTTGCCCCGAAAATTCCATCAATCTACTACTGCGTAAGGTTCTAGTTCGCGTACCAGTTTTCGCATGCTTAGGTTTTTCGACTTTGCCAATATTGCGAATTCATCTGATGAAAGCTTAAACGGACTTCGTTGCAAAACCGAAAATATGGAGATGTAGGTCCACCTCGACATTTTCCCGAGAACCCCGTTCATATTTATCAAACCTTGTATGCGATCTATTTCTACGATTGCAATTCTAGCTTCTATGCGCACTTCGGGATGAGGATCGTTTATCAACTTAAAAATCTCACGTCTGCCACCCTTTTCTGCTATTATTGATAACTCGATGATTCCTTCTACAACTTTGTTCCAACGTAAGGATTTCAGTTTGCGCTTAGAACGGTTTGATAATTTGTAGTGATCGTACACTTCTCGACCCCGATCAGCATAAACCCCTTTAAACGAATAACATATGTTTATTAATTGATCTAGTAAGATCTCTCGTTGCCAACGTCTCCGAACCAACTTATCCATACGTGTTAAATACTTTTCTTTCTTTTCCGGATGATTTAGAATTTTTGATAGCAAACTATAGAGCGTGGATTCGAATTTTTTGCGTTTCACATCAGAGACAATATGCACAATTCGAAAATAGGCTAAGGCTAAGAGAACCATTGCAATCAATGCAAGAATGGCTAACACAATCTGTAATAACCAAAAGTCATCGGCGGGAGCCCAACTAAGGAATTTGTGCTCAAACATTCACTTTGCCCTTATTTTTTAGAATATTTTTAGCTCGGGCAAGTACTTCGTTAGGAGAGAATGGTTTATCGATAAAATCTGAAGCGCCTAACTCGAAGGCTTCCATGATTTTCTCTTCAAGATCTGCATCGCTGATTATGATAATCGGGATATTCTTTTTATTGGCTAACTCGATAATTTCTAACCCATTTTTATAAGGCAGAAACTCCTCAGCAATAATTAGATCAACGGTTTTACCTTCAAGTAATTCTTCTAACTCAATCCCATTTACTACAGGCAACACGTTAAACCCATGCAAGCTGAGTTTATCGTCAAGTACTTTACGTAACAGTTCATTGGGTTCGGCCAGAACAATCGAAGGTGCATCCATTTATAAAATCACTAATTTTTCGGATGCGACAAGATGCTAATTTGTTTTCACTCTACCCAAACTGTTTTAATATTTACAAATTCACGTATTCCAAAAAGGCTTAGCTCTCGGCCATAGCCGGAGTCTTTAATTCCACCAAATGGTAATCTTGGGTCAGATTTAACCAACGTGTTTACGAAACAACAACCGGCGTTCAGTTTTTTTGCTGCGATTTCCTCTGCACGATCTACATTTTTAGAAAAAACTGCAGCGCCCAGACCATAATTGGTGTCGTTTGCAACGTAAATTGCTTCCTCTTCATCGGCAACTTTAATTACAGCTGCTACCGGACCAAACAACTCTTCGTGATAAGCCGGCATTCCGGTTTTCACATTCGTTAATAGCGAAACCGGATAGAAAGATCCTTCACCTTCCGGCAAAGTACAACCTAGCTCGGCGTTCGCTCCGGCTTCTATGCTTTCAGTTACCTGTCGATGCAGTTCATCGCGTAAATCTTCGCGAGCCATTGGCCCAATATCCGTTGATTCATTGGTCGGATCACCCACAGTTCGAACTTTCAACTCATCTTTGAACAATTTCAGAAATTTATCATGCACCCTATTCACCACAATAAATCGCTTGGCAGCAACACAACTTTGTCCACTGTTAATTAGTCGCGAGGTTGCACACACTTTAGCTGCATGTTCGAGATCGGCGTCTTCTAAAATGATATACGGGTCTGAGCCTCCTAATTCGAGTACGGTTTTCTTTAGTACTTCACCGGCTTGGGAAGCTACCGTTTTCCCTGCTCGTGTGCTTCCTGTTAAGGTGATGGCTGCAATCCCTTCGTGTTGTACAATGGGTTTCATGTTTTCTTTGTCCACCACAATAGTTCTAAATAATTCTTTCGGATAGCCGGCATCTTGCACCATCTTTTCTATTGCCAATGCACACCCTGTAGTATTTTCAGAATGTTTTAAAACCACACCATTTCCGGCCATCAACGCCGGGGCGCCAAATCGTAGCACTTGCCAAAACGGGAAATTCCAAGGCATGATCGACAACACAACGCCCAACGGTTCGAATGCGACATAACTTTTTTGGGCATCGGTGTCTACCTGTTCATCACCCAAAAAATCTTTGGCATTATCAGCGTAGTACCGGCAAAGCCATGCACACTTTTCAACTTCGCCCTCGCCTTGTTTAAGAGGTTTCCCCATTTCATCAGCCATTAGCTCTGCCAAAGCTTCTTTATTTTCCTCCAATTCATGTGCAAGTTCTTTCAGCAGGTTTGCTCGGTAAACAAATTCGGTGGTTTGCCACTGTTTCTGCGCAATATTCGCTTCTTGTATAAACAACTCAACTTCTTCAAAAGTGTGCTCTCTGTATTCTCCAGCAAGTTCGTTGGTGGCAGGATTAATGGTCTGTAACATATTATTTATGTGTAATTTCGGTTAATGCTTTCATTAATCGTATTCAACACCAATGATAATGTTTCATCTTCGATAATGAGCGGTGGTGCCAATCGAATAAGTGTGTTGGAGTGCAGAGTCCATCCCAATAAAATTCCTTGTTCGAAACACTCCTCAACTACAGCCTGTGTTAGCTCGCGCGATTCAAGCTGAAGTCCTAGCATGGCTCCCTTTCCACGTACTTCAACTATTCCAGGGCCTTGCAGCGTTTCTTTAATCTTTTGTTCGATTTGAGTAGCTCGTTGTAGATAATTGCCTGAGAGTAACTCCTTTAAATTTGCCAGCGCTGCTGCTGCTGAAACCGGATGACCACCAAAGGTTGTTACGTGGTTAAGCGGCGGATTGAACATAAAACTCTCGAAAATGGCTTTGCTCGAAATAAAACCTCCCATGGGCATTCCACCTGCCATAGCTTTAGCTACGCACAGAATATCCGGGGCAATCTCGTAGTGTTCGAAAGCAAACAGTTTACCGGTTCTACCAAATCCTGATTGAATCTCATCATAAATCAATAGAACACCTGCTTCATTACATCGCCTTCTGATTTCCGCCAACCATTCTGTTTCGGCCGGGATGATACCACCTTCTCCTTGGATGGGTTCCATAACAACCGCGGCGGTTTCCTTATCTATTATATCTAGCCCGTTAGTACTATTGAACTTTAAAAAGTGAACATCTGGTAAAAGTGGCAAATAAGGATCACGATAAACATCCCGACCTGTAACCGACAACGAACCATGGGTATCGCCGTGGTAACTGTTTTTGAAAGCTACCAATTTAGATCTTCTTGTATGTTTTTTTGCCAGCTTTAGCGCCCCTTCTATTGCCTCGGTACCACTATTTACAAAATAAACCTGCTCTAAATGCTCAGGCAGTTGAGCAGTGAGTAGTTCGGCAAACTCAAGTTGTGGCTGTTGAATAAACTCACCATAAACCATAACGTGTAAATGTTTATCTATTTGCCGATGTAAAGCCTCCACTACCTTTGGATGCCGGTGCCCCAAACTACTGACGGCAATACCCGAAATAAAATCGATAATTCGTTGCCCTTGAGTAGTAAAAAGATAGACTCCTTCGGCGTGGGAAATCTCTAAGCCTAGAGGAGCATCGCTTGTTTGAGCAACTACAGATTTAAATCGATCGAGGGTTTTCATATTATCAATGTGTTATACAATTTTCAGGTGTTTCGAAAAGTTTAATTTAGCATATTGGCAATACAATTAATTAATTCAACCTTTCTTTAATGCGTATACATTTAATTTTGGCTATGGTCATGTTGATAGGGGTAACAACTGGCTGTGCATCCAATAAAAATAACAAACCTAATGTGGATACAGAAGGTATTGAGAAACAAGTTCCTATCCCTGTAGGATCTGCAAAAGTAGAGCTGGAGTTCCTTAGCTACACTGATGATATGGTAACTGCGAATGTTACCGAGATAATCGGGTATGGAGCCTCAACAGATCGCATCAGCAGATCTGCTCCGGTTAATTATTTTGTTCATAAAAACGTTGTAAATGATGTTGAACAAATGCAAGAAGGCGATATTTTTATTGCACTTGTAACCATGCAACCAGCCGGCATGGGAATGAAAAAAGGCAGTTGGACAATCACAGAAATTATATCAGAATAAATAGGGGCGTATGAAAAGATTTATCACAGCTATTACACTAACCATGTTTTGTATAGCAGGTACATTTTATCTGGTGCAAAACCATTATGGATCGGCAAAATCAGATCAAAACCAAGGTCTTACTTTTGAAAAAAACCCAACCATACTAAGTAAGGAAACTACTCAACAAGATCGTTCGGAATATTTTCATAAAATGCTTCGCGATCCTGAACTGGGTATGATTCCTACCGATATTCATGCCAAAGAGATTGCTTTTGCAGAAAAATTAAGCCAACAATACCCAAATCGTAGAAAAGCAGTTACTGAGGCTATCGAATTGAAAGAAGTAGGGCCTACCGATGTAGGTGGTAGAACCCGTGCTTTAGCCATGGATATGCGCGACCCTAATATAATCTTAGCAGGTGGAGCCTCCGGCGGTATTTGGAAATCGGTTGATGGTGGTGCGTCATGGAGTAAGAAAACCGATATTAACAGTCATCTTGGAGTTACCGCATTAGTGCAAGATCCAACTACACCAGATAAATGGTTTTATTCTACTGGTGAGTTTTTTGGATCGGCCGGTGCTAGTGGAGCAACATTTTATGGCTCCGGTATTTTCATTTCAGAAGATAACGGCGAAAGTTGGACACAAATTGAAACCACTCGTGATAGCGATACAGGGTTTAATTCGCAATTTGATTTCATATCAAGTATGGCAATAAGCCCAACAACTGGTACAGTTTTTTATGCTTCAAATGCACTCGGTATTTATCGGTCAACAAATGATTTGGTTTCATCTTTCCACACTTTAGGTGATGTTAACAACCATGTTTGGTCGGATGTGGCGGTAAATGCAAATGGAGTTATAATTGCAGTATTATCTACTGCTTTTCAAGGAGTTGAGCAGACTTTCGACCCAGGAGTTTATGTATCAACCGATGATGGAATCAGCTGGAATGATATAACGCCGGCTTCATTCCCAAACAATGGTAATAGAAGCGTAATAGGTGTTTCGCAATCTGATCCTAATATATTTTACGTTCTCACCGATACCGGTTCAGGTGCCTCAGGTATGTCTTTACACCGTTTTGATATCACTCAATCTACCAATGTACAAACGAGTGATCGAACGTCTGGTATTCCGGATTTTGGTAATCCAGTAGGAGATTTAAACCCACAAGATGGTTACAATATGTTGGTGCGTGTGCATCCAACCAATTCGAATATCGTGTTCGTTGGTGCAACTAACTTATTCCGATCTACCGATGGCTTTACCACTGCACCTATTAGCAATGATGGCATTGCAATCCCCGGCGAAGGTCCTAAATATTGGATTGGTGGCTACGATTATGATAACGATGTGAGTCAGTTTCCGAATCACCATCCGGATCAACATAATTTAATATTCTTCCCGAACGATCCTAACAAAGCGATCAGTGCTCACGATGGTGGACTAAGTTTCACAAATGATATTACTGCTACACCAGTAACCTGGACCAACCTTGATAACGGTTATAATGTAACCCAGTTTTATACTGTTTCTATCCATCCAGAAGCTGAAGATGGTAGAATTGGTGG
Source organism: Balneolaceae bacterium (assembly GCA_034669965.1). Lineage (GTDB taxonomy): Bacteria > Bacteroidota > Rhodothermia > Balneolales > Balneolaceae > HXMU1420-13. The sequence continues at coordinate 131,164 of JAXMOK010000005.1, read as the reverse complement.
TGGAACTCAGGATAACGGTACTCCTTATTTCATTTTTAACTTTAACGGGCAATCCAGTTTATCTATCGATGCCTCTTCAGGCGATGGCGCGTTTACTTATTTAGGAAATAATTATGCGGTTACTTCTTCTCAAAATGGATTCCTTCTTAAATTTGATTATAACGGCACTGATCTAACTAATTTCTCGTATATCTCGCCATTAGGTGCCGTAGATCAGCAATTTATACACCCTTATGTTGTTGATCCCTCGAATGAGAATTATATGTTCTATCCAGCTTTTGATAGAATGTGGAGAAATGACCAGCTGTTAACCATAGATCGCAATACGTCTAATTCGGATGGTACTTCGCAAGGTTGGACTGAACTTCCTGATTTAGATTCGGGATCAGAAAACCATGAAATTACTGCACTTTCATTTTCGAATACGAATCCGTCGAGTAGATTATATTATGCCAGTTCTGATGCTGTAAATTCTCAAATACCATTCATTAAACGAGTAGATGATGTTACCAGCACTGACGGTGATTTAAACATCGCAATCGCAAACGCTAATGGTGGTTCGTATGTTAATGATATTGCTGTAAACCCGGATAATGGCGATGAAGTGATGGTAGTGATGTCGAATTACGGTGTACGAAGTATTTGGCACAGTTCTGATGCTGGGGATAACTGGACCGACATCGAAGGAAACCTTGCCGGAGAGGACGCTCCTTCCATTCGATCTGGGGCAATTGTAGCTACTAACCAAGATGGTAATTTTTATATTGTGGGAACAAGCGTTGGTTTGTATTACACAAATCAACTTGACGCTGAAAACACAGTGTGGACCAGAGCTGCAGAAGACATTATTGGAAATGCAATTGTATCATCACTTGATTATAGAAGATCTGATCAAGTGTTAGCTATTGGTACGCATGGACGTGGGTTGTTTGTTGGAAAAATAGGCACTCCGGTTTCAAACGAATTGGTTGATGCTGATTTCGATCAACCAGCCAACTTCTCACTAAATCAAAATTTCCCGAATCCATTCAACCCTTCAACCAATATCACATTTGAACTGCCGACTAACTCCTCGGTAACCTTAAATGTGTTTGATTTGAATGGACGTAAAGTGGCTTCGATTTATGAAAATCAGACAATGTCGGCAGGGTCATTTACAGCTTCATTTGATGCTTCAAATCTTGCCAGTGGAACTTATCTCTATCAACTTGAGGCATTACCTCAAAACGGTAGCAATCCTTATCGGCAAACCAAAACGATGACTTTAATCAAGTAAATCGATTCATTAAGGCAGCCTTAGAGCTGCCTTTTTTTATGTGATTGAATTAAGTAGTGCTCGAAACTCAACCTGAAGAATTGCACCTTTATCGCGAGCATAAAAGGTATGTAAGTTTTGAGAGGCAATCGTTCCTCCAACTTCGGGATTCAGTTTTTCGGCCAGATATTTTTGATGTACTTCTGCCGGGCGTGGCCCCCAGCTACCTAGTACTTCAAGTGTGTTTTTATTTAGAATAATCACTTTTGGGATAGAGCGGCTTTTGCCATCGGTTAAAAACTCATCCATAACTTTAGGATATCTATCCCTTAAAATAATCTTCAACTCAATGTGATCATTCAAGTCGGCCATTTTCTTAACGTATGGTAACAGTTGTGCGGAATCCCCACACCAACCTTCTGTAATTACCAACCAAACTTGATCGGTGTTTATTTTTTCAATGATTGCTTTCGTTTCGTCTGAAATAATCCCTCTTTTGTCGATGCGATGTGTTCGCTGAATGTTCAACTTTGTGTAATTCAGCATGCTTTCCGAATTGTCATCATTCGTTGTATGTCCTTCTTCAAATAACTCTGTTGTTAGTTTGTTAAAGGCTTCGTAATCCATCGCTTGATCAATAATTTCACGTGTAATCGAAGATTGTTTAATAATATCCATGGCACTTTTATGATTAAAATAATATGTGCTAAAGTTACAAAGCCTGCGAGTACTAAATGATTGATTTGATCAATAGTGATGATAGGATAAACATCACGAACGAAAAGGAAGCTAGAAACTTAATGCGCATTACTACACTGTATTCTGAAATCTTTCCATCCAATCTGTTCATTAAAATAGAGATGAGTACGAAGGCAAAAAACCCGCAAAGAAAAAAGGGCATCGCAACTTCAGGGGAAATTGGGTACATCATCGAACTGATAATTAGTACACCCATAGGAAATAGCACAAAAAAGAAACGCTTTGTATTGTAAAGGCCATATTTCATAGTAAAAGTGATATCACCTCGCCTACTGTCTTCCTCCATTTGATAAATCTGTGAAATTGGATACAAACTCAGAATAATACAAGCCACTCCTACCGAAGTGATGACATTCTCAGGCGTCAATGTGTGTTGCCCGGTTGCTAAAATACCGAGCAAAAATGAATTGGTTCCGGTGCTAATTCCAATAGCGATTAAGCTTAGGATCGGGTGCCCTTTCCATCTGGCTTTTGGAGATGAATACAGCCAAAACAGCAATAAACTAATGCCATAGATAACGGTAAACTCTACATTGATTGTTAGGCACCAAGCCAAGGCAAAAAACTGCATCACCATAGAAACCGGCCGCATCCAGGGTTTCATTTTTGGCGGATGTTTCAAACCACCGATTGGGCCTTCATCTTTATCCCAAAATGAATTAAAAACCGTTGCCCCGCCGAATAAAAATATATGCACGTTTACAAATTGACTTGCGTATTGTCCCCAATTAATGAAATCAACAAAAAGTGTAGCTAAAAGATATCCACCTGAAAGGATCATCACCTGATAATGCAGGCGCATATGTATGATGAAATTTAATAGCTGATTTGCCGGCGACATTCTTGCACACGAAATTGGTTAAACCCGTATCTTCGGGGATGCACTCGCAAATTGTAGAAATCCCCGATCTAATAAAAACCCGATTATCCTATGATGAATGGAAATCAATAGAGGCCGACCATCAAAAAAAGGTATCGGTGCTGATCGACGAGTATCTTGAAAAACGCAGCCGAGCGATAAAACAGCCGGTGATGGATTTCCTGTTTGAATATTACCCATTCCGACCTTCATGGCTAAAGAAATGGAGCCCCGGGATAGCAGTCGGGCTAGAATTTGCTGATCATGAAGAATTGCCTCCAGTGAATAACTGGCAGATTGCTGACTATCTAGCTTATTTAACGCCGGATTCCATCCCCGAAAAACGCCTAAAATCTTTTCAATGGATTCTTCATTTATTGAAAAGTACACGAGAGCGCCGACCATCGTTTGGTTGTTTTGGGATGCACGAATGGGCAATGGTGTACAAATCAGTGGAAATTCGTCATGGTCAGGTTCCCCTTCGCATGGAGTCTGATGAATTGGCTGAGTTTGTGGAATCAAGACCGCTGGTGTGTACACATTTCGATGCCTTTCGCTTTTTCACTCCAGATGCCGTGCCACTAAACAAACATCAACTTTCGCGACAAACTTTCGCCGATATGGAGCAGCCCGGGTGCATCCATTCCAACATGGATTTATACAAATGGGCGTTTAAGGGTTTCCCTTGGATTTCTTCGGATGCATTATTTGCGGCTTTCAAACTAGCCAATGAAGCCCGTACGGTTGATATGAAGGCAAGTCCCTATGATTTGCGTGAACACGGCTTAGAACCCATCAAAATCGAAACTGAGGCAGGACGCAAAGAATACCTCGAAGCTCAGCAAACCATCTTCGAAAAGGGCATTCCGGTTCGGGAGCAAATCATCAAGGAATACGAAGGGATACTCAGACTTCATTAATTAACCCGTCATCCCGCACCACCTACCCGTCATCCCGCACTTGATGCGGGATCTCAATTTAACATCACTTGCTTCCATCAGCCGGGCATTCGCCCAACAGATGGATGGGTAGATCGGAATTTGGTCAAATGATCTGCTTGCGCAACCTTGCAACCGGCTCATTCAGCTGCTCGCGGTATTTACTTACAGTACGGCGGGCGATGTTGTATCCTTTCTCGTTCAGCATATCTGCAAGAGCCTGGTCGCTGAGTGGATTTCTCTTGTCTTCGTTGTCGATGATGCCTTGCAAGATGTTTTTCACTTCGCGGTTACTCACCTCTTCCCCACTTTCGGTAGTTAAGCCTTCGTTAAAGAAATATTTAAGCTCGTACACCCCAAAGTTTGTCTGCACATACTTACCGTTTACCACGCGCGAAATTGTAGAAATATCCATCCCAATGCGCTCAGCCACATCCTTCAAAATCATAGGCTTTAAGCCATCTCCAAATTTGAAAAATTCTTCCTGCAATGCCACAATGGTTTTCATCACATTCATCAATGTATTTTGGCGTTGTTTAATCGACTCGATAAACCAATTGGCTGAATCGATTTTGGTGCGCATAAACTGCTGAGTTTGGGCATCCGGTTTCTCTTTTCGGCGCTTAATTTCGTCCCACATTTGGGTGTATTCTGGTGATATCCGCAGTTGAGGTGCATTCCGTTGATTCAATGATAGCACGAATTCGCCTTTTCCATTTTCGGTTTGATTGGACCCGCGCCAATACACTTCAAAATCCGGCTCAATGTAATTTTGGGTTTCTTCCATCCCATCGCTTACCGCACCCGGACGTGGATCCATATGACGAATCGCTTCAAAAGCTTCTTTTAGTGCTTCTTCGTCGGTATTGAGGCGCTGAATCAATTTCTTAAAATGCTTTTTCTCGAAGGCACTCCATGCATCGCGAACAATACGAATTGCCAAATTACGGCCAGGCAAATCTTCATCCGAATACTTTAGTTGAACCAACAAACAATCTTGTAAATCGCGCGAAGCTATACCGATCGGATCGAGCAACTGCACCTTTTTTCGCACTGCCTCTACATCGTCTTCTTCGATAAATACACCGTGATTAAAAGTGATGTTATCAGCTACCGCTATCAGTTCGCGGCGAAAGTATCCATCCTCATCCAAAGAGCCTAATATCTGATCAGCAATCAGTTCTTCCTCTTCATTCAAATCCAGCAACGAAACCTGCTGTTCTAATTCCTCTAGAAGCGTAACCTCATATTTATTAGGCAAATCCCGCCATTCGTCCATGTCAGGGTTCCGCGGAGCCGAATAGGTTTCCCCATCATAATCGGTGTTTGTGTCAAAGTCGTCCCAATCAACTTCGTGCTCATCAAGACTTTCCAAAGCATCTTCACTTTCTTTGGCAGTCTCCTCGGGTTCATTCACCTCGTTTTGCAAATTCTGATCGCCCTCTTCTAAAATGGGGTTCATCTCCATTTCTTCTTTGATGCGCTGCTCTAAAGCGATGGTATTCAACTGCAATAATTTGATGTATTGCAGCTGTTGGGGAGACAGTTTTTGCTGCATCCCTTGCTGTAAACTCTGACCAAAACTTTGCCTGTTTTTAATCATCCTGATGTTCTCTTACATATTCACATGCTGCCAATAATTCGTCGTACCATTCTTGCCCATATCTACGAACCAACGGGCGTTCCAAAAAATCAGCTACGTAGGTGTCTTCTTTTTCTCCTTTGGCACACGCGGCTGAGCACATTTTCGGAATGTACTCAAAATTAGCGTATTCAAAACCACCAATTTTCTTCAAGCGTACCGGATATAAATGGCAACTGATTGGCTTTTCCCACTTGAATCGACCTTCGAAAAAAGCTTTTTGGATGGTACAGTATGCCACTTCTTGCTCATCGTAATTCACAAAAATACATTCGGCTTTGTTTACACACGAAATCTCGTAGCCTTTTTCTTTCGATCCAATCACAACGCCGTCTTTTTCGGCTACAGCTATAGCTTCAGGACGAAGCTCATCTTTTAGGGTATGATAGGCTTTATGCAGCACCGGAACCTCAGCTTTAGAAACCGGAGCCCCGGCATCACCAACTACACAACAAGCGCCTTTACACACAGGAGTATCACAGGCAAACTTTTGTGTCGCAATATCGTCTGAGAGAATTATGTCGCCAACTTTAATCATAGCCAAATATACAATAATCGTGCCACATGCTCTCTTTTAAAATTGTGAAATGACTAACCAATTCCCAATTTTTTAGAACATCAATCCTAAACTACACGTACTTTCATTTGGTTTTTAACACAATATAGATAAATGGTATCCATTTCAAGATTTTCATCGTTTCTGTTACTGATAACAGTTTTTTTATTCTCCTCTAACGCTAAAGCTCAAGATTTCTCCGTCGATTTCGAAAAGTTTACGCTGGATAATGGACTGGAGGTAATCTTTCATGAAGACAAATCCGATCCCGTTGTTGCAGTGGCTTTAACCTTTCATGTAGGTTCTGCGCGCGAGAAAGAAGGTAAAACCGGTTTCGCACATTTATTCGAGCACCTGCTTTTCTTAGAATCAGAAAACCTCGGTAAAGGTGGTTTAGATAAGATGAGTAGCCGCATCGGTGGATCGGGGGCTAATGGCTCAACCTCTCGTGATCGCACCAATTATTTTCAAACGGTGCCGAACGATGCGCTCGAAAAAATGATCTGGGCCGAGGCCGATAAACTTGGGTTTTTCATAAATACCGTAACAGAAGCCGTAGTTGCCAAAGAAAAGCAGGTGGTAAAAAATGAAAAACGTCAGGGTGTGGATAATCGTCCGTATGGGCATGTAAACTATGTAGTTGGCAAAAATCTTTATCCTGAAACACATCCTTACAACTGGCAAGTGATTGGCTCACTCGAAGATCTCCAAAATGCTACGCTGGCCGATGTAAAAGAGTTTTACAACAAATGGTACGTTCCAAATAATGCCACCTTGGTTATTGCCGGTGATTTCGATTTTGAGCAAGCCAAAGCCTGGATTCATAAATACTTTGATGAAATTCCCCGTGGCGAAGAAATCTCACCACTCGAAGATCAACCCGCGTCTTTATCAGAAACTAAAAAACTTTTCTACGAAGATAATTTCGCCCGTTTACCCGAATTACGCATGACCTACCCTGCGGTAGATATCTATCACGAAGATTCTTACGCACTCGATATTTTAACCGAGTTGCTGGCCTCCGGTAAAAAAGCTCCTTTAAATCAGGTACTTGTGGATGAAAAGGAATTAACATCCGGTGTGTTCTTTTTTACAAACACCTCAGAGATTGCCGGTGAAATGGCCTTGATTGTGCGTGCGTTCCCAAATACCAATCTTAATGAAGTGCATAATGCTGTATTTGAAGCATTCGAGCGCTTTGAAGAAGTGGGGTTTACCGATTCTGATTTAGACAGAATTAAAGCCGGCATCGAAACTCAGTTTTATAACGGACTATCTAGTGTGTTGGGCAAAGCGTTCAACTTAGCGCAATACAATATTTTTGCAGGAGATCCGGGCTACATCAACCAAGACATCCAAAAAACGCTTGCGGTAACTAAAGAAGATGTAATGCGCGTTTATCAAAAATACATCAAAGGCCAAGATTACATTGCTACCAGCTTCGTGCCAATGGGCCAGGCAGATTTGGCGCTAGATGGTTCAGAGCCGGCCGAAGTGGAAGAAGAAGTGATTGCTGAAAGTGGAGCTGACGAAGAATTTGAACTCCCTGAAGAAACCGAATATGAACGCACACCCTCTAGTTTTGATCGTACGATGGAACCATCGTATGGCAACTCTCCGGAATTGGCTGTTCCTGAAGTATGGTCTTTCAACCTCGAAAATGGAATTCCGGTATATGGAATTACCAATGCAGAACTTCCATTGGTTCAATTTGAGCTTCGTATTAAAGGTGGATTAATGCTTGAGGATATGGATAAAATCGGGGTTTCTAACTTGCTTGCAGAAGTAATGACGCGCGGTACAGCCAACAAAACACCCGAAGAATTGGAAGAAGCCATCGACGATTTGGGAGCTTCTATTAACATCAGATCAGGACGACAAGCAATCACTATGTCGGGGAATACACTGGCTAGAAATTTTGAAGCTACTATGGAGTTGGTCGAAGAAATGTTGTTAGATCCACGTTGGGATGAAACTGAATTCAATTTAGCAAAACAAAGTACACTGAGTGCCATAGCTGCTCAAAGTGCCGATCCAAACGCCATCGCAAGTAACACCTTTAATTCGGTGGTTTATGGAGAAGAGAACATTCTTTCCAAAAACCCTATTGGAACGATTAATACCGTAGAAACCATCACTATAGACGATTTAAAAGCCTATTACGAAGCGAATGTGAGTCCTAGCGTTGCAGATTTTATGGTTGTTGGAGCAACCAGTGAACAAGAGGTAAATACGGTGTTATCCGACTTGGAAAAAAACTGGAGTGGAGCAGAAGTACAGATCCCTGAGTTCGTAAAACCAGCTCCAATTACAGAGCCAACCGTTTATTTTTACGATGTGCCCGGAGCTAAGCAATCGGTGTTAAGTTTTGGTTATTTGGCCATGCCTGAAACCGATCCCGATTACTACCCTGCAACAGTGATGAATTACATTCTAGGCGGCGGTGGATTTGCATCGCGATTAACCCAAGAGCTACGTGAAGGCAAGGGGTATACCTATGGAATCCGTTCTAGATTTGCTGGAAATGAGTTGCCCGGTGCCTTTCAAATTTCGAGTGGTGTTCGCACAAACGTGACCTTAGAATCAGCAGCATTAGTGAAGCAAATCATGGAGGAATATCCTTCTACCTTCACCGAAACAGATTTAGCCACTACAAAAAGTTTCTTACTAAAAAGTAATGCTCGTCGCTTTGAAACCCTCGGCGCCAAACTAAACATGTTGTACAATGTGAGCACTTATGGCTGGGAAGCTGATTATGTAAAAGAGCGAGAGCAGATCGTTCGTGATATCACCATCGAGGATATCTCTGAATTAGCCTTAGAATATGCTAATCCCAATAAAATGATTTATGTAGTGGTTGGAGATGCCGATACTCAAATGTACAGACTCGAAGAACTAGGTTTTGGAAAACCAGTGTTGGTTAACGAGGTTGTGAAAGAAGGAAATGAACGTTAATAATTAGGAATTAGGAATAGTTGAATTAGGAATACGTTTTATGCTACTTCTTAATTCTACTATTCCTAATTAATTCATTAAAAATGAGTCGAATTGAAGAGCTGATATCGTTTCTAGATCTTAAGAGTCATCCTGAGGGTGGTTTTTTTAGAGAAACGTACCGAAGTGAAGGTGTGATTTCGCAGCAGGAACTCGGCGATTCATTTTCGGGTGCCCGACATTTTAGTACGGGCATCTATTTTTTGCTTACGGATTCTGTGTTCTCGGCTTTTCATCGTATTAAGCAGGATGAAATGTGGCACTTTTACGAAGGCGATCCCCTTCGCGTTCACATGATTGATGACTCCGGAAATTACACCTATCAAGATATTGGGCTCGATTTTGAGCAGAACCAGCAACCTCAGTTTGTGGTGCCCGCCGGAGTTTGGTTTGCTTCGGAAGTGGCCGTTGGCGGAACCTATTCTTTTGTGGGATGCACGGTTGCCCCCGGCTTCGATTTCGCAGATTTTGAAATGGCCGAACGTGCCGATCTCTTCTTCAAATTCCCGATGCATCAGCAACTGATAAAGCGACTTACACGTCTTTGAATAGCAATTGGAAAATATATTTATTTAATTCCAGTTTGTTGAACTAATGATTTTGCAATTGGTAGATTCCCCCATTGAAAGTCTTTTAATACTGATAGTTTTTTGGTTAATTTCGAGACATGAAAACTTTAGGCGAAATAAAATCCACTTTAGAGCTGAATAAAGCTAGACTTTACGATTCCTATCCTATTGAATCGATGGCAATTTTCGGCTCGTTTTCAAGAAATGAACAGACCCTAGATAGCGACGTAGATATTGTAGTGGAATTCAACGATAAAATTGGAATCCGATTTATCGATTTAGCAGAGGATTTAGAAGAACTGATTGAATTGAAAGTGGATCTCATCTCAAAAAATGGAATAAAAAATAAATATCTCCATTCAATTGAAGACGACTTAATCTATGTCTAAAAGAGATGCCAATTTATTGTTATTGGACATGCTTGATTCAGCTAGAAAGATCAAAAAATATACAGCTGATCTAGATCTTGAATCATTTACAGACCACGATATGGTTTTGGATGCTGTAGCAAGAAACTTTGAAATTATCGGTGAGGCAGCAAATCGTATTGACCCTGATTTTAAACTGAAGCATACCCAAATTGAATGGGCAAGAATTACAGGATTCAGAAACCGTATTATTCACGAGTATTTCGGTATTGATTACGAAATAATGTGGACTATTATTGAAGAGAATATAGAGGAATTAATTACTCATCTTATTGAACTAATCGAACAATAAGTATAGAATTACATTTTCGATAGCCTTTCGATTTCGCAGATTTTGAAATGGCCGAACGTGCTGATCTCATCTTTAAATTCCCGATGCATCAACAACTGATAAAGCGACTCACCCGCTAGTAATCTCTACCTTTTTCATTTTTTACCTTTCCGGAATAAACGCAACATTGCATTCTTCCCACAGAAGTGATTTATTCAGCATACTCCTTAAAATCATAAGGATAAAGTAAATAATATTTAAGAATACAGTAGGATAAAATGAACTCAGTTCACTTTACTCTATTGTTATGCGCAACTACCTACTACTCATAAATTGTTTTGAATATTTACCAGCTCTTGTTGCATTATCTGATTTCCAATATCTAAATGAAATTGTATCTGTTTCTAGTTTTTTCAAATCATTGCAATATCTATTTTTTGAATCATAAATACATAGCACAAAACCAAAACCTATGCTATTATTTGGTGTGTTGCTACTTGGAGTTTTTGCTATTAGCAATTGGTATTTTTCAAGAACCATTTCTGCTAATTCAATTAACTCGTTTTTGTTATCCGAAAAAAATAGATATTTTCCTGTTATTTCATTTTTATCTTGGTCTGAATTATTATTTTTAACCCAAAACCAACCTCTACTAGTTGATGTTTCCATATTAATTAAAATCGCAGCGCATAACAATGTATAAAATTAATGCGCTAGGTTACGTTAGTGCTATTATTTAAGTCTGTGGTTAGCGCACTAATCTTATACTAACCGTTGAAGATGAATTCGCTCCGCTCTTCATCTTCAACGTGCCACATTCGATAGAACTAAATAAATGATTACCAAACAAGAAACTTTTAGAAAAATAATACTGGAAAAACTTCCTAAAGATTCTTGGATTAATCTTTCAGAAATTTATCAAATAGTAGAAAACAACATAGACCACTTTGAATCTGGAGATTTTCACCCATTAGCTGACTATAATCAACAGGAAAGATGGAAACGAAATGTTAGAAATGCCTTACAAACTCTTAAAGCAAAGAACAAGATTGAATGGGATGGGAATGCGAATTATTTACTTGTTATCAACCCTAAGGCTGCATTAAAAAAATCAACAAGCGAGAGCTGAAAAACCAATATTCTATTCAGATTTAGCTCAAGAAATCGGAATGTCGAATGCTCGGAATTTAAATTATGTACTCGGAGCTGTTGGTAATTGGATAAAAGATTTAGAAAAGAAAACCGATAAAAAAATACCTATAATTAACTTTCTGGTTATAAACAAATCAGAAGAAGTTCCAGGCTCAGGAGTTAATGAATTTATGGAATATTCTGATTTTCAATCGCTAAATAAAAGTCAAAAAAGAAAAGTAGTCGATAAAATTCTTACCGACATCTATTTATACAAAGATTGGTATTGGGTATTATCCGAGCTAAACTTAAAACCTTTAGAAACAGACTTCGACCAAAAACTAAAGGAGCCTAGACCAAATTATGATTCGGGAGGCGAAAGTCAACAACATAAAGATTTTAAAAATTATATAGCAGTTAATCCAGAACTGTTTGGACTTTCTTCAAAACTCATTGGAATTACCGAATACGAATTACCTTCAATGGATTTGATAGATGTAATTTTCAAAAATAAAGATGAGATAATTGGAATTGAGGTAAAATCATATATTTCAAACTCTGCCGATATTCAAAGAGGACTATTTCAATGTATAAAGTACAAAGCTTTATTAGAGGCTGAACAAGTAGTTAATGACCATTTACCAAATAGTCGAGTAATACTAGCTTTAGAAAATAAATTACCTGACAACCTTATTGCTGTAAAAAATCAATTAGGAATCGAGGTTTATGAACATAAAAGAAATAAAAAAACGTGGCACAACAATGGCTAGAAGTAATTGCTTGTTCTCGCCTACTTCTAAAAATCCTTGCGGATTTTCAGTTTCGTGTGTAATTGCAAAGTTAAGTGCTAAAGCACGCAACTACTCATAGCCAAACCGTTAGCTAAGAGTAGAAAAACACTACCTATAATTGAACCATTTAAACGACTATAATGCTACTTAAATGAATATTGAAATCAGCGGAACAGATTACCTCGCATTACAAAGAACCAAATTAGCGAATGAGCGAACATTCTTAGCTTATTTTCGGACTTTTGCTGTCCTTTTGAGTTCAGGATTGGCCATAATTAAAATTGATATGTTAGAAAATCTTATGGGTCTGGGTTATTTCTTCCTAATAGCTTCTTTTGTAATTATTATTATTGGAGTAGTTCGATCTCTCTATGTAAAAAGACAACTTAAAAAAGCATTTATTATTGATAAGCATTAAAGCTGGCTACATCAACGTATATAAAAAATAGTGGCCAAACTGCTTAATCGTACTTGAATTTTATAAATTTAAGCTTAGTAATAAATCGAAAAGTTAGGATGTTAAAAACCGCTACTGCTCATACACGAGACCATTCCCACCTTAAAACCCACCAAAAATCTTGATTAAACTTGAAGTAAAAAAAGGGCACATCCTTCAAAGAAAAGGTGAGGTTAACACCAAGGTTTATCAAGTTGAATCGGGCTTGTTGCGTAGTTATTCCATCGACGAAAAAGGGAAAGAACATATTTATATGTTTGCGCCGGAAAACTGGATTATTGCAGATAACCAATCGCCGGATACCCCCTGTGAATTGTTTATCGATGCGTTAGAGGATTCGGTTGTTCTTTCAACTGAGAAGGTTGATCTAACCATCACGGATGTTGATTCAGAAAAATTAATTAAACGATTAGGGGTTCTACAAAACCGAATCATCATGTTGATGAGTGCTACTGCTATCCAACGCTACGAACATTTTATCAGAACCTATCCGGATATCGTACAACGAGTGCCGCAAAAACTGATTGCCTCCTACCTGGGTATCACCCCTGAAGCACTATCCGCGGCAAAAAGGGCCAAAGCGCTCAAAAAGTAACTCGCACACCGCCCTCATTTCTTAATGTACATTAATGGGATTGGTTGCTCTATGCCTGACCTTTGTTTCCGGTTAAACAAAACAATCAAGGATATGAATCAATCAAAAACACTCAACATTTCTTTGTGGATAGCACAAAGCTTATTAGCCGTAGCTTTTCTAATGGCCGGCATCATGAAACTTACAACTCCTATCGCTGAACTGGCAGAAAATGGGATGTCGTTCGTGAATTACTTTCCCGAATGGATGGTATTCTTTATTGGAATCAGTGAATTGCTCGGAGCAATTGGCTTAATACTCCCGGCTTTGCTTAGAATTAAACCCATTCTTACACCTTTAGCAGCACTTGGGATTAGCATCGTAATGGTATTGGCTTCCATCTATCATTTTACACAAAGCGAAGCTTTTATCCCCAATATTGTACTGTTTGCCCTTGCTGTATTTATTGCCTGGGGCAGATTTAAAAAAGCACCCATTCAGCCTAAGTAATTTCGATAGTTATCTTGGTTTTCAATCTGATTTGGATTGGGAACTGCGATGACGATTATTTCTGCATCAGCTAAATACTACTAAGTTTTTATGTGGTTTATAATGATCGAAATGATCAGCCCACAGATTAAAACTGAGCAAAAGACCGTTTTAAATAAAAAAATCCCGCTCTTTTAACAAAGAGCGGGATTTTTACTATCTGAAATTCAGAGGTTGCTTACATAGAAGCTATGCCACGAAGAGCTTCTGCTAACTTCTGCACTTTGTCTGAGTCGGAACTCATCGAAGCGTGATCAGCAACTTCATCCGCTAAACGAGCAAGCATTTTACCACGCTTTTTAGCCGGAGTTGCTTCAGCATTAGCAATGCCTTGTCGGAAAGCCATCACAGCAGTATCAGATACGCTGTTGTCACGATCTAATTGATCAACATAAGCTTTGGCTAAATGGAAGGTGTTTGGCCATACCATTTTTGGCTGACCTTGGGCATTCAGGTAATCCCACTTCACAGTTTTAGCTGCTGCAATTTCGTTCTCAGTAATAAACGGACTTGGCTTAAGATCGAAAATATCTAAACCACGCGCGATTTCTGAGTTCACAATCACACCGTTGTACCAATACACACTCCAGCTACCGCCGCTTGCCATCGCTTCACCGTTTACAGGACCGTAATCGTGAAAAGCAATTTCAGTTGGGTTTGCAGGATCGGTGAAATCAAAAATAGAAATACCACCTTGGTACCAAGATTGAACCATAATGTCGCGATCCGGAACAGGAATCAATGATCCGTTATGCGCTACACAGTTTTCAAATACTGTTTGAGCAGCAGGCATTTTGTAGTACTCTTTGAAAATCATTTCGCCATCTTCGATGGTAAAGATCGCATTTGCTCCCCACTCGTACGGGTCGCTCTCGCGGCATTTTGGTCCGCCACCGCCGCCCCACTCATCAGTGAAGATCACAGTTTCTCCATCATTACTAAACGTAGCTGAATGCCAGTATGCAAAGTTAGAATCAGCAACTGCATCAATACGTACAGGGTTTGCAGGATCGCTGATGTCGAGCAATAAACCGTAGCCTTCGCAAGCACCACCTGCTAAGCCGATTTCAGGGTAAAGAGTAATATCGTGACACTGATCCGGTCCACGGCGACGAGTTTCGTCATCGTTTCCACCACCGAACATGGCTTCGATACGCGCTTGAAGCGAACCAGCTAAAGCTACGGTATCTTCTGCTGTTGGTGCGCCTTCACCACCTCGTTCTTGAACAATTGAGTTCAATAAGTTTCTGGCAAAACCATCAGGTAGTACACGCTCTGTTCCACCAAATTTAAAAGTGAATTTGCCGGCAGCTTTGGCAGCTTCTAAGGCAGCAATATCGGCAGGAGCTAAACCGTGAGTTGGAGGCTCTTCCAGATTTTCGAAAATTCGAGGAGAGCTAACGATAGCTGCATCTTCCGGGCTATCTAAAGGTACTTTGATTACCTCGATACGGAAAAGTGCAGAGTTTGGATCTTCTTCCGGTTGTAAATCAGAACAGCCGGGTAATTCTTCGTCAGGACGTACAACGTATGAACCAGAAACGTACACGTAGATGTTTTCGTCATCGTTAGGGTCTTTCAATACAGAATGAGTGTGCGAACCACGGCAAGTTTGCACATTGGAAACGTAAACCGGGTTTTGAATATCGGTGATATCGAAAATTCGAATACCACGAAGGCGGTCTTCGCTCACTGCCTGGTTGATGCCTTCCGTACCGCAATCGATACGTCCTTCCAGGCCTTCACCCGATACAAACATCAAGTTTCCGTACACAGAAACATCACTTTGAGAAGCAGGACATTCGTAGTCGTTTACCAATATAGGGTTTTTAGGATCGGTGATATCCCAAATAATAACCCCATTGTAATTTCCCTGAAATACATAATTGCCTTGAAAGGCTAAATCGGAATTGGTTTTACCCACAAACTTATCCGGTGGCGGTGTTTGCGATAATCGCTCTATGTTCCAGTAAGCTTGTTCGGCATCAAAAAGTCCGGCTTCTAAGCCCACACGAGGGTCAGGAGTTGGAATATTTGCGTCTTCGATTGGAGCTACTTCCGGAGCTGTAAACGGCGCCATCGTTACTTCCGATGACGATGAACAGGCATAGCTGATTAGCAGTGCCCCGGCAATTACGGATAATTTTGT
Organism: Balneolaceae bacterium; assembly: GCA_034669965.1. Taxonomy (GTDB): domain Bacteria; phylum Bacteroidota; class Rhodothermia; order Balneolales; family Balneolaceae; genus HXMU1420-13. The sequence continues at coordinate 115,242 of JAXMOK010000005.1, read as the reverse complement.
AAATCCGAACAGCCGTTCTTTGGTAGAAGTATGATTCATACTTGTCCTTTTAGTTATTGTTGATTGTTGAAATATTGTGTGTTACCCTACTCTTACTGCTCTGTTTGCATGATTTGCATTAGCATAAGACGCATTCGTTCAATTTCAGTTTTTTGATCTACGTTGATGTCGCCAGCAAGTTTCCCGATACTTACTTCCTGCGCTGCTCCATCTGTTCTCACCAGATCATTTACCATCGTAATAGCTCCGGCATGATGTTGAATCATGTATCTGAGAAACAGACGATCAAAATCCTTGCCTTTCGTCATTGCTAGTTCTTCGAGCTGAGTTTGATTTAGCATACCCGGCATATCAGAATGATCGTGCATCATTCCGTCCATTCCACCCATCCCATTGTTGGCCATATGCCCCATATGCGACGATTTATTGAGCTCTTTGTCCATATCAGCATGCATCTTATCGCGCATTTCTTCCGGCTTTTCATCGGCTTTTTTAGTGTGATGATCACCATGCCCTAACTGTTCATGCATTCTGTGCACAACAGCTTCCTGATTAAAAGTAAGTGAAGGCGTTTTCCCCGGTGTTAAAATCAGATTCAACCCATCGATGGTAACTTGTGGTACCATTTCGTTTCGATCGCTGAGCCAGCTTTGCATTATGGCAATTTCATCTTTCTGTGCGTTAATAATACGCGCCGCCAGGGTTTGTACCGACTTACTGGCGTTGTTTGGTTTAGCCAGGCTCGACATAATCAATGCCTGCGAGTGATGCCCGATCATGCCTTGCATAAACTCCACATCGGCTTGGGCGTAATTCAATTTTGTGCTATCACGCCGAGCCCAGAACAGCTCTTCAATTTCTTTCTTATCTCTTGTGTCGTTTAAGGTTACATCTTCTTGATTTGATGTCTCGCTGGTATTGGTTGCCGTTGCGGTTTGCTTTGACGTGCTACAAGCTAATAACAATCCTGCTGATGCAATAATAACCAGCATGTTTAGAAAAAGACGATTCATTGGTACCAAAAATTAAATTTCAACCGAGATTTTGAATAGTTAAATAAGGTAGCCAAAATGTGCTCTTCTTAGCAAAAAAACAGCATGTCTATTTTTCGAAGCCTAAACTATAGTTGAGCCTTATTAAATCAATAAAATATTTACTGACGCATTACAATCTAAAACGATTCACAGCTATCTAATAACGCATATATTTCTATATTTGAGGTAGCAATTTTAAATCAATCTTTCAACTACATGGGTAATCTGGAAAAATCGGTCGAAGAAAAAATTAATCAATGGCTTGACGGAGGCTATGACGAAGAAACTAAATCGGAAATTCGTTCGATGTTAGAGAATGAAGCCTACACCGAGCTAACCGATGCATTCTATAAAGACCTTGAATTTGGTACCGGTGGGTTACGTGGTATTATGGGTGTTGGGTCTAATCGGGTGAATAAATACACCTTTGGAATGGCTACCCAGGGGCTTTCCAACTTCCTAAAAAATGAGTACCCAAACCAGGAAATTAAAGTAGCCATTGCGCATGATTGTCGAAATAATTCGGATACGCTTGCACGAGTTGTGGCTGATGTATTCTCTGCCAATGGAATTAAAGTGTACTTTTTTGACGGCTTGCGCCCAACACCAGAGCTTTCTTATGCCATTCGAGAGTTGAATTGCCAAAGTGGTGTGGTGCTAACCGCATCTCACAACCCGAAAGAATATAATGGCTTTAAAGCCTATGGAAACGATGGCGGTCAGTTCGTTTCGCCTTACGATAAAATGGTGATGGAAGAGGTGCAGAAGATTGCTTCGGTAGAAGAAATTAAGTTTGAAGGAAATCCGGATCTTATCGAAGCTATCGGCGAAGAAATTGATAAAAAATACATTGATGAGCTGGTAAAATTGTCTGTTTCTAAAGATGCAATCCAGCGCCAAAACGATTTGAACATCGTTTTCTCTCCTATCCATGGAACCGGGATTATGGCAATACCTGCACTCAAAGCCTATGGGTTTACCAACGTAAATGTGGTAGAAGAGCAGATGGTAATCGACGGAAACTTCCCAACCGTTGTCTATCCAAATCCGGAAGAAGAAGACGCTCTAAGCATGGCCATGAGCAAAGCCAAAGAAATCGATGCCGAGCTGGTTATGGCAACCGATCCTGATGCAGATCGGGTTGGAATTGCCGTTAAAGATGATAAAGGCGAATGGATGTTGTTCAACGGTAATATGACCGGCACGCTGATTATTAACTACATGCTTACGGCATGGAAAAAAGCAGGGAAACTCACCGGTAAAGAGTATATCGTTAAAACCATAGTTACCAGTTACCTCATCGATCGGATTGCGGCTTCCTATGGCGTTGAGTGTTTTAACACGCTAACCGGTTTCAAATATATCGGTGAATTGATCACCGAACTGGAAGGCAAAAAGACTTTTATTGTTGGTGGAGAAGAGAGTTATGGTTATTTAGTGGGTGAACATGTTCGGGATAAAGATGCGATTGTATCTGCAGTGATTATTGCTGAAATGGCGGCCTACTACAAAGACCAAGGCAGTAGTTTGTACGAAGCTTTGTTAGATATGTACGTTGAGCACGGATTTTTCCGTGAGAAGCTAATTTCTGTTACCAAAAAAGGGAAATCCGGGGCTGAAGAAATTCAGCAAATGATGGCCAATTTTCGAGCAAATCCACCCAAAATATTAGGTGGTTCGCCGGTTACTGTGTTAAAAGATTATCAAACTCAAACCGTGCATTTTCAAGATACTGGAAAATCTGAATCCACTAATTTACCTACATCAAACGTTTTACAGTTTATCACCGATGATGGAAGTATCATTTCGGCCCGACCTTCTGGCACAGAGCCGAAAATCAAATTCTACTGCAGTGTGAATGGTGAGCTTGACTCGCGCGACGATTACCCACTTCAGGCAGAAAAATTAGATCAAAAAATCACTGTTTTATTAAAGGATCTGGGAGTTGAATAATCCCAACTTTCTGTTACTTTAAAACCAACAAACACTTAACGGGGTACATATGAAAAACTTTCTGGCAATGATGATCGTGGGTCTAGTTTGCACAGGCTCACTTTATGCACAATCATACACAGAAATTGTTTGGACGCAGATCCAGAATTCGTTTGATTCGGCATCCGAAAACGGCTACTCAATGAAAAATTATATTATCGGAGCCATTGGAGAGGATCAAGACAATACCTGGACGTTTTATTTAGATAGCAGCAAAGACTATTTAATTCGTGGTTTTTGCGATGAAGATTGTAACGATCTTGATCTATATCTTCGGGATAATTCAGGAGAAGAAATCGATAGCGACATCGAAGATGACGATTTTCCATTGATCTATTACACGCCTACCAGCTCGGGACGATATCAAATTGAAATTTCGATGTATGCCTGCTCGGTAGAGCCATGCTATTGGGGCTTAGCCATCTTTGAGAAATAGCCTAATTTCTTGCTATCTCAATAAATGAGAATCCCATTCTTCAAAACAGTACGGTCGTAGCATGCTACGACCCACTGGATGAAAATGAATACTTATTCGAATCCAAACGAATACTTCTCAATTTAAAGGAACACATCGCTGCCTCTAAGGAAAAATCCATTTCAAGATTGAATATATAAGGTCGTTGCATGCTACGACCCCACTGGATGAATCTAAAAAAGAAATCAGCTAATTATTATTCCCCATCCAGCTCTCTAAGCATTTGATCGATGGCTACTTCAAGCTGCTCGTCTCTGCCGAAATCAATTTCTCCCGGCATATTTTTAACGGTGATGTCAGGATTTGTCTGGTTGTTTTCTAACCATTCGCCGGCTTTATTTTTAGCACTCACCGGAACAACGCCCCAGTAGCTTCCATTGGGTAAACCTTCCCATCCGGCAAAACTACATGTTCCCGGCACCGGCATCCCAACTGAAGTTCCCAAATCCAGATCTTCGAAGCCGCTGGCATAGCAATGGCCATCGCTGTACATACTTTCGTTAAATAAGCCAATAACAGGCTTCGTCCAGCGTGATGTTGGCTCTCCCCCAACTACTTTTGCTTCGGTAGCGTAGGTTAAGAAACGTTCGCCGGTAAAGAACATCTGCAAATCGGCAACAAGATCACCACCGCCATTATTTCGTGTATCAATCACAATGGCTTCTTTATCGTAGTGGTCGCCAAGCATTTTTTCGATTACATATCGAAACTGGGAATCACCCATGCCGGAAATATGAACGTACCCCAATCTACCGTTCGATCGCTCAAGTACTTCCTGCTCGTTTTTTTCAACCCAGCGATCATACAGTAATCCATATTCAGCGCCCAATGAAATAGGTTTAACCGTAATTTCTTGGCTATTTCGTCCACGATCATCCGTGATTTCCAGAAGAGTGAAATCACCTGCTTTACGATTCAGATACTTAGCCACGTCTTCGTTCGCTGATACTAATTCACCGTTTATTTTTTGGATGATCATTCCCGGTTTGATGTCAAAATCAGCTTTATCTAGCGGACCGCCCTCCATCACTTCTACAATTTTGATTCCATCTCCATCATGCTCGTAATCCATGAAAATTCCAAGCGAAGCTGTTTGGTCTCCATCCGAAGAACCACCGCGATATCCACTTCCGGCATGCGATACATTTAGCTCACCCAGTAATTCGCTCAATAATTCTGCAAACTCAAAACCATTGCCGATGTGGGCAACTTTTGGCTGATACTCATCTGCCATGGCTTCCCAATCTATTCCGTGAAAAGTGGGCTCATAGAAGATTTTTTCCGTTCGCAGCACAACATGATCAAACATCATATTACGTTCTGCATCGCCATCCAACATCATTTCTGAACTGATCGAAATCCCGGTTCGTTTTCCGCTTTCAGGATCCACTTTTGCGATGCTGCCACCGCTTAATAAAAACAGGTTTTCCATTTTAGGATCCCACATCAAATTGCCGGATGACCCATCAAGAGAGATAGCAATTTTAGTCTCCTTGGTTCTTAAATCGGTGCTCCAAAGGTTGTACCCTTTTTCGAAACGAGCCAAATAGTACAATTTGGAACCGTCTTTGGATAATACGGCATCCCCTAAACTAGAAGAATGAATTGTGAGTTTTGACACTCGCTCGTCCATGTTATCCCATTCGAAGGTGATACTTTTGTCTTCCTCTTCCTCTTTGTCATCGTCTTCCTTTTCGTCATCCTCATCGCCACTTTCATCTTTCTTCTTGTTGGCTTCTGTGATGGCTTTATTCAGCTCGTATTCTTCTTTGCTGAGATTAAACTCATCCCACGCATCTTGGGTGAAGAACATCGAATACACATCGTACTGTGTGCCACCACTTGTTGCATAGCTTTTTAATCCATTTCGATTGCTGAACCAGATCATTTGCTTGCCTTCGTTAACCCATTGCGGAGTATGATCGTAATAACCGCTTTTAACCAAGGTCCGCATTTCTTGTTCGCCTGAAGCATCGAGCAGAATAACATCACTGTTGTTAAGCAAACGGCTGTAACTAGCGAGTAACCACTTACTATCAGGGCTCCAAGTGTAATATTTATCCCCATCACGCATGTGGAACAGGTCTTCTGGTGTGAGCAATGTAACGGTATCTTTCGATTCCATATCCATCACTTTCAACGTTCTACGATCTTCGATAAAGGCCATTTTTTTGCCATCAGGTGAGATTTCAGGCAGATAATTATCGAATTCGTTTTCAAGCAATACTTCTTCGTTAAGTAAGGTAGCTGCATAGAAAAAAGGCTCTTCTTCACGCACTTTTTTGCTTTGATAAATGCTCCATTTTCCATCACGTTCACCCGCGTAGATCACTGCATCGCCATCACCGCTCCAGGTTACAAATCGCTCGGTTGCCGCAGTTTTGGTGATGCGTTTCGTAAAGTTTCCATCCGCAGAGGTAACAAACACTTCGCCACGAGCTACAAAGGCAATTTCCTTTCCATCGGGCGATACAGCCATCTCACCAACGCCACCGTTGATGCGAATTAAGTCTTCAGGATTTTCAACTTCTTGGGTTCTGATGGTTACAGGTACTTGTCTTGGTTCTTGACCTTCGCGCATCGAGTATAAAATTCCGTGGTAACTGAAGGTGATTAACTCATTGTTACTCGCGCTCAAAAATCGCACAGGATGCGTTTCAAAATTAGTAATCTGAGTTATTTCACCGGAAGCCAATTCCATTTTGTGTACATTAAAAGTGCCATTTTGCTGGCTCAAATAATAGAACGCTGTTTCGTCGTTGGTAAAAACCGGATTACGATCTTCTCCCTCATACTCGGTGAGTTTTGTGTGATCACCAGAGTTCATATCGTACATCCAGATATCGCGAGTTACCGAACTCTCGTGATGCTTTCTCCAGATATTTTCGCCACCCGGCACATCTTGATATAAAAACCCGGAACCATCTCTTTTTAAACTAATTCGCTCAGCCGGAACGGTGAATATCTGATCCACACGTCCGCCACTTACAGGCACGGTATAAAGTTCAGTCTGGCGAGTAGTTGGGTGCTGCCGATGTGTGGCCAAATCCTGACGATGTGCTCCAAAAATCACCGATTTATTATCGTTCGAAAAAGAATAAGGCGTTTCACCGTTTGAGTGAAAGGTAAGTCGGGTTGCAGCTCCGCCCCGGGCGTCCATCACAAAAATATCGAAATTGCCATGACGATCGGAAGCAAAAGCTAACTTCTGCGAATCATGACTCCAAACTGGCATGTAATCATGAGCCGTGTGAAAGGTCAATCGTAGAGCCTCGCCACCTGAACTTGCAACGGTGTAGATGTCGCCTTTATAGGTAAAAGCGATGGTGCTACCATTTGGTGAAACTACCGGATAACGTACCCATTCCGGTGTAATTTGTGCTTGTGCACTGAACATAAAAAGCATGGCCAATGCCAGCGAATACAAAGTTTTCATAAAACCCGAGTTTTGTTTAATTGATTGATCCCACAACAGGACGAACTTGTATTAAGAAGGTTACATGGTAGGTATTTAGAGCGTAAAGTGAAAAGTGAAGAATGTTAAAACTCTAGTTAGGGGTTCATGAACAATCAGGTGTATATAGTTCAAATATCACAAACAAATCTGATCCTCGATCAATGTATACAAAACCATCTCAGTTTACATGAAACAGACAGTAATTACATCTTTCACTTTTGCACTTATTCTATTCGCCAGTTGCGGCGATTTAACCGGAAGCGATAGTTCTAACACCGAAATAGATTTAGGCAACGAGACTGAACTTTCCATTCCCGACTGGACTACCGAAACACACAGTAACGATGTGGATCCAAATTATGACGTGGTGTTTGAGGAAGGCACCGTAAAACGCATCGATATTACCATCAGCTCAACAAACTGGGCTGCGATGCAGTCGGATTTATCCACAAATTTAACATCCAGCAGAACGGCTGATGTTGATTTCACACCGATTTGGGTTCCCGCTACCATCACTTATAATGATACCGATTGGTACAAAGTTGGCATCCGATACAAAGGAAATTCAACGCTACGAAATGCATACAGTTCTAATACGGATAAATTCCCTTTTAAGCTCGATTTCGATGAATTTGAGGATGATTTCCCGGCCATTGACAACCAACGATTTTATGGGTTCAAGCAATTAAACCTGAGTAGTAATGATTCGGACGGAACCTTTATGCGCGAAAAACTTGCGGCCGATTTATTCCGCGAATTCTGTGTTCCTTCTGCTAGAACTGCATTTGTTGCCGTGTTTTTAGACCGAGGTAACGGTGCCAACTTTGTTGGTATCTATACATTGATCGAAGAAGTTGATGATTCGGTACCGGATTCTCAATTTAACGACAACAATGGCAATCTTTACAAACCCGATGGCGACGCTGCTACGTTTGCCTCGGGAACTTATAATGAATCAGAAATGGACCTCAAAACTAATGAAGATGAAGCAGATTACTCGGATGTACGTGCTTTATATGATCTTCTTCATGATGGCGATCGAACTGAAAATCCTGAAAGCTGGCAGACGCAATTGGAAAACATTTTCAATGTGGATGGATTCCTCAAATACCTGGCTGTGAACAATGTGATTCAGAATTGGGATACCTACGGGGTAATGACTCACAATTATTTCCTATACAAAGATAGCGGCGCTCTTACTTGGATTCCATGGGATAACAACGAATCCTTTCAGGATGGAAAGCAAGGTGGTGCGATTAGTATGGGCATGACAGAAGTTAGTTCTAATTGGCCCATCATTCGCTATATCATGAATGTGGATGAATACAGTACTACTTACAAGAGTTATGTAAACGCCTTTGCAAACGGCGCATTTGATCCAACGAAAGTAACGGCAACAATTTCTGATTATGAATCCGTACTTAACGACTATGCTTCGCAAGAAAGCAGCTCCTTTAGTAATTCAGTATCAAGTTTAAAAAGCTTTGTTCAAAGCAGATACAATACTGCGATCTCTTTCTCGAATTAATTGGTAGGAATAGGTCTGAGTTTTGAGTTTTGAGGAATATTCCTAATTCTCCTATTACTAATTCCTAATTGTTATAACAAGTCATGACATCCCGGGATAAATCCTTACCTTTGTTTCAACATTGAATGAACGAACATTATGGCGACAGAGCATTTAACTAAACAAAGCTTTTTAAATAAGATTTTTAATTTCGAAACCGAGCAAGAGTGGAAATTTAAGGGCGAACGACCGGCTATCATCGACTTTTACGCCGATTGGTGCGGGCCTTGTAAAATGATTGCCCCTGTGATGGAAGAACTGTCGGATGAGTACGCCGGCAAAGTAGACATCTATAAAATTGATACCGAAGCCGAGCAAGAATTAGCTGCAGCTTTTGGAATCCGTAGCATCCCTTCAATCCTTTTTATCCCGATAGAAGGACAGCCTCAAATGGCGCAGGGTGCATTACCAAAGCACACTTTTAAAGAAGTAATCGGGGATAAATTTGGGATTGCGGATCCGGCCTAAAGAAATTTTAAATGTTGATTTCTAAATGTTAAGTGTTGAATGTGTATGAGTGATTGCGTTGCAAGCATTTAACCATTATCACTTAACATTTAAAATTACCGAGGGTAGCGTATCGACTCAACCATTTCTTGCACTTCCTCAGGTGGATCTGGGTAAAAACGAGCGATTGCCAGCGACACAAACAGGTTCACTAGCATTCCGAAGGTTCCTATCCCCTCCGGCGAAATTCCAAACCACCAGTTTTCAGGTGTGTTCATTTCCGGAAACATGATTTTGAAATAAAATATATACGCCAAAGTGAATAACAATCCTGCCACCATTCCAGCCACGGCTCCTTCACGGTTCATTTTTTTGTAGAAAATCCCCAAAATAATCGCCGGGAAGAACGACGCTGCCGCTAAGCCAAATGCAATGGCTACCACCTGCGCTACAAAGCCCGGTGGATTTATCCCAAAGTACCCCGCAACCACAACTGCTACTGCCGCTGCAATTCGTGCATAGCGAAGTTCGGCTTTATCCGAAATATCCGGGTTGATCTGCTTTTTGATCAGATCGTGAGAAACAGCCGTGGAAATCACCAACAGCAATCCCGCCGCTGTAGATAGCGCGGCTGCCAGTCCACCCGCAGCAACCAAGGCCGCCACCCAGTTTGGAAGACCTGCAATTTCTGGATTAGCCAGCACCATGATATCCCGATCTACATACAGTTCGTTTTGAGAATTCGCCAGTTTATTGCTGAGCGTTGGCTCGCCACTGTTTCCTCGAACCAGCTCTCCATTTTCGCGAACTAAATCCGGTGCGCCTTCAATGGCAGCTCCCGGAAGATAATTGATCAATCCATCATCGTTTTTATCAACCCAGGCAAGGAGCCCGGTTTCTTCCCAGGTGTGGAACCATTCGGGCATTTCTGAATAGGGTTGCTCGCTAACGGTGTCGATAAGATTCGTACGTGAAAACACTGCAATTGCCGGAGCAGTGGTGTACAAAATTGCGATAAAAATAAGGGCATAACCTACCGAAATTCGGGCATCTTTCACTTTTGGAACGGTAAAAAAGCGAACGATTACGTGTGGAAGTCCGGCCGTGCCCACCATCAACGCAACGGTGATAAAAAACACATCCTGCATGCTTTTTGTGCCTGATGTATACTCAGCAAAGCCAAGCTCGCTATGCAACTGATCTAACTTATCTAGTAAATACATTCCCGAACCGTCGGTGAGTTGAGATCCGAATCCTAGTTGAGGAATCGGGTTGCCGGTTAACTGTATCGAAATGAAAAACGCAGGTACCATAAATGCGAAAATGAGTATACAATATTGTGCCACTTGCGTGTAGGTGATGCCTTTCATCCCGCCTAACACCGCGTAGAAAAACACGATGGCCATCCCGATAATCACGCCCCAAAAAATATCTACTTCCAGGAATTTAGAGAACACAAGCCCAACTCCACGCATTTGTCCGGCTACATATGTGAATGAAACGATAAGCGCACAAATCACGGCTACTGTTCTTGCAATTTGCGAGTAATAGCGATCACCGATAAAATCGGGAACCGTGAATTTTCCGAATTTTCGAAGGTAGGGAGCCAGCAATAAAGCGAGTAACACATAGCCACCGGTCCAGCCCATCAAATACACGGTGCCGTCGTAGCCCATAAACGAGATCAAACCTGCCATCGATAAAAAGGAAGCAGCAGACATCCAATCTGCAGCAGTGGCCATACCATTGGTTAACGGCTTAACGGCACCTTCGGCCACATAAAATTCGCTGGTTGTACCGGCTTTCGACCAAATTGCAATGCCGATATAAATGGCAAAAGTGATTCCAACGAGGATATAAGTCCAAACTTGAACGTCCATCAGGCATCCTCCTCGCTTACACCAAACTCGCGATCGAGCTTGTTCATCAAATACACGTACACAAAAATAATGACTACGAAGACATAGATTGAACCTTGTTGTGCGAACCAGAATCCAAGTTTAAACCCACCCACTTTTATTTCGTTTAGAGTTGGGGCTAGCAGGATTCCAAATCCGTAGGAAACCGTAAACCAGATGGTTAACAAAATGGAAAGATAGCGTAGGTTTTTTCGCCAATAGCCTTTTAAATCACGTTCGCTCATTGTTCCTCTATTTTTTAAGTCACGATGAGTATCCCTTTTTTAAAGGATTGGTGCAAATGCAATTATTCTTGTAACAAACTCTCCAGCAACGCTTTCGTATTTTTACCATATACGCCGTCGATTTTTAAGCCATTATCAGCCTGAAAACGCTTAAATGCTGATTCCGTTTTCTTACCAAAGTCACCATCGGGATCACCCACCGAGTAGCCTTTTAAATTTAACGCAATTTGAAGCTTGATCACCTCATCACCTTTACTGCCTGATTTTAGAGTGGGCGCCGGAACTCCGGATGGAGTCAATCCCTCTATAACCTGATATCGCAGCACTTTTTTTGCATCGTAAGCGGCAACACTCACTTCATTTCCCTGATTGCCTCCCAAACAAAACACTTTGTTCATATCCGGTGAGTGCCCCAAATAAAAGGCTACATGTCCCTTCCACGATTCTACACTTTCTCGCCAAAAAACTACCACATCGCCGGGTTTGGGCTGATTCGTAGTAGTTCCAACATTAACCCACGAGCGTGCGTTAGGCTTTCCACTAGTTGGTAAATTAGACTTCGTACACACCCAGTTCACGAATACACTGCACCAAGGTGTTTCGTCATCATCGATGTAATCCATGCCTGATTCTTTGGCATATTGCAAAATTCTGGCTTCGTGCAGATTTCCCGAAATCTCTCGTACCCCTAGTTCTTCAAAAGCTAATTGTAATGCTTTACTCATAATATCCCGTGTATTTTATGTATGATTTGATTTGTTGAATCTATTATTGAATTCCACTTCCAGTACATTAATGAACCACTTATTTGCCCTAACCAGGTAATTATCACACTTGGCAGTCGTGTTATGGTGTGGCTTTTTTTACGTAGATCGTTGGTGAATTTTTCAACTAATGAATCATCCACCATATCCATTTTTTGTTCTGCGATGTAAATGGAAATATCACCGGTGAAGTACATGATCGCACTAAGTCCGTGCTGTTTTTCATAAGCAGTTAACTCAACACGCTGTTGGCGCATTAGCTGTACAAATTCTTTAAATGAACGGATTGCTCTTACCCAAAACACAGGGTTTAAGCTTTGTAGAAGTACATCTCCATATTTCAATATTGAAAATGGAATTAATCGTTGTATTCTTCTCCATGTTCTATTTAAAACTTGATTCAACTTCATCGCTTTTTAAGTACGTTATGCAGTAACGACATCAATGCGTCGAATATCTTTTCCCAGAAATCAACCGAAATGCGAATCGAGGTATTGTGGATATCGAGGATGAATTGTTGTGGTTCTTCGCTGAACGATTGCGTGAGTCGTGTGGTGATGTCACCATCCATTCCAATACGAGTTTGCATTAAAATCTTCTCAACACCAATGTCGATGGATTTACGAAGTGCCAATCGGTGCCTTAGATCAAACTGAAATTTCTCGGTGTTATCCTGAAATTTAACCGGATCGGTCTCCACCCAATTGTAGCCTTCAGGTGAATGTGGTTTTAATTCAAGATATCGGTTCATCAGCCCCATCAAATGCTCTTTCGTTTGTTCCGGAAACTGCACTAAGCCTATGATTTCGGTGAAATAAGGGTTCAAATTTTGTCCTTCTGCAGTCCCCACTTCTTCTTCAGAGATCGAACTTTTAACTATTCCTCCTTGCAAAATTTTAAATCCATCTCGTTCCTTGAAAAAATGAGATTCAATCATTTTTGAGGTTTCCAGACATTTGGCGGCAATCCGCTTTAATTGATACTGATCGTCTATACGTTCCGACTCCTCATTCACCAGGTGCGAATCATAATCTTCGATCCATTCATCTGCATATCTCGCCCAGATGCCAATCTCCCGAAACGAAAAAACACCACCGCCTTTAAAAATGCTAACCCGACGGAATAAATTCGACTCCTCGGGCATGGTTTTAATCACTCTTTCATGGAATTCGCATTCTTCGGATAAACACTTCGCATAGTTATTTCCCAGGCGTTCTAGCTCGTTTGAATAAATCCCGGCTAACCTATACAGTGCTTCTTTATCATCATCGGGCTGCTTTCCACCGGTCATACTCCGCTTCATGATCGTATTAATCTCAAGCGTGGTAAGGTCTTCAGCGGTGCGAATTACTTTTTCGATGTGCTTAGCCATTCAGCCTACGAGCCCTCATTTAACTTGTCGTCGTTGTTGAGTAAACTCACCAAAGTGGTACCGATTTCTTTAAGCACTTGAAGGTTTTTACGCACAATTTCTTGTCCCTGATTTTCCTTTACTAAATGATATTCCATCAGCTGAGCGTTATTCTTCCCAAAATTTGGCGTTACTCGAGTAGTGATATCGCCGGAAACCAGTTGAACTTCGCTAACAATGCCCTCAAGCTCGCCCGAAGGTGGCTTTAGCTTTCCTTTGTTGTCAAATTCGATAGCACCGACAATGGTTTTGATTTCTAAAGTGGTAAGATTTTTAACCCCTTCTTTTGCGTTATCCAGAAAATCCTGAATTGCTTTTTTTGAGTTACTTTCACCGGTTGATCCTGCCATAATTACTCCTACTGTTGATAGATAAGTTGATGTTTTTTATATAAAGTTCGTGTGGCTTTTGCTAATTGCAGGATAAGGATTGGCCATCCCACAAAGCCTTTTAGCATATATTTGAGCAGCTTTAACACTTCGCCGACAAGGGCAACACTGAACTGCGCACTTCGCTGTACTTCCTGTACTTTTTCGCGATGGAAGTCGATGCCTTGTTTTGTGAATTGGTTGCTTAAAATTGTAAGCGTATCTCCCATAAACTCGGCATGGGTTATGGCCAGTTTTTGCTCATTTTCGGTGATGATAGGCAATCGGCCAATAATGTATTTAATGCCTTTTATGAATGATTTTAGTGCTTGTTTGCCATATTCGAGCACGCGTTTAAAGAAATCAGAAAGCTGCTTAAATATCTTTTTAAGGTGATGGAGAATCATTTTTACCAATCGTTTTCCAATGCGAAACAGCTTTTTGAGAAAACTCCTAATCCCGAAATACACCCGTTTACCAATCCCCATTTTAGCTTTCTGTTTTTGCTGATTTAACTCCACCTTAGCTGAATCTAAGACCGCATTCAAATTGGCTTCAAACTTTGCGCGATCAGATTCATTCAACCTTCCAGATTGCATCGTAAGTGATTTTATTACGTCTTCATCTCTACTGTCTGGCGCGTCCTCAATCACATAATTCTTGATCAAAGTGAGTGCATTGAAAACGAAATAGCCATTACCGATGTAGTAAAGCATTGATTTTAAATTCAGATCATCATCAGTTCCGGCATTGTAGAATTTCAGCAGGTCGGCAATGGAGTTCAGGCTCATACTTCCTATTTCACCATCGGTTTTTCCTTCATAAAAACCATCCATCCATTGGTGCACTTGTAGCACTTTGATGATAAAATTCGTGAGTTCATCGGTGCTTCTCCCTTTCACATATTCCCACTTCACTTTGGCTTTATCTCTGTTCAAAATATCTCGCTTAAAACCTGCCAAATATTTAGGTTTCAATTCAAAATCGCGACTTAACTGATGGTAGAAATCACGCGCAGATCGCACTTTCTTAGGTTCGAATCGAAGTTGATTCATTTCACTGGAGTTCACTTCTACAAACATCAAACATCGCTCATTGCCGTATATCGAAAGGATTCGCTTCAGAACGCCCTCTTTGTTTGCAAGTTGATTTACCGCAGCCAGATTCGAACTGATACTCAAATGATGCTTCAACGTTTGCAGCCCCATCATAGAGGTAAACCCAAACGCATGATCCGCGTTTAACGCGTACAATCCATACATCCCCAAACGGTAATGAATTAATCTAGAACTTAAGTTTATCTCGCCCTGCTGAGGCATCTGTTTGATAAGTATGCCCTCATCCAGATCCATGAACCTTCGAAGTATTTCCTCGGCAAACGCATCGGTATAAAGCGCTCGAAGTGATTGAATTTCTTCGTGGCTCAGGAGTGAGGAGGCTAGTAAATCAGTCTCAAATTTGGATAATGCAGCATTCAGCGTTGCATCTCGATTGGGAGCACCAAACGGTAATTGATTCAGATACCCCAAATCCCGCAAATGCTGAATCGCCTCGGCAGAATCGTTACCAAACTCAGTCGCTTGTTGCTCAGCATCCGCAAGTAATGCATCCAGGTTGTTAGAAGGCGCCATGATTGTTCCGGCTTAAACCAAGCCTTTAATCATATCTACAATAGCTTTTCGAGAATTTTGGCTAGCTTCGATCATTTCCCGATGAAACTTCACCAATTCCATTTGATCGCTGCTTAAATTTTCCTTTACGATATTCACCTGATCCCCATCCAGCTTAATAGTTGAATATGCTACAAGGACCAAATCGGCATTAACATCCGCTTTCATAGAGCTAAGCACTTTCTCCAAATCAAATTTATTCTGATCGGAACCGATTACATCCCCAACTTTGATATTGAAATTTCCCGTGAATGTGACTACATCAAGCGAAACTGCGTCGTTTACTTTTTCTGCAATGTTCGATTTTAAATTCTCGAACGCTTTTTTTAGATCAGCCATAGTTAGTTCCCTTAAAAGATTAACCCGTTAAAAAATAGTACCCTTGCAGAATGTGTGAAAAATACCGCTAAAACCAAATTTCTAATTCTACCTATGCGCCATTTTTATTACTGTTCTCAAGATGAATGAATCTTGGATTTGTTTCAGAATTCTAATCTTTAAAAACCAACTTTATGACGAACTCGGCTTGGATAAATCTACCAGTGAAAGATGCTCAACGCTCAAAAGCCTTTTTTGAAAAACTGGGCGCTGATTTCGTTGAACGTGAAACGCCGGAAATGTTTGGGATTTATCTGGGTAAAAATAAAATGCAGGTAATGATGTTTGGGCATGCACAATTCGAGCAATTCACACAATCAAAAGTGGCCGACCTAAGCAATAATGCCGAAATTCTCATTTCGATGGAAGCCCATAGCAAGCAAGAAGTGGAAGATTTAGCCGAGAAAGTGATAGCAGCCGGTGGCACCATTTATGGCGGACCCGAAACCTGGAATGGTTGGATGTACGGCATGGGTTTTCAGGATCTAGACGGACATCGTTGGAATATTGCCTTTATGGATTGGGATAAGATGCCGGAATAAAAAATTATTCAGAATTGAAAATTCGTTGGGTTAATACATTTTTTACACCCGTAGGGGCAATTCATGAATTGCCCCTACGGGTGAATAATTTGAATATTTCTTCAATAAAAAATGCCCCACCGAAATCAATCTAGTGAGGCATTATCCTGTTTCTCCATGAAAGAAAATCTTAATCTCTGCGAGCGGAGCGAAGCAATCTCTTGTAAACCCTAAAAAGAGATTTCCACGGGACTTGCATTTGCACAGTCCCTCGCAATGACATCTTTGCTATTTAACTACAACCCGAAGTTGAGCCGCAGGTAATACATTTCATGCATGTTCCGTTGCGAACCATTGTCATGCTACCACATTCGGGGCAAGCATCACCGGTGTAGCCCAATTGTTTGGCTTTGTCGTACTCGCTTTCGTAACTGCTGCTTGCTTTGGCTGCAACCGGCGCCGGTGCTGCCACTGGTTCGGGAGCTAAAGCTGGTGCCACAGCCGCTACCGGTGCTTTTGGTGCAGCGGATTCTTCATCGGTCGGACGTAAATCACGCGTTGTAATTTGATCTGCCGGCACATGCGCTAAATCTTCTCTGCCTAAGTAGGTTACGGCCAGCTCGCGGAAGATGTAATCGATTACTGAGGTACTCATCTTCACATGTGGGTTTCCGTTTACCATACCGCTTGGCTCAAACTTAGTGAATACAAAGGCATCAACAAACTCTTCGAGCGGCACTCCGTGTTGTAACCCAAGTGAAATCGAAATAGCGAAGCAGTTTAACAAGCTTCGGAAAGCGGCGCCTTCGCGGTGCATATCAATAAAGATTTCACCAAGTTGACCGTTTTTGTACTCACCGGTTCTTAGATACACACTTTGTCCACCAATTTTCACTTTTTGCGTGTAGCCTTCGCGACGGAATGGCAAGCGCTGGCGACGAGCCACATACTTTGTGATAATTCGTTCGGCAATTTCTACCACTTTATCTTGTGCTTCTGCAACGGCCGGATCTGCAATTTCTTCCTCTTCTTCCAGCTCTTCGAACACATCGGCCATGCTGTTTAATGGCTGACTTAATTTCGATCCATCGCGGTAAAGCGCATTGGCTTTCAACATCATCTCCCACGAAAGCATATAAGCGTCTTTCATGTCCTCGACGGTAGCTTCGTTTGGCAGGTTGATGGTTTTTGAAATCGCACCGGATAGGAACGGCTGTGCAGCTGCCATCATTTTGATATGTCCCGAAGCTGCAATATAACGAGTTCCCGTTCTACCACATTTGTTGGCACAATCGAATACCGCAAGATGCTCGTCTTTTAGATATGGAGCTCCTTCAACGGTCATGGTACCGCACACGTAGTCGTTAGCTTCTTGAATTTGCTCTCTGCTAAAGCCAAGGTGACGAAGCATATCGAAAGAGAAATCAGATAATTGCTCTTCGGTAATACCCAGTACATTCTTGCAAAACTCTTCGCCTAATGTAAACTGGTTGAAGGCAAATTTGATGTCGAAACTACTAGGCAGTGCTGCTTCAATAGCTTCAATTTTTTCTTTGGTGAATCCTTTATCACCCAAGGTTTGTGGGTTGATGTGCGGACATCCTTCCAAAGTAGCTGAGCCTTTAGCGTAATCAATAATCGCTTGAGCTTCTTTTGGAGAATAGCCCAAATTCTTAAGCGCTGCAGGTACACTTTGGTTGATTATTTTGAAGTATCCGCCACCGGCTAATTTCTTGAATTTCACAAGGGCGAAATCCGGCTCAATACCGGTAGTGTCGCAATCCATCACCAAACCGATGGTTCCTGTAGGTGCAAGCACGGTTACTTGTGCGTTGCGATATCCATTCTTCTCGCCGAGTGCTACAGCTGCATCTGAAGTTTCTTGTGCTGCTTTTAGTAGATAATCAGGACAGATAGTAGCGTTGATGCCCAAAGGCTTTACGGTCAGCCCTTCGTATTCACTCGGGTCGGCGTTGTATGCAGCACGGCGGTGATTTCTCATCACACGAAGCATGTGCTCTTTATTGCGCTCGTAACCATTAAAAGCACCCAATTCGCCGGCTAGTTCGGCACTGGTTTCGTAAGCTTTCATGTGCATAATAGAAGTGATGGCGCCGGTAGTTGCCGCAGCTTCATCCGAATCGTAAGGAATCCCTTGCACCATCAACGCCGCTCCAATGTTTGCGTAGCCAAGACCTAAGGTTCTGAACACGTACGATAACTCAGCAATTTCTTTGGATGGGAACTGAGCCATCAACACTGAAATTTCGAGAACGGTTGTCCAGATGCGGCTGGCAAAACGGATCGAATCTACATCAAACTCTTTGTAGTCTTCATCCTTGAAGTATTTCATCAAGTTTAAAGAAGCCAGGTTACATGCGGTGTTATCTAAAAACATGTACTCGGAACAAGGGTTACTCGCTTTGATCTCGCCATCTTCCGGGCAGGTATGCCATTCGTTGATGGTATCGTGGTATTGCGTTCCCGGGTCGGCAGAAGCCCATGCTGCGTAGGCAATTTGATCCCAAAGTTCGTTGGCTTGCATTGTTTTGCAAGGTTCCGGCTCGCGACCTTCGAGGGCAGCTTTTTCTTTTTCAACTCTCCAGTACAAGTTGAATTCGCTGTCGTCTTTAACCGCTTTCATGAACGAGTTTGGAACACGTACAGAGTTATTTGAATTCTGCCCGGCTACCGTTGCGTATGCTTCCGAATTCCAATCGGTATCGAAGGTATCGAACTGCAGATCAGTGAATCCTTGAGCAGCAAGTTGAATTACGCGCTCGATATAGTTCAATGGAACTTGATCGCGTTTAGCTTGGCGGATGACCTTGCCTAATTCTTTGTTTTTTAGCGGATCACGACTCATTGCTCCGTTGAACGTACGTCCTTCAATTTCAACCGGAGTGTGGCACAGTTTAATAATTTCTTTTAGATGCTTTTGGGTGATTTTAGAGCCTGCAACCAATGCTGCTACTTTTTGCTCTTCCTTCACTTTCCAATTGATGTACTCTTCGATATCCGGATGATCCAGATCCAAAGTTACCATTTTGGCGGCGCGTCGGGTTGTTCCTCCCGATTTGATGGCTCCTGCCGCGCGATCACCAATTTTAAGGAAGCTCATTAATCCTGAAGATCGGCCACCACCACTTAATGGCTCGTTCGCACCACGGATTTCGGAGAAGTTACTACCCGTTCCAGATCCGTATTTGAATAATCGCGCTTCGCGCACCCACAAATCCATTATACCGCCTTCGTTAACTAAGTCGTCATCCACACTTTGGATGAAACAAGCATGCGGCTGTGGATGCGTATAAGAATCTTTAGAACGAGTTAGCTTTCCGGTATTGGCATCAACGTAATAGTGCCCTTGAGCCGGACCATTAATTCCATATGCCCAATGCAAACCGGTGTTAAACCACTGTGGGCTGTTCGGTGCTGCCATTTGCTCTGCCAGCATAAAACTCAGCTCATCATAAAATACTTTTGCGTCTTCTTCATTCTCAAAATAATCATGCTTCCAACCCCAATATGTCCAACAGCCCGCTAATCTGTTGAAAACCTGACGGCTATCCACCTCATGTGTAAATCGCTCGTTTTCCGGCAATTCTTTTAATTTCGATTCATCAGCTACAGAACGCTGTAGCCATGTAGGCACTCCTTTTTCCTTCACTTTTTTTAGAGCAACCGGTACTCCTGCTTTTCTGAAATACTTTTGAGCGATGATATCCGTTGCTACCTGGCTCCAACTATTAGGCACTTGAACATTCTCCATATGGAAAACCTGGGAACCATCGGGGTTTTTAATCTCTGAGGTTCTACTTACGAATTCAATCTCATCGTATGGTGTATTCCAGTCTGATTTAGTATAAAAGCGGGAGAATTTCATGGGCGTACTTACCTATGGTTACAATTGATACGTGTGGTTGGTTTTGTGACCCCGATAAAAAAATATGAGTCAAAACTCCTAAAGAAGTGCTACCAAAGATATACGTCGGAGGCTATGCCCACAAATTAAATCTGTATTTCTTTTCCACAAATACCCACACTTATCCACATTGATATATTCACTAATCTAATTGTCAGCTGAACTGTAATAATTAATTATATATTTTTTAATAAATTTCAAAACAATGAGTCTTTTAATGATTATCTAAAAATGGTCTGATTCGTATATAAACGCAACTTGATGAACCCTTATTGGATAAAAAAGTTATCCACAGTTAAATTTATCGGAATCATTTTTTATAATAAAAAAAGCAGTTTTAAATCGTATTTAAAACTGCTTTTTCGTAAATATATTCGCAAACTATTTTTAATAATTTATATAAATAATTTTATTTAACAATCGTCATTTTTTTTGTCATAATACCAAAATCAGTTTCTAAGCGATAGAAGTATAATCCCGACGAAATTGAAGTTGCATTAAACGTTACAGTATGGTTTCCGGCATTTAAATTTTCGTTTATTAGTTCAGTAATTTTCTGTCCGACACTATTAAAGATAGTAAGCCGAGCACTAGTCGCTGTTGGTAAAGAAAAACTGATTTCTGTTGCAGGATTAAAAGGGTTAGGATAGTTCTGAAACAGCTCGAAGTTATCCACAATGGTGTTATGGTTATCTTCAATAGATGACGTTACTTCATAGCTGAAATGGATATCTCCTGGGATTATTCCACTCGAAAAAGAACTAATTAGAGTTCCGTCTTTAGAATAGTAGGATATTTCACCAGCGCTCGAAAACGATTTTGCGTCAGCAGTAAAAAACAGCTGATTCACCGGATCGTAATTAAAACTGTAGAAATTTCCTTTAATTAGCGTGTCGGCTACGGTTGACAATTTTTTGAGATTCACTACTCTTATCCCCCCACTGTTGATATACAAATCATCGTTGGATTCATTAATGGCAAGATCACTTCCTGCCGATTCCACATCAATAGATGCAGTCACTTCTCCGGTACCAGGGTTAATTCCATGCACGCCTCCAGGTCGCGCAGTTCCCGGAATCAGATTAAAATCGTCATCATAATCTCCTGAATAGCCGGTGCAAACAACCCATAAAGTGCCTTCATTATCCAACACCATTCCTGCCGGGCCCCGACTAACCTCAATCGTATCAATAACGGCATGCGTTGCTATATCAATTTTAAAAATGGTGCTATCGGCTCCAAAACCATTATTTGCTACAAACACATGATCTCCAACTTTAAGCATTTGATCCGGGTTTCTCCCTACTTTAACGGTATCACTTAAAACCGATTTAGTATCCAAATCTGCAACTAAAACATGATTACCAAATAAATCCGTGATGTAAGCCTTACCATTACCTATAGGTATAATTTCTCGAGGACTTACACCTGCGCCTAGGCTAATCTGTCCCGTTTGTTGAAAATTATCGGGGTTGGTTATTACAATTTTCTGCGAATTATTAACTACGATGTAAAGTAGATCATCAATTTCGATCAAAGATTGAGCAACGTCACCAAGTGTTACTCCGTTTGCGTTGAAAAATACACCGTCTATTGTTGTCTTAGCGTCAAAATCGAAAGCCGTTAAAGTTGCATTTCCTGCCCCAAAATTTCCCTCGTTTGCTATAATTACTTTATTAAGAGTTTTCTGGGCTGCTGCAGTTGTTGATATTAAGAGCAACCCAAAAAATAAAATGGTAGCTTTATTCATTGTTAGATTATTTGAAGTTGGTTACAAGTGTTAGTTTAAAATGTGTTCCCGGCATGGGATAATCTCTGATTACCGAATAGCGCTCGTTAAATGCATTTCTGATGGCAAACTGCATGCTGTGTGTTCCAATCCCTGATTCAAATGACCAGCTATTTACCCAGTCGAGCGTGTTGTATGCCGGTAGCGGATCGAACGGTGAGCTGTGATCACTTGTAGTGAAACGGTGATCGATAAAAGCATAAAAGAAAGAACTAATGAGCGAACCAAACTGCAAAGAGGTATTAGCCTTATACTGCCATTCGGGAGTGTAAATAATTTGTTTTCCTACAGATATATCATTCTCGAAACGCGATTCAGATATGCGTGCTATCGCCTGGTTAATGCTTCCCCCAATCTTGAAATCGATCGATCCTATCTTGATTTTGGAGTCTAATCTAAATTCAATTCCTCGCAAATCGAGCGACTCAATATTTTGAGGAGCACTTTGTCCTTCACCATTCGGGAGCCAACGTATACCGTTTTCAACCCATGCTTGATATACAGTGAATTCGGTTGTTAAGCTCGCACTATTTTCTTGAAATTTATATTCCAACGATGACTCTGCCTTAACCATGGTTTCAGGATCAAGGTCGGGATTGCCTAGCGCCGGCCAATACAAGTCGTTAAAAGTAGGCGTGGTAAACGTTCTGTTGATGGCCGTTTTGAGATAAAGCTGGTCTGACAATAACTCCAGATTTGAACCAAGGCTTGCCGAATAAGCGCCTCCGAAATCTGAATAGATGTCGTAGCGAATACCGGGATATATAAAGAGCTTTTTTACAGGCATCCATACTGATTGAAGATTCAAAGAAACCTGATTTCGATTCACCTCAGATGGATATTCCGAACTTTCTACCGCTGACCGTGATACTTGAAAGGCACCAACTGTGTGTAGATTTGACCGCAAAGAACTACTAAGGCTTACATCGATTGCTTGAAAACTAGTATTACTTAAACTATTGATCGCAGAAGATTCATCGATGTAATCGAGTTGCTGATTTGCAACGTACGCCGACACTTTTAATCGATGCTTACCCAGATTTCGATTCCAACGAGTGATCCAACGAACAAAGCCATCGGTTTGATAAGCGTCGGTGCTTTGCGAGGAAATTCCACCGGGAATTTGATTCCGAGAATCCAGCACCCATAGTTTAGATGAGATTGATTGATCTACACCTTGCTTCTCAACGTTTAGAAGCATTGTAGCTGATTCTGAGTCATTGTTTTGCCGCTTCTTTTCAACAGTTACAAAACCACCGGCCTCATTACTAAATTCTTTTTTTGAGTAAGTGAAGTTGTTTGCGGCATTTTTAAATCCTGCAATAATTCCAACTCCCCAATCCTTAATTTTGGTAGATGCCTGTACCGAATATTCCTGTGTATTGAAGCTCCCTGCTGAATATTGTACTGCAACGCCCGGTTTATTTTCTTTGGTTTCGATGGCGATGGTGCCTCCGCCTTTATCACCAAAAGAGGCGTTTGCTGCACCCGCACTTATTGCAACAGTTTGTACTGCAATAGAAGGAATTAACGTCAAATCGGTGACGCCAAGCATGGGATGATTTAAGGCAAATCCATTCCAAATCACTTGAGTTTGGGAAGCCGAAAATCCTCTGGATGAAAATGTAGCCAAGCCACCCGGACCTGAATCTCTTACGTAAACCGGAGTTAACCATTGCAAAACACCGGCAAGATTTGTGGCAGACAATCTTTGTAATTGCAGTGAGTCGATTCGCTGAATGTTTACCGCCTGAAGGGCGTCTTTAACAGCTACACGAGTAGCTTGCACGCGTATTTCATCCATCCAAAGCGAATCGGCAATGGTTTGGGCTTCCGAATTTTGCGAAAAAAATAATAAACAGCCGACTATAGCAGCCAGCGCATAGGTTTTATTCATAGTTACCTCAGAAACTTTAACTCCCGAAAGCTTCAGAGAAATAGATATTCGATGGCAGGTCTCCTGACTTTTTCGCTTAACATCGCCTTCCCATAATGTTTGTGCATCACAGTGGCATGAAGTGGATATTAACTAATCCGGAATGCTCCGGATTCGAAATTACAGTTGCGGGGACAGCTCCGGATTTACACCGGATTCCCTTTTCATCTCTAGGTAGAGAACCATCACTATTTCAAAGAGTGCCAAAAGGTAACGACAACTCTTGAGTGTTCAAAATTGAAATAAAATTACGAACACTTAAAAAACTAATCCTGCGATTACTTCTCAACGTAAACTTTTTCTTTTGAATTGGGTTGAGGCAATAATATTGTAAATGTAGTACCAACATTTAATTCGCTTTCAACCGATATTTCTGCGTCTATCGAATTAGCTAAACGCTTACAAATCATAAGACCAAGTCCGGCACCACTTTTGTTACTGGTACTAAAATCTTTAGGATGTAAGCCGGTTTCAAACATTGCACTTTCAGTTTTTTCATCCATTCCAACACCGAAATCTTTAACTGAAATCTTAAGCATTTCATCGTCCATTTCTACAAATGTGTAAATCTCTGAACCAGCTTTACTAAATTTTATAGCATTCGATTCTAGATTTCGAATTATCGTACCAACCACTCTTCTATCGGAATAGATATTAATCGATTCATCGCATACCCTAACCATTTTGATATTCTTCTGCGATAATTGATAGGAATTAAATTTTTCGGTTGCATTCAATAATTCACTTGCATTAAAAGATTGCAGGTGAGTATTGAAGGTTCCAGATTCTAGCTGCCCCCAATTCAGTAAATCCTCGAGCATTGCTCCCATTTCTACCGATGACATGTACGAGAGTTTGGTAATTTCTTTTATCGAATTAAATTCCTCAGTTGATTCGGTAACTCCAACCAACATTTCCAGTGCTCCGGATATACCATTTATAGGCGTTCGCAAATCATGGCCTATCACAGAAAATATCTTATTCTTAAAATCTACTGCTGATCTCAGTTCTTCGCGCTGTCTGATATTTTCATCCTTCGACAGTTTTAAGTTTAAGTGCGTTTCAACACGGCACAATAGTTCTTTTTTGTTGAACGGTTTTGTGATGTAGTCGACACCGCCTGCGTGGAAGCCTTTATTAATGCTTTCTTGCTCGTTTCTAGCAGTTATAAAAATAACAGGGATATGCCGTGTAATTTCCTCAGCCTTTAGTTGTTCACAAAGCCCAAATCCATCAATATGCGGCATCATTATGTCTAATAAAATTATATCCACATTGGCTTCGATTGCTGTATCTAACACGGTATTGGCTTCTTTAGTAGCTAACACTTCATATCCTTTATTAGCCAATGTTTTACCCAATAATTGCAGATTCTTTGGAGAATCATCTACTATTAATATTTTTCCTTTTCTCATAATACTTCTCTCTCAGTTAGTTCTTTAATTTTTCCTAGTTTATTTATTTCATCAACACGTTTTTCTACTTCTTCGGTGTCGAACATTTGGGCTGCCATTAATAGCTCTTGCCCAATACTTAACAGTTGTTTATTGTTACTTTTTCTTCCCGCATGTATGAGTTTATTTCCCAGTTTTTCATAAACTTTCATTTCAAACACGTTTTTTTTAATTGCCAACAAAGCACTTGTAATGTCGTTTATGGTAAGATCATCAACACCTTCAAAAATGAACGGTTGAACTTCACTTACTTCACTCTCTTGATGGTGTTTAATTATATTAGAATTGGGCGATTTTTCTTTTCCACCTAAATGCTTATTTAACAGTTTATAAAAGTCTTCTAACTTGCATGGTTTTCTTAAAAAGCCATCAAATCC
Organism: Balneolaceae bacterium; assembly: GCA_034669965.1. Classification (GTDB taxonomy): domain Bacteria; phylum Bacteroidota; class Rhodothermia; order Balneolales; family Balneolaceae; genus HXMU1420-13. The sequence continues at coordinate 89,534 of JAXMOK010000005.1, read as the reverse complement.
ATGTTGTAAAATTTCATTCTCATTACTAGCAAAACAAGAAGCTGTTAGGGCTATAATTTTACACTTTAAGCCTTCTTGTTTCAGAATTGTAGCCATTTCCATGCCATTAATTACAGGCATTTTAATATCCAGAATAACCATATCGAAATGTTCTTTTCTAGCTAGTTCTAGTGCCTCAATACCATTAGTCATTAATGTATAATGAACCGGCTGTTTCTTTAAGTACTCTCCAACAAGTTCTAAGTTAGTTTTAATGTCATCTACCACTAATAACTTTTTGCCTTTTGGTAACTCGATTACGTCATTTTCTTCTTCATGAATATATTTTTCTTCAAAAGCAGAAATTGCTACATCGGGTATATTTACAGTAAAGGTTGTCCCTTTTTCAGGTTCACTTACTATTTCAATTCTACCATGCATCAATTGAACCAGATTCTGAGAGATAGTTAATCCTAATCCGGTGCCTCCATACTCGTCAGAAATTTGTCTACCCTGTTGCTCAAAGGCATTGAATATATTTTGCAGTTGATCTTGAGGAATTCCAATCCCAGAGTCTTCTACAGCGATCTTTAAATCTACATTAGAATCATCAGATTTTTTTTCAGTAGCTACATGTATATTCACAAACCCTTGATGAGTGAACTTCAATGCGTTACCAACTAGATTAAATAATATTTGGCGTAGGTGTTTTTCATCTAACAATAATTGATTAGGTAAATCATCCTGAATATGAACAGATAGATCAATACTTCTACTCTCTGCCTTAGGCTGAAATACCGACTCAATTTCTCTTAACACAGTAATTACATCTACCGGTTGCAAAACAGATTCGTCTGCACCGGCTTCGATTTTTGTTAAATCTAAGACATCATTAATTAGTTTAAGTAGCAACTCGCCACTACTCGAAATATTGGATAAGTATTTCTTAGTTTTAGGGTCAGAATCACCATTTGCTAATAAGTCTGCAAAGCCCAAAATTGAATTCATTGGAGTTCTAATTTCATGACTCATATTTGCCAAGAACTGGCTTTTAGCATGATTTGCTTTATCAGCTTGTTCTTTTGCTAAGATTAACTCTTTCTCCAACTCCTTTTGAGCTGTTATATCATAAAACATTCCTATAAAACTCTTAACCGACCCATCTTCTGTAAGTTCGAAGGGAGAGTCGACCGAAAAACACCATATCGAATGACCTGATTTATGCTTAAATCTGTATTTTATACTATGTTCTTTCCCATCTTTTAACAACGAAATATGCTCGAGAATACTTTCTAGGTCGTCGGGATGAGCGAGTGCAAAGAAATCTTCTTTTCCCATTGCTTTCAACTCATTCATTGAGTATCCAAGAAGTTTGGTAAATTTTTTATTTACAAAAGAACATTGTGAAAGTGTGAAATCATAGATAAAAATCCCCATGGTTCCGGAATTGGCAATTTTCTCAGAAAACTGCTTTTCCCTTTTTAGCTGATCTAATAGATTATACTCTTGCGAAATATCTTGAAAGGTGCCAATAACTCTAACCGGCACATCATGATGATAATCAACTTCACTTTTGGCTCTTATCATCTTTTTAGTGCCATTTTTAGTTACAAATGGAAATGTGAGCTCGAAATTATTACCCGAATACAATGCCTCTTTCAGTGCATTTTTGAACCATCTGTTATCATCTCGGCTGTATAAGTGATAAAACTGAATAATATTGGTTAGTGCTTCTCCTTCGTACTCATGAATTTTTAATACTGCATCACTAACATAAATTTGCCCGGTAAGATTATTATACTCCCAACCTCCAACACTCGAAATGGATTGGATTTTATTAAAAAGCTTATCATTTGATTTGTGATGCGTAATATCCTGAAATGATCCTTGTACCTTTACAATTTCGCCATCTTTATAAACTGCCTCGCCGATGGCCCTCACCCATTTAGGGTTTCCTTTTTCTGAAATGAATTCGAATGTACCGTCGAAACCTTCGCCGTTTGTGCAAGCTCTTTCAAACAATTTGGTAATCCGCTCTTTAGATTCATTTCTATAAAAACTAATCCCTTTTTCAATTGGAACTGGTGTGGTATCATCCATTTCATAGATTGCATAAACCTCATCCGACCAATAAATAGCATCTTTTGCTATATCATATTCCCAAGCACCAATAAGAGCTAACTTTCGGGATTGCTCTAATAGATGTTCTTTGCGTTTTTTTTCATCAATACATCGCGACCTGGTTTGGATAAAGAGTAATTCACCAGATTCATTAAAAATGTTATTACTGGATGACTCAAACCATAAATAAGCTCCATTTTTATGTCTGGTTCTGTATTCGACACTTCTGTGATCACTTTTTTGAAGTGCCTGGGCATGAAGTTCACCAATCATTTCAGAATCATCAGGGTGCAAAAAGTCGAATGGGCTTTCCCCTATCAACTCCGAAGGCTTATAACCTAAATGTATTTCAACAGCGGACGATATAAAGCCATAGGTTGCATCAGACGGATGATGCAATGCTATAATATCGTTGTCTGTTTCTGCTAAAAATTTATAAAACTCTAACTCTTTCCTGTTCATCCCAATATCCTAACTAGATAATTTATTATTACACAAAGAGTTACAACTCAGTTGTTATATAAGTTTATCGTCTAATATTTGATCTTCTATAATTATATATTATAATTTTATAATATATTTTATAACCTCTATATAACTTATTTTATAAACCGAAATAAAAAACTCTTTATTTAATTAAAATAAAGAGTTGCGTTAACCTTAAAGAGCATAATAGTTTATTCCCTTTTGGTTAGAAATGATGATGGAAGTATCTAAATTACTTCGATATTTCCACTAAATGTTCTTCGCCATGTTCGGATGGTTGAGGAAGAGATATAGTAAAAGTTGTGCCAACATTAATTTCACTTTCTACCGTGATAGCGGCACCCAACGAATTAGCCAACCTTTTGCAAATCATTAGCCCTAATCCGGCGCCACTATTATTCTTTGTACTGAAGTCTTTGGGATGTAATCCGTCAGAAAACATAGCATCACGAATTTCTTTGCTCATGCCCACACCATAATCTTGAATAGTAATAGACAGTAAGTCGTCAACTTTTTTAATAGTAGTATGAATCTCAGTACCCGGCATACTAAATTTGATGGCATTCGACTCAATGTTTCGAATGATGGTTGCCAAGATTCTGCGGTCAGAATAGATATCTAGTTCCGAATCACAATTACGAACCAATTTTATGTTTTTGGTTGTCAATTGATAAGAGTTCAGCTTCTCTATTACTTCCAACACATTACTGATATTAAACGTATGTAAATGTGTTTTAAAAGTACCGGATTCCAGCTGTCCCCAGTTTAATAAATCTTCAAGCATTGCACCCATTTCTACCGACGAGGAGTGTGCTAGTTGTGTAATTGTTTGTATCGAATCGAACTCTTTGTGTTCGGAAGATATATCAACTAGCATTTCCAAAGCTCCCGAAATACCATTAATAGGAGTTCTCAAATCATGCCCAATCACAGAAAAAATCTTGTTTTTAAACTCTACAGCTTTCGCTAATTCCTCGCGTTGCTTTTTTATCTCATCACGCGAACGTTTTAAGCTAACATGAGTATTAACACGGCATAATAACTCGTTATTGTTAAATGGCTTAGTTATATAATCTACTCCACCAACCAATAAGCCATAATTGATATTTTCTTGTTCAACTTTAGCCGTTAGAAAGATTACAGGAATGTTCTTTAATTCATCGCTGGCCTTCAAATCTTCACAAACCTGAAATCCGTTTTTACCCGGCATCATTACATCAAGAAGAATCAAATCTGGTTTCGATTTTTTTGCACTAATTAAAACCTGATCGGATTTTGAAGTAGCCACAACCTGATAGCCTTCTTCTCTAAGCGTCATGCCTAATAGTTGAAGATTTGCCGGCATATCATCTACGATTAGTATTTTACCTTCTCTCATTATTTGGCCTCAACTCTTAAAGTATCTACTCCCATTCGAGTAATTACATCTTCAAATTTCGTGATTTCTTTAATCACTTTTTCAGTATCAAATGTTTTTGCAGCAAAATCCATTTCGGTAGCTAAATCAATGCACCATTTACTTTTAATAGCATCTCCTGCTTTTTTTAGAATTTTGGCAAATTCTTCGCAGCTATCCATCATCAAAGCGTCTTTATCTAGTAAGCAATACTTAGCATAAAGCTCTTCAAAACCATTATCCTTTAACCTACTGAGGTCATATTTGCTGATGGTTGAATGCTTTTCTGTTTTGATTGGAATAGGTTTAAATATTTCCGGCTTTTTATCAATTTCACCACCTAGATGATAATGAAGGGTGCTTAATAATTCGTCGTAGCTAATTGGTTTTCGCAGAAAATCGTCGAAACCTTCATTCATTACTTCTTTTTCATATCCGATCATTCCTGAAGCAGTGAGTGCCAAAATCTTATTCTCAAAATTTTCTTCCCTTAGAATTCTCATTACTTCAATTCCATCAACCTTTGGCATTTTTATATCCAGCAGAAGTAGGTCGAACTCTTGTTCTCTTGCTTTATTAATTGCTTCTTCGCCATTTACAGCCATTGTAATTTCGATTGGCTGATCTTTTAAGCATTCTGCTAACAATTCGCGGTTGTTTTCTACATCATCAGCTATTAACACTTTAGCTGGCTTCAATTTGAATTTAAAATTGGCATCTCGATAATTGTCTTTTTTCGACTTTAAGGTAGAAATAACAACATCTGGGATATACACTGTAAACGTTGAGCCAATGCCATGGGTACTCTTTATCTTAATATCCCCATCCATTAATTCAACCAACTTTTTACAAATACTTAATCCTAGCCCGGTGCCGCCAAATTCATCTGCAATCACCCTACCTTGTTGTTCAAAGGCTTGAAAGATTTTTTCAGTTTGTTTCGGCTTAATTCCGATACCGGTATCTATAACCGAAATCTCTAAATCAACTTTACTTTCAACATCATTAGAATCATTAAATTTGATATCCAGTTCTATTGATCCGGCATTTGTAAACTTAATTGCATTCCCAACCAGATTAAATATCACTTGCCTTAAATGTTTTTCATCTAATAACAGGGCATTAGGTAAATTTTTAGGGATGGTTAAGTTAAAATCTAGGTTTTTCTCTTTAGCCTTAAGATCGAAAACACCTTTAATTTCTTGAAGTGTCCTTTCAACATTTACCGGTTCTAATACTTGTTCAATAGCACCGGCTTCTATTTTAGAGATGTCAAGAATGTCATTAATTAATTTTAGAAGTAGTTTTCCACTATTTGAAATGTTGGTGAGATATCGAGCATCTTCTTCATCTTGAATTTTATTACTTAAAAGATCGGTAAAGCCTAATATAGAATTCATGGGAGTACGAATCTCATGGCTCATATTTGCAAGAAATTGACTTTTTGCTTTATTAGCCTGATCAGCCACGTTTTTAGCTTTTATCAATTCCTCTTCCATTTCCTTTTTCTGAGTTATATCGTGAAACATGCCGATAAAACTTTTCACTTTACCATCTGAGTCGAGCTCGAAGGGCGTAAAGATTGAATAACACCATATCCAATGCCCCTCTTTATGCAACATTCGATATTCAATGGTTTGGTCTATATGTTGGCTGTTTAGAACTTCAAATTGATCCAGCATTCTTCCAATATCATCCGGGTGTATTAAATCCTGTTGTTCTTTATTAGACATTGAATTTATGTCATTAAACGAATACCCCAGCGTACTTTCATAGCTATTGTTAATAAAGCTTACATACTGTTTACTGTAATCATAAATGTACATAGCCATTGGGCCTGTTGATGCCAGCTTATCTGAGAATTGTTTCTCTTTTTGTACTTGATTTAAAAGATTCTGTTGTTCCGTTAAATCTTGGAAAGTGCCTCTCATTTTTACGGGTTTACCACCGGAAAATTCAACATTTCCTTTTGCCCTAACCCATAATTCGTTTCCTTTTGCGGTAACAAATGGCAACTCTACATCCCACCCCTCACCGGTTTCCATAGCATGGCCTATTAGCTTTGTAATAGTATCACGTGAAAAGCCTTCCGGGTAGTAACTAATACCATCATCTACCTTAACCGGAGATCCAATTTCAACTTCATGAATTACATATACTTCATCGCTCCAAAATAAATCACCAGTTTTAATATCATACTCCCAGCCCCCAACATTTGCCATTCGTTGAGATTCTCGAAATAATTCTTCCAACCTTTTCATCTCGGTAATGTCTTGAAAAGCTCCTGAAACTTTAGCTATTTCGCCATCAATATATTCGGGTTCGCCTAAAGCACGAACCCATCTTGGCATATTTTGTTCTGATATGAATGAAACAGATACATCATAACTTTCGCCATTTACAACAGCATTTGTAAAGGCATCTGAAAGAGTTTTAAGAGACTCCTCAGGGAAATATGAAAATGCTTTTTCAACCGTTATTGGAATTTCTTCCGACAAACCATAAATCTGATACACTTCTTCCGACCAATATAATTCTTCTTTTTTGAGATCAAACTCCCAGGCTCCAACCATGGTCATTTTTCTGGACCGCTGTAACAGTAGGTCTTTTTTCTTTTTTTCATCGATTAAACGTGACCTGGTTTGAATAAATAATAAATCACCATTGTCATCGAAAAGAGGTAGGGTCATAGTTTCAACCCATACGTAATCACCATTGCTATTTTTAAATCGAGATTCTACACTTTCTATTTGGACTTCATTCTTTAGTTTATCATGACCCTTCTCTATTTCAGGAATATCATCAGGGTGGCAATAGTTGTAAGGGTTTTGGCCAATTAAATCTTCCGGTTTGTAGCCTAAAACTTTTTCAAATGCTTTAGAAATGTATTTATAGGTTCCATCTGCATGATGTAAAGCTATTAAATCGCTGTCGGAATCAGCAAGCATCTTAAAAAGGTCCATACCTAAGTAACTTAAGTAGTTATCATCTGTTTTATTCTGAATATTCATAGTTTCTTTATTTAAATAACCCTATCACAATTTCGTTATCGGCCTTATTTTAATTTCGTTAATTGCAATTTGGCATTTCACTAAGTGGTATGTGTTAATGCCTTGAATACAAATACATTAGGGCTTAAAATGATTACATAACTTATTGATTTGGTAAATTCAGAATAGTTCTACTCTATGACCTGACTTATAAATCAATGGTTTTTGAATCCACTAATTTTAGACTTAACGCATTTGATTTATTTTAACAATTTCTGTGCCAAACGAATTGTTCGTAGTATTTGAAAGGTTTTGGCGTCTAAAGTTTTAAGATTTAGAGACGATGTTCTTAGTGTTTAAATGTTGTATAATTCTGTTATATTAGCTATTGGTACTTTAAAGCGTTAATTATTAATAAATATGAAATTAGGCTTCGATAAAACCGACTTATTACTCAAAATAGTATCTCAACGGCATTCCGACCTTGAGAAACAATTGGAAAACGCTTTAAGGTGGTCGACTGAGGCTTTAGGAATGGAAATCGGAATCATCAGCCATATTGAGGAAGATTCTTACACGGTTAAGAATTTCTTTCCTGAAGAAAGTGGGATGCAAAAAAATCAAATTTTTAAACTGTCTGATACGTATTGCAGTCTTGCCATCAAACAAGAGGATGTTTTTAAGATTACTGAGATGGGCAAGAGTGAATATAAAAATGAACCTTGTTACAGTGCATTTGGACTTGAATCGTACATTGGTAAGCCTTTTCAAATCGAAGGAAATTTGTATGGTACCATAAATTTCTCAAGTACTAACAGCCACGAAGATTTTAGTATCGAAGAACTATCGTTTATGAAGTTGCTATCTGAATGGGTTGGCTCTACCCTGCACAGAATTCAAATGACTAAGCAGCTCGAAGAAGAGCACAAACTTTATAAAATAATTACTAATAACAGCGCCGAACTTATTTGCTTGCATGAATTAGATGGAACATACAAATATGTTTCGCCTTCGGTTAAATACTTATTAGGTTATAACCCTCGAGAATTAATCGGGCAAAGCCCATACCAGTTTTTTCACCCAATCGATATTGAGCGAATTTCGAAAGAATCGCACGAAGAGGCTAAAAAGGGAAATGTTTACCCAAGCATGCAATATCGAATCCGCTGTAAAGATGGCCGATATATTTGGTTTGATACTGCTACACAACCGGTTTCCAATGATGAAGGTGAGGTTGTAAATTTGCAAACAACTTCGAGAGAAATCACTGAACGCAAACGTATCGAAATTTTATTTGAGCAAGCCCAGAAAATGGCCAAAATTGGTGGTTGGGATTATGATCTTGAAACGGGTAAACTCTTTTGGTCGAAACAAGTTTATCATATACATGAACTAGAGCCTGGTACAGAACTTCATATCGAGGATGGCTTAAGCTATTACCCATCAGGAGGTCCTCGAGAAACACTTGAAAGCGCATTAAACAACTCCATCGAAAATGGAGTACCTACTGAACTGGATTTGCCGTTAATTACTTCAAAAGGGAACCACCGTTGGGTTCGTATTATTGTTAATCCAGAATTATTGGGCACTAATGTGGTTAAGCTTTATGGAAGTTTTCAGGATATCACCGAAAGTAAGCGATTAGAAGAATTATTCAGGGAATCCCAAAAAATGGCTAAAGTTGGTGGCTGGGAATTTGATATAATATCAGGCGATCTTTTTTGGAGCGATGAAGTGTACCGAATACACGAAGTTGAAATTGGAACTCCGGTTAAAGTAGAAGATGGCGTAAAATATTACCCGGATGGTATTTCACGTGATACTATCAGTTCTGCTATTGGAAATGCCATTGAAACTGGTGAAGGATGGGATGTAGAGCTACCATTTGTAACCGCTAAAGGCCGGGATCTTTGGGTACGTGCTAAAGGTGTAGCAGAATTTGTTGATGGTAAAGCCATCAGGTTAAAAGGAACCTTTCAGGATATAACCGAAAGAAAAGAACGCGAAGAGAAAATTAAAGAACAGGTTAAACAACTATCCGACTTAACAAATACACGGGAGAAACTTTATTCCGTTATCGCACACGACTTAAAGAATTCTATTTTCGGTGTAAAAGGCTTACTCGATCTTCTTATTGAAGACATTGAAGAGACGGACTATGTGGTTGATATTGATGATATTCTTGAAAAGCTTAAACTTGTATTTATATCTGCTGATTTCAGCCACAAATTGCTTCAGAATATGCTAACCTGGGTTCGCCTTCAATCCGGTTTACTAAATCCTAAAGTACTGGATTTTGATGTTGCCAATTCGCTAGAGGTTACTGTAGGGATATTACGTCCGGCTCTTACCAGTAAAAAAATCAAAGTTAATACAAAAATTGTAGGTGAAACAGCTATTGAAGGAGATCCAAACTTAGTATCAACCATTTTTAGGAATTTACTGAACAATGCTGTTAAATTTTCGAACCCAAATTCGACTATCGATCTCACAATAAATGCAACTCACGAAGATGAAATTGTAGTTACAGTGAAGGATTATGGAACCGGCATGAACGAAGAGACTATTCAGAATCTTTTCAATGAGGAATTTAGGCCACAAATGAACGGTACTCAGAAAGAGAAAGGCACAGGCCTTGGTTTAATTTTAGTTAAAGAATTGCTTGAAAAACAAAATGGTCGTGTAACAGTGCACAGCACTAAAGGCAATGGTGCTGAATTTATCGTTACCCTGCCTAAAAAATTAGAACTTGCGATTCTAAATAAATAATCCACTTTTTAATTTATGTACTTTCAATAATGTTAAAGCCATTTTTATTCTTATTAGTTAGTTTAATTATTTGCTGAATCGTTTTATTTCCGTTATATATAAGAGTGACTTTAGGCTAATTAAGTGGGAATTATATTTTGAGTAGTTTTAATCCTTCCTTCTAAATTTTGTGGAGGTTTATGAGCAGTTCTTACAACAAAAAAATTACTGCAGTTATAGAAGATTTTGATTTTCTGATACAAGATCTCTTAGTTCTACCCTATTCAGAACCATCAAATTCTATTCATCAATTTCTGGAATTTATTGTCGAAAAACTTGAGATTTCAGCAGGAATAATTAGCATACTGGATCAAGAACCAGGATCGTACAACGAAATTGTTCATAATTTTTCGGTAAATATCGAGACTGATCTACTCAGTTTAAATGACTATCTGCATAGTTTAAAAAAATATTCTGGAAATATAGATGTAAATGAATTAATAGAGAGTTCTGAGTTTACATTTAATCATCACAACGATCTACCAGGTAATCTAAGTTTCATTCGTAAAGTGTTCGCTTTGAACAATGAAACTTCTGCAGCAATCACACTTTTTTCAATTTATCACATAGACGAAGTAGAGCAAAATTCTATTCATAGATTACTCAACATAGCTTCATACTATGTTAAATCGATGATGAATGCCTTAGAAACCATAAATAGGTTAGAAAAGGAATTAAATCACTTCAAAAATCTTGCTTCAAATACATTAGAATTGATTTGTATGCATGAACCCGATGGTACCTATACTTACGTTTCTGAGTCTGTTAAAGAAATACTTGGCTACGATCCTGAAGAGTTAATTAATAGCTCACCCTATAATCTCTTTCATCTTGATGATCTTGAGCGCATCATGAAAGAATCGCATGAACCAGCGTTAATGGGTGATCGTTATTTTAATATGGAATATCGAATTCGTAAAAAAGATGGGCAATTTGTTTGGTTTAATACCAGCACCGAACCTATTAAAAATGAACACGGCGATGTAATTGCACTCCAAACTACATCCCGCAATATTGATGCGAAGAAACGTCAGGAAATACTTTTTGTTGACACCCAAAAAATGACAAAAACGGGTGGCTGGGAGTTAAACCTTCAAACCATGGAGTTTTATGGTACCGATTATGCATATGAAATCCATGATTTGGACCCGGCAGAAATTGTAACCTTAGAAAGGGAACTCTCTCACTATCCGGATGACGGTACGCGCCAGTTAGTTTTGGATAATATTACAAAATGTGCACAGCATAATGAACCTTTCGATGTCACGGTACCATTTATTACAGCTTCTAATCAGCATAAATACATACGTGCTAAGGGTAAAGCAATAACCCACGACGGCAAAGCATATAAACTTGTTGGTACATTTCAGGATGTTACTGAACAAGTTAAGTTAGACACGATGTTCAAAGAATCTCAGCAGCTAGCAAACATAGGTGGCTGGGAATATGATGTGTGGAGTGGTGATTTATTTATCACAGATGGTATTTGTGAGATATGTGAAATTCCACCTAATTCTATAATTCATTTCGAAGAACTATTGTTATTCTTTCCAAATGATGGCCCACGTAAAAAAGTTAAAGATATTGTTACCCGGGCTATGCAAACAGGGAGAAAACAAGAATTTCAATTACCGGCTATTTCATCAAGTGGAAAACACAAATATGTGCATGCTATTCTTAGACCTGTTCACATCGATAATAAGCTTGTAAAAATAGTAGGTACATTGCAGGATGTTACTGAGAAAACTAAAATTGAGTATTTTCTGAAAGATACTCAGGATGTTGCAAAAGTTGGGGGTTGGGATTATTACGTAACATCAGGTGACGTGTATTGGAGCGAAGAAATGTATGTTATTCATGATTTGGAAGTAGGTACGAAAATAAGTCCAGATCATATGAATAAATACTTTACAGGTGAGTCGGTTACGCAGATTCAGCAGGCTTTAAAAGAATCGTTAATTACAGGAAAACCTTACGAATTGGAAGCTCAACTTATTACAGCAATAGGTAACATCAAATTTGTTCGAATAATAGGGAATCCAATGAGTTCGAATGGTGAGGTTTTCAGAATTTATGGCACCTACCAAGATATCACCGAAAGTAATCGCTTTATTCAAAAGATATCTGACCAAAATATTCAGCTAGCGAAAGAAAAGGAAACCAGAGATAAGCTTTATTCTATTCTTGCACACGATTTGCGGAATTCAATGTCTGGGGTAAACTCGCTTTTAAGCATTGTGATAGATGAAATTGAAAGCAATAAATTTGATGTTTTGGAAACCATTGAGCATTTACAGTTGGTGCTCAATTCGTCTGTAAATGGAATTAAATTACTTGAAAACATTCAAGGTTGGATAAAACTTCAAAGTGGTGAATTAGCTCCAATGCCCGAATACTTTAATATTGTAAACCGCCTGAATGGCTGCTTGGAGTTATTAAATCCAATGATTAAAGCCAAAAAAATTACCATAAATACTGAAATTGAATCTAATTCAAATGTATTCGCAGATCCTCAAATGATAACAACCATATGTCGGAATCTGGTTAACAATGCGATCAAGTATTCGCACGAGGGATCCATTATAGATATAAGTATTCAAGAAAATAGTATATCTGAGCAACTGAGTCTCTCGATTAAAGATTATGGTATCGGAATGCCGGAATCTGTTAAACGAAATCTATTTAATCGAAAAAATCGCCCCCAACGAGAAGGTACTTCACACGAAGCCGGAACCGGACTTGGCCTTCTATTAACCAAAGAACTTGCAACAATGAATAATGGACAAATTATTGTTGAAAGCGAAGAAGATTCTGGATCAGTTTTTACTTTAGTTATTCCCACTAAGCATTCATAGGCCTTTATCACGGTTTAATAACATTATTCCGCTATTCAATCCAATAAGGGACAATTTTCGTACTATATGTAGTAAATCAAAATATATAGTATGCAAAGTAATTTATATTATAGTGTTATTCGGGTGGCACTAATCCTAATTGCAGGAATTACCACTTTACAAACCATTCATGCCCAATCGTCCATTGTTATCCCAGTAACTGATTTTACCCCTGAATCTCTAAATAATGTAGGTGAGGTAGATTCAAAGTGGAGTGTTTTATCATTTCCACGCAGAGATGCTACCCAATACAGCCTAAACACTCAGGATTCCATTCTTTCCATAAAAGCAGAAAGTTCGAACAGTGCTTCGGGTTTAGTTTATCAAGTTGAAATTAATCCGGCCGAATACCCAATTATTGAATGGCGTTGGCAAGTTCAAGCTCCTGTTAAAGATGGTAACTACCAAACTAAAAACGGCGATGATTATGCCGCCAGAATTTATATCACTTTCGATTATGATAAATCAAATTTAAGTTTAGGCGACCGTATAAAATACAATGCACTTAAAACATTTACCCGATTCCCTATTCCAATCCGGGCAATCAATTATATTTGGGCTAATAATGCCCCTATCGATACCATAGCACCAAATGCTTATTCCGATTGGGTATATATGATTGTAGCTGAAAGTGGGAATGAACGCTCAAACACTTGGAATATACAAACCCGCAATATTTTCGAAGATTATAAAACTACATTTGGTGAAGCCCCACCAAACATTAGTGGAGTAGCAATAATGACGGATACCGATAACACAAAAAATTCAGCAACAGCTTATTACGGAGATATTATTTTTCGTAAAGCTAATTAATATCAAGTAGTAAGTAACTCGGACTACACCTTAGCCTAACATTCTAACGAAACATTGAAATTATTAGGGCGTACCAACCGCACGTTTTAACCCAATAATTCAATGTTTAGAGAATGAAAACTCAACAGTTAGGTACATTTTTTACTGCCGCTGCCTTATCAATTTTTACTTTCGCCGCTTGCAGTAATGGAGAGAATAACGATAACATGAACGATGACAAAGACTCAACACTCGTTATTCCTGTTGAAGTAATGGATGTTAGCCGAGGAACAATCTCAGCTTACTATTCGAACACCGCTACCCTCGAAGCCGTTGAAGAAGCCAACATTGTTTCAAAAGTTCGGGGAATTATTCAGGAAATAAATGTTGAAGAAGGTGATGAAGTTAGAACAGGGCAAGTAATAGCCAAAATTGAAGACGATCAATACCGCATTGAAGCGGAACGTGCAAAAGCCACTCTTGATCGTATGAATAACGAATTTCAACGGAACAAAGAACTATTCGAGAAAGAACTTATTAGTGCAGAAGTTTATGAGAACTCTCGATTTGAATACGAAGCTCAAAAATCTGCCTACGAACTTGCCGAACTGAATTATCAGCATACTTCGATCAAATCTCCTATCTCCGGTGTGATCTCTGATCGAATGGTGAAAAAAGGGAACATGATCGGAACCGATCAACAAATGTTTACTGTAACCGATTTCGACCCAATTCAAGCTATTTTACACGTTCCAGAACACGAGCGATCAAAAATCAGAAAAGGTCAACGCACCGAATTACTTGCAGATGCAGTACCCGGTACATTTTTCACCGGTCGTGTTGAACGCATCAGCCCAACAATCGATCCTACTACCGGAACTTTTAAAGTGACCATTTATATGGATCAGGGGCAAGAAGAACTTAGACCGGGCATGTTTGGTCGCGTAAAAATTGTCTACGACACTCGGGTAAACACCAAAATGATACCAAAAGCCGCCATCATTTCAGAAGACGAAACTCAATCGGTGTTTGTAATCAAAGATTCTTTGGCATTTAGAAAAATCATCCGAACCGGATACATAAATGGAATAAACATTGAAATAATCGATGGTTTAGAGGATGGCGAAATTGTAGTAACCACCGGGCAAGGCAGCCTCACCGACAGTACAAAAGTTAACATCGTTCGACTTTAAGTCGGGTTGAGGATTCGCCATGAAACTCATTGATTTTTCTATAAAACGTAAAGTAACGATAAGTATGTTTACGGTAGCTATCCTTCTTTTTGGGATTGTATCGTTATCGCGCTTAAACGTTAATCTGCTACCCGATTTAAGCTACCCTACCCTTACCATAAGAACCGAATTTGAAGGCGCGGCTCCACTAGAAGTGGAGAATCTTATCACCAAACCTATTGAAGAAGCCGTAGGCGTGGTGAAAGGTGTTAAAAAGGTTCGCTCCATTTCCAGAACCGGCCAATCTGATGTTGTACTTGAATTCAGCTGGGGTAGCAATATGGATATTTCCAATCTGGATGTAATCGCTAAATTAGATGCTCTTCAACTCCCGCTGGATGCAAAAAAACCGGTAACACTGCGTTTCGATCCAACGCTGGATCCCGTAATGCGCTATGCCTTGTATTACAATAACACCGTAGACGAACAAGAGAACCAAAGTAATGTAAAGGTAGATTATGCTGCTGAAACGGAAGATATTAATAGCAGAGACGCCATCGCCGAGCTGAAACAGCTTCGAATTATTGCCGATGAATTATTGAAGAAAAACCTCGAATCATCGGATGGTGTGGCTTCGGTAAAAATCAGTGGTGGATTGGAGGAAGAAATTCAGGTTAACCTGGATCAACGTCGCCTCTCCTATTTAAACATCCCCATCGAAGCAGTTACCAATATTTTAAGTGCCGAAAATGTAAACCTTTCCGGAGGGCGATTAGAAGAAGGTACTCAGCAATATTTGGTTCGAACGCTCAACGAATTTAAAAATATCGAGCAAATTCGAAATGTAATCGTTTCAACAGCAGGTGGTAACACTATTTATTTAAAAGACATCGCTGAAGTAACTCAATCCTACAAAGAACGAGAAGCGATTACCCGACTAAATGGAATGGAAGCTGTTGAAGTTGCCATCTATAAAGAAGGTGATGGAAATACCGTAGCGGTTGCTGAAGTTGTGGAAGATCGAATCGGTAGAATTCAGGAATCGCTACCCGAAGGCATGAAAATCGAAAAGGTGTATGATCAGTCGATTTTTATTTCATCGGCGGTAAACGAGGTTAAGAATGCTGGAATCATTGGGGGGCTACTCGCCATCTTAGTGTTGTATTTCTTCCTCCGAAATTTCTGGAGCACCGTAATTATTTCGATTTCGATTCCGGTTTCTATCATCGCTACCTTTAATCTGATGTATGGCAACGATATCACACTGAATATCATGTCGTTGGGTGGCATCGCACTTGGAATTGGGATGTTGGTGGATAACTCCATTGTGGTACTAGAAAACATCGCCCGACATCGAGAAATGGGCAAAGGAGTGTTACAAGCTGCACAAGATGGAGCTGGCGAAGTGGGAACCGCGGTAATTGCCTCTACCCTTACTACCGTAGCCGTTTTCTTTCCATTGGTTTTTGTGGATGGTATTGCCGGTCAATTATTTCGCGATCAGGCGTTAACAGTTACTTTTTCTTTACTTGCATCACTTGCAGTTGCGGTAACACTTATCCCAATGATGAGCTCTTTGAGTGGCAAGAAAAAAGAAGTCGCTCCCCTAACTTTGAAAGAGCCAAAAACTAAAGTGGGCGGTATGTTTAGAACAATGAGATTGTTCGTTTTTTATACCATCCCGGCTTTTTTCACAAAGATTATTAAATATATCATCGCTGGAATTGCTTTCGTTTTTAAAGCCATTTTTCATTTCCCTTTAAAAGCTTTCGATGCATTTTATAATGCCATTGAACGGATGTATGTTAGCATATTAAAAAATGCGCTAAATCATCGTTTAGTTGTACTCGGCATTGCCATTCTTACTTTTGCTGCATCTCTTACACTGATTCCAAAAATAGGAATCGAATTGATTCCACAACTTTCTCAAGGTGAGTTTAAAGTCGAGTTTAAATTACCGCCCGGCACCCCAATCGAGCAAACTGATGCTGCTTTAAGAAGCGTGCAAGCTGCAACAAATTCGAACAATTCGGTTCGATCTAGTTTTGCTGTTGCTGGAACCGGAAACCGAATTGACGCAAATCCTGATCAAGGTGGCGAAAATTCAGGCGAGTTAAATGTGATGTTAGCTTCCGGAGCGTCTGCCGATACCGAAGAACTAACTATGACTGCAATGCGAAGTTCATTGGCACAAGTTCCCGGACTTCAATACAAGTTTTCGCGACCATCTCTATTCACATTTTCCACTCCCGTTGAGATTGAGGTAAGTGGATTCGATTTAGAGAATTTAAAACAAGTGAGCGATGAACTATCACGAAAAATGGAAGCGAATTCTCGTTTTGCGGATGTAAAAAACACCATGGAAATCGGCTCTCCCGAAATCCAAATTTTGTTCGATAGAGACCGTGCCGCTGCTTTAGGGCTCCAAGTTCATGAAGTAGCTGATCGTGTGGTTAGTAATGTTCGCGGTGATGTAGCCACTCGCTACACGTATCGTGATCGTAAAATTGATGTACTGGTGCGTGCTCGAGAAGAAGATCGCTCTTCGGTTGATGAAATCCAGCAAATAGTGGTGAATCCAAATGCAGAGCGTCCAATTCCGTTAAGTGCTATTGCCACTGTTCGAGTGGCCAATGGTCCGAGTGAAATCCGCCGTGCTTCGCAACAACGTGTGGCTTTGGTAACAGCTAATTTAAATTATGGCGATTTAGGCGAAGCTGCTGAAGAAGTTCAAACATTGATTGCATCAACCAGCATGCCTATAGGAACTGCAGCTCGCATCGCCGGCCAAAACGAAGAAATGTCGAATTCATTCCAATCCTTGATCTTTGCACTTTCGCTAGCAGTATTCTTAGTGTATTTGGTAATGGCTTCGCAGTTTGAGTCGTTGCTTCACCCTTTCATCATTTTATTTACTATACCGTTAGCATTAATCGGGGCGATTTTAGCACTTTACTTAACCGGTACAACTATCTCGGTGGTGGTGTTCATTGGCTTGATTTTATTGGCCGGAATAGTGGTTAACAATGCAATCGTACTTATCGATTTAATAAATCAAATGCGGCACAAAGGCGCTTCAAAATTAGAAGCCATTATGGAAGGTGGGAAATCTCGCCTCCGCCCTATTTTAATGACCACTCTTACCACTACCCTTGGTTTGTTGCCATTGGCAATTGGATTTGGCGATGGTGCTGAGTTGCGTGCACCGATGGGAATCACAGTAATTGGTGGCTTGTTGGTTAGTACGCTGTTAACACTAGTTGTAATTCCGGTGATGTATTCCATCCTGGATTTCAAGAACTATGGCGACGAAGATGAACTCGAACCTGTAACGGTAGAATCATGAGCTTAACTGAACTGTCTGTCCGCCGCCCGGTAACCACAATGATGGTGTTTGTGAGCCTTGTAGTAGTTGGGCTCATCGCCACTCGATTGGTACCCCTCGAGTACTTCCCGGATATTACATTTCCGGGGGCGTTTGTTCAGGTTCCGTATCCTAATGCTTCGCCCGAAGAAATTGAAGAGCAGGTGATTAAGCCTATGGAAGAAGTCCTAGCGACCATTTCCGGGATTGATCGCATCAACTCGAATGCAGGCGAAAATAATGGCGGAATTCAAGTCATTTTTAAGCAAGGCAGCGATATTGATTTGAAAGCCATCGAAATGAAGGAAAAAATCGAAAGTGTTCGAAATCAATTACCTGATGATTTCGAATACTATAACATTTTCAAGTTTCAGGATGGTGGTGGAAACACCTTACAACTCAGAATTTCGAGTGAGCGTGATTTATCCAACGCTTATGATTTGCTGAATCGAAACTTAAAACAACGTATAGAGCGCATCGATGGCGTTGGACAGGTTACACTCTACGGTGTAGAGAAAAAGGAAATTCGAATCGAATTGATCAATGATCGAGTTTTGGCATATGGAATCGATTTAGGTTCGTTAACTCAGATCCTCCAACGTGCGAATTTTTCAACTTCTGCGGGTAAAATCACGGATGCAGGCCTTCGATACAATGTACGTCCGATGGGCGAACTAACCGGCGTTGAAGACATTGAAAATCTGATTATCGGCGAAAATAATCTCCGAATGAAAGACATCGCCAATGTTCGCTACACCGAACCCGTTAGAAACTATGCTCGTCATTTAGATCAAAAATATGCCATTGGTCTCGATATCGTAAAAGAATCATCAGCCAATACAGTAGCTACTGTTGACCGCGTGCTTACAGAAATTGATGAAATTAATAAACTGCCGGAGATGCAGGGTATCAAAATCTTCGAAATGAACAATCAAGCCGAAGGGATTTTAAGCTCGCTACGAGAATTGTTTAATGCAGGAATTTTAGGCGCCGGATTATCCATTATCATGCTGTTTTTCTTTCTGCGTCAGTTTAGTACTACCATGATTGTGGCTACTGCAGTCCCCTTTTCACTAATAGTAACCCTTGGGTTTTTCTATTTCCTCAATATCTCGCTAAATATCTTATCCATGATGGGTTTGATGCTTGCTGTAGGTATGCTTGTTGATAACGCCGTTGTAGTAACCGAAAACATTCACCGTCATCAACGTAAAGGATCAGGAATTAAGAAATCTGCCATTTTAGGTGCTCGTGAGGTTGGAATTGCTGTTACTGCAGGTACACTTACCTCTGTGGTTGTATTCTTGCCAAATATTGTGAATGAGAGTTTCATCAAGCAATATATGTACTACATCGGGATGCCGATTATTATTTCGTTGATTGCCTCACTACTGATTTCACTCACGGTTATTCCGCTCTTAACTTCGAAGATTCCTGTACCTGAAACTAGAAAGCGAACCGTAATCGACAATCTCGCTGATGTGTATGCTAAGTTTTTAGGCTGGTTTATCGATCGCCGATGGGTCTCAACCATTGGAATCACATTGTTGTTTTTTAGTGTGATCATCCCCGCCGGAATGATAAATGTAGATATGTTTCCTCGCGTGGAACAGCGAGAGTTACAGCTGCGATATAACCTAAATTCCTCCTATACCCTTAATCGTGTTAAAGAAACCGTTGATAAGGTGGAAGACTATTTGTACGCAAATCAGGAGAACTTTGAGATTGAATCGGTTTACACGTATTACGAGCCTGAGTTTGCAAACTCTACCATTATTCTGATCGCCGAAGAAGATGCCGAAAAATCGGTCCCAACCATCAAAAAAGAGATTGAAGAAAATCTACCGTTGGTTACCATAGGTGAACCAAGTTTCGAATTTCGAAGTCGCAATAGTGGCGAAGCTGTAAAAGTGTTCGTGCATGGCGAGTCGATGGATGTGCTTGAGGATTTAGCCGAGCAGGTTGAATGGCGACTCAATCAAATCGAAGGCTTATCGGATATCAAATCAGACGCTGAAATGGGTCGAGATGAAGTTCGACTGACCATCGATCATGAACGTGCTCGAAATTACGGACTTACTTCCACTGCAATTGCTCAAACGGTTTCGAGCTCGATTCGTGGGACGAATTTACGTCGAATACGTGGCGAGCAATCTGAAATTGATGTTACCTTGGCATTACAAAATGCGGATCGCCAATCGGTAGAGGATTTGCGCGAGTTACCTATTAGTATCGGTAACAATCAAAGCATCAAATTATCAAATGTTGCGGCTTTCGAAGAAACTAAAGGTCCGGGTAGGATATTTCGTGAGAACCGAAAAACCTCACTCGGTATCTCCGTAAATCTTGATGATTTACCCATGGATGAAGCTCGGCCGTTAATTGCTCAAGTTATGGATCAAATGGTTTATCCAGCCGGTTATGGCTGGGGCTACGGGCGTAGCTTTAACGATGACGCCGAAGCACTGAATGTAATGCTCTTCAATCTTGCCGTTGCTTTCTTTTTAATATACTTAGTAATGGCATCTCTGTTCGAATCACTTATTTATCCAACAAGCATACTCACTTGTATTTTGTATGGTGTGGTTGGAATTTTCTGGTTCTTTTTTATCACGGGCACCACCTTCGATTTAATGGCAATAATTGGAATACTAATTCTGATGGGTATTGTGGTAAATAATGGCATTGTGCTAATTGATCACATCCTGCATTTACGAAGCGAAGGACTAAGCCGACGTGAAGCTGTGATTCAAGGTGGAAAAGATCGTATGCGTCCAATTTTAATGACCGCAGCAACTACCGTTCTAGGGTTAATTCCTCTTTGTATCGGAACCACACAAATTGGTGGCGATGGTCCTCCCTATTTTCCCATGGCACGAGCAATTGTCGGTGGCCTAACCTTCAGTACAATTGTTACGTTAATCGTACTCCCGTCCATTTACATTATCCTCGATGATATCAAAATCTGGCGCCAACGAGTAGGTGTGATGTCGGAGATTAAGAACTAAATATGCTTCATTAGAAACGTAGCATGCATCAGTACAGACGTAGCATGCTACGTCTGTACTGGATATTTGAAGAAATAAACACTATCTAAATTTATCCTTGCCCCAATTCTTGGGATTATTCTGAATGTATTCTGTAATGCGCTCGTATTCATATTCATTGCGAATAATGCGATCGTAGTAATTCGCCTGCCACGCAAAGGCTGGGTTTATTTGTCGCGCTTTCATTGTAACGGATGATTTATAACCTCTGATAATCGATGCTAAATTTTTTGATTGTGCTCCAAACCGCTTTTGATGTCCAGTACCGTCGCGATGCTTCGCGACATTTCCTAAATTACTCGCTGATTTCCTATTCTCGACACGAGACATCGTGTCTCTACTGTGGCTTTTCTAATAACTATGCTTTATCGGTAACCACTATCTGAATTTATCTTTGCCCCAATTCTTGGGATTATTCTGAATGTATTCTGCAATGCGCACGTATTCATATTCATTTCGAATAATGCGATCGTAGTAATTCGCCTGCCACGCAAAGGCTGGGTTTAGTTGTCGCGCTTTCATTGTAACGGATGATTTATAACCTCTGATAATCGATGCTAAATTTTTTGATTGTGCTCCAAACCGCTTTTGATGTCCAGTACCGTCGCGATGCTTCGCGACATTTCCTAAATTACTCGCTGATTTCCTATTCTCGACACGAGGCATCGTGTCTCTACTGGAATTTATATTATACTGATTGCTTCCAATACATATTATGGCATGAAAATGATTGGGCATCACAACAAATTCACCTAAAAACAGATTCATATCAGATCTGATCTCTGGTGTTTTTATCCATTCATTTTGTGCTATCTCACCAATTTCCGACAATCGATGATTTACCTGCAATAAATCACTATCAATCGACCCGAAAAAATGCTGCATATTTTTCGTGCAGATTGTAATGAAATATGCTGCGGCATCAGAATAATCCCACCAAGATGCTCTATGACTATCCCTTCTATATTTCTCCCCATTTGAATTCATATCACGAATAAACAATAATCTATCTGAAAAATCTAGAATTAGATTATTCAACTCTCTTCAAGCAATTTGTAATAACGTAGAATAATTTAGTACAGATGTAATATGCATCAGTACAGACGTAGCATACTTCGTCCGTACTGTAGGTGATAATAAAAGCACCGCCACTTTTTTCCCTATATTCCTTATCGGATGAAAACATCCGCTGCTAACAATTAGAATCGATCCTTACCATCACAATATGGCAAACACCTTCCACACCGAGCAATTTACCATTCGAGCAAACGAAGTTGATACCACCGGGACCTTATCACTTCCATCCATTTGCAATTTCTTTCAAGAAGTAGCGGGTAATAATGCCAAGGATTTGAATTTCGATATTACCGACATGCACGAGCAGAATTTGACCTGGGTGCTGCATCGAATGGATATTCATGTATCAGGAGAGGCTAAATGGCGTGATACTATCACCGTGGAAACTTGGCCTGCTGCCGGCGATGCAGTACGGGCATATCGTAATTACCGACTTTTAGATAGTAAAGGAGATGAATTCGGGCATTGTTTAAGCTATTGGATGGTGATGAATATCGAAACACGGCGCCCAACAAGAATTCCGCAAGCTGTGCTTGATACCCGACTTAACGATCGTCCACATGTAACTGAAGTAAAATCGAACCGAATCCGCCCTTTCGATGATGCCCAAATTGATCAATCGAAAGAAATCATTGTTCGGCGTTCAGATTTAGACATGAATAATCATGTTAATAATGTTCGTTATCTCGAATGGATGCTTGAAACCATATCCCAAGATCAAGTCGACCAACTCACTAACATTGACCTGATTTTTATGATGGAAACCTTTGTCGATGACCGTTTAACTGCTTCTAGTAAACAAGAAGACGACCATCGACTTCAATTCAAAATCACTAACCATGCAGGTAAAGTAATCGCTTTAGCTGAGGGCGTGCTCAATAAGCACTAATCCCATTCGGGGGCAAAATCAGGATTCACAATTCGATGGTCTTTCCGAAGATCATCGATAGCGTAAAAATCATTGTCTTCGAGCACAAAATCGTAGATATCGATATTCGCTTCTAAATGCTCTTTCGATGATGCTTTTGGGATCACAGTAACTTGTTCTTGCTCTATCAACCAGCGAAGTGCAATTTGCGCCGGTGATTTTCCATATTTCTCACCTAAATCTTGCAATAACTCGTTTTCAAGCATTTGACCTTGCCCAAGTGGACTATAAGCAGTAACCATCAAATCGTGTTCGGCAGCATAATCAAGCAAATCAAACTGACCTAACAATGGATGATATTCTACTTGATTAGCAAATATAGGTGCTGCAAACTCTTCGTTTACTTCTTTAAGTAATTCCATCGGAAAATTACTCACTCCAATATTCAATACCTTTCCCTGATCGCGCAATGTAAGCATAGCTTCGATGGCTTTTTCGAGATTGAATTCCGGATTTGGCCAGTGTATTAATAACAAATCGATATAGGCAACATCCAAATCCTGCAAACTGCGCTCCATAGATTTGAGCAGTTTATCGGGATCTAAATTAATTCGGTCAATTTTGGTTGTTAGAAATAACTCGTTTCTATCAACATGCGAGGCTTTTATGGCATTGCCCACCTCTCTTTCGTTTTTGTATACCTGAGCGGTATCAATATGGCGATACCCCATATTTAACGCCATTTTTACAACTTGTTCGCACGTTTTACCAATTAGTTTAAAGGTTCCAATTCCAATTTCGGGAACATCTACCCCTTGAATAGTTTTTGAGTTCATTTCAGAAGTGTGATTCTGTATTTAATTGTTTGTGTTTAGATTATACTATTTAACCAGAGTCATTTTTCGAGTTAATACTTTCGTACCTACCTCTAGTTGATATATATACATACCACTTGGATAACCTGTAGCGTTCCATTCAAAGTGATGCTCTCCGGCATTTAAAACACCTTTTGTCAATGTTACTACAGGTTGCCCTACAACGTTAAATATCGACAAAGAGACCTCGACCGATTCTGGCAAATAAAACGAGATTGTAGTGGCTGGATTAAATGGATTCGGATAATTCTGGAATAATTCAATTTGCTCCGGAATGGATTCATCCAACAATTCAACGCCCGGCGGAACTAAAAGCAATCGATATCTTTGGTTGATTAGATCTTCTTTTGATTCCTTTTCTATATCACTTTTAGAGTTTGAAGCAACATACTCAAAACTGAATCCTACTCCGGGCAATAATTCTGTAGTCTCTTCGGTCTCGCTATCCTCTATAAAAACTTGCCAGCCACCTTCGAGATTCCAGTCACTCACTTCTAATGTCATTTTATTTGAAACAGTATCCTTTAGTCCAATTGGAAATGCGTATAAAGATTCGCTAGAATAACTCAAATTCAGTCGGGTAAACCATTGATTTTCCGACTTCAGACCAAATTGAAGACTCTGTGGTATTATTGAGTTAACCGGTAAATTGATAGCTGGATTTGGAATGCTTTTCTTTAATTCAATCTCGTTATCGAATAAATAGATTTCTGAAAATTGAGATGAAACTTCGGTATGCAATACAAGTGTTAACATTGAAACCGGTTCGTCTTCGATAATCACTTCGGGTAGGCTCTGCGATAATTGCTCAGGTGAAAGAATTATTTCTGTTCGATCAAATAATGAATCAGCTTTTATCCAGAAAAGTGCGTCCGGATCAATTACATCTGAACCTTTTTTCAGGCTGTATTGAGTTAATTGCCAATCAAAAATGTATGGGTTGATTGTTCCTACTCCAATTTGATCTTCCAACGTTGAAATAAATGATGAAACTGAAAAACTTGAACCGGATTTATTTTGAATCAAATTCCATCCCTCAACTCCAGTTATAATTTCATCCTCATTCAGATCCGAAGCCGACAAGCTTATAACCCAATCTGAAACCGACAATTGTTTAGCTAATTGAAAAGTAGTGTCTTCAAATTGTTCAAGCCGAGCATCTTGCATGAATTCAGCATCATAGAAATAAATGGCTCCAATGTTTTTTACAGAATCTCGATTACTGTCTGTTGTTTCTCTAAATAGTTGCTGCTTCTCATCCCAAAAAAACAATGGTACATCGGCCGATGCTATGATGCCGTTAAATGGTCTCCAACCTTTTTCAATGGCTTGAACCGAATCTCTCGAAGTAGCTATTTCCTGATTATTTAGTGTACCCAGATCAGTGATCGTAGATTGATCGGTTTTTGTATTACTTAAATCTACATCAATCTTTCTTTTTGCTTTTTCTTTAGGATTGAGCTGAACAATAGATTCGGGTAATTCGAAAGTTAATTGCTTTATCAATGTACGTTCATCGTTTAACACACTTACATTCTTTACACTCAATTTCTCGAAATACTCATACTCTTCTTTTTTGATAAAATCATCAAGAAAAATAGTTCTTTGTTCGAATGGCGCAATTTCCAACACTTCTGATAATTCTATTACCCGATCACCAATTTGCATAAGCCATCCATCCACATCTACATAAACGCGTTCGTTGTTGATAAACGAGAAAGCTGGTAAAGAACTTTCAGCATTTTCAGTAAAAGCTATACTAACGTCAGGAATCTCATTATCCCGAATAAATGCAGCGTGACTAATAAAATCGCCAAATTGCCCTGCAGTGAGATTCTCCAATTCAAAAAATGCAGTTTCCCGTCCTTCGTATATACTATCATCGTTAAGTGGAATCACTTTTTCATACACTGCATCGCCGATCAAGCCCGTAAAATTGAAGGTATATTTTTTAAAGCGATTTACGTCGTTTGTATCGGCAGTACTGAATCCCTGATGCAATTTAGCATCCACCGTCAGTTTCGAACCATCGTGCTCGTAAATTGCCACATTCAGCCTAATACTGTCGCTTTCTGCTATTGTCGATACATTCTGATCGAAAACTATTACCGGTCCGGATAGAATACGCAGTGAGGTTTGAAAACTCCCAAACGCCTTTATTGATGTTCGCCAATTGGCCTGATTCACAATCATGTTTACCAACATAGTTGTAGTTCCGCTTGCACCGTTTTTCAAGTGATATTGGAAATTCAATCCATCACCGAATCGTAAGAATGGCAGCGAGGAATCCTTATCTATTGGAAATGGAACTGAAGTTTGATAGTTCCCCCACGATAAGCCAAAAAGCAATCGGTTAATACCTTCATCCGGTTGCGAGATCGTGATCACTCCTTTTTCTGAAGCAATATCTAGTGCAGTTGATTTCGTGATCACATCGCTATCGGCATTGGATACAACTAATCGTTGCCCTTTGCTTACATTTGAAATAAAAGTGATAACAGTTGATTCGAATGAACCTGCTACTCCGGAGCCCTTCAATTCGATAACTGTTCCTTCTTCAATATCGATAAGAGGAATCAATTCTAGTTCGTTCGAAGATATATTAGTAGTTACCACAACAATATCGCCGGGGAGCAATGTAGTTTGTGCATAGCTCTTTCCAAATAGAGTCCAGAATAGAAGCAGAGACGAAACTATGTTGATAAACTTAAATACTCTTGATTGTAGCATACAACCCATAGGCAAATTATTGCGATAGAGAGCATTAGAATTAACGGCTAATTCCGCTAAATGCCATATTAATTCTTTCGATTATCGAAATTTTAATCTTCGAAATTTGGCTCGTGTAATTTCCCTTCAGATGCAGCAACGGCATACGAAACGGCAGCATCTCCGGTAATATTTACAACTGTTCGGCACATATCCAAAATTCTATCCACTCCAAGAATTAATGCAATACCGGCTGTTGGTACATTAATAGATTCTAGAACCACTACTAACATCACTATTCCTGCACCCGGTACGCCGGCAGCTCCTACCGAAGCAGCAGTCGCAGTTAGTACAATCATCAACTGTTGTGTGAAACTTAAATCAAGCCCTAAAGCTTGGGCGATAAATACCGCGGCTACTGCCTGATAAGCACTGGTTCCATCCATGTTGATGGTTGCTCCTACCGGTAGAACGAAGCTTGCAACTTCCTCATCAACACCAAGGTTTTTCTCTACTCTTTCGAGAGTAACAGGTAAGGTTGCTGAGCTCGAACTGGTACTAAATCCAAGTAACATGGCAGGTTGAATTGCCTTAAAAAACTGAAATAAACTCATTTTGCCTTTGCTGAAGTACTTAAACATAGCAGCATACACAATGAAAATATGAAGCAATAATGCGGCAATTAAAGTAATACTATAAAGCCCTAAAGCACTTAAAAGTTCAATTGCTTTGCCAAGATCATCGCCGGCAAGCTCCACAATCAATCCGGCCATTAAAGCAAATACACCGTAAGGCGCCGTTTTCATAATTAGATCCACGATCAAAATGATCACGTCGTTAAAGGCATCAAACACATTAACCAATAATTTGCCCTTTTCACCGCCGAGATGAATAATTCCGATCCCCAAAAGTATGGCTACAAACACCACCTGTAACATGTTGGAGTTGTTTGAAGCAGAAGCAAAAAAGTTATCCGGAACTATATTTACTAAAATGTCGAGATTACCACGCTCTTTTACAGCTTGGGCTGATTCTTCGCGGTCTTCAATCGAATCGCTGTAAGTTTCTTGCAAACTGATTCTAGTTTCTTCGGGTAATGATTTTCCCGGTTGCACAACATTTACAGCCAATAAACCAATTGAGACTGCAAACAACGTTGTACACAAATAAATTAACACGGTCTTACCACCCATTCTCGATAGTTTGGTGGTGTCGTTTAAGCTGGTAACTCCGGCCACTAACGATGCCAAAACCAATGGAACAGCGATTAATTTTAATAACGTTATGAATATGGTACCGAACGGTTTTATGTATTCGATGGTAAAATCGTTAAGCCCGACTACACTGGAAATTAATCCATATACGAGACCTAAAATCAGTCCAATTACAATTTGCCAGTGTAATTTTTTATACCACATACAGTTAATTTATTTATTAATGATTGTCAGAAAGCAAACAAGAAGATACAAATTGCCAGCAAAGACGCACTACCTGCCGAAACCCAATTTGTTGTATTGTTGTCGAAAATAGTTATTTGACGATTGAACAGCACTTTAATGTTTTTCGGAAGCTTCGATCCTTGCACATAAGTGCCAAGAATAGAGTCGATTAAACTACCCATTAAACCAGATAGTGCAATAATAATCATCAACCCAAAAGTTAGGTCGGTATTAAACGCCCAATAAATTGCAGCAATCAAGATTGCACCAAAAATCGAAGCAACGGTACCGGCTAAGCTAATTCCACCATCTACTCCAGGTTCTGTTTTTTGGAAGGTTCCCATAAGCCAGGTAGCTCCTTTAATGCGTTTTCCACCAATTTCAGAAGACCAAGTATCAGCGGTTGAAAACGCAATACTGCTTACTGCTGCAATTTCGAAAACTAAAGCATCGGTTGTAAACCAGAGTATAAGCCAGAATGCAAACCAGAATCCATTCGACCACACCTGAATGCCATCACGCCGAAAGGGAATCGTAAATAAATCGTCGTTTTTCTCACTTTTTGAGAGTAACGATGAAGTGATAAAAAACACTAAAACTATGGTAGCCCCCGACAAGCCGCCAAAACCAAGTGCAATTACACCAAATAAAAAAGCAGATATGGAACCATCAAGGGTTAACCAGTTTAGTATAAATGCTAACCATACAAAAAAGATGGATAATATTAGCGCAACAAAAAATCTTGTCTGCTCAAATCCCTCCGAAAAGAGCAGGAATACAAAAATAGTTGCAAAGAAGAATAAAATATTTAGTTGGCGGTCGAGCACAATAGTACTCAGTTGTTATTGGGTTCTTCTTCAACCCGATCATGTTTCATAATGGCAAAAATTACAACTACATAACCAATCATTACAACAATTGGAGAAACGTAAAGTGATATAAATCCTTTTACTTCATTTTCCATAAGCATGGCCGTAAAACCACCTACGATTAGGAGTACAGCTAATCCAATTAATCGATAATTGAACGCAGAGAAGAACATTGGTTTAGAATCGGTAGCTTGCTTTGCTTTTGGCATGTTAACTTTAAAACTACTTTACGAATTTTAGGTTTGAAACGGTTTCTGAAGTTATTTAATTATTATACAACTCCAAAGGAGAGACGTACCCTGTATGCTAAAAATTGTATTGGCTTCTCAAAGTCCACGCCGTAAAAAATTACTTTCACAACTTGGATTAAATTTCGAAGTGAAACCGAGTACTTGCGAAGAGATTATTACCTCGAGTAACCCGGTTGAGGTAGTATCAAGTTTGTCGTTTCAAAAAGCCGAAGAAGTTGCTAAACATTGTGCGAATTCTTTGGTTATCGGTTCAGATACCATTGTAGTGTTAGATGGCAAAATTCTAGGTAAACCCGAAAACGAACGAAATGCCATCCACATGCTAAAGGCGCTAAGCGGGCGTGAACATTCTGTGTATACCGGCGTTGCTTTATTTACAACCAATGCTGAAGCCGAGGTGGTAAAATCCCATACTTTTGTTGAAGAAACTATCGTTACCTTTAGCGAATTGAGTATTCCTGAAATAGAAAGTTATGTTGCCGGTGGAAGCCCTATGGACAAAGCAGGGTCTTATGGTATTCAGGATGATTGGGGCTCGGTTTTTGTTGAAAAAATAGAAGGTGATTTTTATAACGTGGTTGGTTTTCCACTAAATAGATTTTATCGCGAAATAAAAGAATTTGAACCACAAATTTTTACTACGTGAACAAACGATTATCAAATTTACTTTTCTTTTATGTATTAGCCTTTTTGTTGTTGCCGGTACAAGACGTTCAGGCACAATCGGATAACTCCTTCCAAATTGCTACGAGTTTGATGCAGCAACAGCGCTTTGAAGAAGCTATTCCCATTCTGCAAAGTCTTTACAATCAACAACCGCAAGTTTACTTATTTATGGAACGGGTGGTAGAATGCCACATCCAATTGAAAGAATACGACCGGGCAATGTCTATTGTAAATAAAGGTTTGAATGAAAACAGAAATATTGGGCTCACCAACATATTATCAGGAAAGCTCTTCCACCTAAAAGGAGATACAACCCGTGCGTACACTATTTGGGAGCAAAATCTGAATACCTATCCCGATATGCTGCAATTGTATATAAACACTGCCAATACGATGGCTGAGCGTCGGGAGTTTGATAAAGCTATAGAAGTGTACAAGAAGGCTCGCGAAGTTTTCGACAACGAGGATCTTTTTAGAACGGAAATACCAAACGTGTACATGCAGGCCGGGAGATATCAAGAAGCTATAGGTGAATGGTTAGAATTTATTGCCGATCAACCGAATCAATCGGGTTTATTTAAACGATTACTAATTCGTTATAACGATCCACTTTTATTTGATGACAGTATTGCTGAACTCGAATTTAAGCTTCAGGATATCGCCGTAACTCATCCCGCTTATTATGAGTTGTTTAGGTTACAAATTTGGCTGTTATTTGAGAATCAATTATACCGCCGAGCCTTTGCTACTGCCCTTAAATACGAAGAGATAACTTCCGATTACAATTATGCGCTAGATATGGTGGGTGGTCAACTTGCCGACAACAACCAATACCAATTGGCAGCCAATGCCTTCGATTATTATCGAAAAAACACTTCCGGAAACATTAAATGGATGGCTTACGAAAAGTTAGCTGATGTTTATTCTCGTTGGGGAAAGTACTTACAAGATTATAACCTTGATGAAAACTTTAAAAGCCTCCGGTTGTTTGATCAGTCTATAGCTTATCTCGATACGTTGATCAACACTGCCCCTAATTATCGCGACTTAGATCGTGTATATTTGCGCAAAGCTGAACTAAGTTTGGATCATGTATATGATGTTGAAGAAGCAAAAAATGCTATCGTTCAGTTGAAAGCATTTCCGAATATGCAAGAATCTGCACAAGCCGATTATTTAGATGGTCGTATTTATTTGCATGAGAACGCCTACACACAAGCACGCGTTAGCTTTACACGAGCCAATAGAAAAGCAGGTACCGGAGAACTTGCTGAAAAAACACGCTACTTTTTGGCACTCACTGATTTTTTTGCCGGTGATTTTGAATTTGCCACCATCCAACTAAAAACGCTGGGGCGTAAAAACACTTCGTACTACGCCAACGATGCACTACAACTTCGACTTTGGCTTCAAGAAGGCTCTAACATAGATTCCACGAATACCGAACTAACTTTATTTGCAACCGGGATTAAAGAACTGCAATCAAATCCCTATGATTATAACTTTAATAACATGCTGGATTTCTTGGATCAATTCCCTGAAACCATCTTTAAAGATGATATTTTGCTCGCCATAGCTGACTATTCTGACGGCACTAATCCAGATTTTGTAATGCACTTAAATGAATTTCTTGATTCAGGAGCTGGTACTCCTTTGCGCGAAGATTTACTTTGGATACGAGCTCGCAAATCTGAATCTTTTGGCGCATATCCCATCAGCTCCGATTCCGTTTCGGTAATTGCAGCAGCTCAATGTTTTTTCAGCACAACATGCACAAGAGAAATTCCTGTAATAACCAGTACTGAATTGTACGAGCAAATAATTCTTGAATTTCCTGATGGATTTTATGCTCCTTATGCCCGCCAACGGTTACAATCACTCCCAAAAACCCCTTCTTAATATGATGAAGCGAATTGTATTTGTACTCCTTGTTTTTCTTTCGCCACATTTAATTCAAGCACAACAACAGGTGCTCATACCTATGGATGCCTCTCAAACCGATCATCTGAAAGCTTATGGAGTAGTATTCAATCATATCTCAGATGGATTTAAAGCAAAATGGTTGTTGAATTATCGAGGCGGTTCATTCTTAATTGTAGCCGAAAATGACATCATTCGAAAAGCGCGTTTACGTAATGTAAACCTGCAAACAGTTAGTTCATCCGAAGCGCTCACCATCGTAAACCAAGTGGAATCTCCTGGTGCAAACACATCGGTTGTAAATCTCGAAAAAGCCCCTAAAATTGCCGTTTATACCCCCGACCAGGCTTTGCCTTGGGATGATGCCGTTACCCTGGCTCTCACCTATGCCGAGGTAGAATATGAAAAGATTTGGGACATCGAAGTGCTGGCCGGCGAATTGGATCAATATGATTGGCTGCATCTCCATCACGAGGATTTTACCGGACAATACGGGAAGTTTTGGGGTAATTATCGTAACACGCCATGGTATATCACACAGGTTCGGCAAATGGAAGCTATGGCCGCTGAACTGGGCTTTGCTAAGGTTAGTGAACAGAAAAAAGCAGTAGCTCGCGAAATTAAACGATATGTGGGCAATGGTGGATTTTTATTTGCGATGTGTTCCGGAACCGACACTTTTGATATTGCCCTAGCCGCTGAAAATATCGATATCGCGCCCTCTCCTTTTGATGGCGACCCTGTTGATCCAAATGCACAAGAGTTATTGGATTACGCCAAAACTTTCGCTTTTAAAGATTTCAATATTGAATTGAGTCCGTACCAATATGAGCACGCCGATGTGGATGTACCTGTGGCAATTCGTGAGGTAGATGAAAGTTTAGATTTCTTTACGTTGTTTGAGTTTTCTGCAAAATGGGATCCAGTACCCACAATGCTAACTCAAAATCATGTGAGCAGCATCAAAGGGTTTTATGGGCAAACAACTGCCTTTCGCACCGAAAAAGTAAAATCATCGGTAGTGGTATTGGCAGAAGCACCCGGCCGTGAACAAGTAAAATACCTACACGGGAATTATGGAAATGGAACCTTTACATTTTATGCCGGTCACGACCCCGAAGACTATACGCACCGCGTTAATGATCCGCCCACTGATTTAGCACTTCATCCAAACAGTCCGGGCTATCGATTGATTTTGAATAACATCCTGTTCCCTGCTGCCAAAAAGAAAAAGAGAAAAACATAATTCAATGTAAAATGCTAAATGTTAAGTGGTAAATTGGTTTTCATTTAACATTTAAAACTCAACACTTAACATTTAGTATGCAGCCCAGCCGCGAATTCGAAGATCTTGTTGAACTTGTTTCCATCCTTAGAAAAGAATGTCCGTGGGATCGAAAGCAAACGCACGAAAGTATCAAAGATAATTTGATTGAAGAGGCTTATGAAGCCATTGAAGCCATCGACAATCAGGATTTTGACGAATTTAAGAAAGAGCTCGGCGATCTGCTTCTTCATGTGGTTTTCCATACCAATATGGCTAATGAAAAGGCTGAGTTTAATATAGGCGATGTGATTTATACGTTGATGGATAAACTAATAACTCGCCATCCGCATGTTTTTGGCGAGCAAGTAGTAAAAGGTGAAGACGAAGTAGCTGAGAACTGGGAGAACATCAAACTTAAAGAAGGCAAAAAAAGCACCTTAGATGGACTTCCAGCTCATCTTCCTGCCTTAATCAGAGCTCAACGAATGCAAGAGAAAGCTGCCAATGTAGGCTTTGATTGGCCGGAATGGCGCCAAGCATGGGAAAAGCTGGAAGAGGAATTAGCTGAGTTTAAGCAAACATTAGAAACCTCATCTAAAGAAGATCAAGCCGATGAATTTGGCGATCTTTTATTCAGCCTTGTAAACGTAGCTCGGTTTTTTGATCTCACTGCAGAAGACAGCCTCCGTTTAACCAATAAAAAGTTTGAAACTCGTTTTCGATTTGTTGAGCAATCTCTTAAAGAAGAAGGAAAGCCACTAAAAGAAGCAACCCTCGAAGAGATGGATCGATATTGGGAAGCATCTAAATCGAAAATTTAATCACTTACAAGTGGTTGATATTTCCCAAGAATCTTTTTCTTTCGGGATTTTAAAAGGTAAGCACCTACGGCCACCGTAATTGCAGTTGCGGTTGCAACCAAAACCCAAAAGCCGGCAAATCGAAAAAACCGACTAAAGGTCTCTGACCAAAAAGCGGCGTACAATCCTATCACCGACCAGTTCATAAACTCATAGTGAAACTCGAGCCAATTATGTTTGGGTTTACGTAGATAAGCAGGGATAAGCCCACCAAGTAAAGTTACTAAGCTAATTACCGCAGCAATGTGGAATGGCCCAAACTTGCCAAACAGCTTGTAAATAAGAAGTGCAGTTATGTTTAACAGTAACATCAATGCTGAATAAGCATACCCTGCTTTTATGTGGATTGATCCACCCTTTTTTCTGAACAAGACGAATGCCCCAAAAAACATGGCTAACAGTGCCGAGGCAAAATGTAATCCACCGAGAATGTCGAACTGATACGAGCTCATAAAATCTGATTAATTCAGGCGAAAATTACGGCTCATAATCCTTAAGGTTTCAATGCGTAAAACCGCTTTTTTACTGTTTAATATTTTCCACTTGTTTATGTAAATTGTACTTCTTGAAAAGTATCGGAATCGGGAAATTTTTTGGTCAAGAAAAGCATTCCTGTTGTCTGAATAACTCCTGTATTGAACTATAAAAATTTAAAGGAATAAACGATGTCTAACGACCTACACACTGGCTTTGATGAAACTAAATACCCCTATATTAATAAGGGACTTGAGGGTATTGTTGCATTTTCTACCACTAAAAGCAGTATTGACGGACAAAGTGGGGAATTGATTTACGAAGGATATAACATCGATGAACTCGCTGAAAATAGCACATTCGAAGAAGTTTGTTTTTTACTTTGGAACGATAGACTACCAAATCAAGAGGAATTAGACGCTTTACAGGAGAAGCTTCAAACGCGCAGAGAATTACCACAAGTAATTATCGACTATCTACACTCAGTAAATATAAAATCGAATCCAATGGCGGTTCTGCGTTCAGCAGTATCCATGCTGTCGGAGTCGGACATTGATTTACCTGACGATTCTTTTTATGAAAAGGCAATTAACATCACAGCTAAAATGCCAACGATAATTGCTGCATTTTCACGCATTCGAAGTGGTGAAACCATGGTATCACCATTATCGGAAGGAAGTACCGCTTACAACTTCTTGTATATGTTAAACGGGGAACGACCAGGAAAACAAGCCGAAAAAACACTAGACCTTTGCTTGATCTTGCATGCCGAGCATGGCATGAATGCATCTACCTTTACTTGCCGAGCAATCTGTGCCACCATGTCTGACATGTATTCTGCAGTAACCGGTGCTATTGGCTCGCTTAAAGGACCATTACACGGCGGAGCAAATACCGCAGTAATGAATACTTTACTTGAACTTGCTGATCAAGGTGAAAACGCTGATGCCGTTGCTTTTACCAAAGACAAGTTGACTAAAAAAGAAAAAATTATGGGCTTTGGTCACCGTGTGTATAAGGTATTCGATCCTCGTGCATATCACCTGCAAAAAATGGCTAAAAAGCTTAGTGAAGAGACCGGCCAGGAAAGAATGTACAAGTGGTCGATGGACATGCTGAACACCATGAAAAGTGAGAAAAACATCGATCCAAATGTAGATTTCTTTTCGGCAACAGTGTATTACTCGATGGGTATTCAACCAGACTTATTCACTTGTATATTTGCGATGAGTAGAATTTCCGGTTGGACAGGGCATTTTATCGAACAATCTAAAAACAACCGATTGGTTCGCCCTCGTGCACTCTATGTTGGCGAAAAAAACAAACCGTACGTATCGATTAGCGAACGGTAGTAATAAAACATTATTTATAAGAAAGAAAGGCTTCCGATTGGAGGCCTTTTTTATTCATCAGGAATAAACGAGATTGAAAAACGGGTTCCGTTTTCTCTAAAAACCTTTAGTTGAGCATCAAGTTGGGTACTTAAGCTTCGAATCAAAATCATTCCTAACGATGTCCCATCTTCGTTAGAGTCGAAGTTATCTGGGAGGCCAACTCCATTATCCGCAACCGATACAGTAACTTGGCCTTCTTCATTTTTTTCAATTCTAACTTCAATCTCGCCATATATGCGATTTTCGAATGCATATTTGTGTGCATTGATCAGCAATTCGTTCGACATAATTCCAAAAGGAACTGCTTGATTTACATTTAGATGCACTTCATCGCCTACCACATTCGTGGTAATATTTTTATTCGGATCTCGGTAGGCGTTACTAATATCCTTAACAAGCTGTTCCAAATAATTTTTTATCTCAACATTAGTAAACAACTCATTTTGATAGAGTTTCTCATGAATGGTAGCAATGGATTTAATCCGTGCTTGACTTTCGGAAAACGCACGTTTAGCTGCTTCACTTTTAAGCGTCGTAGACTGCAACGAAAGTAA
This sequence comes from Balneolaceae bacterium, assembly GCA_034669965.1. Taxonomy (GTDB): domain Bacteria; phylum Bacteroidota; class Rhodothermia; order Balneolales; family Balneolaceae; genus HXMU1420-13. Next base: position 53,262 of record JAXMOK010000005.1, on the reverse strand, counting down.
TCCCGAAACTACAGCCAGGTTATTTTTCACCCGGTGATGAATTTCTTTAATCAGAATTTCTTTCTCTTTTACCATCGATTCCAGATGGTTCTGATAGTTTATTCTATCGGATATATCAGCGGCATAGCAGCTAAAGCCTACTACATCACCCTCTTCGTTTAACGTAGATTGGAAATTTGCATTTACACTTACTTTTTCGCCATTTGCATTTTGCAAGTGTAAATCTATATTCGTAAAACTCTTACCAAGTTTTAGCTCTTTATAGATGTTATACCAATCTTTCTTAGCCGTTTCATGTACAAACCGTAGAGAGTTTTTCCCAATCATCTCGAATGGTGTATATCCCAGCACATCATTTGCAGCCTGATTTGTAAACGTGATCATACCACGCAGATTTGTTTTCAAAATCAAATCATTGCTGGCCTCTACCAAATTTCTATACTTCATCTCGCTGTCTATCAGCGCTTTCTGTACAAGGGTGGTATCGGTAATATCTTCTATGAGTAATAAAACATTTTCAACCGTTTCATTATCAGTTTTTATAGGCGTTATGAATTCTCTGAGGTAGATAGTTTCCCCATAGTTATCCATTCGCTCCAATTCTAACATGAAATTCTCTTCTCTGGAAAAAGCCTCTTTCAAATTTTCATCGAATTCGTCTCTTTTGTGCGGAGGTACATAGGGTAACATTTTACCAATAACCTCATCACTCGACCAGCCAAAAATACTTTCAGCATGTTCGTTCCAGGATTCTACTATCCCGTGTTGATCGATCAAAACAACGCCAATAGGTGCCGAGTCTATCATAGTTGATAAAAAGGCATTGGTCTTTTTAAGTTGCGTTTCGCGCTCAACTTTTTCAGTTACATCGTTTAAAGTAGCTACTTTAAGTGGTGAAGAATCATCTTCTAAGTATGTAAACGTAGCTTCGAAATATAGATGAGTACCGTCTTTCCGTTCAATTTTAAAAACAGAATCGTAACCAAATTGTTCTGCCCAAAAGTGAGCATCCATCTCTAACTCAATGTTTCTATAATCGTCGGGAATTAAGTCGAAAAAATTAGAGTGTAGCAGTTCTCCTTCATTATAGCCTAATTGCTGATTGAATTTAAAATTCGTTTGTACGATCAACCCATCACTATCAATAGCGCAAATACTAATTGCTGTATCTAACACAGCATTTACTATTCGTTCGTCTAAATTGTTATTGATTTGATTTATCATATGTGAACTAAATTCTGTACCAATCTAAGTCTGCACTTTGGCGATTCCTCCATATTATCGGCCAAAAATCTGATTATTTTACTACAAAATTTATAATTCTTCCGGGCACGAATATTTCTTTCACTAAATTTCCTTCAGCCAAATATTTTTTAACCTTGTTTTCACTTTTGGCTATTTCAAGCACGTAGTCCTTGTTTTTAGCTTTATCAGCGGGCACGAAAATATCTGCACGAACTTTTCCATTCACCTGAACGGGATACATTATCTCATCTTCTTTCAAATATTCTTCGTTAAATGCCGGCCAATCTGTGTATGAAATAGTGCATTCGTTACCAAGTTTATTCCAGAGCTCTTCTGCTATATGAGGAGAAAATGGATTGAGGAGTTTAACAAAATCATTGGCAACTGAATTTGGTACCGACTTCCAGCTGTTTGCCTCATTTACAAATATCATAAGTGCAGAGATTGCCGTATTAAAACGCATAGCCTCAACATCTTCAGTAACCTTTTTAATAGCAGTGTGTAATATTTTCAGTTGATCTTTGTCAGCATCAACATCACTTACTTTAAGCTCGCCAGTTTCTTCATCTACCAATAAACGCCAAGCACGATTTAAAAAGCGATTTACGCCGTCTACTCCTTTGGTACTCCATGGCTTTACCTGTTCCAGTGGTCCCATAAACATTTCATAGAGTCGTAAAGAATCGGCTCCAAATTGCTCAATTACGTGATCGGGGTTAATCACGTTTCCACGACTTTTACTCATTTTATGAGCTCGAGCATCCACTTTAAGATCTGTTCCTTTTTGATAAAAGGAATCTCCACGCTTTTCAACCTGATCTTCGGTTATTTTACTGCCATCCGCTGCAGTGAATTCCATTTCGCCAAGAATCATCCCTTGGTTTACCAATTTCTGAAATGGCTCTTTTGTGGAAACTACTCCCAAATCGAATAACACTTTATGCCAGAAGCGTGCATATAATAAGTGCAGCACCGCATGTTCAGCTCCACCCACATATAAATCTACCGGCATCCAGTATTTTTCGTAATCAGGATCAACCGGACCTCCATCCCAATCGGGAGAAATGTATCGGAGATAATACCAGCATGATCCGGCCCATTGCGGCATGGTGTTGGTTTCTCGTTTGGCTGGTTTTCCTGTTTTTGGATCGGTGGTATTCACCCAATCGGTAGCATTTGCCAAAGGAGGCTCGCCATCACCGGTAGGTTGATATTTTTCCACTTCAGGTAATTCGAGCGGTAATTCATCGTATCCAACTGCTTGTGCTTCACCATCAACATGAATGATCGGGAACGGCTCGCCCCAATAACGCTGACGTGAAAACAACCAATCACGCAATTTATAATTTACTGCTTTAGTACCTGCGCCTTGCTCTTCCAGCCATTCAATAATTTTAGCTTTGGCTTCGGTAATTTCCATCCCATTTAAAAAATCACTATTAATTGCCGGACCTTCGCCTGTGTAAGCTTTTCCATCGAAGCCTTCTTCAGGCTGAACCGTTCGAATAATCGGTAACTCAAATTTTTCAGCGAATTCCCAGTCACGTTCATCCTGACCGGGAACGGCCATAATCGCGCCTGTACCGTAGCTCACCAACACATAATCGGCAATCCAGATTGGGATTTTCTTCCCACTAGCTGGATTGATTGCATAGGCACCCGTAAACACGCCTGTTTTTTCTTTATTGAGCTCTTGACGATCTAAATCAGATTTCTTCGCCGCTTCCTCTTGATAGGCTCCTACAGCTGTTTTCTGCTCATCGGTTGTGATTTTTGCTACTAAATGATGTTCCGGTGACAATACCATATAGGTAGCACCAAAAATGGTATCCGGGCGAGTGGTGTACACTCGGATATTTTCATCAAATGCATCCACTTTGAAATCGATTTCTGCACCAATCGACTTCCCGATCCAGTTTCGCTGCATATCTTTTAGCGATTCCGGCCAGTCGAGTTCATCCAAATCGTTCAACAAGCGCTCGGCAAAGGCAGTAATCTTTAATACCCACTGGCGCATTGGTTTGCGAATTACCGGAAATCCACCAACTTCGCTTTTACCATCTATCACTTCCTCATTCGCTAATACCGTTCCCAACTCAGGGCACCAGTTTACGGCCACTTCATCTTCATAGGCTAAACCTTGCTCAAACAACTTCAGGAAAATCCACTGTGTCCATTTAAAGTAATTTGGATCGGTAGTGTTTACTTCACGATCCCAATCGTAGCTAAAACCAATAGCTTGTAGCTGCTCGCGAAAGCGATTAATGTTTTTTTCTGTGGTGATTTTCGGATGCGTTCCCGTTTTCACCGCATATTGTTCTGCCGGGAGGCCAAATGCATCCCAACCAATCGGGTGTAGCACATTAAACCCGTTCATTCGCTTATATCGTGCAAGAATATCGGTGGCCGTGTATCCTTCCGGGTGACCTACATGCAATCCACTTCCACTTGGGTAAGGAAACATATCCAGCACATAAAACTTCGGCTTTGTTCGATCGGTAGGCGTTTTAAACGTTTTATTTTCGAGCCAGTATTTTTGCCATTTTGGTTCGATTTCAGCTGGATTGTAGGAGTGCATTTAGCGAGTAAGTTTTTGTTTTATTTGGTAAAATAGATCAATATAATAGTCCTCAAAAATAATACTATTCTAGGCCATTTACCGAATGATTAAATGTTTATTTAAAACCCCTTTACTTTTTTTGGGTTTATTGATTAGTACAGGGGCAGTTTTGGGGCAAACTGATTCTACTACTTATGGCAGCATCAAATTCGATTTAAATGTTGATGAAGTGCTGTTGATTCATAACAATAAGTTTGATGAGGCTCGTATTATTAAGAACGGTGAGACTATTTCAGTTACTACCGGTCGCACATCAATTAAACTTTCTATTCTTCAGGATTACCTTTTTGAGGAGCAATTTGTACTAAAAGAAGACTCGTTGGTGATTGTTTCGCATGAGTTTGATTTGAAGCCCATTTCGAAAGAATTTCTGCAACATAATTACGCCGCGCGCTATTATTTAAATTCAAACATATTATTGATTTCCGACGATGAATCAGCCCTATTTTTAGATGACGAGCAAATTGGATTCGGTTACACATTCACAAATACCGAAATTGGTAGTCAATTATTTAGAGCGGAGATTAAGAATCAGGATGGATCATTATTTGACGCTAAACAATCAAGCTTTCGCAACTCAGACCGGTCATTTTTAATAGTTGAGAATTATGTTAAACCGGATCAAAAGAAAGCTCGATGGCTATCAATTGTACCGGGGGCGAGCCAACATTATAAGAACCAAGAAATTAAAGGCTTACTAATACGAACTGGAATTGCTCTAGTCGTTGCTTCAACTGTTACTTTTGAACTGGCTTATCGAAAAGATAAAAGTGAATTTGATGATATACGTCAAGCCTATAACGAAAGTAATAACTCTAATGAAGCTACGGCGTTGGGCGATGATTTAGATCGTGTTAACAGTAAAATTGAATCGAAAACTAAGTTAAGAAATCTGTCGCTCTTAACTGGCTTATCCATCTATGGCTATAATGTGCTGGATGCATTTTTCAGCAAACCAAAACTCGGGTATCGCGAGAAAAAGCCTATCGAGTTTTATCTAGATACCATAGGCTTTAATCAATTAGGCGGAACCCTTAGTATTAATCTGTGATGAAAAATTTATTCTTTTTTACTCTATTAGTATGTGTGCTTGGCAATTGCATTTCAGCACCGGATTATAAACGCGATAATATAAACGACAGAAATGCCGGAATTCCCTACATCCATGATTCTTCATATAAATTGAATGGCTCTGGAGTAATTGTAAACTGGACGGATGGCTCTATTCAAAATGATGCATATATAATTGAACAACGTATGTTCGACCACTCATCTAACACGTCCGATAGTTTGATAAAGATTACTGAGCTTGATCCAGAACAAACCTTTTTCATCGACACATCTAAAGAGTTGGGATATCCATATACCATATATATCAAATCGCGTATTCTCGATGGCGAAATATTACAAGCAGAGGTAATTGATACTATTAATGTTGAGTTCGGCAGGTTGGATTACCGGTCTCAATACACAACCAACGATCACTTATTTTTCAATTGGCACGCCTATCCAGTTTATCATTACTCCGATTCTGTGTTGGTGGAGAAATTTGTAAATAATGATTGGGAGTTAATAGACAAGCTGGGATTTAGAGTTCAATCATATGCTGTAGAAAAAACTTCATTAACCGGAAATGATCGATTTCGAATCAGTTCTACTGTTCTTAATTTCAATGGCATGTATAGCCGAACCTCAAGCTTTGAAGTCTCTGCTCAATAGATAGAATCTTTAGTCACAATCCCATAAAAGCCAAAAGCACTAAGTCCTATAACTGATCACCCATATTTGAACATTGAACATTGAACATTGAACATTGAACATTGAACATTGAACATTGAACATTGAACATTGAACATTGAACATTGAACCTAGACTTCACTCTCTCCCAATTCTACTTTTATTTTATTGATTCTTTTCTATTTTTGGTTAAATAATTTTATTCGCGTTAACTAGCCATTCTTTCATGAAGTATTTGCTTTTGTTGGGTTTGATTGGGGTAATTGAGGCTTCATCAAATACTAGGGCACAAGAGTCCGAACAGAACCCCCAAATGGGCAGTTTCACCATACTTAGTAATATCGACGAGTTCATTCTGTTGATAGACGACGAACTGAGCAGTCCTATTTACTATACTGCTGGCGACACCATTCAAGTTCCCGTTGGCGTGCATAATTTCCGGGGAGTTCAAGAGGGTTTTCACGATACACAATTTGACGCAATCGTGAGTGCGAATCAGGTAAACGGGAAGCAAATTAATTTTTCACGACCCAAAAACGTTGAGCCACGAAGCTCTTATCAAACTATAATGACTGGTTACAATGTGTCGATTTATTCGGAAGAGGGCGCTGAAATCTTTATCAATCAAGAAATGGTTGGCTACACACAGGTCAATGTTTTGATAGCTCACGGTGAACATGAGTTGTTTATCAATCATCCGGAATATGGCACCATCTTCGTAAAAATCGATGCAGCGATTGATAATCCTAAAGACGAACATCACTATTTCAACGATTACAGAGACACTCCCAAAATTGCCCGTTTGGTGCCCGGTTTAGGATATATCATAGATGGCAAAAATAAGAGCGCTTTTCTAACAATCTCCGGATTGGCCACTCTTTTATATTATCAGGGCTATGCATCAGCTGAAGCTAACCAAATTCAAAAGGATAAAGACCTTTATATGAGGTGGAATCCCACAACGGGTCCATTACATGATAAAAAACTTGCAGATTTCGATTCCGACATCAAGAAATTTAAGCGCCGTAGAACTTTTTCAATTATAGGGGCAGGTGTCATATATGCGGCTACCACGTACAAAACATTACAGCGCCCGAAAGAAGGATATAAAACGCCACCTATTCAATTTAATGTGCAAGCATTTAACCGGTTAGGAGAGGTAGCTCCTCAGTTTAATCTTACTGTAAATTTCTAATTCTATCTAAATTTAATGGCTCGGTACTTTCTTAATACATTTGGGTTACTAATTATCACATCTACCGTTTTATTCGCACAAACTTCAAATGAAAAAGAAGAAACAGGGTGGATAGAATTTGAATTTAATCTCCCCTATCTATTCGTAGTAGTTGATAACAATTACGAAGATCGGCATTTGGTTGAATCCGGTGATAGTATTGAAGTGAACGTTGGTTATAAACAGCTGCGATTAGTAAACGAAGTGATGAACGATGTGATCTCTTATGCCTTGGTTGAGCCTGATACTACAACCTATAAATTCTATAACTTCAATCAATTTAGCCGAAAGGCGAAAACATCTTTTCAAGTACTCCAAAATGGCTATAACACATCGTTTACAACCGAAGCAGATGGCAAAATTTATGTTGATTGTGAGTATGTAGGAACAGGAACTACTCAACTATTTTTATCGCCCGGTAAACACCAATTAAAGGTAATTCACCCCGAGGATGGCGAAATTGAATTCACTTTTAAGTCAGATATAGGTGAAGTAAAACACATAAATCGGTTTCATAAAAACCCCGATGATTTTGGGAAACTGAAAATCCTACCCGGAGCCGCATATTTATCGAACAAACAATACGAAAGAGCTTTCTTGACTTATATTGCCTTTATGGGCTTGGGTGTATTATTAAAAACAAATCATGCAGATTTTTTAGACGCTGAAACCGACTACAATAAATTGAATGCCCAATATCAGAATACCGACAACACAGCGTTAGCGATACAGTTACGAAATAATATGCAGACTCCAAGAAATCGGATGAAGGAGTTGAATACAGGCCGTTCGATGATTTTATCCGGAATGGCTGCGTTATATGTTATCACAACTTATCACGGCTTACAAAAACCGAAGAGTGGCTATTACACCAAAAAATTAAATGTACTGCCTTCATTAGATCCCGTTTCGTTACGACCAACAGTGTCGTTTAATATTAGATTAGGAGGCACGAACTGATGAAAACTTTCCCAATCTTACTATCAATTTCACTTATTGCACTAACACTTTCTTGTCGAGAATTACCCACTTTAGAAGCAAATCCCGTTGATCCGATAAGTAGCGAATTTCAGGTTGCCCCACCCACTTCGGTTAATGTATTAGTGATAGATGCGCGAAGAATTGGCGGAACTCTAGACTACCGATTAATTTGGAGCGTCCCCATAGTGAAGCCATATGGAGTATTTAATGGAGTTGAGATTGAACGATACAATTTTGAATCAAATGAATTCCAAGAATTAGAACTATTTGAAGAGCAGGCCTACTCCTTTCAAGTTAAAAACATTCAAAATGAAAAAGAGCAATTTAGAGTGCGCACCTTTTTTGCAGATGTTGATATCGACACCGTGTATTCCCAATGGGTAGAAAGTGATGTAATCACAAAATTTGACACAAAAATTGAACAGCTATTTATTGGTTTTTTAAATAGCTCAGACGCAAAACTTGTTATCAAAACAACTGATGTTTCAAGCGATCTTTCTTCTACCACCATCGACCTTGAAAAGAAAGTAAACAACGGGAGTTATTCCTCAATTACTCAAGTAGATGTAGAAACAGAATTCTTCTGGGATGATGTAGATCTTTCTCTTGGTGACAGAATCACTTATAGAGCGAAAATTTCTAACGACTCAGATAACAACGAATTCGTTTATTCTAATACATGGAAATTGGAATTTGATTTAGGAGCTCCAAATTATGCCAATGTTTACGAGGGGATGGATTCTATCTACGTCTATTTTGATGAATCTATATCTGCAGATGCTTACCGGGTGATTTTAAGAGATAACAATGAATCCATCGTTGAAGATACAACCGTCTTTTTCAATAGAAATACACAGTTTTATACTGCATTCGGTGATTTAGACAGTTTTACGGAGCCATACAATATGGAGCTATTTTTACGTTTAGATGGACAGGAATCGGAACGGGTTGAGTACTTCACTAACATCTTTTTAGATCGATGATAAAACAGGGCACAAAGTTAATTTTTCTATCCATAATGTTGTCAGTATTGGCTTGTGTACCCGAAACGCCCACAGGTAATATTTCTGATCCAATTTCTGAAAACTATGAAATCCCCACTCCACAGAACTTTTCTGTAACTCGCCTCCCAAGTGGAAACATGCAAGTGAGAATGGATTTACAACCGGCCTCTAGAGTTACCGGGCAAGAATTATTTTTGGTATTTGATGATGAACTCAACGATGATTTAAAATTCGATATTAATGGAACTATAGGACTCGCCTTTATCGATGCAGCTTTTCTGGAATTACCTCAAACCTATGCAATACGATCGTATTACGAATTTGAAGAGGTGCGAATCTACTCAGACTTTGCCTATTTCACATTTGCGCCGGAAAAATTAAAACCAGGTATTACATTTAATAATGCATTGAACTATGTGCTTTATCAACCTGATTTTTATAATCCGAATTTTCGAATATCTGTAGAATATGCCCCTGATTCTCTGAATTTTGAACCAGTATTGTCAAATTCGCCTTCCCAAAAAACATCCTTAAAACTTTCTGATTTTCAAACACGGTTCGAAGGTGACCTTAATGGAGTGTTTCGTCATAAGTTCAAGTATTTTTTTTCGTATGAATCGGAATATATTTCAACAGGTAGCAATCGATTTTCAAATTGTGATGAGCAACCTTCCCCCATCACAGCTCCAACAATAAATACTGAACGTCTTACTTTCGGTGGTATAAATTACGTTCGAGTTAATTGGGATATGATGGAAGAATGTTACGATGAAGTATTTCTCTATCAACGAACTAACGAAGATCCTGAATTCAAATTAATTAGTCGCCATTCGAAGTTAAAAAGTAACACTTTGTTGCAAGCTTTAGATACTAGATGGGTAGACATAAAAGCAGCAGGTATTAGATATGGTGAAGAAACAGTAATAGAGAGCGAAGTGGTTCGCCAGAACTTGTAGAACAACTAAATCATGCATGATGAATAGAAGTTTTACACCGTGTTTTTCATTGATTCTGATTTTGTACTTAACGGTTCAATGTGTGCCCGAAACACCCACCGGTAATACTATTGATTTAATATCTCCAGATTTTCAGCTTAAAAAACCTAGGGTAACTTCCATTGATTATTTAGAGAATAAGCTGGTCTTGGAAGATCAACATCCAAAAAATATAGATGGGTATGCCATCTTCGATTTAACAGACGGATTCGATTACTCAGATCATCCTATAGCTATAACACAAGCGAACGGATATTTTTCAAATATCCAAACCAATGTTAACGCTGACCTACAACTTGGTATAGCATCATTTTTAGATCTACCGCAAGAAGTTGACATAAATCAGCTACGATCAGAAAATGCACATGTTGTTTCACAAACATTGAACAATAACACATTCTATCGCATTTATTCTGATACCACTCGCATCAGTTATATACAAGAGGTTTCTAATATCCGATTTATAAACCGAGAAGGTGCATTTTGGATTTATTGGGACCATAATTTCTTAAGCGAAGCCTCACTTAAACTGTCTTATGCTCCTGATTCTGTTAATTATAAAGATTACGGATCGGTGAAATTAGATTATGGCTCCGGCTATATTACTAATTTTATTCATACATCCGGTTATGATATTGATGGAATATTCCGATTTCAGATTATAGGGGCGACAGGAGAATTTTCGGAAAGCTGGGATACAGAATCGAATATTTTAAGCGCATGTAAGGATGATCCCAACCCACACTCAGCCCCATCCACTTTCGAATTCTCTTCGCAAAAAATAGGACTAACTTGGGATCATATTCTTAGCTTTGAGTTGATCCCTTGCTTCGATTATGCCATTCTCTATCTACAAAAATCATCTCAAAATGACTTTACTCAAGTGGGTTGGCTGGATTCTTCGATGAATAGTATTACTCATCGATATCAACATGTTGACAAAGATTATTCTTATAAAATAGGGTTTATCCGTTTCGGCGAATCTATTGTGTTTACAGAAACTATTACCGTCACATTTAACGGCAACGACTGGGAACTAATTAATGACTAATTTCAAGAAAACGCTTCTTCATCTTCACGCTCTCCTTTTGATCTGTATTCTATCAGGTGACGTTGCAAATGCTCAATCAGGCGATTCTGTTGCTGATTCAGGCTGGGTTCAAATCAACACCAACCTCGATGAGTTTTATGTGGTAGTGGATGAGGATTTTTACAAACCATATAAGCTTAAAAATAATGAAGCAATACTATTACCAAACGGTAGCTATTCTATTCGATTAGTATGGAACACCATTAACGATTGGCGTACTCGTGTAACAATTCTGCCTGGCGACACCGTGCAGACCGGAATTAACTTTAGTTTCCGCAATCGAAATCAATATAGAAGCTCTTATAATGCAATCTTGTATCAGAATAATCTTCAATTAAGAGGTACCCCGGATAATATGTTTAGAATTAATGGCGAATTAATTCCAACAAATTACACCGATACATTATTAGCACCGGGCATGTACGAAATTGAAATTGGTAAAGGCAAAAAATGGCACAGTAAGGATGTAATGATAAGTCCGGGTACATACACTGAGTTCAGTTATGAAATGGCCGAAATCCATCCTAAAAGTAAGGGGTTTTATTTTATTCCCGGTGCAGGATATTGGCATCATCGAAAGAAATTTAAAAGTGTATTAACCATTTCAGCCTTGGCGATTTTAACCTCGCCACTCATCAATGAAATTGAAACTTTCGGTAATGCAAAATCGAGTTTCGAAAACTGGGAATCGAGATATAACGAAACAGAAAATACCCTGCAAGCCATCGAGTATCGCGAAAACGCCGATGCGCAACGTGACATTATGCTGGATGCTCGAAGAAGGTCACTCTTATATGGCGCCGGTATTGCGCTCATTTATGGGTATACCGTTTGGGATAGTATGAATATTGGAACCACACGATATTATCGCACCAAGGTTTCTACAAGTCTAGTTTCATCCGGTTTTGACGGCACTCTTTACCCAACCTTGGTACTGACCCATGAATTTTAGACATCCATTATTAGCACTGATTTTCTGCGCTACTTTTTCAGTGGTCTGTTTTGCTCAACCAACCGCAAATAAACAGGCGTTTATAAAATTCAGTTTCAATGTAGACTCAGCCTTACTGGTTCTTGATTTAGATTTTGCTAATGCAAAAATGATAGCTAACCAAGCTGTAATTGAGGTGAACCCGGGCAATCACTTAGTACAATTAGCAACCCCATTCGATTACTTTCCAGCCAGAGACTTATTTATAGCCAATGGAAAAACGGTAACATTCTATAGTCAATTTTCGACCTCGAATAAAGTTCCAGCCGATAAGCTTCATGAAAACCCGACAATCAAACCTCTTTTGAATAAAGACGCGTTAATTGTGTCAGATTCGAATACTAAGATTTACCAAAACGATAAGTTTTTAGGTACAGGAGCTGCAATCGTTGATTTACAACCAACGTGGAATACCATTCGCTTTGTAAATCCGAATTTTGGGAGTAAAGAAATTGAGGTAAGTAATTCAACACTTTTTTCAGTATTTGAACATTATCGAAAACCACAAAAAACGACTGCACAAATATTATCTACTATTCCCGGTTTGAGCCAAGGTTATAAAAAGCAGTATTTAAAGGGTGCCGCATTTTTAGTCAGTAATATACTAGCTATCAATCTTTATTTGGATGCAACGGATGAATATTCATTGGAAAAAGATCGTTTCAAGGTACTAGTGGAACAATACAATGCAACTGGTAATGAACAAACTGCACTGGAGCTAGGTAACCAATTAGAAGCATTACAAAGCAAAATCAAAGATTTAGATTCCAGGAAGAATCTATTATTAGGTACAAGCATTGGGTTATACGCATTAAACATTTTTGATGCATTTTGGTCAAAACCCAAAGGTGGTTACCGAACTAACAATTTTAACATCGAATTTGAAGTAGAGGGTGATGCAACGGTTAGATTCAATTTTTAAAGGGGCTCTCCTGTTAGGTTTGATCCTATTCATATTAGCTGGATGTGGTACGGAACCAAAGTTTGAGAGGGATAATGAGAATGATCCATTATCAGAAGAGTTTGTTCCTGATTTGCCCAAATATCCAAACATTTTTGTCGATATCCATGATAATCGAAATGTGGAACTATCATGGAATATCCCAAACTTATATGATGGTGCATTACTATATAAAAAGTACAATGAAAATTCAGAGCGAATCTTTATTGATACTTTAGATGCTACTACGAATAAATATCTAGATAGCACTAAAAAGTTTACAGTTGGTACAAGCTATTCCTTAAAACCATTTCGCCAATTATCTGATTCATCTATTGTTTATACAGAGGATGAAATTACAAAGGAAATTCAATTCCACCCTTTTAAAGATATGTTTTGGAATTATTTACAAGGAACGCTTGTAATTTTTTATGACAGCGATCCAAGAAATTCAAATTTTGGTTTTGTCGACTACTATGATGGGATTGACATTTATATCAATCGATCATCAACAGATAATAGAGAATGGGAATATCTTCAGACAATTTTCAGAGGTAAATTTAATAATTCGAGTTTTGATACTGACCTTAGTTTCGAATTATTTGATTTGAACATTCGAATGGATCAATTTGTCTATGATGACACGACTAAAGTTCTATTGAAAAGTTTCAGCTATTCGGAACATATCAATTCACTTACAAAAGCTGAATTTAATTTTGTGGACGAATTACATGGATTGTTGCAGTTGGAAACTTCAATTGTTGCAAAAGACAGTGTTTTAATTTACTCAGATGTTTTAAAATCATCTTTAAGAACATCTGTAAGTGATATTCCTATTGAATTTATTCAGAATTACTCTTTCCCATTTAGTTTTGAAATTACTCCCTTCATTGGAAAGAATATTGGTAAGCCAAAAATAATTGGGCCATTCGCTCCAAAATTACCGTCCATTACTTTAGAAGGAATTGAACCAATTTCAGATAACGAAATTGAATTAAGTTGGTCCACTTCTTCAAATAACGATTTTTCTGGATTTATAATTGAGAGTTTAGAAGAGAATCAAAGTGACTTTTTACCAATTGATACAGTTTCATCTGATAACCGAAAGGCAACGATTGCTAATTTGGATATAAACTCTTTTTACGATTTCAAAATCAGATCTTATAGATCTCAATATTCACAGTCATTAACTGTCGGTTATGTAAACCAATTATTCATTGAATCACAAGACGAACTAGCTTATAAAGGTTCTAAGCCAAAGTATAGCAAGAACTTAAGTTATATTGTAAGACAAGTTGATTATAAAGAGACAGCATCATCAAGAGATAAAACTCTTCAAATTCAAGATTTAATATCTGGTAATGTGATCGAGATTGAACTGCCCCTAGATGAATGGGGGAAAGGGCCATCAATCATAGATTATACTTTAGCAGAATCAACAAACACAATTGCACTTATTATTGATTTAGATGATGTGGATGTTTGCTGTAGTTATTTATTAGTATTTGACTTAGAAAATGAAGAGTATATTATTGAACAAAATATAGGTTATGGTTCTTATAAAATTCAAACACTCGATAACGATTCATCTTTCATTCTTTTCAACCATTGGGAAAAGAAGATTTTCGAAGTTAGTCCTTTCCACGAATCTTATGTCATTCCTAAAGGAGAGATATCTATAAAAAGTGGCCATATAGTCACGATTGATCATTCTAATACCTATTTAAATTGCAATGAAAACGACGGAGTCTTTTTAGTTAATATTCTGACTTTGTCCGAAAATATCATTTTTAACGAACCTTGTACTGAAATTAAGTATCAGTTTTCTGACAATATTATAATTCTAAGAAGTAAATATGATTATATAGTTATTGATTTAGATACAAATACTATACTAAACACTTATCAATTCGATGATGAATTTCTCCCAATTATTGAGAGTACAAATTACCTTAAAGTCCCTGAAATATTCATATACCATAAAAGTTTTACTGGCCCCAAAGCAATTATTGATGATTTACATCTTGATATTCATATCCCGTCTTTGGATGAGAATCTATTAAATGCTATCAATTTTCTTGAACATCAATCTTTTAATAGATATAAGTTAATTACAAACGATAGTGAACTAATAATTGATATGAAAAAGAAATGGACCAAAATTGAATAGAATTTTTAATCTTCATTTAATTCCCATTAAGAGGTTGTAATAAAATACTGAAACCTCATCCGGTTCCCTTCAAATATCTGGCGTTTGCGCTGTGCTTGGTTCTTTCTTACTTCTTGAAATAGTTCACCCCTGGTAATCCTTCAAAATCTGAATCTTGGGTCCAGAGAGAAGCTTCATATTTAAGAGCTGTTGCATAAATCAACGAGTCAGCCATTGGGAGTTTTCGCTCTGCATTAATTTGTGCTGCTGTTAGAGCGATTTCCTGATCAATGAATATTTCTTTCGAAAGAGCTAAGAGTCCAATACAATCTAGTGCTTTTGTTTTGCCTAACTTGCGAAGTGTTACTTTATACACTTCATAAAAACAAATCGATGGAACAATGATAGTATCTGGTTTTAATATGATTGGTTCAATAATATCTGCATTTGGCCCATCCATGAAATACTCGAGCCAAAATGATGAATCTAAAACATTCAAAATCGATCTTCTTCTTTTTCAATGTTCAGATCTATTCCTTTCGCGATTCCACGTAAAGACTTGGCATCTTTAATTGGCACCATTTCAATTCTGCCGTCAATCGGAATCATAAGAACTTTTTGTCCTGCTTTGATATTCAACGACTTTCTGATTTTCGCTGGAATCGATACCTGAAATTTCGGTGATACTTTTACTGTTTCCATATTTTACACTTTATTGATCGATCTAAAATACGTAAAACACCTCGTTTTTTCAGTTAGAATTGAACACAAATTTATTGTTTTAAATCTAGATTCCGGGCTCACTGTAGGATATACTTTGTCCCTTTGTGCCATAAATCTATCAAATAACCGGCTTGCCATCCGGCTCCCACCATAGGTTGGGAGTTTGGGCCTGGCTCAAAAATTCGGTTTTTAATCCCGGTATTTTTTCTCCGGCTGTGTAGACCGTTTGAACAGTGCCACCGAATTTTTGAATTAACTCTTTCACCTTATTCTCATCCCCTTCTGCCCAATGCAAGATTGAATCCAGCTCGGGGAAATCTTCGCTTTCCTGAATCAAAAAGTGATCGAGCCATGCTTGATCACGTTCAATGGCTTTGTTGTAGGCAAATTGATATTCAATCGCTGAGGTGTTCTTTTTAGTCGGAGGATTTTTCAACCAAAATGCTTCGATATAATCCTGAAAATGGCATTTTAACTTCGAGAATTTGATCGGACTAACCACTACGGCCACCGATCGACATCCTTGTCCACCATATCGAAAAATTGCCTCTACTAAATCCGTTATAACATCCGGTTCTTCGCTGGTGATGTAGGCTAAAGAAAATTTGGCAGTTCGAATGTCAAATACAGTTTCATCAGTTATAGCGTTCAATTCTGATAGTTTATGCTTTACCGGCTCTACCGATTGCTCCGACCCGGCAAACAATACTTTGTCTGCTTTTAAATCTTTAAATGAGTTTAAATCTGTCGAATAGCTAATGTCGTTTGATAAGCCGACCATCTTCATCGCATCCAAAAAAGCGGCTAACAAATACGGATCTTTATTCGAGAGTTTTCCATAATAATCAGCGCCGGATAAGATGGTGCCCAATGCATCCTGAAAACCAACCAGTGGCAAATTCCCGGCATGCAGACAAGGCACTTTTCTTCCTTTTTGATGATACTCTTCGCTCAATCCTGCCCGTTCTGTCCATCCCAAAATCTGACCTGCATCCACTTTTTCCTTGAGTGTACGAATCGCAAATTTTATATCCTCGAAAGTGAACAATCCCTCAGCTACCGTTTGGTCAATAGCCTTTTTCAATTGGATATTATCTGCCCGAAACCATGCCCGAGTGGCTTTATCAATTTGTTGTATGTGGGATTTTATTGTCATTCTGAGCGATAGCGAAGAATCTTCAAAATAATTTATATGTGCAGTTCCTCTCCGCCAGCCGGCGGATCTGGATGACTATGTGAAATTGATTTCAGACTGTGAAAATCATTAGTCTTCAATCAAAAAGTTGCAGCCACGGAGATTGATTGAGTTCCAACGCCCAAGCACTTGGAACTTCCCATCTTCTCGTAGTATGCCTTTATCGCCGGTTAATATAAACGAACACGAATTTATATTCGCTAAATCAATCACTCCGATCAATCCCTCTTCTCCAGCTGACATCTCTTCCATCGGGTTTTGAGGATTTCGAATCGAAACCTGCATCCAAGGCACACACTCAAACCAAAACGAACCCCGGCTGTAAGCCTGACTCAATAACTCTGTCATTCCATATTCCGAGTGGATTGATTCTTTCGGCAGATTAAAGCCTGAAGCTAGTTTTTCATGCAAAACCTCTTTTGTCATTTCCCGCCGATGGGTTTTCATCCCTCCTGTTTCCAGTATAACAGCATCTTCAGTTAAACCTGGGCTTCCCATCTCGATCAAATCCAACAGCCCAAAAGCGGCACCAAACAACACCACTTTTTTTCCGCTTGATGTGATCTCATCTAGTAAGTCTGATTCAATCACTTTACCAAGCGCTAAAAATCGACTCAATCCTGAATTATCGTTTTCGATCAGCGTGTTTAACATCCAGATTAACGATGAATTCGGATTTTCAGCGTAGCCTGGAGTATAGGCGAGTATCACATAGTTATCGAGATCGTAAAAATGGTTCATCCCTTTCAAGATGGATTGACTATAAATTTCAGGATCAACAACAATGTGCTTACTTCGATGCATCCCTGAAGTACCCGAACTTTCAAACTTCAACGTTTCCTGTTGAATATTGAGTATTGAATGTTCCGTTACTACCATCGCATCTTTAAACGCCTGAATGGGCAACAACGGAATATCACTTACCGACATAGCGTCATTTACGCCGAGAGCTTCGCAAAATCGTCGGTAAACCGGATTGTTCGTTTTTTGGTATTCGAAGATTTGAAGAGTTTTTTCTTCGAATGTTTGTGATGGATCAAAAGGATCGATCATTGAATTCTACTTTTCTCAACCCGATCGGCATATAATTTAAAGACATATATCCCGAATTCAACTTCCTGAATGATGTCTGTGTCTTCATCCACCAATGGAAATTGTTCTCCTAAAATCCCATTTTGAGTCATGACAATGGTTTGCTCATTTTTTCGATCCGTAAGAATTAAGCGATCGCCATCCGCTTCAATGTTTGACGGGATAACACCCTCAAGCTCAAAACTATCCACAAAATTACCGTTTTCGTCGAATTTTAAGATGGATTTTGAAACATCATCAAACACAAACAATTCGTCAAAATCGTTGACCACAATCTGTGTGGGTTTCATTTGTCGATTTGTAAAAGGCACTTCCGTTTTAATCGAACTCAGAAATCGAAATCGCCGATCGTAAATTTGAATGCGCAGATTTCTGTAATCAGAAATGTAGATTTGTAATCCGTTTGTGGCATCCACATCAACAGGCCGATCGAATTGATAATCACCCGTTCCAAGTCCGCCCAAAGTAGCTACTACATCGCCGTCATAATCCAACTTCAGCACTCGATGCTTGCCTGATTCCACCAAAAACACATGATCCTGCGTTGCATACAACGAGGTCGGGTTCTGCAATCCGGAATAAATAATCTGGGAATTTTGCGCGATTATTTTCGGTGAAAAAACAAGCAGTACCAATATAAGACACACCCCTAAATCCCCTCTCAAGAGGGGACTTATTCCATTAAAAATTTGGGAGCTCAATTTCAATTTAAGTCCGGTTATTCAATAGTTCGAAGTTAAAATGTAATGCATGTAGATTTTATCTTTGTGCCTTAAATACTTTGTCTCTTTGCCACTATTCCAAATGTTTCAAGCCCTTTGCACCGATATCGGATCGATAAAAAGAACCTTGAAAACTGATTCTCGAAATGGCGGCGTATGACAACTCAATTGCCTCTTTCAAGGTATCTCCTGAGCCCACCACATTCAATACTCGTCCGCCATTGGTTAATATCTGATCTCCATCGCGCTTTGTGCCGGCATAAAAAATGAGCGCATCCTGAACCGAATCTAAGCCCGAAATCACTTTTCCTTTTTCGTAACTCTGCGGATATCCACCGGAAGCCAGCACCACCGTGCAACGATACTTCTGATCAAAATTGATGTGCATGGTTGAAAAGTCACCTTTGGAGTGGGGGTTCAGCGATGTGTTAGTACTAGCAACCAATACTTCCAACAAATCCGACTCCATTCTTGGTATAATCACCTGACATTCAGGATCACCAAAACGGCAATTGTATTCCACCACCTTTGGTCCTTCGGTAGTAATCATCAAGCCCACATACAGGAATCCGGTATATGGATAACCTTCCGCCTTCATACCGGAAATAGTTGGGAGAATAATTTCTTTCTCTGTCTTTGCAAGCAGTTCCGCACTTAAAATTGGAGCCGGTGAATAAGCGCCCATTCCACCGGTGTTAAGTCCGGTATCGCCTTCTCCCACACGTTTATGATCTTGGGCATTCCCAATCACTTTAAAGCTGTTTCCATCGCAGATTGCAAACACAGAGGCTTCTTCGCCAACCATAAACTCTTCGATCACCAATCGTGAAGCAGCACCGCTAAGCGAACCTGTTCTAAGCTCTTGCAAGGCTTCCATAGCTTCGGCTTCGCTTTCCGGAATAAGCACACCTTTTCCGCCGGCAAGTCCATCTGCCTTTAACACCACCGGATAGCTATTTTGGCTTTTGATGTACTCCGCGGCGGCTTCAAAGTCGTCTTGATCAAATACTTTATAGGCTGCCGTTGGAATGTTATGCCGAGCCATGAAATCTTTGGCAAATTCCTTACTGCCTTCGAGCATGGCTGCAGCTTTTTTCGGACCAAATACCTTATGTCCAGCTGCTTCCATGTGATCAGCGATTCCTTCAACTAAAGGCTGTTCGGGACCTACGACCGTAAGTTTCACGTCATGTTCTTCCACAAACTGCTGTACTTCGGCGTGATTGGAAACATCAAGAGATACATTTTCGCCCAACGATTCGGTGCCGGGATTTCCAGGAGCAACGAACAATGTGTTCAAGAGTGGCGATTTGGCAATTCCCCAGGCAAGGGCATGTTCACGTCCGCCTGAGCCGATAAGAAGTACGTTGATTTTCATGGTACTTGAAGAATAAATTTTAAGTAGCCGACTTGATTAGTTTAAAGGATTGAGACACACCCTTAAATCCCCTCTCAAGAGGGGACTTTCAAGACAAAGTTTACGATAACTTCTCGGCGATGCTGATAATTTCGGCAAAGCTGTCGGCTTTTAGCGAAGCACCACCAATCAGGCCACCGTCAACATCAGGTTGGTTGAGTAATTCTTCCGCATTAGCCGGTTTCATACTTCCACCGTAGAGAATCCGAATTTCATCGGCTGTATCCTGATCATACAGATCGGCTACAACTCCACGGATGTGAGCGTGCATTTCCTGCGCTTGTTCTTTGGATGCAGTTTCACCGGTTCCGATTGCCCAAATTGGTTCGTAGGCGATTACTACATCAAGGGCTTCATTCCCTGAAATGTCTTCCAAAGCAGCTGTAACTTGGTTTTTCACCAAGTCGAAGTGAATATCCTGCTTACGCTGATCTAGACTCTCACCCACGCAAAGCACAGGTACCAAATCAAACGCCAGCGCTTTTTTGATTTTCTTGTTTACCGATGAATCGGTTTCGCCGAAATATTCCCGTCGCTCTGAGTGACCGATAATCACAAACGAACAACCGCACTCGGTAAGCATACTTGCGCTGATTTCTCCGGTAAATGCACCGTTATCTTCGAAGTGGATATTTTGCGCACCCACATGGATATCGGTATCCTGCAAGTAGTTTACGCTCATCCCCAAGCTTACAAATGGCGGACAAACAAGTACGTCAACCTCTTCAGCTACTTCATTTTTAGCATTTTTAAGTCCTTCGAGCAGTTCGGCTGCATCAACAGGTCCACAATTCATTTTCCAGTTTCCGGCTATTAAAAATCGGCGCATTAGCTTTAGTTGTTCATTAATGTTTTGGTGATATCGGGAATAATCCCGTCGAATTCTTCTCCTAAGTACTTTCGAACGATGTTTCCATCTGCATCAATAAGAATGCGAGTTGGAAAATACTGGATGTTAAAATCATCCATCAATTGTTGTTTATCAAACGATGGAGGGTCGGCGATTGGCCAAAATCGATCTCTTTCTTCATAAAAAGCTATGATTGTATTCACACTTTCATCGAATGGAATGGTGAAATAACTCAATCCTTGTGGGCCATACAACTGATATAAAACAGTGCTTTCATCATATTGCTGTTGATACAATCTACTCGCCATTTCGGTAAATTCGAGCACGTAAATTTGTCCAAGCATATTTGCGCGGTTGATGGTATCCCCAACTGCCGTTACAAACTCAAAATCAGGAATCGGTTTTCCAGGTGGTAACTCATACAAATCAAAACGGATGTTTTTGTACCAAAAAGAGTAATCCTCTTCATCTTCAAACTTTCGTTCGTAGCGGCTGAGCAAATCGCGCGCTTGCTCTACATAAGCACTGTCTAAGTGAAGTTTTATTTTAGCCCGATCGAAGGTTTGGCGAATATTATCTTCATCAGAAAGGCTCTTCACTGAATCGAGATATGAAACTGCTGCGTTAAATCCTCTAGAAATTGCCACATACTCTTTGCCATAGGTTACTGCCAGCGCATAGGCATATTCTTCATCAAAGGCTTCATTCAACTTCTCGTACATCTGCTTGCGATCGAATTTCTCTAGCAATGTGATGGCACTTTCGAGGGCAAATTTAGATGCAAAAGTCCCTTTTTTGCCTTCATACACTTCCCAGTACAAATCCACCCATTTCTGTAATTCTATGGGGATATCTTCGCCGGTTAATTGTCCGGTTTGAATAAACAGATTTACACGGTTGAAGCCATTATCAACTCGTTCGTACACTTTCATGGCTCGGTTTTCACGAGAATCGATATCGAGTGTAATACTCAATTCAGGGAATTCGCCGGTAAACCGGATAGTATCATCATCGGCCAATAACAATCGCATCGACGATAAGTTTACCCCATTTCTTGAAATCTGGAGCGGATATGCGCCCGGACTTTCAAAGGGAATCATGCCATCAACAAATCCGGTGGTATCGGTTACACCATAAAACAGGGTATCGATGGGATCGTTAACCGAAAGTCGGTTATAAATTAAAAAAGAGAAGCCTGAAAAATCCCCGGTTTGGTCGATAGAATCGGCTACTGAGATATTAGCTTCGAATCGTGTTTCGAGTTTTTCTGGGGTTCGGGAGCAGGCTAAAGAAACCGAAATCAAAATCAAGATTATTCCAAATAATCGCCCCCCTCTTTTTCCCCCTATACCTAGGGGGAGGACTCGTTGAGACAGATTTTCATTCGTTTTCTCAGAATTTCCTCTTTTTGGAGAAGGACCTATTTGCTGGTTAGCTTTGCAACGTGATTTATTATTCACTTCGTAATTTTCTTTCAATTCAGTTTAATTTTTTAGCAACCATTTGGGTTACCATTTTTGGATTGGCTTTCCCCTTCGAGGCTTTCATTGCCTGTCCCACAAAGAATCCCATCAATTGCTTTTTCCCGGCTTTAAATCTCTCTACTTCATCGGGATTGTTAGCAATGATCTCATCCACCAATTCTTCCAGGAATCCGGTATCCGAAACCTGAATCAGATTCATTTCTTTAGCAAGTTCCTCTGCCGATTTCTCGTTATCAAGCATGGCATCAAAAATGGTCTGCATGGCCGAAGAATTAATCTTGTCTTCTTCTTTCAGTTTGATCAGCTCAGCCAGGCGCGCCGGTGAAACCTTAAACTCTTTGATGTTGATGCTCTGTTCGTTCAAAACTCGCAGCACATCACTCAATACTATATTTGTAGCTGCTTTTGGATTGTTTGCTGCCTCAGCCACTTCTTCAAAAAAGTCGGCCAGATAACGATTTTCAGTGATGGTCACAGCGTCCACTTCGCTCATTCCATATTCTTCGGCAAAACGCTTTTGGCGTACATCAGCAAGTTCCGGAAGTTCTGCTTTGATCTCCTCCATCAATTCGTTGGTTACAATGATCGGAGGCAAATCAGGTTCGGGGAAATATCGATAATCATGCGCTTCTTCTTTCGAGCGCATAATTCGAGTCTGATTTTTCGAGGTATCCCATAAACGCGTTTGCTGCACCACTTCTCCACCGCTTTCAATCAGCTCGATTTGTCGGTAGATTTCGAACTCGATGGCTTTCTCCACATTTCGGAAAGAGTTCATATTTTTGAGCTCGGTTCGTGTCCCGAATTTCTCTCTACCGCGCGGACGTACAGAAACGTTGGCATCGCAACGGAGCGAGCCTTCTTCCATGTTTCCATCACAAATTTCTAGATACTGTACAATTTGTTTGATCTTGGTGAGGTAAGCGTAAGCTTCCTGCGGAGTGCGTAAATCCGGCTCAGATACAATCTCGATAAGCGGTGTTCCGGCACGGTTTAAATCCACTAAAGTATTGTATGGATCCTGATCGTGGATAGATTTGCCCGCATCTTCCTCCATATGAATACGAGTAAGGCCGATTCGCTTGTTGTATTCTTCCAGCTCGATATCCAGGTATCCATCGAAACAAATAGGCGTATCGAATTGCGAAATTTGGTAGCCTTTGGGTAAATCAGGATAAAAGTAGTTCTTGCGTGCAAAAATGGATTTTTCGGCCACGCTACAATTGGTAGCCAATCCCATTTTAATGATATATCGAACCAGATTTTCGTTCACAACCGGCAAGGTTCCCGGGTGACCTAAACACAACGGGGTAACCATGGTGTTGGGGGCTTCGCCATAAATAGGCGCCACCGGGGCAAAGGCTTTACTGTTGGTAAGCAATTGGGCGTGGACTTCCAGCCCGATTACGGCTTCAAAACGCTCGTGAGCTATCGTACTCATTCAATAATGTGTTTTCGTCGATGAATTTAGAGCTTGGAAGATAATCAAGTTGGGAATGAGATAGTAAGTTTAATATGACTTTGATTATTCGAATGGCTACGTTCCAGTGAACCAATCGCTTAGGGTTATGAGAGCACTTCTTTTATTCCTTTTATTTGTACTCACTTGGAATTCTAGCTTTAGCCAAGAAAAGTACTTCCACGATCTGAGAGGAATGGAAGATTCGACAGGGGCTACGCATTTGTTTTATAGGTTGTTTGAAGCCTTCGAGTTAGAAAACAACGAATGTGGGTATAATTGGAGAAATGACATTTATCATTTTGATACCACCACACAAAGTGACTCCTTGTTATACGAAGGGTATTATCAGCAATTGCCTTGCACACAAAAAGAGGTCTATTTCAAGAATACAGCCGATATCGCTTTTTTGAATAATGATATTAATACATGGTACTCAGCTGGAAGCATTCAAGGAATTTATTCCAACACTTTTGGAGAGATACGGGCTTTTAATAATTCATTTTTTGACGCCGGAGGGACTAATCCGAGTGGCATTGAAATCATGAACACAGATTCGGCTAACTATGCCATCCTTCATACTCATTTAGAAGGCGACTTCACTGTTATAATTACAATGAACCAAGATTCATTGCTTTCACAATATTATGATCGCAGCTTGCTCGTTAAATCTGTATCTGATTCAAAAACTGGGCCTTATTGTGAGAATTATGAATCTTTTTATTGTGCGGTTTCGGATAGTTTAATAGTGCTTGATTATTCCTTTTTGGGCATAGATGCTGCAAATAACAACAAAGTATATCTTCAAAAAAATGACTCCCTGTTTTCTACCACAAATCTTGGCAATTCGATTGAATTAGTGAACACTGAGTTTAAATGGAGTACTTTTGGGAAGTTTACATTCAGTGACAATGGTATAAACATGTTAGCATCCACTGAGAACCGTTTTCTAATTAATGAAGAAACGATTGGTCATGATAATTTTCAACTTATTCAATCAGTAAATAAAGGAACAACTTGGGAGCCCATCCATGAAGATTCCATCAGAATATTTACGAGTCAGTTAGCAAGTACTTCCGATTCTGATTTTCATACTGCTTTTAGAAACGAGATTAGGCTTTGGAATCAACTTGCCGGTCAATTTTCAGAACCCATAGTGTTTTCGAATACAATAAATGGTCTCTTTAAAAAACCGGTTTCAGATATTCTCTACGTACAAACTACTGAAGAATTGATCGAATTTAATGTATCTACCAATGACCAAACTATCTTGAAAGTGCTCCCTGTTTCGGCAGAAGTTGAACCTGAACAGCCGAAAACCATCACCCTTCACCAAAACTATCCCAATCCATTTAACCCGAGTACAGTGATCAGCTATTCGATTCCTGAAGGAAGTAATGTTAAATTAACGATCTATGATCAGTTGGGGCGTGAAATTCAGGTGCTGGTAGATGATTTTAAACTTGCAGGAACGCACTCTGCAATCTTTAATGCAGATATCTACTCGAGCGGAATAAATTATTATGTGTTAGTTGCCTTCGATTTAAACGAACGCGTGATCAACAAAATGACGTTGATAAAGTAACTCAAAAACAAACTTCTTAAATACCAAGATCCATGAAAAAAGCCACCTTTTTCACTTTTGCCTTTTCCCTTCTCTTCTTAGTAACTAACTGTGAATCCAAAAACGAAGCACCTCAAACCGAAGCCACTCCGGGGCTGGCACCTGTAACCAATACCTACACGGATTTAAGTCAGGATGCATTTAAAAGCATGGAATCCAACCTCCCTGAAGATGTGGTTATTCTGGATGTACGCACTGATCCTGAAGTAGCCGAAGGCATGATTGAAGGCGCCATACAGATAGATTATCGCGGCGAAAACTTTGTGGAGGAACTTGCCAAATTAGATACCACCAAAACTTATATAGTGTACTGCCGAACCGGTAGACGATCAGCCGATGCTTCCAAAATTATGACCGAAGAACTTGGCTTTAAAAAAGTGAGCAATCTTCTGGGTGGATTTTCGGAGTACTCGTCGGATGAAAATTGATGAATAGCTAAAAATTTTATCCCCTTTTTTTTTATAGAGTAAGAAATACCGAACTCATCATGGTACCGCTTTTCTAAAACACAGAGCCACATTTTCTTTTCTAGCACAGCATTTTAGTGGTTCGATATTTTTCTAAAAATTCAACTCCTTTTTTTTACCCAATACTTTTTCACACTTTCTTCACTTTCAAATAAGAATATAAGAGTGGTTCTTACAAATGCTTAATTAATGAAAGCGCTTTTTCAGTGGAACCGAAATGCTTAAACCAAAACCAAACTCACAAATTGAGGTTAAAACAGGTATACATATGCTTATCTTGAAAGGACCATATAAACCGATAGAAACAGGAGCTATGAAAGCTGATTACGATGTACATCCCAGAAGTCATATTGGACTGGATTATCTGGGGCTTGAAAACAACAAAGAGGTATACTGGAACCTTACTCCAGCCGAATTGTATGAGCACGCGATTTTACACGGTGAAGCGATTTTAACCAAAGATCATGCCTTATTAGTGCATACCGGTAAATTTACCGGTCGTTCGCCAAAAGATAAGTTTGTTGTTGAGCAAGCTTCGATCCAAGATGAAATAGATTGGGGTCCCATCAACCAGCCTACATCAGAAAAAGTTTTTGACAATTTATTCAACAAGGTGCAAAATTATCTCGAAGATAAGCGCCTGTTTGTTAAAGACGTATTTTGTGGAGCTGATGAAAACAACCGCCTTAAAGTTCGAGTTGTTTCAGAAGTGGCTTATCACGCTTTGTTTACAGACAATATGTTCATCAACCCAAATGAAGAAGAATTAGCGGCACACATTCCTGAGTTTACGGTACTTGCAGCACCATTTTTCGAGGCCGATCCTGCCGTTGATGGAACCCGAACCAGCACGTTTATTCTGGTTAATATGGAAAAGAAAATTATTCTTTTCGGTGGCACTATGTATTCCGGCGAAGTGAAAAAAGGAATCTTCAGCGTGATGAATTACCTGCTCCCAAAAAATGGTGTAATGCCAATGCATTGTTCGGCAAACCACGATGCAGATGGTAAAACTGCCATTTTCTTCGGCTTATCAGGAACCGGAAAAACCACTCTTTCTGCTGATCCCGATAAAACATTGATTGGCGATGATGAGCATGGTTGGAACGACGAAGGCGTATTCAATTTTGAAGGTGGATGTTATGCTAAAACCATCAATTTGACCGAAGAAAATGAGCCACTGATTTTTGCGACTACAAAAATGCCGGGTACCATCTTGGAGAATGTGGTTTTGAATGAAAATCGCGAACCTAACTTCGAAGACGTAAGCCTTACTCAAAATACCCGATGTTCATACCCGCTTAAATTTATCCCGAATGCAAGCGAAACCGGAAAAGGAAATCATCCTGAAAATGTGATTTTTCTTACCTGCGATGCTTTTGGTGTGCTGCCTCCAATCAGCCGCTTAACACCTGAGCAAGCGATGTATCACTTTATTAGTGGTTACACGGCAAAAGTAGCAGGAACCGAGCGTGGCGTAACCGAACCACAGGCAACATTCTCTGCTTGTTTCGGATCACCGTTTATGCCGCTTCACCCTTCTGTTTACGCTGAGCTTCTTGCTGAAAAGATTCGTAAGCATGGTTCAAAAGTATGGTTGGTTAACACCGGTTGGACCGGCGGACCGTCAGGCGTAGGTGAGCGAATGAAGCTTAAATTCACTCGTAAGATGCTTTCTGAAGCGATTGACGGAGGCCTCGAAGGTGTTGAGTACGTTAAAGATCCTATCTTCGGTTTCAATGTGCCTATCAAAGTGGAAGGTGTTCCATCGAAAGTATTAATCCCTCGTTATACTTGGGATGATGCACGCGAATACGATAACAAAGCTGATGAATTAGCTCGGATGTTTATCGAGAATTTCAAACAATTCGAAGATAAGTGTAGCAAAGAAATCTTAGAAGCTGCACCACGAGTTCTCTAATCGGCTAAAGAAATAATTACTTTTTAAAGTAATGAGATAAGCCCACTGTTTAATTATGGTGGGCTTTGTTTTTTTATAGACATGAATTACATTATACGTACGAATAATCAATTTTATACGTATGAATTCAAAACTCACGCTAAGCATCAATCAAGAAGTAAAAGAAAAGGCAAAAGAATACGCTAAAGCTAACAATACGTCCATTTCTAAAATTGTAGAGCAGTATTTGGATCGAATTTCAGAAATCAAAGAATTTGATTCAGCAACACGTGAACCATCGTCAGAATATGAATTAATCAAGTCTAAACTATCACCGGAAATTCAACAAATAATTGGGGTAATAGATCCAAATAAAGAGATTGAGGACGAACGGTACAATTACCTGATGAAAAAAAATAGCTGATGATACTGTTCATAGACTCGGATGTGATCTTAGACTCTTTGCTACAAAGAGAACCCTTTAATGTCTATTCAAGCCTTGTTTTAGATTTATCAAAGAAGAAATCAGCGTATCAGTTAGTAACAACCTCTATTTGTATTGCCAATATTACTTACATGCTTTCCAAATCGGTTAATAAAGCAGAGGCAAGCACCATACTTACTTTACTACTTTCAGGCATAGATATAATTCATGTAAGTAAGCAGTCGATCCAAAACGCGCTTCAATCAGATTTTACCGATATCGAAGACGCCTACCAATACTTTGCTTGCAAAGAAAATTCCGTCGATTTGATCATTACTCGTAATAAAAGAGATTACGAGCTCTCGAGTATTCCTGTGGTCAGTCCGGTTGAGTTTATCCAATCTTAAATCACAATTTAAGTAACTCAATTAGTTAATAAATAATAACCCTGGTCTTTCATCAATATCTAATAAACCGTCGTCCCACATTTTCTGAATAAATTCAGTAGCCATATTATTTATTGCATCTGGATTATCAATCCCTCCTTCTCCACTTGTTTTTTCTGATTTTAATTCCGATTTCCAAATCATTCGTCCTTCAATGGGATCGAGTAACGAACTATTCATTTCAAATTCCATAAGGCCACCATTTAGAAATTGCCCATTATCAAAAGCAAGAATTAGTATAGTATCCGGTTTGTAATCATTAACTTTTTCTCTAGGGAAGTAAGGCTCAAAATCCAGATCATTTACCGTTTCGTTATGCAATTCATTTTCGATTCGATAATAAGTAAACACTTCAGATATCCTTTTTGAAATACCTCTCATTATCGACTCACTGCCTTCAGAATCGTAAGCAACAATAAATATTTTCTGAGATTTGAAATCATAGCCTTCTACTTTATTAGATTCAACTTTCGTTGTTGCTTTAGCAGGCATGCAAGAAATGAAAAATAGACTTAAAAATAGAACCCGAAACATAATTACCGTATATATTTATTATAGATTTATAAGCAAGCGATAATAATAAATTAATCCGCCATTTCCTGAATACGCTCTAAATTTTCTTGCACTCTTAAGGCATCAATCACTTCCCCAATATCCCCTTTCATAATATTATCCAAATTATACAGTGTTAGATTAATTCGGTGATCAGTACATCTACCTTGTGGATAATTATAGGTCCGAATTTTGGCTGATCGATCTCCAGTTGAAACCTGACTTTTCCGTTCGGCTGCTCTCGCCTTTTGCTTCTTTTCAAGTTCGATATCGTACATCTTAGATCGGAGCATGGTCATCGCTCGCTCTTTGTTTTGATGCTGCGATCGTTCTTCCTGACATTCCACCACAATTCCTGTTGGTTCGTGCGTAATCCGAATGGCAGAATCGGTTTTGTTTACGTGCTGCCCACCCGCCCCACTTGCTCTAAATGTGTCGATGCGTAGATCAGCGGTATTAATGCTTATATCTACTTCTTCCACTTCCGGAAGCACTGCCACCGTTGCCGCCGATGTATGTACTCTTCCCTGACTTTCGGTTGCTGGAACACGTTGCACCCGGTGTACCCCGGATTCGAACTTCATCTTTCCAAAAATCTCACTTCCTTCAAGGCTGAATGCAATTTCCTTATACCCACCTTTTTCGGATTCGTTTAAACGCATCAAACTTAACTTCCAACCTTGGTCGTCGGCGTAACGGCGATACATATCGAACAAATCGCCTGCAAAAATTGCTGCTTCATCACCACCTGTGCCTGCTCTTATCTCGATAATCGCATTTTTGGAATCTTCCGGATCTTTGGGAACCAGCTTAATTTTGATGTCCTCCTCTAACTTGGCTAGTTCGTCTTTGATTTCAAAATTCTCAGACTTTGCCATCTCGGTAATCTCGGCATCTTCATCCATTTCGATGAGTTCTTTATTTCCCTCTTGTCTGTGTTTCAAGTCCATCCAAGTATCATAGTCCTTCACCAGATCTTCGAGCTCACTTCGTTCTTTTGTAAGTGCAGTATATTTATCCGGATCATCAAATACACCGGGATCGCTCATTGCGGCATTTATTTCTTCAAAACGTGACTTAATTTGCTTGAGCTTGTTTTCGATATCCATTCTTGTGAACTGGGGCTAGTCTGTTTTTAGATATGAAGTTAATGAATCATACTATTAATAGAATATAGGATTTAGAATTTAGCTGCTTAGAATCTTCGTTCTGTAGGCTCGAAGCATTTTACTAACTTCGGTTAAATCCTCTTTCAGAGCATCTGTTTCAGCAAATCCTAAATCTTGCACGAGTATTAAGTAGTATTGGCATTCTTCTAAACTACCTTGCGAAATATTCATAAATCTAGCTTTGTCTTTAACTCCTCTTTTCTTGAACCCTTCGGCAATATTTGCTGCGATAGATACCGAAGCTCGCCTAAGTTGAGATGTTAATCCATACATTTCTGACTTTGGAAAAGTCTCACTCATTTTATACACATTTAGAACAAATTGATGAGCTTTTTGCCACACTATTAAATCGGTAAAACTTGAAGCTGGAATTCTATTCATTTTGTCTCCTTATTTCTGAAATTCTACATTCTAATTTCTACTTTCTTCATTCTATCTTACCTCCATAATAAAAACGAATTCTAATCCATTGACAACTTCAATAAAAGCATCAACTAAACTCGGATTTTTTGGCGCCGGACAACTAGCTCGAATGAGCGCACTTCAGGCTTTCCGGTTTGGGATTCAGGTTGCCGTTTACTCTGATCGATCAGAAAATGAACCGGTTCAATTTATGACGCCATTTTCTTTTAATGGGTCCTTCGACGATGTGGATGCCATGGTCGAATTTGCAAAAACCTGCGATGTTGTTACCCTCGAAAATGAATTCATCAATTCGGATATCCTTCGGAAAGTGCAAGAGCAAAGTGGCACACCAATATTCCCGAGTCCGGATAGTTTTGCGTTGATTGAAAACAAACTCATTGAAAAACAAACGTTTGAAAATGCCGGTATTCCGGTCACACCTTATAAATTAGTTAAGGATAGTGTCGATATCACCGATTTTGGCAAACAATACGGCTGGCCATTTCTGTTAAAATCTAGCAAAGGCGGTTATGATGGATACGGAAACGAGGCAGTAGCCAATCTCACCGAAGCAGCTAAAGCATTTGAAAAACTGGGTGGACATGAAGGTCATGATATTCTAGCCGAAGCGTTTGTTGACTTCACCCATGAACTGGCCGTTCAGGTTGCGAGAAATGAAACCGGAACGATGGTTTATCCCTGTTGCGAAACGGTTCAAGAAAATCACATTTGTGTAGCAGTGCTATCTCCTGCGCCGGTCGAAGAATCCATCCAACAAAAAGCACAAGAACTAGCGGTTAAAGCTACCGAAGCTATTGATGGTAAGGGTATTTACGCTTTTGAGTTTTTCCTCACAACGGATGGAGAAGTGTTGCTGAATGAATCCGCTCCTCGCCCTCATAATTCCGGTCATTATACGATTGAGGGATGCGTAGGTTCGCAATTCGAAAATCATGTTCGGGCTGTGCTTGGACTTCCTTTGGCATCTTCAAAAATGACCAAACCTGCAGCAGCCATGATCAACTTACTTGGTACTCACAATCGACCGGCCGAAGCCGATCATATTTCAGAAGCATTGGCTACCGAAGATGGGCATTTACACGTTTATGGCAAAGTGCAAAGTAAAATCGGGCGCAAAATGGCGCATTTCACTTTATTAGGCGATGATTTAGATCAAACTCATCAAAAAGCACGAGAAATCACCATATCTTTTGAAATTTAATCTCACTTAAATTTGAGATATTGGCACAAGAACTTGAACTCAAGACATCAAAATAAGCAACTATGAGCACCCCGATTGTAGGCGTAGTAATGGGCAGCGATAGCGACTGGCCAACCATGAAGCAAGCCACCGAAATTCTGTCCCATTTTAACATTCCATTCGAGAAAAGAGTGGTTTCGGCCCATAGAACCCCGGACGACATGGCCGATTACGGAAAAGAAGCCCGTGGACGTGGAATTCAAATCATTATTGCAGGAGCAGGTGGCGCAGCACATTTACCGGGCATGCTAGCCAGCCACACTACCCTTCCGGTTATTGGTGTTCCGATTCAAACTTCAGCTTTAGGTGGGGTAGATAGTTTGTACTCGATCGTGCAGATGCCTAACGGAATTCCGGTTGCAACTGTAGCTATTGGAAAAGCTCAAAACGCTGGTTTACTTGCTGCTAGAATTTTGAGTACTACTGATAAAAATTTGGCTGAAAGTTTAGCCACTTACCACGAAGAAATGGCAGTGGCATCCAGAAAGAAGACGGAGAATTTGGTTTGAATATTCGAAGTCTAGCATTTCTACTTGTTCGTTTATTTGCCCTATACTTTTTATTCATATTTATTCAACGATTGCCGGATATTGCCTATATCATTGAATTTGATTACCCGATTGAAATCATTAGAGCATTGATTAATCTAACTATTCCCCTAATTTTTTCTCTATTACTCTATAAGGGGGCAAATTCTATATCTAAATTATTACTCAAAGGGCACATTAATGAGGACAATTCTGAACTAAAGTTAAATTATCATGCCACTGCAAATGTTTTATTAGCAGGTATTGGGGTCTTCATTTTTATGTCAGAAAGTTTCTATTTAATTGGCAGAATACACAGCTTTTTCTATATGAAGGAAACAAGCGCGCTTCTGAACCCTGATCAACTTGAGGTAATTATAGTTCAAGCAATTATTTCAGCAATAAAAGTTTTTGTTTCCATCTTACTGATAATAGGAAGTAAAAAGCTCACACAAATCTGGCTAAAATTTCAAAACTGGCATTAATTTAATCGCATGAAAAAGATACTTTTACTATTTATTGTTATTTCTCAGGTTTCGGTTTCAGCCCAAACTCAACAAATTATCAATGTTGAAAACCGGCAAACAACTACGCTAAATGGGCAATGGAAGTACTTGGTAGATCCTTACGAAAACGGATTGTATAACTACCGCTTACAACCTTTCGATGAGATGGAGAATCCGCCGAAAGCGGCATTCTTTTCTGATGCCAAACCCGACGACAAGACTGAATTATTAGAATACGATTGGGATACATCGCCAACCATTTCGGTTCCGGGTGATTGGAATCACCAATTCGATAACCTTGAGTGGTACGAAGGCACGATCTGGTATCGCAAAAAATTTGAGTACAAAAAATCAGAGGCATCAAATCGGGTGTTCCTGCATTTTGGAGCCATTAATTATTACTCGAAAATATTCTTGAATGGTAAAAAGCTAGGCGAACATACCGGTGGTTTCACCCCCTTTCAATTCGAAATAACCGACTTACTCGAAGATGAAAATTCGGTGGTTGTGTATGTGAACAATAACCGCAAACCCGAAGGTGTACCTACCGTTAATACCGATTGGTACAATTATGGAGGAATCACGCGTGATGTAACGCTTATTGAAACACCTAATAAGTTTGTAGAAGATTATTTCATTCAGTTAGATCCAGATAATCCAGAGATAATTAAAGGCTATATAGCGGCTAATCATTCGAATGCCAACTTTGACGTCGAAATCAGTATACCTGAAATTGGACTTACCAAAAACATTCAATTGATAGATGGACGAAGCGAAATCTCGATCGAGGTTAATAATCTGGAATACTGGAGCCCGGATAATCCGAAACTGTATGAAGTTCGAATTAAAACTCCATTCGAAACCATTAACGATCGAATAGGTTTCAGAACCATCAAGACGGATGGAGCGGATATACTTCTAAACGGTGAGTCTGTCTTTCTGAGAGGGATTTCGATCCATGAAGAAAATCCGTATCGAGTTGGGCGAGCAAGATCACAAGGTGATGCTGAATTACTATTAGGCTGGGCTAAAAAGTTAGGCTGTAATTTTGTGCGATTGGCGCATTATCCCCATAACGAACACATGATCCGACTTGCTAACGAAATGGGATTAATGGTTTGGGAAGAAGTTCCGGTGTATTGGACCATCCATTGGGAGAACCCTGAAACCTATGCAAATGCCGAAAAACAGTTGGAGGCGTTAATTCATCGAAGTAAGAATAGTGCGGCTACCATCATTTGGTCGCTGGCAAACGAAACGCCGGTTAGCGATGCCCGAAATGAATTTCTGTATCGATTGTCGGAAGTTGCAAGAGAAGCAGATCCTACACGACTTTTAAGCGCAGCAATGGAGGTGCATTCCGGTGATTCCCCTACTGAATACATCGTTGAAGATAAACTAGCCGAATATGTAGACATCGTGAGTTTTAATGAATACATCGGTTGGTACGTTGGTCTGCCCGAGCGATTGACTCGTTCGAAATGGAATGTCCCTTATGATAAACCGGTGTTTATCTCAGAATTCGGTGCGGGAGCAAAAGCAGGTTTTCATGCCGATTCACTTACCCGTTTCAGCGAAGAGTATCAAGCAGATCTATACACAAAAACCATCGATGCACTCACACAAATAGAAAATTTACGGGGGATGTCACCATGGATTTTGGTTGATTTCAGGTCGCCACGTAGGCAATTATCGGTAATTCAAGACGGCTGGAATAGAAAAGGACTTATCGGAGAAAATGGTGAAAAGAAAATGGCCTATTATATATTACAAGCATTTTATAATCAGAAAGCTACCCAATAAAATCTAACATATGCGTTCATCAGTTTTATTATTCCTTTTCTTTTTTGGGACTCAAGTTCACGCTCAGCAAAGCGAGCCAAAAACAACAAATCCCCTACAACATTTTGAATTTTTAGTTGGTGGAGAATGGAGAACACCTACTACTTTGCAAACTTTTGAATGGGGAATTGGTAAAAAGTCAGTTCACTCTAAGTTATATATAATCAATAATGCAGATACAACTTTTAATGGTGAAATCACTTGGTTTTGGCATCCTGGAATGAAAACGATCAAAGGCTATGGCAATTTGTTGAATCAACATATCGACTTCTTCGATTACTCGACAGAATTCACAAATTCGCGAAGAATGAACAATAACATTGTTGGTTATGGTGGTTCGGCAGAAGGGATAAGCATTATAGAATCGCTTGAGTTTATTGGAGAAGATCAATATCGATGGACCATGTACAATCGAGTGCTCGATCAACTACAACCTGCAATGAGTGCAATGTTCATTCGTGAGAATTAAAGACCCAAATATCAGCTATTTCAACAATTAATTGTTGATCGCAAGAATTAGATGTATTTTCTCACCGGACACAACGCTGAGCTTATCTCCTTGTTCAAGTTATTTTGACCTGAGGCTATGTTTCTGATTGTTCCGTATAACTTGATAACACACTTATATTTGATATGAACATTTATGTAGGAAATCTTAGCTATGGGGTTTCTGACGACAACTTAAGAGAAGTATTTGAAGCTTTTGGAACTGTAAGTTCTGCTAAAGTAATTACCGATAAATACTCTGGACGATCTAAAGGATTTGGATTTGTAGAGATGGATAACGACGCTGAAGCAAACGCTGCAATCGAACAATTGGACGGTGCAGAGATTGATGGACGCTCGGTTAAAGTAAACGAAGCACGTCCTCGTGAAGATCGCGGAAATGGCGGTGGTGGTGGTCGTAGCAATCGTGGCGGCGGCGGTGGCGGAGGTTACCGCAGATAAGAATTTTATTTTTCTTACATACGAAAGCCTTTCTCTTTAGAAAGGCTTTTTTTATGCCAATAAATTAGTAACTATTTTCTGTCGAGTTAGTATCAGACATCTGTTAATCGAAATAAATACTGAATTTTATTATGGTAATGAGTACAACAAATACACTAGAGGGCAAAGAAATAAGCAGTTACATGGGTGTTGTAACCGGCGAAGCCATTCTTGGAGCAAATATTTTTAAAGATATTTTTGCCGGAATCAGAGATATAGTAGGTGGGCGTTCAAGCTCCTATGAACGTGAACTTCAAGAAGCACGACGCCTGGCATTTGCTGAAATGGAAGAAAAGGCGAATCGTGTTGGTGCGAATGCAATTGTAGGCATAGATATTGATTACGAGACTATTGGGGCAAACGGAAGTATGTTGATGGTTTCAGTTTCCGGAACTGCTGTTCAGATTCAATAAAAAAATCCCGCGCATCTTACCAATGCGCGGGATTACTCCATTATCTCCCTCTTCTCGGGTTTGTTCGGGTTCTATGCTCTTCTAAGTCATCCCTCATAGTTTCTGAAAATCGATACATGATTCTGCGATGTTCATTCTCATTGATTATTCCTCTTCGATGCCCAACCAGTCTTAATTCAGAAAAACGGAAGTAAAGTCGTTCTTGTTTTTCCAGTTGATGTACCAATTCGGCATATTCTCTCGAATTACTTCTTCTATTCTGGCTCTCTCCGTTCCTTTTCGAGTGCATGCGAGGTGTTCTCCAATCGTAATGATAATATCCATTGTGATTATATCTAGTTCGATTGAAACGGGTTAATGCTCGTTCAGTTTGATTTATCTCTCGCTCCATATCACGTAATATTTTTCGCTTAGTATTCCGTGCTTTTCTTGTATGCTCTGTAAGCATGGCGTAAGATAATTGCTCTATTTCATGTTCAAATTCTCTAAGCTCTTCTCGATCCTGTCTATATGTAGATCTTTCTCCGTTGTTATAGGCTGTATAGCGCTGTGCATGGATGTCTGCGGTGATAATTAATGCGAAAATGAATAGTAGTATTAGGCGTTTCATGGTGCCTCCTTTTTGTAATTCGTTATACACTTAGAACGCCGACAAATCAGATTCGTTTCTAACATGTTAATGTTAGATAAATAGAACCCACATCAATACTTACTGTTTTTCAGAAACTTAGGCTATCTTTTTTGAAAAAATAAAGGCTGAAAACTTTGTTTTCGGAAATTACTGGAGGCTTAATCAATGTGTATTGATCATCATTTTCCAAAAAATAATCTAATGGAAGCGAATTGGAATAGAGGCGTGGTCGATATGAATAATGAGCATCCCAAATAATAATTGAACCCAAAGGTGCATCTTCAACTTCTTCTTTGAGAATTCGCTTTGCTTTCGGTTCAAAATCTTCGTGCACTTTATCAATGTAGTATAGGATTAAACTATGGCTGAGTAACAACTGAGTTCCCGGTGAATATAATTCTGAAATTATATCAGAGCCTTGTTTTACAATTCGATCTTCTTCACTTAGTGATAAAGGTCTGACTGTAAGCAATGCACTGAAAAAGCATACCCCAATGATCATTCGGTCGATCCAGTTTTTTTTAAGCCCCAATATTATAATCTCTACTGATAAAATGAGTATAAGTATATGCCTGAAGTCTCTCTTGTAGGTATATTTTAAGTGGTTATGTTCGTACGACATAAAAATAATGGCTAATGCAATTATAGGAATCATTACCCAAAGATATTTTGACCGTTCTTTCCACGATTGAAGCTCGTAAATGCGTTCAGCACCTATCGCAGCTAACAAGGCAACAAGTGGTGCAATTACCATCATATATCTAAGATTCCCCCCTGTTGATGGACCTACTCTTATTGAATCGATGCTAAAAAGCACATGAACTGCAAAAAATACAACTATAGGTATCAGTATAGGCCAGTACACGGTTTTTTTATGGAAAAACCCCTGAAAAAGGAAAGCGATAAAAAAGGTAAATACCATGCCTCCAAATACAGGCAACGACATTAAAAAATAATGTGCTCCACCCTGCCGTGGATATGCATCTTGAATATCTCCGCTAAAGC
Source organism: Balneolaceae bacterium (assembly GCA_034669965.1). Taxonomy (GTDB): domain Bacteria; phylum Bacteroidota; class Rhodothermia; order Balneolales; family Balneolaceae; genus HXMU1420-13. The sequence continues at coordinate 15,175 of JAXMOK010000005.1, read as the reverse complement.
CAAAAATTGCATCATATAAATAGAACGGATTATCAAACATATACCAACCAGCGAAGTGCTGAATAAGTGGAAACACAGCTAATAAACAAGCCGAAGTCCTTTGCTTTTTCGATAGTAAGAACAATCCATATAAGCCTACGATAGGATAAAATTCTTGGCGTATAGTTAATATATAAGACAGTAGTAAAGCAGTTAACCAATACTTTTGTTTATAAAAAGCCCAGACTGAAGTAATTAATAAAAATGCAGTTAGTGTTTCAGAATATGTTCGAAAGGATAATTCTATCCAAAATGGGATCAATGCCGTAAATAATAATGCAATCCATGGTTTTCTGTAGCCAAGTTGTTGCATTACTTTGTAACAGAAATAACTTGCACTAGCTGCTAGAACACAATTCAATAGTTTTATAGCATGTATGCCAAATAATGAAAACGGTGCATAAATCAATTTAAAACCTGGTTTTGCCCAATTCCCCATCATCATTTCCGGATTATGCCAAATCCGAAGCATATTTACGTAATGAGCGGCCTCATCGTGTTGATAAAATCCTTCCGAGAAAAAAGAAAAAACAAAGTAGCTAAGAGCAAGGAAACTGCAGACCCAAAACAAGTGTGCATTAGTAATTTCCGACACTTGTCTTTTAACCATTTGAGGAACCTGATTTTTTTAACTCCGATCGCCAGATTTCTTCGGTAATATATCTAGGGCGCTGTTTTACCTCGGCATATATTCGAGAAAGATACACCCCTATCAACCCTAAAAACATCATTTGAACACCACCTAAAAACAGAATAATAACCAGCGATGACGCCCATCCGGGCACGGCAGTATCTAGTACTAAACGGGCATAAAACACCCAAATTATTCCTATCACAGCAAGAAAAGAAACCGACAAGCCTAAATGAGTAGCTATCCGTAGTGGTTTATCGGAAAATGACGTAACTGCATGTGAAGCCAGCTTGATCATTTTTGCAAGAGGGTATTTGGTTTTGCCAGCTTTGCGTTTTTCTCTATGATAATGAATCCCCTTTTGATTAAATCCTAGCCATGAAATAAGCCCACGAATGAAGGGTTGTTGCTCATTTAATTGTTTATAGGCATCGATTACCGGACGTGAAATCAATCTAAAGTCACCAGTATCTAGCGGGATTTCTAAATCGGTTAACCATTTAAAACAACGATAGAACAGTTTTGCAGTTTTACGTTTAAACCAGGTTTCGCCTTCACGGCTATCGCGTATGCCATAAACCACATCAAAACCGTTTTTCCACTCGTCGATCATTTGTCCGGCTACATGAATTGGATCTTGAAGATCAGCATCCATTATAATCGCGGCATCGCCTTTGGCAATGTCTAACCCGGCTGTTACTGCCATTTGGTGCCCGAAATTCCGTGAAAAGCTCAACAGCACATACCCATCTAAATCTTCAGTAAGTTCTAAGACTTTAGTTTTAGTCTTATCAGTTGATCCATCATTAATAAAAACAACTTCATTTATATCTGTGCGGACAGCCCTGAAATTTTCTATCTCTTTGATTAACAAAGGAAGCATTTCTTGCTCGTTGTAGAGCGGTATTATCAGAGAAATGTTGTTTTTTGGTTTGGGCATACCTCGAAAATTAACTTCGAAGCAAATATGCATCTTCTGTTTCAGAGTTGCACGAATCCTTGTGTAGTTTTTTATTCGTGTCGGATCGCATCAATAGGATCGAGACGAGACGCACGCCAAGCCGGATACGTTCCAAAAGTAACACCAATAATCACGGCTAGAATTAATACGATTAATACGGATATCGGATTTACAACCACGCTGAATTCAATATTCACAAGAGTATTTACCAAGGGTACAAAAATCAGCACTCCGGTCATGCCTACTAACCAGCCAAGTATTGAGCCAACCATTGAAATGGTAATCGACTCCGACATAAACTGCATCACAATATCTTTACTCTTTGCACCGCTGGCTTTACGTATGCCAATTTCTTTGGTGCGCTCGGTCACCGAAATCAACAAAACATTCATTATTCCGATACCGCCAACCAATACTGAAATTCCGGTTATTGCACCCATTACAAGCTTAAACAACAATATTCCTTCGCTCAATTGATCTACCCAGTAATCATCTTTTATTAGGCTAAAAGCAACTGATCCTTGTTCGAATTCGTCATCTAGCCAGCTTTTCATCTCTTCTTCGATGAGCGGAATCTGCTCAACATTTTCTACTTTCATCGTAAGTGATGGGTAAGCCGAGTTGTTTGTATCGAAGGTAGTAATAGGAATCAAAGCCCTTGGGCTTTCCATCGGTAAATCGATTACACCAATGATCGAATAATCAATCGAGTTGATCGAGACCTGCTCGCCAAGTACAGTGTTTGAAACAGGCATATTTTTAATGAAGTGCTGATTTACCAGCATTAATTTTGCGCCTGAATCGACCTCATCTTTGGTAAACATCCGCCCTCGGTTTAACACAAAATCCGGAATAATACGGGCTGCATTTTCCATAGAGCCGTGTAAGAATATTCCAACTGAAGAATCTTGAACTGTTGCTTCAATTGTACGCATTGCAACATATTCTACGTCGGCTTGTTCGGCGTATTTAGCCTCAATGTATCGGGCGTGCTCGTAATTGAGTTTTGGTCGGTTTTGAACAGCGACGCTAATCCCGTTTCTCATCACTCGAGCATTCGAGCTTATGGTAAACGATTGTACCGTGGTTGTTTTTGATAGTTGATCTCGGGCAGCCTTTTCCAGGCCATCGCCTAGAGCTAGAATTCCAACTAGAGCTGCCACGCCAATAATAATGCCCAGCGTGCTAAGTAGTGTATGGAGTGGATTTGCCCGGATATTATTTATGGCAATTCGGGCGGAATTAAAGAATTGAGTCATCGTAAAATTCGTTTTGATGACTCAGCTACGAAGACGAACTCTATGTGTTTCGGCCTATTTAATTTGAATGGTATGCGAATTTAGATCTGCATCGAAATAAAAGTGCGAATCTGTCCAGGACGCCGGACCAAAACGACCTCGGGCATTGTTTGAAAAGCCGTAGCGCTCTTTTGGAATCCCAAGAAGGTTGGTATCGAGTTTCCCATTCGCATTCTTATCGTGATACACGGCAATGGCATATTCACCAAATGGCAATTCATCTACGTTCCAATCCACTACGGTACTATCCACAGGCAGCACTACCGCATATACCGGTTTTTTCGTGTAGCTATTTTTGGAATTGAACATAGCAATGCGAACTTCGCCTTTTGCGTTTGCTAGACCTTCAATGATCAGCAAAAAGCTGGCCGTTTTTTCCGTGATGTAATCCGGGCGTTCTTGGGCAATACTGTCGCTATTTGATATCCAAAGCATTCCAAGAACTACGAAAATGATAGGCGACATTTTCAACTTCGACTCCAATTGCACTCTAATGAATTTTTATTGTTGATGAATTCTGATTTGTGTTTTTAACCATAAAATGGAGCAAATCATTCTGTAGGAATGAATTATCCCAATTTCTTTCCATTCTCAATTTTTTTGTCTGGAACAGCTAGCATCACGTGACCATTATCGTCATAGAATCCGGTTACTAAACATTGCGACATAATTGGACCGATTTGCTTCTCTGGAAAATTAACTACACCTACTATTTGTTTACCAATTAGCTCTTCTTTTGAGTAATGATAGGTGATTTGGGCGGATGATTTTTTTATACCGATTTCAGGACCAAAATCAATCAAAAGCTTAAAAGCAGGTTTGCGGGCTTCAGGAAAATCTTCGGCTTCGATGATCGTCCCTACCCGCAATTCAACTTTCTCAAAATCCTGCCACGAAATTTCTTTCATCTATCTAATTAAACTTACTTTTCTCAAAACTTATTATTTAATCAATGTCATTGATCGGGCCATTCTAATTCCAAGTTCCGGTTGTTCTAATACATAATAGTACAATCCACTTGATAATCCATCAGCCAAAAATGAAATCTGATGAGATCCTGCCGGTTTAAGTTCGTTTATAACTTCGGCTACTTCTCGCCCAAGCATATCGTAAACAGCGAGACGTGTTAAACCAGACTTTTGAAGTTCGAATGAAATATTAGTACTTGGGTTAAATGGATTCGGATAATTTTGGGATAGCTGAACCGATATAGGTTGATCGCCAGATAATTCAGATGAGGTTGCATTTTCGTAGGTATACACTCGCCGAGATTCTGGTGTAAAGGAATTTCCACTCACGTATTCATAGGTTCTCACATCAATTTGTTCATTTACATATTCAAATGAGTATCGTTCTTCATCTTGCCATTCGGTATCGTACCAACCTTCGGTAAGTATTTCTACTACTTTCTCACCATCCTTGTCTAACGTAATTCTATCGTATGGAATCCATTCTTCTGTATCGAAGTAATATTCATCGTTATAAACCTCGTAGAATTGAAAATCAGAAAATGCCATCTGCAATAATTCTACAACCGTTAGATCGTAATAAGTATATCGATCGAGGAAGGTTTCATACACATAGTGTTCTATATAATTCCCATCTTTTATAAGTGCATAATCTCCGTCAATCATGCCTTCATCACCACCATAATTGTAGTAATTTATAATTTCGATACTGTCTGCTGAATGTGCTTCAAAAGTAATCTTATCGTAATATACTTCGTCGGGATCCGTTTCAATTACTATTACCGAATCCAACAACGTTTCATCGTCGTTGTAATAGAAGCTCTGCTCAAAGCTGTACTCACCATCCACAGAAACAGTTTTGTAGCTATTTAACAGGCCATTTTCGTTTAATAGTAAAGTAGTTGTAGAACTTTTGATGAAAGATTCACCGTTATTGAAAAATGCTTCTTCCGTAATTTCGGTTCTATCGTTGTTATAGCTTATATCGTGGCGTTCAAATACTAGCCACTCATTATCCGAATACAACTCAATCGTAAAACTACTTATCCCTCGGTCAATGCTTCCTTTTAATTTTGATAAAGTACCGAGCGGTTGTGAGTTTATTTTTTCGAGTACTTTTTGAATTCCCCTTGTTTGCTTTACTTTTTCTGCATGTTGTTGTGCTTCAATCCCAGTGCTTAAAAATATACTTAGGATAACCCAGATTACCCCAAATCTTGATGTTTTCATGATATGTTGGTGTTTAGTTAAAACTGACTAAAAAGGTTTTTCTCAGGACGAACATTACAATCGTATGTTACAAAAAAAACCTACCTCCCAATTAAGGAAGGCAGGCTATTAACTTTGATGAGTGAACAAATATTTTATTCGGTAACAGTTTTTACTGTTTTAATTATTCGAGCTGCCACTTTGTATGGATCGGCGTTAGAGGCCGGTCGGCGATCTTCAAGGTATCCACTCCAGCCGTGAGTAGCAGTATATACCGGAATACGGATCGAAGCCCCGCGATCAGACACTCCGTAAGAGAATTGATCGATAGCAGCGGTTTCGTGATCTCCAGTTAATCGTTGATCATTATCAGCGCCGTAAACAGCAATGTGTTCCTCCACAACACTGCGGAAAGCTTCACATACTTTCTCAATTTTCTCTCTCGATCCAGCCGTACGAATATACTCGTTCGAGAAATTGGCATGCATTCCAGATCCATTCCAATCGGTTTTACCAAGTGGTTTTGGATGATATTCGATATAAACGCCATATTTTTCTGATAGCCGCTCCATCAAGAAACGAGCCACCCAAATTTGATCACCGGCTGATGTAGCACCTTTAGCAAAAATTTGCCATTCCCACTGGCCGGCAGCTACTTCACCATTTGTTCCTTCCACATTCAGTCCAGCATCTAAACAGATATCTAAATGCTCATCTTTAAAAGCACGACCAAATGCATTTTGGCCACCAACGCCACAGTAATATGGGCCTTGTGGTCTTGGATACCCATTAGCAGGGAAACCAACTGGTAAATTTGTTTCCGGATCCATCAAAAAATACTCTTGTTCAAATCCGAACCAAAAATCTTCATCTTTATCGTCGATAGTTGCCCGTGCATTAGACTCGTGAGCTGTACCATCAGCGTTTAAAACCTCGGTCATTACTAAGTAGCCATTGCGCACTTCCGGATCTTCATAGATCGCAACAGGATTTAATAAACAGTCTGAGTTTCCTCCTTCAGCTTGCTGGGTAGAGCTCCCATCAAACGACCATTCGGGGCAATCTTCCAACTTACCGCTGAAATCATGTACAATTTTAGTTTTACTTCTTAACGATTGAGTAGGTTTGTAACCATCCAACCAAATGTATTCAAGCTTTGCGAACGCCATCTTCACTTAATTTTTTATGAGATTCGATTAAAATTCGAAACAAATATAACGCGTTTATTTCAATTTACTCAATTAAATTAATCAATAAGTTTTCCACATATTAATAACAATGGCAAAAAAGCGCTTTCACTTAAATTAATTTTTTAATACCTGATAATTTTACTCTTATTTTTTTAGTTGATATGGCATTTTTTTGCAAAATAATAGGTTCACAACTACTATAAGCTTTCTATCTTTTGTGCTGATTATTCACATCAATTTGCTATCGATTTGGCTACCAACTCTATATCGTCTTTAAAAATTTGGGCGCAGGCTGCACGACCCAAAACGCTGGCTGCTGCTTTCACTCCTGTGTTAGTTGGTGGTGCTATAGCTTATCATCATTCCGCACTAAATCTCACAGCAACACTTGTGGCACTTTGGTGTGCTTTTATGATTCAGATAGGGACAAACTTTGCCAACGACTATTTTGATTTTATTAAAGGCGCCGATACCGAAGATCGTATCGGTTTCGAGCGAGCAACCGCGGCCGGTCTTATCGCACCAAAAACCATGCTTTGGGCAACTGTGCTAACTATGACCATCGCCTTTTTTTCTGGATTGTATCTTGTTTGGGTTGGAGGATGGATCGTTCTTGTAATCGGCATACTCTCGCTAATATTTGGTGTTCTTTATACCGGTGGCCCATTCCCACTCGGCTATAATGGTTTAGGTGATGTATTTGTTTTCTTATTTTTTGGGATTGTTGCGGTAATGACCACCTATTACGTAAATGCTTTGGAGTGGTCGGAGGCATCTTTTTGGGCTTCCCTGGCAGTTGGTGCATTGTGTACCAATATTCTGGTCATCAATAATTTAAGAGATGTAGAGCAAGACGCCGTTGTTGGAAAACGTACTCTGGGCGTTTTATTTGGTGATACCGCTTTGAAATGGGAATACACACTGATGTTGATACTGGCATTTTCAATTCCCCTTCATTTTCATGTACAATTAGGCTACGATCTGTGGATCTATCTTCCTTTCTTATCTCTACCGATGGCGCTTAATCAGGGGCGAAAAGTCTGGACGGAGACCCACAAACCAAATTTGAATAAAGTGCTGGAACAAACCGCTCAACTGATGGCTATATACGGCATCCTTTTTTCGATGGGGGTAATTCTTAGTTAATGCTTTCAGTGTACGCCTTCAAAATACCTTTTAAAACTCCATTCCAACTCTCCGGCCAACGTTTTGAAACCAGAAATGGATTAATACTTTCATTTTATGATGGAGACATCACCGCATTTGGTGAAGTCGCCCCATTGCCTGGTTTCTCTAGTGAAAATTTAGAAGAGGTATTAGCTGTGGTATTACAGAATCAACGAGAGTTGAATCAAGCATTTCGAAATGGGGAAAGCGGACAGTTACTTTCTGTGTTGCACTCTATTCACAAGTTGCCGTCGCTTTCTTTTGGCCTCGATACTCTTCAGGCCGATTACCAAGCAAAAAAAGAAGGAATCACGCTTGCAAAGCAATTATTCAGTAAGTCCAATTCATCCCCTGCGGCAAACGCTACTATTGGCTTACAACAACTTGAGAAAGCACTCCAAAAGGCCGATAACTTACACAATGCCGGCTTCAACACCTTTAAAGTAAAAGTTGGGGCAGATCATAAGAGAGAGATAGAATTAGTGAAACATTTGAGAGAAAAATTTCATGATGTGCGTATTCGTATTGATGCCAATCAAGCCTGGAATACCGACGAGGCAAAGCAAAAGCTTAGCGATTTCTCATATTATGATATCGAATACTGCGAGCAACCGGTGGATAAGCACGATATCGAAGCGATGAAGTCCATCACCGAAGAAAAAATTTTACCCATTGCTGCAGACGAAGCTGTTCGATCTTTAGCCGATGCTAAAACTTTAATACAAGAAAAAGCCTGCGATCTTTTGATTTTGAAACCTGCCCTGTTCGGGCGTATTGGAGATTTAATCGTAACAAAAGAATGGGCAAGCTCTCATTCCATACACGTAGTAATTACCACTGCGTTTGATACCATCATTGGAAGGACAATTACCGCCGTATTAGCATCGGGTCTGGGTTCCGAAAAACATGCTCATGGCTTAGCAACCGGTCAGTTTCTGAACGAATCTGGTTCGCTACCTATCGAGATACTTGCAGGTACTTACCTACTGCCTGAAGGTGCGGGAATTTCTCGTTCTATCGATTTATCCTATTACAAAAAAATAGCCTGACGTGTTTAAATCGAGATTACACATATTTGAGTTTAAGAAATCTACTCCGGATTATGTATTTCTGGCGTCGAAAGATGGTATGTACACCTATGGTGATCTTGAAAAATTCACTGCCTACTTTCAGGATATTCTAATTCAGAGATCAGATTCATTGAAATGGCCCGTTGCTTTTTTATCGGAATCTAGTGACATGTTGGTTCTATCGATAGCAGCATGCTGGCAACTTGGGGTTCCTTTTATTCCTTTGGATCCAAAACTACCTCAAGCCGACCTTGAAGAACAAATTTCGGCTCTCAGCCCGAGTTTAATTTTTTGCGATTCGAAAAACCGTGGGCGATTAACCGGCGACGATGTTGTGCATATGGATGAGAATTACTTCATTAATGCATTTACTTTCGATGCAAGAGAGTCTCAGCTTCCTAATCCAAATAAAATTGATAAGGACGAATACTTTGGATATTTCTTTACATCCGGCACAACCGGTGATCCTAAAATTGTTCCTCTAAAACGCCGACAAATGTTTTCAGCGGCTAAATCTTCCGGTAAAAACCTCCGTCCAGATCCGAATTACTTCTGGTTATTGTGTTTACCCTTGAATCATATTGGTGGGATTTCCATCATTCTTCGTTCATTGATTTATGGCACAGGCGTATATCGATTGGATGTTTTTCATGAAGAGATGATAAAAGAGTTTTTATCGGAAAACTCGCGATTCCAGGCAGCATCATTAGTTCCAACCATGCTAAAACGACTACTGGAAGATCCTTTTTTCAGAACGCACTCCAATTTTAAAGCCGTTTTACTTGGGGGCGGTCCATCCAACGAAAGATTACTAAAAAAAGCAGTTGAGCGTGGTATTCCAATGATTTCGAGTTACGGGATGACGGAAACCTGCGCTCAAATTGTTGCCAATCCGCTAACGATGCCTTCAGGCACCTATATCCCCATTAAAAGTGTGGGGAAAGTGTTTTCAGCTAACAACCTTGAAATTCGAGACGAAAACGGTAAACGTCAACCCATGAACGAAACCGGACTTATTTGGCTGCGCGGACCTCAAGTTTTCGATGGGTATTATCAGAACGAATTAAACGAAGCTGTTTTTGATAAGAAAAGATGGTTCTGCACCGGCGATTTTGGCCATTTAAATGGTAATGGGCACCTTTTCATCGAAACCCGACGAACGGATTTAATTGTATCCGGAGGTGAAAATATTAACCCTTTTGAAGTTGAGCAAGCCATTGAAGGGCTAAAGGAAATTAATGAAGCGGCCGTTATTGGTGTAGATGATGAAGAATGGGGACAAAAAGTGGTTGCTGTTGTTACTCTTGCTAATGGAATGCATCCTGATCTGGATTTTCTGAAACAGCAATTAAAAGGTAAAATTGCCGATTTCAAACTACCAAAAGAGCTTCGAATTGTTGATCAGCTTCCAAAAACTGCCACCGGCAAAGTGAAACGCAATGAACTAATGAAAAAGCTCAAACCATAAGCCTATCAATCTTTAGGCTTGTTACCCATCATGGCAATAGCATGTCTTTCCTAAACACTTCAGTTAGTACATAGATTTCTTCGAATCTTCTTTAATAAATGTTAGTAGAACGCACCGTTATTTTCACTAACTCATGCCCAGCTTTTTCATGAAATACTTGTTTGTATTGATTTTTTTATGGTGTTCCACAAACAGTGCTACCGCACAGACTGTATTACAGTTTAACAATGAACTTAGCCCCGAAGAATTGGGGTATTCGTCGCAGGGCTTTGATGCACTTTCCTCTTTTTTAGATAAAGCTGGTTCTTCAGCGATGGTTATAGTATCAAGCGGACAAGTGGTTTATGAATGGGGTTCTATAAATAAAAAACACACCATCCATTCTATCCGAAAGCCTTTGATTAGCGCTTTGTATGGCATTCTAATAGAACGAGGTATCGTTGATACAACAGCTACATTAGAGTCTTTGAATATCAACGACATCCCACCGTCGCTCAGTGCAACCGAGAAATCGGCTCGGGTTATTGATTTATTGAAATCAAGATCAGGGGTTTATCATGATGCGGCGGCTAATTCAAGTGGGATGATCGCACATCGACCTGAACGAAATTCCCATCTACCGGGTGAACATTACTTCTATAACAATTGGGATTTTAATGTTCTTGGTGGCATACTTGAGCAACAAACAGGACAATCGGTGTACGAGTTATTTGATCAAGAAATTGCTCAAAAAGTTGGCATGGAACACTACGAAGGCAGTTTTACCAGTATAGATGGTGAAGACCCGAATTCTGAAATCCCTGATTCGGATGGGTTTTATCAATTCGAACGTTCGAAGTCAAAATTCCCGGCTCATCACTTTCGTTTGACGGCTACAGATATGGCCAAATTTGGCCAATTGTATTTAAATGAAGGGAGTTGGAATGGGGAGCAAATCATCCCAAAAAATTGGATCGATCTAAGTACACAGGCATACTCTGTCACCAACAAACAGTATGGCATTGGATACGGTATGCTTTGGTATGTGCTGATGAAAAACGAGCAGAGAGAACATCGATCTTTTTATCACACCGGTAATGTTGTTCATTTTTTGGCGATATATCCCTCATCCAAAATGGTGGTAGTTCATCGAGTAGATACAGAAAAATCATATACCTTTAATCAGGGCGACTTTTACCGAATGATAGATTTAGTATGGGCATCTAAACTTAATCGTTAACTATTCCCCACTTGTTGGTTCTCTTTAAATTTACTTCTTGATGCACATTTAACCAGCGCTTAGATTCCTGCCATGAATCTAAATCCGGTTATTCTTTCGATTCCCATATTTTTTGGGTTGATGAGCATTGAATTGGTGTATGAAGCCATCACCAAAAAACGTACCTATCGGCTTAATGACGCCATTACCAACATCAACTTAGGTGCGCTGAATCAAATCAGTGGGATTTTTACTAAGGTTGTAACCGTAGGGATTTACACCGTCACCTTTGAGCTGTTTGCGTTTACTGTTCTTCCGGCAAACTGGATCACTTTTATCATTTTGTTTTTCCTTTACGATTTGTGTTTCTATTGGAGCCACCGAATGGCACACGAGATCAGTCTTTTTTGGGGTGGTCATGTGGTGCATCATCAAAGTGAAGATTTTAACCTCACAGTTGCATTGCGTCAATCTTCTACAGCTTTTGTGTGGAGTTTCCCTTTCTATTTACCCTTGGCTTTCATTGGCTTCGACCCATTACAATTCGTTACTGTCGGCGCTTTTAATCTGTTGTATCAATTTTGGATACATACCGAACATGTAGGCAAACTTGGTTGGTTAGAATCGGTCTTAAACACTCCCTCGCATCATCGAGTGCATCATGGCCGAAATCCTAAATACATCGACAAAAATTACGCTGGTGTTTTTATAATTTGGGATCGAATGTTTGGAACATTTCAAGAGGAGGAAGAACGGCCGACTTATGGAATAACTAAGTCGTTGAATAGCTGGAATCCCGTTTATGCAAATTTTGCCCACTACATCGATTTGTATAGTTATGTGAAGCAATCGCGAAGTTGGAACGACACCAAGAATATGCTCTTTAAACATCCCGGGTGGTTACCCGATTACTTAGGTGGCGTTCAAACTTCAAATTTAACCGAATCAGAATTTCACAAATATAACGCTGATGTCTCGTTTATTTGGGCCAAACTCTACATTTTTGTTCAATTCGTTGGCTTGATGTTGGTTACTGCATTTTTTCTTTTTACTAACGGGGATTATACCGACACTATAAAACTTGGTTTTCTTAGCTGGATTGTTTGGACAAGCATAATGCTGGGGATGTTGTTCGAAAACAGTAAAAAACGTCTGATGGCCATTGAAATTAGCAGACTCTTACTGCTACCCACCGGTATATATGCATTGACCGAAATTGGGTATAACATTCCAACTTGGACTTTAATCGCTGCAATTGCCTTTGCCATAGGTAGCGGAATTTCTTCCATATGGATATTCAAAATGATTAGATAGCGGATATTATATCTATTTATAATTTCGTTAGATTCGAGAACTTTATTCCTATCTACTGCAAATTTAGCACATCATGAAAAAGAAAAACAAAATCAATAAACAGCAATTAGTCATTGAATTTATCTCCGTTGTTTTTGCTGTTATTCTTGCGTTGGTATTAAATAACTGGAGGGAATCGTCAGCATTAAATGCTAATCTTAACAAAGTTAAGGAATCAATTACGCAGGAAACCATTCGAAATGATTCCTTACTTCAGAACTCGCGTACTTACAGAGCTTCGCTACTCCAGAATTTGTACTCAAATCAAAACCTACTTCTCGCAGCACCCATTCAAGACTTTTCTGTAGATTTGAACGATAATAAAGCTTTAGCTCAGTTTTTTAAAAGTTCTATCCTTTTTGGGCAAAAAAACTATTACGAAAATGTATTAGTTGTACAAGAAGGTGAAGCCCGCGTACTTGTTCTAGGTAATAATGTATTCGATTTGGTAATAGAATCAGACAGTCTTAAACTTTATGGCGTAGGAAACATCCAGCTTAAAATTCCTGATGTTAGCAATCGATCTTGGCAATTAGCTCAGGCAACCAACACTATAGTGTTGATGGATGTTGAATTTGTAGAACAACTTAGCCTAGTTAATACATTGATCGAATCCTACATTAAAGCCAGTGATAATGCGCTTCAAATGATTTATAGCAACAATCAGAACGGATTAATCGCTGTAATTGAAGATTTGTATACTTTGGAAAGCCAAATAATTCAAGCAAATTCAATCCTTCAACAATCGTTAAAAAACTAAATTCTACGCACATAAATTTTTTCATTTCAAACGGATAATCAAATGAAACTTGAAGCCAAATCCTCCATTCAAATACAAAAGCCAATCGATGAAGTTTTAGAAGGCATCGTAGATCCATCGAACATGACAAACTACTTCATCTCAGAAAGCACGGGTAGAATGGAAACCGGAAATGACTTAAAATGGAAATTCCCTGAATTTAAAGATTGGTTTCCTATTACTGAAATCAGAGTAATTGATAATGACTCGATTTCATGGGTATGGGATCCGGAGACAAAAGTAGTAATCAAACTCACCGAATTACCTGATCACAGTACTTTGGTTGAAGTTACCGAAGGTGAAAAATCCTTGAATGAAGACAATATGCAATGGTTACTGAGTAATACAGCCGGATGGGCAAATTTTCTTGCCTGCTTGAAAGCGTATTTAGAATATGGAATCAACCTGCGAAAAGGGGCTTTCGATTTCATGCGGAAACCCTAAACACAGCAACTTTATGCATTCGAAAAGCTTAATACTAATCATCGCTAATCTTACTCTACTATCAATAACATTCACATCCTGCAAGTCTGGTTCTTATGAGAGGGGTTTATCCGACTTGGAAAAGGCTGAAATCATTGACGAGATAGAAGAGGAATTTATTGAAGGCGTTGAAGCTACACGTAATAAAGATATTGACTTATATATGAGCCAGCTTCCCGAAGATTTGATTATCTACGATGAAAGTGGCGAGATCATCACTAGAAATCAACAACGTGAATATGCTTTAAGAGATTGGGCGATTATTGATACCACTTTATTCCTTGAAACCTCCATCGACAGCATTGATTTTATCTCAACCGATAGCATTCATGTTTGGACTTTTCAACAATGGGAACGCATGATGTTTCGCCGCGATGGAATTACCACCGATACCGTGCTAACCACTCAAAAACACAAAGAAGTATGGAAGAAAAATCCAATAGGCTGGTTCGGTTACGAGATTTTTGAACTTGGTGGCGACATATTTATCAATGGTGAAAAGTATATACCGGAATAATTCATCGGAAGTATTAGCATATAGACAGGCTTTCTATTGATGTAGTTTATGGAATTCAGCGAGTTAGGTTGTTAATGTGAGTCCAACTGAGCAATGTTTTTCATCTAAAATAACGACAATAATCAGAATATTTGGATATACAGGAGCAAGTCGATTAAAAAAACGATGGTCCAGAATCCCGTTCGCCACGCATTTACTGAAACAAGTTTCTGAGCAGCTTTTGATATTTGATCACCTGAAGCAATTTGGTTGTGCAGTGGAACGGCAAAAAAGAAAGTGTTAGTCCATGCTAAAATTACCAGCATTAAGGCAATGATTTGCCAAATCTCTGTTGATTGTATGAGTCCGTAAATATGCAATCCAAACTGACCAATCATCAGAGGCATTACAAGAACTGAAATGCGAGCAGTGTAGGATGCATGCCATTTCGATAAATTCTCTTCGCTCATTTTTGTGAACGAGGGATAAGTGATGAGTTGGGTCATCCAAATCAGGATAACAAGACCGAAATCAACTAAGAGTTTTGCCAGCATTTGTTTTCATGGAATTAATCAAATTCTCAACAGAGAAAAGCACGGACTTCGTTCAACTTCAAAAGCTAAGTGCTAGGTGTTAAGTGTTAAATTACTGTAATTTTTACACTCAGAAGTACATTTTCTTGGTCCTGATCGTCAAACCAACTCTGTAAATCTGTAACTCTGTAACTCTGTAACTCTGTAACTCTGTAACTCTGTAACTCTGTAACTCTGTAACTCTGTAACTCTGTAACTCTGTAACTCTGTAACTCTGTAACTCTGTAACTCTGTAACTCTGTAACTCTGTAA
>JAXMOK010000004.1:0-220516 GCA_034669965.1 Balneolaceae bacterium | reverse complement strand
GATTTTTATTTGTCATTTCGAGTGAGCGCATGCGAAAGAGAAATCTAAAGATCGAGGTAATGGCTAGCTCTTTAGATCTCTCACTGCGTTCGAGATGACAAAAAGTGATTAATTCAGACAGATCATTCTTAATTGAAGAATTCTTAATTGATAATTGAAATCACTCCACCGGTTCTTCCAAATACTGAGGTCGAACGGTTAGCAGTGGCACCTGTAAATGTCTCGAAACCTGCTCAGCATTTGAGCCAATAAATACACGAGCTAATCCAGTTCGTCCATGCGTGCTCATCACCACTAAATCGGATTCATCGTTGGCGAAATCGGTGATTTCTCGATGAGCAGAAATACCTTTAACAATTTTGGATACCAAATCAACTGAAACCACATGATCGCCCACAGTTGATACTAGTACATCATTATAGGGGACTCCGGATCGATGAATACTCAAGTTATAAACATCATGCTCTGCTAAGTACTCGCTCAACCTTGTAATTAATCCTTCATAAATTGAATCCTCTTCGATTGAAGTGGGTACATACGGCACCATATCGCTTCCGGTTGTGTACAATTCGATTACATTAAAAAGCACAATTTTTGCTTCGAATTCTTTAGCAATTTCAAATGCAAGAATTACAGAAAAGAACGAACCTTCTGAGAAATCAATCGGTACCATAATAGTGTGGATATTCTTCTCAGATATCGCCTCATTCACCGATAGTACCGGTACATGGCTATGCCGTATTACTTTCTCGGTAGTTCCACCCAACAAATGCAGTGTATCGTGTTCGCCCTTGGCCGACATCACAATTAAATCGTAGTCTTCTTTTGCGGATTGATCAACTATGGCTTCAGAAGCTTTTCGCTCTACATTGGTAATAATCTTACCTCGATACTCTTTTTTGATGAACTTCTCGGCTAACATCTCCAGTTGTTCATGAGCACGTTCTAAACAATGTGGATACAAATGCTCTTCAATCGAAAAGGGCACTCCAAGAGGATCCATGCTTTCATGGAAGTATTTCATCAAAGGAACGGTATGTATTAGGTCGACCGTACATCCATAAAAATCAACCATATTACCGGCAGCTTGAATCGCCTTAATCGAACGTTCTGAAAAATCGGTAGGTACAAGTATATGTTGCACTTTCATTATAAACCTCCACTTAAAGTTGGTATTCTCTCACTTTAAAGGTGTTTAAAAATCATGAAGGATTCATGAATTTTGCAAAAAACCTTTTTTCTACAAAGTTTAAGACACTTTTACTTCCCGTAGTCGATCTAAACCACCAACCAGAACTACCCCTATTATCATACCCATAATTCCGCCCCAAACATTGGGTGAATCCCCTTCTCTTGAACCGATACTTCCTGGAATATAAGGCTCGGTTTTTATCAGTTTCTTTTTGATGGTAAGCACCTCAATTCCGTCGGTAGTTTGCTCACCTAGTCGGTTAAATTCCGGTAAATTTTCATTCGGATTCGTTCGAAGCTCCTCCACAATGGGTGCATCCATTGCCATCACTTCTGTCTCTCTTACTTGTTCAATAAAATCTCTGTGTTGATACGGCCAGATTACAAACAATGAACCAATCATAAAACCAATCAGAACTGCAATCGTTTGGGAATGAAATTTTCCAAGTAACCAGGAAAGAAATCGTGAAAAAGCAGCAATCCCAACTAAGGTTCCCAAAGTAAATGGCGCTATGTTGATGATCCCCGTTAACGGATCACTTCCCCAAATAAGGCTGATGTTGTAAAGAATGTATTCGTACTTACGCATTATGAGCAGCAAATACGAACCCGATATACCGGGCAATATCATAGCGCTAATCGAAATCATACCGGTTAAAAACACAAAGGCCGGATGATCAGGAGTATCTGTAGGCACCAAACTTACGATCCATAAACCGATACCTAAACCAAGTACCAAAAACATCCCTTCTTGCCATCTGAATTGGCTTTGCTCTTTGATGAGGATGTATATAGAGCCTACAATCAACCCAAAAAACAAACCATACACGATTTCGGGATGAGTGAACATGTAAATTTGCAGAGGTACCACTTTGGTAAAGAACACGGCGGCACTTAAAATTCCGGTGAATAATGTCACCAAAAACAGCCAGTGCAAGCCACTGAAAGCTTCTTTGAGTTTAAAACTGAATAGATTTTTAATAAACTGAATATCTACACTTTTAATGGCATTCAGCAATCGCTCGTAGATATCTAAAATTAACGCCATGGTTCCGCCACTCACGCCAGGGACGATATCCGCAGAGCCCATTAAAAATCCTTTAATGGTTAAAATTGGCGCTTCTTTTAATGTGGTTTTGTCTGCGTTTTTCTTCGCTTTTTGCTGGTTTTCTACTTCCATCCCTTTTCGCCGATTAGCGGCACAAATTTAAAATTATCCAGTTCTTCTTGTTGATACTCGGTCTCCGATATTCGGATAATCCGCAACATCACTTGTTTTTTCTCATCGCCAACGGGAATCACTAATTTTCCGCCAATATTAAGCTGGGCAATTAAATCTTGTGGTACTACCGGTGCCCCGGCTGTAACAACGATTCCATCATACGGGGCATAGGTACTCCAGCCCAATGTTCCATCGCCGGCTTTAAGCATCGCGCGGTAGCCATGTGTTTGCAGATGCTTTTTTGCCCGATGATACAATTCGTTATGGCGCTCAACGCTATACACATTGCCCCCCATCTCGCACAACACCATGCATTGGTAACTCGAACCGGTTCCAATTTCTAAAATCTTATCCCCTTTTTTTATCTCTAGCAATTCGGTTTGTCGGGCTACCGTATACGGCTGCGAAATGGTTTGCCCCATGCCTATTGGAAGCGCTGTATCCTGATAGGCTTTGTTGTGTAAGCCCGAGTCGATGAGTGTATGACGTGGTATTTTTCCAATCGCCATCAGCACTCGTTCGTCCTGTATTCCCTTCTCCCGCAGTTGATCTACCAGTTTTTGACGCGGGCGCACAAATCGGCGATTTTCGAGCAATGTACCTGTGTTTTAGATGAGTGTTTTACCCTTCAATAATAGCCAAACTTTTACTCTTTTTTTGGGCTGATTTGCACTATTTAGTCTTCTTCTAAATTTTATAGATATGCGGTCGAATTAGCAGGAATTACTACCTTATCGCATGGAATTTTTCTCGGAACCCATTGCACTCGTTTTCTGGTATTCGTTGCTAACCGCTGTTGCCACAGGCCTGGGTGCACTTCCGTTTTTCTTCATTAAAAACATCTCCGATTCCTTTCTTGGTAAATCGAATGCGGTTGCTGCCGGACTCATGCTTTCAGCTAGTTTCAGTCTCATTTTCGAAGGCTATCAAGAAGGAGAATGGATGACTCTTTTTGGGATGATCGCAGGCGTGGTGCTGGTGATTGTTGCCAATCGGTGGATGGAACAAAGTTACAAAGTAGATGTTGGCGATTTGGTAGGAGCCGGAACTAAAAAAATGTTGCTCTTCCTGGGGATCATGACCGTCCACTCTTTTGCCGAAGGAATCAGTGTGGGTGTTTCATTTGCCAATACTATGGAGTTCGGCATTTTCATTGCCATAGCCATCGCTATTCACAACATTCCTGAAGGACTTGCAATCAGCCTTGTAATGGTACCAAAAGGAACAAGCCCAATTAAAGCCGTATGGTGGAGTATCTTTTCGAGTCTACCTCAACCACTTATGGCTATTCCAGCATTTTTGTTTGTGGAAACCTTTCGCGAATATTTACCCTTTGGACTTGGACTGGCCGCCGGAGCTATGATTTGGATGGTATTTTCGGAATTAATTCCGGAAGCACTTCAAAAGTGTAAACCTCATGCCATAGGATTATGGATCACCTTGTCGGTAATTGCCATGGCAGCGTTCCAGATTTTTATGGGCGACTTGTAAAAAGACTTTAGCAAACGGCTTTTCTACCAGTAGTTTATAAAGTTTTGCAATCGTTAGTCGATGTTAGTGATACTTTTTTTGTTAAGTGATCAAAATTAATCCTATCAGACATACCATTGTTCAAAAAATACATTTACTTAGCTACATTCATTCTATTCTCAGCAGCAACTTTAGGGCATGCTCAAAATACCGCATCACTTGTAGATAATGCCGATTCTGAAACCATTACGGTTTTTCTTGATTGCCGAGGCTGCGACGACAATTTCATAAGAACAGAAACACGATTCGTAAATTTTGTGAGAGATCAAGGCTTAGCGGATCTCCATTTATTGATCATCCGACAAAACACCTCAAACGGATCACAATATTTAATCGATTACATAGACCAACGACGAGCGGATAAGCCAAAAAAAGAGATCGTCCTTGATACCTACAATTTTCAAACGGACGAGGAAATCAGAAATGAACTGACAACAGTAATTAAGTTAGGACTCATAAGCTACCTCACCGATTCAAAGATTTTATCGCAACTTAGTGTTGCCTTCGATCCACAAATAACCACCGAGAATAACAGCCTGGAAGGCGATGATCCGTGGAATAACTGGGTATTCGAATTCGGTGTGGATGGTAATGTTAACGGACAGGAAAATGAACTCAGATACAATGTTGGTGGCGATGGCGAGATCCAACGTATAACCGATGATTGGAAAATTCGCCTAAACTTTTGGGGAAATTATAACCGGCGGGCATTAACCGAAGATGAAGAAGTAATTGAAGGATCAGATACCACATTTGTAGAAACTACTCGCTATTTCGACCGCTCTAACAGAAACTTATTTGGACTGGTAGCCAAATCGATTAACGACCATTGGTCGGTGGGTTTTTACTCTCGATATCGAAGCGACACTTTTCAGAATATCGATACTCAGATTGGCATCACGCCTGCCATCGAATACAGCCTTTTCCCCTATCGCGAGTTTACACGCCGTGAAGTTACCGCTCGTATTGGTGTGGTTACAAGCTATTACAGCTACACTGAAACTACCGTATTGCAGGAAGATGAAGAGCTTTTATTCCGCCCGGAGTTAGACCTTCGTGCTGATTTCACCCAACCTTGGGGTAGTTTCAGAGCCGGTATTGAAGCCGGAGTTTTTCTCCACGATTTAAGCTTGAACCGCTTCGAATTCGACACTCGTTTTGATTTACGAATCTCAAAATATTTATCTGTTTTCCTGAACGGACAGTATTCCATTATTGCAGATCAGATCTCACTTCCTGCCGGCGAATTATCTACCGAAGAAGTGCTAGCCGGTGTTCGGCAACAAGCAACTTCGTACAGTTTCAGAGGCTCGTTCGGGGTATCGGTGCAGTTTGGTTCCATTTATAACAACATTGTAAATCCACGACTGTAACTGCATTCATTTAATCTCGGAGTTTATCACTTTGCTGCTCGATGTTGCTAAATCTAACGATTCAATAACATCGGGCGGGCATCCCATTTATTCCGATATATCTGCTGTATCTTAAGCGAAATCATTAAAAAACTGCCTTATGAGACTTCTAGTATTCGTTTGTTCATTCCTATTATTTTCAACTTCTGCTATTGCGCAAAACGTGCCGGACGATCCGTACAAAGTTTCGCCGTTACTCATCAATTCCACCATTCCGGACGTCACTGTAAAAACCATCGACGGTACCGACATCTCACTCCTCGAAGTAGTAAAAGAAAAGCCCACCATTTTTGTTTTTTATCGTGGTGGATGGTGCCCGTACTGCAGCCGACATATGGCCGAACTCGCGCAAATCGAAGATGAGTTACTGGAAATGGGATTTCAAATTGTGGGCGTAAGTGTTGATCGCCCCGAAGTACTTCGATCAACGCTTGAAGAAGTAAAGCTCGATTACATGCTGTTATCCGACAGCCCTGCTACGGCACTCAAAGCATTCGGTTTAGCTTATACCGTCGATCAAGCCACCGTTGATCGCTACAAAGGTGTGGGAATCGATCTCGAAGCTAATGCCGGTTACGATCATCACATCCTGCCGGTTCCGGCGGTGTACTTTGTGGATCAGAACGGGAATGTGGATTTCCAATACGTGAATCCCAATTACAAAGAACGAATCTCCGGTGAAATCCTGCGGGCTGCTGCAAAAACCTTTATGGATTCTAAGGCAGACTAATTGGTCGTTCTTTGTTGATCTGCGTATCTTTGGGCTATGTCAGAACTCATTCAACAACCGCAGAAAATTACCGACCTAAAAACGCTTAACAAAGAACAGCTACTCGCTTTTTGTAAGCAATTAGGACTTCCTCGCTTTCGAGCCGATCAGATTTTCCAATGGCTTTATCAGAAAGGTGCTTCTTCTTTCGATGAAATGACCAACCTGTCGAAAGATTTACGTGAAAAACTCAAAGAAGTAGCCACTATCAATCGCATTGAGCCAACCGCTCAACAAAAAAGCACCGATGGCACTATTAAGTTTTTGTTCACCTTGAATGACGAGGAAAAAGATTACAAGGTAGAGGCCGTTCTCATCCCCGATTTTTACGATGATGGCGTAGCGAAACGCCTCACGGTTTGTGTTTCCTCTCAGGTGGGTTGTGTGTTTGGATGCTCGTTCTGCGCGACCGGTAAAATGGGTTTTTTCCGGAACTTGAGTCATGGCGAAGTGGTGGATCAGGTGCAGTACATCAACGAAGTGGCCGAAGCCGAATACGGCAAGAAAATCACCAATATTGTGTATATGGGGATGGGCGAGCCGTTGCATAATTACAAAACGGTGATCAATTCCGCCGACATCATCTCCGATCCATTGGGCATCGATCTTTCCCCGAAACGCATCACCGTTTCAACCGTTGGGTTAACGAAGCAAATCAAGCAATTAGCCGACGATTCCGAGCCGTTCAACCTAGCCATTTCTCTTCACGCTCCTTCCGATGAAAAGCGCGATAAAATCATGCCCATCAATGCATCCATGAATCTGGATTCGCTGGAAGAAGCTGTGCGTTATTATCACCGCAAAACCGAAAAGCCGCTTACCTACGAATATTTGTTGTTTGATGGCTTTAACGACACCCACGAAGACGCAAAAAATCTTGCGAAGATTGTGAATTGGGCGCCCTCGAAAGTGAATATTATTATGTACAACAATGTAGCCGGTGTTGAGCTGCAACGCGCTCGCGAAGATCGCTTGAATTCATTCATGAAAGCACTCCTCAAAAACGGAGTCCGCGCCACGGTTCGTCGTTCCCGTGGTGATGATATCGACGCCGGATGCGGACAATTGGCTATTCGCGAAGGCGCTCCGAAAGGCAAAACGATAGCGAAATAAGGACGGGGAATTACGAATTACGAATTACGAATTACGAATTACGAATAAGATTTTTTGTTCTTTCTTGGTTCGCAATTCTTTTCTTGAAAATTAGTTTTCTAGCTTCACTTGGCGGGTTATTTTCAATGCTATGTTCCTATTTTTGATTGAATAATGCATTGCATTGATTCATACAGGAATCACATTACAAAGTCTCCCTCCCCTATAGGAGAGGGAACAAGGGTGAGGTGAAACAAAACGGATTTTCGGAATGAGAATAAAAACCATACGTGTTTTTGTGCTTCCTTGGCTTTAATACCTTTAGTGCTTCCGTGGCTAAAATAAAATCCTCTCCTAGCACTACATTGCGCAAGCGTTCGCTTGTGCTTTCCTCATTCTATCGATGTAACTTTAAAATTAATTTGATTTTCTAAACAACCACTGTATGCTGAAAGAACTATAATTGCTTCACCTTCTTTCAATGCAGTTATTTTTAACATGGATAGTCGTTCATTATCATTTGGGTTTTGTACCTCAACTACATCAATTATTCCTATTCCTGTTAGATTGCTTTTGTCGTAGACTATATAACCTTCAGAACTAACAAAAACTGGTGGGTCTGTTAAATCCAAAAACAATATGTCCCCCACCGTCATTGTAATGTCTTCAATAGGATTTTCAATGATTAAATTACCCTCGCACAGACCCTCTTGTGTGCAACTCCCACTAGTAATACCTATAGCTAGAGTTAAAATTAATAATGGATATAAGGTTTTAAAACTCATAATACACCTAGCGCAAGCGTAGAAGCACAAAAGATTTCAGATTTACATTAATACTAATATCCATCAATCAAATAAAAATGATTTGCATGTTGGTATAATAAAACTTGAATTACATTATCAAAAATATTGGTTTTATGTCTTAATGCAAGTTATAAACTTACGGTACTAAAAGTTTTAAGTATCAGACCTTTGGATGACCACCGTTCAAACGATCCAGATTGAAACGCATTAACAAAGTCTCCCTCTCCTATTGTAGGAGATGGAACAAGGGTGAGTTCAAACAAAACGGACCTTCGATACGATCATTAAACACCTTTCGTGCTTTAGTGCTTCCGTAGCAATAGTATCAGTCCCAAGAACCGTACATCGCATTGGGAAGAATCAGAATGTCCTTGCCTTGCAACTGCAAAAACTCTTCGAGGTTTACGTTTTCCTGAGTCGTAAAAATGAAATCTTTGATATTATCCCCTACTTGCATAATCACTGCTAGTGGTTTATTCCATGCTGTTTTCGCTTCGATGTGACTTTCCCAACAGTAGCTTGCCTCGCCTGTCATAATCTGATTTCTACGCAAGTCTTTGTCGTTTACAATTCCGGGACGTCCAACAGCTTCTTTGTCTTCTGCCGCTCTACCCATGATGCAGGTATTAGCTCGGGTAATCGGATAGCCCAGTTTTTCGAGATTCGACCAAGTGTGGGCATCCATTTCGCGATCGCGATTGGTGATGAGTGCAATTTGACCGCCATTCGAAAGTACAAACTCAACAAATTCTTTCGAACCCGGCACTATCCCTGCTTCTTCACGCATCACCCACTCATTCCAGCTTTCGGGGGTAAACGACAATCCGGCCACATCCCTACTATAATTGTAGGCGCTGTTATCGAGAATCGTTTCGTCAACATCCATAAATACAACCCAAGGCTCGTCTTCGGGGAGATTTGCTTCCAGATTTCCCATCGCCATTTTATATAGCGATGCTGTGATAAGCTTGTATTCAGCGCTGTTTTGTGTCCAACGCACTGCCGTACTCGGCGGATAACTTTCCGAAATATTGAAATTCAAATCCAGCCCAACCGGACAGTGATCGCTTAACATATCCTCTTCGGTCATGTTCTCATCCGTAAAGAAAAACACTTGCTCACTGCCTTCTTCGTAAAATTTCAATGCTGCTGATCCAACCACAACATGATCAATCGGCGCCGGATATCTTGGGTGACATCCACGAAGATTTGCCATACTACTTCGAAGCTCAACAGGTGCACCGTCCATAGTTGTTAAATCGATCCACAATCTGTTTTCGGGTTCTACAATGCGATGATTGAAATCCCCCAAAACTACAAATCCGGTATTACTTTCGATGCGCTCTTCGATCCAATCATCCAAAATCGGAGCTTGTTGCTCGTAAGTTTCGCAAGCATCACGATCTGAAGTCGAGTAATCGTTCACAAAACACCCTGATTTCATGTGTACGTTCATCACTTCAATCGGTGATGGGCCATCCATAAGTTTGATAACCAAGCCATGGCGTAATCCGCGTCGATTCAATGCCAATTCTTCAAAACTGCCCACATTTTCGAAATTCACTCCTTTTCGAATCGCGAACGCTACTTTTTGTTGGGTGGATGGTCGGCCACTTCCACGGCACTCGTAAGGTTCAGTGTCTGGCCGTTCCGACATCACAATGTTCCAATCACTCAAAGGAAAAACCCGGGCAACCGCTTTGGCCGATTCAACTTCTTGAAGGGCAACTACATCGGCGTCCATAGTAGCTGCAAAAGTGCGGAGTTTAGCGTAATCTGCTTCGGTCCGTGCTACACATCCTTCTCCATCATTTTCGGCAAGGTGTTCGATATTCCAGGTTACGATGCGAATTTCTTCGGATGGTACATTCTGTGCAAAAACTGATGCGTTAAATCCTAGAAAAACCAGAGTGAGGAAGAGCATTTTTTTAATCATAACTACCATTTTTGTAAATCGTTAAATAGACAGAGCCAGATATTCCTCTGGCTCTTTTCAAAAACTACTGAGACTAATATTTAGTCTATGATGTGAAAGATTCGGCTGAATCGCGGAACCATGCCATCCAACGACATCCACACGATAAATGCTTTACCAATGATGTGATCTTTTGGAACGAAGCCCCAGAAACGGGAATCTTCCGAGCTATCGCGATTGTCACCCATCGCAAAATAATAATCCTGCTTTACGGTGTATCTATTGGTTCGCTCGCCGTTGATAATAAATTGATTGCCATCTTGTGTGACTTCATTTCGCTCGTAGCGCTCGATCAAATCTTTGTACACAAACCAGTTTTGAGGCGTAAGTTCAATTTCTTGCCCTTCAAATGGAATCACGATTTCAGAAAGGTGATCGTGGTTGTTTTGAGATCTCGAAAAATTGCCATCGCTGTTCACGTATTGGCTCAATCGTTGATTTTCATCGAACATAAAGTAGTACAAAGTATCAACTTCCGGCCAAGAACGTACCGTTCCTGCAACTTCTTCGGTCAAATTAACTAAATAGGTATTCGGTTCTTGCTGTTGCCCGATATATCGCTCGCTTCCACCGATGGTTCCGGCACCGGCCGATTTCATCTTGGCATCACTCAATCGAACCCGATCGTTCATTTTGATAATATGAAAACGCTGAACGCCATCGTGATTTGGCTCTTTTTCGCCATTCACGTACACGACCTTGTCTTGGATTTCCAGCGTATCGCCGGCAACGGCAACTGCCCGTTTGATGTAATTGGTTTTTTGGCTGATCGGTTTCACTTCCCAAGGTACATTAAATACAATAATGTCATTGCGCTCTACATCTCTGAAGCCCGGCAATCTGGTGTTTGGGATTTTCACACCCGGCAGACAAATCTGAGTAAAAGGTACACAAATCGCCATCGGGGTTCGGGCACCGTAAGTAAGATTCGAAACGATCAGAAAATCACCGATGAGCAAATCCTGCTCCATCGAGCCGGTAGGAATTTTATATGATCCGAAGATGAGTGATCGCAGAATTGCAGCTGCGATGAAGGCAAAAACTAAGGCATCTAACCACTCGCGTAACCATGATTTTGCTTTTTGTTCGTCCCGATCGGCACCATTGCTTTTATCTGTGCCTGATTGTTCTGTAGAATTTGTCTTGTTGTTTTCCAACGTAGTAAATCGATTAATTTATTCTGAAATGCGTGGGAGTGTCGATTTCTTCCTTCGCATATTTACCGTCTTTGTAAGTTACTTTATACCACTGCTCACGCTCGGGCGAGAAAAAGTAGTCGACGTATTCTTTAGGTTCGGCCTCGGTTACGGTACGGGTGAGGGTTCGTTTCACTTCGGGCATTAAATCTATGTAGCGACTTGCACCAACGTAAACCAAGCCATCTGCAAACGGTCCGTCGAGGTCTAGCACCATCATAGGGATGGAGCCATTAACGATAAACCAATATTCGAATTGAATGGCTTTCCCGGCTCTGAACTTACCATCTCCCATCACGTTCTCGATGGTTTTAGTAGGCTCGCCATAAGCACTTTCTAAGCGAGCACGAATTTCGATGGCTGGCATCCGATCTAAACTATTGTAATTAAAACCTTGACCGGTCCATTTAATATCAGCAAACCGTTCTTGAAATTGATCGGCATTTTGCGCTTCTATTTTTAAAATCTGGGGTTCATCGAATTGTGCCATGGCTGTACCTGATAATAACACCATCAACACAAAAAAGAATGCTAGTTGTTTCTTGATTTTTCTCATTTTCGATCTTCGTCATCCATTGAAAGCACAGCCAGAAACGCCTCTTGGGGTATCTCAACGGAACCAACCTGCTTCATTCGTTTTTTACCTTCCTTTTGTTTTTCGAGAAGTTTTCTCTTTCGAGAGATATCTCCACCATAACACTTTGCCGTTACATCTTTACGTAACGCACGCACAGAATCGCGAGCGATAATCCGGCTACCTATTGCTGCTTGAACTGCTACTTCAAACTGCTGACGAGGAATAAGTTCCTTTAATTTTGCACAAACTTTTCGGCCTTGATAATATGCCTTATCACGGTGGGTGATGCTACTTAGTGCATCTACAGGTTCTGCATTCAGTAAGATATCCAATCGAACTAAATCACCTTTTCTAAACTCAATAAACTCATAATCTAGAGATGCGTAACCGCGTGTACCGGATTTCAGCTTGTCATAAAAGTCGAATACTACTTCTGCCATAGGTAGTTCATACGTGATTTCTACCCGATTATTTTGCATGAAATGTTGATTCACATAAACACCACGTCGTTCTTGGCAAAGTTTCATAATCGGGCCAATAAACTCGGCCGGAGTAATCATACTGGCTTTTATATATGGCTCGAAGATGGCATCAATTTCACCCACTTCCGGCATTTGGCTTGGGTTATCAACTTCAATCGTTTCTCCACCTTCCAGCTTCACTTCGTACTGTACGTTTGGTACTGTAGTAATGATATCGATATTGAATTCGCGATCCAGGCGCTCTTGTACAATCTCCATATGCAAGAGACCAAGGAAACCTGCACGAAACCCGAAACCAAGTGCTTTCGAAGTCTCGGGCTCATAACTTAATGAAGCATCATTCAGCTGAAGTTTTTCCAGTGCTGTTCTTAGGTCTTCAAAATCTTCAGCATTGGTAGGAAAAATCCCACTAAACACCATGGGTTTTGCTTCTTGATAACCCGGAATAGCTTTATCTGCTGCATTTTTTACTGTGGTGATGGTATCCCCAACACGAACATGCGAGAGTGACTTAACACTACCAATTACATAACCAACATCACCGGCTTTAAGCTCTTTTGTAGGTTGATAATCCATGCGCAAATAGCCAATCTCTTCAGCATTATATTGCTCTTTGTTGGCCATAAATTTGAATAAATCACCCTTACGTAACACGCCTTCCATCACCCGTACATAGGCAACAGATCCTCGGTAAGTATTAAATACGGAATCAAAAATAAGTGCCTTTAAAGGTGCATCTGTAATTTGTTTTGGAGATGGAACCCTTTCAACAATTGCTTCCAATAACTCAGGTACACCTTCTCCTGTTTTACCCGAAACAATTAAAATATCTTCCCGCTCACAGCCAATTAAGTCAATGATTTGTTGCCCTACATTTTCAGGATCGGAACTCGGCAAATCAATTTTATTTAGAACAGGAATAATTTCTAAATCTTGCTCAATAGCTTGATACAAATTTGAAATTGTTTGAGCTTCGATGCCTTGCGTGGCATCTACAACCAATATTGCACCTTCACAGGCTTTTAACGCTCGAGATACTTCGTACGCAAAATCTACGTGACCAGGGGTATCAATTAAGTTAAAAACATATTCGTCGCCATTGGGATGCTTATAATCTAGTTTAATAGCATGGCTCTTTATAGTGATACCACGTTCGCGTTCAAGATCCATGTCGTCGAGCACTTGCTCTTGCATCTCTCTTTCGCTAATGGTACCGGTCATTTGTAATAATCGATCGGCCAATGTGGATTTTCCATGGTCGATGTGGGCAATAATGCAAAAATTGCGAATGTTACTCATATAGTGTGATCGGTCGGTGCGTCTCTTTTAAAAAGATAAAGATACGAAGAAGAGGACTTGTACAGAAAAAAAGGTTATAAATACCTTTAAAGAACTACACTCAGGCTATTTGCTTGATTCCCAGATCAAAATCGGGTACTTCTTGATTGGTGAAGGATGTAATAAGTTCTCTTTTTTCACGCATATTCATACCCTTAAGAGCATGAAATCGACAAACTGCAGTATTCGGATTCGTTAGTTGCTCAACATATTCTACTTTGTTAAAAGCAAAATTGGCCTTAAAGCTTTGAACATTTTGAGAACGGTGCTTCCGCAACATGCTTGTTAGGTCGGTGGTTAAACCAACATAAAGCATTCCGGATGCATTACTTAATATGTAAACATGATATTCGGTGTTCATAGTACCGGTAAGAACCTCTTCAAGAGAAGTCCTTACAAATTATTTTATTTTTCTTTTTCTGGGCTTAAAAGCTCAACATGAAGCCTAAAACGCTCTTGTTCAAGAGCCATGCTATTGTAGATATCACGAATAGCATTAAATACAATTTCTGTATTACCAATTACGGTAGTTGATAAGTAGCCAACTTCTATTTGTAAATCATATTGGGCAATATGTTCCAATAATTCGCGCACTTTTTCGGTAGGATTATGGATTGCTAATGGTATAAAGGTTAGTTGTGCAATAGTTTTCATATGCCTTTTTACGCTAATGCTTTGAAGTGAAACAGGTTTTTTCGAATATTTATTTTCTTACAATGTATAAACTTAAGGCATTGACTTAACAATGTAAATTCGCAATTATACGTAATTAACAATCATACTTAACTATTTTATAATGGAACAATTAGGATTTGAGCAATGGTTCGGGATTTTAGAATTACCATTTCTTCTCGTTTGTATCGTCTATAGCTTTAAAACAGCGCACACTCTTAAAGGTGGAGTCTTTGGCCAAGGAATGGTTTACCTTGCCTGGGGATTTTTGGTTATGGCAGTAGGTCATTTGAGCTTGCAAATTACAAACTTCTTTGGGATAGACATCTTTGACATGTTATTAAGCCAGCCATTAGGAAAAGCAGCATGGTTTATTGCCTTAATGACAACATGGGGACTTTCAGCTGTCGGTTTTTATAAGATTTATCAAGCTAGTAAAAATTGATATCCATTCCGGATTAAGATATTCGGCAAATTCTCTTAATGGGATTTCTCAAAGATTTATATAACTCGTTTTCTAAAAAAATCTCTCCTGGAACATCAGGCAGAGATTTTTTTGGAGATAACATTGAGGCAATGTTCACCTTTCTAACCTCAAAAATTACGAGCTCTAATCAGGCCAATGCTACCATTGTTTATATCAACAATTACTTAAAGTTGAAAAGCAATGAACGGCTTGAGCGACTCCCAGAGAGTTATCTTTTTGTTGAGAAATACCTTACAGATATCGATCCTGAATTCAAGCAGAGCAAAGAAAACTTGCGAGCTCAGATAAAAATTCAATATGCTAATCTGCTTTCAGTCCCCGGCTTCGAAATTATATTCGAGGAAGAATCAAAACAAGAGTTTGAACTTTGTAAACTCTTTTTGAAAGTAGTAATTAATGGATTACAGGATTTACTTGGGCAAAAAGGCGGCGAAGAAATCCAGAATATTGGAAATTACCTCGACGATATTCCTAACGGATTTCCGAGCCAAAACCCACTAAAAGACCACTCTTTCAACCCATCCAGCTACAACGATTGGGTTCAGTTTTTAAGAAAATTAAGCTTCTACAGCTTTACTATTCTGTCGGAAAAATTAGGCGAAGAAGCTGCACTTCGACGGTTTGATAACGGATACAAACAAGTTGCCAAAAAATTTATCAACCTCGATACATTTCAGATCATCATTTCGGTACTTCCAGAAAACTTGATGGATGAAGATCGAATTGGCGCACTCACTAAGCATCAGATTGAAAAACTTCTGCTAAAAAAGGCCGATCATTTCGAGCAGCTCACGAAAGATTTACAAGAAAAAAACGAAGAGCTTGAACGCACTCAACGTTTATTGATAGAGGCCAAAAATAAAGCCGAAGATGCAACCCGTGCTAAGGCAATGTTTCTTGCTAATATGAGCCACGAAATTCGAACTCCAATGAATGCTGTTATTGGTATGACAGAAATTCTGCGTGAAACGAATCCAAGTAAAGAGCAGCTGCTATATATCGATACCATCTACAAAAGTGGCTACGACCTGATTCATATCATCAACGACATTCTCGATTATTCGAAAATAGAATCGGGTAGCCTTCAATTGGAGCAACATCCGGTTAACCTTCAGAATTTGACCGCCGATTTAGGGAACTTGTTGATTCTGAAAGCTGAAGAAAAAAACATTGAACTCGTTTTTTATGTTGATGAAAAGGTGCCTGATTACATTATTGGTGATGCAGTTCGGTTAAAGCAAATTCTTACAAATCTGCTAGGAAACGCAATAAAATTCACTGAAATTGGTGAAGTAGTACTAGAGATACATGCTGAAAATATCTCGCAAAATCGAGTGAAGCTAGAGTTTCTGGTTAGAGATACCGGAATTGGAATTCCTCAAAATAAGATTAATCACATTTTCGACTCATTCTCTCAGGTGGATGCAAGTACAACGCGTAATTATGGTGGAACTGGGTTAGGATTAACGATTACTCAAAGTTTGGTTTCTATGATGAGAGGTGAAATTTGGGTTAACAGTGTAGTGGGCGAAGGTACAAACTTCACTTTTACTATGGAGGTAGACGTTGATGTTACCAAAGTCAGAACTTCGGTTGATAACCAAATGTTTGTGGGTAAGACTGCCTTAGTTGCGGGCCAAAATTATACTCAGCGCGAAATGCTTGCCAAAAAACTAAAAGCATTTGGTTTTAAAACGGTAACATTTTCAACTTTACCTGAACTCATTCTAGGCATCCAAGAAACACCTTCTAGCGATTTAGTTATTGCTGAAGAATATATGTATAAGTCGATTGATCCTTCCTTAAAAAAGAGCTTTAAAAACCAACTGGAAGCAAAAGAATTACCGCTAATAGGTATCATACCATTTTCGAGCAGTGCCAATCATTTAGACGATAAAAACAGCTTAAGTATTACAAAACCAATTCGTAGAGATGTACTTATCAAAAAAATAAATCGGGCATTTTCAGTTGATCAATCTTTGCCGGTGCCACTTGTGGATGAAACCACACATATAATTCGTTCAATTAATATACTGTTGGCAGAAGATAATCCTACCAATCAAATGGTAGCAAAAGGTTTAATGCGAAATATCGGTTACGAAATTGACGTGGTTAGTAATGGACAGCAAGTGCTGGAATATTTAGATCGGAAGTTCTACGATTTAGTGTTGATGGATGTTCAAATGCCGGTATTAGATGGCTTACAGGCCACTCAGAAGCTTCGAATGAAAGTAATTGCTCCACAACAGCCAATAATTATTGCATTAACAGCCAATGCCTCGGAAGAAGATAGACAGGTGTGTTTGTTTGCCGGTATGAATGATTATTTGAGCAAGCCTGTTACTCGAAGTGAAATTATTCAAAAAATTGAAAATTGGTTTCCCGAAAGTTAAATCTATTCTTATCTTCTCAACGTGAATTCAACATTACATCATATCCCTTCTATTCATCATGATCGCCATCAAGGCCATCATCAGGTGCACTAAGTCTACGCACTATCGCCAAGCGAATTCACTTATAACCTTTTTCTACAACTCCTTTTTACTTTCTTAATTTTATGAACCGCACGAAAGATTCTTCGACTTCATTACGCATTGCTATTCAAAAAAGTGGCCGTTTAACCGATAAAACCATCAGTTTATTACATGGTATTGGTATCGAATTCGACAACTATAAACGAAATTTGATGGTAAAAACCCGAAATTTCGATGTAGAGTTACTCCTACTTCGCGATGATGACATCCCTGAGTATGTTCAGGATGGTATTTGTGACTTAGGTTTTGTAGGCGCAAACGAAGTGTTCGAAAAAGATGCCGATGTTACCGTACTTCGCGGATTAAATTACGGCCGGTGCCGACTTTCAATCGCAGCTCCAAAAAACGGAGACCTTCAGGTTGCCGAAGATTTTGAAGGCAAAACCATTGCAACCAGCTACCCATTTTTAACCAACAAATTCTTCGAAGATCAAGGGGTTAACGTCGATTTAGTAGAGATTTCCGGAGCCGTTGAAATTACCCCCCAACTTGAGGTTGCTGATGCCATTTCCGATTTGGTTTCTACCGGTGGAACTTTGGTAGCAAACGGATTGCAGGAGTTATTCACTATTTTAGAGTCGGAGACTAAACTCATCCAAACCAACAAAGAGCTATCGCCGGGTAAGCAAAAGCTGGTCGAAAAATTTCTGGTTCGCATCGATGGGTACCAACAAGCAAAAAAGAGTAGATACATTATGATGAACGCTCCGGAAGATAAAATCGAGCTCATCAAAGAGATTATCCCATCCATGAAAAGCCCAACCATTGTTCCGTTGGCAGAAACTCAGATGGTAGCCATCCACACCGTAATTCCTTACGATAAATTTTGGCAAGTGATGGAAGAATTAAAAAGCGCCGGAGCCAGCGATATCGTGATGCTTCCAATCGAAAGTATGATTTTATAATGAAAACGTACACGTTAAACACATTATCTGATCAGCAGAAAACAACACTGCTGCAGCGTCCTAAAATGGATTTTGCCTCTATTTTCAGCACGGTGCAACCGATTATTGATGACGTTGAATACCAAGGTGATGCCGCCGTAAACGCATTTACCGAACAATTCGACAACGTTGAGTTGGATACGATCATCGT
This sequence comes from Balneolaceae bacterium, assembly GCA_034669965.1. Classification (GTDB taxonomy): domain Bacteria; phylum Bacteroidota; class Rhodothermia; order Balneolales; family Balneolaceae; genus HXMU1420-13. The sequence goes on along the minus strand of JAXMOK010000004.1, from coordinate 202,138 downwards.
TCGCCCGGCTGACCTCGAAGTGAATCTGTCGGATGAGTTGAAATCAGCCATTGATATAGCTTTTGACAACATTCAAAAATTTCACGAAGCGCAAACTCAGCCGACTCTCGAGCTTGAAACTATGCCAGGAGTTTATTGCCGAAAAGTGATGAAACCCATCGAACGAGTTGGGTTGTATGTGCCGGGTGGTACTGCAATTTTACCTTCCACGGCTATGATGCTCAGCATCCCCGCGATGATTGCCGGATGCAAAACTATAGTGCTGGCCACTCCTCCAAATGCAGAAGGCAAGGTGCCCGACGAAGTAGTTTACATCGCTAAAAAAGCTGGTGTGACAAATATTTTATTAGCTGGGGGAGCACAAGCAATTGCCGCAATGGCATTTGGGACAGAATCAGTGCCAAAAGTAGATAAAATTTTCGGTCCCGGTAACCAGTATGTGACCGCAGCCAAAATGATATTGCAAAACAGCGAAGCTCAAATCGCTATCGATATGCCCGCCGGTCCTTCGGAAGTTCTCGTAATTGCTGATGAACAAGCTAAGCCAGCCTATGTAGCATCTGATTTATTATCTCAAGCAGAGCATGGAGCTGATAGTCAGGTGGTTTTGGTCTCGATTTCAGGCTTTGATTTAGAGACATTAAATCGAGAATTAGAATCTCAACTCAACCAACTTCCTCGGAAAGAGTTTGCTTCAAAAGCACTCAAAAACAGCTTCATTATCGAAGTAGAATCTGTAGATGAAGCTATTCAATATTCGAATGACTACGCACCTGAGCATTTAATCATTAATGTAAAAGACGCTGAATCGGTGCTGGATGATATCTCCAATGCAGGATCGGTATTCTTTGGCGAGTTTACTCCGGAAAGTGTCGGAGACTATGCATCAGGTACTAATCATACCTTACCAACTTATGGCTACTCCCGAATGTACAGCGGTGTGAATCTAAGCTCGTTTCAGAAATCCATCACCATGCAAACGCTAACTGCCCAAGGTTTGAAATCTCTTGGCCCGGCAGTTGAAATATTAGCTGAAGCTGAAGGATTAGATGCCCATAAAAATGCAGTAACCCTGAGATTGAGGGACTTGGAAAATGAATGAAAGTATAGCTATTGAGAAAACACTCCCCCTCTTTCCCCTCCTTCAGGAGGGGACGATCTTCGTACAGATTGACTCATTTAGAATAAATCAGGGGAGGTCGAAATGAAATCAAACTTCGATTTAAATACACTTATCCGACCAAACATTCTGGATTTAAAGCCATACAGAAGTGCACGTGATGATTTCGATTCGGGGATTTTGCTCGATGCCAATGAAAATGCTTACGGTGCGCCTTTTGAAAATGATTTGGAACTGCATCGATACCCGATGCCTTATCAAGAAAAACTGCGTCAACTAATTGCTGATTTCAGGGGCGTTGATGCAGCAAACATTTTTACCGGTGTGGGTAGTGATGAGGCCATCGATTTATTGTTTCGGATATTCTGTGAACCGGGCAACGACGAAGTTCTTATTACACCGCCTACTTACGGGATGTATAAAGTTTCGGCAGCCATCAATAATGTAGCAGTTAATCAGGTACTTTTAACCCCGGATTTTCAGCTTCAAGTTGAAGAGACGTTAGAAGCAGTTTCCGATCAAACTAAAATTATCTTTCTCTGCTCGCCCAACAATCCCACCGGGAATAGCCTGAATCGCGAAGACATGATAGCGATTGTTGAGCAGTTCAACGGAATTGTGGTCGTGGACGAAGCTTACATCGACTTTAGCAAAGCTGAGAGTTTCGCATCAATGGTGGATGAATATCCAAATTTGGTGGTACTTCAAACTATGTCGAAGGCTTTTGGACTGGCGGGCATCCGCTTAGGAATTGCCATCGCTAACCCCGAAATCATAGAGTTTATGATGAAGGTAAAAGCACCTTATAACGTGAATAAACTTACTTCACAGGCCGCTATTCGTGGATACTCAAACATCGAAGCGATGCAACAACATGTTGCTGAGTTGTTAACAGAGCGGGAACGAGTGATAGCAGCACTTTCATCCATTGATTCTATAGAACACATCTATCCAACCGATGCCAACTTCCTCATTTTCAGAGTTAATGAAGCTTTAACGGTTTATAAAAAACTAGCAGAAGCGGGAGTGATTGTTCGGTATAGAGGAAATGAACCGAATTGCGAAAACTGTTTGAGATTAACTATCGGAACGGCGGAAGAAAACGAAACTTTCCTGATTGCACTTAAAAAAATACTTCAATCCGATTGAGCCAATAATTTTTCACCAATGACAGGAATATCGCCTCGGTTTACCCAAAGTAGAATTGAAGAAGACAAAGTAACAATTAACGCCATCGCGAATAATGTACCACCGTCGTTTTGCACAACAATTCCAAGTACGGTTAAGTGGCTAACTAAAGCTCCGGCCATCACACCTAAAGCTAGTGTCGCGCCAAGCCAAGTTGTGCGGGGAATCAGAATTAAAATGGAAGCGAAAAGTTCGGCCACCCCGGATGCGTATCTCCCAAAAGGTTCGAGTCCAACGGTTTCGAAAATGTATATGCTTTCCGGTGCACCAGAGAATTTAAAGAAAAGTGTTTGTAGCATTATGAAAGCGGCTACAAGGCGTAATATCCAATAGAAAATGTGTACTTTTGATTTCATAGTAATCCCGAGTTTGTTTTCCGAAAATGTAGCTCGTCTTTAGAATCTTTAAGTCACAAAAGAGTAACAAATCGAACACAGAATTATCCACTAACTCATGAACATCTGGATCCATCCTGAAATTTTTACCCAGCCGAATCCTAAGTATCTACCTAAAGGCTTTGTCCATTTTTGCGCTACTTTAAATGGTGATTCTTTCCGATTTAACTCAGAAAGCGAATTGCTTCGAAAACGACAATTGGCCCAAATTGAATTGGAGGAGCTATTCAATGATTTTCAGTTTCAAGATAGAGAAGGCTTGATCGAGTTCGATAAAAGCGAAGGCAAAGTTTTGTTTTGGGTTGGGGAAACTACCTTGGCATCCGGTTACGATTTTTCAGAGCTTCTTGCTTCTTATCAGCAAGGAAAAGAGCGCACCGCTAGTATCGCAAGAACTACGAACGAAACTGATATATCGATTGAGCTTAACCTAGATGGAACCGGAAAAAACGAGATTTCTACAGGACTGAATTTCTTCGATCACATGCTTGAGCAAATTGCACGACACGGATTTGTAGATTTGAATCTCAAGTGTGATGGTGATTTAGAAGTGGATGAACACCATACGATTGAGGATGTGGCTATTGCGTTGGGAGAATGCATAACCAGTGCTTTGGGCGACAAAAAAGGCATTGAGCGATATGCTTTTGTACTGCCAATGGACGAAACACAAGCTACCGTTGCGATGGATCTTTCCGGGCGACCTTACTTAGTTTTCGAAGGTGAATTCAACCGCGAATATGTTGGTGATATGCCCACCGAAATGGTTAAACACTTTTTCTACAGCTTAGCGATGCACCTTAAAGCTACGTTGCACATCGAGTTTAAAGGAGATAACGATCACCATAAAATTGAAGCCATCTTTAAAGGCTTTGCCCGAGTGTTAAAAACAGCCGTTGAAAAGAATCCTCGCATCAAAAATATGATTCCAAGCTCGAAAGGAAGTCTTTAATGATCGCATTAATAAAGTATCGCGCAGGAAACATAGCATCGGTTTCAAATGCCTTAGAACGTCTGGGTGTTGATTTTTACCTTGCTGAAACCGCCGATCAACTCGATAAAGCAGATGGGGTGATTTTCCCCGGAGTTGGGCATGCTTATTCGGCGATGGAATCGTTGAAGGAGCAAGGAATTGATGAATGGCTCAAATCCACCAAAAAACCAGTGCTCGGAATATGTGTAGGCATGCAACTATTGTTCGAATCCTCCACCGAAGGAGATACAGAAGGACTTGGAGTAATCCCCGGTAAGCTGCTTAAGTTTGATGCATCGAAAGAAAAAGTACCGCACATGGGCTGGAATTCCATTCAAAAACAAGCTGATCATCCTCTGTTGAAAGACATCAGCGATGAAGACTTTTTGTATTTCGTGCATAGCTATTATGCGCCTGAAAGTGATTTTTCAGTTGCAACCTGCGACTATATTAATCCATTTAGTGCCGTAGTATCGAAAGACAACTACTTTGGTGTGCAGTTTCATCCTGAGAAGTCAGGTAAATTGGGCGCTACGATCCTTCAAAATTTTATTGAATACGTTTATAGGAAATAAATTATGCAGATAATCCCCGCTATCGACCTCTACAACGGAAAGTGCGTTCGTCTCCATAAAGGCGATTACGACGCCATTACCGTGTACAACGAGTCGCCTATAGAGCAAGCTCAGCTATTTCAGGATGCTGGTTTCGATCACATTCACATAGTGGATTTGAATGGCGCAAAAGAAGGTCGATTTGTAAACCTTCCGCACATTACCCAGATCATCAACGAGCTGGGAATTTCGGTGCAAACCGGGGGTGGCATCCGAACCTACGACAATTGCGAGTATCTAATGCGCGAAGGCATTTCGAAAGTTATTTGCAGCTCCATGGCCGTTCGGAACGAAGAAGATTGGGTCAAACTCCTGCATAATTATCCTGAAAAAAGTATCCTAGGGATGGATTTAAAAGATGGCAAAATTGCCTACGCCGGTTGGCTTGAAACCGCGTCCGAAAGTGTAGATTCCTTTGTGACTCGTATGCTGGATGAAGGTTTACAAGAAATTTTATGTACCGACATCTCAAAAGATGGCACACTTTCCGGACCGAATCAGGAATTGTATGAAGAGTTGAAAGCCAAATTCCCAACTATCCGATTGATAGCTTCCGGTGGGGTTTCGAACATCGACGATTTGAAACGGCTTTCTGCAGCTTCCATCGATGCCGTTGTAGTAGGCAAAGCTTATTATGAAGGGCGCATCAGCCTAAAAGAGATGTACGCCCTTAGTTTTTAACAGCGACTACTCTGCAGCAGGGTTACCAATCTTGCCGATGAACAAAATAGCACCGGTACTTTTCTCGCGTAAAAGCAACAAATAAGGCTCGTTGTAAACTATAGTTGGATAGCTTGGACCAGTACTCTCTGTTGTTACCGTTACAGCAGTAACCGCTGCAGCTTCGGTGCCCTCTTCATTCATTTTTAAAAAGGTTTTCTGCAACACACTCGAGACGTATAAATTATTAACCTTGGTAAATAAGTTAGTAAGATTTGCACCTCCTTCAATAAACAAGTCGTTCATTCCTAAGGATTGTAAATCAGAGATTAATTGCCGTTGATACTCGAGTTTCAATTTTGGAATAAGGTATCCGACTTTGCCCTCGTTAAGATCAGATATCCAATTTTGAAGTTGAGCAGAATTAAGCCTTGATTCAACTAATTCATCTACCGACGAATACTCTGATCCCGGTTTTATAAAAAGCGCACTGAATTTGTCATTCCCATAGGGTAGCTCCACCATCTCAACTTCATCATTAATCAGATAGTCCACTTCGGCAGATTGATTCATCATCTCAACCGACACTGTGGTGTTCTCGTCCACATAAAATTCCCAGTCTTCGGTAAACTCAGGATCAAACTCGTATTTCCACGGACCATTGAAGTACACCGCATTGATCAGAAACATCACATCGTTGTCATTAATCCGTTCAATGATTTTCTCGATTCGATCGTTGGTTTTGTTAGCCACCCAACCGTTAATTGTCTCGATGGTTTTAGGATCTGAAAAATCTAAACTGGCCGTTTCTGCATCGAAGTACTCTTTCACGGTTGTTAAAAACACGGGATTGACTTCAAATCCCTGTTCCGACCAAACCGAGTTCGCAATTTTCAACTCAACTTTGTCGTCGGCGTTTTGCAAATCCTGCAGAAGCGACTGATATCCTTTGTTAATTTCTTCTTTAGTCAGGTCGCTAAAACCAAGAGTATTTTGCATCTCCACATAGGTATTGCCGGCAGCTCCGTTCATTGTCATCCCCAAAGCAATAGAAGCACTAAGCGGAGAAATGAAGATGTTTTCGGCTAGTGAATCACCTCGATGTATCTCTTTAAAAAAATTGATGCTAAACCCTGAATCTGCCTCAATTAATTTAGCTTTTGCAGCTTGTACTTCAGGATCTTCTTTTGATGTATTAGTGGTGTCGCAAGCAAGTATTCCAACAGCAATCAAAACAGACAATAGAATGTATACGTGTTTCATTTTCTTCACTTTTTTGGTTGGCTCGGAAACTAAATCAAACAAAGCTAAATAAAGATAGCATGAAAAGACTACATCGATATTATTTTATCGGTAACTTTGATCTTTACGGAATGCTAAGTAATCTTAGCCTCTAAATTAAAAAAAGGCACTCCCCGCATGGGTTTTCTCGAAAAAATTGGTCTGGGACGGAAAAAGAAAGAGTTAATTCCGTTACTTGGCGACAAAATGAAGAAGGAGAAAGAAGCGTATTCGTTGAAGCGCAATCCTTATATCCGGGCACTCATTTTCCTTTGTTTTATTTTGATCTCGGTATTTTCCCTACCTCGAAATTCGGTTAATACAGGTTATATTTACACCCAAGGCCAACCTTGGCGAGCAGATGATTTAACGGCGCCATTTACCTTTTCGTTGAATAAAACGGCCCAGGAAATTGCGGAAGAGCAAGAGGAAATCAGAAATCAGATCCCTTTAATTTTTGAGGTTAAACCAAGCACAGAAATTGCAATCCAAACCCGGCTAGATTCACTGTATCGCAATATCCAGCCGGTGCTCGAAACCTTTCATCAGTGGCAGATTTCAAAAGAAAGCAATCGCCCTACCCTTTTTGACGATAGTTTGCGGTTCGCTCGCGAATTCCAAATCGCAAACATCGGTATCACAGAAGCTTCACTAAATGTCCTTCTAAACAGCTTTCACGATGTGCAGACACGTAATTTAAATTATAACCGATTTGATGGAGTAATTGTAAAAACCCGCCTTGAAAGTTTAATCGACCAACTTTTGAATCAAGGCATCATCGATATGAATAAACGGAACATAAGTTCCGAGGTCATCACCGTAATAAACCCTTCGCAAAGTACCGAACAATCGGTGAATGCGGCTCGGGTTCGTGATTTACGAGAAGCGAATGAATTTGCGCAATTTCAACTTAACCGGTCGTTTAACGAAGAACGCGCGCAGTTAGCCATCGAATTATACAATAAAGTAATTGGCCCGAACTTCATTAACAGTATTGAACGGCGGCAACAACGTATTAATGAAGCCATTGCTAACATTTCACCATCCAAAGGCGCCATGGCACAAGGTCAGGTAATTATCCGCCGCGGTGATATGGTAACTTCAGAAACTGTAAACATTCTAGAAAGTTTGAATGCAGCACGTGCGTTAAATGCTACCAACGCTGAACGATGGCTTCGTTTTACCGGCGGTGTAATTCTGGTGATAATAATATCACTAGTATTTTTCATGTATTTGTATTTATATCGCCGCAGTATAAGCTCACACAATGGCTTGTTTTTATTGGTTTTTCTTACGATGGGACTCATCAGCATAGCAAACTTAGTGCTTATGTATTTTGATGCAGCCAATGCCTTCATTATTCCGGTGGCTATAGCACCAATAATACTTACCATCATATTTGATTCTCGAGTTGGTATTATCGCTGCAGTAACCATGGCTTCTCTGATAGGATTAGTTCATGGCTTCGATTTTGAATTTACCATCTCCACTTTTGCTGCTTGTTCGATGGGGGTGTTTTCGGTACGTGATGTTCGTAATCGTTCTCAATTTTTCTTTACCACTCCCGGTATTGTTTTCATCACCTATCTGGTTTCGATGGGAGCATTCAGTCTTTCAGTAATGGAAGAATGGGAATTAGTGCTAAACAACGGATTATTTATTGCGATAAATTGCTTGTTCATATTGTTTACCTATCCAATTATTCTGCTTTTTGAGAAAATTTTTGGTGTTACTACCGACTTCACACTACTCGAACTTGGAGACACTAATCAACCGCTGCTTAAAGATCTGATGAACAAAGCGCCGGGTACTTTCCACCACAGTTTACAGGTTGCTAACCTTTCTGAGGCTGCTGCATCAGCCATAAACGCAAACCCATTATTGGTGCGTGTTGGTGCTTTATATCACGATATCGGAAAAATGGTGAAGCCCGAATATTTTGTTGAAAACCAAACCGGGGGCCACAACGAGCACGATAAACTTAAACCTCAGATGAGCGCCATGGTGATTAAATCGCATGTGAGCGAAGGCGTAAAAATGGGCAAAGAATATGGATTGCCCAATATTTTAATCTCCTTTATCGAGACCCATCACGGAACGTCGGTTATCCGCTATTTTTACGAAAAGGCAAAAGCCAACGAAGAGGATAAAGACAAAGATATGCCGGCGAAGGAAACTTTCCGGTATGATGGTCCTCTCCCTAATACCAAAGAAACAGGAATTCTGTTGTTGGCGGATGGAATTGAAGCGGCTTCTCGAGCTATGAAAAACCCAACCTATAGTAAGCTCGAAAACCTTGTAAACCGAATGGTTGATGATCGGGTTAGCGAAGGCCAGTTGAGCCATTGTCCACTTACTTTTCGTGATCTTCAAGCGATCAAAGAATCCTTTATTTCGATTTTAGTGGGCGTGTATCATAGCCGGATTGAATATCCCGAAGAAGGCAAAACTACTGCTCAAATTGAAGAGGAAAATAGAAAAGAACAAAAAGCTTTAGCAAAAGAAGCTAACGCATCAAATGGAGAGGCTGATGCTACCTCTAAAAAAAATGCCGAAAACGAAGAGTAAATCGTGCGTTTTAAACAAGAACTGGATCTATACCTTCAATTTATAAAACTAGAAAAAGGGCTGTCTCGGAATTCGGTTGTTTCGTACGAAAATGATTTACGACGATACCTCGATTTTTTAATCACTGACTATAAATTCGATGATCTAGCTGGCGTTACCTTAACACACATCGAATCGTTTTTAGATTTTCTGATTGATAACGAGCTCCTTTCGGCTTCTTCGCTTGCAAGAAATATATCAAGCATTCGTGGTTTTCATGAATTTGCGATGGTGGAAGGTTACACCAAAGCCAATCCGGCTGAATTAATCGAACTCCCTAAAAAAGCAAAGAAACTTCCCGAGATTTTAAACCCGGAAGAGATTTTTACGATGCTCGATTCACCCGATACCTCAAAACCGGCCGGCATTAGAGACAAAGCCATACTCGAATGTTTGTATGGAACCGGAATGCGAGTAAGTGAACTTACGGATCTGCAAACCGACCGATTGTTTTTTGAAATCGGGTTTATTCGTGTAATAGGAAAAGGTAGCAAAGAACGATTAGTTCCTGTTGGAGAGCATGCACAAGATGCGCTGGAGCATTATATCGAGCATGTTCGGCCCCTTTTCTTTAAGCCTGAAAAAGCAGAGAAGGCGAAGAATAAAGTGTTTTTAAATCAACGTGGTGGCGCGTTAACACGGATGAGCGTTTGGAATATCGTGCAAAAAGCGGCAAAGGCAGCAGACATCACCAAAAACGTATACCCGCATATTTTCCGACATTCTTTCGCAACGCATTTGCTTGAGGGTGGCGCCGATTTACGCGCCGTTCAAGAGATGTTGGGGCATTCATCCATCCTAACCACCGAGATCTATACGCATGTAGATCGCTCGCTATTACATCAGGTTCACAAGCAATTCCACCCGAGAGCATAATTTCAAAACCACTGAGAACACTGGGTTCACAGAGTTGTGATGTTTGTTTACCGTAACCAACTCTTGCATAAATTTTCACATTTTCTATACTCTTAGTGAGCTCTGAGCACTCTGTGGTTAATAACGATTACTTAAGGGCTTGTAGTAAGTAATCGGATTGAACGAGATGATGCGAGCCCTGCCATGCTACTTCCCCATTTTTTATCACCAGTAATTGTGGCGATTCATGGCGTACACCCACTTTCTCTTCAACATATCTTGAAAGCGCTCGTTGGCGGATAACATCCACAATATGCAAATCAGCGGATTTCAAATCTTCCTCAGAAATGAGTTCTAAATTTTTCTTCGCAAAAAAACTAGTAGCACATTGATTACTGTGCTTCAAGATCACTTGGGGGCGTTCCATTGAGTGCATCAATATTGCATCCACCTCCACAGTGCTTTCGATGTTGCTCCAAAATTGAGGCTTATCATTGCTAACATCACTACCAAATAATCCGTCTAAAAATCCCATGTTTTTCTCCTTTATCCTTTATCCTTTTTAAGATACACGAACAGGTGGAGACTTTCAGTTGAACCTCAAATATTAACCGAGAGATCTTAAATAACTAACTATCATGGAATTCAAGACACAAGCTTTCTGGCTGGGGCATTCGGCCGTAAAACTAATCAGCCCAAAAGGGAATATTATTTACATTGATCCCTTCTTATCCCAAAACCCATCCACTCCCGAAGAACTGAAATCGGTAGAAAAGGCGGATTTCATTTTACTCACTCACGGACACGAAGACCACGTAGGCGACACCATCGAGATCGCAAAAAATACCGGTGCAAAAGTTATTGGGATCGTAGAATTGATGGGATTACTTGCGAAAGAGGGATTATCAGACGATCAATCGGTAGCATTTAATAAAGGTGGAACCGTTCATTTCGATGACTTTTCGGTCACCATGGTCTCAGCCAATCATAGCTCCTCTTTTAAAGGTCAATACGCGGGTGACCCGGCAGGACTCATCATCTCTTTCGAAGACGATATTTGTGTTTATCATATGGGAGACACCAATATTTTCGCTGATTTAGAGCTCTATGGCGAGTTGTATGATCCACATTTAGTGTTTGCGCCCATCGGCGATCACTTTACAATGGGCCCCGAAGAGGCCGCTTATGCCATAGAAATGATCGACCCAGATATTGCAGTGCCCATTCACTACAACACATGGCCACCAATCGAGGCAGATCCGAATCTATTCAAAGAAGTGCTTGAAGAATTTGAAATCGAAGTTTGTATTCCAAAAATTGGTGTGAATTTCCTTAAATAAATAATCAACTACATTAATTTATATACACTAACTCTATTTAAATAGTTAGTTATATAACCTGCAAAAACTGATATGCGAAGAAAGTATATAAAATGCTAAACATAGCTTTATATTTTTAGCATTTTATTATTATAATCATCACAACTATTAATTTAATTCGGGGTCAAAAAAATTATGACGAATCAACGATTAAATAGGTTCATAGCTGCCTTATTTGTGTTTCTCACATTTAATTTAGCAGTAACACCTTCAGCTTTTGCAATCGCAAATGTAGAATTCCCGCCATATGCGGTTAATGAAGAAGCAAGAGCCGAAGCAACGGCTGCAGCTAATGCAACTGATACTCAAATTTGGTTTATCGCAGGTTGCTTAGGTGGAATTATTGGTGTTTTAATTGCTGCCGCGATTGAGCCAAAACCTTCGGCTACTGCATTATTAGGTAAAAGCCCGGAGTATGTAGCTGTTTATAGCGATACCTACACTGAAGTTGCAAAAAAACGCCAAACAAAAGCAGCAATGAACGGTTGCTTAGCTGGTACATTAGTATCTGTTGCGTTCTATGCAATTTTGATTGTGGCAGCTGCAAACACTGAAGATGATTTTTAAGTCAACTAATTAGTGTATAAATCATTTCTCGTATTTGTTTTTGTGATAGGTTGGGGACTTTTACCTAAGTCCTCACTATCACAAGAGCAATCCTTTCTATCCTCGAATACGCTCGTTTCTGCAGATTTTATTCTTAACACCTTAGATCAATCAACCGAAGAAACCATAACCGGCGATTTTCAATATTATAATGGTGATCTATTAATTGAGGTTGCGGAGCCCATTAGGCAAAACATCTTGATAACAGGTACCAGCATGATCATTTACTACCCCAAAGAGAACTCAGTTATTGAGTTTTTTGGTAAAACCCCTTTCGATTTACCTATTATTTCATCCATTCTGCCTGTATTTAAAAAAGATTATGGATTATCTGACATTGGATTTATTCTAGACGATTTTTCTATTTCCGGTGATACAACACTTTCTACATGGATTCCCAGGGAAATAACGGATCAAAATCAGGATTCTAAATTCAAATTGTTATTCGTTCAAGATCAATTAGCTTGGGTTCAGCACTCGAGTATAGCTAATCAATTAGATATTGTAACCCAGTTGAATGATTATATAGAAGTTGATGGAAATTCTATTCCAACTATAATAAATACAGTCAAAAAAATTAATGGAAAAGAGGTTATCGAAACCATATCTATGTCGCAGTTAGAAACACAATCGAATGCTACCTTAGAGTTAACACTTACTATTCCAGATGACGCAAAAAAACAACAGTATTCATTTTAGTTTTGTGCAATTATCCATCACAATTGGGATAATTTTACTTGCCACCATTCAGCCTTTACCTGCTCAAGAATCAGTTTCTGAGGATTCATTAACCATTCAAAATTATCTGTCGGCTTTAAATAAAATCAGCAATACCGATGCAACCGATATCAAACCCGGTTTTGTGTATTCTGTTTATCAGAATTTTATTTCGTCGAATGATTCCCAAAACTGCCCATTTACCCCCAGTTGTTCGGCGTATGCTTCGCAAGCCATAAAAAAACATGGGCTTATTTTAGGCACACTGAAAACCGGCGATCGCTTACAACGATGCAATGGTGGGCCAACTTTACTTACCGAATATCCCATCGATTTTAGAAGCAATCGCCTAGCAGATCCAGTAGATTAAATGAGAAATACCTTCCTATTCGGTGTTCTTTCGGTCGCAATATCTTTATTAGTAGGTGTTCAGGTGCAAGCACAAGAGACCTGTAAACCTGACTACCTTAACTATTTAAGTGATTACAAATTACACTCTACACTTATTCAATTTGTGGAGCAATCCTGCCCGGACTTTGTAACAGATTTTAATTATGCGAAAGCACTGGTTGCAACAAACGATCAACAAAAATTAGCACTACTTATTGAGTTTGATCTGATTCGAGCAACCACTTTAGAACAGCAGATCTTGAAAAACAACATGTATCAAGATGTGTACTTCCAAACAAAGAGCTACAAAGACTATCGAATTGCACTTCCATCGATTAATTATTCGTCGTTAAGTATACGTTCATCAGATTTTAATGATCTCAATTCTGCCTTTAAACAGTTTGGAGTTAACACACGCTATGTTAATGTTGATCTTCTTTTTGCTATGCGCAACTGGGATTTTCAGTTTCTACAAAAGCATAAACCTATTTTAGAAGATCCATCTTTTGTGTTATACCCCGAAGTTCGAACTCTTTACAACAAAGCATTAATTGCAGATAAGCTAGTAGCTTCACCGGGTTTGTCGGCATTACTATCAGCAATTATTCCGGGAAGTGGACGTCTTACTCATAATCGTTATTTTGATGCGTTAAACTCTGCCTTACTTATTTTTGGGAGTGCTTATTTAACTTACCGACATTGGGATGATACACCAGTTAACTTGATCTTTGGTGGAATGACGACCACGTTTTATCTATCTAATATTTACGGGTCATATCAAGGAGCTGTAAAAGCCAATCAGGCCAACAAATTACGAGTTCAATTCGATGCTGAACATACTTACTACACTTTGCCTCCTTATCTCAATTAATGCCAATACGCATACTCTTGAAAAAGCAGAGCAAGCTTTTCTTGATCAAAAGTTCGCGGTTGCGTTAGAAAATTACGCATATGTGTATTACCAAAGAGATGCTTTGGAAATCACAACCAATCAAGAAAAAGAAATATTAACTCGAATTATCTATGCAGCTTGGAAAACACAACAATATGATGCGGTAAGTTACTTTACTAATGATTTAGCTGGCCGAATTGTACAACATCCAAGCAATCCGAATATCGATTTAAATATAGAATCGGTAGTTCGGATTATTGAGGTTCTTACAACATCCGAAAAAAAACCAAGCGAAGCCCTACTTTCAATCGCCCAAAAACCATTCGACGAACATGCATTACAAAGCATTTTAATTGCTAATGCGCATTTCAATAATCGAAATTATAGAAGATTCGAAGAGTATTATGCTGAGTATTGCACGGCAGCACCCTGCGCCCCTATCGATGTAGAACTCCCAGAATTAAAAAGTGAGAAGATAGCTCGAAACATGTCGTATATATTTCCGGGCTTAGGTCAAATGTATGCCAATAATTATGCAAGTGGCATTGGCGCAATTACACTCTCTGGTGTTGGAATATATTTTACCGGAAAAGCGGTACTTGAAGATCGAGTAATTGACGCGGGATTGATCGGTTTTTTACTTTTTTACCGATACTACTCTGGCAATATCCAATCTGCGCAACTAAGTGTGCAAAAGCATAATCAACAATTGCTGCAACAGCATTACCAAAGCTATGCTAATTCTTTACAATCTGAACTGGCACTTTTAGATCAAACCATTTACCATTCCATCTTACATCTTCCATTCGATTAATCGAACTTCATCAAAAAAACTATGCTTAAGATTTTCCTCACTATAACGATATTCATTTCCTCTGCATTTACAAGCAACGACGAAACCCGCCGATGGGGACAAATTGGCCATCGTGCAACAGGTTATATCGCCGCAGAGCATTTAACAGATCAGGCTGCCGCTGAAGTTGCCCGAGTTTTAAATGGGGATTCCATCGCCGAAGTAACCACCTGGATGGACGAAGTTCGCTCTGATCCTAACTTTAGATTTATGTCGCCCTGGCACTATTGCACCATTCCCGAAGGCATGACCTACGAAGAAGCCGGAACTCCTGAAGAAGGAGATATCCTTTGGGCTATCGAAAAAATGGTTACCGAGCTCAAAGCCGGTGGGTTATCCCCTGAACAAGAAGCCATCAACCTAAAAGTATTGATACACTTGGTGGGAGATCTGCATCAGCCTTTACATGTTGGAAATGGCACCGATCGCGGGGGTAACGATGTTCGTGTACAGTGGTTTGGTGAAAATTCCAATCTGCATCGCGTTTGGGATAGCAATATGATCGACAGCCGCCAGCATACCGGGCGGGAACTTGCCGATTTTTCGGATGATCAGCTTACTGACGAACTTATTGCCGAGTGGCAAAGTACTTCTTGGTTGGATTGGGCTAACGAATCAAAAGCACTATTACCTCAGGTTTACGATTTTGAAGGAGACCGCTTGAGTTACGAATATGGATTTTTGAATTTTGAAACCGTAGAAAAGCGAATCGTACAAGCCGGCGTTCGATTAGCAGGATTAATTAACGAAATCTACTCAAACTGATGAAAAACAAACTACTACTTATCGGCCTATTTGCGGTTTCCGGCTATTTAACGATCAATTGCGACGCCCAATCAACTTGGATTGAAGGACAAGGTCCCGATGACGTCCTATTTTCTGTGGATGGATTTGACGGTCCCGAAGCTGTTCGCTACGATGCCGAGCTAGACGTGTATTTTGTTTCGTGTTTTAATGGTAGCACTTCCGGCGATGCCAATGGATATGTCTCTAAAGTTTCTTCAGATGGTGAAATCATAGAATTGCAATTTATGACCGGCACTGCCGAATTTCCTTTTGACGCAGGGCGTGGAATGTTTATCACCGGCGACACCCTTTGGGTTGCCGATCATTCGGGCGTTCATTATTTCGATAAGAATTCCGGCAATCATCTTGGTTTTGTTGATTTTTCAGCGGAAAACCCCGGCTTTTTAAACGACATTGCCGCTGATCCGTCAGGAAACTTGCACATTACCGATACCGGAGCCAGAAAAGTGTATCGCTTCGATAAAGAAGGCTACGAATTACTAATCGAAGATCTTCCAATCATGCCAAATGGCATCACGTTGTTGCCAAATGGAAATCTGGCTTTAGCGCCTTGGCAAGAAGGCCCAAACATCTATCAAATAAATCCCGAATCCAGAGAATTACAAGTTTTTGGTACGGTAAACGGTTCCGACAATTACGATGGAATCGAGTTTTATGATGGGGCTTTGATCACATCCACCCAACAAGATTCTAGTTTACACATTATGCTTAATGGCGAGGATGAGTTGTTCATCAAAGTATCAGGTCGTCCGGCCGACATCGCTATAAATTCCACGGAAAGTGTAGTTGCTGTTCCTTATGTTGCGTTAAACAAAGTTGATTTTTGGAAACTTAAGCAATAATGAAACATCTAAACTGGGGCATACTTAGCACTGCTAAAATTGGTGTTAAGAATGTGATCCCGGCTATTCAACGTACTAAAGGAAATCGTGTAATAGCTATCTCTTCACGATCTGCTGAGAATGCACAAAAAGTTGCATCGGAATTGGGGATCGAAAAAGCGTACAGAAATTACGACGAGCTTCTCAAAGATCCGGAGATTGATGTTATTTACAACCCTCTCCCCAATCATTTACATGTTGAGTACACAGTAAAGGCTATAAAAGCCGGTAAGCATGTTCTCTGTGAAAAACCCATCGCTGTAAATCATCAAGATGCTTTAGATTTAGAACATATTGCCCTTGAACATCCGCATTTAAAGGTAATGGAAGCTTTTATGTATCGATTTCATCCACAGTGGAAGTTCATTCGAAGCATCATTGATTCGGGTGAAGTTGGTGATATTAGGCATGCACATTCTACCTTCACTTACTTCAACAACCAACCGGATAATATTAAAAATCAGGCTGATCTCGGTGGGGGCAGTTTGCTTGATATTGGATGTTACTGTGTGAATTTTTCGCGATGGGTTTTTCAACAAGAACCTATTGAAGTTCAATCGGTCATGAATTTTGATCCGGTTTTTAAAACCGATCGAATTACAACAGCTCTGTTAACGTTTGGTGGCGGCTCTGCCAGTTTTCTATGCGGGATGCAAGTTCATCAGGATCAACGAGCTCAGATTTACGGCTCTAGTGGGAAAATTGAAATAAGTATCCCTTTTAATGCAGCGGATGAAATTCAACGCAAAGTTACCGTTACTAAAAATGGGGAAACCGAAACTCATTTCTTCGAACCTACCAATCAGTACGAACTTCAGGTTGATGCCTTTTCAGCCTCCATTCTAGAAAACAAACCCGTACCCATCCCTTTGACTGATGCAAC
Source organism: Balneolaceae bacterium (assembly GCA_034669965.1). Classification (GTDB taxonomy): domain Bacteria; phylum Bacteroidota; class Rhodothermia; order Balneolales; family Balneolaceae; genus HXMU1420-13. The sequence continues at coordinate 185,037 of JAXMOK010000004.1, read as the reverse complement.
TGCAAATATGGATGTCATCACTCAGATATTTACTAATCATTTAACATAACTCTCATGGCCGATCTCATCGGTATTTTTGCATTATTAATTGGCCTCGAACTTGTTCTTGGTGTCGACAATATTTTGGTAATCACTATTTTGGTGAATCGCTTACCAAACGAGCAACAAAACAAAGCTCGAATTTTGGGGCTAGCTTTGGCGATGGTAGCCCGCATTTTGTTATTGTTTTTACTTCTAAAACTTACTGGATTAACACAGGCAATTCTATTCGGGTTAAGCATCCGTGATATCATTCTTATCGTAGGTGGATTGTTTCTTATTTACAAAGCCGTTAAAGAAATACATCATGTTGTTGAGCTCAAAGACGAAGACGATGCTCGACATCCCAATAAGCACACCTTTAAAAGTGTAATAACCCAAATCGTATTATTAGACATCGTGTTTTCTGTGGATTCGGTGATAACAGCCATTGGGCTTACTGAACAAGTTTGGGTAATTGTGTCTGCTGTAATTTTATCGTTTTCGGTATTGCTGATTTTTGCGCGACCAATTGGTGATTTTATTGTTCAAAACCCGGCATTAAAAATATTGGCGCTCTCTTTCTTAATAAGTATCGGAATCACCATCTTTATGGAAGGCTTTCACAAAGAAGTGCCTAAAGCCTACATCTATTTACCAATGGGCTTTGCGCTGGCTGTAGAGTTGCTACAAATGCGATATTCACGAAATAAAGCAGTTAAATCAGAAAAAAAATCTTAACGATAAGATTTTTCAACTTTTTTGGGAATGAATGATGAAGTGCATTACTCAGTTTCTAAGGAAAATTCGTATTTTTAACGATCATTGATTTAACAGTTTAACACAGATCTATGCCTTCTCTGGTAACTTTTAACAACAGGATTGATAAGGAATTCAGCAAAGCAGTAAAAAAGAGAGTAAATGCCTACTTCGAAGAAAAAGGCATTTCTAAGCACGCAAATGCTGCTATGGTTTTTAAAACTATTGCTATTTTATCCTTGTATTGGGTGCCATTTGCATTAATAATTACCGCAGGATTTTCGGTTGAAATTATGTGGTTACTGTGCTTTATAATGGGTCTTGGAATGGCAGGAATTGGATTCTCGGTAACTCACGATGCCCTGCATGGTGCTTACTCTGCCAACCCAACGGTGAACAACATCCTAGGAACTATGTTTGATCTAGTGGGTGCCAACGGCTACATCTGGAAAATCACACATAACATCATTCATCACACTTATACCAACATTCACGGCCATGATGAAGATTTAGAAGTGGCTGAATTTATTCGACTATCGCCACACACTGAGTACAAGTCCGTACATCGATTTCAACATTTTTTAGCGTTTCCGGCTTACAGTTTCGCCACCATTTTTTGGGTTTTTGTTAAAGATTACTGGTATTTCTTCAAATCACCGTTAGGTCCTTACGAGAACAAAAATCACCCTACAAAAGAATGGGTTAAGCTAATTATCACCAAAATTGTAGTGTACACCTTAACCATTGTACTGCCTTTAACTTTACTTGATATCACCTGGTGGCAGTATTTAATTGGTTTTTTCACTGTTCATCTAACAGCAGGTTTAATTCTCGGGATTATCTTTCAATTAGCACATGTAGTTGAAACCACAACGCACCCACTACCCAACGAGCAAAACATGATTGAAAATCACTGGGTGATACATGAAATGCTTACTACGAACAACTTTGCTCGAAAAAACAAACTACTTTGCTGGTATGTTGGTGGTTTAAATTTCCAGATTGAACATCATTTGTTCCCAAAAGTATGCAGTATTCATTACCCAGATATTAGCCCTATTGTAGAGGAAACCGCAAAAGAGTTCGGTATCCCTTATAACTGCCATGAAACTTTTCGCGAAGCGGTCGCATCTCATTATCGTACTTTAAAAAAATTCGGTAATAAAGACTTTTCTTGGTCACCTGCTGTTTGATAAAACATTAAGTTGTTCTAAGGCTCATCATTGATGAGCTTTTTTTTTATACAATTATCTACATTCCCATTCAATCAAGTATATTCTCTGGTTATGCGACAGTTTTTCGGGTATTTTATTTTTTTTGTAGCTATTAGTGTATCTGCTGTTGCACAGCCCATTGCTTTACGTGGTGTTTTGGATTTACGTGATCATAAGATCGATAACCAAACCGAGATACATTTAAATGGCGAATGGCAATTTTTTTGGCAAAAACTCGGGAGTTCAGGAAACCGATTGCGCGAACTACCTCGATTAATTGAAATCCCCCACCTGTGGGATAAAGATGTAACTCTTGGTTCGAATGGCTATGGCACCTACAAATTGCAGATACTGTTACCAAAAAACCGACCGGATCTAGCTATTACATTGCCTCAGTTATATACTGCCTCAAATGTGTATGTAAACGGGCAACTCTTAACCACCAGTGGAACTGTTGGAGTAAATGAAGGAACGCATCAAGCTAATTGGGCACCTAGTACGGTACCTTTAAATATTCCAGCTACTATCGATAATATTGAGCTGGTTATTCAAATATCGAATTTCTCGCATAGTAAAGGGGGCATTAGAGAACCGGTATCTATAGGTGCAAAATCTTTTCTTATCAATAAAAGAGAGCGTTCACTAGCTTATCAGTTTCTGGTATTTGGCGCTTTTATTACAGGCGGATTCTTCTTTTTGGCACTGTTCTATTTGGGTAAATCGGAGAACGCTATACTATATTTTGCTGTATTCTGCCTATGCTATAGTTTGCGTATTATTACAACCGAGTTATATCCAATCTTAATAATAAGCACATCCCTCCCATTTTGGCTTACTGTTCGGCTTGAATTTTTATCCTTTTATTCTTCTGCAATTTTCTTTGGCTTATATATTCGAAATCTGTTTCCTGACGAAGTAACCAAAGATTATATTCGTGCTTTTACTATCATTTTTGTGCTATTCTCGATCACAACAATCATCCTACCGGCTACAATTTTTACTGCATTTATTGATTATTTCTTTGGTGTGATAGTAATCTATACGATGTTTTTAGGCTATTCCAGTTATAAAGCAATTGCAAATTCACGGTCGGGTGCCATATTCACTTTTATTGGATTGATCGTATTAGCATTTATTGTTGCCATCGATATTTTAACTTTTTACGACATCTTAACTGTAAGCACTTTAGTTCTTTTACTCTGTTATTTAGCATTTATCGGCTTCCAATCGCTTACCATTTCTAATCGCTTTGTTTACCGATTTAACAAAGCGAAGGATAAAGCTGAATCGGCAAGTGTGGCTAAAACTCACTTTTTATCAACCATGGGGCACGAGCTACGCACTCCATTGAATGCAGTAATAGGTTTGTCGGAATTACTGCTCGATAGTAAATCGGAGAAAGAAAAAACTCAATTTGCTCGCACTATTAAACGCAGTGGTGAGAACCTATTGGGTATTATCAATAATATTCTTGATTTCACTAAAATAGAATCCGACGAGGTAAAATTCGATTACCAGCCAACGCACATTCCTATGTTACTTGCCGATACTATTAAAATGCTTGGATCTTTAGTTGATGCACAGAAGGTAAACCTAAGCTTTCGTTTTGATGACTCACTAGGTAAATATTTAGTAGTTGATCCTGCGCGTTTACAACAAATCATCATTAATTTGGTTGGTAATGCCATCAAGTTTACCGAAGAAGGTGAGATTTCAGTTCAAGTAACCACAACCGAATCGATCTCGGAAAAAGACCAAATTTTATTCATCGTAAAAGATTCAGGAATTGGTATTCCCGAAGAGAAAATGAGTCTTTTATTTGATCGGTTTTCTCAAATAGACAACGCCAGATCACGAAAATATCAAGGCACCGGTTTAGGCCTTGCAATTAGTAAGCGCTTGATTGAAGCTATGGGCGGACGAATTTGGGTGCAAAGTAAAACGGATATAGGTACAACATTCTATTTTACGCTCACTGCTAGGGCTGCCAGTAAGTTCGAAATTAGTAAAGTAGATTCTGAACGCAATCACGACAATGTTGCGTTATCAAAAGAACTTGAAATACTGGTTGTAGAAGACAATCTTATCAACCAAAAAGTAGTAATTAAGGTATTAGAACGTCTGGGTTTTGAAGCCGATATTGCTGTGAATGGATTCGATGCTATCCAAAAAGTAAAAGTGAAGGCCTACGATCTTATTTTCATGGATATGGAAATGCCTGAGATGGATGGAATTGAAGCAACGTATAGAATAAAAATGTTACCTGATTTACCAAAAAGCCCATTAATTGTTGCAATGACTGCCAATGCTACCACCGAAGATAAAGCGCGTTGTTTTGAAGCCGGAATGAAAGATTTTATCGCGAAACCCATCACTCTTCAAACTACTGAAAATGTATTGCTTAAATGGTTTTCAACCTAATAGGTTCATTTGAAATGGTTTATTCTTCATAGCTGTAATCTTTGTAGATGTACTAAACTACTGCTACTTTTGATATGCGTTGTAGCGTCTTCTTATCAAGCTTATGCTCAGCAGTCAGCAATTCCATTTTATGATTTACGAACTCACAGTTTTGAAGAAAATCCTGTTGTTGATATCGATACAACTTGGGCTTTTTATTGGAAATCGCTGATACACCCTACCAACCTTAATGATGCCAATCCCGATACTCTTCTACCGTTTACAACCAATTGGGCGACTATATTCGAGCAAGAATCTAAAGGCTTCGCAACTTATGCAATAACCATTTTGTTGCCTGCAAAACATCCCTCTCTGGCTCTGGATATACCCGATTTTTACAGCGCTTACCATCTGTATGTTGGTGATTCATTATTTGCATCGAACGGTAAAGTGGCACACTCAAAAAATGAATACGAACCAAAATGGTTGCCGCTAACAAAATCCCTTTCTCAGTTCCGGGCAGATACATTAACCCTAGTGCTACAGGTTGCAAATTTCCATCACAGCAAAGGAGGTGCATATTTATCAATAAAACTGGGTGAATCAGATCTGCTGTTCCGTGATCGATATATAAGCTATGGGTATTCGTTTATCCTTACCGGTGTTTTGCTAATGGCAGGGCTATTTTTTCTCGGAGTATATTTATTTGGTCGCCGTGAGATTTCTATCCTCTATTTTGCAGCATTTAGTTTAGTGTATAGCTATCGGATTATTGGCTTCGGCAGCTACGCATTTCATATGTTATTCCCTGATATCCCATGGATCGCCACTATTCGAATAGAATACACTACGCTCTTTCTTTCCGGCTTACTGTTTGGCTTGTATACTTTGTATCTCTATCCCAAAGAAACTTCAAAGCCGATGATTTATGTGCTAAGCGCAATCTCTGTTTTATTCACGTTAGAGTCGTTGTTTCTACCCCCATCCGTATTTACACAACTCGTCGTTCCATATTTCATTTTGTTAATTTTCTACCTTGTATTGGCCTTTTATGTGTATATAAAGGCTGTAATTAATAATCGACCAGGAGCGATTTACTCGCTGATTAGCTCCGGTGCAATTTTTGTTGTTTTTGGATACGAGATTTTTGTTTACTTGGGGATTTTCGAGACCTCATTATTTCTAAACTTCGCCGGGTACCTCTTCTTCTTTTTCTTTCAATCTCTGGTTCACTCTTTCCGATACTCAACAGCAATGCGCAAGGCTTTGCACCGAGCTGAAGATTCATCCAGAGCTAAATCGCAGTTCCTGTCTACAATGAGTCATGAAATCCGTACTCCATTAAATGCAGTAATTGGCTTATCCGGGCTGTTAGTTGACAGTAAACTTAACCTAAGGCAACTCGAATTTGCCGGTACTATTAAGAAAAGTGGTGAAAATCTGCTGGGTATCATCAACAATATTCTTGATTTCTCTAAAATTGAATCCGGAAAATTGGAAATAGAAGAAGCTGAATTTAATCTTTATGAGTTGATTGAAAATGTGCTTGATGTGGTATCATCATCTACTAAAAATCAAACAATTGAACTACTTTATTCGGTTACTGATGAAATCCCTAAATTTGTTACTGGCGATGCCACACGCCTACAACAAGTGTTAACGAATTTATTAGCCAACGCTATCAAATTTACAGAAGATGGCGAAATTATACTTTCTGTAGATACAGAGCGCTTATTCTCGGAATCGATTGTGTTGCGTTTTGAAGTTAAAGATACGGGCATTGGCATCAGCGAGGATAAATTGCATCGCTTGTTTCAATCATTTACACAAGTAGATGCCTCCTCAACTCGAAAATATGGCGGCACCGGGCTCGGTTTAGTAATCAGCAAGCGTTTAGTTGAAGCAATGGGTGGTTCAATTTGGGTTAAAAGTGATGACGGTCACGGAACAAGCTTTTTCTTCACCGTTCCTGTAGGCATTAGCCGGCGCGAGGATGATTTCAAAACTCCATCCGTTCTTGAAAACAAAAAAGTGTTTTTATTAGATGATAATGAAACCAACTTACGCATCCTTCAGCATCAATTAAAAAAGGCAAATCTAAAAGTATCCACATACAACAACCCACATATGTTGTTGGCAACTATTAGCGAGTTGGGCGACTATGATTTTGGAATTCTTGATATGCAAATGCCCGAAATTAACGGTGTTACCGTTGCTAAAAATATCAGAGCTACCTATTCTAGTAACGACTTACCCCTCGTTCTTCTAAGTTCCATACACGAATTGGGTAACCATCAAGATAAAGCCCTATTCGAACTCTTTTTAAAGAAACCAATACATCAAACACGTTTCTTAAATAATTTAGAACGCCTTTTTACCACTGACTTTACTCCAACGCCATCAAGTTCTAACACCGAAAATGACAAAAAACTTTTCCAAACAGCTTTTAACGTGTTGATCGTAGAAGATAATATCGTGAATCAAAAAGTAGCACTTCGCATTCTTGAGCGAATGGGAATAAATGCTGATGTTTGTGAAAATGGAAAAACTGGAATTGAAGCGGTGCATACCAAAACATACGATCTTATTTTTATGGACATGGAAATGCCGGTCATGGATGGTTTAGAAGCAACCAAAATCATCAAAAGTATAAGATTCCCTGGTAATAAAGCCCCTATTATAGTAGCAATGACAGCAAATGCTCTTCAAGAAGATCGTGAACGATGTTTTGAAGCTGGTATGGACGATTTTGTTGCAAAACCAATCACCCTAGAAATAACTCGTAAAATTTTAATAAAATGGCTCGCCGACGAGCTTCATTAATAGCTTTTTACTACTTGAAGTCTTCACATCTATTATAATTGATGAAATCACTATACAGTATTTCACATGCGCCTTTCGTTTAAAATATATCTTCTATTTTTAGTCCCATTATACGTAGGCTGCTCAGACTCAATTACGGTTTCTGAACAGGATACTGCTGAAATTCTTAAAATTCTTGCGTCCGACGAATTAAAAGGGCGACATGCCCTCTCTAGCGAAATCACCGAAGCTGAAGATTTTATTGCTGCGCACTTTCAAAGCTATGGGCTTGCATACGCTAATGATGAAACAGATTATTTTCAATCATTCAGAATTCAGGACGTTTCTATTTTAGACAGCGAGTTACTGGTGAACGGTAACGAAATTGACGACTCTCAATACTTTGGATTCTTCTCGCAGGATGATGTGTTCTTGAGCTCAACAAACACAGAAATAGTTTACCTGGAAAAGGGCAACAACTTTCGTTCAGTTTTTAATGAAATAAGATCTTCAAATGAAGATAAATTGGTTATAGTAGACCCTGAATACGACGATATTTTTGGCCGCTATCAATCATATTATTCTCAAAATAACCGAATTATGGAAGGTGAAGACCGAGGTAATATTTTATTTCTGATAAGCGATGAACCTGTAACTAATTTTTCGGCTCACATTACAGCTGCTTCCACATTTTATGAACTTCGAAATGTGGTTGGTATGATAAAAGGAAATAGAACAGATGAGATCGTAATTTTTTCTGCTCACCACGATCACATTGGAATACGTTCAAGCGCCAATGCCGACTCAATTGCTAACGGCGCCAATGATAATGCATCAGGTGTAACATCGGTGATCCAATTGGCTAAGTATTTTTCCGAGCAACCTACACCCGAACGCACATTGCTGTTTGTAACATTCACCGCTGAAGAAATGGGTGGCTTCGGCTCCGACTATTTTTCAAAACAAGTAACTCCGGATGAGATTGTAGCCATGTTCAATATCGAAATGGTAGGCAAACCCGCTGTCTCAGGTCCTAATACAGCATGGATTACGGGATATGAACGTTCATCTTTTGGCCAAATCTTAAGTGAAAGTGTCGAAAACACAGACTATGAATTTTATCCCGATCCTTATCCAAATCAGAATTTATTTTACCGTTCTGATAATGCGGTATTAGCCCGATTGGGCGTTCCCGCGCACTCCATTTCTACCACTCCTATCGATGTTGATCGTGATTACCACGAAGTTAGTGATGAATTCGAAACGATCGACATCAGCCATCTCAACAATACAATAAAGGCAATTGCTAAAGCAGCCGACGCCATTGTATCGGGAAAGGAAACACCAACTAGAGTTGATACAGCCTTAGTCGACTAAGTTACTATTTTAATGCTGCTTCCACATCATCGATAATATCATCGATGTGCTCCAGACCAACCGAAATTCGGATGGTTCCGGGCATTATTCCAACTGCATTTCGCTCTTCTTCGGTAAGTTTTGAATGTGTGGTGGATGCCGGATGAGTAGCAATGGTTCTAGAATCCCCCAAATTCGAAGACAATGAAATCATGGAAAGTTGATCCAGAAACGTTCGTCCGCCATCTAATCCTGATTTTAACTCAAACGTAACCAAACTACCGCCCTGACGCATTTGCTGTCTAGCTAAATCAACATTCGGATGAGAAGCTAAATATGGGTAATACACTTTCGATATCGCTGGTTGATCCTCAAAGAATTTTGCCAACGCTAAAGCATTTGAACAATGGCGATCCATGCGAACAGCTAGTGTTTCAAGGCTTTTCGAAAGCACCCAGCCATTAAATGGCGACATTGCCGGCCCGGTATGCCTGCTCATAAACATGACTTCTTCAATGAGCTCTTTTGATGATAAAACTGCTCCTCCTAAAGTTCTGCCTTGTCCGTCGATGAATTTTGTTGCCGAATGAGTAACAATATCAGCACCTAATGCAATTGGGTTTTGTAGATATGGTGTGGCAAAGCAATTATCAACATTCACCAAAATGCCATGCTGGTGGGCAATCTTAGAAATTGCGGATATATCAAACACAGTTAACCCCGGATTGGAGGGGGTTTCCAAAAAAAACATTTTGGTTGTTGGCGTAATTGCTGCCTCCCATTCGTCCATATTGGCGCCCTCCACATAGGTGAAACTCACATTCCAGCGAGGTAATAATTGCGTTAAAATTTGATGTGTGGAACCAAATACCGATCGGCAAGCGACAATATGATCGCCAGCTTTTACAAAAGAAGCCAAACTGATAAACATAGCTGCCATACCTGATGCAGTTGCAATCCCGGCTTCTGCGCCTTCCAAAGCGCATAACTTTTGAACAAATTCATCATTATTGGGATTAGAATATCGGGAATACACATTGCCTTCCACTTCTTTGGCAAATAATGCTCGTGCATGCTCGGCATCATCAAACAAATAACTTGAGGTTGCATAAATGGGTACGGAATGCTCTCGATGGCTCGATCGTTCAGTTTGCAACCGTATCGCTTGAGTCTCAAACGCTTTGGAGTTCATATACTTCGAATTATATTAGTGAGTGATTCGCAAGATACATCGTCCGTATTTCTATATCTCAAAATTCTCTCTTATGAAAACGCTATCCCTTTTTGTTCTTACTCTTTTATTCTCTGTTACTGTAGCTGCACAAGATTATGCACAACAACAAGTTGAAAACTCACCTCGACATCATGAGTGGGTAACCATCAATTCAAACGATCGTGAGTTACATACATTTGTTGCTTATCCCGAGGTTGATGAAAAAGTGCCTGTAGTTCTGGTGATACACGAAAATCGAGGACTTAATATATGGGCGCGCTCTTTTGCCGATCAAATTGCAGAAAACGGATACATCGCCGTAGCCCCGGATCTGATCAGCAATACACAAGATGGTTTCGAAAAAACTTCTGATTACGCGTCATCAGATGATGCCCGCAGTGCCTTGTACGAACTTGATCCGGATAAAGTAACCATGGATTTAAAGAACACTCTCGAATATGCAAAAAGCATTGCTGCAGGAAACGGAAAGGTGATTATAGTAGGATTTTGTTGGGGAGGCTCGCAATCTTTTCGATTTGCCACCAACGCCGGCGACATGATTGAACAAGCCATTGTTTTTTATGGAACCGGACCACAAGAAAAAGAAGTGTACCAATCAATTGAAGTACCGGTTTTCGGTTTTTATGGCGGCGATGACAACCGTGTGAATGCTACCATTGAGTTCTCTGAAGAAGCAATGAATGAATACAATAAATCGTACGAATATGTGATTTATGAGGGAGCAGGGCATGCCTTTATGCGCCGTGGAGATGATCCTGCCCTACCTTCAACCGATGCCAATAAAATGGCACGCAATCAAGCCTGGGAAAAGCTCATCGAAATTCTTTCGAAGTACTAAGCTTAATATTATTTGAGCCATAGATTTCCAATTCTTGTGTGGTAATAGTGGAAGCGGTTTTATAAGTTCTGCCGTTTAGCTGATGTTTGTTAATACCAATGCTTTATCGAGGTGAATAAACAAATATTACAGCATCACCACTTATCAACTATACAATCAGAATCTCTATGAGCACATCAGACAACGCCGCTTATCAGGTAAAGTCATTTAATACGGGTTTAATCCTCATTGCAATCGTCGCTTCTTTAGGCGGTTTACTTTTTGGATACGATACCGGCGTAATTAACGGTACCCAATTTTATTTCAGTAAATATTTCGATCTAGATGCAGCCATGAAAGGTTGGGTAGTTGGTAGCGCGCTTTTAGGTTGTTTAATTGGAGCAGCATCATCGGGATTGATAAGCAGTTCAATCGGGAGAAAAAATTCTCTCATTTTGTCGGCTAGTTTATTCACGGTTTCTGCATGGGGATCAGGATTACCGGAGTTTTTACCACAGTCGGTTTCTCTGTTAGTGATGTTCCGAATTTTAGGTGGATTGGGCATCGGTATCGCTTCGATGAACGCGCCAACCTACATCGCGGAGCTTTCACCTGCTAAAATTCGTGGAAAAATGGTAACCTACTATCAAGTAGCTATTGTAACAGGGTTTTTTGTGGTTTTCTTGGCTACGTATGCTATCGGCCAAGGTGGCGATGAAGTTTACAACCTAGAACGTGGCTGGAGATTAATGTTCTGGTCGGAATTGATTCCATGTACACTTTTCCTAGTATTGTTGTTCTTCGTGCCTAAAAGTCCACGGTGGTTGATGCTGAAAGGACGTGAGGAAGAAGCCATAATCGTACTTGAGCGGGTTCATGGCAAAGAAATGGCGAATCTGGAATTGATAGAAATCAAAGAATCGCTAAAAGGAAAACAAACAACTCCGTTTAAAGATCTACTCAAGAAATCAATATTGCCGATTATCGTAATTGGTTCAGTAATCTCGGGCTTACAACAATTTACCGGTATCAATGCAGTGCTTTATTTCGGCGCCGATATCTTCGAAAAAGCTCTTGGTTTTGGACAAGATGAAGTGCTTGCTCAGCAAATTTTACTTGCAGGCGTAAACTTCTTATTCACATTCATCGCTATGTTTAGTGTTGATAAATGGGGGCGCAAACCACTTATCATTTCCGGTTCGGTTGGTATGATTGTAGGATTCTTGATGCTTGGTGTCTCGTTGATGACAGATAATATTGGCTTAGTTTCGCTGATCGGTGTGTTAGTTTTTATCGGTTCATTTGCTATGAGTATGGGACCGGTTGTTTGGGTACTTCTTTCTGAAATGTTCCCGAACAGTATTCGTAGTGCGGCTATGTCGATTGCAGTTGCTGTCCAGTGGGCGATGAACTATGTAGTTTCACAGAGTTTCCCAATCGTTGTTGAAAGTGAAGTAAACAACAATGCATTTTGGAATGGATCGCTCCCTTATTTTATTTTCATCGCATTTATTGTTGTAATTATAGTATTTACGATGAAATACATCCCGGAAACCAAGGGACGTTCGCTCGAAGATCTGGAGAAAATTTGGGAAGAAAAATATGGCACTATCTCCTAATTACGACACATTTTGAAACCTATCCCCGAAATAAAAGATGGAATAGATCAGGCTTTTAAAGAGGTGATTCGATATGTGGAAGCACAACCGGATCACCTTTTTGAGGCATCTGAAGCCGAAGGCAAATGGACTACCGGTCAACAGCTCGAGCATTTGATCAAAAGCGTTTCACCGGTAATTTTAGGCCTATCGGGTCCTGCCATTCTTTTAATAATTAAGTTCGGCAACATCAATCGAGAAGAGATGTTGTACAATGAGTTGTTAGAGTTGTACCATCAAAAGCTACGTGATGGCGGCAAATCAACGGCTCCTTATATCCCCGATCCCGTTCTTCTATCTGCAAAATCGAAGGTTTTAAATACCTTCGATAAAAAGCGGAAAAAGCTACTCAAAGTAATCGGTCGGTGGACAGAGAAAGAAATATCAACGATCGGTGCCAAGCATCCATTATTAGGATTATTATCCCTTCGTGAGGTGTTGTACTTCACCGAATTTCATACGCTGCATCATCTGGAAAGCATAAAAAAGATCGACTAAGAATCGGATTGTAAGTTTGTTTCTCGAAAAGTACATTAGTGAGTGATCGCTTACTATGACAGAAAAAAAGAGAAATATCATTCAAGCTGCGTCTGAGCTTTTTGCTTCGGATGGCTACACGGCTACTTCCACCAATAAAATTGCGAAGAAAGCAGGCGTCTCCGAGGGATTGGTGTTCAGGCACTTTGCTACCAAAGAAGGCTTACTTGAGGTGATTTTGAAGGAAGGCGAACAGCGTGTTAAGTCTTTTTATTCGGATATCGTATTCGAATCTGATCCGAAAGATGTTCTTAAAAAAACCATCCATCTGCCCTTCCAATTATCTGAACAAGATGTTGAGTTCATGAAATTACAGGTTAAATTAGCCTGGGAGTTGAATAAAAAGGAAGTGGTTAACCTTGAACCATTGCGTTTAAAACTAGGAGTATCTTTTAAAAAACTAGGTTACCAACAACCTGATTTAGAAACAGACACCCTTTTTTATCTCATCGATGGCATCAATGCCGCAATTTTACAGGGTTCAATTAAAGATGCAGATTCCTTAAAGTCTTTCCTGATTAACAAGTATTCGAACAAAGCTGAGTAAACTAATCAACTACTTTAAATCGAATTCGGTCACTTGGCCGAACTTGCCCAACCCGCCACAAATGATAATTGGCAACATGTAGTATTCTTGGATATCCTCCAATGGTTTGCGCATCTTTCATTAACAAAATGGGAATACCCGAAGACGGTAACTGAATGATTCCCGGAGCCACTGCCGATGATTTCATATCCGGAAAATTCGTTTCGATATTCTCGCCCGAAAATCTGATCGCCATTCTATTCGATGTTGACTGTACTTTGTAGTCTCCGTCTAATACGCACTTTTTTTGAAGTTCATTCAACCAACTCCATTCCGGCCCGGGACGAACATCAATGCTTAGTTTACTCGAGAAATATGGAATTTGTATTTCTGTTTCAGATTCGATGATCACTTTTTCTGATGGACTATTCCATCGCAATACATCGTTGGCTTTTAGCGGACGCCCTTTAAAACCACCAAAAGCTCCCGGTACATAGGTTGAATAAGATTCCATCACTTTGGGCAAATCAAGTTGGCCACTAATTGCCAAGTAGCTTCGCATCCCTTTTTGGGGATAAGCTATTTTCAATCGATCGCCTTTTTTAACTTCTAAAACTTGGTATGGTGCTACCGAATTATGGTTGATAAGGATTTTAGTATCAGCGCCGGTAATTGCAATCGCAGCTTTGGTTTCAAACTCATACTCACCTCCATCAAAAGTACATTCTAACACTGCCGATCCTGATTCGTTACCTACTATTCGGTTTGCTGCTTCCATTGCTCTCGAGTCCATGGCACCGCTAACCGGCACACCAAATTTCTTGTAACCAAACCGACCAGCGTCTTGAATTGTGGTGTAAAACCCGGGCTTTATCACTTTTAATTGCCCCATGTTTAACCAACCTCCACAAATTGCACAAAATCCCCTGGCATAATTGTGATGGGCGGTTGTTTATCCGCATCAAAAAATCGATCCGTAGAAGTTCCGATTATATTCCAACCACCGGCACTAGGCAAAGAATACATTCCGGTTTGCGAGCCCCCTATCCCAATAGCGCCGGCAGGAATTTTATTTCTGGGAGTATCCAGCCTGGGAACGGCTAGTTCAGCAGTAAGTCCATCCAAAAAAATAAAACCGGGCAAAAAACCGACCATCGCTACTTTATACTCGGTACCAGCGTGCTTTTTTATGATTTCCGACCGATCTAATCCTGTTATTTTCTCCAATCTGACCCAGTCTAGGCCTTTGCTATAATCAACATCTATTTTGATGGTTTTTGCGCTTACTTTCTCGGAGCTAAACGTTAACGAACTGATTTGTTCAAGCAGTTTTTGCTTGTTGGTTTTTGATGCATCCCAAAACACTGTCAGGCTATCATAGGCAGGAATTACATCAATCACACCGTCTATTGATGTAGCCTCCATCAATCTAAAAACCTGATGAATTTGCTCGAGAGCGCTCTCACTCTCTTCCGGCTGAAGTATGATCGCCTGTTCATTTAACGTGCTTACCGACCACATTTGTTGATTAATACGGAGCGATGTCACAGCCATGATCTTTCAAATATTGGTGGATTTTCTTGGCAAGATGAATGGCGCCGGCTGTATCGCTATGCAAACACATGGTTTCTGCTGATATCGGCAACACTTTTCCTGAGTATGTTTTCACTGTTCCTTCTAATATCATTCGGTGGATATGCTCTTGAACCTCTTCAATTTCATTCAAAACTGCTCCGGGTTTGGTTCTGGAACGCAATTCAAGAGTGTCTTCGTAGGCTCGATCGGCAAACACTTCATTTACACATTTGAAACCCTGCTCTTCTGCCATTTCCTTTAGCACACCGATTGGCAGTGTATAAATTGGTACCATCAAATTGCTTTCGATAAGTGCATCAAGTATGGTTTGGGCGGTGGATTCATCTTTTGCAGCAAAGTTATACAAAGCACCGTGCGGTTTTACGTGATGGATTTCGGCATTTAACTCATCGGCATGCTCTTTAAAAAACTGTATTTGTTCGACAAGCGAATTCTTCAAATCTGTCGGTTTAATATCCAATACCTTCCTCCCGAAATGTTCTTTATCGGGATAAGAGGGATGCAGGCCTATCGCAACTTGATGTTCGAGTGCCAGTTGAATGGTGGTTCGAATAGACTCTACATCGCCGATATGACCGCCGCAAGCAATATTACATGAAGTAATGAACGGCATGATTTTTTGGTCGTTAATTCGACTTTCTGCCGATTTCCATTCCCCTAAATCACAATTCAAATCGATGCGCATATCACAAAAATTGAAAAACGGAATTTAAACTACGCGCACCTAATGCAAAGGCAACAAGCAACACGATGATCCCTGCCGCATTTTGAAAAACGCTGTTGGTATACACCCCTAGCAATTTGCTTTGATTCATTAGATACAGCAAAAATATGGCTACCAACGGTAGTAATACCCCATTAGTAACTTGTGCAAATTGAATGATTTCGATTGGGCTTCCGCCAAACATACTGGACAGCATGCCCAAAATTAGAATGCTCATCCAAACCAAGCGAAACTTAAACGAACGCAAGCTTTTGACTTCCCAGCCCAAAATCCCCCGCGCGGCATAGGCGGCTGCAAGTGGTGCTGTAATCGCGGATGAAATTCCGGCGGCAAACAATCCTATCCCCAGAAAATAACCCGACCAACTTCCTAACAACGGCTCCAATTGTTGCGCCATATCTGCAGCCGATTGTATGTCGTCGCTACCAAACAAGGTGGTTGCACTCGTTATGATGATACAGATCGAAATTACACCTCCAAGAATGATTGCTGTAGCGTTTTCTTTGCGAAGATCGGAAAGTGAGCGAACGCTCGTATACTTTTCTTTAATCAAAGATGCATGTAGAAACAAGTTATATGGCACTACGGTTGTCCCAATCAAACCAACCAGCAAGACCCAATCGGTATCGCCGGTAAAAGGGATAAACATCCCGCGTAATATTTGTTTGATGTCCGGCTCAACGATAACTGCAGTGGTAATGAAGACCAAACTTAGTACCATCACTAATCCGATAAGAAACCACTCGATGATTTTTACTTCACCAATAAATAATACCAGGAAAGCAATGCCCCCAAGAATTAATGGAGTTAGCGAAATTTTTTCGCCACCCATTTCGGTTTTTATCGATCCAAATAATTCATCGAAACCAAGCACGGCTCCCGAGATATTTCCACCCTCGTAGGCTGCATTACCGATTACAATCGCCCCAAAAATGAGAATAACCGCCGACCACCGAAACACCGGGTTTTGAAGTTGCTCGCGAATGGCTTCCCCAAAACCACTTTGTGTAACCAGCCCAAGGCGAGCGGTCATTTCTTGCAAAATGATGGTGGTAAATACCGAAAAAACTACTGCCCAAAGCAAGGTATACCCACCGTTTACGCCTGCAAGCGTACAAATAGTAACAGTACCGGGGCCAATAAATGCCGCTGTAACCATGGTACTGGGCCCGAAATATTTAGAAATAGTGGCTTTCACAAAAAAATGGTTAAGGAGTTAGTATCTCACTTTTATTTATCAAACTATCAAATTATTATAAGCCCAACGAGTCAGTATTTCCAACTATAATTGAAAACATACTTTACATGGCGGAAAATAAGACAGTGCCTACCGAGTTGAGTGTTGATGAATACATCAATGCCATCGAACATCCGCAGAGGAAAGAAGACTGTAAAGCAATTTTGGAGCTCATGAAAGAAATTTCCGGAAGGGAACCAGTGATGTGGGGTCACAGTATTGTTGGCTTTGGGAAATATCATTACAAATACGAAAGTGGCCGCGAAGGCAACATGCTTGCAACCGGTTTTTCGAATCGAAAGCAGGCCATTACATTGTATATTATGGGGGGATTTAAACGCTACAAAGAACTGCTTGAAAAGATTGGCAAGTTTAAAACTGGAAAATCCTGTTTTTACATAAAAAGGCTTTCTGATATAGACATTGACGTGCTTTCTGCATTAATTTCTGAGTCGTTAAAAGCAGTGGAAGAAAAGTACACGATACTTGTATAATGACTATTTGTTTTTACATGACAAAATGTGGTTTTAGGAACATCAATCAAACAGGAACGTACATACATCTTAATTTTCTAAAGCCTTGCTTTACCAAAAATGTACATTACCTGAATTAGTAGAAATAGAAACACCCGTTAATAATTAATACATAAGTACGGATGGAAAACACAATCGAATTAAAGACTACTATTAAAGCGAGTGCCGATAAAGTTTGGGATGCAATCACAAATCCTGATAAAATTGAGCAGTACATGTTTGGTTCCCGTACCGAAACTGATTGGAAACCGGGCTCTAAATCGAATTTTTATATAGAACAAGACAACAAACAAATTACCATCGTGAAGGGTGAAGTAATCCGAAATATTCCCGGCAAATTGCTGGAGCACACCATATTTCCTAACGATCACAAGCTCAATGATTCTCTCGAAAACTATATCGTTATTACTTATACGCTGGAAGAACATGATGGCGAAACGGATCTAACCATCACCCAAAAAGGCTTTAAATATGTAGAAGAGGGATTACAGCGCTACATCGACACCCAAAAAGGCTGGAAAATTGCCCTTCCTAAACTTAAAGAAGTAGCCGAATCTTGAGTTCTCAACCAAATAATCCTTTACACGGCGTTAAGTTAAAGCAGGTGGTTGAAGACTTGGTGAACTATTACGGTTGGGAGCAGCTAAGTATCCACGTTGATATTAATTGCTTTAAAAACGATCCATCAATTAAATCTAGCTTGGTGTTTTTGCGCCGACACCAATGGGCGCGGGATGAAGTAGAAGCGCTGTGGGTAGATGTGATTTGGTCGATGAAAAATTCGGAATCCTGAATTACCGCCCTACAAAGTTCAACATCTGATTTTCTAATAAAACTAATACAGCAACTCCGGCAATTCCAATTCCAAGCTTGATAAAACGGTCTTTCCACTCCTTCTTTGGAGGAGATATCAACACTTTAGAGAACGCTTCGAAAATTAGTTCGCGATTGTAAAATAGCACAAAGTTTATAGCTATAAAGTAGCTGATGGCACTCATCATTGCCCCGATCGAAATCTCATAAAAATAGTCCACTATGATAATATTCATCAAAATTGGGACCAAAATGGCCGCACCCAGAATTTTCGTGCGCTCGAAAAGTAACAGTAATGATCCTATCACCTGCGAGCCTCCGATAAACAAAATATAGCCGAACGAATACCCAAAAAACGTCCATGCTAGATCGAAACTACCCACTTCTGCCAGCGGAGTTAATGCTACTGCATCAGGAATTTTTCCATCCTGATAAAACTGCCCTCCCAGCATTTTCCCCAATCCATATACACTTAACATTGTACACGCATATAAACGAGCGATAAACTCAGCATAGGCTGCCCATTTCTTTTCCATCATAACTCCAATTAATTTTCGAAGAAGATGTACGTAATCGTGCTACATTGTTTCAACTAGTGTCGAAAACAGATCGTCGTAATACTCGATGATTTTACTCCAATCGTACTTTTCTACCAGTTTTTGTGAGGATGGATGCGTAGAAGTGCCCCAGTTTGTGATGGCATCTTCCAAACGTATTTGAAATTCGCCTTCATCGTACAAAAATACTTTTTTAGCTGCATCGTCTAAGTGTCCGGGATAAGCCAATCGATTTGGAAGTAATGGAATGCAACCACAGTACATCGCCTCGACCACACTTCCCCCAAAGAAATCTTGTTTCGAGGTGACCGGCAAAATATCCCCTTTCCATAACCATCGGGCATATTCATCAAAACTCTTTGCATACCCCCAATGAACTATATGATCCTCGAGCTCAATTTTAGCTTCATCAAAACTTTTAGGAATCATCTCATTGCGCTCACCCAATACTGCTAGCTTAAAATCGATACCTTTTTCACTGATTTTCTTTAAGGCAGAAAAGAACGGCTTTGGTCGTTTATCATACTCCCAGCGATGATTCCACACAATTAAAGGCACTGAATAATCATGATTGGCTTGATGCGAATCAAAACGTGAAAGATCCAGCCCAAGATTTAGGACTTCACTTTTTACACGGATCAAATCAATGTTGGCTTTATCGCGTTTGTCCGGAAACTGATTGAGAAAACCGGGCAAGGCTTCCAAAAACGAATTTCGGTGATAGTCTGAATTAAAATACACCCGATCCGCTACCAACGCCGAACTATAATTGATGAACGCGTAATGATTATCTCGTTTGTTCTTCACATCCCGATCCTGTGGCGACCAAGGATAGGTCAACTGATTTTCGTGAAAATACATTGCCGTTGGAATGCCTGCGGATTTGTGTCGGGTTAATCCCAAAAAAGTAGAAAAATCAAGCATGGACGTCCCTAGAATGAGATCCGGTTTGTTTTCCAACTCGTTGAATTGCTTAGCCAGAGAAAGCGCTCCGCCGTGCATTCGCCATTTCCAATGTCTACCGGGTAGACTTAATATCTCGATGTTGTGGTTCGAGTACTTTTTAAAGCCTTCTGCCCATTGTTGATGAGAACCGGAATAAAACGGCTCTAAAACTATAATATTTAGCGCTTTCATTATTCCTCTTCTCAAATTTACGGCTAGACAAATATCTATTTAATCAAACTCATTCTCTTAATCTGAACAAAAGAATCAACACTTAATCGATACAAATACAGCCCCGATGCTAGGTTCTGAGCATCGAATGTAACTGTATGCATTCCCGCTGATTTTGGAGCATCAACTAGTGTAGCTACTTTTTGGCCAAGCATATTAAATACCTCAAGTGTTACATTTGAACCTATTGGTAAGTAATAATTTATATTTGTAGAAGGATTAAATGGATTCGGATAATTCTGACTCAATTCAAACGTATTGGGTAGTTCTTCAAATTCATTTGATGTACTTGTATTTCTATTCCCGACTGAGATATTATCAATAAAAATAAATGACGTCTCACTAGTTTCTTTACCAACAAACTGAATACCTATACGCTGAGTATTCCCAACTCCTTCGGGTATCACCAACATTAAATTATTCCAGCTATCAACCGAGAGCATACCCATCGAATAATCGGTACTTAAAAAATCCCAATTACTGCCGTGTAATACAAAGATTTGAACTGTTTCGATGGAGCCGAATTCCGAGGTTGGGATAAACACTTGTGCTTGCATAGTATCCCCAACTTGTACTTCGAAGGCATTATTAATAAGAGCACCAACTTTAGCATCATTCCCGACCTGTATTTTTGCTGAATACTGACCTGAATACACTTTTTCTGATGATATTGTACCGGTTGTGCTATTATCGAATTCTAGATCTATAAGTGGCAACCATTCACCAAATACCTGATTTTCAAATCCCCAAGTTCCTTCGGGCTCAAATACTTCTGGAACATATTCGGTAATTGAAATATCATCGATATACATAAACGAAGTTTCGCTTGTCACTTTACCAATAAACTGAATCCCTATACGCTGAGTATTTCCTATTCCTTCTGGCGCAATTAATAGAATCTCATTCCATGAATCTGCAGACAAGTTGGTACTTGCATAATCGGTACTTATAAAATCCCAGTTTGCCCCATGCAGAAAGAAAATCTGAACGGTTTCTATTTTAGCTAATTCTGAAGCAGGTATAAAAACGTTAGCTCTGAGTGTATCAAAAACTCCAACTGAATATGTGTTGTTAACAAGAGCCCCAACACTTGCGTCATTTTGTACTTCAATTTTTGCAGAATACGAACCCGTACTAGCTTGTTCGCTCGATACTTCACCCATAGTGTTATTATCGAATTGCAAATCAACGAGAGGAAGCCATTCACCCAATACTTGGTTTTCGAATCCCCAGGTGCCCTCTGCTTCAAATACCTCAGGCACATATTCAGCGATTGAGATATCATCGATATAAAGAATCGAAGATTCTGAAGCTTCTTTACCGACAAATTGAACTCCAACTCTTTGGGTGTTTCCAATTCCTTCAGGTGCAATAAGTATTAAGTCATTCCACTCATCTGCAGTTAAATTACTACTTGCATAATCGGTACTAGTAAAATCCCAACTTTGTCCATGCAGAAAAAATATTTGAACCGTCTCAATCTCTGCTAAATCAGCTGCAGAAAGGTATACATTAGCTCGCAGAGTATCGAAAACACCTATAGACAAATTATCATTTATTAGCGCCCCCACTTTAGCGTCATTGCCCGACTGTATTTTTACGGAGTATGTTCCTGTAAAGGCACGCTCATCAGTTATTTCGCCTGTTGTACTAACATCAAATTGTAAATCTGTTAATGCTGCCCAATTCCCAAACGCTTGGTCTTCAAAATCCCAAGTTATTACATGGTCATCGTTACTATAATTTGCATCACTTTTTAATGTTTGGCTGTCTGAAACTTGAGCCAATGAAACAGAACTAACTAGTGATAAAATTACTGAGAGCCTGATGAACTTTGAAAAGTTACTTCGAATCATAAAAAACTACGTTTGAGTGGGAAAACTAATTGAAAATATTGGTTCCTAAGTCATTACTAGAACATTTTCAGTAACTATTTTTCATGACTTATCGCCTAGCGATTTTCAATATAATTCAATTTTTAGATTTAAAAATAATAGACATTCTAATTATTAATCTTCTGTCGTCCACTCATAAAAATTGACCGAATTCATCACTTGAAATCCTGTGGCTGGATATAGTTGATTTCCTACATCATTCCCCTTTCCTGTTTCCAGGTACATTCCACAGGCATTTGTTGCCCTACAAAGTTCTTTAGCTCTTTCAATCAAAGCTTTTGAAACTCCTTTTCCCCGATGTTCCGGTGCAACAAATAAGTCGTTCAGCAACCAATACCTTGCCATTCGAGTGGATGAAAACAGTGGAAATAACTGAACAAATCCCATCGCAGTTTCTCCCTCCCAAGCCATATAGATCTCTGACTCGTTCTTCTCGATGCGTTCCTTCAAAAACGCTTTGCTCGCTTCCAAATCAGAGGGTTTTTTATAAAATCTCCGATACTGATCAAACAGACTGTTGAGCGCATCAAGCTGAATATAATCGGCTTTTTGAATTTCCATATTCCTAATTCTTAATTGATAATTCTTAATTCTTAATTGCTGCCACCGCATCCGCCACCTTCTCTCCATCTATCGCCGCAGAAACAATTCCGCCGGCGTACCCGGCTCCTTCTCCACATGGGAATAAGCCTTTGATGCGGACATGTTCCAATGTCTTTCGATCTCGCGGTATTCGAACGGGACTCGATGTGCGTGTTTCGGGAGCATGAACCACCGCTTCGTTGGTCAGATATCCTTTCATGGATTTATCGAACATCCGAAAACCTTTTTGCAAAGAGCTGTGTATGATTTCCGGTAAAACCTCGCCCAGCTGAACCGGTGTAATTCCCGGTGAATAAGACGTATCGGGTAAATTCGACGACACCCGACCTTCAATAAAATCAAGAAGTTTTTGCGCCGGAGCAGCTTGAGTTTTACCCGCGGCTTCCCATGCTTTTTGCTCGATGGATTTTTGGAATTCCATCGCGGCAAGTGGACCGAATTTCTCGAAGGGTTTGAAATCTGCTTCTCTAAGTTCTACAACAATGCCTGAATTCGCAGTGGAACGAGCTCTTCGGGAAGACGACCATCCGTTGGTTACAATCTCGCCCGGACTAGTAGCACAAGGCGCGATAACGCCACCCGGACACATACAAAACGAATACACCCCACGTCCGTCCACTTGTTTTACGATGCTGTAAGGTGAAGGAGGCAAGAACTCACCCCGATCATCGCAGGAATATTGAATGGTATCGATAAGCGATTGGGCATGCTCTACGCGAACCCCAATCGAAATAGGCTTCAGTTCAATTTCGATTTCATTTTGATGCAAGAGCTCGAAAATATCTCTCGCTGAATGTCCGGTTGCCAAGATCACTTGATCGGCTTTAAAAATATCACCCGACAGTGTTTTTACTCCTTGGATGGCATCTCCGGCAAGCAGAAAATCGGTGACGCGAGTGTTAAAATGAATTTCACCGCCGTGTGCCAGAATCGTTTCGCGCATCTTAGCGATAATACCGGGAAGTTTGTTTGTCCCGATGTGGGGATGAGCTTCCACCATGATATCTTTCACAGCGCCAAATCCAACCAGCAGTTCCAAAATACGATTTACATCACCTCTTTTTTTGGATCGGGTATAAAGCTTGCCATCCGAATAAGTTCCAGCTCCCCCTTCCCCGAAACAGTAATTCGAATCCTCATTTACGATGTGTTGAACGTTAATTCCCTTTAGATCTTTGATGCGAGCTTTTACGTCTTTCCCTCGCTCCAACACTACGGGTTTAATTCCTTGCTCTATGAGTTGCAACGCGGCGAACAATCCCGCAGGACCAAGTCCAATCACCAGTACCTCTCGGGCATTTCGTACATCGGGATAATCGGGTAGATATACGGGGATTTCCTCAAAGTCCTCGTTGATATACACCTGTACTTTTAAGTTGATGTACACCTGTTTTTGGCGGGCATCGATGGATCGTTTGATGATTTCGATGTGTCGAATTTCGGATTCAGAAATCCCAGTTTTTTTGGAAACGAAGGCCTTAAGTTCGTCGGGTTGTCCGGCTATTTCCGGAAAAACCCGCAGCTGTAGTTCTTTTTGCATGCTGAAAGATAGGAGTTACGGAGAAAGGATTCAGCAGAAAGGAGAGGGTATTTATCAATTATCAATTATCAATTAAGAATTTATTAGTGCTTCTCAATGATTTTAGTAATTATTTAAAATTGGTAACTGAATGTTCAATGTTCAATGTTCAATATTGAATGTTGAATTCTGTTCTACACTTCTTGCAATAGATACTTTTTCAGAATAATCAGCAGCTTATCTCTTGAAAATGGTTTTGTGAGATAGTCGGGCATTCCATGTTCAAAGGCTTTGCGTTTGGCATCGGTGGTTACATCAGCGGTTAATGCCACTATCGGGACATCAATGCCTTGTTCTTTAATTAAAATAGCTGCCTCAAATCCGTCGATTTCGGGCATGTGTAAATCCATCAAAATTAAATTATATGGATGCTTTGCTGCCAACTCAATGCCACCCGTTGCGCTTTCAGCGTAATCAGAAATTATGCCGTAGTACTCTAGCGTTTTTTGGATGACCAAAATGTTTACATAGTTATCATCAACAACTAAAATCCTACTATTCGGGAATTGGATGGGGGGATTGTCGGCACTTCTTAGTCCATCATCATGGATGGAGTCCTCAGGAACATCAACTTTTTTGAACCGGAAATTAACTTCAAAAGTTGTACCTACCCCAACATTGCTTTCAACGGCAATAGTCCCGCCTAATGCCTCAACCAGTTTTTGGGTAATTGCCAGACCTAGTCCGGTTCCTTCATATTTTCTATTTGGTTGGGCATCAATTTGATTAAATCGCTCAAATATTTCAGTCCGTTTCTCCTCGGGGATTCCAATACCGGTGTCGGAAACCAATATCTCGTAGCTTACAAATTCTTGTTCATCAACAACCTTTACTCTAATAGTCAATCCTCCACTTTCAGTAAATTTGAACGCATTCCGGATAAGGTTATTAAATATCTGATGGAATTTATTCAAATCCCCAAGCACCCAAATCTTCGCATCTCCCTTGAAATCAGACTTAATATATAGTCCTTTTTCGTCAAAGAAGACTTCCTGCATTTTCATCAATTTATGCAGCTCTGACAGGAGATTGAACCTAATCTCGGTTAGTTGAATTTCGCCGGATTCAAGTTTTTCGATTTCAAGAATATCGTTTACAATACTCAACAGGTTTTTTGACGAAACCTCCATCAAGTTTAAATATTCGCGATGTTTCTGCGTGATTTCCTCTGATTTAAGCACCGATATAAAACCCAAAACTACATTCATCGGAGTCCTAATTTCGTGGCTCATATTGGCCAAAAACTTGGTCTTCGACAGCGATGCTTGCTCCGCTTTTTCCCATGCTTCTGCCAGCTTAATATTGGATTCTCTTAAATTATTAGAATTTTGCCGCGCTTTTTGGGCATAATACACGGTTACCCCTAATAAAAATGACATCGACATCGCGATAAACAGCCCGATGTAAATAAAACCGTAATTAGTATTGTCGTAGAATGCAGGAGTGGTTTTAACGATTAACGTCCATGTTTGAGCATCCTCAAATTTTGAACCTAGATCAATGATTTCTTGATGCTCACTCAGGCTTTCAGATTCTTTTCCAACCTGATACAACGTCTCTCCATACTCGCTTTGAACCTCGATATATAAATCGGAATAGTGGTTGAGTTCCTCATTTAGAACCTTTTTAAATTCAGCCGGTGTTAAAGCTGAAGCATTAATATTATTTATGATATAAGATATCCCTTCGGATGTTAGTGCAACTTGATTTGCAATAGAATCATCGAACCGACCTTTTATGTTGATCCAAACATTTAGAATAATCACTGCAAATATCAGCCCCGTGAATATTGAAACCAGCTGAATTCGATATCGGGTGAGTATATTTGGATTCGGATTATTGTGCACAACCAGAACTATTGTATGAATTCGTTAAGCCTTTATTATACAATAACTATATAAAATATTTTGTACTGATTTATTCCTAATTATCATATTCTACCGCAGGCCCCAAAGGGATTCCTTCGGAAGATGCCTATGGCACTAATTCCTAATTGATATCACTCAAGCCAGAATGGAATCTCGGCTTCATAGCTTTTTAGACGTCCGGTTGAATCACGTTTGGCATCTGCCTCATCAACAACTGGCCGATAAATACCAAGAACCTGCTTTCCTATTGATATGGAATCAGGCAATCGAAAATAGCCCTGCAAACCTGCCTGATTATTTTTTGGATGATTGTAGAATAAAAAATCTGACT
Source organism: Balneolaceae bacterium (assembly GCA_034669965.1). Taxonomy (GTDB): domain Bacteria; phylum Bacteroidota; class Rhodothermia; order Balneolales; family Balneolaceae; genus HXMU1420-13. The sequence goes on along the minus strand of JAXMOK010000004.1, from coordinate 158,804 downwards.
CAAGAGTATCATCTTCACTTAAAACAATGGTGAAAAATCGATTGGTACAATCAAGATTATATCTACTCGTTTGTTTTCGGCGCTCGTACCTGCTTAACGAATCGGCTGGACTGAAATCATCACAGAATTGCCCTAGCTTTATATCCAACATTTTAGAATATGGGATGAATAGTGAAAGTAATTCGCCTTTTTTTAAGGTTGGTGACGGAATTATTGGTCGGTTAAAATATCCATCTTCAAATTCACTTTCATAGTTGGTTGAATTCATCAAATATGCCGTTGAGCGTGCATTATAATAATCTCTGGGTTCCCATAGATTAGCACCCATCAACTCAAAGGTATTTGCCATAAAAATCCCCATAAAAACGGCAAAGAAACCTAGCCCAGAATAAGAGACCTTCTTCATTGGGAGGTTGGAAAAAAAAGTGAGATTTAAAAACTGTATCGGTTTGTTTATAAAAGGATAAAACAATTGAGAAAAATGCCAGTTTACCAAAAAATGGATTTTAGAATATTTCTCATTTTTTCGAAATCGCTCCATATTAAGGACAATGGAAATGATTGAAACTCCTAATAGAAATACACCGGAAACAATCAAAATTATATTCGAATACACATCAAATGTTTCGGGGCTTACCATGAGTTTTACGCCATTTACCAATATAAAAAAGACGATATAAACCACCGATATTCCAATCAGATAAAGCACAAAAAGAGCAGCGATCGAAAAAATGAGACTTGCCAGTTTATCGGTTGCCAACAGGAAGGTGTCTTTATCACCTATTCTCTTTTTCATTTCTGTTTTGTAGTACTCACTATAGGGCAAGTCGTCATATTTTATTCCCTCTCGGTACACGGAAGTTAGCCCCATTAAGCCAACCCAAAAGGCACGAACTATAAAATGAAAGATGAATGCGAAGCTCAATACTTGTAATGCAGTTAGAAACACTCCCACCACCAAAATAGGAACTAATTCATCGATAAAACCCGAATCAAGCTGTAAATTGAACTTATAATAGTGATGAAATTTCCATACATATTCGGGCATATTTAAGGTGGCAAAAATGGCCAAACCCGATATCAATAACTCCGGCTCCCAGCTTTGCTCTGCTACTTTCTGAAGCCAATTTTTGTTGTGTAATTTCGGACTTGAATCGCTCATTCTTTGCTCTTTTTGATGATGAGCCAATGTGGGGCATCTGCCTAAAAAAGGCAATGCTCTTTTTAATTCGGATTTTACATTCCGATTTATCAAATTTTAGTGACTTTTCTATAGAGGGGAATATCAACAAAAATATTGGGTACCATGAAGTTAATAGGGAAAATAGCTGCTGTAATAGTAGGAATTATTGTGTTATTAGTGGGTGGACTACTAATCTATGTAAACACGGCTTTACCGGCCGTAGACGATGCGCCTGAGTTGGCGATCGAAATTACCCCCGAACGGGTTAAGCACGGAAAATATCTTGCCAATCACGTTTTTGCTTGTACCGATTGCCATTCCGATCGCAACTATTCGAAGTTCGGCCATTCTTTGGATGAAGAAAACTTGGGTAAGGGAGGAAATTTATTTGGCTTAGATCATGGATTTCCCGGCGATTACTATGCAAAGAATTTAACGCCCTACAATTTAGGTGAATGGAGTGATGGGGAGATTTACAGAGCTGTTACTGCCGGGGTTCGAAAAGATGGTTCGCCCATGTTTCCAATCATGCCTTACACCAATTACTCGAAAGTTGACCCGGAAGACATTTACGATATTATAGCGTATCTCAGAACGCTTGAGCCTGTGGTAAATGATGTACCTGAAAGCAACTCTCCATTTCCGATGAGCCTGATTATCAACACCATTCCGGCGAATCCTGAGATGTCAAAAAGACCCGAACTATCCGATAAAATTGCCTATGGTAAGTATTTGGTAACTGCTGCAAGTTGTGCCGATTGCCACACCCCAATTGATGAACGAGGTGGCCGGCTCCCAGGGATGGATTTTGCCGGTGGAATGGAATTTCATGTTCCTGGCGGCAACGTTAAGTCAGCCAACATAACTCCGGATATGGAAACCGGTATCGGAGCTTGGAATGAAGAAGCTTTTGTAGCCGCTTTTAAACGATTTCAAGATCCAGAACATGATGTAAATCAACAAATGATTAGCCCGGGTGAATTCAATACTTCCATGCCTTGGAGACCTTACAGTAAGATGAATGAGGAAGATTTACGAGCCATTTATGCCTACCTTCGAACGCTTACGCCGGTTTCGCACAGCATGGAGCGGTTCGTGGCAGTAAGTGATTGATCCAATAACTCTCACTCTTTGAACACCATTTTATGTACCGATTGCTCTTACTCTGCACTATTTGTGTAATGGGGATGGCTTGCAAGCAAAAATCCAATCCCGACACTCATTCTACAACCGATTCAGAAATCATAAAGCAACCCGAGAAGATATTTATTGGCACTTACACTCGCGACGAAGGCTGGGTGAATGGAAAGGGCGATGGTATTTATCTTGCTGCTCTGTCAGAAGATGGATCATCAATTACTGATGTTCAATTAGTTGCAGAATTGGTAAACCCTACATTTTTAAGTCTCTCTCCCGATCGCAAGAATTTGTATGCTGTAAGTGAGATCGGAGGTGGTGAACCCGGTTCCGGATTAGTTGTTGCATATGCGATTGGTGATGATGCTTCTTTGACTGAAATCGGGCAATATTCAACCAATGCCTATTCGCCCTGTTATGTAATTGTGGATGCTACCGGGAAATTCGTATTCATAGCGAATTATCAAGGTGGGGTTGCCATGGTGTATCGCCGAAATGATGATGGAAGCCTGGAGTTTGTGCAGGAATTAAATCACGAGGGATCGGGACCTCACCCGAATCAAAGTTCATCGCATCCGCATATGACCAAAATCAGTCCCGACAATAATTATCTGTTTGTTCCTGATTTGGGTTCCGATAAAATTTGGAGATATCGCATCGATCATAATGCAGGTTCCGTTTCAAAAACTGGGCAAGAATTTGTAAAAATGGCTCCCGGTGCCGGTCCACGCCACATGGATTTTCATCCAACTAAAAACCTAGTGTATGTGATGAACGAACTCAACAGCACGGTTTCGGTAATGGAATATGAACCTGCTTCAGGTATGTTGACAGAAATTCAAGCGATCTCCACCTTGCCGGATGATTTTACCGATTGGAACTCCTCCGCCGATATTCATGTGCACCCTAACGGCAAGTTTGTGTATGCTTCTAATCGAGGACATAATTCTATTGCGGCTTTTTCTATTGATGAAGATTCAGGAACATTAACTGCTCTGGATCAGGTCTCAACAGAAGGTGAATTTCCCAGAAATTTTGGCATTCACCCAAGTGGAGAATTTATTTATGCGGCTAACCAAAACTCCGATTCGATCACCATTTTTACGATAGATGAAGAAACCCGAGCACTTGTATTCACCGGCAGATCCTTAGAAGTTCCTACCCCGGTTAACATTACGTTTTATTGAGACTAACGAGTTGGCGAGTTGGCGAGTTGGCGAGTTGAATTAACCAAATTTATTAAACACTCCCACCTGAACACCTCAGCAGGAGAACACCTTCCCAAAAAACGAACCCTTTCCTTTCTACAATTGTTGGGCTGTCAAATAGTTACTACATTATGAACGACGAATTTATTAAACAACTCTACGCCTCTCACAATGAGTGTGTGCAATGTCCATCTAGAGAAGAAGTACGGAGCTTTTTCGAAAATCTGTTAGGTACGCTTTTTCCGAATTATTCGAAGGTGGATCATGAAAATCTGGCCAAATTTAACCTTCATATATTGAACTTGCGCGAAGAGCTATATGGCTTGCTCTACACCCAGAGTAAAGCCACAGGTTTTGATGCTAGCGACATTACAAAAACCTTTTTTGATGCTATTCCAGACATCTACAACCAACTTCATCAGGATGTTACTGCCATGTACAAAGGCGATCCGGCAGCAGTTAGTGAAGATGAAGTAATTCGTTCTTACCCGGGCTTTTATGCAATCGCAGCCTATCGGTTGGCCCATCAATTAGCAATTTCCGATGTACAGATTTTACCTCGAATGATTACCGAGCTGGCGCATAATATCACCGGCATAGATATTCACCCTAAAGCCACTATTGGTTCTCATTTTTGTATTGATCATGGAACCGGAATCGTTATCGGTGAAACGACGATCATCGGAAATCATGTAAAAATCTATCAGGGCGTTACGTTGGGAGCGTTGAGTGTAAAAAAGGAAGATGCTAAAATGAAGCGACATCCCACTATCGAAGATCAAGTGGTAGTTTATTCGAATGCAACCATTCTTGGCGGGGAAACCATCATCGGGAAAAACAGCACTATTGGCGGTAATGTTTGGATCACCAAAAGTATTCCTCCCAATTCGACGGTGCATTATTCAACCCGAGTGAGTGCCGAAGGTGACAATGCTTACGAGACCAACATCATCAAAACAGAATCATGAAATTACAAGAACTTATAGGGAATACTCCCCTGGTTGAAATCGAGCAACTAAACCCCAATTCATCGGTCAAAATATTTGGAAAATTGGAAGGGCAAAATCCAGGCGGCTCAGTAAAAGATCGTGCTGCTCTAAATATGATTCAGAGTGCCATTCATCGCCATGAAATTAAAGTAGGTGATAAACTAGTGGAAGCAACTTCGGGAAATACCGGAATTGCACTGGCAATGGTTGCATGCAAACTTGGGATACGAATGACTCTCATAATGCCGGATGGAGCCACTCCTGAGCGCATAAAAACTATGAAGGCTTACGGTGCTGAGGTTATCCTCACTCCTGCTGAAAAAACCATCGAATACTCACGCCAACTGGCAGAGGAAATGGCCTCGACCGGTGAATATCTCATCCTCAATCAGTTTGCTAATCCTGATAACTATAAAATGCATTACAAAACCACCGGTCCTGAAATCTGGCGCGATACAGAAGGAAAAATTACCCATTTTGTTTCGGCGATGGGTACCACAGGCACCATTATGGGTGTTTCGAGATATTTGAAAGAGCAAAATTCGGATATTCAGATTGTAGGTACTCAGCCAACCGATGGCTCAAGAATTCCGGGTATCAGACGATGGTCACCTGAGTTTTTGCCCAAAATATATGAGCCAAAACGCGTGGATCGCATCATTGATGTAAGCACAGAACAAGCTACAGCTATGACTCGCAGACTAGCCTCGGAAGAAGGCATATTAGCCGGAATGAGTTCAGGAGGTGCAATGACTGCCGCTTTGCAGGTTGCGTCCGAAATTGACGAAGGAGTAATCGTAAGTATTGTTTGTGATCGTGGTGATCGTTATTTGAGCTCTGATTTGTTCGAATAGGCGTGTTAAAGGGGTAACACATCAACACCCGAACACAATAAAAAATCGCACTACGAACAAAGGCAGAATACTTTTAAATTGAGCAGATAATAGTATCAGTTCATCAACACCACTTTTGTTTCATGGGTAGAATTTTTGAAGTACGAAAAGCCGCAAAATTTGCACGCTGGAATCGAATAGCCAAGCAATTTTCGCGAATCGGTAAAGAAATCGAGATTGCGGTAAAAGCAGGTGGTCCAGATCCTGATACTAACCCATCGTTGCGGCGCGCCATCCAAAACGGAAAAGGCGTTAACATGCCAAAGGATCTCATCGAACGTGCCATTAAACGTGCGATGGGGAAAGATTCGACCAGTTGGGACGAAGTTTTTCTAGAAGGATATGCTCCGCATGGAGTTGCCGTATTGGTTGAATGCGCTACGGATAATAACACACGTACGGTTGGCAATGTGCGTCCGATTTTCAACAAAAACGGTGGCAATTTAGGCAATGCCGGTAGTGTGGCTTTTCAGTTTACTCAGGTTGGATCGTTTAAAATAAAGCCCGGCGATTTTGATGAAGAAGAACTGGAGTTGGAGCTCATCGATCACGGACTTACCGAAATGGGCGAAAGCGAAGACGACGAAGGAAACAGAATTTTAGTGATACGTTGCGAGTTCACCGAATTCGGAAATATGCAGCATGCCTTAGAAGAAATGGATATCGAACCCATCAGTGCCGAAACCGATTGGATTCCAAACTCAACGGTTTCGTTAGATGAGGAAAAAGCCGATGAAGTACTCTCCATTATCGACAAGCTGGAGCAAGATGAAGACGTACAACGAGTTTTTCACAATTTGGTTTGATTAACAGTTTATCAACAATTTGAATTTCAAACGTTACGTACACCAAAAGTACAAGTTCCTATTACCCCATTTTCTGCTTCAGTAATATCCACAATGGGGTTACTATCTATTTTTGAAAATATATTATCCTCGCTATTTCTTAGACGATTTCCTTTCTTTTGAGAGTATACTTCTTGTTGATATATTCGATCAGTATTTTCTTCCTTGAAGTACATTTGGCTTGTAAAAACTTCTGAGTCATTTACATATACTTTGATGTGAATATGCGGAGCACGATCAGGATACCAGCCAGGATATATCGTCAAAAACTCAACCTCTCCATCGGCATTTGAAACCTGCGCCCCTCTCATAAATTTCTTTTCGTTATTTGGCTCCTCATGAAATCTCGGTCTATTATCGTTGGCATGTTTTTGCTGATCTTTGGGAAGCCCTTTTTGCTCCTGAAATTCACCTTGAGGGCTGTAAACAGTTTCGTATCCCGAATATTCTCCCGCTGCATCACAACTCCAGATATCAACAATTGCATCTTGAATAGGAGTACAACTTTCCGCATCTACAATTCTCAATTTTAAATCAAGAAGTGTTCCTGGTCGCCCTTCAGTTATATCTTTTCGGATGAGATTAGCTGCGAAATAAAAAGGCCCTTCTGTCTGCTCTGGATAAACAATACATGTAGGCAACTTCGAAGGGGAAATTATAGCTGATTTACCTTTTAATGAGATAAATGGTGCTAATAATGAACCAGTACCTGCAGCTCCAAGGCCTAATAATATCTGACGACGCGACAATTTTTTCATGTGACTCCATTTTAAAAATGATAATTGGCACATGGGTAGCCGATATAGATGATTAATGAGTGTAAAGAAAAGAATCTTTTAAACCAAAAATGGAGCATTGACATGCAGGGGCACAACCTGCTTGCGTTTCACAAATGAGTTTAGCACTCCTATGGTGTTATTCATTTGCCGAAAAACAAGCTTACATTAACCCCATTGTAGGTGATAGAATTTCGTAGGTAGCCCATTCTAAAACCAATCGGCGAATAGCCAACTGCCAGCTTTGCATTTCCAAGATTGACTTCGGCATCCAGACTGGCATTGGTACTAAACTCGAATCGGTTTTCGCGCAACGTTCTGCCTTCGTTTAAGCCTGCTTCATATCTATACATTCCTCGCATTGTAGCAACTCCAACGCTACCTCCGGCATTCAAAAAAAGCCTTGAACCATTTTTTGATTTGATAAAAGTGTGAATTTCATTCTCTATCCCAACACCGAATGAATACCCATTATCTACAATAAAATCCCCAATAAAAGAGTCGTCATCAAACTGTCTAGGATCGAACGAATGGTTCGAGAAACTAGAATAATACACCGTTATAAAGTCTGTGAAACGGTTCTCTATCCCTATTAAAAAACCTGTAGTTATAAGCGATACATTTGCTGTACCATAACTGTTTTTAAATTTATCGGGCTCATCAAAGTTCTCATACACAATTTGAGCTCGCTCAAAGCCCGAAAATGTCGAAATTTTAACTTGTTGTGCTTGAAGTGTAGTGGTTGCAAAAACTGCAATCACACTAAGAAGTATTACCCTAATCATAAATCTAGAATTTGTTTGACCTATAACTAATCTAACAGATTTAAATTATAATGTTAATGAATTCTTTTGATGCTGTTCCCCATTAGGTTTGTCAAAATTTCAATTCCCTAGAATATTCTGGCTACTTATATAAAAATCTGGGTGAACACGTAACTCCTCTGCAAAGCTATCTAATGCTTGCCAATTTTTATTAGGTGTTATCCATTGCTCCTTCCCATCCAGAAATACTTTCACCGGCATGTTGAATCCTGATACCACATTTCTCCACCTATACCAAAGACTTCCATCTCGGAAAGCATATTCTAATACCGGGACCCGAATATCGCGCAAGTATTGATCGAAAAATGGAGTTAAGTCTTCCCCGTATGCATCACTCAAATATATCTCAATTTGATCTGAACTTACGGTTTGATGTCGAAAATCTCGGTTTAACCCACGCAAGGTTGCTCTCCAAAGGCTATCATCATCAAAAACCTGACGAAGGGTGTGAAGCATATTCCCTCCTTTGTAATACATGTCGGAGGAACCTTCGTAATGCACTTCATATTTACCAATAATCGGTCGGTCATTTTGGATACTAAATCGAACTCCTCGAGCATATTCATCAGCAGCTTTTTCACTAAAGTGATATTCCAAAAACAGATACTCAGAATAATGGGTGAAACTCTCATGAATCCACATGTCGGCCACATCTTTATATGTGATGTTGTTGGCAAACCATTCGTGACCGGTTTCGTGAATGATTATGAAATCGAATTTCAATCCCCAGCCAGAGCCACTTAAATCACGACCTAAATACCCGTTTTGGTATCCATTGCCGTAGGTTACTGAGCTTTGATGTTCCATTCCTAAATATGGCGCTTCTACCAATTTATAGCTGTCTTCGTAAAATGGATACGGTCCAAACCAATATTCAAGCGCCTCAATAGTTCGGGAAGCATCCGCAAATTGTTCAACAGCTCTTTCTAAATTCTGTTCTAACACCCAATAATCGGCATCCAGTGCACCTGCCTCCCCGTCCATTACTTCTTTGAAATTTACGTAGTTACCAATATTCACGTTCACTCCGTAATTGTTGATAGGATTACTCACAAACCAATGCCAGGTTTTGGTGCCATTTTCATTTTCTTGCACCTCACGAAGTCTTCCATTCGATACATTCGTCAACTCATCCGGAATTGTAACACTAATAAGCATGCTGTCAGGTTCATCATAAGCATGATCTTTATTTGGCCACCACACACTTGCGCCAATTCCTTGGTTCGCATTCGCTACAAAAGGCATTCCGTTCTCATCGCGAGTCCAAACAAAGCCACCATCCCAAGGTGCGTTTGCCGCTATTATCGGTTTCCCTTCAAAATAGATCTCAAGCTTTTCGATTTCGCCTATTTGTTTTTGGGGATAAGTTTGGATGAAATAAAAACTGCTATCTCGTTCGAAAATCAACTCTTCACCCGCCTGCTTAACCGAAGTAACCTTCATTGGCTCTTGTAACTCAATTTGCATGATGGAAGTGGTAAGAGAATCTACCCGATATCGAACAAGATTGCTTCCACTAATGGTTGAATCTTCGAGATTTACTTCAACATCCAAATGATAATAAGTAACATCCCACCATGCACGTTCTGGAGTAATGCTTCCACGCAAAGAATCATATCGTGAAAATTCGGTTTGAACTTCGAAGAATTGTGCGTTAAGTGGATTCGATAAAAGTGATGGTAATATTAAGAGAAGACCGAATGCAATTCGAAAAGGCATAATCGTACATATTAGTTCGAGTAAATGTACCCAAATCAAAATTCGATTCGAATCAAAAAAGTGATGGAGGTTTTACCCGAACATCTTCAAGAAGAGAAAAACAAGCACGCCCGTAACCGATACGTACAACCAAATCGGGAAGGTCCATTTGGCAATTTTTCGATGGCGAACAAACTGTCCAGAAAGAGAAAAGTAAAACGTGGTTAATACGAGAGGTACCACAAAAACCGAAAGTACAATGTGCGTGATCAGAATGAAGAAGTATATGTAACGAATAATGCCTTCTCCCATAAACTTCGTATCGCCTACAAACGTGTGATATACGATATAACTAACAAGAAAAAGTGCCGACGATATAAAAGCACTTATCATATAGTTCATATGTTTGTCGAACTGTTTTTTTCGAATCTCATTAAATCCAAGTAACAAAAACAGGGTGCTTAAGGCATTAAAGGTAGCATTAAGAGCAGAAAGGTTTTTAATCCACGGCAACTCGGTAACCGAAGGCGGTTTAAAATAGATTAACCAAAACAGCATTAGTACAGCAACTATGCTAATACTAATAATCGTAATAATCGCTTTTTTCGAATCGATGCTTTGCAACGCACGAGTTGAGTCGGGTAATTTGATGTCGTTTGCCATATTATATAGAGCAATTCCTATAAATGAATTTCCTTTCCATTGCTTCCCTTAAAGTTAATGAATCTTTAAACTAGATAAGGAAGTTCCTTAGTTAACAAAGATTTTTTAACAATTGTTCTTATCTTGCCGATAAGGCGGAAGACAAACAAAAACGGGTATTTGGTGAAGTTTATTTAGAACAGATTTAAATAAGCCAACAACTCATCAATAAATACTATTCGTTCCAAATTTTCGATACTTTTGGCTCGCCTCAATTTGGAGGCATTACGCCGTGATAACTCAACAAAAATCAGCTAAAAAATATGGCGCAGATTTTCCCAAAGTGGACAAATCAGGTTCCCCGACTGATATTAGTAGGACTAATTGTAACTGTAAACGTAGTTATTTTGGGAGTTTGGTATTTCTTTTCTCCAGAATACACCGATGTAGGTTATGCACCTGAACAACCCGTTCCATATTCACATCAAATACACGTGGACAAACTTGGCCTCGATTGCCAGTATTGCCATACTTCTGTTTGGGATTCAAAGCAGGCTAACATCCCGCCTACTCAAACATGTATGAACTGCCACAATCAAATTAAAACAGACAGCGAGAAACTTGCTCCAATCCGCGAAAGTTGGGAAACCGGCAAAGCTGTAGAATGGGTGCGTGTTCACAATCTCGCTGACTACGCGTATTTCAATCACGCCGCTCACGTAAATGTGGGTGTTGGATGCGAAAGCTGCCACGGCAGAATCGATAAAATGGAAGTGGTGTACCAAGCCGAGCCATTAAGTATGAGCTGGTGCCTTGATTGCCACAGAGAACCGGAGAAGTATTTACGCCCGGTTGAAGAAGTAACAACCATGGGGTATGAAGTGGAAGACCAGCTTACTATTGGAGCAGAACTGGTTCGTAAAAATAATGTGAGCCCTCCCCAGTATTGTCAGGGCTGCCACTACTAAACCAAAGATTGTTGAATATATAATCATCTGATGAGCGAATTAACACAGAAAACATACTGGAAAAGCTTAAACGAGTTAGCTCAGAATAAAGAATATGAGAAATTTGTTGAGCGCGAATTTCCTGAAAACGCCACCGAATTAAGCGATGGCTTTTCGCGAAAGGGCTTTTTACGAGTGATGGGTGCAAGTATCGCATTAGCTGGATTTGCAGCATGCCGTCGCCCTGTTCAAAAAATTCTGCCTTACTCGAAACAACCTGAAGACATTGTACCCGGCATTCCTTTGTTTTATGCCTCTGCAATGCCGTTTCAAGGTAATTTAACCGGACTCGTGGTTGAAAATCACGAAGGACGCCCAACTAAAGTTGAAGGAAATGACCTTCATCCGGCTTCCGGTGGTAATACGAATGCGTATCATCAGGCTTCTATTCTAGAGATGTACGATCCGGATCGTTCTAAATACCCGGTTCGTAATGGTGCTAAATCAAGCACGGCAGATTTTCACAGCTTTGTAGCTGACTATTTCGCCGACACAAACAAACGTGTGGCTTTTATTTCTGAAGCCAATTCTTCACCAACATATAATGGTCTTAAAGAAGAAGCGCTTAATCGATTTGATAACGCTGAGTGGGTTACTTACGAACCATTTGGTGAAGACAACTCAATTGAAGGAAACAACATCGCTTTTGGGCGACGTGTTCGTACGCACTACAATTTCACGAATGCGGATATTATTGTATCGCTTGATGATGATTTCCTTGCCCCTACTCATCCAAACAATGTTGAGTATGCAAAACAAGTAACTTCTAGAAGAAAAGTAACCAGCCAACAAGATACGATGAACCGTATCTATTCTGTTGAAAACGGATTTACGATTACCGGCTCATACGCTGACCACCGCATGAGAGTAAAAGCCAGCGAAATGGCTGATTTCGCCAATGCGTTAGCAGCAACTCTTTCGAGCAGAATCAGTGGCTTGAACAGCTTTTCATCGGTAAACAACAAATTTACAGGCAGTGAGTTCATCACTGTGTTAGCTGATGACCTTGCTTCAAACTCCGGTCGTTCAGCAGTTTCTCTTGGATTTGACTACGCCCCTGAAGTTCATGCTGTTGTAGCAGCAATTAATAGTGCTCTTGATAATTACGGCACTGCTATAAACCTGCTTCAGGTTCCTCATTTTGATAATCAAAACAACAAAACAGCTTTCGCGAACTTAGTTAGTTCTATCAGCGATGGTAATTTTGATGCTGTTGTGATGATCGGTGCAAATCCGGCACTTACTGCTCCGGCTGATTTAAACTTTACTCAAGCTCTATCTGGAGCTGACGAAGTATTCCATCTCTCTACTTATAATGACGAAACAGCTAAAACGGCCAGCTGGCATGTTGCGCGTTCGCATTATTTAGAAGCATGGGGCGATGGTTACTCATTTGGTGGTGCACGAGCTGTGATTCAGCCTCAAATCCAACCACTACACGATTCTTTATCTGAAATTGAATTTTTAGGAGCCATAACTAACGCCGGTAAGGTTTCTGGTTATGATATGGTTCGTGAGACTTTCAGCAGTTTTTACTCTAGAAATTTTGAAAATCGCTGGTTAGACATCCTCCATGATGGAATTGATGTAACCAATGGCTTTTCTACTGTAAATCGCTCTGCACGCAATGTATCCCCAGCTCCTTCTACAGCAATCAACGAGATTGAAGTAGTAATCAAGCCGGACAACTCGGTGTATGATGGTCGTTTCGCCAACTTAGGTTGGTTGCAAGAGCTCCCAGATCCGATTACAAAAATCACTTGGGATAACGTTGCTCTGCTAAGTCCTGCAACTGCTGAATCTTTAGGAATCGGCACTGAAGACTATTTAGGAAAAGCTAAGCAACCTGTTTTAAATATTGCGGTTAACGGCACTCCGATCAAATTAGCTGCTTGGGTTCAACCGGGCCATGCTGATGATTCGATCACCGTTCACACCGGATACGGTCGCGAAGGAATTGGCCGTGTTGCTGATGTAAGTTCAGAAAGCTCACAATTATTTGATCCTGAAACAACTTCAGGCGGAGTTAATGTATATCCGATAAGAACTTCGTCATCCATGTTGTTTGCTCAGGCTGGGGTTAGCGTAACCGGCGAAAAATATTCAATTGCTTGTGTTCAAGATCACCACAGCCTTGAAGGTCGTGATATGTATCGCCAGGCAACGTTGGCTAAGTACAAAGAAAAAGCCGATTACGCTTCTTTCGAATCGATTCACAAATATGCAGTTCCAGGTATGAAGGAAGCTGCTGAACTTGGCGAAGATCAACCAATTTCATTATTCAACGAACAAACTGCAGTTGAAGGCGAACCTCAATGGGGTATGGCCATCGACTTGAATGCGTGTTTCGGTTGCGGCGTTTGTATTATCGCTTGTCAATCAGAAAACAACATTCCGGTTATTGGAAAGCGTGAAGTTGAGCGCGGTCGCGAACTCCATTGGATCAGAAATGATCGCTATTACATGGGTGACAAAGAGAATCCGCAAGCTGTACACCAGCCGGTTCCTTGTATGCATTGCGAATTAGCGCCATGCGAGCAGGTTTGTCCGGTTGCAGCAACTACGCATAGTGATGATGGAATGAATCAAATGACGTACAACCGTTGTATCGGTACTCGTTACTGTGCGAACAACTGTCCGTTTAAAGTTCGTCGATTCAACTTCTTCAACTATCCGAAAGAGTATTTAACAAGCGGTGAAGATCCGGACATCATCCAAATGGCGATGAATCCTGAAGTAACAGTTCGTTTCAGAGGGGTAATGGAAAAATGTACGTATTGTGTACAACGTGTAAATCGCGAGAAAATCAGCGCCAAGATTGAAACCGGTTCTCCAAAACCAGCTGATGGCACCGTTCAAACTGCTTGCCAGCAAGCTTGCCCGGCTGATGCGATTTATTTCGGTGATTTGACAGACGAAAACAGCGAAGTAACGAAAATGAAACGTAACGAGCGTAACTACTTAATGCTAGAAGAGCTTAATGTACGCCCACGAACTTCTTATATCGCCAAATTGACGAATCCAAACCCAGCTTTGGTGAAAGAAACTAACGAGGAATACGCCCACTAATGAGTAAATACGAATACATACCAGAGCCAGCACTTGTTAAAGGCAATCATGACTTTGCGAGTATTACTAAACTAGTTACTGATGTAAACCTCCGCCCTACTCCAAGAAATTGGTATCTGGCAATGTTGCCGGCTAACGCTCTTCTTGGTCTACTTCTTGTATCTATTGGATACTTGATTTGGGAAGGAACCGGTGTTTGGGGCCTAAACAATCCGGTAGGTTGGGGTTGGGCTATTATCAACTTCGTATGGTGGGTTGGTATCGGTCACGCAGGAACCTTGATTTCTGCCATCTTATTCCTCTTCCGGCAGGATTGGAGAACGGCTATTAACCGTTTTGCCGAAGCAATGACCATTTTTGCCGTAATGTGTGCCGGGGTATTTCCGGCCATTCACGTTGGTCGTATTTGGGTGATTTACTGGGTATTCCCGGTACCAAATCAAATGGCAATGTGGCCAAACTTCAACTCTCCTCTATTATGGGATGTGTTTGCAGTATCCACTTACTTTACGGTTTCCCTATTATTCTGGTACGTTGGTTTAGTACCTGATTTAGCTACACTTCGCGACAAGGCAACTGATAAAATCAGAAAAGTAGCTTACGGTTTATTCGCTTTGGGTTGGACAGGATCTAGTCGCGCTTGGTGGAACTACGAAAAAGCATATATGATCCTTGCGGGTCTTGCAACTCCTCTGGTACTTTCGGTACACACTATTGTATCCTTTGACTTCGCGGTTTCAATGATTCCGGGATGGCACACCACTATTTTCCCTCCGTACTTCGTGGCTGGTGCAATTTTCTCCGGATTTGCAATGGTACTTACCCTAATGATCGTAGCACGCAAGATTTACGGCATGAAAGACATCATGACCGACGATCACATGGAAAAAATGAACATCATTATTATGGTTACCGGCTCGATGGTTGGTTTTGCCTACATGATGGAATTCTTCATCGCCTGGTATAGCGGTGTTGAATACGAAAAAGCAATTTTCATGCTTCGCGCAACAGGTCCTTACGCCTGGGCATACTGGATCATGATGTTCTGTAACGTGATTTCACCACAAGTTTTCTGGTTTAAAAAATTACGAAGAAGCGTAGGTTTCACTTTCTTTATCTCAATTGTAGTAAACATTGGTATGTGGTTCGAGCGATTCGTGATTACTGTTACTTCGCTTTCTACCGATTACCTTCCTTCTTCTTGGGATTACTACTCGCCAACAGCATGGGACGTTTTAACTTACGTAGGTACATTCGGGTTATTCTTCACGATGTTCCTATTGTTCTTACGCTTCTTGCCAATGATCGCGATTGCAGAGGTGAAATTAGTAATGCCTCAAGGCGATCCACACAATTATGATGATGAAACACAAGAGTATCATCCACATGTTGAAGAAGTACCACAACCTAAAGCAGTAAAGGCCTAAGCGAATGAGTACTACAGAATCAAAAAATCTTTACGGTATACTAGCCGAGTTCAAAAACCCAAAAGCGTTGGTTGATGCCTCTGCCAAGGTAGTTGAAGCGGGTTACGATAAGTTCGACACGTACACACCATTTCCGGTTCACGGAATTGATAAGGCAATGAATTTGCCTAAATCAAAATTAGGTTACATCGTGTTTGGGCATGCACTTCTAGGTTTTTCAGGTGCAATAGCTATGATGTATTTCATGTCGGTTATTGATTACCAAATCAATATAAGTGGAAAACCATTCTTCAATGCTCCGGCTTGGGTTCCAATCACTTTTGAGCTTACCGTATTACTTTCCGCCTTTGGCGCAGTATTTGGCATGTTTTTTTTAAATGGACTTCCAAAACTAAGCAATCCACTTTTCGAAGTAGAGCGTTTCAAAAAAGCTACCGACGACGGTTTCTTTGTATGCATCGAAGCAAAAGACAGTAAATTTCAGGCCGACTTAGTTCGACAGTTATTCGAAGAAGCAGGTGCTACGCATATTGAGGAAGTTTATGAGCAGTAATCAGTTTAAAATATCATCATTTATGAATACGAAGGGCTTAGGTAAAGCCGGTGGTGTATTGTTAGTAGGTTTGATGTTAAGTGGCTGCCGTGGCACCATTTCAGAAAAACCACCTATCCACCCTAACATGAATATGGATCAGCAACCACGTGTTGAGGCTCAGGAAGTAAATAACTTCTTCGAAGATGGCCGTGCTATGCGTCAGCCTGTTGAAGGTACTGTTGCTCGAGGTTTCCGTAAGTCGGATGCTGCTTATTACGAAGGCGTTGATGAAAATGGCGATTGGATTTCTGAAACTCCCGTTGAATTAACAAGAGCATTACTTTATCGTGGACAAGAACGATACAATGTGTATTGCACACCCTGCCATGGTATTACCGGCGATGGACAAGGAATCATCATGACTGGCCAATATGGCTATGTTCCTGCTCCAACATTCCACCAAGATCGTTTACGTGAAGCACCAGATGGCGAGATTTATTCTGCAATCTATAATGGTGTAAGAAACATGCCGTCGTATGCGCATCAAGTACCAGTTGAAGATAGATGGGCAATTGTTGCATATATAAGAGCTCTGCAAGCAAGCCAAAATGTATCGGAAGAAGACTTCGCCAAATACGATATCGACCTTGATGAGTTGAAAGCTGAATTTAATGCAGATGCAGAAGCAGAAGCTGAACTTGAAGCAGCTAAAGAAGCTCAAAATGCAGAAATTGAGCCTACTGCAGATCTTGGTAAAGAAATTATTACCCAATATGCATGTAGTGCTTGCCATAATGTAACCGGCGACCCGGGCGGAATTGGTCCAACCTGGAAAAATTTATTTGGTAGCCAGGCGGAAGTTGTAACCGAAGATGGTAGCCGTACTACAGTAACAAAAGACGCTGATTATATCATTGAGTCGATTGTGTACCCTGAGGCTAAGAAAACTACCGGATACGAAAATGGTGTAATGGTTGCTTACGATTACCTTGCTGAGCACGAATTGCAGTCTATCGTAGAATACATCAAAACACTGAGCGACAATTAAGATTTTTGGAAAACCAGTACAATGAGTCATAAACCTACAATAACCGATTCTTTACAATTTCCAGCAGATAGCAAGATTCCAAGAATTCTTCTGATTGTTGGAGCTGTTGGATTATTAGCCACAGCGATTGGTTTCGCAACTGATTTAGAGCAGTCTCTTTACTCTTATTTAGTAAGCTTTGTATTCTTTACGGGCATCGGCCTAGCTTCTGTGTTTATGGTGATGTTTCATCATATCACTAAATCGAAATGGGGCGTTGTTGTTCGCCGTATTCCTGAAACTTTTGGTGGCAACTTAAAATGGTGGTCGCTTGCCTTCTTGCCAATCTTAGGTGGGATGACAGTTTTATACCATCATTGGACCGATCCAACTCTATTCGATCCTTCGTCAGCTAATTTCGATTATATCGTAGCAAAAAAGGAATCGTACTTAAATGTACCGTTCTTCATTATCCGTCAGGTTATTTACTTCGCTATTTGGGGATTTGTAGGCCACAAATTATACAAAGCATCTGTAGAGCTTGAGAAAACCGGCGATTGGGGCATCACAACCTTAATGCGCAAAATCAGTGCTCCTGCTATTCCATTATTCGGTTTATCTATTGCCTTTGCAAGCTTCGATTGGTTAATGTCGCTTGATCCACATTGGTTCTCTACCATGTTTGGTGTTTACTTCTTTGCAATTAGTTTCCAGAGTTTCTGGGCAATCATGATATTGATGGTATTTTTCCTTCAATCACGAGGATTGCTTAAAAACACCATTGGTCAGGTTCACATTTATGATCTTGGTGCTTGGTTATTCGCATTCACGGTATTTTATGCATACATCGCATTTAGCCAGTTTTTATTAATCTATTACGCAAACCTTCCGGAAGAAACCCTTTGGTTTTACGAACGATTAGAAGGTAGCTGGAAATACATTGCTTACGGATTATTACTATTCCGTTTTGTACTTCCATTCCTAACGCTACTGAACCGAGAGCAAAAACACAGAAAGAATGTGCTGCGTTTTGTAGCAATCGTAGTAGTAATTATGCACTATCTGGAAATTTACTGGATTGCTATGCCGATGCTTAGTGAGCACGGTATCAACTTCTCTTGGATCGATTTAACATCGTTCTTCGGTCTTGGAGGAATCTTCTTCTGGATGTTCTTTAAAAAATTCCAGCAAAACAGCATGATTCCTGAAAATGATCCAAAATTGGATGCATGCTTAGAAAAAACGTATCACCAATAATCCTGTATTAGAATGTCATCAACACACACTGCAGAGTTTAAAGCGAAAGTTGCCCTAGAAGCTCTTTCTGGTAACAAAGACTCAGTTTCTGAGGTTGCAGCCAAATATGATGTATCTACTGCCGAAGTAGAAGCATGGGTGAGCGAACTTCAAGGTAATGCAACCGCTGCATTTGGCGGAAGTGATCAAGGACAAGTTCTCGATGTAGAAATTGAATCTGACAACGCAGCATTTGTACACGCCGTTAATTACGGTGTAGAAGATGAAGGCTTAAATATGCCATCAATCTATATGTGGTCGGGAATTGGAATTGTTGCCGTTGTTGTATTTATCGCTGTGCTCATCCCTTTTGCACAGTATTCATTAAATAATGCGAAAGAAAATGCGAATATAACTTCATCGTACTACGAGATCGAAAAATTGACACAAGAAGCTGATGAACGATTGAACAGCTATGGTGTAGTAGATCTTGAAGAAGGTGTGTATCGCATTCCTATCGACGAAGCCATTAATACACTAGCTGTAGATTAATTACTAAATCATTTATGAAACGAATTGCACTGTTAACTTTCTTAGCAGTGCTTTCTTCTTTTAGTCACCTAAGCGCACAGCTTAATCGTGAACAACCTGAAGCACTGCAAAGCGTTGGAATAAACGAAAATCTGGGAGCTACTCTCCCCTTGGATACACGCTTTGCAACAAGTGCTGGAGATAGTGTGTCTCTAAGCGAATTATTTGAAGAAGGCAAACCTGTTCTTCTTAATCCATTGTATTACGATTGCCCGATGTTATGTGGTCTTGTAATCGACGGAGTGCTTGATGTTGCTAACAATTTAGCTTGGGCTCCAGGCAACGAATACACCATTATTTCTTTTAGTATCGATCCCTCTGAGGATCACACTTTAGCCGCAGAATATAAAAGCCGATACCTCGATCAACTGAACAAATCTGACGCACAAGATGGCTGGTATTTTTTAACAGGAAATAAAAAAAATATTCAGCAATTAGTTAATGCTGTCGGCTTCGAAATTAATGAAATTGAAGAAACCGGAGAGTTCGCTCATGCAGCCGCAATCATGCTTATTAGCCCTAATGGAGTAATTACTCGCTATCTTTATGGCATCCAGTATGATGAGTTTAATGTACGAAGCGCACTATATGAAGCCGCTGACGGAAAGATCGGAAATACACTCACAAAAGTGCTTATGTACTGTTATCAGTATGATCCGGATTCCAACAGCTATGTTCCATTTGCGTTAAATATTATGAAGCTTGGTGGTTTGGCTACACTCTTATTTCTTGGTATCTTCATAGGCCTTTTATGGCTACGTGAAAGAAGGAAAAAACAAACATCTAATATCGATTTCCAATAATGGGTAGACTATTCGATTTCATGCTCCCGGACAATAAGTCTCCTCTTACGGCAGACAGCACCGACGGGCTATTTCATTTCATCAACGAAGTGAGTTTAATCTTTTTAGTGGGCATTACAATTGCCTTGATTTACTTCGCAATTAAGTACAAGCGTAAATCCGAGGACGATAAGACCCCGGTAATCACGCACAACAACACGCTCGAGATAACTTGGTCGGTAATACCATTGCTAATTGTGATGGTTGTATTCGGTTGGGGCTATTCCGGATGGTTGAACCTCAAAGCCGTGCCAAACGATGCTTACGAAATTCAGGCAACGGGTTATAAGTGGAACTGGAACTTTAACTACGAAAATGGTGCTCAAACCCTAAATGAGCTTCATGTGCCAAAAGGCCGGCCAATCAAAGTAGTAATGCAATCGCGCGATGTATTGCATTCGTTCTTCATCCCAGACTACCGAGTAAAACACGATGTTGTGCCAGGTAGATATACCTACGTTTGGTTCCAGGCTGAAGAAACCGGCGAATCTGTGATTTTCTGTACAGAATATTGCGGAACCAGCCATTCTGATATGTTGGCTAAAGTAATTGTACACGAACCGGACGAGTTTGAGCAATGGCTTGAACTTAATGGCGGCGGAATTCAAGGAACTCCCGTTGAACAAGGCGAGCAACTTGTATCGCTACAAGGTTGCCAAACATGCCACAGTATCGATGGTTCTCCAAAAATTGGTCCTACTTTCAAAGGAATTTGGGAGCGTGAGCAACAATTAACTGACGGAAGTACGGTAGTTGTTGATGAAAACTACATCAGAGAGTCAATTCTATATCCGGGTAATAAAGTTGTAGCCGGCTATCAGAACGTGATGTCGCCTTATGAGGGAAGACTAAGCGACGACGAAATCACTAACATTATTGAATACCTAAAAACCATTAATTGATATGGCGATCACAGAAGCGAAAAAAATGACCACTCTTCAGGTTAAGCGGTTCAAGCCATCAGAAAACCCAACAAATACGTTCCTAACCGACGAAAAAGGTGTTTGGGCTTGGATGACAACCGTAGATCACAAGAAGATCGGCATCATGTACCTTGTTGCAGTTGCTTTCTTCTTTGCACTTGCAGGCTTTCTTGCAATTGCACTTCGAACAGAACTTTGGACACCGGCTAAAACGTTCATCGAAGCCGATACTTACAATCAGCTATTTACCCTGCACGGTGCCATGATGGTATTCTTTGTGTTGGTGCCTAGTATCCCGGCTGCTCTTGGTAACTTCATCTTACCTATGCAACTTGGTGCGAAAGATGTAGCATTCCCAAGATTGAACCTTGCTAGTTTATACATTTATGTAGCGGGTGCAATTTTCACTTTTGCAGCGCTTGCTTCCGGTGGTTTCGATACCGGTTGGACTTTCTACACTCCTTATAGCTCAGATTCAAACGCAGCTGGTGTAATTTGGGTAACGCTTGGGGTTTTCATCTTAGGATTCTCCTCTATCCTTACCGGAACAAACTTTATAACTACTATTCACAAATTACGTGCTCCCGGTATCACTTGGGATCGACTCCCACTAAACATTTGGGCACTGTATGCAACTTCAATCATTCAGGTATTAGCTACTCCCGTATTAGCAATTACCATTCTTTTGCTTTCTTTCGAGAACATTATGGATATCGGGATTTTTGATCCTGCGTTGGGTGGCGATCCTGTACTTTTCCAGCATTTCTTCTGGTTCTATTCTCACCCTGCGGTATACATAATGATTGTACCGGGCTTCGGAATTATCTCAGAAGTAATCTCAACATTTTCGAAGAAAACAGTATTCGGATACTGGGCTATCGCTCTTTCTTCGCTAGCAATTGCATTTATTGGTTTCCTTGTATGGGGTCACCACATGTTCACATCCGGACAAAGTGCCGTTGCAACAACTGTATTCTCATTCCTGACCTTCTTGGTGGGTATTCCAACAGGTATCAAAATCTTTAACTGGATTGCAACTCTTTACCGTGGCTCCATCGACATGAAGACGCCGATGCTGTACGTATTCATCTTCTTGTTCTTATTTTCGATTGGTGGTTTTACAGGTATTATGCTTGGTGCGCTTTCGGTAGATATTCACTTACATGATACTTATTACGTTGTAGCTCACTTTCACTATGTGATGATGGGCGGTACGTTGATTGCTTTACTTGCCGGTTTACACTACTGGTGGCCAAAAATGACCGGTAAAATGTACAACGAAAAACTTGCTCAGATTTCAGCAGTACTGATTTTTATCGGCTTTAATATGACCTTCTTGCCACAATTCATCATGGGTGCGCAAGGCATGCCGCGTCGTTATTACAACTATATCGATCAGTTTACTCCGTTCCACCAAACATCCACTATCGGATCGTACATTCTTGGTGTAGCATTCCTGATTATTCTATACTACTTGGTTAAATCACTTTATAGTGGGGAAAAAGCGCCTTCAAATCCATGGAATAGCCGTGGCCTAGAATGGCAGTCAACATCGCCACCAGATTTCCATAATTTCGATCACACTCCGGTTGTAATAAATGGCCCATACGACTACCACAAGCCAATGGAAGAATTCCAACTAGGGCTAGCAGTATCGCACAACGGCCATGATGCAGAGCATGCTTCTGCCGATGTGAACAAGACCGAAGAAAAAGCTTAAATCAATCTAAAACTCAACTAATAAATGGCTAATCATTCAGCATCTCACCCTGCTCATGTTCAGCACCATTTTGTAGATTCGGATCAACAGTTCGATTCTGCAAAGCTTGGAATGTGGGTATTTCTGGTGAACGAAATTCTCTTTTTCGGAGGGTTATTCTGTGCCTATATCATCTTTAGGGCATGGTACCCCGAACTTTTCACTCAAGCGGCCTTAGAGCTCAACAAACTCTGGGGTGGTGTAAACACAGTGGTACTAATCGGTAGCTCATTAACCGTTGCCATGGCTATCCGTTCTGCTCAAAGAAACGAGATAAAAGGTCTACGCATTAACTTGATGATCACCATCTTGCTAGCCTGCGTATTCTTAGTAATTAAATATTTTGAGTACCAGCACAAATTACACTTAGGTATTGCACCTGGCTCATACTGGAACCCAACTCCGGAAATTGCAGCCATTTTAGATCACCCAAAAGCTAACATTTTCTTTAGCATTTATTATGTGATGACCGGAATTCACGGGCTTCACGTTCTTGTTGGTATCGGATTAATGATCTGGTTGTATATACGCGCAGGAAAAGGTCATTTTAGCGCTGAGTATTATACACCGGTTGAAATTACCGGCCTTTACTGGCACTTGGTTGATTTGATCTGGATTTTCCTATTCCCACTGTTATATTTAATTGAATGAGAGGTTTTTAGAAATGAGCGCACAAGAACATCACGGACATCATATTGCATCAGTTAAAATGCTGTGGTCGGTTGGCATAGGGTTAACCATTCTAACCGTTTTAACAGTAGTAGTTTCATCGTTAGGCCTTCCGAGTCCTCTCGATATTTTATCAGCACTTGCCATCGCTTTAGTAAAAGCTTTCTTAGTGGCAACCTTTTTTATGGCATTAAAATGGGAGCACCGCTTTAATGCAGTACTTCTAATTGGTGCAGTTGTCTTCTTTTTATTGATGGTTGGAGTTACCTTACTTGATACCATGTATAGAATTGAAGTAGTACCTTCTTTCTGATCTGAATATCAGACCAATTCTTAAAGCTTCGATCATTATTGGTCGAAGCTTTTTTTATGTAAATGATTTTCGAAATCTTGGCTTTTCGATTCATTAATGCAGAAATTGAGGCTAAAAGAATCTCGAATTATGAGCCTAAGCAAAACTACCTTCGGTCACTTTAATTTATACACCATCGATACCGGAGACTTTAAGCTCGACGGTGGTGCTATGTTTGGCGTAGTGCCTAAAACTTTGTGGTCGAGGGGAATCCCGGCGGATGAAAAAAACCGCATCACTATGACAGTACGCTGTCTGCTGATTGAATCAACGAAAACCGGTAAAATCTATTTAGTAGATAACGGCGTTGGCACCAAGTTCAACGAGAAAATGATGGACATCTATCAAATTGATTATTCTGAAAAGTCATTACAAAATTCGCTCGAGCAACATGGTTTTACTGCTGATCAGATTACAGATATCATCTTTACACACCTTCATTTCGATCACTGTGGAGGCACTTCGTATTACGGCGAATCCGGCGAACTGAAACACACATTTAAAAATGCAACTTATCATGTGAACGAACGCCATTGGGAAACGGCAACCAATCCAAATTCCCGAGAGAAGGCCAGCTTTTTACCCGACAATATTAATCCGATTAAGTCATCGGAAAGATTGAATCTTGTACCGGATGGACATCAATATGAGGAAGGTTTAGGCACCGTAATTGTAAATGGGCATACCATTGGGCAGCAATTACCGCTAATCAGTAATGGAAACAGAAACATGTTATTTGCCGCTGATCTGCTCCCTACTCATGTTCATGTGCCGTTAGCTTGGGTTATGGGTTACGATATGTATCCCACAAAAACATTGATGGAAAAAAAAGCAATTCTTGAACGCGCGAGTAACGAGAATTGGTTAATCTATTTAGAACATGACTTACAAAAAGAGCTTATTACTCTAGAAAGTGATGGTAAGCGAGTATCAGTGAAAAATTCGCTTACTTTAAATGACCTGTGATCACAATTTATACTAATAAACCATGTTTTTAATCTGACTATTCGATTACTTATCTGAATGAATTCAACCGGCGAAAATAAATCCGAATTTCTGAAGCAAAAACTTCAAGAGGCATACGCACAAATTAAAACTCGTACCTCTCGGAATGTTTACGTCGTATCGCTATTTATTGCCACTTTATGGTTGGTTCTTCTTGTGTTGATGGAGACCCAATTCTATTTCTCTCCAGCCGTCAAAATTGGTTCGGTGCTTTTATTGTTTGGGTTAATTGGGTTGTATATCTGGAAAAGCATCAAAAGCACTCAGGTAAAAGACTTCCTAACCTTTTACCGGCAGTTCAGCAAGCAATCTAACCTAAAAGAGCTCGGGTATGCACTTGATCTGGAACGATCGATTAATGCGAATCCAAAGCTTGTTGAAGCTGCCATTTTTAAAAATCTCGAGTTAGTAGATGAGCAAAAATTCCACGATGCGTTAACCCAGTTTACAAACGAGAATCCTGCTTCGGTTCGATTTAAGAAAAATGTGCGGTTTTCGATTGTGGCTATACTAGTTGCCATGTTTAGTTTCTGGAATTTCAGTGATGCCACACAGCGATATTTTAGTCTTGCCAAGTCGTTTGAAAAACCAAATCCATATAACTACACCATTACTCCCGGTGATATTACCTTAGAACAAGGAAGCCTTTTTGAAGTAAATATTCAATTTACCGGCGATACTCCGGACGAAGTTTCGTTATATCTCAAAACTCCTGTTGAAGACACGTTCAGAAAACGAGGTATGGATTCGAGAAATGGCGTTTTCAGTTCTACACCGATCGAGATAAATACAAACCTGAGTTATTTTGTTGAAATGGACGGGTTTAAGTCGGAGATATTTTCGGCCAATGTTCAGTTACGGCCAAGGTTTGTCGAACTTACCGCTACTGTTCTCCCTCCTGCTTACACTAAACTTGATTCTGTTTCATTCAACTACCCGTTCTCCCAAATTAATGCTCCTGAAGGAAGCCTGATTCATTTAAAAGGAGCAATCAATAAAGCGGTAAGTGATTTAAAACTCATCAGCACAAGCAAAAGTGTAGATCTTTCACCGACAAATGAACATCGTTTTTCTTACACCTTAGAGGTTTCAACCAACGATACCCTTCAATTTTATATGAAAGACGGAAGTGGTCTCGAAAACTTAAATCCTTTTGAATTCACAATTGAACCCATTGAAGATGCTTTTCCGTTAGCTGAAATTATTGAACCTAACTCATCAGTTACTCAGGTTGAACCGTCGGAGCTTTCTCTGTTATATCGAACTACCGATGATTTCGGGATTACATCTTCAAAACTTAACTATCAATTAATTCGCGCGTTTGTTGATGAACCTATTAAGGGATCTATTTCACTTTCTAATCCCTCTAATGGAAGTTTACAAGGCTATACTTGGGATGTGAGTTTGCTTGATTTAAAGCCAAAAGATGAAGTGACCTTTTGGATTGAAACCACCGATAACGATGCCATTAATGGATACAAAACTAGTCGTTCGGATGTGTTAAACCTCACACTACCTTCCTTAATCGATTATTTTGAAGAATTAGATGAGAAGGAAAATGAGGTTGAATCAGAGTTAGATGATGTTGCTGACAGCTTCGAGGAGATGCAGCAGCAGTATGAGCAGTTTAAAGAGCAACTCAAAGAAAATCCACAGGTTGATTATCAGGACATGCGTCAACTTCAGGAGGTTCAAAATCAACAAGAGGAGATTCAGAATAGAGTTGAAGAGCTGAACAAAAAATTTGAAGAACTGAAGGAAGAATTGAATGAAAATAGCCTGCTTTCTGAGGAGACTTTAGATGCCTACGAAGAGCTTCAAAAACTAATGGAAGAGATTGATGATCCTGCCTTTAAAGAAGCATTAGAAAAGTTACAAGAAAACATGAGCTCGATGACTCCGGAGCAGCTTCGCGAAGCTATGGACAATGCAGAGTTTAACGAGCAACTTTATAAAGAGCGGATCGAGCGTACGATTGAATTATTCAAGCAATTAAAACTGAACGCTGATTTAGACAAGCTCGCTAAAGCGTATGAAGATATGGCTCGGCAAGAAGAGCAGCTCAATAATTCTGAGTCGCCCAATGCGGAAGCTCAAAATGAATTTATGCTTGAGCAAATTGATCAATTGAAAGATCAATTAGATAAACTTTCTGAAAATACTTCCCCAAAAAATGAACAAGCAATTGGTGAATTACAACAGTACAGCAAAGAAGAAATCGAAAAAATTAAAGAAGAACTTGCTCGTAGGTTGGAAGAATTAGAAAGCCAGCAAGCCCAATCTGATTCTGATTCATCCGGTGAAAAAGAAGGTGACCCACAGCAAGGATTGAATAACGGGAAGCAAAATAAAATTCAAAAGCAATTTAATGAATTAGCCGAGTTGACACGGAATTCGATGCAACAAATGAATCAACAGCAGATGAATGTAAACATTGCCGGTTTGCAGTACATTTTATATTCGTTGATTAATCTAAGCATGGAACAAGAAGATTTGGTGAGTTATGCTTCTGGCGCCGAAAGCAGAAGTCAGGCTTATATTGGGTATGCTCGTGATCAAAAAAACGTAGAGAATATTTTTGCAAATTTATCGGATTCATTGTTTCAACTATCAAAAGAAATACCTCCATTTTCGAATCAAATAAATCAGGAAAAGCTCGAAGTAGAGCGCCTAATTGGATCTGCTTTAACTCAAATGGCTGAACGTAATCAAAGCAGAGCTTCGGTAACAACTCGTCAGGCTTTGGGCGGCATCAACAAGTTGTCATTTTTGGTGGCAAACTTACTTGAGCAAATTCAAAATCAAAAAAATTCGGGTGGTGGTAGTGGCTCGATGTCTGCCCAACAGATGATGGAACAAATGCAGCAAATGGGTGAAGGACAGCGGCAGTTGAATCAACAGATTCAAGATATGATAAACGATATTCAGGGTGAGCGATTAAGAGAAGATCAAATGGATCGCTTGGATCAAATGTCACGTCAGCAAAACGATATTCGTAAGCAGTTGCAGGAATTACAACGCAATGGTGGCATGGAAGCTGGTGATGAACTCGGTAGTGAATTAGAACGCATGATTGAGCAAATGGAAGAAACCATTAACGATTTACGGGGTGGAGCTGTAGACCCTACGCTTATCGAGCGGCAACAAAATATCTTGTCGAGAATGCTTCAGGCTGAAGATGCTTTACAAGAACGAGATGAAGAAGAGCGCCGTGAAGGGCAATCTGCAGAAGATTTTAATCAGGTTACCCCACCAGAACTCTCATTAGAAGAACTAGAGATGCAAATCAGAAACCGACTGAACGATCCTGATTTCACCAAATATGCTCCCGATTATCAGCGATTAATCGAGAAATACTTCGAGTTGTTGAAGGAAATCCAACAAAGGGAAATTCAGTAACTTAGATTGTACTCTATAATGTTGTGATAGGCTTCGAGTACTCCATCGGTTGATTTACCTCGCAATGCTGTTGATACCGCTTTTACCTGATCTGTGGCGTTAGATGGTGCAAAAGGCAGTTTTACTATGCTGAGACCGGGAATATCCCCGCTTGAATCACCAATGTAGGCCACCTCATCTAACGAGTAGCCAAAGTGCTTACAAATCATTTTGATACCCTCTCCTTTATTCGCCTTGCTGAGAATAATATTAACCGAAACCTCGGTATGATGGACTTCGAAATGCGGGTAATTTTCTGCAATAAATTCTTTACAAATATCCCGAATTTCGTAAATCACTTCAGAGCTTTGATTAATAATGCCAATATCAGTGAATTTGGCGAACTCGGGAATGGTTGAATCATACTTAGGCATAATATGCTCTTTAGTCCATGCCTTAATTTCTTCAACATCGTTCTTTCGATCAGCCGTTAATTCAGGTGTCCAAGTAAGAATGTTCTGTACAACATCGTACATGCCGCCACCACTTTCGAATAAGAATGGAATTCGAATGCCCAAAATTTGAGCCATTGCTTCGGCATAAGGCATTGGTCGACCTGTGCAAATGGTTAACGAAGGAATATTAGGATCAGATTGACTGTTTAAATTAAGTTGCCTGATCTTAGAAAAAGCATTCCAATCTGGAGTTATAAAAGGATCAGTGACACAGCCATCTAAATCCGTAATAAAAAGTTTAATCATGTTTATTTAGCTCGGTAATTCGGAATGGCAATAGCTGCAACAAAGCAAAGAAGTGCTAAGGCTCCCAACCATTGGTATTGGTTTTTAAAATCTGCATACTCTTGACTGCTAAACTCACCCTTTTCAAGCTCATCTACACGTGCAAGAAATGCATCAATACCGTCATTACCACGTTCTATCGAATAGTAATTACCATTTCCTTGTGAGGCAATTTGCCTTAATACTCCTGATTGCAAGCTCGTTGTAACTACACGACCTTCTCGATCGCGCTTATACCCTATAAGCTGCCCCGTGTCTTCCTCATAAAGCGGTATTGTAGTTCCTTCTTGAGTTCCAATTCCTAAAGTATACACAGAGATATTTGCAGAAATCAGCTCCTGCAAAGCTTCCTCGTACGATTGGCCATGATCTTCACCATCAGATATTATCAATAGCACTTTTGCAGCTTCCGTTGAAGATTCCTCTAGCGATTGAAAGGCAGCCAGCGACATCTCCATCGCTGCTTTGAAGTCAGTGGCAGAACTCGGCATTTGATCGGTATCAACAATTTCTAGAAAAAGTAGAAGAGCTGAATAATCGAGCGTCATAGGACTTTGAAGATAAGCCTCACCGGTAAAGACCACTAATCCAACTCTGTCACCTTTTAGGCGTTCGATCAATCTTCGAATTTCAAACTTTGCCTTATCCAAGCGATTAGGTCTTACATCTTCGGCGTTCATACTCGCCGATAAATCCAACGCAATGAGCATGTCAACGCCACGGCGTTTCACTTCACGAACTTCGGTACCGACTTTTGGTCCGGCTAATGATACGATGAGAAAGATCAACCCGGTTATCATTAACGAAATTTTTAAGGTGTTCCCGGTATCCCAATATCCAATTCTTAGCGATTGAAACAGCTCTAAATCGAAAAATTTTTGTTGCGTTCGGTGAATCGATCGCCCTCTCCACCACACTAAACCAATGAGCGCAGGGACGAGTAACAATAGCCAGAGATATGTAGAATTTTCCCAGATCATTTTAGTTACTTGTTACAGGTTTCTAGGTTCTGGTTTTGGGGCATTCCAATTAGATTCAACATATTGAATAAAGGAGTAAATTTTTTTACCTAATAACTGATATTGAGTTACTAATTCATCGAGTGAAAACTCTAGATCGTGTGTTTCTGAGATCATTTGTAAATGCCCCAGAGTTTCATCACATGAGCTCTGGGCATAAGTTAAAAACTTAATGAAGTCTTGTTTATATCGTTTTCTTCCATATCCCTCGATGATATTATCTTTTATACTTTTACTTGATCTTCTTATTTGGCTGCCTTGTTCATAGAGCTCATATTTTGGCAGTTTTAGACTCATCTTGTGAACTTTCACTGCTAACAAAAATGCTTGATTGTAAATATCTAAATCGCGATAACTTTTCATCTTTATTGTATCATATCAAACCAGCAACCAGCAACCAGCAACCAGCAACCAGCAACCAGCAACCAGCAATGGCAAAATATACCTATCAACTAAGAATTCACCAACTACTCAACGATCAACACTTGTAAATCCATTAGATTATTTCCTGTTGGACCAGTCTTTATCAGTGTACCCATTTGTTCATGAAAGTGGTATGAATCGTTGTTCTGAAGAAAATTTTCAGGGTTAAGCTTCTTCTTACGAGCTTTCAGTGTTGTGTAAGAATCGATCACTGCGCCGGCAGCATCGGTTGGTCCATCGATTCCATCAGTACCAAGACTTATCACTTGAACATTGTGTTGTCCTTCAAGTGATAAAGCACAAATTAATGCTAATTCTTGATTTCTCCCTCCCTTTCCCGAGCCTTTTACTTCAACTTCGCTTTCGCCATAGAATATAAGTGCAGCCGGTTTTTTTACAGGTTGATTTACACTAAGTATTGAAATCGCTTTAGATGAAATATCTTTTGCTACCCTTCTAATTGGACCTTGATAGGATCGATTTGCAACCCAAGTTGAAAACCCTTTTCCCGATAATTCATTAGCTATCGACTCCGCTAATCCCTTTGCGCCATTTAATTCAACTATCTTATGATTTCTGAGGTAAGCTATATCTGGATTTGGATTCTCTTCTATTTCACCCTCCACACCTAATTGTATATGCGCTTGAATAGATAGTGGGAGATGATTCCAAATTTTGTAGTCCTTCAATACCTGAAAAGCATCTGAAAAAGTAGAACTATCTCCCATTGTTGGACCGCTACCTACACTCGATAAATCCTCACCTGGTACGTCAGAAATGATAAGCGTACATAGATTAGTTCGAGCTAATTCACGACCAAGCTTACCTCCTTTCAATTCACAAACATGTTTTCGAACTGTGTTTATTTCATGGATTGAAGCCCCAGAATTCAATAATAATTTATGCAAAAGTGACAACTCTTCAACTTCTATCCCAAAGGGCGGTATGGTTAGCAATGACGAGGCTCCCCCTGTAAGGCAGAAGAAAACAGTATCCCCTTCTGGGATTTGCCTGACCAAAGAAAGAAGTTCAAAAGAAGCTGCAACAGAATCTTCATCGGGAAATGGATGCTCACCCTTAAAAACCTGCAGGTTGTCGATGTAATCGTGGGTTGGAGAAATAATAATTCCATCGACAGGTGAATATGGCAATTCTTCGATTAATTCAGTCGCAATATTTACCGATGCCTTACCCGCACCTAAAATCCAAATTTGTCCTGAAATCTTCTCTAACACCGAATTCGGAATTGAAATGGAAGAGGATAAAATCTTCGATACTATGATATCAGGATTGATAGGCATGTGTAATTAGGTGTTGATTTGCTAATTGTATCGCCACTATTCCTAATGATATTAGTGGAATCATATACCTCGACATAAAATCGACAATTAATAGTAATGTAGGGTAAAAATATAGACCAGCGTAAATAGTAGGTATTAATACTAAAAAGATAATTGCATGTACACTTACCATGTACTTATAATAAGTATTCTTAGCACCTGTCATTATCATCACTAAAATTCCAAAGATAAAGTACATCCCGAAAGGTAGTTTTACTGATACATTCTTAGAGCTTTCATTGAAATAAACTTGTAATGTAGCAACACGTTTTCCAATATTTATAGGTAATATCCGCTCGTGGTACCCATAATTTGAATACGTATTATTCTTAGAAATGATAGTTTCAAATAAATGCGATCTAATTTCTCTTGAAACTGTAAGTTGAAACACAAGAATGATGACTAAAAATAATATTCGATAAAGCCATACTTTCATGTTGGTTTAGAATTTGAAGAAATAGAATTTTCACTCAAATGCACCCAGATGATCCAAAGTATAAAAATTACAACATAGAAAATTGTAGTGGTTGAGTAATCATGGGTAAAATCGAAAAATTCTATCCATTCTTCCTGAGTAATAACTAGTACTACAATTCTAAAAATATTTACCAGATAGATCACTCCGATACCCAAAAGAGAGAAACTAATTCTGTTTTTCCAATCTCCTGGATAAGCTAGAATGAAGCCGAGAAACAACCCGATTGCAGAGATACCTGTACATCCATCTACCAACTGAATACCGGCATTTTCGCCAATACCTATAATCCTATGCATGGTCCAAGTTTCATAACCAAAAAACTGAATTATGCCATCGCTAACTGCTACAATGTTTAACGATAACCACTCATCCAAGTCACCTTTAGGCAATAACCACAATTCATAGATTACATACCAAAGAGCAAAGATTCCAACTGCTTTTAATATGAACTTGGTGATTGGCGATCTAAGCATAACTCATCGAAATAATCGACATTAGATAAGAAGTAAAATTTGGAATTTGATATAACAATAATCCTTTAAAAGCGAGTTTATTTATTTAAAGGAAACTAATAATTATGAATAATTAAATAAATAAACTTGTTCTTAGTATATATGAAACAATCATCAATTAGTTAAGTATTCAAAAAAATAAAATGATTTTAGAAATGGCTTAAATATTATAATGTGAGTGGAAATAAAGTAATTGATTGAAATTATTAGTCTTTCCCAAATAAATCACGGGTATATACTTTTTCCTCTACATCTTCGATTTCTGCAACCATACGGTTAGCTACAATGACATCAGACATTTGTTTAAACTTATCTAAGTCACGAATCACTCTCGAATGGTAGAACTCCTCTTCTTTCAAGTAAGGCTCAAAAACCACAACTTCTATACCTTTGGCTTTTATTCGTTTCATGATCCCTTGAATAGCACTAGCTCTAAAATTATCAGAACCGGCTTTCATAACTAAACGGTAAA
This sequence comes from Balneolaceae bacterium, assembly GCA_034669965.1. Classification (GTDB taxonomy): domain Bacteria; phylum Bacteroidota; class Rhodothermia; order Balneolales; family Balneolaceae; genus HXMU1420-13. The sequence goes on along the minus strand of JAXMOK010000004.1, from coordinate 125,745 downwards.
TTCCAACAATTTCCGGTCTCTTTTTAATAATTTGATTAGCAACAAAATCTTTACGTGTTCTATTTGCATCAACAATCGCACCAATCAGATTATTAGGAACATCCTTATAGTTTGCTAATAATTGCTTTGTGTCTTTTGGTAAACAATATCCACCATAGCCAAACGATGGATTATTATAATGACTTCCAATCCTAGGGTCTAAACCAACCCCCTTAATTACCTGTACAGAACTCAAGTCGTGAGACTCACAGTAAGAATCTAGTTCATTAAAGTATGCAACACGCATTGCTAAGTAAGTATTAGAAAATAATTTGATCGCTTCAGCTTCAGTAGAGTCAGTAAATAAAACTGGGATCTCAGACTTTGGCTTTTTTGCCCCTTCGAGCAATAAATCAGCAAACACTTTTGCACGATCCGACTGTTCACCAACTACAATTCTGGAAGGGTATAAGTTATCATGTAATGCCTGACCTTCGCGTAAAAACTCTGGCGAAAAAAATAAATTTTGAACACCTAATTCAGTTTTAATCTGCCCAACAAAACCAACTGGAATAGTGGATTTAATGACCATTACAGCACCTGGGTTGATTGCTGTTACATCTTTTATTACAGCTTCTACAGTACTTGTATTAAAGAAATTGGTCTCGGGATCGTAATCAGTTGGTGTTGCAATAATGATAAAATCTGCTCCTTTGTAAGCAAATTCTTTATCCGTAGTTGCAGTCAAGTTTAGATCGCTGTTTGCTAGATATTCTTCAATTTCTGGATCAGATATAGGAGAGTAACCAGAGTTAATTTTTTCAACTTTATCCTGTATGATATCTAAAGCAACAACCTTGTGGTTTTGAGCTAATAATACTGAAAGTGACAATCCCACATATCCAGTACCTACAACAGTTATTTTCATTTAAAACTATTTATCTCTTAATAATTACAGATGAGAAGTTGTTAGAAATCAATGGACAGCTTCTTTTTTATCTTGTCTTATTTTTTTATTGTTTTTTACTTCTAAGTGACTGTAGGTATCAACTGGGTTTTGAGGGGATAATAATCGATTAATATTAATCCCGAACTTTAGAGCTATTCTCCTTTTTATTCCAATAGTTGGCAATAGCAATGTCATAGCTAATACAACAATCAATAGATTGATATTTGGATTTAATGTGGATCCGATTATTGCAATTCCAGTTATAAGAAATGTTACTCCATATAGATAGTAAACTGTTCTTTTTTGACCTAAGCCCATTTTTAATAGAGTATGATGGATATGATCTGAATCTGCTGCAAATGGTGATTGACCTCTAGCTAATCTTCTTCCAAAAACTCTTAAAGTATCATAAAGTGGAATTGATAATGCTGCAATCGGAATAATCACTGATGACTGACCCAATATTGCATTAAAATTATCACTAAAATTACTTAACCCAATAAATCGAACAGTTAAAATAGATAGTACAAATCCAATTACAAGTGACCCAGTATCTCCCATAAATATTTTAGCTGGGTGTCTATTATGCTTTAAATATCCAATACTTACAATAGATAATATCAATCCTATAAAACTATAAACGAAATCGGTAGCAATAAAAAATCCTACACTAAAAATACCAGCTGAAATAGCTGATATACCCCCAGCTAGCCCATCAATACCATCAATTAAGTTAAATGAATTAATTATTACTATTATTGTGAATAAAGTGATGGGTATAATTAAATAAATGGGGATTTGATTTAATCCAAATATTCCACCGAAACTATTAATTGTAATTCCCATCCCAATAATTACAACTACTCCTGATGCTAATTCAACTAAAAGCTTTGTTTTTGGAGACAATCCGACCAAATCGTCTTTAAGTCCGCAAAAGAAAAGAGCAAATAATGCACCGATAAAATATGGCAAACCCTCAATTTCTGATGACAACCCACTAAATAGAATACCAAAGATAAATGCAATAAAAATTGCAACTCCACCTAAATTTGAGATATAACTTGTATGTACTTTTCTCTCTCCATCCGGCTGATCATATATATTCAAATGATAAGCTAACTTTATAAGTACAGGGATTGTTCGATTTATAAGATAAAACGAAAATAAAGTGGCTACAATAATTTGAACCCACCCCAGAAAATCTAATTGTAACATAGCCGTTAAAAATGGTTGGGCAGAATATAAAGATTTATTTTAACTGATGTATTGATTTTCATATTAGGCTTTCCAAATATTCTCATTCATTTTCCAATTTTGCTAGTTATACCAAATCTGTCGATGATAGAACCTTTTTTAAACCTTAGATTGAATAAATATTATTATTCAAAAACTAATACCCTAAGCTTAACCAAGGTTTATTGTATCAATTAGATAGGCTTGAAACCAGTTTCTTTATAAAATATTATTATTTGTTAGCTAACTTTTGTATTTGATTCCATATTACTGGTGAAAATTCTAGATCATAATTAAAATAGTATTTAACATTTTCCTTAATAGAATTGGGCAATCTATCAGCCTTATTCCAATGGATTAAAATTTGGTCTAATGATTCTATACTAAAAGAGGTTTTATTAATACTCTCATCAATATTGTTGTAATGTCCATCCAGTTTTAAACTAAATACATTCGATCCATAATACGCCCACAATGGCATTAAAGATGAATAATGACCAATTACAATATTGGTAACTGGAAGTATATTATCAACTAATTCAATATTCTTGTCATTAAAATACTTTCTAATTTCTCTTGACATTCTAGGGTGAGATTTTACTATTAGGAGCTTATTTTTACTTTCCACCCAGCTTATTATTTCTTCAATCTTATCAATTAAGTATTTTTTCTCAATTCGACCATCTTCAATCAATGTTTGATAGCAGTAGACAATGTAATTTGAACTATATTTCTCTTGTTTAAATCTTAAAAGTTCTGGATTTCCTGCAATTATAAAATTATTGTAATCATCTTTAAAGTAGTGTTCATTATGCCATATTTTCCAGTATTCAGAAAAAACAAATGAAACATCTGGATAACCAAAATAATTATTAAACTTATACTCACGAACCCCATCGATTAAATGAGATCTGATTAATTTGAAAAATAAAGTAGCATTTCCATCTATTTTTGTTGCTAAAAGCGAATATCGTAAATAACGAAATGATTTAAACAAGCTTTTAAAATAGAAAAGGATTCCACGTTTCATATATGGTATATACATACCATGTTGGATATAAACTGTTCTAGTATTCACCTTATTCGCTAACAAGGTTAGCATAATATCAGGAACTCGTTGCCCATTAATAAATAAAATGTCAACGTCATTAATCAAGTTTTCTAAAAAAGAAATAGTTTTATCAGCTAATATTATTATCTGAGAGTTACTGTTTAGCTCCTTTAGTTTTTCCGCCTCCTCCCTACTCTCTATTAAAATACTAACATCTGAATTTTGAACTATATCAGGCAATACATCTAAATAGTACCTTTTCACATTAACGGCATCAATTTCAAAAAAAATTACTTTCATAATTTTTTTAATAAGCAAAGATAGTTACCGGTCCGCCATTTCCTTTTTCAACTAGTAATGGGGCAATAATTAGTTTTTCTGGGTCCTTTGTTAAATGTGCAATTTTCATATCCTCAATTATTAATACAAAGGAACTATTCCTTTCATCAAGCAAAGCTAAATGTGCCGCCTTCCCTTCCGGCTTAAAAAGTGGTGATGTAAGAGAAATAAAGTCGAACCCAATGGCTCTAAGATTTGGAAATTCACTTCTAAGATATTCACATGCTTTTTCTGAGATTCCCGGATATGCATTCCAGTAAACATCCTGCTCTCTAAATTTTTCAAATCCTGTTCTGATAATTAAAAAATCTGTACCAACAGGAATATTAAAAGCTTTAAAATCGTTGGTATCAATTAATCTGCCTTTCTCACATTTAACATCAATTAATTTAACATTCTCAAAAAACCATTCGGAAGGATTAATGTCTGTTATGGTTTTTCCATCATCATAGAAATGATTAGGAACATCGAAGTGAGTACCTATATGATTGTTTGTCAATCTCAGATCTGTTGTATTGGATGTATCTCCAGCCTCTATTGAACTTTTTTTATCGAGAATAACCTGATCTCTATTCCCATAGCTTGGGGTATCAGTAGTGAGTGAATGTGACAGATAACTTACCTTCATGCTTGTTCTCTTTCTTCTATATATCGTTTAATAGATTCAGCAATTAAAAAATCACTTTCTTCGTCAATATCAACAGCTTCAATAGGATTTATTGGAAAAAGTAAAGGATTATCACCAATTCTTTGTTTCTTGTTCAAAAACATTTCTCTGGAAAACATATAAATACAAGAATTTTCCTCATATACAGGTGGAAGTTCCTGAGTTTTAATTAGTTTTTTGGGATCGTGATTTATGCCTTTACCATCCGGCCAATATAGACGGGTCTTAAGCTCGGTCACCCCCATCAGGCTATCACACTTATCCTGATTAATAAACCTTTCTATTGATCTGTCAATCGTTTCAGTTTTTAAAAGTGGATTAGTGCTATGAGTTTGCAGATAATAATCGGCATCAGAATTTTTTATATCATATTCCATAATTTGGTTCGCTTCATTGCTAGTAATGGTTAGCAAATATTCTGGCCTCATATGAATTTTGACATCAAAATATTTTAATGCAGTCTCTGCAATCTCCTCTGAATCTGTATTAATAATTACAGAATTGATCCACTTTGAACGATTCAGACTCTCAAGAATCCAAAATAGTAATGGTTTCCCATAAAACTCTCTCAAGTTTTTCCGAGGTACTCTTTCTGAGTATCCTTTCATAAAAATCAAAGCAGTAATCGATGGTTTGTCCATTACACTCTAAATAGAAATTTTCATCGTAAGCTTTTTAATAAGCTCAGGTTTTCCAACATAATGCTGAGGAGCATGACCATCTTTCGGAAACATAACAGCAAACACTCCATTTCCTATAGTTACATTTGTGCCCTGTTTATGTGGATTCTTATAGAATGTTCTGTCTTTTTCTACATCGTATGGAATATTGATGTCCATATCTTCAATCGGCGACCATTTAACCATTTCTAAACCCACTAGTGGATATTGTATATCAATTACGTGTTTATGTGCCTCATAACCTCTTTCAAAATGTTCAATAGTCATATACTCACTAACTATCGCTTTTACCTTTTTATTGACTTTATACTCTCCTAAATCTAGGTCAGCATTGGCATTTTGCACAAATTTAAGACCTTCGTATATATCTTCAGATAGCCCTTTATACAATCCTATATTCTCTATTTTATCTACAATCATAATTCTTTACTCCTTTGAATTGAGAAATCCCTACTAAACTTCTACGCAACTCTCACAAAATATTATTAATTAATTTCTTCAATTTGACTAAGTCGTTATTGAATACGCGAATGCCTTGTGATAATTTTTCTGTCGCCATTTCATCTTCATTCATCTGCCACCTGAAATATTCTTCAGTAATGTCCACTTTATGAATTGGTAAATCTTTCGCTTTAGCAACAGTTAGTTTGGGAACTACTTCATCATTACTATTTGATAAGCTATCTAATAATTCTGGAGATATTGTTAATAAATCACAACCTGCCAGTTCTAAAATTTGAGAGGTGTTTCTAAAACTAGCTCCCATAATTTCTGTGTTATAATCGAATTTTTTAAAATAATTAAAAATTTCCTTCACTGATAAAACGCCCGGATCATTTTCAGAATCAAAATTATCTTCAGGGTTATTTTTCTTATACCAGTCATAGATTCTTCCAACGAATGGAGAGATTAATGTAACCCCAGCTTCTGCGCAAGCAATTGCCTGAACTTTACTAAAGAGAAGAGTTAGATTAGTATGAATACCTTCACTTTCTAATATTTCTGCAGCTTTAATTCCTTCCCAAGTCGAAGCAATTTTAATAAGAATCCGACTTTTATCTACACCATATTCACCGTAAATAGATATAAGTTTTCTTGCTTTATCGATAGTTTTTTGCTTATTAAAAGATAAATCTGCATTTACTTCTGTAGATACTCGACCTGGTATTTTTTTTAAGATCTCAAGTCCGAAAAATACACTTAAATAATCTAGTACATCTTCAACATTAAAAGTACTATTACCTTTAGAAGATGCTTTAATTGCATTATCAACAAGATAATTGTATTTACCTGATTTAGTAGACTTTAAAATTAAGGATGGGTTAGTCGTTGCGTCTAACGGGCTGAATTTTTCTATCGATTCAAAATCCCCTGTGTCTGCTACTATTTTAGTATGCTTTTTTAGTGCTTCTAGTGTATTCACTATGTTTTTTAGTATTACTTGTGAAATTTTTCTACGTATTCGTTCATCCATGATACAAATGTATCATCAGGGTCTGTTAGGTCTTTAAACATATTACCCCACCCTTTCGTTAAAATGAGGCCAAGCTTACCATTCTCATTCTTTTTATCCTTTTGCATTGCATTAAGCAATGCTTCTATCTCTATATCCTCAATTGAGTAACCTTTCCAAATTGTTTGAAAAATACTTCTCGCACTTTTAAAATCGTCAAAAGTGATATAGTTTTTTTTGTAGGAAATATAGTTAGCCATGTCCATTCCAAATGAAACTGCTACCCCATGTGGAATACCATAATTTGTAATGCTTTCAATTGCATGACCAAAGGTATGCCCGTAATTGAATACAATTCTTTCTTTTTTATCGAACTCATCAATTTCAATGTAATCTTTTTTGATAGACAAGCTCTTTAAAATTAGTTCTTTTAAATTGGACTGATTATTAAGTGCAGTTTCAAATTCCTTCTTAAAATATTCCACATCTTCAGGACCTGAAACAAAATAATAATGCGCCATTTCTCCTACACCAGAACGAATATCTCGTTCGTCTAAGGATTTAAGAATTTTAGGATCAATGTATATGGATATTGGTGGATAAAACCCACCTAATTGATTCTTGAATTCTCTGAAATTAATAGAAGTTTTGCTACCAATACAACTATCCCCTTGTGCCAGTAAGGTTGTAGGGAAAAAAATCCAGCCTACGCCTCGGTAAAGCATTGAGGAGATATACGCTGATACATCTTGTGTTATCCCTCCACCAATAGCAATTATTCTATTATTTCTTTTAAAGCCACTCTTAATCAATTTATCTATGAAAGGTATTACACCTTCATAACTTTTAGTTTTCTCAAGTGCTTCAATTGCTATTACATTTTTACCTGAAAGTGTATTACTGAGTTCAGAATTAAGCTCAATTAGAATCTCATCAACAATGATACAATCCCCATCTTTATAAACTTCATTTAGTTTATTTTCAATGGAATTAATTAATTGAACTTCGTAATTCTTAATTGAGGATTTAACAATAAATGAATCAGACATTGGTAAAACCTCCATCTACTACTAAATTTTGCCCTGTCATGTAAGAATTTTCTTTTGAACTTAAGAATAATATGGTATATCCCATTTCAATTGGCTTTGCCATTCTGTTAATTGGAATCTTTTTATTTATTTCAATTAACTGTGCCTTAGTATTTGTTGTTTTAGTAAGCTCGGTTAGCGTAAATCCTGGTGAAATTGCATTTACTAAAACCCCGGAAGATGCAAGTTCAATACCCATCGTTTGGGTTAATCCAACTAAAGCATTTTTAGTTATCGTATATACAGCTCTTGCTGGACGTGTAATTACACTCCAAATAGAAGCTACATTAACGATGCGACCATATTTTTGGGTCTTCATTCGTTTTGCGAGATAGCGAGATATTTTTACAGGAGCATCAAGATTAACTGATAGTACAGATTTGTAATCTTCATCAGTAATGTCTTCTACCTCATTTAATAAATTTATACCTGCATTGTTAACACAAACATCAATTCTATCATATTTATCCAATCTGGTAATAAAATCATTGATTCCAGCTTCAGACATGAAATTTGCAGACTCATAATAAACTGTACCTAAATCAGAAAGTTCATTTATAAGCTCTGAATTAGCCTCAACTGAAGTTCCAGTAACAATTACGCTTGCGTTGTGTTTTAGAAATAACTTTGCAGTTTCTTTGCCAATCCCACGGGTTGCACCGGTAATCAATACAGTTTGACCAGAAAAGTCAAAAGCATTCTTATTCATAGAGACTCATAAATTCTTCGTCTTCTCTGAGGTATGAAACCAACATATGACAAATAATCATGTGTAAATCTTCTATTGGGCCGTAATCACCCTTTGGGTTTGGAGTAAAGAGGCAGATATCGCAAGCATCTTTTAGTTTCCCACCTTCAAAACCAACTAATCCTATAGATTTACCGCCAAGTTCAGTTGCATATTCAGCCGCTTTAACTACATTCATAGAGTTACCGCTTGCAGAAATAGCAATTAGTACATCCCCTTCTCCAAAGTAATCTTGCATCTGTTGCGTAAAAACTTCTTCGTAAGAGTTATCATTTCCAATCGCCGTCATTAAAGGGCTTTGATCGGTCAGACTTTGAACTTTAATTCTCTTCTTTTTGAAATAGCGAACAAAAAATCCCAGATCAACTTTATAATGCGATGCGGTTGCGGCGCTACCACCATTTCCGGCTATATAAATTGTTTTTTCGTTCTTATAGGCATTTACAATAGCTGCCGTAATTTGTTCTAAAACGTCAAAATCGATTTGCTCAAATAAATCATTTAATTTACGTTGATAATCGTTTACGTGATTTATTAATTTTTCTTTTCTCATTTAGTAGGTTATTAGTTTTTAAAAATTCTTGTCTTCGTAAATCTTATCGATAATTCTCATCAACTTTTGTGCATCCCCTGAATTACCAATTTTAATGTCAGTATTATTGGTAATGGCATCAAAAAACTGCTCCATCTCATATCTCCAGCTATGATCGTCAATATACTGTGTTTTGACTTCATCTTTCCATGTAGCAGCAGGTGCAGCGGATCTGTTTTTAGCAATCGACAATACCTCTTCACCATAGCTCATAGAAGATGTAATAAGTCCATTCAGTACCATATACCCTTGTTCCATAAATACTTCGAGACTAAACAAATGTCTCCATTGGCTCATAGTTGAATGCAATGATGCATCAATTCCAGTTTCAGTATTTCGTAAAATTACAAAAGCGTTGTCTTCTACTTCCAAATTCCAATACAAGTTAGAAACCTCAGCTTTAATTCTGTCAAAATCACCTGCAAGATGAAGAAACAAATCTAGCATGTGTATTCCTTGATCAATTAAAATTCCGCCACCGGCTAAATCTTTTTTAGCTCTCCAATTATCGTAATAATCTTCGGTAACACTTTTACCATATCTACCGCGCATCCAAACTATTTTTCCGAACTCACCGCTATCAACTATTTGTTTCATTCGGATAACACTATCATGATGTCGATGGTTGAAGCCATACATTAGTTTCTTATTAGAAGCTTTTTCTGCTTCACGAATTTCAATCACATCATTTTCGGTAAAAGCTGGAGGTTTTTCACAGAACACATGTTTCCCTGCTCTTAAAGAACGAATTGTTAAATCTTTATTTAAAAAATTCGGCGTACAAATAATCATTGCATCAATATCTGGATGTGCAATGATTTCATCGTGAGATAAATTTGGGATCTCTTTATCTAAACCCTCTAAATTTGGTTCAGAAACTGCTATAAGCACCCCTCTTCCATCTTCTTTAAAAGCCATATGACGGGTTTTCCCCATCTTGCCATAACCGATTATTCCTACACGTATACTCATTTTAATGAATTAATTATTATTCGTTTCTTAAAAAAAAGGCAAAAGATACTAATAGAATCCTTGTATTCATATTAGCAAATCCCCATATCTATCGACTACCATAATGAATGGTTACTGATTCATACCCCAAAATACTTCGTATGCAATTTTTAAGTATTCAATTTAATGATTATTGAGTACTTCAATCAAATTTTTTACCGCATCAATTTCCATTTGGAGTTTCCCTTCTTTTGCATATGAACCTAAGTGTGGTGTTAAAACAATGTTTTCTAATTCACATAATTTACCATCATAGGGTTCTACCGAAAATACATCAACCGCCGCTGAAGCTAGTTTTTTATTCGTTAGTGCATCATAAAGAGCATTTTCATCTACTACCCCACCTCTTGCAAGATTTATTAAAATGGCATCGTCTTTCATAAGTTCAATTTCCATTTTACCTATAACCGCAGACTTATCCTCATTACCAGGTACATGTAGCAATAAAATATTTGAAGCTGAGATTGTTTCCTCAAAGCTCGTTAGCTTCACACCTGTGTTATTTAACCATTCTGTATCTGGATAAGGATCAAAGCCTATAACTTCGTTTCCTAGAGCTTTAAATAATTCGGCCGTTTTTTTTCCAATGCTACCTAATCCTATGACCCCAACAGTCTTACCTAATAAAAGATTACCAGTTCTTTTAATCCATTTCCGTTCCTTCATGTCATCATGAGCTTGCGGAATTTGTCTTAATGTAGACATTGTAAGTCCAAGTGCAAGTTCAGCTACAGCCTGAGTTGGACCTTTTGGTGTATTTGTTACAACAATCCCTTTGGTTTTAGCATATTCAAGGTCTACGCTATCCATACCTACGCCTACACGACTAATGCATCTTAGATTTTTTAGAGCATCCATCACTTTTTGTGTTAATGGTTCTACACCTGCAACAATTCCTACACAATCAGACGCTAATTCAATTACCTCATCCTCTGTTAGTTTCCTTCCGTAAGGATTATTTATAACTTCGTACCCATTTTCTTCAAGTAACTGAAAAGGTTCAGGTCCAATTTTACCAATAGACGAGGGTGAGGTTAAAACTTTCTTCATATATTTTTTTCTGTAATTATTATGCTTTAATCTTTTTTATTCCTTCAATAGAAAGATCAGTTACCATTTTAATGTCTACACTATATGCTATAAACTGATAACCTTGTGCTATTCTCATTTTGACTTGATCTGGATCCGGTTGAACAACATGAATACCTGGTAAAACTCCATTTTCTTGACAAATCTTAAGATTATAATTGATGGCTTCCTCCATTTTCGGGTGATCCAATTGTCCTGCGAGCCCCATAGATGCACTTAAATCGTACGGGCCAATGATAGCTGCATCTACCCCTTCTACTGATAAAATTTCTTCAAGATTATTAATGGCATCAATATGCTCAATTTGAACACATACAAAGGTCCGATTATTATCGTTTTTAATAGATTCTAAAATATCGATACCATATTTATTCGATCTGCTATAACCCACTCCTCTCTTACCTAAGGGGAAATATTTAACAGCATCTACTAATTCTTTCGCATCTTCTTTCGAATTTACTAATGGGCAGATAATACCATCCGCTCCTGCATCCATATACCTTTTAATCTCTGAATAACTATTACCTGCAACTCTAACTAAAGCCTGGCAATCCCTATTTCCGGATTTGATAGCCTGTAACATATTAAATGCGCCATCAATATTTACAGGAGAGTGCTCAACATCGATAGTTAAAAAATCAAAACCACACTGTGCCATTAACTCCGAGATAACAGGACTACAACTATTTATCCAACTTCCAACAAGTACTTGTTCTTTTTTCAAATCGATTAATTTTAAGTTTACGAATCTTTATATGATAAGGAATATCTCTATGTGAGAAAATTTTACTTAATTAAGTGAAGACGCTTTATCACGTTTTACGAAATAATATCTATTCTTATATGGCCCAAATGGAATATGTGAAAACACAGCTTTTGCTATCAAAGCTATCCCTTGTTCTTCATTTATTGAAAAATTCCCTAACGTATTTTTGAACTCACTTTTTTCACTTAATGACTGTGAATCTTTTAAGAAATCTGATACTGATTTATAGCTGGTATTTTGAGAAAGGCACTCATTAAATAACGATTCTTTTTCTTCCATCGAAAGGTTAAAAAAATCTTTGAAATCTACTTTTGGAAAGAATTCAACTTTGCTATCGTATCCAGCATTAAAAATTCGCAGATTAAACTTATCTGCTACTTTTGAGAGATACTTTAAATTATTAAGTATAAAATTTACAACATAATCTTCTGGTTGATGAAACTTCTTATTCTTTCCAAAATATCTAGGATCAAAATGGTTTGGGTCATCATCTTCTTCTGAAATTATATCTGTTTCACCAGCATTAATATTCTTAACTGATGTATGAGTTTGGAAATTCATATCAACCCCGATAAAGTAGATTTCTTTAAATCCAAGATAATTTAATACTTGAAATCCTTCATATATAACTGATCCACCAAGATTAACTTTTGGCAATTCAGTTGAGAATCCCTGACCATGAATTTGTTCTAACCAAAATAAATTCTCTAAATTTTTGGTTTTTTTTATAAAGTTATCGCCCCTAAAGTGTATATCAGGTAAAAAAACAAATTTTGATTTATCTGCAATTGAATCTACACTTTTAATAATATCATGAACAACAAGATTATCAGTAGACATATAAAAATCAGGAAACCAATTTAATCTTTCATCAAGAATATTAAAATGATTAAAGCACATCGTGTACTCATTTTTTAAAAAGTATAACGGTGTTTTATTCAAACTCGGACCATTGCCTAACAAAAATACACGCTCACCTTTATATTTACCTTTTAAATGTCTCCAACGATTCCGATTTGGTTTATTATTTTTTAAATGCCTCTTAATTTTATAGTTCGCTCTACGAAATATTTTTTTAAATAGAACTACAAACCCTTCCCTTTGGAGCGTTATTACTATTTTATTCATCACCCGTCCCTTTTAATAATATTTTTAAATTTAATTAGCATTAACACCGACCAAAATAAGTACCCCACAAAAAATGCGAGACTAAACTGAATTATAAAATGAAATAAGATTTCATAAAATTTAAAATCATTTGATCCAGCTAATGAAAAGAAAAATATGGTATATAATATGAGACCAATTACACCTAATGAAATACCAATAACAGCAAATGCATTGAATATTTGCCCCCTTGAATAGCCAATCAATGGATATCCACTAAAACGATCAATGAGCCATTCGCTATAATATGAGTAGCCCTCACCTATTAATAACTTAATAGGATTTTGCTCTGCAAGATATTGAAACATAACTGAAAGCGAATTAATTCTGGAGCCTTCACTACCTGATAGGTCACCTTGTTCCAGGCTAGTAACAGTTTCAATCAAACGTTCAATAATAATAGTTGTTAAAGAAGGCAAAGCTAACAGAACTAAAAACAATGCGACTAAATACTTATAGGCAAATAGCTTTTTCTTAAACAAATATATTACTATAACAAAGCCTATTAAAATAAAAGCTGTAAGTGAAACAGTTAACCCAATAAATAATAATAACAGTAATTGAAATTTTTGTTTGTTTTTAATTTCTAATTGAGTTGTAATATAAAATATCGAAACAAGATAGATTCCGAAATAAGATGGTTCAGTAAATGTAGACTTAATTCTATAGAAGCCTAAATAAGAATACAAAGGTGAATTTGTAGAAGTTGAAAAAAATTCAGAAATCTCTTCTGTAGGTGTAAAACCTAATAAAGTAACTCCAAGATCGTACATTGAAAATGGAATAGTAAGTAAGAATCCAGCTATTAAATATTTCTCAAATCCTATAACATCATCTTTTCGAAGTTTAAAACATAGTGGCAAAGCTAGACATGATAATAATCCTAAGGATAAAACGAATTTCGTAATACCATGATTCATTAAGGTAGTTATCAATGCAAATGTTAAAAACGATATTAATGTTAGAAATATATTTTTATAGAGCGGTCGGTTGTATAAAATTAAAGCTAATGTCAATGTTATAACCATTAACATCGGTATTCCCAATGGATACCCTCCAACTTCTATAGTAAAAACGTTTAATGGCAAGCATAAGCAATATAGCTTTATAATCTTGTTTATCACTTAACTTGTCCTATTGAATTATGAAGCATTTTTATTTTATCCAATAGTATGATGTAGTCACTCCCATCATAGGCTAGCCTTAATTTCTCGAGCTGATAATTTAAATACTTGTCTAGCCAATTCTCTTTGTCATTTAAATAAGTATTTAATTTTATTACATTATTATATAATGAATTTTCATCGTCAAAAAGAAATTCTTTCTTATTTTCCACTAACGCAATATTTTCTGGTATGCGAGAAGCAATAACTGGCTTTTTAAAAGACATCGCCTCTAGGATTGAATTAGCAGCACCTTCATTTAGAGAGGGGTGAATTACCCCGTCGACCACGCTATAAAGTTTATTTAATTCATTTCGACTTTTAATACCTAAAAATTTAATACTCGAACAATTTTCAGCCAATTTAATCAGCACATCATAATATTCCTGATCTTCAATTCTACCAGCTATATTAAGAATAAAACCTTTTTCACTAAGCTTTTTAAATACTCTTATTGGAAGTTCTAAATTTTTTCTTTTTTTGATATTTGAAACTATAAGATATTCTTTATTTATCTCTGTTTTCTCTTGTTGCATTTCATTCGCAACCAAATTATTTAATAATAAAGCCTTAATTTTTACAGCGTGTAATAGCGAATATTGTGGCAAGTTATTAGTTACAACTAAATCGAAAGTTGAAATTAACTTTCTTCTTAAAAAACTTATTGAATTAGGATAAAAAATTCTTATTGATAGAATTTTGATCATATTTTTCAATGGATATAATCCCAATAAATAATTTTGCGGATATGATATTACACAATCATATGTTTGTTTTATTGCACGATAAAGACCAAAATTAAACTTTATTAATTGTATAATTTTTTTTGGGTTTAGACCGACTGGTTTCAGGTTTAATCCAATCACATCAATTCCCTCAAAACTAATTGATTCTTTATTCTCTAAAGCAAGTATTTCAGCTCTATGACCCTGATTTGTAATAAATTTAGCAAACATTAACGCTTGCTTTTCTGCGCCGCCGTATGGAAAACGGGTTACTATTAAACCAATTTTCATTAATTAATAACTACTTTTAATTCTTCAAGTGAGATAATAGCAAATACCTTCTAATTTATTTTTGTAATGCTTTGCATATTTATTCCAAATTCATTTTTTGCGAGTACAAAATAAACTCCTGATGCTAATTCTCGAGGATTCCATATAAATTCGTATACACCTGGAGTAATTTCGCCTTCAAACAATTTATATACAATTTGACCCACTAAGTTAAAAATAACTATTGTAAGAAACTGCTCTCTGTAAACCCAAACCGGTATAATTGTTTCTGTAGCAAATGGATTTGGATAATTATTGAAGATTACAACACCTGTTCTAGTGAAATAATTAGAATTGCTCTGATCTTTTTCTTCTGAAGATGACAAGAAAGCATTAAAAACTTCATTCTCTTCATTTTCAGTATCATAAGGATCTGTACCATTTAAGTATTCTTCGAAGTTCAAGTATCCATCTTCATCAAAATCTGCATTTAAATCAGCCGGAGAACTTATTCTGAATTCAATTTCGTATTCGTCCGGAAAACCATTCTCATTTTGGTCATTTTCAAAAGACTCTTCAATTTCAATACCCCAACCGCCAATCTCAGACTGTGAATTTATTATTCCCCCCCTAAATTCTAAGAAATTTTCTATGATTCGCTCATCGATAATATCTCTTCTAGGTAATGAACTACCTCCATTCTTCACCAAATCAATTATTAATTGAGTTAAAGTTGCCAATGTATCTGCATGCTTTACAAAAGAAGTATCAGATTTGAAATTTGTATTGTCCAAAACAGGTTCTCTGGTTTCCCAGTCTTCAACTAATTGCCAATCTTCATTACTCTTGAAACCCGAATTGCCCTTTAAATATACCAACCCATTATAAATTTTAGGCTTCCAGATACTTATAGGATTACTAAATTTTGTTGAAGGACCTTTTATAATGTGATTATTAATAATGTCTAGATACTGTGTTTTCTTAACTGTACTATTTGAAATTTTTATACCAAATCCTCTGGCATTGTATATAATGTTATTGCGAAATTCAGATAATCCCGAATTGCTAAACCGAGGGTTTCTAGCATGATTATGAGCAAAATAATTATTTAAAATTGATATCTTATCTACACTTCCACCAACAAGCATTCCTTTGCTATGTTCTCCTTTCGGATGTTTACTCATAGCTAGTGCTTCACTTATAATAGAATTCTGAATAGTAATATTTTTACCTTTGTTCCAGAGTCCAATATTTTCATCAACAGCCCAGCTAAAGGAGCAATGATCAATAATTATATTTTCTACCACATTTGATGAATCACTACTACCAATAGATAGTGCGTCTATTCCGCTCCAGTTATTTGGTTCTCCAAAATCAACATCGCCGGGCCTTATTCTTAAAAAGCGTATTATTACATTATTTGTCTCTATATTAATTCCATTTCCTCTTAACACAATCCCATCCCCTGGCGCTGTTTGTCCGGCTATTGTAACAAAGGGATTGGTAATATTAATTCTGTTTTCCAGATTAATAATGCCGCCAACATCAAAAACAACATAACGAGCCCCTTCTGACTCTAATGCTTCTCTTAAACTGCCCGGACCATTATCATTCAAGTTTACCACTTTAATTACCTTTCCACCCCTTCCTCCTTTAGAGTATCTCCCGAAACCCTCTGCACCCGGAAATGCGAACTCTTGTGAATATGATAGTTCAATGGTCGTGGATATCAACAGTAGAACTATCGAGAATAGTTTTAAGTAATTAAATCTGTGAATGTACTTATGTTTCTTTTGGTTCGCCATATAGTTTTAACAAACTAGAATACACATTCTTTATTTTGAATTGGTCAATATACAATTCTCTTTCTTCATGGTTTATCATAGTACCAAACTCTTTGTCTAAAGCCATGCTTAATTCATTTATATTTTCTGTTGGCACTAAGACACCAAAATCTCCATTTCTTAACAATTCGCGGGGTCCACTAGGACAGTCGGTTGAAACAATAGGTTTCATTAAAATAAAAGCTTCCAAAAGGACATTTGGCATGCCTTCATATCTAGATGACAATGCGAACAGACTTGAATTTGAAATAATCGGATATGGATTTTCCATATGTCCAGCAAGCAAAACTTTTTCTGATAATCCCTGGGTATTGATCAAATTTTGAAGCTCATTTCTGAGTTTTCCTTCACCCAGTATGATTAATTTCTTATTGCTATTATCTGCTTTTTTAAAAGCCTTTATAAGATTATCAAATGCTTTTGCATACTGTAATCTTCCAATTGAAATGATGTAAGGGCTCCCATCTAGAAAAGTGGTTATTTTTTCTGGAAGATCTTCTTCTGCTTTTTTTCTGATGCCATCTATATCTACAGGATTCGGCAGAATTGAAATTCTGTTTTCAGACAAATAAGTAGCTTTTGTCAACTCATTCTTAGAACCTAACGAATTCACGAGTATTCTGTCCGCAAACCTGTACAAAATTCCGGCCTTTAATCTTTCATAAAATAGTCTGAATTTAGAAAGGTGCTGTCTTTGCGAAAGAAAAGAATTTGCTTCCCGGATAAACAGTGTGGCTTTTCTATATTTCAATAATCTTGCTAGTATCATTGCATAATTACATTGGCTCAAAGTAGACAGGATCAAATCGGGCTTGACTTGTTGTAGCACATTTCCGAGCCCTCCTATTGAATCTTTAACACTTTTTCTTCCCAATTCATGAACAGAGATTCCAGGGTTTAAAAACTCTAAATATGGTCCTTCTTTTTTGTTAAGTATTAAATGCACAGAATGTCCACAATCAGCAAAATGGTTCATCAGGTTCAGAAATACCCGTTCAGCACCTCCCCCATTCATGTTTGCAATGTAAAAACTAACAGTTAATTCACTCATTTAAATAGTTATGAACTATAATTTTTATTAAGGCCTTCAAAATTAACCCTCTAAGAAATTTATAATTAAATCTGAATTTTCTTCGATTGATTTATTACCATCTAATATTAATCCTTCCACTCCGCATTCAGCCAAGCACACAGAAGCTCTTTCAGCATTATCGATGCTTTCAAGACACTTATTTTGTCTTTCTTGCTCATTCATTCTGGCATGATCAAAAGTAATTCGTGGTCTGTTTTCTAACCTCGATAGCACTTCATCATACTCCAAACGGATATAAATAAACCCTTCAGGGAGATTAAAATGTGACAAGTATTCTGAGCCCTTATCTTCTGATTTTACTTGGTCAATAACAAAAGAGAATAGTTTACTGGATAAAGATTCATCAAAAACCACAGTGCCTTCGTAGTAATGCTCCAACAGGGTAATTCGTTCTAAAGTCTGAACCAACCAACCCATTCTTTTTGCTTTGATATGAGGCGGTGTTACATCATCTTTATAAAAAAATTCGAAAGCGCTTTCTATTACGAAATTATATTTTTGGGTATTTACTGACAAAAACTCTGAATATTTTTTCTCATTTAACGGAAGCTTAGGTCTGCCTTTTAAAAGCTTATATCCATAGTTGTTTATGTAATCCGTTAAATTCTGAGGAGATAAGCTAAAATGTTCTGCAATAACTTTGTTAAATGCTTCCGATGATTGTAACCAACTTCCTTTTTTCCTTTTCTTTACCAAACTATTCAGTATAGTTGATTTTCCTGCTCCCGGAGCCCCTATAATGTCTATTCGTTTCATAAGCTAGATCAAGGCATGGTTTTCCAAATTAAATTCACCACACTCTTTTTTACCTCCTGAACATTCAGTATAACTGCATCTAATTCATAAACATTGTGAGCATTCCGGTAACTCATTTTATTCACAATGAATGTTTTTTTCTTAGCTAAATGCAATTCATGTTTGCCGCGTTCAGCAGATGTGTCTTCATCGACTATCAGTTTGATCAGTACATCCATAGTACCTTTCTCAAGATCCTCAAAGCCATTCTTTTCAACTTTTGCCAACCATCTTTTAATTGGATTTTCTGAAGCTCTCCAATCTGCTAAAAGAGGCCCATCCATTATTCCATCATATTTTGATTGCGGGAATCGATCACAAATTACCAAAAAACCTTTACTCCTTAACTTTAAAGCAAGTTTAAGATTTCTTTTCTTGACCCATAAATTCCAGAAAGGTCTTAGACCCAATTTTCTAATTATTTTTACTAAAACGGGTATTTTGGATTTTTCCGGTTTTGGTAATCCAAAGTAAATTGTTTTAACATCAATTTTTCTACCAAACTCAGCAGCCAGTTTTGAAACAGCTGTTGATTTTCCTGCACCGTCACTTCCCATTAAAACTGCAATAAGACCATCCCTGGGATTTATCCTTTGTTTGGGATAATTAAAGTGCTTTGTAATTGGTTTGAGTTTTGAATTTAGTTGGTCAGAAATGAAAACAATATTAGCATGAACTGAGCCACTTCTTTGATACTTTTTTTTAAAGCCCTTTAAATTTTTAATAAGAATACTGATGCTTTCAAATGAAAAATAGTTTTCGTAGATCTCCGTAAAATCATTTGTAATTGTTGAATTGTCTTCAAAAAGCTTAGATACAATAACTTTAAATTTTTCTTTATCAGTCCGTTGTTTCAGCCAATGAAATTCTCCGTATACCTGATCTGTAAATTTAAATGTATGTGAGGAATATTTGCTTACAATTCTTTTAATGGGAGGAATTCTGAGCGCTTCACGAAGTATAAGTAAAATAAGTTCATGCTCATGAGAAGTGATCCAAATTTTTGAAGACTCATCCTGAATCCTGTTTTCTAATACTTCTGCAACCCAGGGAATATTGTACCGTTTAACATTTTTCTCCCCAAGATCTAACCCATAATGAACGTGAAAATGTACCAGTTTACCTGTCTCTTCATCTACTAGTAAGTAGTCCTCTATATTTTCATATTTCCCAAACGGAATGGCCTCGAATTTTTTTGCTCCAACTATTTCGAAAATCCCTTCAACCCTTTCTTTGTCATTTGGATAAAAAAGCAGATCCAAATCACTTTCCCCTTCCAAAAAAGAATCTAACCTCTCATTGCTCTTCCAATGGGTGTAAATAATCTTTTTATTTTCTACTAATTTAAAATACTTATCTATAGAAGTTAGCATTCAGGTTTATATACTTTTAATCCTTAAGAGGTCTTTTTTATTTTCCAAACTTTCTAACAATAAATGTTCTCAACATTAAATAGTCACTTTTTTCTAATCCAATTTTAACTATTGCTGAAGTTGAACTTAAAATCACTAGTATCCTCCAAACAAAATTTGATACATTTAAAAAGGTAGCGTCATTTAATTTGATGAATACTATACTTGTAACAATATATATTAACACAATCGATACAACGGCTAATGTATTAAATTCTACGTCTGTAAGTTTGACCGACCTATTCCATAAAATAATTGCAGTTGTCATTTCGGCAATAAATGTTCCAATAGCAGCACCTTGTATTCCATAATTCTTTACTAAAAAAATAGTTAAAGATAAATTGACTATATATCCTGACCATGATGCAATAGAATTAGCACCTGTTTTCTCACTTAGTATTGTGCCTAAGTTTATCATTCCAAGTGAGCCATGACACACAGTTGCTCCTAATAACCAAGGTATCACATAAAACGCTTCGTGGTATTCTGGTGGTGCAATTACCCATAATATCTCTTGGGAAAACCCAATAATAAATAGACAGGCTACTGCAACAAAAGTTGCATAAAGTGTTACGGCTTTTCTATAAAACTCATTTCTACCTTCTTTTTCCATTATTTCCATCGCAAAAGGCCCCCATGCCTTTTGGTAAATACTTGAAAATAATTGCATAACATTACTTATTCTAAAGCCTGCTCCAAATATTCCTACCCCGGACAACCCCACATAAGTCAATATAATTATTCGATCAGTTTGTTTGTTCGCCCAACTAACAAATACAGCCGGAAACATTGGTAAGCTAAACTTTAATGATCTTATGAGTTCACTCGCATCAAATTGAATAGTCAAAAACGAATAATTCAAATACAATCCGATGAAAAAGGGGATTAATGAGCTTATTACCATTGAAAGGTAAATACCTTCCAGCCCTCTATTAAGAATAAATACTGAAGTTAAAGATAAAACTACAAAAGATATAGTTTTAATAATATTAAGTACATTATAAGCAACAATTTTTTTCCTAAGCCTTAGTAAAGTATATGACAAGCTATTAACTGAGGTAAATACCGCACTTAAAGCTCCTAATATTATATAATAACTTACATCTGCACGATCAGTAAGAAGAATTCCTATTTGTTCAGAAAAGATAACTATGATACTGAAAATGATCACAGCAACTAAACTGGTAAAAAATAATAGTGTAGAATAAAGAGAGGGATTACTTAATACACGTTTGTCATAAAAATATCTATTAAGTGCACTAGGCAGTGATAAGCCAATTCCCATTCCAACAAAAGAAGTAAAAACTGCAATTGAGTCTAATACTCCATATTCCGTAACTGAAAAAACTCTGGTGAAAATTGGGAATAATATGAATTGAACTACCTTAGCAATCCCCCCCATAACCCCATATGTAAACAGCTCCTTACCAAACTGTTTTAAATGAATGTTATTCTTACTCATCAGAAAGTCTCATAATAGAATAGCAAAGAAAGAACTTATTCATATTAGTTGAAAATGATAACTCAACTTAATGAGCATATTTTATATTTCTCATTCTCGAAAACAGGATTGTTTAACAATTCATTAAATTTATATTTCCAAGTATATCGAATTGCTTCTTCGAACTTCTTATTTAAAACAAGGTGGGTAATCCCATATTTAGTCTTTAGTACTTCCGGATTTTGAGTCAAAACGTCAATAGATTTCTTCCACTCATTTCCTGATTTAACAAATCCACCGATATCCTCTTCAAAGTATTTAAATCCTTTTTCGTCAGGCCTGCTAATAAACCTATAGTATAACTTAACATGCTCACCTATGTCCTTCTTCTTCAGAATAACAGAAAACTGATAAGTGTATTTCAATGGACAAGTCAAAATATTTACTTCCTCTTCTGAGCTTCTGAACCACTCTACAATTTCCTCAAAATTGGTGTTCATCTCCTCGTCCTTCTTATTGAAATCACTTTTATGAAGCCATATAAAATTGAACATTATTCCTAAAATATGGACTAACATCAGGGTAAATAACAACATATTTAAATTACCATTCGTAGTCACCACCATCATTATAAAAAGCATAGAATAAAACGGTGCACTATACTCAAAATACCTTTCGGCTTGTCCCAGAAAACCAAAAACCGGTATGGATGTAAAAACAAACGTGATAAAAGAAGCTAGTGATAACATCATAAAATAATCTAGCCATGGATTCAGTCTTAATGGATCCATTAAACCGGGATTGAATATAAATAGAGCTCCTGTTATAAAAATTATTGGAGCGGAATAGAGTGCAATTGAAACAGTAAAATTATGTACGCAAAAATGAAGTGCTTTTTTGGGGTACCGGAGAAAACTCAAAGGTAATTTTAAAATTTCTCGAATGTCATTCCGTAATTGTGCGGGAGAACCTTCAGTTCTATTTCTGACATACCATACTTTATGATTCCAG
Source organism: Balneolaceae bacterium (assembly GCA_034669965.1). Taxonomy (GTDB): domain Bacteria; phylum Bacteroidota; class Rhodothermia; order Balneolales; family Balneolaceae; genus HXMU1420-13. The sequence continues at coordinate 103,179 of JAXMOK010000004.1, read as the reverse complement.
CTGTGCTTCAAAATTTTTCTGGCACCGGAATTTGGAATAATCCATGCCACCAACATCGAACTAATTAATATTATTATTGGCACTACGGATACCATAAAAACTGCCAACAAAAGATTAAAAAAGATATATACTTGAAGAGCGAATTGTGAGCTGAGTATTATAACGTATCCTATCCCCAAAGCTACCGGCAACAAGTACCATATACTTTGTATCTGAATAAAACCAAAGACTAAGAAATATAGCGTTGTCAATAGCATGCCAAAACTCCGTGCACTAATAGCACGCATTCTGGCTGTAATAGGCAGAAGTATTGGAGAGGTAAGAAATAGAAAAACTGCAAGCAATGAAGATAAACCAGACATACTTGCTTCTGCACCTAATTCCTTCAAAAGGAACCTCATCATAAAATATACCAATACCCCAACAATCAGATCATATACTATATTTAAAAATTTCCCTACATACGGCCAATACTTACTTTTAAAACGCCCAATAATATAATGCTGTAAAGGCGGGTACCCAATATATCCTTTAAGCAGAGAGTCATTAACATTAAACTCCAACCAGCTAGATTTGCTATTTCTCAGCACATACCACATAGATACCAACTCATCTGTTGATTTATCGAAGAAAAAAACTACTCTAAGTACTAATCCTAATAAAATGACCAAAACCAGCATAAAAATTTCCATATATAGTAATTTAGCGTAATGAATTAATTTTGTTCATAACCTGTCTGAAAAATCCTTTCGCACTATTCCCGGTAATATATTTAATATAATTCCTCTATTGCCTTTTCAAGCATGCTCTCTTCCTCTTGAGATAATTGAGGGCCAGAAGAACTCTTCAGCTTTAAAGGAAGGTGCTTATTCCAATCCTCCCTTGGCTCCATTTTTAGAAAAGAAAAGACCTGCTTCACAATCTCTTGTGGGTTTTGGCAAAACTCTTCATACTCTACTGTAAAACTATCAGCGGTATCACTAATTCCGTTTTCAACTTCCTGATAAATCGCCTTTACTTGTGATATTATTTGACGGAAAGGATCATTGGGATATTTACTTATAATCTCACTGGTTTGATCCGGCGCTAATGAAAACCAATTATCAGCATTTCCATATACATCCTTTCTTCCTTTGTAAATTGATTTAGCTGTGCTCGTAATATCCCTTCTTATTACTATAAATTTGGCATCCGGAAATAGTTCACTTATTAAAGCTGTGTTCATTCCAGCAATGCCATTTTTTATAAAAAAGGGTTTCCCGTAAATAGCACGTAGTTTATTTATGGTGCTTACTAAAATAGTTTTCTTCTCAGTTGATAACTTTTCTGTATTTATATGATGAGTATCATCAGTAAGAAATTGATTCCAAAAGAAGCCAAATTCATGTGGAAATACAGGGTTCTTAGAAGTACCGTAAACACTTTTCAATGTGGCCTTTTCAAAAAATCTCTGGTCCTTAAGGTTTACCTCCTGTTCCAGAAGAGCCGCGAAAACCGGTGCTTCCCAAAAGCGCGCAGTAAAATTTGAAAAATGTGAAAATTCATTTGTTAGACTCAAACATTGAGCAAATAAGGTTGATCCCGTTCTGGGCGCATATGAAATGAAAACCAATTGAGGCAAATTGGATTCATCGAACTCAATATCGATCTCTTTATCGAAATCAGAAAGTAGGCTATTAGCTTTGCTTATAATACCTTCAATTTGATTGTCTACTTCAAATTTACCTTTCCTATTCTCTCGTTCATTCATTGATATAAAATTATTTATAAATATAAGTATTTCTTATTCGACCTATTGCTCCAAAACTTTCTTTAAACATAGCGACACCCGGGTTTTCAATAGTATATCCTATTGATGAGCCACCAAAATCCAAGTATTTGACTTTCTTTTTAATTGCTCGTTTAAATCCACTTTCCAAAAGTATATTTACACCATTCTCGCCTACGGCCTTGTCCTCCTGCGCCATATAAAATGTCATCATTACCTGTGGGTTACATAAAAAATAACATATTCCTGCTTTTGCATTACTTTCTTTATGGGTGGCAATATCAAAAAAAACTTGTTCTGGAAATTTTCTTTTTAAATACTCGAGTTCAGTTAACGTATGAGTTGGAGTTGCGTTATCATGTCTAATCTTATCCTCTTTCAAAATTGGGTAAAACTGATCAACCGACACATCAAGTTCTACATCAAAATTGTCCCTGTATTTTCGAATAGTTGTTCTGGCACGCCCTTCAAAATTTTCCCATACCGTTTCGAAACTATCTTCAATAGGAACTACATTAAATATGTCTCGTGATTCAATCCCAAATTGACCTTTAGAAAGAATAAAATCTAAATATTCGTTAGGTGTTTTATAATAATATAATGGGGTGGGTGTGATTTTTATATTATCTAATCCTTCATTTAGAATGAAATCATTAAATGCATCATAAATTCTTAAAGCATATTTTAGATTCAAATTCCGACGATAAATTATTCCGCCAAAGCTTGCTCCAAATGGTGATTTACCAATTTTAGTACCATCATTTTGATTAAAGATTGCAAATGGCATCACAGCAAGAATAGTCTTCCCTTTTAGCCATATTAAATGATGTTCATTCTGACTAAATTTATCGCCATGATATTCTAAAAAATCTAGTTTATGAAAAAGTGTTCCATTTTCTGATTCGTCAATAAAATTATTCCATTGATCATAGTAATCAATATCATACTGAATTAATTTTACGTTACTCATTGTAATTGTCGATAAATTTAATTTAAAATTTCAGCAATATTAGTATCCAAATTGCTTGAAGTACATGTTTTGACTAACGCAAAGTGGATTTCTAAATGTACAGATCTTTATATAATTTGAACTAAATCAGATTTCTTGCCCGATTTCAGTATCTCCCCAACTTTGAACCCGGAAACTTGTAAATCTATAAACGGATTCAAACCTACATGTGCTAGGGTAAATGACATCGTGTTCGACCGGCCATTTACACTTGGATAAACAACAGATAAATATCTTGAAGCTTCCTTGGCATCTATCTTTCCATATAAATGTACTATACCCAAAGTATTATTAAGCTTGCTTAGCTTTTCGAAGTCAAAAAAGCCACCCTGTCCAAATTCTCTGTCTTCGTCATAATCTGTTATAAAAATAAAATCCAATGATTTGGCTTCATCATAAAGTGTATTTTGATCAGTCGTAATTATAACCTTCTTTGCTCCGATATCTTTAAAAGAATCCGTGATCACCTCACCAAAGTTGTCGTCTGACCAAACTAAAATATTGTTATTAAAAACTTCATAACCTGCTTCAAATGCCATTTTAATAGCTAAAGGTCCAACATGGTCAAAAACTTTTATAGTTGGGTGGTTCTCCCAAGTGCCGGCAACAGAAATATTTTTTTTCTTACAGTATTCAACATCGACATCAGAATCTCTGAGCTCCCATTTTTCATACATTAATGGGAGTACGGCATTTTCATTTACATATTTAAGTTTTTCTTCATTTAAAGGTCTTAGAAAACCTGAATTTGTAATAATATCTGCTTCCTGGAGATGCTTTATATTATTATCACCAATATTAAATTCAATCTTCTTATCTATATTTGACTTCTCTATAATTGAGATACAGTTATTTATATTTTCTTCTGCCTTACCATATGTCGAATCATTAGTCCATGCATATACTTTTTCTGCTTTGGCTAATAATGCTATAATTGGTGTAAATGTATATAAACCAGAACCAACTTCAGTTAATATAGTATACCCTGTAAGATCTAACTTTGCAGTTTTTATACTTGTTTTGATCTTATTGATAATTCTATTTACTAAAATATCAGTCAAGGTTTTCTCCTTCCAGAAATACCCTACACCACAATTCAAAGTTCATAAAACTCCAAATAAGTAAGCGATGGTTAATGTGATCATCAATGTGCTCATGTACGATCTTTCGGACATAGTTGGGATTTATATATTCAGCCGAAGCGATATCTCCCTCTAACAATAGCTCTTTTACATATGCGGCGTTTTCACCCCGGTACCAACTCTCATCAGGTGCAGAGAATCCTTGTTTTTTTCTGTCAATTATTTTATTGGGAATAAGGCTGTGCATAGCTTTACGCAATACATTTTTTCCGTCATCGTATTCTCTGTAAACTTTTTTCTTACGTTCTACATTCTCGTCAATTTTACGAATCTCGTCCTGCAAATTTCCCAACTTATGACGAACAGGGATTTTTTGGGCAAAATTAACCAGATCATTATCCAAAAACGGAAAACGCTCTTCCAACCCATTAGCCATCGAAAGTTTATCCCCAACAATTAATAAACCGTTCAGAAAGGTTTTGATTTCAAAGTATAATGAATTCTGAATGTGGTCTTCCGGTGTATCATATTTTAATTTATTATTAAATGTGAATACACGTTCGAAAATTTTTCTCGGTTCAGTTAAATCTATTTGGTTATATACCGAGCTAGTAAAGAGTTCATTTTTCTCCTTATCCGGAACTAACCGTTGCCAAAACCCATAATATTGATCGAAAAAGTCTTCTTGAGTAAGTGAATCAAATACTTTGTAATAGCGCCATGGGTAACCACCAAACAACTCATCGCCACCGGTACCCTGTAAACACACTTTCACAAATTTAGATGCCAAACGGGATATATAATAGTTCGGGTACGACATCCCTACTCGTAAATCTTCTAAATGATAAACCAATCTGGGTAACGACCATCTGATATCACCGGCATTCATTACTTGCTCAAAATGTTGAGTTTTATAGTGATTGGCCATTAATTCAGCATCTCTACGTTCGTCAAAATTGGCTTCTCTCCCACTAACTTCACTCATATCAAATCCACAAGTAAAGGTAGAGAGTCGGTCTACATGCCTGGAAGCAACCGCAGTTATTGATCCTGAATCCATACCTCCGGATAAATAAGAGCCAACCGGAACATCTGCAATCATTTGACGCTCTACGGCTTGCTCAAATAAACGTAAAGTTTCGGATTTACCATCTTCAAACGTCATAGTGTTATCAGGCTTGGAGAAGTCAAAATCCCACCAAGAATGATGCTTAATGAAAGTAGAATGCGACGTTATTTTTACTGTATTGGCCTGAGGCAACATTACAATATCTTTGAACAAAGTATTGTATGTAAATAGATTCTGAAATGTGAAATATTCGTTTAAGGCACTTAAATCAACATCAATTTCATAATCTGGATGCTTCAAAATTGATTTTATTTCTGAAGCAAAAACTATTGTTTTTCCATTAAACCAATAGTAAAGTGGTTTTACTCCAAATCTATCACGGCTAATGTACAGTGTTTCTTCTTCTGTATTCCAAGCCCCTATGGCAAACATCCCATTGAAACGTTCGAAAAATGCAGGACCGTAAGCAGATAATCCTTCAACGATAACTTCTGTATCGGTACTTGAATTGAAATAATGCCCTTTTTCTTTAAGCTCTTTTTTAAGCTCTTTATAATTGTAGATACAACCATTAAAAACTACTACCCACTTACCATCTTTAGAGGTCATAGGTTGATTACCTTTTCTACTCGTATCAAGAATAGACAGTCTTTTATGAGCCAGACCAATATGTTCGTTTAGATAAAATCCTTCATCATCAGGTCCTCTGTGGTTGAGTTGGTTTCCCATTTCAACCAGGTTGCTCATCTTAAATGGTTTTCGATCTAAATTAAATACCCCTACAATTCCGCACATTTATAATAGATTTTTTAGCTCGTTTACAACTATTTCTTGCTGTTCGAAGGTTAAATCATCAAAAAGAGGTAAAGCCAATGCGTGAGTATAACACCACTTGCTATTATTCATATCCCCTTTTATTTCAATTAACGGATTATTTTGATATGCCTTATGCATATGCAGTGAGTATGTTCCTATCTGAACTTCAATTCCTTTAGAACGTAACTCAGACATTATGAAATCACGATTCTCAACAAACACAGCAAACGTTTGATAAGAATGTTTACACAATGGTTTTACACAAGAACAGTCCGAACTACATCTTTCATCCTCAAGTAGCGGATTCATTTGAACACCCTCTACATTAGTGAGTAGTTTTTTGTAGTTATTTGCTAGTTCAATTCTTTTAGCTAATAATCTGTCAATATGTTTTAATTGTCCTAACCCGATAGCAGCTTGAATATTGGTTAATTTATAGTTGGTACCAATTATATCGAACTGAACACCTTCTCGTGCAGTATTATTCATATTCATTCCGAAATGTTTGTATGAATTCATCCACTCACCTAAACTTTCAGAATTTGTGGTTACAACTCCACCTTCACCCGTAGTTATAAACTTTCGAGGGTGTAATGAAAATACCGTTATATCTGCTTGATTACCTACTTTTACCCCATCAAATTCGGCGCCTATTGAACAAGCAGCATCTTCAATTATAGAGAGATTGTGCTTTTCTTTTATTTCATTAAGTCGATTATAATCTAATGGAAAGCCAAATAATGAAACCGGAATTATAGCCTTAGTTTTATCGGTAATTGCAGCTTCAATGGCGTCATAGTCGATCAACATCGTATCACGAACAACATCTACAATCACTGCCTTTGCTCCAACAAGAGGGGCTACAGAAGCTGTAGCTGGATAGGTATAATCAGGAACAATCACTTCATCACCTGGCCCAACATTTAAGGCTCTTAATGCCATTTCTAAACCAGTAGTGGCTGATGTTACTGCTACTAAATATTCACAGCCAAGATAGTCTTTTAATGTATTCTCAAATTCTCTAGTTACAGGGCCTTCAGTTAAATAACCACTGTCTAGAACTTCACTAACCTTATCCTTGATTTCCTGGGTAATGAAAGGCTTAATTAAAGGTATATTGTGGTTCATATATTATCCTTTGTCGATTCCTTTTGAAATTCTCCAATCAATTAACCGCTGCAGACCTTCTTCAAGGTTAAATTTATATTCAAACCCGATTTCTTCTATAGCTTTTTTTGCCGAACCAATTCTGTTTTGAACAAGCGCCCTGGCATCGTCTTCTGAGTAAGGTTTGTAAATTACTTCGAGATCAGAACTCTTGAGTTTTAGAATGGTATCGCAAAGCTCTTTTATAGAGGTTTGAACTTCTGTACCAACATTATACATACCAAATGGTTGGCTACTTTTTAGTGCCTGAACATTAGCCCGAGCCACATCTTCTACATAAATAAAATCATAAGCCTGGCTGCCGTCGCCATTAATTTGCGGTGGTTCGTTTGCTTCAATTTTATTCAGCATAATTGGTACTACACCGGTATAAGCTGCGGTTTGATCCTGATGTGGACCATACACATTCATGTATCTTAAGCCAATTACTTCCAATCCATACCTGTCATTAAAAGCAGTACACATTGCCTCGCCTGCAATTTTTGACGCTCCATAAAAGTTTTTGTTATTAAATGGATGACTTTCAGTCATCGGCAATTCTACAGCATCACCATAAACCGATGCTGATGAGGACCAAATCAACTTTTTAATGTTATTTTTTACACAAGCTTCTAATACATTAAAAGTACCCGCAATGTTTACATCAAAAGCAGTACGAGGATAGTCTTTACAATGCAACAACCACATTGCAGCAAGTGAAATAACATAATCTTTGTCATTCATTGCTTCGTTAAGTATATCAGTTTCTCTGATGTCTCCACCAAAAGGAAACATAGAACATCTCGGATCTTGAAGTTGATCTTCGAGATACTCTTTTTTTCCACGAGCCAAGTTATCATATACAACAACCTCAGCTACATCTTCTTTTAATAGCTCAGAGACAACAAAGCTACCGATAAAACCTGCTCCTCCGATTACTAATATTTTCTTGTCTTTCAATTCGTTCATCATTTCACTTTGTTTTTATAATTAAAAATCTAATTCCTCAATAATTGTATCTGCAATCGCTAAGCAGGAAGTGGCTGCCGGAGAGGGTGCATTAAGCACGTGTACTTGATTTTTCACTTTTTCGATTCTGAAATCGTTTAGTAATTCTCCATTTTCAGTTGCTTGAGCCCTAATTCCACAAGTATAGCCAGTTATTTGAGTAGTGTCGAATTTTGACCAATATTTTTTCACATTCTTCTCAAAATACGACTTACTGCTATGTTTTAATAACTCACTTAATACAGTAGTACTATATCTTTTCGCAACATTATAAAGAGCCTTATTGGTAATAATTTTACCAGTATCTCTTAATGAAATTTCAAATCCATCATATCCTTCTCTATCGAAAGAAAGTACTGCATTTGGTCCCACTTTTAGTGTGTTATCAATCATTCTTGTTAAATGAACACCTAAAAAGGGAAAATCTTTATTAGGAACCGGATAGATAGGTATGTCACTAGAATATAACTCCGGGTCAACTTTAAAATATTCACCTTTAAAAGGAATAATTGTAACAGGTGATTTTTTTCCGGTTGCTTTTGTAAATACTCTATCGCATTGCAAACCAGCACAATTTATCAGGTATTTTGTAGATAAAGTTTTCGATTCAGTCGAGACTATTATAGAATCATCAATAGTTTTGACATTCTTTAAATCTTGAGAAAAATAATAATCTACATTTAATGCACTAGTTAGTTTAATCAATTTGTGCAGAACTTCTTTGTAATCAGTAATTCCTGTTTCCTCTACAAAAAACCCTTTTGGTGAAACCAGAGCACTGTCTATATTTTTTATTTGATGCTCATCCATATAATGAACATTCAAACCAACTAATTCAGCATTATCATATAATCTGGAGAGTTCATCATACTCTGATTCATCAGTGGCAGCAATTAACTTACCGGTTAATTTATATTCAATTGAATTCTCATTTAAAAACTCAATTAACTGATGATAGCCACTTATACAATTTTTGGACTTTAAAGAATCTTTCGGATAGTAAACTCCTGAATGGATTACACCACTATTTCGCCCGGTTTGGTGCTTGTTTGGCTCAGATTCTTTATCAATAACCGCAACTTTAAGATTTTTATCTAACTTGGAAAGCTTATAAGCTGTAGAAGCCCCTACAATTCCAGCACCGATAATTATTATGTCGTAGTTAGTATTCAAGATATTTCTTTAAGAATCGAAATTAAGGTATTAACTACCTGATCTTGTTCATCTTCAGTTAAAAAAGGATGCATAGGTAAACTAAACACCTCTCTACTAGCTTTTTCTGATTCGGGGAAATCACCATAACGATAACCTAAACTCTTAAAAACCGGTTGCTCATGAAAACATTTAGGATAGTAAATACCTACAGGAACACTTTTTTCCTTGAGTTCATTAACAACTATGTCTCTTATCCTCTCATCAACTCTTACTGTATACTGTGCATATACATGCGTATTACCATCTTCAATACTTGGAGTAGTTACAAAATCACTCAACAATTCAGTATACCTAGCTCCGATTCTACTTCTGGAATTAACTTCATCTTCAAAATAAGGTAGTTTAGCTAAGATTACCGCCGCCTGCAATGTGTCAAATCTCCCGTTCATACCTATGTGAGTATGATGATGTCTCTTTATACCGCCATGAGACCTGATCGCTTTCATTGTTTCTGCCAATTCATCATCATTAGTAAACAATGCTCCTCCATCACCATAACAACCCAGGGGTTTTGCAGGAAAAAATGAAGTACTGCCTATTAGAGTATCTCCACAACTTTTAATTCCGTTTCTTGAAGCTCCAAAGCTCTGTGCTGCATCTTCTATTACAGCTATATTATAATTTGTAGCAATCTTATTTATAGCTTCCAGATCCGGCATTTGCCCAAATAATCCAACCGGTATGATTGCTTTAGTATTTTTAGTTATGGATTCTTTAAGCAATTCCGGATCCATATTGAAGGTCTTGGAATCGATATCAGAAAAAACTGGAGTTGCACCTACTGCAGCTATTACTTCTGCTGTACTAATCCACGAAAATGGAACTGTAATAACTTCATCTCCAGGACCGATATTAAGAGCACGAAGTGCTATTTCAAGACTATCAGTACCGCTTGCAACTGTAATACAATGATTAGCACCGGTATAATCGCATAAAGCGTTTTCAAGCTCTTCAATTTCAGGGCCCATAATATATTGCCCATGTTCTAGCACCCTACGCATTCGTTCATCTATTTCTTTTTGATAGGTACGATATTGCGTATCTAAATCAATAAATTTCATCGTTAGTTTTTATGCTTAAATTTGTCGTAAGATAATTCACCCGTACTTAATTCATCTGGCAACGGTTTTTCTTCATCAAGATCAATACATGCCAATTTATTATCAATCAGTTGGTATTTGAACCCCGACTCAGGGCAAATCATAATACCGTTTTCATTTGGATTTTTTAGTAGATGCCCGTGTCTACTCATCCAGCCTTTCTGTTTCCCCGGATTACCTAAAATTAATGCATAGTCTGGTACATCTTTAGTAACTACTGCACCTGCACCTATAAATGAATATCGACCTAGTGTAATTCCACATACTATGGTTGCATTTGCACCAACTGTACAACCTCGTCTAAATAAAGTATGTTCATATAAAGAATGCCTATTTACCTGTGATCGTGGATTCGTAACATTGGTGAGTACACAACTAGGGCCTAAAAATACTTCATCTTCTAGTTCACATCCTGTATAAATAGCTACATTATTCTGAACTTTTACTTTGTTGCCTACCTTTACGTTATTTGCAACAAACACATTTTGACCAAAAACGCAATTTTTACCAATACTAGCCCCCTTAGATATATGACAATAATGCCAAATACTGGTTCCTTCACCAATTTTCACAGGTTGGTCTATATATGCGGATTCGTGAACTAAAACCCCATTTATGTTTGATAATTCACTCAAATTATTTACTCAATTTTTTAATAGAAGGGTGGATAAGACCGGAAGGGTTTATAGATAATTCCATTGTTCTCATTTTATGAACTAACTCTATTGATGGGCGAGCATCTTCAATCCCAAAACCATTACCGTTTAGAGTTTCTTCGTAAACTTTTGTGTGTAGATCAGTAAATCCACCACTAAACTCAATTTCATCTCCGTCAATAGAAATGGTTCGAAAAGTACGCTGATTTCCATCATTCTGACCGGGAATATCACTTGGTTCAAGTGAAAGAAACCACTCAACATCTGCATTTGGTAATTCAAGGTATCCGCCCATTCGATTGGACTCACGAAGATATAATTCTGAGGATTTTGCAGGCCCAAATAACCACATTAACATATCAAAAAAATGAATGCCAATATTAGTACCTATACCACCAGATTTTTCATGATTGCCTTTCCAAGAATGATGATACCAAGTGCCTCTTGAAGTTATATAAGTTAACCTAATTTTATGACGTTTCTCACTTTTGGTAGCTTCAACTTTCTTTTTTAGTTCAATAAGAGAAGGGTGAACCCGTAATTGAAGAATTGTCCATACACGTTGACCATATTCTTCTTCCAAATTTTGGAGAACATCTAAATTCCATGGATTCAATACGAGAGGTTTTTCACAAATGGCATCTGCACCTACACGTAATGCCAACCTGATGTGAGCATCGTGAAGATGGTTTGGTGAACAGATGGTCATATAGTCTATTGCATCACCACTGTTATCTCTTCTAACTTTTTCCAGATGCCTATCGAATCGCTCTACTTCGGTAAAGAAGGAGGCATTTGGAAAATAACTATCTATTATGCCAACAGAATCGTGAGGATCGACCGCTGCTATTAGTCGGTTACCGGTATCTTTAATAGCTTTCAAATGCCTTGGTGCTATATACCCGGCCAAACCTGTAAATGCAAAATTTTTCATTATACTTTATTACTTACTGTAGATGTTTCTTTATACCACTCTGAAAATTTCGTCAGTCCTTCATTGATTGAATAATCTGAATTATAGTTCAACAATTTATTCGCTTTCTCAACATTTGCCCAAGTCTGTTTAACATCACCTGGTTGTTCTTCTCCAAACGATAGTTTTGCAGTTAGACCCGAAGCCTTTTCAATAGCCCCAACAAGTTCTAGAAGTTTGATTGTTTGATTATTTCCAAGATTTATCAATTCATACATAGATTCTTTATAGTCGATTGCCGCAACAATACCGTCAATTATATCATCAACAAATGTATAATCTCTTCGTGTTGAACCATCGCCAAATAAAGTAATATTTTTACCTTCACTTATAAGCTTTAAGAATTTATGAATTGCTAAATCGGGACGTTGTCGAGGACCATATACAGTAAAAAACCTAAGTGCTAAAAATCGAATATCATATAGATGACTATAAACATGTCCCAAAAGCTCACCACTAACTTTAGTGCTTGCATATGGGCTTATAGGTTGCAAAACGGCATCACCTTCCTTCCAAGGTACATTGGGATTTTTACCATAAACAGAACTAGATGAAGCAAACACAAATTGTTTAATTTCCTTCTCGCGTGCTACTTCCAACATATTTTGTGTGCCAGCAACGTTTACTTCCTGATATGAAACCGGATCTATTATTGAAGGACGTACACCAGCTTTAGCAGCTAAATGGACGATTACATCTGTATCAACTGATATTATATCACTTAGTGCAGATTTATTACGTATATCGACTTCATAAATTGAATATGTATCATATTCTAAGTGACCCTTTATATTATCCCGTTTTATACTTTCAGGATAAAACGGGTCAAAGTTATCAATGTTAATAACGCTATGACCGGATTTCAATAAACGGTCTATTAAATGGCTTCCAATAAAACCAGCCCCACCTGTAACAACTATGTTAAGCCTATCTGAATTCAAGTTGGTCTATTAAATTTTAAAAGTATTTGTTTACGTACATAGAATGAAATTAAACTCTAATCAACTCAACACGTTAATATCACTATTGGTTGATTATAAATCGTACTTACTTTTTCGATCTATGCTTTAAAAATATGATTTTCTTTATCAGTTTTAATGCCATTCATTGCATTTCTTGTATCAACAATACACTCTGTCCATTTTGCCAACTCTTTATAGTTGATTACCGAGTGGTTCGTTGAAATTAAAACTACATCAAATTCTGAAATAACTTCTTCACTCCATTGAATCGATTTTGTACCGGTCCAATCCGCATGTTCTCGAGTAGGAAGCACTGTTGGAATAAATGGATCGTAATACGATATCTCCGCCCCTTTTGCTTTAAGTAAGTCGAAAATCTTAAATGTAGGTGATTCTCGCATGTCATCAACATCTGGCTTGTATGCCAACCCTATAACCAGAACCTTACTGCCGTTCATTGCTTTTTTGTGAGAATTCAATGCTAACATTGTCCTTTCAACAACATACGATGGCATATTCGTATTTACTTCTCCGGCAAGCTCTATAAAACGCGTATTTTTTTCGTACTCACGAGCTTTCCAAGTAAGATAAAATGGGTCAATGGGTATGCAGTGCCCACCTAACCCAGGACCAGGAGTAAATTTCATGAATCCAAAAGGCTTCGTTGCAGCAGCATCAATAACTTCGTGAACATCTATACCCATAGCTTCAAAAACTACTTTCAACTCATTGACTAATGCAATATTAACGGAGCGAAATATATTTTCGGTCAGTTTCACAGCTTCAGCTGTTTTGCAATCCGAAACTGGAACTGTTTTAACAATTGCAGTATCATACATAGCAAGAGCCAGTTTTAATGCCTCATCGCCATGCCCCCCTACTACTTTTGGAATTTTAGCGGTATTAAAATCCGGATTCCCCGGGTCTTCTCTCTCTGGGCTGTAAGCCACATAAAAGTCGATTCCCGCTTTCAGACCTGAGTTTTTTTCCAAAATAGGAATCATTAGTTCTTCAGTAGTACCCGGCCAAGTGGTTGATTCTAAAATAACCAGTTGACCTTTCCGCAAATATTGTGAAACAGTTTCTGTAGTCTTCACTACATAGCTCATATCGGGTTCGCGGTGATGATCAAGAGGAGTAGGAACACAAAGAAGAATAGCGTCTGCTTCATTTAAACGACTAAAGTCTGTTGTAGCATCTACATTATCTGATTCTGCCAATTTCTCCATCATCTCACTACCAAGATGTTTGATATAAGGTATTCCCTTTTTAAGGTTTTCTACTTTAGTAGAATCAATGTCGTAGCCTATTACAGGCATTCCATTTTCATGAAAAGTCCACATCAATGGTAAGCCAACATATCCTAACCCAACAATTCCAACTTTATAAGAGCGATTTTCAATTTTGTTAAGAAGCTCGTTTATTTTTTTCACCTGATAAAATAATTTTTAAAATGTATTGTAGTATGAATTGGCAAATTTAGTTGCCCCCTAGTCGATCCAAGAGAATAATGGTAGAAGCAACAGCCGAAACAGTCGAAGCAAAAACGCCCAAATAATCACGAAAAGATGGACGACGCTTTACTCTAACTGTGACTATCTGATTATTTTTTACTTTATAAGCATGCAATTCAGCCGGAAACTGCTCTTCTAACCGGTACTTGAATTCTGTAATTATTGGTTCACCAGTGTTTTTATCGTACTCATGAATATAAATTTCTACTCTCATTTTTGACCAATCTAAATTAGTCTGCCCATCTCTTAAAGTTCTAGGACCAAATGCATAAGTAAGTAATTTATTTAATGAGGTATTTCTAGGAACTAAGTATCTGCCAGAACTCCCAACATCACCCCATACATTTACGGAATCAGAAAGCTGGCCGACTTCCGCTATTCGGACAATTCTTTCTGCAAGCCTGAATTGTTGCGTAGATGCAACCTGATTTGATTGTGCTATTACACCATCAAAAAATATTAGAATAAAAAAAAGTATTAATAAAGATCTATACATAGTTGATTTAATTTATTCGAAGCATTTGACGTGATTCATTTTTTGTAAAACCCATTTTCATTAATCCAGACATCACCGGGTTAACAGGATAATCCACTCGGAAATTTTTGTATATAAACTTTTCAGTGTCTACGATACAACAGGAGGCTCTGTAATCCTCATCTCTTGACTGACCTACACTACCGGGGTTTATCAAATATTTAAAACCCTTTTTGTATGTATTCACTCCTAGTTTATTTGAAACGAATACCGGCTTATGAGTGTGACCAACAAAGCAAAGATCTACATCGATTTTACTTAATATATCTCTTGCTGTCACAGCGCTGTTCAAATATCTCCATTTTTCAGGCTCAAAAGGTGATGCATGTACAGCCATCCAATTATCATTTTTTACAGTCAATGATAAAGATTCTAGCCAGCTTAAATGCTCCTTTTTTATTAATTGTTTAGTTTTTTCAATTAAAGTTCTATTTGGATTCCTAAAATGCTTTAATGGCACTTTTCCAGTAACACCCGCATCATGGTTCCCCAAAACACAAATAAAATCTCTTTGCCTAATAAGATCTATAACTTCATTTGGTGAGGGACCATACCCAACAAGATCGCCAAGACAAATCCATAAATCAGGAGATTCATTATCAAGTTTTTCTACTACCCTAGTTAACGCCTCAATATTGGCATGAACATCAGAAATCAATGCAATCTTAGGCATTTAAGCGATTATTTCATTTCAAACATAAGCATTTATGATACGATTTTTTCTAAAAAAAAAATGTATCTTTCTGCCTCTCAAAAATTCTTAAAATTTATTCATGCAGTACAACGGTTCAAACGGAACAGCTTCAAATTCTCAGAATTTACGTATTAATAACGGCCATGTTGAAGAGGATGAGATCGATTTTCTTCGGTTATTTAATTTATTTCTGATGAACAAGTGGCTGATTATATCTGTTATAATCTTAGGCGGTATCTTGTCGTATGTTTTTATTCAATTTCAAGTACCCAAATATGAGAGTCGCGGCACTATCATGATTTCTCAAAGTCAGAACCGATACTCATATGCAGGGTCTGACTTATCCAGCTTACTAACAACAACTTATGGTATTGGTGTAGGAAGCACTATTTCGAATGAGCTAATGATATTGAAATCTATAAAGCAGAGTCATGAAGTTGCTCAACGAATTTTAGAAATTGAATTTGACGAAAATGGAAACAAGTTTCCAATATTGTGGCGTGATTTCCCAAATGATTCAACAACTACCGAGATTGATGTTATTGCAGGAAGATATAGGTCTTTTGTTAGATTTGAACGCCCTGAGCCTACATCGGAAGTTGTTGAAATAATCTTTGAAAGTTATTCACCTTTTGAGGCTGCAGAAGTGGTAAACCAAACTATAAATGCATACTCTGCTCTCTCCACAGAACAAAATAGATCTATGGCAGTATCTGCCTTAGACTTTCTAGAAGAAGAAAGAAATCGAATCGAAACAGAACTTGAGATAAGTGAAGATTCGCTACGTGAGTTCATGAATAGAACTAATATAATTGCTTTGAATCCTCAAAGTGAGCAATTGATTAGTAAACTTGCTAATATTGAAACGCAAAAACAAAATATTGCGGTTCAAATGGTTGCACTAGATGCAAATATTGATCTGTTAGAGAGACAACTTAATGATATTAAACCTGGATTATCTGACAACTATACAGATGCATTAAGCCCAATCATTCAACGTTTTCAGTTTCAACTTGCAGAAATTGAAACCGAGCGGCTTATGTTAAAGATTCGAAACCCCGAAATTTCTCCAGATAATTCAGAACTGGTACGGTTGGAAAAAGAAATTGAAATAGTGAAAAATCAGATTAGATCACTGACTCAGCAGCTAACAGATGAAGAATCTTACTTAAGCTTGATTTTCGCATCTAGTAGCAGCAGTAATATCACTGAACGATTCATAGCTTTGACTAGTAGTTTAAATAATGCAACTATAGAACGTGTCCAGCTACAGACTCAGCAAGACATCCTACAAGAATTTTTTGTAGATCTCAATGAAGATTTTAAATCGCTTCCAGATGAGATAATTGCGTTGTCTCGATTAGAAAGAGATGTTAAGATTAATGAACAACTTTATTTGTTAGTCGCTAATCAATTTGCGGAAATGAGTTTGTGGGAAAAAACACAGTTCGGTATGGGTAGAGTTTTAGATTATGCAACACCTAAACTTAACCCTGTAAGTCCTAGAAAAAAACTAATCTTTATTGTAGGGCTATTATTAGGTGGTGTACTTTCGATAGGAATCATTCTTATTCGTGATCTTGTCGATGATAAAATTACAACAACTGAAACTCTAAAGGCTACAAAACATCCATTATTGGGTACTATTCCCGATTTTTCAATAATGGATGACTTTGATTCAACAGGTAGACAGTTTTTAGATGAAAAATCTGTCTCTAACCAGTTAATTACATTTTTAGATCACATTTCTCCTTTATCAGAAGCCTATCGTCGATTACGAATTAATGTGGTTTATGCAAACCCTGATAAACATTATAAAGTTATCATGGTTACATCAGCAACCAAAGGGGAAGGTAAAAGTACTGTTGCGGCAAATTTAGCTGTTACTTTCTCTGAAGCTGAAAAATCAGTTCTTATCATTGATTTGGATTTACGACGTCCTACTCAACATAAAATATTTGGTGAAAATAGAGAACCAGGGCTTACTGATTCATTATTCGAAACTGTAAGCATTAGCAATATTGTTAGATCAACTGTAGCCCCAAATGTTGATCTACTAACAGTTGGTAAGAAAACACCAGAGCCTGCTACTGTTTTAGATAGTAAACGATTAAAACAATTGATAGATCGCTTAAAGGACCGTTATGATCACATAATCTTGGACACTGCACCTTATGGTATTATTTCGGATTCAGCATCTTTGCTAAGATTGGTTGATGGATTAATAGTTGTATCAAGATTTAACGTTACTACGAAACGCGAGCTTGAATTTACTTTAGATGGACTTGATCACTTAAATGCTGATATTCTTGGCTTAGTACTTAATGCATTTAACCCTGAGAAGAGTACCGATTATTATACCAATTACTCTTATTACAAAAGAACATACTACACGGATTACTATAAAGAAGACGCGTAGTTTTGCAAACTTTGTAGTTGTGAGTTGTGAGTAAAATTAAAGTCACCGTATAGAGAAATCTTATATGAATGACCAGTATAGAGCTAGTTTCATATTGGGCCAATTCTTGAATTGGCCGTACTGATTCAGGTAGTCACTTACGGATTAATTTTTACATAAATAATCTATTCTCTCCGTTGCGGAACTACCTAATAAGCTTTCTCAAATATTCCCCATAGCCGTTTTTCTTGAGCTCGTCGGCTTTTTGGAGTAGTTTGTTTTCATTTATCCAGCCATTACGCCAGGCAATTTCTTCAAGACATGCAATTTTATACCCTTGACGTCTTTCAATGATTTCAACAAACTGAGCAGCTTCCATCATAGAATCATGGGTTCCTGTATCTAACCAGGCATAACCCCTTCCTAGGCGCTGAACATTTAATTTTCCTTGCTCGAGATATGAAGCATTTACAGAAGTGATCTCTAATTCACCTCGACTACTGGGTTTAATTGATTTAGCGATATTTACTACGTTATTATCATAAACATATAACCCGGTTACCGCTAAATCCGACTTAGGAGTCTCTGGTTTCTCTTCAATTGAAATGGCTCTATTATCATCTCCCATTTCTACTACACCAAAGCGTTCTGGGTCACTTACTTGATACCCAAAAACAGTAGCACCATTAAGGTCTCTCACACTTTCTTTGATAATTTCCCCAAATCGTGGACCATAGAAAATATTATCTCCGAGTATCATGGTAACATCGTCATCACCTATAAAATCCTCACCGATAATGAATGCTTGTGCTAAGCCTTCTGGTTTTGGTTGAACTGCATAAGACAAATGTATTCCCCACTCACTTCCATCGTTTAAAAGCCGCTTGAAGCTTTCACTATCTTCCGGAGTTGTAATAATTAGAACTTCTTTGATCCCAGCAAGCATTAACACTGACAATGGATAGTAAATCATTGGTTTGTCGTAAACCGGCATCAATTGCTTACTAATAGCTTTCGTTACCGGATACAATCTCGTACCTGAACCACCCGCGAGTATTATTCCTTTCATATATTTCTTCGATCTTTTTTATTTCAGGATAGGAAAACTATCAACATAAAAAAAGGTAACCTGAATACAGATCACCTTTTTAGTCTCTTCTTTAACAGAGTTATTTATATCTCTTTTACAATCATTTCAACCGCTTCCTCAACACTAACTTCATCAGTATTGATAGTGATAGATGCATTTTCCGGAGCTTGATACTCGGCATCATAGCCGGTTAAACCAGTGATTTCGCCGGCTTCCGCTTTGGCATATAAACCTTTCGGATCACGTTCCTGAGCTGTTTTTGGATCGCATGTCACATGAATTTCTACAAAATCAGTTTCTTCCGGGAAGAGTGACTTTACAAACTCACGGTCGTTAGTGTATGGTGAAACAAAGGTACACAACACAATATTTCCGTGTTCGAAAAACAATCGAGATAAATGACCTACTCGACGAATGTTTTCTTTTCGATCGTTTGGACTAAATCCTAAATCACCATTTAACCCATGACGAACCTGATCGCCATCAAGTAGAACAGTTTGTTTTCCATCACCCCATAACTTCTTTTCCAGAGCTTTAGCGATTGTACTCTTACCGGCACCGGAAATCCCTGTAAACCATAATACTTTGGCTTTTTGGCTATTTCTACTTTCACGTTCTTCGCGTGATATATTCCAAGGCTCCCAGGTTACATTAGGTGAAGATTTGATCTCAGGTTTGGTCATCTCTTGAAATGACTTTATTTCTTCTGATTCTACCTCTCTTGACACAGTTGATCCAGCTCGAATCATCCCGGCACCGACTGTTACATTGGTTGTTGGGTCGATAATGATAAAACTACCGGTTTTCTGATTGACTTGGTATGGATCAAAAAACAATGGCTGACTGGTTTTTAGTTTAACCCTACCAATTTCGTTTAAACTAAGATTTGTAGCCTCTTCTCGATTTAAAGTATCTACATTAATTCGATAGTAAATCTCTTCGATGAATACCTGAACCTGTCGGGAGGTGTGCTGGATGATATATTGCTTATTTACATCCAGAGCTTTTTCATTCATCCAACACAAGTACGACTCAAACTCATTTCGAATCGTAGGAACATTGTCTTTCCGAACAATCATATCACCACGTGAAATATCAATTTCATCTTCGATGGTGATGGTTACTGAATCACGTGGATAAGCTATTTCTAGATTTCCATCACGAGTAACTAATTCTTTTACTTTAGAAGTTAAACCAGAAGGAAGCACTTTGATTTCATCACCTGGACGAATTCGGCCTGAAGCCACCTGACCAGAAAAACCTCTAAAATGCATTCCCGGACGGATTACATATTGAACCGGAAAGCGGAAATCTACTACATTATCAGCTGCATCTACTTTCACGTTTTCAAGGTGATGCAATAAGGTAGCACCGTTGTACCAATCCATGCGCTCTGACTTATCAACAACATTATCGCCTTTTAGGGCAGACATTGGGATAAATGTGATATCACTAACATCCAGTTTGTGAGCAAATTCTTCAAAATCTGCTACGATTTCTTCGAACACTTCTTCATTGTAATCCACTAGATCCATCTTGTTTACAGCAACCACCAAATGTGGAATTCTTAACAATGATGATATAAAAGCATGTCGACGGGATTGAGTTAAAATACCCTTTGATGCATCAACCAGAATAATTGCTAAATCTGCTGTTGAAGCACCAGTGACCATATTACGTGTGTATTGCGTGTGGCCAGGTGTATCGGCAATAATGAACTTTCGCTTTGGTGTTGCAAAGTATCGATACGCAACATCAATAGTGATTTTCTGCTCGCGTTCTGCCTTCAAACCATCAGTAAGAAGAGCTAAATTAACTTCTTCCTCACCACTACTTTTACTGGTTTTCTCTATGGCTTCCATCTGATCGACAAAAATCGACTTCGAATCGTACAGAAGACGCCCGATTAAGGTACTTTTTCCATCGTCAACGGACCCCGCAGTTGTAAACCGAAGCATGTCCATGTCTAGATATGAGTTTTGAGTTGAGTTACTCATTACAGTGATTAGTTTTTAGTTCTTAGTGTTTAGTTGGCTTGTTTTTACTATAGACGTAAGTAACCGAACCATCTCTAAACATAAATTAAGCTCTTTATCTACATCCATATTAATAATTTCACTTCGCTTCATTAGTTTCAGCCAATACAAAGATTCTCTAGCTTCTTTTGAAGCTATCGACATCTTGTGTATGAAGTCTTTCTTCGAGATTGCTGCACCGGCTTCATTTATATTTGCACCTACGGATGTTCCTGAACGTAATATTTGTCTTGAGATATCATACAATTTCTCAGAATTCAGTTTCTTATGTAATTCAATCATCATAAGTGCAAATTCAAAACTTTTGGTGTATACAGGTCCTTTTGGGTCCATGATGTTTATTGATTAGTTAGTAACTATGAAGTAAGACCTACGAGATCGGTATTCCTTACAAACTAGAATATCTCACTCAAAACTAATCACTAAACACTCAAAACTTTTTAAGCTTCGCTTAAAAATATCCTTGCTTCTTGCGGTCTTCCATAGCTGTTTCGCTACGCTTATCATCATGACGTGTACCGCGTTCTGTTTCGCGCGCCGAAGCGACTTCCTGAATGATATCTTCCATTGTTGAAGCATCTGATAATACAGCTCCTGTACAAGTTGCATCCCCAATAGTTCTGAATCGAACTACTTTAGTTACCACTTCTTCATCATCCATTTTGTTAACGAAATCAGTATCCGCTAACCAAACTCCACGTCGGTTAAATACTTTTCGTTCGTGTGCATAATAAATGGACGGAATATCGATTTCTTCCTGAGCGATATACTGCCAAACATCCATTTCTGTCCAATTAGAAATAGGGAAAACTCTGAAGTTCTCGCCCGGCTTTTTTCTCCCGTTGAACAAATTCCAAAGTTCGGGACGCTGGTTTTTAGGATCCCATTGCCCGAAAATATCCCGGTGCGAGAAAAACCGTTCTTTAGCTCGCGCTTTTTCTTCATCTCGTCGACCACCGCCTAAGGCCGCATCAACCTGATGTATTTTCAAGGTATCTAGCAGAGTAACCGTTTGAAGTGCATTCCGAGATGCATCAGGACCGGTTTCTTCTTCTACCCTTCCTTCATCAATTGAATCTTGAACGCTACCTACAATCAGATCGACACCGTATTTTTCTACCAAGCTATCGCGGAACTCAATGGTTTCAGGAAAATTATGCCCGGTATCAACGTGCATTAATGGGAAAGGCACTTTCCCAGGGTGAAAAGCTTTAAGTGCCAAATGGAACATAACAATGGAATCTTTTCCACCAGAGAAAAGTAAAACAGGACGCTCGAACTGAGCAGCCACTTCACGCATTACATATATTCCTTCATCTTCTATTTCTTTTAGATGAGAATGTGATTTAAGTGCAGTCATATTAAAGTGATTGTGCGTCGATGAATTCGTTGATCCCAATTATAAAAAAGGGATTTAATAGATTTTCTTTGTTGTAAGTTAATGGTGAGTATTTCTCGCCATTTTTAGTTGAGTACCTATAAATAGCGTCTGCTGCGCCGGTGTCCCATTCCATAGTTGGTCCAAGTCGGGGGTATAAATCTGCTTTGCCCTCAGCAACCAGGCAAAACTTCAACGAGCTTCCGGAAGGAACTTCATCAGTAACTTCGATACCGATATTGGCTAGCTTCTTTTTTGTAGTGTCATCACCATGAGAGCGACTAACAACAATGCTTGCTTTTCCCGGTTTAGAAAACTCTTCTGAAATAACTTGTTCAATATCGCCATTTTCCAATTTCTTGTATGTACCTACACCATTTTCTGCGTAAAACGTAATATTTTGAGCCGGCACATTAACTACACCCATTATTGGCTTCGCATCCTCAATTAAAGCGATGTTAACTGTAAACTCACCATTTTTTTTGATGAATTCTTTTGTTCCATCTAAGGGATCAACAAGCCAATATTTGTTCCAAGACTTTCTTTCCTCAAAATCTGGAACACCCGATTCTTCTGATATTATTGGAATATCAGGTGTAATCCTTCTCAATCCATCAACAATATGATGATGTGCTGCTAAATCGGCTTTCGTTAATGGAGAATCGTCATCTTTTGATGTAACCTCGATATCGTCGTGGTAAAATCCGAGTATTTTTTCCCCAGCTTCCTCGGCAAGCTTGATGATAGAATTGATCATTTAAGATTATTGATCATTAGATTGTAAGTCAAAATTTCCATAATAACGGTACCAAAGATAAGGTGATTGATGCTACTATCAAATTTAATGGAAGCCCTATTTTGATGTAATCAGTATACCTGTATCCACCAGGTCCATATATCATGAGATTTGTTTGATAACCTATCGGAGTTGAGAAACTTGCTGAAGCCGCCATAATTATCACCATTGCAAATGGGATAAAATTTAGACCTAATGATCCTGCAATAGATACTGCAATTGGGAAAACAAGTACTGCTGCGGCATTATTTGTGATTAATTCAGTTAAAATCCAGGTTAAGAAATAGGTTATCGCCAGTAGCAAAAAAGTATTTGTTGCGGCATATGAAAGCACATTTTCAGCTAATAACCCGGCTACCCCCGTAGTTTTTAAAGCAACTCCGATTCCTAATGAACTTGCAATGGCAATTAATACACGCCAATCGATCGATTCAATACCTATTGAATATCGAATCACACGACTCACAATCATTAAACCTGATGCCAACACGCCTGCTTGCAACATACTTAAAACCCCAGTTCCAGCTAGAACAATCATAAATCCTAAAATGAATAGTGCCATTCCAGATTTTTTAAAATCAGTAACCGGTACTCCTTCGAGTGGGCTTATTAAATAAAAATGATTGGAATTTCGATATCGATTTAAAAAACCATTTGTCGCTTCTACTAGTAAAGTATCTCCTGTCCTTAATTCAATATCACCTACTTTCCCTTTAACTCTTTCACCACTTCTTGATACAGCAATTACTACAGCGTTATATCGATTTCGAAATCCACCTTCTTTAATTGTCCTACCTCTGAGCGGATGCGTGGCTGAAATTACTGCTTCCAATAATACCCTGTTATTTCTCGGCGTATCAAGCTTGAACACCTGATCGGTGGCAGGTACTAAGCCATTGATACTTTGAAGGTCAACTATTGATTCAACAACGCCGGCGAAGATTAGGCGATCGTTTATTCTCAATCTCTGATTGGGTCCAACAGCCGGCAAAACAGCATCATCTCGAACAATCTCTACTAAAAAAAGTCCCGGAAGCTGTCGCAAACCTGCATCTTTAATGGTTTGTCTTGCCAGCGGACTTCCTTCAGGTACCAGCATTTCAATGGTATATTCGCGAGTGTCTTTAAACGTTTGAAATGCTTCACCACGGGAAGGCAGCAATTTATCGCCAAAAATATATAGGTAAATAAACCCGGCTATTGCACATGGGATCCCAATTAAAGCCGGTTCGAATAATCCCAGTGATCTTGTTGATCCGTCTTCAATCAGTAAACCATTCAATATCAAATTAGTACTTGTTCCAATTAGTGTACACGTTCCACCAAGAATCGCCGCGTAACTGAGCGGAATCAGAACTTTTGAAACGGGAATGCCCGTTTTTTTACTCCAATGCTCCAGGGCCGGTATAAATGAAGCAACAATGGGCGTATTGTTCATAAATGCGCTCATCACCATAACTGGTGCCATAATACGAGCTTGGGCGCCTCGAACATTGCGCGTTTGCCCCATTATTTTTTGGGTGATCATCTGAATAGCGCCGGTTTCTTTTAATCCTCCGGCAACCACATATAATGCCGCAACGGTAAGCATCCCTTCGTTCGAAAACCCGGCAAGGGCTTCTTCTGGTGATAAAATCCCGCTGATCAATAGAAATGCGAGTCCGGATAATAAAATTAGATCAACTGCGAACGTAGTAGTTAACAGAAGCGTAAGACATACACCAATAACCCCAACTACCGTCCAGCCTTCAATAGTCATAGAAACATAGATGATTTAATTGCAAATATAGAACAAAAGCGCTCAGAATGTGAAGAAAATTCATCGAAACAAAAACCTGGCTTGTAGTCCAATATTTGTTCGTTGATTTCCTTCGATTTCATTCAGACCGGAACTTAAAGTAAAAGCGTCTTCAATTGTAGTTCGTGATATTTTTGCTGATATATCCAGATAATTGGTCGGCGAGTATTTCAACACCAAATACCATCTTTGCCCACGATCATTGAGCGCCACATTTGATAGCACGTAAAGTAAATCATTTTCGAATTGATATACTCGTGAAGCGAAGCTATCGGTATCAAACAAGGTATAACGGGCATCAAAAGTGATAGTTTTTGAAGGCAGCCATCGGATATCCTGGTACAGGATAAAGCCGGTTTCCCGATCTTCACCGGGATCTCTGGCAAACACCCATTCTGCCCTAGATCTGCTACGTAATTTTCGATTTGCTAAATATTCGATCTGAATTCTAAAACTAGATCGTTTTTGTTCTCCAACATTCAGAATTTCCCGACCAAGTTCGTCTTCTTGTTGTAATTCTACTTCTTTCACTTCGTTTCGGACTAACAGATAGACATTCAAATAACGAGTGATCGAGCTCTCCATTAACAAAAGCACATCGTGTCCATTACTCGAACTTAATACTCCATTTTTGGCAGCTAAAAACTGGTACTGATCGAAATAAAAACTACTAACCAATTTTTCGTTAATCTGATGTTTCAAGCCCAAATACCACCCTTTTTCGTTTTGGGGATTACCTGAAGCCTCACCAAACCCATCGCCATAAATAGACTGAAAATCTTTCGAGAAATCTCGATACAACATTGCTACATCGGTACGATCGCCTAAACCTGATTCAACTCCCGCTATTCCTGCAAATGCACCATTTTTACTTCGGGCAAGCTCGCCAAATATAAGACTCCTTCTGAAATAGCCCCGATAATCGATCCCAATTGTTGAGCTTTGTGAACCTCTAAAATCATACACATCGTTTATCGAATTTCCTGCTTCAACCGGCATACTAAATTCCGTCGAGTGAGCACTTAATCCAACTATCCCAATTTTGGTATCGGATAGTAAACGACCGCCAAAAACTGCCTGAACTATGTTATTTCGTCGATCTATTTCAGTTTCAGTACGATGAAACCCTGAAGATGAAGGAAAGTTTATGGTGCTGTCTGATGCCAAACTTGCTGTGCGTTTCCGATCGGAATAAAACAACGAGAGCTCAGTTTTTTCACCATAAGTAACAGCAACACCTCTAAAAAAATTGGTCTCTTGTGCCGAGCCGTAAGGCCGAATTCCTCGTTCATTTTTTGAGATAGTTTTAATTACTTCTCTCCCTTTACCAAAAGCTCCGCCCGTCCAGAGCACCAAACCCTGCCCGGCATTAATACTATAATCGCCAATTACGAGTTGCTTCAACTTTCCGTTATCATTTGCGGCAATGTGGAAAGAATAGAAATCGAAATCAGTTGGGTTTTGTAATTGTTCACCTGCATCTTTTTCTTGCGTTAGATTGAAGGATACGTGGCTACTTTTGTATCGTAATCGCTGATAATATTTCACTGGGCTCCCAAGATATCCACCTGAAGAATCTGCACGTTGATACCCCACTTGATCTTCCAAAACCTGCTGATATCGCGAAATATACTCGAACGAGCCACGGTCTGTCCAGTAATCCAAATTGGCATACAAACTTCCAAAACGCTCTCTGCCGCTACCAATGGAAACATAAGGTTGAATTCGTTGATAAGTGGCAGCACCAATTCCCGGGACCTCATTCAGTTCATTTATTGCCTCAAAAGGCTTGTTTTTCCGATACTCTATAATAGCATTGGCTGTGATGATTGAAATCCCGGGGATTTGCAATAGATCGGTAACTGAAGCAGAATTTACATTTACTGGATTAGCTGCCAGATCTTGCAAAAATTCTACGAGTTGTTCTCCATTTGTAGATTCCTCGTCAATTTCTTGCTCTTCAAAAGTTGCCTCCAGCTGATCACGCACTTTAGTAGATGTTGTATCCTGAGCCATTGTTTTTTGGCTTAGGACGAAACTGATCAATATGACTATGCCGTATCTCACTATGGTTACAGCTTAACTTTCATATCTAACCCCGGGCTCATTCCCAGCACTTCGTGTTGTTGCACCGCTAAATTGATATCGAAACGGGTGTGTTGATATCCAAACCCAAAGGAGTACGTTACCGGTTCAGTTGAAATGCCGACTCGCCCTATAAATGACTCTACAATTTCAATTTCGAGTCCTCCCCGATAGGAAACCGGAAACCGCACATCTTTAACCACATCTATATAAAGTGTTGCTTTATCTTCCATGTGATAACTGAATCCAACATTCAAATCGCTTGCCAAATCTTCATCACCAACATCAAATGCATACTTTGGATTGTTGATATTTCGCGCTTTCGATCCCAGATAAAATTGATCGGTTACTTGAAAAAGGACTCCGAGATTTATGCCTACAGCTCCCCCTGAACCATAATCGCCACCGAAGGATAAATGATTGTAATGCAGCGCGATTCCACCACTAAATCTATCTTTTTGTATAGCTAAACCGGCTCTTAAATTAGTTTCGCTGAATAGTTCATCCCCAAACCTTGAAAAACCAATTGCGACTATACCAAACTTGACCGGAAGATTTGCGTTGGTGGAAATATCCGTAATTTCGGGAAAGCCGTAGTATCGCAATCCGTAAAATCCTATTTCTAGCTTTTCGGATGAAATTGTTGCAGGATTACCAAATAAAGCCCAGTCATTTTCCGTTAAGGCACTCGAAACCATCCCCATAGAAACGGATCGAGCACCAATAGTTTGCTGACTCAAAACCGGTTGCGAAGCCAGCATCAACACCAAAAAAGAAAATCCCCATCGCAACTTTTTCATTCGTATCATTAATTTGAATTCACTGAATATGTTAACTGTAGCGACCTTTGTAAAGTGAAGTACCAAAAATTTAATTGTTTGTTTTTACTGTGGCTATTTACCTCTGTTTTAGCCGCGCAAGAATTTGATTGCCAGATTACTGTGAACGATGAACAGCTGGAGGGCAACTCGTTCGAGTATGTTTCCGGATCACTCATCACCGACTTAGAGGCGTATATAAATGAGTATCGGTGGACAGAACTTGAAGTGCTCGAACAGGAACGAATTCAGTGCCAAATAAGCATAATATTGCTACAAGGTGATCAGGATTTCAACTTTGCTGCGGAAACCGTAATTCAATCAAGGCGTCCTATTTACAACACGTTGAACGAAACAGGAATGCTGATTTTAAGCGATGGTGCCTGGGGATTTAACTATCCTGAAGGAAAGAGCTTGATTCATGATGAGCTTGAATTTGAAGCAATGACAGGTTTTATCGACTACTACATGAATTTGATGCTTGGGTACGATTTTGATAGCTATTCTGAACTTGGGGGCACCGAATACTTTCAAAAGGCCCAGAATGTAGTTGATCTTGCACAAAATGAAAGCTCGATTGGGTGGACACGTAATTCAAACAATGGTCGGAATCGGTTTGTGTTAATTTCCGACATCTTAAATAATAATTACGAGGTTATTCGGCGAGCGAATTACGAGTACCATCGCTTAGTGTTGGATACTTTTGTTGATAATCCGAATGCCAGTCGAGCTAAATTACTTGAAATCCTCACGGTGATTCAAGATGCTAAACGGCGAGCTACCAATAACTTTTTGTTCGATCTCTTTTTCGATGCGAAATCAAAAGAAATAGCTTCTATTTTAGAAGATGCCGAACCGGATATACAGTTTGAGGCTTATCAAATTTTAAGAGATACCGATTCCGCACATCTCAACGATTACGAGGCACTTCAAAACTAGCCCTCCTTTGAATTGATATTATCTTTCAATGATTCTATCATACATTCACAGTATAAAGTAATGAGCGGTATCAGCTTATAAAAAGATCATTTCCGGCTGATATTTTACTCGCTACTTTCCTATATTCCGTGCCCAAAAAAGCGGTTCCATAAACCTCATCAAGCGAAACGAATGAAATTTATTGTAAGCATTAAAATGGTGCCTGATGTATACGCACCTTTCCAAATAAAAGACGGCGAATTATTGATGGATGGAGACAGAATGGTGTTAAACGCCTACGATGCCTCTGCTGTTGAAGAAGCCTTAGTGTTAACTGAAAAATACGGCGGCGATGTAGAAGTTATTTGCATCGGGGCTGCAAAAGCTTCCGAAACCATCCGAAAAGCGTTGGCGATGGGAGCTGCAAAAGGATATCACGTCCAAACCAATGGCGACGAATCCTACGATTCGAGCAGCTATGCACAGATCTTAGCTGATTTTTTAAAGAGCAAAGAATACGATGTTCTTTCTTTTGGGAAACAATCGCAGGATACCGATTCGGGCTTGACCGGAGGAATGGTTGCTCAATTATTGAACCTGCCTTACGCTACCAATGCTGTAGGTCTTGAAATTGAAGATGGAAATCTGATTGTAAAACGTCAGGGTGATACCGGACAAGAAATGATTGCATTGCCAACACCTTGCTTGGTAACTTGCTCAAACGATATGAACGAGCCTCGCATCCCTAACCTGAAGGGTATTATGGCCAGTAAGCGAAAGCCGGTTGAAAGTATTGCTGTTGCTGATATGGATTTGGATGCCGCCGCACTTGAAGCTGTTTCGAAGGTAACTTCTTACTCACCGGTACCCGCACGCGCTGCCGGCCAAAAATTCGAAGGCGAACCCGAAGAAATTGCAAGTAAGGTTGCCCAACTCCTCGACACCGAAGCCAACGTCCTTTAATCAAATTTTTTCTACAGAATGAGTACTCTTTTAACTTATGTTGCCATTTCAGACGGCAAAATCAAACGTTCATCACTAGAAGTTTTATCCCATTGTAAATCGATTGCTGACGCCGGTGGATTTTCTTGCGAAGCGGTAATTATCGACGAAAATGCATCTACATTCACTGATGATGTTCAAAAATACGGTGCATCAAAAATTTATACAGTTTCGGGCGATGCATTCAGCCAACATCAAAACGGAAGTCTTTTAAAGGCGCTTGTAAAGGTTAACGAAGCTGTTAACCCGGCATTGGTAGCTTTCGCTTCTACCGAAAGTACCAAAGACGTTCTCGGTGCACTTGCCGCTCAATTAAAAGCAGGTGTTGTAGCCGATGTTTCTTCGTTCAATTTTGACGGAAACAACGTTTCTGCCCAGCGCCCAATGATGGCTGCAAAAATCATGGGAAATGTTGATGTAACCGGAAATCCAATTTTAGTATCTGTTCGGTCCGGTTCTTACGATCTCAATGAAAATCCGACAACCGCTGAAGTTGTTTCACTGGATGTTTCTGTGGATTCTGATGACCTTAGAGCAACGCTTCGTGAAATTATCTCAGCTACCGGCGATACCATTGATCTTAATGAAGCTGATGCAATTGTTGCTGCAGGACGTGGAGTGAAGGACGAGGAAGCAAAAAATCTGATTTCTGAATTAGCTTCGGTTTTAAATGCGGGTATTGGTGCGTCTCGAGCACTTACCGAATCTGGCGTGTATGATCCTAGCCTTCAAATCGGGCAAACCGGTAAAGTGGTATCACCACAATTATATATCGCGGTGGGAATTTCAGGTGCAATTCAACACGTGGCAGGTATGGCAAACAGTAAAGTGATTGTTGCGATCAACAAAGATGCGGACGCTCCGATTTTCGAAGTGGCCGATTACGGAATC
The DNA here is from genome assembly GCA_034669965.1 of Balneolaceae bacterium. GTDB lineage: Bacteria > Bacteroidota > Rhodothermia > Balneolales > Balneolaceae > HXMU1420-13. Next base: position 72,422 of record JAXMOK010000004.1, on the reverse strand, counting down.
GTTGGTGATTTATACAAGGTGCTACCACCGTTCATCGAAGAGATTAAGAAGATTAAGAATTAGTATTGAGACGTGAGGCTTGAGTTGTGAGCTTTCCTCACCTCAAATCTCTTAGCTCAAAACTCAAAGCTATAATATGGAAGATAAATTTGATTGTATTGTAATTGGTGGTGGCGTTGCCGGTCTTGCTGCTTCAATGATGCTGGCTAAAGCCAATATGAAGTTCCTCCTCATAGAACGAGGTGAATTTGCCGGAGCTAAAAATGTATCCGGTGGCGTTCTTTGGGGGCATGACCTCAACAAACTTGTCCCTAATTATTGGGAGGAAGAAGATGGTGGTTGGGAGCGATTTGTAAACCATCGTCGGCTAACCTTTATGGACGAGCAATCCACCTTTTCGCTCGATTTTAAATCTTCCCATTTTAACGAAAAGCCGTATACCGGCGTAGTTGTTCTTCGATCGAAATTCGATAATTGGCTTGCCGGAAAAGTACAGGAAGCCATCGATGCCAGCGATTATGCCATGGATTCCTTCATCGCTACAAACATCAAAGTGGATGAAGTATTGATGGAAAACGGCAAAGCTGTGGGTATCAAAACCGGCGAGGACGAATTTCATGCGGATTCTGTGATCATTGCTGAAGGCGTTAACAATTTGCTTACTCGTCAGGTTGGTTTGCAAGATAAATACGTACCGGCTGATCATATGCTCACAGGAATCAAGGAGATTATTCGTTTCGATCAGGAGGTGTTGGAGCAAAAATTCCAACTGAGTGGCCTTAGCGGAATGAGTAACGAGTTTGTTGGTTGGGTTACCGATGGTGTTGAAGGCGGAGGATTTTTGTACACCAACCGCGATACTATTAGCTTGGGATTGGTGATTGGAATTAAAGATATGCGTGAGAAAAAACGCAGTCCGCACGATTTATTGAATCACTTTAAATCGCATCCAACCATAGCCGATATTATCAAAGGTGGCGAAGTGGTTGAGTATTCTGCTCATGTGGTTTCTTCGGGAGATTCGCGTGTAATGCCGAAAGAATTATATAAAGATGGAATTCTGATTGCCGGTGAAGCTGCAAATTTATTGATGAATGCCGGAAAAGCGATCCAGGGAATGGATTACGCCATGCGATCTGGAATTTTGGCTGCTGAAACCATTATCGAAGCAAAAGAGAAGGGCGACTTCAGCGCGGCTACTCTCAAAAATTATCGTTCAAAATTGGATGATAGCTATGTGATGAAAGACATTAACAATTTCCAAGATGCGGTGCACCTTCTACATACCGATACAATGCAGAATAAAGTACCAAACTTGGTATGTGATTTCGGTCGACAGTTTTTCACTATTAAGAATGAACCAACACCGAAGTCTGAAAAGATGCTCCTTGGAGCAATTAAACGACATGCATCCCTCTGGGAATTATTGAAATTAGGATTTAAAGCTAGGAAGAGCCTCTAGGCAAAAGGCAAAAGGCAAAAGGCAAAAGGCAAAAGGCAAAAATGTTGTGATCTGTGCTGTTTAAATCAAATTAATGACAAACAAATGATCAAATTAAATCATAAAAACCTAGCCGTATATAAACGAAGTGTTGAGCTTGTTAGTGAGATTTATCTTTTAACGAGTAACTTTCCTAAAAGCGAAACATTTGGTCTTTCAAGTCAAATGCGAAGAGCAGCTGTGTCAATCATTTCAAACATCTCAGAAGGTGCTTCTAGAACTTCATCTAAAGAGCGTACTAGGTTTTATGTTATTGCCAGATCTTCTTTAGTTGAACTAGATGCCCAAGTTGAAATCTCACTTAATCTTGGTTATATAAATTCAGATTCCACCAAGAATTTGAGTGACTTAGCAAATCAAGTCTTTGCTCTACTTTCATCAATGATCAAAACCTAAAGTTTTCACTTTTCACTTTTCACTTTTCACTCATATGAAATTACTAAATCTTGCCGAACGACTCGGCCTCGTAAATTATCGAAACCAATCGAAATCGCAGATCAAGCCACATATTGTGGTGGATACCGATATTTGCAATTCTGGCTGCCCGCATAAATGTACTACCTGGGTTTGTCCGGCGAATTGCTACACTATGGATGAGGAAAACAAAGTCCATTTTCAGGTGGAAGACTGCATCGAATGTGGTACTTGTATGTATGCCTGTGATCAAGGGGCGGTTGATTGGAATTACCCGGACCCGGAAATCGGTCGCGGCGTAAATTGGAACTTTGGGTGATTCGCTGAAGAATTGAGCTCTTAAAATTACTCAATCATTTAGTTTAATACCCTAACCCTTGAAGCACCTCATCTTTAGTAGCCAAAGGTATCTCTTTTAATAACGCCGTTGCTACAATAAGTCTATCAGCAGGGTCTTCGGGAAAGTTTTCCGGCAACTTTTGTTGAGCTAAGATTATTTCCTCATCTATTGGTATAACCTGGCAAATTTTTGGTGAGGTTGCTTGGCGAATCCAACTCTCAAAATCTGGCTCTAATAGTAACGCCCCCTGCCGGTGTAATAGCTCAGCTTCCCAAATCGTAGCCGCAGATATCATCACCTCGCCATTAAGGGCTTGCTCATCTATTATTGCTCTTTCCGACTCATCCAAATCGCCTTCTTCCAAGAGCCACCACAACCACACATGCGTATCTAATAAGATCATGGTTTGTTAATTTTAAAAGCTGAAAATCCGGATTTTGATGAATTAAGCTGTGCTGTTCCCTTGCTTAATCCTTTTCTAAAACTAGTATCAACTGGCTTAGCAGGCTCATCGCTAATAATTTTCTTTGAAGAATTCAGCTCAGTATTCAACGCTCGTATAAATAGCTGTTTCAGAGATATACCCTCTTCAACTGCGCGTATCTTTGCACTTTTCATTAAATCATCGGGTAAATCAATAGTCGTTCTCATGTAAACATATTAGCATATTTACATATTCCTGTCAATATTTAATATTTCCTTTGATTTTTTAACAATCGAATGGGTTGGTTTTTTTGTATTTTGGAAGCGGTTCCACAAACTAAAAACAATACTATTTACAAGATGCAAGAAGTAGCAGAACAAGCCCTTTCGTTTGAATTAAACGAAGACCAAAAAATGATTCGCGACAGTGTTCGCGATTTTGTTGAGCGCACAGTAGCGCCAACCGTAATGGAGAGAGATGAGAATAAAAAATTCCCCCACGATATTGTAAAGCAACTCGGCGAGTTGGGTATGTTGGGAATCTATCACCCTGAGCAATACGGCGGTGGCGGATTCGATACACTTAGTTTTTGTTTAGCCATCGAAGAAATTGCCCGTTGGGATGCCTCACTTGCACTTACTGTAGCTTCGCATACATCGTTGGGCACCGGGCATATTGCAATTGCCGGAAATCACGATCAAAAAATGAAATATATGCCCAGCATGTGCTCGGGCGAAAAGCTCGGAGCTTGGTGTTTAACAGAACCTGGGTCGGGTTCGGATGCTTCTGGTATGAAGACCACGGCTGTTAAGGATGGCGACAATTACATCCTAAATGGCTCAAAGATCTTTATCACACAAGGTTCGGTTGGCGATGTTTATGTAGTACTGGCCAAAACCGATCCGACTAAAGGAACAAAAGGCATCAGCGCATTTATCGTTGAAGGCAAATGGGATGGTGTTAAGCCGGGCATTGGCATGCATAAATTAGGCATGAATTCGTCCGACACAACTGAAGTTGTCTTCGAAAATGTTGTTGTTCCGGCTGAAAACCTGCTTGGCGAAGAAGGCATGGGTTTTATCGACACCATGAAAGTATTGGACGGCGGTAGAGTAGGAATCGCGGCTCTTTCGGTTGGGATTGCTCGAGGCGCATACGAAGAATCATTGAAATACTCGATGGAGCGCAAGCAATTCGGTACCGAGATCGGAAACTTCCAATATATGGAAGGCAAACTGGTTGATATGGCTACTGAAATTGATGCCGCGCGACTCTTGGTTTGGCGTGCTGCCTGGTTAAAAGACTTGGGCAAACCATATACTATGGAAGCATCGATGGCTAAACTATTCTCCAGCGAACTTTCTGTTCGCGCTGCTTTAGAAGCAGTTCAAATTCATGGTGGATACGGATATACCAAAGAATACCATGTAGAGCGATTCTTGCGCGATTCTAAACTGATGACCATCGGTGAAGGTACAACCGAAGTTCAACGATTGGTGATAGCCAGAGAGTTGAAAAAAAGCCTTGCTTAAATGTTAAAGTGTAAGTGCTAAATGTTGAATGAATGTTTTTCTTGTTCAGCATTTAGCACCAAACATTTTTTCTTTTTTTCTTCTTTTAAAACAACACTATTCTTACCATCCAAATAAACAAATAAGCCTAATTGTAATAGCTCATGGCTAAAAACCTATTCAACATCGACGACGCGCTACTATTTGAATCTGAATTAGGCGAAGAAGATCGCCTGATTATGGAAACCGCTCGTGATTATGCTCAATCGAAACTAGAGCCACGTGCTTTAAAAGGAAATACCGAAGAATATTTCGATCAAGACATCGCTCGGGAGATGGGTGAAATGGGCTTATTGGGAGTGAATATCCCCGAAGAATATGGTGGAGCAGGTGCGAGTTATACTGCTTATGGCCTAGTAGCCCGTGAAGTTGAACGCGTAGATTCCGGTTATCGATCGTTTATGAGTGTGCAATCGTCGTTGGTGATGTACCCCATTTCGATTTTCGGCACCGAAGAGCAGAAGCATCGTTTTATCCCAAAATTGGCCGCCGGTGTGACAATCGGTTGCTTTGGGTTAACCGAACCCGATCACGGCTCAGATCCCGGCTCGATGGTAACTACCGCACTAAAAGTGGATGGCGGATGGAAACTAAACGGCGCCAAAATGTGGATCACCAACTCCCCTATTGCCGATGTTGCCGTTGTTTGGGCAAAAGCGAAAGAATCGCCTTCGGATGAGGGAGTAATTCGCGGATTCATCGTAGAGAAAGGAATGAAAGGCTTTTCTGCACCACACACCAAATACAAAATGAGCTTACGCGCTTCAGAAACCGGAGAGTTAGTATTTGATGATGTTTTTGTGCCGGATGAAAATGCATTTCCTGATATCAAAGGCCTGAAAGGTCCGTTCATGTGCTTGAACAGTGCTCGATACGGAATCGCATGGGGAACCATTGGTGCAGCAGAGTTTTGTTATCAGAAATCTCGACAATATGTGCTTGATCGAAAGCAGTTTGGAAAGCCATTAGCTGCAAATCAATTGATCCAAACCAAACTTGCCAACATGCTTACCGATATCACCGCTATGCAAATGCTGGCGCTTCGATTAGGTAAACTTAAAGACGAAGGGCGTGATCATCCATCTATGACTTCCCTTGCAAAGCGAAATAATTGTGGGAAAGCACTCGAAATTGCCCGTATCGCACGCGATATGCACGGTGGAAACGGCATCACCGGAGATTATCGAATTATCCATCACATGATGAATCTAGAATCAGTGAATACTTATGAAGGCACTTATGATATACATGGCTTGATTTTAGGGCGTGAAATCACCGGCATTCAATCTTTTACACCAAAGGGATAGCATCGTAAAACTCAGCTTTTTACTTTCAGCTTAAAAGGACAGAGACATGATCCAAAAAATAGCATTCGGTTTACTCGCGGTACTAGTAATTCTTCAGTTTTTTCAAATTGATAAAACCAATCCGGTTTCCGATCCCGCGAATGACTTCATGAACATTGCCAATCCCCCGGAAGAAGTAACAACCATCCTAAAAACGGCGTGCTACGATTGTCATTCTAATAATACACGGTATCCTTGGTACACCAACATTCAGCCGGTTGCCTGGTGGATTAAAGATCACATCGATCACGGTCGCAGTGAGTTAAACTTCTCCGAGTTCGGAAATTATTCGCAGCGCCGGGCTGATCACAAACTGGAAGAAGCTGCTGAGTACATTTTAAGTGAAGAAATGCCGTTACCATCGTTTACCTGGGCACATGCCGAAGCTCGCTTAACCGATGAAGAAAGAACATTCTTGGCCGACTGGTTCGAGGAACAACGCACCGTTCTTTTCCCTGACACAAGCTCAACTCCCGAGCCAAGTAGCGGACGTTAAAAGTGGAATCCCTGCTACGGGATATCAAAAACTGTACGATTTGTGCAGAGCATCTTCCTCTGGGCCCAAACCCAGTTGTTCAGGCATCGGAAGAATCTAGGATCTGCATCATTGGGCAGGCGCCGGGTAGCAAGGTTCACCAAACAGGCATTGCTTGGGACGATCCAAGTGGAAATCGTCTTCGAGAATGGCTAGATGTTTCCAATCAAGAATTCTACAATCCAGAGCTATTTGCTTTAGTCCCCATGGGATTTTGTTATCCCGGCCGTGGCAAAACCGGCGACAATCCTCCCCGTCCCGAATGTGCCCCCACTTGGCATGAACTTTTGTTAGCTTCGATGCCGAATCTTTCACTTATTTTGCTAATTGGTACATACGCTCAGAACTATTACCTCTCTGATAAGAACACACTCACGCAACGAGTAAAAGAGTTCGAGCGCTGCCCTACCCCCTATTTTCCCTTACCGCATCCATCGCCAAGAAATAATATTTGGCTCAAGAAAAATCCTTGGTTTCAAGAGCGTGTTCTACCTGAATTGCAAAAAAGTGTAGCCGCTCAAAAATAATTTCATTTTCGTTTAGGGGATGTCACCTATCTGCGTGTATTACCGATGAACACAAACTGTGATTTCGAATTCTGATCCTGAATTGTGAGTCACAATGTTATAAAAGAGCATCGGGTGAAAAGCACCGACCAAGCATCAACCACCCGATGCTCATTTTTTACGACCATCAGTACACAAGAATTTTAGTACCAACAAACCCGAGATGTAAAAGGTATGTTTTGAGCGACATACCTTTTTTATTTAATACTTAAAATTGAATAACTTGCTGTAAATAAATCGGCTATTTGAGCAGCACATACTTGTTGGTAAAAAATTTGGAAAACAACACAGTTACATTCGGAAAACGCTTTTTCTCTATTGCAATCGGCTTCAATCAGTCTGTTAAAATGATTGGTTTGAGTATGCTTTTGATGCTATTTATTGGCACATCTGTCATTACAGCTCAGAATTTTGACGTTACCCGAACTAATGTAACTTTTGATAATGGCAGGTTCACACTTCATGGCGAATTAATCATTCCTGATACCGCCCAAAACGCTCCGATTTTAATTTTTTTAGCAGGATCGGGAGCCTTCTCATCGCATCGTACTTTATATAAAGAGTTTGTTGAAGAAAACCTTGAGCAGCTATTTTTGGAGGAAGGCTTTGCGCTATTATACTTCGATAAGCGAGGGGTTGGCAAGAGCGAGGGGGCATGGCAACGAACCGATTTATATGAACGGGCAGCAGATGCAAAAGCTGCTATCGACTTTTTAAAAACTCAGGGCAGAATCGACTCCGATCGAATTGGAATTGTGGGGCACAGCCAAGGCGGATGGGTTGCTCAAATAATGGCTGACCGATATCAAAATGAGTTTAAAGTGATGGCATCGCTTGCAGCACCCACTTTTAATATGCAGCTCAAACTTACCAACGAATATTACAGCGACGATCTTTGCGTCGGTGTGCCGGAAAACGAGGCTTTCGATAAAGCAGGGAAAAAAGCTATTTCAGACATTAATTGGGTATCCTGGTTTCCGGTAAAAAAAGAATGGCGCCAACTTCGCGAACTTCGCTTTTTTGATCCTGCACCTCATTTATTAGAAATTGAAATGCCTGCCTTTTTTGCCTTTGCCGAAAATGATGCAGACGTTTATCCGGGCTGGGCAATCGGGGTGTTAAACGAAACCTTTCAGCACTCTGTACCTGATAACTTCAGTTTGCAAATCATTCCCGAAGCAAATCACGATTTAAAAATTGCTGAGATGTGTACAAGTTCTGAAGAAATAGCTAAGGCTCCATTTTCACCATTTTTCAAGCAAGTATTTAAGAATTGGATTTTGAACAATCTTTAATTCAATTTAGCTCTCAATATTAAACGGAGTTCTTATGACTTTTGATGAAATAATGGCCTATCTGAAAGAGAAGGGAAATGATCAAACCAAAAGTATATTGATAAAGCATGGTGCCCAAGAGCCATTTTTTGGAGTGAAAGTGGGCGATCTAAAACCCATCCAGAAAAAAATTAAAAAAGATCACGAGCTCTCGCTTAAACTTTACGATACCGGAAATTCGGATGCAATGTATCTGGCCGGGCTCATCGCCGATGAAAAGCAAATCACCAAAGAACAACTTCAACAATGGGTAGAGCAGGCTTATTGGTACATGATAAGCGAATATACCGTTGCTTGGGTCGCCGCCGAAAGCCGATTTGGCTGGGAGTTAGCCTCAGAATGGATAGAAAGCAACGATGAAATGATAGCTGCTGCCGGCTGGAGTACCTATTCCTCCTTACTTTCCATCACGCCGGATGAGGAGATTGATACAGATTTAATTCGTTCATTAATGGATCGAGCAGCAAAGCATCTACATGAGGATGAAAACCGTGTCAGTTATACTATGAATGGCTTTATTTTAGCTGCAGGAGCTTTTGTTGAATCACTCACCGAAAAAGCGATGAGCTTAGGCGAGCAAATTGGTAAGGTGAAGGTATTTATGGGTGAAACCAATTGTAAAGTCCCTGAAATTAAACCTTATCTGCAGAAAATGGCAGATAAAGGCTACATAGGCAGAAAGAAAAAAATGGCGCGGTGTTAATACCACCGCATTCGTTCGATTACATCGCCTTGAGTGATCCGATCAACCACATCCATTCCTTCCACCACTTCACCGATTACCGTATAGCGTCCGTTTAAATGTGGTTTCCATTGATGCATGATGAAAAACTGACTTCCTTCGGTATCTAAACCCGCGCTGGCAATTCCTACCACTCCGCGATGATACATGGTTTCGCTGCCTTCGGTAGGCACAACAAAGTCCGGACCGCCAAACCCGTTTCCCGTTTCAACATCTCCACCCTGAACTACGAAATTTGGAATCACCCGATGAAATGGAGTTCCGTTGTAAGCTCTTTCTTTTATTAAAGCATTAATTCCGGCAATAGAAACCGGAGCTTTGAACACATCCTGTTTCAGGGTGATGTCCCCTTTCGCCGTTTCGATGACCACGTATGGATTTGCCGTAATTTTAGCTACGCGCTTCCAGTCCGGTTTTCTAAACTCTTTGGCACCACCGGATTCAGCTTCAACAACCCAGCCTGTGTTTGAAAGTGTGTTGTTTAATGCACTATTAGCTTGCCCAGCCAACTCTTGAATAAATGGCTCAGCTTGATCCTTAAATCGCTCGAACAAAACGTTCGAATAAGCTTGATAAACTTCTACATCTGCCGGTAATGAATAGCTCAGTAAATGTTGCTCCAACGAACTATAATCTCCTTCATTAAACAACAAGCTATCACCTACAAAAGAAGAAAGTGAAACGGCTATACTTCGATCTTGCATCTCAAAAGCATTGTTGATGATCGCTTTAACATCGTCAATCAATTCAACTTTGCTTTTTTCACTTAATGCACGCCACCAGCTCGAAAGCCCTTGGATAGCATAGAATTTCAGCAGATAATTTTCTTTCTGAACATCTTCGTAAAAGGTGTTCAACATTTCATTATCAGAATATATTTTGCCTAAAATCTGATATTTGAGGCCTTGCAAATATGGTTCGTTCTCAGCCAATGCTAACATTTCATCAAGGTAGCGCTCCGGCTCGTTAATGGTGTTAAAGGCTGTCATTCTCGCTAGTGGATCCCGATAGTCGACCAGAGCAATTTTATTCATGATATCACCAAATAACCGTTCAGCAATATCCTGATGTTGCTGAATTGCCTGCAGCGCTGCAATCTGAACATTCGGATTCCGATGGTTTAATAAGGCATTCAAAACTATTGGAGAGCGTTCGTAAGCTTCATTTCGAGCGATTGCTTGTGCTATTTCAACGGCAAGTTGAACATCCATCCGTTCGAATTTATCGAGGGTGAATTTTAACAGTACTTGATCTAGCTGATTTTGAGAAAGAATCCGTACAATACTTTGGTTCCCTGCGTCCCCTATCGGATAATAATTTTGCCATTCGTTGATCAAATATTGCTCTGCCTCGGGACTAAATGGCTTTCGCCCGCGATAATATCCATATAAATATGCCTGTGTAATTGTTGCCTTTTTGGTGACCAGAGCGAGATCTATTAACCGCAATTCTTCCTCTGTGTTCAATTCAATCAAACGAGATCGGCTCCCGGTTGCATAGGCCAATTTATAATCGAAAGCTTCATCCCCTTTTTTTTCTTGTCGGATGAGCAATTCAAAAGTTTCCCGGTTTCCTTGTTCAGCAAACAGCGTAAGTAATCCATTTCGTAAATGTGGGGATTGATTCCATAATTGATGGAAGTAATTGAAATGTTTGTCGTCTAACTCTTTAAACCAAAGCGAAGCCCATGCCGCTTCAGTATTTGCTTCCATCACTTTTTGTATCTGTAGATCAAGATCTTCCACTTCAGAGTTCATAATTCCACGCCAGGCAAGTGATTGCACAAGCGAATCAGGATGATCAACAAATTCGAGAAGTGCATCACCATCACGAGCAAAGATGTGTTCATATACTTGTGGAAACTCATCCGTTAAAATCCGCTTTGATTCGGGATCTACCGTAGTGCAAGCAATGTGCAAAAACAAAAAAGTACCTATAACCCACTTATACATATTTTGCACACATTTTTTATTGCAGTTCATTTATTTTCTCCTTTACTTACACATGTTTTATACATTAAATCACTTTGCTATGGATAATGCGCATTTAACCAGAAAACAGCAGGAATTTTTTAACTACATCCTCGATTATAAAAACGAGCATGATGTTTGGCCTACCTATAGGGAAATTGCTGAATTTTTTGGCTACAAATCACCGAATTCTGTAACCCAGAACATACAGGCTTTATTAAAAAAGGGATACCTCGTTAAAAAAAATGATGAAGAATATGATCTTCCTCCCGAAAAGAAAGCCGCTTTCGGCTCTGATGTTCAAGAAGAAGGCATTCCGGTGCGTGGCTTAATCGCTGCAGGTTACTTACAAGAAGCTGTTGAAGCAGACTTGGGCAACATCACTATGTCTACCTTATTCCCGAATCTGGATAAACTTTTCGCGCTCAGAGTTTCGGGCTTTAGTATGAAAGACGCCGATATTTACGATGGCGATTTCGTTCTTTTGATGGATACTGAGTTAAACAACGGTGAGATTGGGGCAGTACTCTATAATGGTGAGACTACCTTGAAAAGAATTTTTTGGGATGAGAATGGGTTACGCCTGGAAGCAGCAAACGAAGAATACGACGATATTCATGTTGCTCCCGATGTTTTTGAAGAAGTTCGAATCATCGGCAAATACATAGGCCATGTAAATAGGCAGGGCTTTCAACGGGCTACAAGCAAAGTTGCTTAATCTCTTAGAAAATTTAATACGGTAACTCAACTTTACTTTTGAAATAAATAAATTAGTGCCGTATCTTATCAAGCTCTGAAGAAATCGCAAAATTAAGATATTTGATCATGTACGCGGTCGTAAAAATTGGCGGACATCAATACAAAGTTTCTGAAAACGATACTCTTTTTGTCGACAGACAAAATGTAGAAGGTGATACAGTTACTTTTGAAGATGTATTATTAATAAAAGATGATAATGGAGTTAAAGTTGGCACTCCAACGGTAGATGGTGCTGTGGTAAACGCTACCTTACTTGAAGAAGTGAAAGCCGACAAAGTTTTAGTATTCAAAAAGAAGAGAAGAAAAGGCTATCAGAAAATGAATGGCCATCGTCAAATCATGTCTCAGATTAAGATTGACGGTATCTCTCTAAACGGCGCAAAAAAAGCAGCTCCTGCTAAAGCAGAGAAAAAAGCTGACACTGCTGAAGCAACAGAAAGCACGGATTTATCTTCTATGACTGTTGCAGAACTAAAAGCACTAGCTAAAGAACGAGGCCTTGAAGGTTACAGCAGCTTGAAGAAAGCTGAACTAATCGAAGCCCTCAGCTAAACCAATAACTTTAATCGAATAATCAATGGCACATAAGAAAGGTCAGGGTTCGACCAAAAACGGTAGAGATTCTGAAAGTAAACGACTTGGTGTAAAGAAATTTGGTGGAGAATTCGTGAGAGCTGGTGGCATTCTCGTTCGTCAGCGCGGCACAAAGTTTCACCCCGGATTAAATGTAAAACGTGGAGGCGACGATACTTTATTTGCCGTTGCTGAAGGTCACGTTTCATTCAGTACTGCACAGGGCGGACGTAAGTTCGTGAATGTAGAAACTGCCTAAATAATTTGTTAGGATTTTAAAAAGCCGCGCTACAACAGCGTGGCTTTTTTTATATTTGCGATATGAACAATCCAACTATTCCGGGGCTTGATATCTCCATTCGCAATATTTACTGTATTGGTCGCAATTTTGCAGACCATGCAAAAGAGATGAACGCTGAAACACCCAGCGCACCTATCGTCTTTTTGAAACCAACCTCATCCATTTGTTTTGATGGCGATACTGTTTTCATCCCTAAACAAAGCAACAATGTGCACCATGAAGGTGAACTAGTCTTGGCCATTGGCGCGTCCGGGAAAAACATCACTGAAGAGAGCGCTACAGATTACATTGCAGGCATCGGTGTTGGAATAGACTTTACCGCTCGTGATCTTCAAGCGGAAGCAAAAAAAGCCGGACTGCCTTGGTCGGTGGCAAAAGGATTTGATGGTTTCGCACCAATAAGTGAATTCAAACCGCTCTCGCACTTTGGTCCCGTATCAATTCAAATTGAACTATCGGTAAATGATCAAGTGAGACAATCAGGAAACACAGATCAAATGATATTCACGTTCCAGAAATTGATTGCTTACTTGTCGACCATTTTTACCTTACAACCCGGAGATTTAATATTTACAGGAACTCCAGCCGGAGTTTCCGCTATAGAATCCGGTGATGTAGTTACGGCTAGTCTACCAAATCACAAACTATCTGTGAGTGTAACCATTCAGTAATGCGAACTTTTCTTGTTCTCAGTTTTTTTACGATTCTATCTGCTTCTCAACTTTTTGCCCAAAACGATGGTTACATCTGGCCTACCGATGCCAGTCCATATTTGAGCTCAACTTTTGCAGAAACTCGCTCAGCACATTTCCATTCCGGCTTGGACATTAAAACCTGGGGACGTGAAGGCTACAAAGTATTCGCGAGCAAAAATGGCTACCTCAGTCGAATGGCTATTTCTTCGCAAGGCTATGGAAGAGTTCTTTATCTCACACACGATGACGGTAGCGTAACCGTTTATGCTCATTTACAGCGATTTATACCGGAATTACAAAGTTACATCGATTCTCTTCGGTTGATTTCACATACTTTCGAAATCGACATCAACCTTCCAAAAAATAAGTGGGTTTTTGAACAAGGTGATGTAATCGGTTATACAGGCTCAACCGGTGTGGGCCCTCCTCATCTGCATTTTGAGATTAGAGATGGAAACGACAATGCGATTAATGCTTTACAAACAAATTTGAGCATTGATGATACTATTGCCCCACGGATTACCTCACTGTTGGTTTTACCCATGTCTGATAAAACAACCATTAACGGGAGTAAATATCCAAGAATATCATATCCCGAAACTAAACCAGACGGCACGTTTTATTTTGGCAAATTTATTGCTGATGGTCCAATTGGAATAACCATTTCGGAGTATGATGGTGCAAACGATGTGACTAATAAATATGCTTCGTACAGCTTCTCACTTTCACATCTTCACGATACTTTATTTAGTAGCACACATCGATCATTCAATTTTGATGAAGCCGAAACTATGCCCCTCGATCGGATTCCTGCTTACTCATCATCGCGCAGGTCTTACCAAACTCTTTTTTCAGATTCGCAAGTGTCCGTCCCTTTTTACAACTCAAAATTCGGCAAGGGTATTATTATTCCAGATTCAGTTTCCCGAGAATACTCAATAACAGTTTCAGATATTTATGGAAACGAAACCATTGCAAGGTTTGAAGTTCAAAAGGGCACAAAATCTCCTTCTGTGATAGTGCAAGATGCACCTAAAATTGGTAATTGGTACTGGAGAAATGATTGGGTAGTGCAGCATAGTAGCTCAACTCTTAATCTAAAAGAACCCGATTTTGGTGTTCCTTGGGATAAAGCGTCGGATCAACAGTTGCTTTATTACAATGGCCACGAAATTCTATTCAATCGCTTCAATCCGGAGAATAAGCATACTTTTTGGTCTCCAGATCGAAACGTTAAGATTCATATCCCAAGCGGTAGTACGTTCGATGAAATGAGCGTTGCTGTATTTACTTCCAGGTTTCAAGGATTTCCATCACTTCAAGTGCAGCCATATTCCGCCCCAATGCGCAACAAAATCTATATTCAGTACTATGTTGATCAGATTGATACGTTAGGGTCGAACCCTCAATTATTTCATTTTGACCCGAAAAGAGAACGATTTTCGCACATATCGTCACGCTTAATTGGGAATACCCTCCACGCACAGACTGATGCTCTTGGTGAATTTGTAGTATTTTCAGATGCAACTCCACCTACAATAAATGGAGTTGAATTGCTTCAGAAAGAATGGGGCAATTGGCAGGTGGAAATTTCAGTAAGTGATGAATTTTCAGGTATCGATTTCACGAAAAGCGAAATTCGAGTTAACGGGATTCGTGGTATTACTGAATATGATTTCGAAGAAAATTTATTGATTTATATTCTTCCAAACTTCGAGCCAGAAAAAAGAAACCGCATTGAAGTTATTGTAAGCGACAATGCGGGTAATTCTGATTATCAGACTTTTTATAGATAGTGTAACTATCTATTTATAAGCAATACAGCTGATTTCAACCATTACGTTTTTCGGAAGAGTTTGAACTGCAACCGTTTCGCGCGCCGGTGGATTTTCAGTAAAGTGAGCGCCGTACACTTCATTTACTGCTCCAAAGTCATCCATGCTATCCAGAAAGATTGAACATTTCAGCACTTTAGAAAAATCGGATCCTGCAGCAGTTAAAACCGCTTCAAGATTAGACATTACTTGTTTTGCCTGAGTGGTTACATCTTCGCCAACTATCTCCATTGATTCAGGATCTAAAGGTATTTGTCCCGAGCAATAAATGATGTTGTTGTGAACAGTAGCTTGGCTATATGGACCGATTGCAGCAGGTGCTTTTTCGGTTGAAACAATTTCCTTCATTTTTGATACTCCAATTGCATTATTTTTAAGCGAACAAGATCTGCGATTAATTGCAGAAAGTTCATTATATGGTTACTTTTCCTAATCTAGTAACTATTTCAATTATACACACTCAAAACACTCGCAATGAAAAAGCACTTTTACAGTCTCTTTAGCGTGTTTGCTCTTACTTTTCTACTTATTAGTTGTGGACCTGAGAATGAGTTAATAACACCAATTAAGCAGGGTATCAATTCACAGAATTACGACGCAGCTCTTGTAGCCGCAGATTCGGCTATCGCAGCGGAACCAACAAACGGTCAAGCAAACTACTACAAAGCATATGCTTTGAGCCGAATTGCTGCAAACGAGCAGGTAGTAACCGATCGTAAGCCTATTTTGGTAGACATGAGAGAAAACTTAATGATTGCTCGTGAGAAATTCGAAGCAATGGAAGAGCCCCCATTTGAAGCAGAACAAATCACTGAATTAACCATCGAAAGCTGGAGCCGCGAGCACAATGCTGCCATTGGATACGCCACCGACGATAGTGTTATGGCCTCTGTTGATCAACCTCTCAAAATGGCTATCGCGCATCTTCAAAATGCTGTAACTATCAATCCTGATAGTGCACTTTCGCATGATGTACTTGCTCAAATTTATCACATGGATGGCAATTATGCTGGTGCATCAAGTTCTTTAGTTAGAGCCATCGAAATCAGAGGTGAAGCTGACGCTGCCGATTACGATCGTTTAGCATCTTACTACTTTATGCTTGATGATTATGACAAAGCTCTGGAATCAGTAAATACCGGTCTTGAAATTTATCCTGACAGCGTATTCTTAGTGCAGAAAAAAGCAGATGCTCTTTTCCAAACCGGCCAAACTGATGCAGCTCTTGAAGTTGTTGCTGAGCTTATCGCTCGCGAACCTAACAACCCACAGTATCACTTAGTGGTTGGAACTCAGATCTATCAACGCGTTCAAGAATTAAGCGATGAGTATCAGGAAAACAACGATAAGATTTATGATCTTAAGGCTGGATCAGGAAATGATGCTGAAATCGAAGCTCTGGAAGCCAGAAATCAAGAAATTCTTGAGATGCAGGATGATCTAACAAACCGTGCTGAAGCTTCGCTCTTAAATGCAATTGAGCTTGATGACTCCAATCCGGTAAGTTTTAATACACTTGGTATTCTATATCAAAACAAGGCGGCTGCATTATTTGAGCAACGTAATATGACTACCGACAATGACGAAGCTGCTCAATTAGATGAGTTAGCTCGTGCTGAAGCTGAAAAAGCTATGTTAAACTATGAAAGAGCTGCGGAACTAAATCCTGACGATCAAGGTATTTGGGAAACACTCTTTAGAATTTACACATTGCTCGACTACCGCGAAAAAGCGGAAGCGGCGATGGAAAAAGCAGGCATGTAATGCACATTATCTTATCTAACAAGATTCAATACTCCCGATTTGCAGGCCTTGTGCTTGCAATCGGGTTTTTTTTCGCATGTTCATCATCAGCGCCAACCATATCAACAATGGTAGATGGACGGCAATACACCGAGGCGCTTAATGCAATTGATGCATCCTTATCTGAAAATCCAAATCAACCGGATTTATTAATTCAACAAGGTCAGATTTACCTAATACTTGCTGACGATGTTGATGTTTTTGATCGATCTGAATTCTACCTAAATGCTGTGGCCTCTTTTAACAGTGCTTCAGATATGGAACTCACGAACGATCAGTCTATAATCATTTCTAACGAACTTAACGCTGCCTGGGCCAACGAGCTCAATACAGGCACCGATCTGTATGAAAATCAGACTACAGAAAACAGAATTGAATTTGCGATTGTACATTTTGAAAATGCTTTAATTTTAAATCCGCAAGATCATAAAGCCTATATGTCGCTAGCTGTAGCTTTATATAATTCGAACAACCTGTCAGCGGCAATTGAAGCACTAAATGAAGCTCAAACGACATTAGCAGATGTGCCGGATAAGTTATACGAGTATCTTGGCTTTCTCCATTTACAGAATAATAATTCTGAACAGGCAATTTTTTATTACGAACTCGCAAACACCGATGTAACAGCGAATAAAAATATCGCTTTTGGTTTAGTGAACACCTACATCCTTAATCAGCAACGCGAAAAAGCAGTTGATTTACTGGAGCAGTTAGTCATCCAATTTCCAAATGATGCCCGAGTGCGTAATGTATATGGTACTCAATTGTTTTTTATTGCTGAAGGCATTCTGGAAGATTTAACAGATGCGTATATCGCAAATGATCCTACCTATATTGATCAGCTAAAATTTGAAGCTGAAGGTGTAAGTGAACAAGCTGAAGAGCAGTTGATCAAAGCTTACGAACTAGAAAGCACCGAGCAGGAATATGTGCAAAGTTTAGCTGTTTTTTATAATAATATGACGGCCATGTATCTCTCACTTTCGGCTATTTCTGCTGATGAAGATAAACTATCTTACCTGAACAAAGCTGAAGCTTTACTCGACTTTTCCATTCAATACTATCAAATCCTACTATCGATGCAACCGGGTGATCCCGAAATTAATGCCAGCATTGATATGTTAGAAAGGCTAAAAAACAATCGTTTTAGCGACTCTTAATTCTTATGAAATTTAATACAAAAGCTATCCATGCCGGGCAAAAGCCGGAGGAAACTTCCGGTGCAGTAATGCCCCCTATTTTTCAAACTTCTACGTTCAAACAAGCCGCACCGAATGTGCATCAAGGCTACGACTATGCACGCGTAGGAAACCCGACACGAACCGCACTTGAAAAGCTAATTGCCGGCCTTGAAGGAGCTGACGAATGTGCTTGTTTCTCAAGCGGGGTTGCAGCTATGGATGCTTTGATGAAGATGTTTCGCCCCGGCGATCATATTCTTTCTTCCGATGATTTATATGGCGGTTCATACCGATTGTTTACCAGTATTTTTGAGCCATATGGTATCGAATTTACGTTTATCAATATGACCGATCTCGACCTTGTTAAAGATTCGATTCGCCCAAATACTAAGATGATTTGGATTGAAACACCTACCAATCCATTGCTTAGAATCGTGGATTTAAAAGGTCTTATTGATATAGCAAAAGAGCGAGATATACTTTCGGTTGTTGATAACACATTTGCCTCGCCCTATTTACAGCGCCCATTAGAATTTGGTGCCGATGCTGTGCTGCATAGTGCTACAAAGTACTTAGCTGGGCACTCTGATGTAATTCATGGAGCTGTTGCCAGTTCTCACCCGGCAATTATGGAGAACCTACGGTTTCAAGTAAAAGCCGGTGGCGCTGTTCCCGGCCCAATGGATTGCTATTTAACTCTACGTGGAATTAAAACTTTGGCCGTTCGAGTTGAACGCTCGGTTGAAAACGCAAAAAAGATAGCAACTTTCCTCGATCAACACCCAAAAGTTGGAAAGGTTTTATATCCCGGTTTAAGTCATCACCCACAGCATGAACTTGCAAATACACAAATGGACGACTTCGGTGCCATGCTTTCCTTTACATTAAAGGATAACTCGATTGAAGCGGCTACTAAGTTTATGAGTAGCACAAAACTTTTCACTCTAGCTGAAAGCCTTGGTGGGGTTGAGTCTTTAATAAGTAATCCCGCATCAATGACGCACGGATCCATCCCAAAAGAACTTCGTGAAAAATCTGGTTTAGAAGATTCTTTGATTAGAATATCGGTTGGTATTGAGGATGCAGAAGATTTAATCGCTGATCTCGAGCAGGCATTTTAATCCGTTTTTTTCGAAGCATTTTTCTATCTTTCGTACCCGCTAAAAAAGCGCTTTTTTAATACAAATTTCCCATCAGAATATATTCATGAAGAACGTAGTAATTGTTGAAGCAAAACGAACTCCAATCGGAACATTTGGCGGTGCATTAGCATCTTTCACAGCTCCCGAATTAGGAGCAATGGCAATTCTCGAAGTAGTTAAATCAGCCGGTATTAAAGCTGATGATGTACAAGAAGTTGTGATGGGGAACGTGTTAAGCGCCGGAATTGGACAGGCTCCAGCAAGACAAGCCGCAATTAAAGCCGGACTTTCTGAAAAAACTCCTGCTACAACGGTAAATAAAGTGTGTGCTTCCGGAATGAAATCAATCATGATTGCCGCTGATCAAATTATGCTTGGTCAGGCTGATGTTATGGTTGCTGGAGGAATGGAGAGCATGAGCAATGTGCCTTATTACCTCCCGAAACAACGATTTGGATCAAAATACGGGCACGTTCAAACAGAAGACGGCATCCTTAAAGATGGTTTGTGGGATGTGTACAATAATTATGCTATGGGAAATGCTGCAGAATTATGTGCTAAAGAATGCAATATCTCGCGTGAGCAGCAAGATGAGTTTGCTATCGAATCTTACAAAAGAGCCTTAAAAGCATTTGATGACGGCGATTTTGATGGAGAATTAATTAAAGTCAAAGTCACTGATCGTCGTGGTAATGTTACCATGGTTGAAAAAGATGAAGAGTTAGATCGTGTAAACTTTGATAAAGTGCCAACACTTCGTCCGGTTTTTGATAAAGAAGGAACTGTAACTGCAGCAAATGCTTCTAGCATTAACGATGGTGCTGCGGCTGTTTTACTGATGAGTAAAGAGAAAGCCAATGAACTTGGTTTAACTCCAATCGCCAGAATTGTAAGCCACGCCAGTGCTGCTAAAGCTCCCGAATGGTTTACCACAGCCCCTGCTGATGCTATCCCTATTGCTCTAGAAAGAGCAGGCAAAACTAAAGACGACATCGACTTATTCGAAATTAATGAAGCATTTTCTGTGGTTTCTTTAGCGAATAACCAAATTCTGGAACTAGATCCCGCAAAAGTAAACATCCATGGTGGAGCAGTTAGCATTGGCCACCCAATTGGTTGCTCCGGTGCTCGTATCGTGGTAACACTATTGCATGCGCTAAAGAAAACAGGTGGAAAGTTTGGCTGTGCTGGAATTTGTAATGGCGGTGGTGGTGCTTCAGCACTTGTTGTAGAGATGCTCTAATTTTCCTTAGAGCATTGACATTATCTCGTTACTGAGCTATTATATACCGAAACGAAAACTAAACCTGTATTACCATACACATCGCTACTATTTCTTAACTTTTTTTGAAATAAGCAGAGTATGGAGAAATCTCCTCTCTTTACCTTTAATAAAACAGGTTTACTATAAGCAATACCCGCTACTGTAACGACTATTAAGTCACTAACATTAGATACCATAATATGCGTAGAAGTCTCTTCTACTTGATATTATTTGTTTGCGGGAGTCCTTTGCAGCTTTTCGCCCAACAGTTTTATCCGATTACCGATACTGCTGAATACACTGAGTACGTACTGGAAAATCCGGAATTACTGATTGCTCCATCTTATGAGGTTCTTGGAGATGCTGTGTCTACCAATCCATTTCAAGTTATAGAACAACGCATTATTGAAAAGGAAGTGATCCTTGATCGAGATCAGATTCTTGGATTAGCGCTTTCAACCGATTTGGTTGGCGCAACTGAGTTCATAAATGTAGGAACTATGCGAAACAAGCAAGTTGCATCACTTAAAATTCATGTAGCTCGTGCAGGGGAAAAAAGCACATTAGTAACACAGTACCTACGCATTAGAGTAAAAAAGCCTATTGAACGCAATCAATCAACTAAATCTGTACGTGGCACTGCAACTGTTGATCATCCATTTGCTACAGGAACTTGGTTTAAAATCCCGGTAACAAAAAGTGGCATTTACCAACTCAATTATGAATATCTGCAAACTCTTGGAGTAAATGTTGATCAGATAAACCCGCAAAATATCCAGCTTTGGGGAACAAACGGGTATATGCTGGCAGAGAGCAATAATATTGCACGACCAGAATTTAAGCAGCTTCCGATTTTGGTTGAGGGAGAAAACGATGGAAGTTTTGATAGTAAAGACCGCGTAATATTTTTTGGTAATTCACCTCATAAAGTTAATAGAACGGCATCTAGCTTTAGCCATAGTATACATCCATATAGTAACTCATCTTTTGTGTTTTTAATTGTTGGTAGTGAGTCAGGTGTTCGAATAGAAAACGAGTCTAATTCTGGCTCGGCAACTTCAACCATAACAAGTTTTACCGATTTCATTTGGAAAGAAGATGAACTGACCAAAGCAGAAGACCGTCAGCGTAGTGGCCGATATTGGTTAGGGCAGCGTATTCCGGCTACAGCTCAAAATACGGAAGTGACCATTTTCCAAGATACTATACCGGGTGTTGCTGCAAATCAAAGCTTAAGAATATCGGGTAGAATGTACGCTCGAGCTCTTCGTACCACTGATTTTAGTGTAGATGTGAATGGCTCGAATTTAAACGAGTTTAGCATTAGCCGAGTTAGTGTTGGATATTTATCGTACAACGGTGATGCTGCAAACGGACGAAATTTTAGCGGCACAATCTCGCCCGGTATCAATAATAATATTGTTACAATTACTACCACAATGAGCAATGCCGACGATGGAGCCAACGGTTTTGTTGATTATCTGAGATTGGAAATTGAACGCGAATTGGTGGCTGAGCAAAATCGTCTACTTTTTATGCCTCCAGTTAATAACGAACCAAACGAGTTAGCCCGTTTTGTTCTTCAAGGTTTTTCATCGGAACCCATTGTGCTGGATGTTACCGACCCGATCAATCCCGTAAGAATTACAACATCGGCTTCCGGTTCAAATTTCGAAATTGTCACTGCGCAGGACTTTCAGCGTAGAATTATCGCACAATCCAGTTTTTATACACCTCAACCAGGTACATTAATCCCAAACCAGAATCTTCACGGGATAAGCACCTATCCGGATTACATTATCGTAACCAGTGAACTCTTCAAACCTTATGCTGATGAACTTGCACAACACCGTGCAAACGACGGTTTAACGCCCTTGGTAGTAACGCAGAACCAAATTTTGAATGAATTCTCCGGTGGTGCAAATGATCCAACGGCAATCCGTGACTTTGTAAAGTTTCTTTATGATCGTGCCGGAGCGGACAACGCTATTCTTCCTCGTTATCTTCTTCTTTTTGGGGATACCACTTACGATACCAAAAACATCATTAAGAACTCGTTTACCAATTATGTTCTCACATATCAAAGTCCGAATTCGTTAAGCCGTATCGGCAGCTATGCTTCCGACGATTATTTCGGATTTATGGATGAAAACGAGGGTGGTTTTATAAGTGGTTCAAGAATCGATATCGGTATTGGACGAATTCCGTCTCAAACCCGTCAAGAAGCCAGAATAGCGCTCGATAAAATTTATCGCTACGAAAACCCAGAAAATGATGGCCAATGGCAGAACCTTTTCACATTCTCGGGCGACGACGACTTCCCAGATCGCGAAACAAACCGAGATTTACATGTTTGGAATGCCGATGGTACTGCAGATCGCATGAATATTATCGACTCGGGTCTACGTTTGAAGAAAATCTATTTATTTGCTTATCAAGAGGAAATTACCGGCTCAGGTCGCGAAATACCCGGCGCTTCTGAAGACTTCATCAATACATTAAACAGTGGCACTTTGGTAATGAATTATTCTGGCCATGGTAATACCGATGTGCTCTCAGACGAAGAACTCTTTTCGATAGAAGACATCCCAAGTTTAACAAACAATAATCGATTATCTGTGATTGTAACTGCTACTTGTCAGTTTGGCCGTTATGACGATATCAACGCACAATCCGGGGCGGAACAACTCTTTTTTGCCAATAACGGTGGCGCCATTGCCAGTTTCACAACTACCCGCATTGTTTACACTAGTAGCAACCCTAGTGGTGGCCAAAATTTTGCTCTAAATATTGCACTTTCTCAAGAAATGCTAAAGCGCGACGAAAACGGCCTTCCATCACGTTTGGGAGATATTTTCTATCACACAAAAAACACCTCTGCGGGTGCTTCATCAAACTCTCGCAGATTTATTTTGATCGGAGATCCCGCACTGCGATTGGCCTTACCGGACAAACCGGCACGATTAACCACCATCAATAATGTGGATGTAGCTGAAGAGGATACGGTGTTGACCATAAAAGCGCTCGACATGGTTACACTAAATGGTGAAGTTCTCACCACTGACGGAACTAAAGACACCGGCTATAATGGTGTTATTAATGTGAAATTACTGGATGCCAAACGTCGAGTCTCGTTGCCACAAGATCTTGAATGGATTGAAGATGAAGGCTGTTATCTCTACGAATTTACCGATCGCGAATGCACTTATGATGTTGAAAACACGGTGTTATTTAATGGAAAAGCGAATGTAAGAGGCGGTGATTTCAGCATCGAGTTTGTGCTTCCAAAAGACATCAGCTACAGCCCAGATCAAGCCAGAATCGTGCTTTTTGCCCATGGTGGTAATTCTACCGCCGGTGGATCATTTACGAATGTAATTTTTAACGGTATTAATGAAAATGCTGAAAATGATGGAGCCGGTCCTGAATTAGACATTTTCTTGAACGACGAGACTTTCTTTAATGGTGATTTATCCACCGATAACCCAACACTAATCGTAGAGCTGGCCGACAGCTCTGGTATTAACGCTACAGGAACAGGAGTAGGACATGAAATAATTGCTACTATCGATACAAAACCAACCCGCACGTTCGTTCTCAACGAGTTTTACGAAGGTGCACTTAATGATTTCTCAAAGGGGCGTATCGAGTACCCGCTGGATGAACTTCCGGAGGGTAACTATTCGCTAAAAGTTCGAGCATGGGATGTGCATAACAACCCATCAGAGGAAAGTATTTTCTTTGAAGTAGCCGAATCAGAAGATCTGGTAATTGACCAAGTGTATAATTATCCAAATCCAATGAATAATAAGACGGCTTTTACGTTCGAACATAACCAACAAGGAAATGCGCTGGATGTAGACATCAAAATCTACACGCTTTCGGGCAAGCCGGTGCAGCACCTTCAAGAGTATATTACAAATACATCTAGTTCATATGCCAGTATTCCATGGAATGGCCGTGACAGGGATTATGATCGCCTGGGTAACGGTACTTATATTTATGTGCTTCGGGTTACAACAGATACCCCCGAAGGAAGAAAATCAACCGAAAAAATCGAAAAGCTCGTTATAATCAGATAATTATCTACCACATATAATTGGATCGAATCCATTATATTTGACGACCAAACTATTTGTCATCTATGAAAAAAAATATCTTGTTGGCACTGATCACTGTGATCAGCGTTTTTCCCGCAGTAAGCAAGGCACAAATCGCAATTACTGCTGTACCATTTCTGCAAATTGAACCCGATTCGCGTGGCGCTGCTATGGGTAATACCGGTGTGGCACTTGCAGATAATGCAGCAGCTATGTTCTGGAACCCGGCCGGCTTGGCGTTTCAGCGCGATAATCAAATCAGCTTAACGCACTCGAACTGGTTGAAAAACTTTAACGTGAGCGATCTTTTCTATGATTACGTAGTGGGTAAAATGTACATCGATGGTATTGGAACCGTGGGTGGGCACATCACCTTTCTTAATCTTGGTGAGCAAGCCGTTACCCGCGAAGACAGCCCCGATGTAATTTCCCGTTTCAATTCTTACGAAGTTGCAATAGGATTATCATATGGTTTCGAAGTAAGTGAAAACTTAGCACTCGGCTCTAGTTTACGTTTCATATACTCGAGTTTAGCAAGTGGAACTTCGGTTGGACAACAGCGAGTTAATCCAGGTAGTAGTGTAGCTATCGATTTAGCTGCTTTGTACAAAACAAATTACTTTAGTATTGGTGGAAATCGAGCCCAAGTTAATGCAGGTTTTAATTTATCCAACGTTGGCCCTGGCATGCAATACACCGATAATGCACAAAAAGATCCACTTCCAACCCTACTTCGTTTCGGTACGGCGTTCAGCTATGAGCTTGACCCAGAAGGCTTCAATCGAATTAATGTAGCTGTTGATGTATCCAAAATCATGGCACGTACTAAGGAAGAGGTTACAACTAATGCCGATGGCTCCCAAGATACTATGCGCGTTGCTTCAGGGCCTATTGAAGCATTGATTGATTCCTGGGATTCCTGGACGCACTTCAACGGTCAAGAAAATGTAGAAGTGGGCTTATTACAACAGTTTATGATTGGAACCGGTGTCGAATACTGGTACAACAATACATTCGCACTTCGTGGCGGCTATTACTACGAAGATCCAAATAATGGCGACCGTAAATACATCACTTTTGGGGCCGGTTTACGCTATAACGCTATAGGTGTCGATTTCAGCTATATCAAAACGCTCGAATCCGACCATCCCCTTGCAAATACCCTCAGGTTTAGTCTCTTAGTCAACTTTTAAATGAAATGAGACTTTATCCCCCACTCAAGAGCATGTTCCTTATTGGCATGCTCTTTCTATTTCTTAGTCCTTCGTCTCACAGTCAAGAGATTCAGTTTAAACGAAGTCACCCCATTTCGCTAAACAATGATGTCCGACGAGCTACCCCTGCAACCGGTACGCTTAATATCGTTGCGGTGATGGTAGAATTTCAGCCGGATACAAATCGACTTACTTCCGGGACTGGAATTTTTGGGGATAACGGAATGGAAGGTTTGCCCTATCTCAATCGAGAAGAAAAAACCTACATCGATCCGCTACCACATAACCGAACTTATTTCGAAACACATCTCGAATTTGCAAAAAACTACTTTCTTAAAGCTTCCGATCAACAGTTAACTATTGATTATCAAGTACTGCCTCGGGTTTATCAACTCGATAATATGATGGAAGAATATGCGCCGATAGGTGAGACATTTACTTTAGACAAAATTGCTGCGTTAATGCAGGATGTTTGGACTGAAGTGGATGCACAGGGTGGATTCGATGCTTCAGGACTTGACCCTGATAACACCGCCTTTGTGATTTTCCACGCCGGCATTGGCCGCGATGTTGAACTGCTCGGTACAAGTTTAGACATCACTCCTTTCGACATTCCGTCGATAACTTTGGATGAAGACAATCTCTCTGAATTACTAAATGATCCAACTTTTGATGGTTTCTCAATTAATAATGGTGGCTTTAGAGTGAACAATTCGATGTTGATTCCCCGCACGCAATCTCGTCGAGGCACCGACATCAGTGACAACGAAATTGTGTTCCCGCTTTCCATCAATGGATTGCTTTGTGCTTCCATTGGAAGCTACCTCGGACTTCCGGATTTGTTCAATACCAAAAATGGTCAGCCTGCCATCGGGCGTTTTGGACTTATGGACGGCGCAGGATTCTTTGCCTATAACGGACTCCTCCCTCCCGAACCTTCTGCGTGGGAAAAGATATTTTTAGGATGGGAAACTCCGGTAGAAATCTCGAACGACGAAAAGAACTCAATCCAACTTCCTGCCGGATCACTCAATCAACCCAACAGCATTGCCAAAGTGGAACTTTCCTCCACCGAGTATTTTTTGATTGAAAACCGTCATCGTGACCCAAATCTACTGAGTGAGACCGAGGCGAGTGTTACCATTACCACACGATCTACCGATGGTACTTTGGTTGAGCAAACTTTTTCGAATTTAGATGAAGACTTCATTTTCCAAGCGGCTGGTTTTGATACTATGCTAGTTCCGGGAACCATTGTTGATGTGAGCAATTTTGACTGGAGCCTTCCGGGCGGACTTGATGTAGGCGAAGATGGTGATGCCGGAACCGAAGATGATCGCCATTTAAACGGCGGAATATTGATCTGGCATATTGATGAAGGCGTGTTGGCTCAACAACTTGATCGTGATCGAGTGAATGCGGATGAAAACCGACGTGGTGTGGATTTAGAAGAAGGTGATGGAGCACAAGATATCGGCAAAAGCGTGGGACTTCTTGATAACTCTCCAACCTTTGGTTACGCCTTCGATTTCTGGTGGGCAGGCAACGATTTTCGTGTTATCACTCAAACTTCCGAAATTGACCTAAATCCAGATAATATGTTTGGTCCGGAAACCTATCCTAACAATAACTCAAATTCTGGGGCTCGATCTAGTTTTAGGCTCTACGATTTCTCGGAGAACCTGCCTGTTGCTAGTTTTAAAATACGAGAGGTAAATTCTTTAGATCAAAATATCGAATCCGTTCTAAGTATAAACGGCATTAATAATCATACTAGTACACCAAGCGCTTGGTATTGGGATTTATATCCGCTTACTATAGAAATCTTTAAAAATGAAAAGTTAATTATCCCCTCTTTTGATTTCACTTTCAGTTTAGATTTATCCAACAAAACAACAATCGATACACTTTTCATTGCAAAAACAACAAGACCAATTGTAGATAATGAAGCAATATACTTTCCCTACTTTACTACTTATGTAGATCCACTAGCTAGTTCCGTACTTCCATTTAGTTTGTTACGTATACATAAGTACACACTTTCAGGAGATAATAGTCTAACCTTTGAATGGACAACTAATTCAATTCCATTGAGAGACGGGACTTTTTTCACCGATTTCTCATTTTTAAGCTCAAATGACAATGGTTCAACCATTGAACTTGATTTTATTGATTATACAATTAATCCAATCAATGGTGATTCTATTTCCAACTCAACTGATTACGAATTCCGATCAGAAATCATCAACAGCAAATTCGTTGGCATTAACGGAAATACCGTTGAGTTTGTAGGCGAAAACATTCCCGACTACCTTGCAAACTTTGAAAATCGCCTATTTGCTGGAACCATCGAAAGCAATCTTGGCAATTTTTATTACCTCTTCGAAGACGGTCGTTTTTCTATAGTTGATCCTTCTAAATTAGAAGCCATCACACCAATTTTTGAGGAAGAACAAGCAGAATGGCCCGCAATTGTTGATGAAGGCTACATCTACCGAATCAACCGTACCGACAACCAAATTGAAGGCTATAACTTTAACGGAGCGTTGCTAGCCAACACGCCAATTTTAGCGCCGGATAGTATTCAATTTATCTGTACTCCCATCATTACGGACATTACTGGAGATAATCGCCAAGATATCTTAGTGGTTGGTCAGGACGATTATTCCGTGAATATTTTTGCCTACGAAACTGACGGAAATCCGATCGAAGGCTTTCCTCTTTACGTGGGTGGCGCCGTTGGAAATGATGTTCAGCCGATTCACCCTATTATGTATGAAGATGTGCTCTATGCCGTTAGCCACACTGGTGATATACGTGCATGGAGATTTTTAAATCATACAAGCACTCAATGGCCTGGTCGCTACGGCGAAAACCCTTACAATAAAGTTTCTGCTTACATAGAGATTGAGGAAAGTTCGAGTACCGAGTTTTCAGTTTTAAACAAATCAGAAACCTACAATTGGCCTAACCCGGCTAACGAAGAAACTAATATTCGATTTGAGTTGGAAGCCGCCGGCACCGTCGACATCACCATCATCGATTATTCCGGCCGAGTAGTGTTTGAACGTACGTTTCAAGCATTTGGTGGATCGCCGGAAGAAATAATCATCGCTACCCATAATTGGGCAAGTGGTGCATATTTTGGTCGCGTTGAGGCCACAGTTAACGGGAAAACCGAATCAAAAACTATCAAAATTGGAGTGGTGCACTAATGAGATTTAAACGCACATACCTCCTGCTGCTACTCAGTTTGTTTTGTTCGATGTCGGCGTTTGCACAAACCAATCCCGATTTTTACGATTACAGCTATAATCACTTGCAGTGGTACACCATCGAAAGCGATCACTTTATGGTGCATTTTCAGGAAGGGAATTCCCGATCAGCCCAAGTGGTGTCGCGAATTGCAGAGGAAATCTACGACCCGATCACCGAATTGTATCAACACGAACCGAATTCTAAGGTGAACATCGTGTTGAAAGACCGCGAAGATTACAGCAATGGGGCGGCATATTTCTTCGATAATAAAATCGATATTTGGGTTCCTTCGCTTGATACGCCGTTGCGTGGTACCCACAACTGGATGCGCAATGTAATCACTCACGAATTTGTGCATATCGTTCAAATTCAGGCTGCCATGAAGCGTAAACGATCGGTTCCTGTGCTTTATCTGCAATGGCTATCGTACGAAAAAGTTCGTCGCCCCGATGTGCTCTACGGCTTCCCTAACGGTATTATTTCGATGCCTTTTGCTTCGATAAATGTCCCGGCTTGGTTGGCTGAGGGTACGGCACAGTATCAAACCGAGGACATCAAATACGATCGCTGGGATGCCCACCGCGATATGATTTTGCGTACCCGGATTTTATCCGACACCTATTTCTCGTTGAAAGAAATGGGCACCTTTAGTTCCAAAACCAGCATCGAGCGCGAAACGGTGTACAACCAAGGTTTTGGATTTGTGATTTATCTGGCTGAGCGCTTTCGCGATGATGTACTTCGAAAAATTTCTGAAGCTTTAGGCGAAAAGAATGTGTTTACAGTGGAGGAAGCGATCGAAATGGCCACCGACATTCCCGGTGCAGAAGTGTTTGAAGATTGGATTGCCGAACGCCGTGCTCACTACGAATCAGAAATCAATGGCTTGGTTCTTTCTTCCTCAAAATATGTTGAAGAAAATGGGTTTTTCAATTTCTACCCCAAGCTTACTCAAGATGGCCAAAAACTGGCTTATCTATCTAACAAAGGACGTGATTTCTCTCTGGCTTCGCTATACATCATCAACCAAGGTGATACCAGTTCGATAGAAAAAGTAGAAGAATTTCAGCCGAAGGAACACAACCACGACGAGTTTTTATCTACCAAACCGGCTATCCCATTTATCGCAACTTCCTTTTCCTTTTCTCCCGATGGAGATCAAATTGTATACTCGGTAAACAAGAAAAATCAATTTGGAGAATCGTATCGAGATTTATTTGTGTACGATATTCCATCCAAAGAAAACAAGCGATTAACTAAATCTGCTCGGTTACAGTCGCCCGCTTGGGGACCCAATGGAAGTATCGTTGCGATTGAATACGAATCCGGAACCCAGAATTTAGTTCTGTTTCACCCAGACAGTGCTGAGCATCGAACGCACCTTACCAACTATAGCGATGCAGAAACTATCTTCACCCCAGTTTGGCACCCGAACGGACGAGAAGTCTATTTTTCTTATGCTGATTTTGGACATCGAAGTGTTCAGAAAATCAATCTCGACACCAAGCGTATCTCTCCGGTATTGGAAGATGTGTATACCGATTTCCGCGATCCATTTATTTCTGCTGACGGCATGAAGCTTTATTTCTCTGCAAGTCACAGCGGCCGCTTCAATATTTACCGCCGGGATCTGATTACTCAGGAAAACAAAATGATCACCAATGTGTTGGGAGGTGCATTTATGCCATTTGCCACCACAGATACTTTGTATTTTTCGGAGTATGAAAAAGACGGATATAAAATTAAAAAACGAGCAATTTCAGAATCTGAATTGCCCTCATTTTTCCCGCCAAAACGCATAGGTGGCCGAATTGGCGATACCGAAATCACGCTCAATGATTTTAACGATAAAGACATCGATGCTTTTGGAAAAACCGCCGAAGCTATAGCCGATACCGGAACATATGTGTTCGATCTTGAAACGTTGAATGCCTCGAACGAACGGGAATACCGCGAATATGAAGATACTTTTCTCGATTACTCTTTCTTCCCGGTGCTTCGTTTTGATAATTACACGAAATTAAACGGTTCGAATGGCGCGCTTTTGCGTCAGGGTGAGTTTGGTAAACTTGGTGAAAATCTGCTACGTGATATGAAGCCCGGAGTCTATTTTGCCAATCGTGATGCCATTGACAAGCTGTCGCTGTTTGGTGGTGTGATGCTTGGGCTAACTTCCTCGCCAGCAGATGGGATCGCCGATTTCTTTTCACCGAGCAGAGTGTTTTCGCTCGATCGGGATATCTTCTTCCAAGCCGAATATCGTGGACTACCGTTTATCAAAAAGAGCTGGTCGCCCACGGTTTCTTTCGAAGTATTTAACTTACACCGCAATGTGGATGACGGACTTTCGATCGAGGAATTCCCTTGTACTTCGTGCATGCCTGACACTACCAATGTTGATATTGGATACGAAATTTGGGAGGCGAATTTATTCTTCCGATCGAAATTGAGCCGACGAAGTTTGTTAGAACTTGGCATCGGCTATTCTCCGTATCAGGTACAAACCGATAACTTTTTCTCTCGTGAGTTGCAGGCGTTTATCAGTGGTTCATCGTCTGAGTACTTTAAAGCTACGACCCTCTCGGCGGCCTACACCTTCAATTATTACACCTATACCGTGGATGCCGACATTGCACCAATTGGTTTAAAAGGCTATCTACGCTATCAATACCAACCGTCGAAGTTACTAGAAGAATACCAAATTAAAGACGGAGCGCTCATCCCGATTTTCAAGACTTCCAAAAATCACAGCACAGAAATGCATGTGCGTTATGGATTTAAAACCTTTGGTGATCAGGCTTTTCAGGCTCGGGTTCGGGGCTTCACCTATTTCAACGATCCGAAAGACACTTTTTACACCGATTATGTAGGCGGATTTTTAGGAATGCGAAGTTATCCGTTTTTTGCTATTGCAGGAAATACCACTGCCTTTACAAGTCTGAGTTGGTTCATGCCAGTGTTCAAAAATATCAACACACAAGTTGGTCCGTACATGTTCGATAAAATGTACGCTCGTTTCTTTTTTGAGACCGGAAACGGTTGGTTTCTAGGAAACAGCGCCGACTCCGAAACTGCCAATCGACTGAGTACCGGCAACAATCTGAAAAGTGGAATCGGGGCAGAACTTCGACTGGCTTCCAGCGGGTATTATTTGTTTCCGCTCAAGTTTTTTATGAGTGCCAGTTACGGTTTTAACGAATTCAACGTTACTCTGCCGGATGCATTCCAAACTGGAACACAAAGCAATCGCGTAAAATACGGCGGTGAAATCCTGTTTCATTTTGGCCTAACCTTTGATTTTGAACTGCTATGAGAGTCTTTTCCATACTTCTTATCACTTTGATGTTTTTTGCATCGGAAGCTCAGGCTCAGCCGGTGAAAAAAGCTTTTCAAAACTCGGTTTTTTTTGAAGAATCATCGGATCAAGAGTTCGCAAATGCTCCCCTTCGCTTTTTACCCGAACAAGCGATGCTGGCTACTGATGGATCAGGCGTGCTGGATATCGCCCGCACGAAACCCGGTGTAGCAATGTTATCGTCGGCAATTCTCCCCGGATCAGGACAAGCCTTGAATGGAAAATGGGGTCGAGCAGCGGCTTACTTTCTAGCGGAAGCACTTAGTGTAGCTTATTATTTCGAACGGAATGCTACCGCTCGGCGAAACGAACAAGCATACGAAAACTATGGAAATCAAAATTGGAGTGTGCTTGCCTACGCACAATGGCTGGTGGACTACTCGCAGGCAAACGGCCTTGATAACGGCTATGAACAACTTGCAACGCAATTAGCTCAGCTAAATGCTTCCGATCAAAATCCCGATTACGGCAACACAACCAACGACTGGCGCAAAGTAAATCTAACTACACTTCGTAGCGTAGAAGTAGAAACTCGATTTGTACATAACAGTCCACAACGCTGTGCCACCATTGCCCCAAATATCTGTAGTGAGTTTTCGCATGTGGTGCAGGATTACGGCTCACAACAGTATTACGAACTGATGAGCAAATACTATCAGTTTAGCCCTGGTTGGCAGGATTTTCACAATCAACGCACAACCGAAGGCGACGCTCATCAATACCAGTATACATGGGATCCGAATATGATTACCGCTGATTTTGTGGAAGGAAGAAATCGAGCCGAAGAGTTTAACAACAACTATCGTCAAGCAGGGAACATCCTCAAGTTTTTATTGGTAAATCACATGGTATCAGCCTTCGATGCTTTCTTCACCGTAAAGCTCAAAAACAGCCGTATCGAAACCCAGGCAACTATGCTTGGCGAAGAATCGATATCGTTGATCTGGCACTTTTAATAGCAACGATCTTCTCGTATTTTTAACCCATGCTCAAAGCACTGCTAACCAATAAATATTTATACATCATCGTATTCTCTCTCATCGCGATTGGCTCAATTACATTACTAGCCATAGATAAGGTGATCATGCCGGAATACACTAAATACAACGAAGGTGTAACCGTACCCGACGTGACCAGAGTTTCGCTCGAAGAAGCCGAAGAAATGCTCACCAGCATTGGGCTTCGATTTGAAGTGGCTGATCGGCGCGCAAATTCTGCATATCCTGCAAATTACGTAATAGATCAAACTCCCTCTGCTTCGATTTTGGTAAAACCGAATCGAAAAGTGTATTTGACCGTGAACGCAGCCGTTCGACCAACAGTGGAGGTACCGAATGTGGTAAATCTTTCGTTACGAAATGCTCAAGTTCAGCTCCAAAATTATGGACTTACCGTTGGCTCGATCAGTTATGAATCATCACGGTTTAAAAATGTTGTGCTACGCCAAAGTATAGATGAAAGTAGTATTGTTGATCGTGGAGCAACCATCGATTTAGTGGTAAGCGATGGTCTTGGCGATAAAATTGTAGAAGTGCCGGAAATTATTGGTCTACGCTTGCCTGATGCTCAGTTGAAAATCAGAGAAGCAGGATTACGAGTGGGCGAAATCCGATTTCAACCAGTTAAAGAAATTGCACCAAACGTAGTACTCGATTTCACGCCTAAAGTGAGCACCTTGGTTGAAGGCGAAACGCTCACACTAGTAATCTCTGAACGATTCGATGTAACCGAAGAAGTTGAAGGTGGTGTAGTATTCACCGATTCAACAGGTAACAACAATCAAACTCCCGACAAACAACCTAAATAGATTCATGAATTTCAATCTGCCAATTCTGGCTCCATCCATCCTTGCAGCCAATTTCCTAACGCTACAATCCGATATCGAACAAGCAATTAAGGGCGGCACGCAATGGATTCATTGCGATATCATGGATGGACATTTTGTGCCAAATATTAGTTATGGCCCGGGAATTGTAAAACAGGTATCCACGATATCTGACGAGGCTTTTATTGATGTGCATTTAATGATCGAAAACCCCGACTTTTATGTTGATGAGTTTGTACATGCAGGAGCAGATTTGATATCCGTACATTACGAAGCTTGCCCTCATTTACACCGATCTTTGCAAAAGATTAAAAATCACGGCATCATGTCCGGCGTAGCAGTTAACCCGGCTACGTCGTTGTATAATATTGAACCGATTTTGGCTGATGTTGACATGGTTGTGTTGATGAGCGTGAACCCCGGTTTTGGCGGGCAGAGTTTTATCGAGCAAACATATCAGCGTTTACAGGAACTTTCGGATTTGAGAGATGCAGGTAATTATGGCTTTCTTATCCAAGTGGATGGTGGTGTGAATCTTAAAAATATTGCATCAGTTAAAGAAGCCGGTGCAGATGTTTTGGTAGCAGGTAGCAGTGTTTTTAAAGCCGAAGATATTACAGCAAGAGTTCAAGAGCTTTCTGCATTGATTTAATTTTAATCTAACTATTAATCATTATCGAAATCGAAGACCCAAGAACATTTCTCGAACAAAAAATTGAGATCACGGGAATTGACCCTATCACCCTATTCGGGTTACACGATCAACAGCTTAGAGTATTGGATGAAGCCTTTCCTGAAACTAAGATCAACATTCGTGGAGAGCGTGTAAAAATTACCGGACCTTCGCAAGAAGTGGCTATTCTGAAAGAAGTGATTAGCGGGATGATCGAAATTGTATCCCGAAAAAATAAGATCACCAAAGACGATGTAAACACGCTCATCACTTTGAAATCAGGGCAACTGTCGCGATCAGTTGAACCCATCGATATCGGTGATGGCGAGTTGATCTTGTACACGCACAAAGGACAGGCGGTTCTAGCTAAAACTCCCGGGCAGAAAGAAATTTATAAGTCGTCGGCCAAGCACGACATCGTATTTGCGATCGGGCCTGCCGGTACCGGGAAAACGTACACTTCGGTAGCTCTGGCAGTAAAAGCGTTGAAAGAACGTCGAGTTGAGAAAATCATTCTTGCTCGCCCTGCCGTTGAAGCCGGCGAAAATTTAGGTTTCCTACCAGGCGATTTGAAAGAGAAAATCGATCCATATTTGCGCCCACTTTACGATGCGCTGGAAGACATGATCGATCAGGATAAACTGAATCTGTATCTACAAAAAAATGTGATTGAGATCGCTCCGCTGGCATACATGCGTGGACGAACTCTAAACAATGCGTTTGTGATTTTGGATGAAGCCCAGAATGCAACCAACACCCAAATGAAGATGTTTCTTACTCGGATCGGGTTTAACAGTCGTGCCATTATCACCGGTGATGTTACCCAAACTGATTTACCAAGAAAGCATCAATCGGGACTTATTTCGATTCAAAAAATCCTTAGTGAAGTTGAAGGCATCGATTTTGTGTATCTGGACGAGAAGGACGTAGTTCGCCATCGATTGGTCAAAGACATCATTAATGCTTATGAGCAGCATGATGCTCGTAAAGAAGAGGCAGAGGAGCAAAGGATCAAGGGCACAGAGTGATTGAGTGACACAGTTTCAAAGTGAGATCGAATTAAAGTATGGGAACCGTAAAAACACATCGAGATTTACAGATTTGGCAGAAGTCGATGGATTTAGTGACCATCATTTATAATGCTACAGATAACTTTCCTGCTTCTGAAAAATTCGGTCTACTTTCACAAATCCGTCGAGCTTCCGTTTCAGTACCGGCAAATATTGCTGAAGGTTTAGGTAAAAGGTCGAATGGTGATTTTAAGCGATTCTTAAACATCTCAATGGGTTCCCTTTTTGAACTTCAAACTGAAATTGAAATATCAAAAAATCTAGGATTTCTGAGCGAATCGAAATTCGAAGAGCTTTACAACTATACACGCGAAGTAGAACGAATGATGAGTAGTTTCATCCGTACCTTACAATCCTGACACCAACAACTCTGTAACTCTGTAACTCTGTAACTCTGTAACTCTGAAAACTCAAAAGACATACGTCGCACCACTTTACGAAGGCACTTTCTCTGTTGGCTTGGATAAGAAATTTATTCGGATTCCGCAGGATGGTCGACCGAATCGGGCTTCGCTAAAGATTTCCCTAAATCCGTTTCTGATTAACACTCCGGAAAAGAAAATCCTATTCGATGCGGGTATTGGGGAGTTTGGTGAAGAAACCGGTCCGAAAATTATTCGGGAAAACCTCGAAAAACACGACATTCAGTATTACGAAATCACTGATATATTTTTGAGTCACCTACATTACGATCATATTGGTGGACTAGCCCATCGCGATAACGGTTTTTGGGAGCTTACTTTTCCTGAGGCAAAAATCTGGGCATCCCGAGCGGATTGGGAAGAAGTTCGAACCAAGGAAGAATATTACGACGAAGAGAAAACGGAATTCATCGCTTTTTTGGATGCCAAGGCAGATTTCCATTTAATGGATGAAGTAGATAATCCCTATCCGGAAATTCACATCGAAACGATTGGCGGGCATACCAAGCACCATTTGGCGTTATTTTATGATGATGGCGAAAATAAGTACATGAAAGCCGGCGATGTGATTGCAACGCGTAACCAAATCAACCGAAAATTTGCCGCCAAATACGATTACGAACCGGAAGTAAGCCAGTCGCAACGGGAGCGATTAACCCGATTTGCCTACAAAAACGAGTACTGGATTTTAGGTTATCATGATGATTATCATCCCGTTGTAAAAATTACTGGCTACGACGAAAAAACAGGCTACATTACAGAGCCGATTACTGATTATGAGCATTCCTGAAGAAATTTTAGATATAAAAAACTGGCTGGTCGAACAGGGCGTTGTTGAGAAATTAGAAGCCGCCGTTATTTTAGGCTCGGGCTTAGGTGATTTCGGAAATCATATTGAAAATGCGAAGATCATCCCATACTCCGATATTCCCGGGTTTCCTCAATCTACTGTTGTGGGGCATACCGGCTCATTGATTATTGGTTCGGTTTCGGGTAAAGCCGTGATGGCCTTCTCCGGGCGCTTTCATTTCTACGAAGGCTATCCTTTCTCGAAGACGGTGGTTCCGGTTCAATTGGCCAAAGCATTTGAAGTAAACAAGCTGATCATTTCAAATGCAGCAGGTGGCATAAACCTTGATTTTCGAGTGGGAGATTTGATGGTGATCGAACGGATCTTGCATCCCCATGTACAGATTGACATCGATCAAACAGAGAACTGGCCCCAGGAATTGAAAGCGAATTCTGAACGGGTGATCGAAATTGCTAATTCGACTAATGTTCCGGTTAAAAAGGGAGCATATTTATATGTTACCGGTCCGAATTACGAAACCAAAGCGGAAATCCGCGCATTCCGTGGCTTAGGCGGTGATGCAGTAGGAATGAGCACTGCGCCGGAATTGATGGAAGCCTATCGAATTGGCGTAAAAGCCGTGGCTGTTTCCCTCATCACTAATGCAGCGGCCGGCGTTACCGATCAAAAACTAGATCACGCAGAAGTAAAAGAAGCCGCCGAAATGAAAAAAGACGAATTCGCGAAGCTTGTGATCGGGTTGATTGAGAAGCTGTAAAGCTGAGATTTTTCAGCCACTAAATCACAAAAGTACTAAATAGTGAATTCTTTGAATTGGCTGTCATTCCTGCGAAAGCAGGAATCTTTGAATCGCTCTTCACCTCACCCCAATGCTCATTACCAGAGCTGGAAGCGTCGGTGATCCTCTCCTGCATCGGGTAAGGAAGCTCGATGTAAAAAAGATGGAGTTTGAAAGAAAATCTGACATTCTGTTCATCTTTAAGATGGATTAAATTTAAAAATCGAACCCTTAGATTAAATTCAATTCTATATCAACGAGTCCTTCTACTTGCGAAGGAAAAGACATTAATGCACATAAACTGAACGAGTAGATGAGGTCGGGGGAAAACACAAACACATTTGAAATCTAATTTTTGCTATGTGTTAACACACCCCTAAATCCCCTCTCAAGAGGGGACTTTTTAGAAAAATATTAATCCTAATTCGTAATTTTCATATTCCTAATTCAAATTATTGCTTCGCCGGAACTCTCGGAATCGTCATGATTTCTCGTTGGCGACCATCGATGTACCACACGCCGGATTCATCGAAAAAGGCATCTTCTTCGAGCATAATGCGAACTTCCTTACCCCACTCTTCGATATATGTCGCGTTATTTAACTCGATGGAATACGCAGTATTGAGTTTCAATGGATAATCGCCATCACCAGGAACTCCGCCTTGGGAATCCCACATTCCGAGTGTGGTTCCTGCGGCATGACCGTGATACCCAATTGGGTGTGTGTAAATAGAAGGTTTCAAGCCTTCGTCGATGGCTTGTTTACGCGACATAGCCAGCACTTCGTTTCCGGTTCTGCCTTCTTTAAAATTGTTGGTGAAGATGTCCTGCAAACGATTTCCGTTATCGAACGCTACATTTAAATATTCCGGTACTTCGGTTTCTCCCGGACGAAGAATGTACGCGTGTTGCTGAGTATCGGTGTTCAATCTTAGGTAAGTAATACCAAAATCTACATGCAGTAAGTCGCCGGGTTGAATCACGTTGTTGCCCGGTCTCGAATCGAAAGTTCTTAAGTGATCGAAGGATTCAGGATCGGCGCGTTGGATTGAAACACTTGGATGAAACCAGGTAACCAGCTTCAATTCTCTGATGCGCTCTCTAAACCACCACACCAAATCTTCGGTTGTGGTAACACCGGGCAGAATCGCTTTTGACGAAAATCCCTCCGCGATAATCTCATGGGCAATGCGCACAATTTGAGGGTACATCACCATTTCTTTTGGCGATCGGGTCTCGAGCCATCCAACGGCCACCATCTCAGCCGAAACCAATCGATCGGAGTATTTTTTCCCGATTCCTTCCACCAATTCCTGATAGTCGGTAAGCACCATTCCATCGGCATGTTGCCAGTGTTCCGACTGGTTAATTCCTATGTTTTTTGGATCACGCTCTTCGATGATTTCCTTCAATCTCGCCCATTGATCCGGCTGTTTCTCTTTATCCCACGCCTTTTTGAAAACCTCGCCAACATCGTAACGTGCTACAGCCAAAGTTTCTAAACCTTCCTCTGGTCCGCGATCATAAATCACCAAAATCGTACGCCGACGTGCATTCAGCCACGTTGCCGGCAACATTGTTCTGATCACCGGATCCTCGTTATACTCACGCGAGATTATCAACCACATATCTAGTCCTTCGCGACGCATAATTTCCGGAAGTATGGTTTCCATTCGATCTTTGAGCATTTCATCAATCACAGCGGCCCGTTCTTTCATGGGCAGAATGTGAGGCATGGTTTGCGCATTAACGGATAGAGTACATCCGATTAACAAAAGTGTAAAGAATAGCTTTTTCATAGAAGTTCGATTATTAGGTGCGGGAATATGTTGAGCTTTTTATTTTGCTGCAAGTACTTATTCAGTACCTAGCCAGACATCTCGCTTTGCGCGAACTGTTCGGGTTGGACGTCGAATTAAGTTTGTCTGGTATGACTGGTCTTCCATCAACCGAATTCTTGCTGTCCGTTCTTCCCCAAATCGTTCGTATTTAATAGTGATGGTTTGTCCGGGCCGACGTTCCTCAAGTATTTCTTCAACCTCAACTCCCGGCAATATAGTTCTACCGCCAATCGAGGTAATTAAATCGGTGGATTGAATTCCGGCTTCGTACAAAGGCGTGCCTTTGATGGCATTTCGGCGCAATTGAAATCCACCATCAACCTCCATTAATGAATTCCCCAATGTTGGACGTCCCGGATTCGCTTTCTCCATTTCGATGCCAAATTCTCTAAGGAGTCCTGCGTATTCCGGCATCTCGGTGTTGTACACATATCGATCGAAGAAATTATCAGCAAAGGATTGATCGGTGTACTCCACTAAGGCAGCATGTAGATCGCGGATGGAATAAGGAATCTCTGGTTTCCCGTATGTCTGCCAAATCAATTTGAAGAAATCGTCCAGATTTTTGTTGTCGGATCTGTTTCGGAGCGATAAATCTAGCGCCAAGCCAAGCACACTTCCGTAGGTGTAATAACTCACAAAAATGTTTTCATTGTTGGTTGGGTCGATAGATGTAGCCGCATCCACAAAAGGAGCACGATAACTCATTTCGATCGGATTAAAGAATTGTATGCCCGGTGAGTTAAACACTCGATTGATAGAACCTGCTAGGCGTTCGGCATATTCTTCTTCGCTCCAAATACCAGCTCGAACCAGCGTTAAACCGGTATAATAGCTGGTAAATCCTTCGGCAAACCAAAGTTCGCCACTCATGTTCGCTTCTTCAAAATCGAAAGGTTCAAGGCTTGCCGGAC
The DNA here is from genome assembly GCA_034669965.1 of Balneolaceae bacterium. Taxonomy (GTDB): domain Bacteria; phylum Bacteroidota; class Rhodothermia; order Balneolales; family Balneolaceae; genus HXMU1420-13. The sequence goes on along the minus strand of JAXMOK010000004.1, from coordinate 31,865 downwards.
GGATTCGTTCTACATTCCAGGCATGAAAAAATTCGTGCGAAACCGTTCCGATGCTGGTATTTGCAAGCGCCTCTTCTATGGGTTTTTGATTAGTAACAATGGTAGAATTTCGATGTTCCATCCCATCGCCACTGGCATTAGGCATGTAGCACGATAAAAAAGTGTATTCACCGAAATCGAAATCAGGTAACTCACCAAACACCTCTTTCTGAGCCACCACGATGGCCATAACTTTTGAAAAATACTCGTTCACTTCGTTATCGTTTGCTTGCGTATGTAGCGCCAAACGGATGAGTTGCTCATCTACCATTTCTTCTCTAAGATGAAAGTCAGCGATTTCAATCGGGCTATCCATAAAGTAGTAGCCATCCGGTGCGCTGTAGGTAGTTCCGCCTTCGTATTTTAACTGTGTAGCCACTTTCCAGTTTAAGTCATCGCGAAGATTAAAGGTGATTTCTACCGGGCGATGCATATAGTTTCTCGCATACGCAAAAGTTGCAGGAATATTTAGGTGGGCGTGAGTTTCATCAACCTGCGAGTAGGTACCATCACCACGATTTGCAAACAGCGTGTACTCAAAAACTACTGTTCCATCGTGTCCGGTCACATCCCATTGTTGAGGATTTGGTCGAGAAATTTCAAGCTGATTGCCTTGCCCATCGGTAGCCGAAACAGCGTACACATTTTTTGCAAAGTTATGGATGGCATATCTGCCGGGTGAGGTACGACTCATTCGTATTTCGAGCGGACCTTCATCAAGATTTGAAAACACTGCTTTTATTTGTGCTTCGTGATGTACGGCGTTCTCAAACGAAATTTCATACACATTGGCAGTTTGCGCGTTTACCAAATTACTAACAAATATGAGTAATAAGATTAAAAATGAGTTCTTCAACATAACGGCGTTTTTATATACATTAAGGCATGAAAGTAGTTGTTAAATCCTTAAAGTAATTTCTGTTTTACACACATTTTCATCTATCTTGTGGTCATGAAATCTTCACTTTTGATACTTATTCTTTGTTTTATGAGCCTTGGGGCACATGCACAAACTTTGCCTGATACTGCTGGGCAGAATCAGTATCAATTTGTACCGATGAACCTTGAACTATCGAACTTTGCACTGACTTATAATCCAGTTCGAAATCAACAAAGTAAATTGCTTAAAAGTACCTGTTGGTTATTATATGGGCTTAAATTTAGCTCCGCAGTAGATGAGTTTAATGCGATGGCGCCCTTCGACCAACGAGCAATTAATCCAACATCGGTAAGCAATTTCAACCTCTCACTCTCACGTTCCTATTTACTTTTAAATACACATCCTAGTTTTTATGACCGGTGAACTTTCTGCATCCGTGGCGAATGGCGTTGCAAGCCTGGAATTTTATCACCCCAAGGGAAACTCGCTGCCTTCTGATTTATTAAGCAAATTAGCTGAATCCATTACGCAATTAGGCAACGATGATGCAGTAAAAGTGATTGTTTTACGAAGTCGAGGAACCGGAGCATTTTGTGCCGGAGCTTCGTTCGATGAATTGCTCGCTATCGATTCGCCCGAATCAGCCAATTTATTTTTCAAAGGATTTGGTCATTTAATTTCTGCCATCAAAAATTGCCCAAAGTTTGTAATTGCACGCGTACATGGCAAAGCAGTTGGCGGCGGAGTTGGCATAATTGCAGCATGTGATTATGCCATTGGCTCAGAGGCGGCATCCATAAAGCTCAGCGAACTTTCGATTGGATTTGGGCCTTTTGTTATTGCGCCCGCAGTGATTCGCAAAATTGGGATATCCGCTTTTTCTACCCTTACCATCGACACTAAAAACTGGAAAAACAGTGATTGGGCTGAACGAAAAGGATTTTTTAATGAAGTTGTAGAAATCGACTCCGATCTGAATCAAACAGTAAATGCACTTGCCGAACAGTTAGCCGGTTATAGTGCTGAAGCGATGAAAGAAATTAAAACAATGCTTTGGGCCGGTTTCGGAAACATTGAAACTACTTTTGAAGAGCGTGCTAAATTAAGCGGAAGCTTATCTCAAAGTGAAGTGACACAGGCCATACTTACCAAGTTCAAACAGGGATCTTAGCCTCGAATACCGAACCGTGGTTTCCATTGTAGGTTAATTCAGCATCCAGTTGAGATGCCCACGATTTAATGAGCGTCATCCCCAAGGATTGATGATTAATGTCTAACAAGTTTTCTTCAGAGCCAACACCGTTATCAGCAATTCGTAATTGGTAATACTGATCATCTTTGAGTGAAAACTCGATATCGATTGACGCTGATTTCGATGTTCCCAAATTTTGGAACGCATGTTTAAAGCTATTGCTCAATATTTCGTTGATCATCAAACCTAAAGGCACACCAACATTTACGTCCACCGAAATATCTTCAACATGTTCGTTTATTTGCGTTGGAAACTCCGCATTACTGATGGTGTTATCGAGCGATCTCACTAAGTTTGTGATAAAGTTTTTGAAGTTGACATTCGAAAGATCTTCATTCTGATACAGCTGCTCGTGAATTTTAGCCATCGCTAGTACTCTGGTCATAGAATTTTGCAGCGCTTCGGTGGCAGGCCCTTCATCAATTTGTCGGCTTTGCAGATCAAGTAATCCTGAAATTACTGCAAGATTATTTTTTACACGATGATGGATTTCTTTAATCAATACCTCTTTTTCATCTAGTGCATGTTGGATGTCTTCTGTTTGCGCATCAACCTTACTCTGTAAAAGATTCTTTTCTATAATTGATACTCTCCCCTTAACTATTATATAAACAAGAACACATACCAATAATAATATGAGTGCGATAAACCAAATTTTCAGAAAAAATGGTTTCTTAATTTTAAAACTCACTACATCCTGTATGGCAGACCAATCTGAGTTGGGTGCTTTTGTTTGTACAACCAAGTTATAATTGCCGGGCGGTAAAATTTCGTATTGAATCTGAGTGATGTTTTCTGCCACCTCCCATTGTTCCTGTAGCCCCAATAATTTGTAGCGATAATTTATCCTACCCGGATATTTTTCGCTGATCGAGCTAAGATTTATAGTCACTCGATTTTGGCTGAAGTTCAGCGTTAGAATCTCATCAGTTAAGCGCTGATTTTCTTGACTATATACTTCTTCGCCTTTAGCTAACATAGATTGAATATGCATTACCGGGGCAGGCTCATACTCAATTTCATTATCAATTTGATCGAAATTAAACGATATCAAACCACTATTATAAGTTCCAAAATATAAGGTTGAGTCGTTAGCGAGTAAGCTTGCCCTGTAAGCAAATTCAGTTCCGTATCCGAAACTGTTCAGTGGAAAATGAAAGTGTTCATAAACATCAAACGAATTTGGTTCTTCGAATTGATAATAATTTAGGCCGGAATTGGTGCCTTGCCACAAATTTCCGTTGTGGTCGAATTGAAGAAAATTAGCTTCATCGAAATATAAATCTGCAGTTTTAAAAGGCTGTATCGTCTTAAAACTTCCATCCTCTTCGATCCCTTTGATTATATCAATACCCACACTGGTTACCACCCAAATATTACCATAGGGATCTTCTTCTATAATAGTTATCCACTCACTCGATAGGCCATCTTCCTTGTCGATTAGCGTGGTTTCACCATCATGTAAAACAACTAAACCACCTAGTGTTGCTATCCAAGTTAAACCTCTGTTGTCTTTTAAAAGTAATTGATAATCCGTTTTCCAAGCTCGCTCTTTATGTTTCAGCACATATTCTACCTTCTCGCCTTCCACTTTTATCAAGTTAGAATCTCCAACAAACCATATCGTATTCCCATCTACTTCTACGCTATTAAAGATTAGCCCATCGAAAAGCTCGCTATACTTTGACCTAAAGAAATTTTTACCGTCAAACTCTATTAAGGAATAATTATTAGTTACCATAATAATATTGCCATCGGGCAGTTGAGCAGAAGTAAGTAGCAACTCACCGGAAAGTAATTCGGGATCGGCTCTATAATTCTTAAATACACCGTTTTTGAAAGAGCTTATTCCATACTCGGTTGTAATCCATACGGTGCCATCATCTTGTTCGATGAGAGAGGTAGCGCGTTTAGCATCAAGTACAGAAACATCATCATAAATTCTAAAATTATTATCCTTAAAAACACTGATTCCATTGCCATCGGTTGCTATCCAAATATTACCGGATTTACTTTCAACAAATCTGTAGATGTTATTAGCACTAAGACCGTGTTTAATTGTAATATGGGTTTCTTCGTCTCCATCTATCCAAAAAAGTCCTCCTCTGTTAGACCCAACCCAAATCTTACCGTCGTTTGATTCCGTAATAGTTAAGGCTAATCCAATTCTAGCGCCTGCGAGCTCTTCATAATTGATGATACTTCCATCTTCTTGAACAACTGAAGCTCCTTTATCATGGGCCATCCAAATTCTACCTTCACGATCTACTAAGCTTTCATAAACCCTTGAACCACTCAAACCATTATCAATAGTATAGGTTTGTTCTATTTCTTTAGTGAGTTGATTATATACTGCCAAGCCTGCATGCGAAGAAATCAATATTTGATTGGAATTTGTGTTATAGAAATGGCTAATACGCACAGCTGGTAGTCCATCATCTAATGATATATGATCTACCACTTTTAACTCTTCATCTATTATGTAAACACCTAATTGATCAACCGATAACCAAATATTGCCGTCATTTGCTTGCATCATAAAATGAACAATAGTGGTGTCGAGCCAACTCAATTCTTCGGGATAATGAAAGCTACCGTTCGAGAATTTAGCAATACCCCCGTCTTCGGTACTTGCCCACAAATTATTTTGATTGTCTAAAAGTAGATCATAAAGAACCGGGTCTTTAAGCCCAGATTTTTCGTCGTAAACATCGTAATTATGACCATCATATTTTATTACCCCATCATAACTAGCAAACCAGACATTTCCTTTTTCATCAAATACTATATCAAAAATGTTATTAGTTGGTAACCCGGTATTAGCTGTATACTGTTGGATATTATATTTTTGAGCAAAAACCGAACCATTCGCAAACAAGCAAATCAAAGAAAAAAATAATAAAGGAGCTCTGGCTCTCTCAAATCTCATATAATTAATTCCATTAACGACAGTAACATTCTTTGTGTGATATGCAATTTCTTTTGTCAGCCAGAAAATAGTTTATCGAGGCGTGTTACTATCCAAAAACAACAAATATTAGGGTTTTGCATATAACTCTGATCAATTAATTTAAAATACTACATTTCACCATTTACAAAAGTTACGATGATATAATTAGTTCATTAAATTAGTTAATCAACTTAGGTAGATATAAATGAAGAATTATATACTAATTCCCGCCCTTAAACAGAATAATGTAAACTACTTCAAATAGGAATCTTGGCCTCGAATACCGAACCTTTACTTCCATTGTAAGTAAGTTCAGAATCAAGTTGTGAGGCCCAAGATTTGATTAGAGTTATTCCCAATGATTGATGCACTACTTCCAATAGATTATTCTTTGCCCCCACTCCATTATCAGCAATCTTCAAGTAGTAGTGTGATTTTTCGATTTGAGAAAATTCAATTTCTATGGTGGCAAGATTAGAAACTTCCATTTTTTGAAATGCGTGTTTGAAACTATTACTTAATATTTCGTTGATCATTAAGCCTAATGGTACACCCACATTTACATCCACCGAAATATCTTCTACGTTCTCATTTATGAGAATTGGAAACTCTACGTTACTTATTGTGTTATCTAATGAGCGAACTAAATTTGTAATGAAATTTTTAAAATTAACGTTGGCCAAATCATCATTTTGATACAACTGTTCATGGATTTTGGCCATTGCCAATACTCTGGTCATAGAATTTTGCAATGCTTCGGTAGCAGGTCCTTCTTCGATTTGTCGGCTTTGCAAATCTAATAACCCTGAAATTACGGCCAGATTGTTTTTTACTCGATGATGGATCTCTTTAATAAGTACTTCTTTTTCATCTAAGGTTTTTTGGATATGCTGGGTTTGCTCGTCTACCTGATTTTTTAGCAAATTTTTCTCGATATAAGTAATTCTACCTTTCATAATGGTAGCTACAATAGCGGCAATTACGAGTATCACTAAGGATATAAACCAGATTCTTGAATAGAAGGGTTTATTCACTTTAATAGTTAATACTTGTTGCACTTCGGACCAATCCGAATTCGGGGCCTTAGTTTGCATTACTAAACTAAATGTACCTGATGGCAAACTCTCGTATCGAATTTGAGAGATATTTTCAGCAAGTATCCAATTATTGTTTAAACCTTCAAGTTTATGCCGTATATGTATTCTTTGAGGGTATTTATCACTTAATGCATTAAACTGAACAAGAATATTATTTTGGCTGTGGTCAACTGAATAATTCGAACTTAACGTACTATCAGTATCCTGTAAATAAATTGCTTCATCACCTGCTATTATTGATCTGATAAATACCTTAGGTGGCTCTTCATAATTAAGCTGAGTTTCCCCTTCATTATATTCGAATGTAATGAGGCCATTTGTGTAGGTTCCAAAATAAAGCAACGAGTCATCACTTAGTAAGCTTCCATTATTGGTAAATTCTGCTCCATTTCCATAATCTTGAAGTGGAATGTGAATATGTTTATAGTTATCAACAGAATAAGGTGGGTTGAAACTGTAGAAATTTAACCCTGCGCTGGTTCCCTGCCACATATTCCCGTAAGAGTCGAACTGTAGAAAATTTGTTTTGTCGTAATAAAGGTCAGCAGTTTTAAACGGAGTGATTTTTTCAAATTCACCATATTCATTAATCCCGGATATGATATCAATACCTGCTGTACTTACAAGCCATAAATTCCCATCACGATCTTCTGAAATTTGTGAAATTCGCACACCTGACAACCCATCTTCTAACGTAATAAAATTAAACTCACCATTTTTAAAGAGTATTAACCCTCCACGCGATGCAACCCACATTAATCCTCTGCTGTCTTGATGTATGTATTGCAGGTCTTCTTGCCAAGCATTGTTTGTGTTGGGTTTAAAATATTCAATTTTGTCAGACTCAACTCTTATAAGGTAACCATCAGCGGCAAACCAAATGGTTTCTCCAAACACTTTGATATATTTAGTATTTATGCCCTCAAAATCTTCTTCGTATTTAGATTTGAAATAACGCTCTCCATCAAACTCGACAAGAGAATAATTATTTGTAATCATGATAATATTGCCGTTTGGCAACTGTGCAGAAGTCAATAATTGCTCATTGGCAATCTCAGAAAAGTTAAGGGGGAATTTTTCGAAAACCCCATCTTTGTACGAATTAAGACCATATTCTGTGGTAAACCAAACGGTGCCACCATTATCTTGATAAAGAGAATAAATTGAGGAAGCCCCCAAACTACTTGCTTCATCATAAACTTTAAAATTTGTGTCGATGAATACATTCACTCCGTTTCCATCGGTTGCCACCCAAATTTCGCCGGTTTTACTCTTTACAATTCTGTAAACATTATTTGAGCTTAACCCATTTTTTATGGTAAAGTGGGTCTGCTTATCGTCGTTAAAAAGAAATAGCCCTGCGTTTTCGCTACCTATCCATATAGTACCATCATCCGACTCGCTAAAAGAATATATGTATCCTGTCCTACTTCCATTAAGCTCTTCAAAATTTCTAATCTCATTATTAAGCCCGATAATTGAAAACCCATTATTATGGGCTACCCAAATTTGCCCTTTTTTGTCAATCAAACTTTCATAAACTTGCAAGCCACCAAGGCCGTCATCAATGGTATAAGTTTTTTCGATTCTCTGTGAATTATTGTTATAAACGGCTAAACCTGCATGTGTAGAAATTAGTATTGTGGAATCGATTTGATTGTTAAAATTCCATGCTTGGTTTGCCGGAAGCCCATCATCAATTGTAAGCTTTTTTATAAGCTTTTGATCTTGATCTAAAATATATACTCCTTTTCTACCTAAAGAGAACCAGTAATTACCGTCTACCGATTGGATCATGTAATGTACAATAGTAGAATCAATCCAAGCCAGATGTTTTGGGTACACAAATTTCCCGTTTTCGAATTTTGCCACTCCACCAAATTCAGTACTTGCCCAAAGTGTGTTTTTGTCGTCTATCAACAAATCGAAGAGTACCGGATCTTTCAACCCCGCTTCTTCATCAAATACCGTGTAGTCAATCCCGTTAAATTTTACTACCCCATTGTAGGTGGCAAACCAAATATTGCCTAAGTCATCAAACTCAATATCAAATACATTACTAGTAGGTAACCCGGTATTGGCTGTGTATTGTTTGATATTATATTTTTGAGCAAGAGCAGTAGCATTTGCAAACAAGCAAATAAAAGAAAAGAATAATACGGGAGCTCTAGCTCTATCAAATCTCATATAGTTAACATTTTTAAGGGGGTAACGTTATTTTTGAGAGATATAAATTCTTACGTCAACCAGAAGTAGCTTATCGATGTATGTCAAACACAAAAATAATGGCTAAATTAAAATCCTAAAGGCTTATATAACTCCAGCGAATACGTATTAAACACACTTCACTATCTACAAAACTATGATGTTATAACAAATAGCATTAACAAATTTACTAACACGATTTATGCACTTTAGGTAGTTATTATTGAAGAAAAATTTTACTCATACCGAACTAACCCCGGACAATCAAGTTTAGTTCAAATAGGAATCTTTGCCTCGAATACCGATCCATTGCTGCCACTGTATGTAAGCTCAGCATCAAGTTGTGAGGCCCACGATTTAATGAGCGTCATCCCCAAGGATTGATGATTAATTTCCAAGAGATCTTTATTAGAGCCAATCCCATTATCAGCAATTCGTAAAACGTAATACTTTTCATCTTTGCAGGAAAACTCGATATCGATTGACGCTAATTTCGATGTTCCCAAATTTTGGAAAGCATGCTTAAAACTATTACTCAATATTTCGTTGATCATCAAACCTAGTGGTACACCAATGTTTACGTCTACCGAAATATCCTCAACATGTTCGTTTATTTGTGTTGGAAACTCAGCATTGTTGATTGTGTTATCTAGCGAACGTACTAAATTGGTTATGAAGTTTTTGAAATTAACGTTTGAAAGATCTTCGTTTTGATACAACTGCTCGTGAATTTTAGCCATCGCAAGCACTCTGGTCATAGAATTTTGCAGCGCTTCGGTGGCAGGGCCTTCATCAATTTGTCGGCTTTGCAGGTCCAGTAAACCTGAAATAACTGCAAGGTTATTTTTTACACGGTGATGGATTTCCTTTATCAGAACTTCTTTTTCATCCAATGCATTCTGAATATCTTTAGTCTGCTCGTCAACTTTACTTTTCAGAAGGTTCTTCTCGATTAAAGTTACTCTACCACGATCAATGCCAATTGCGATTACACCAAGAATCATTATGATGATGGAAATAAACCAAAGTCTAAAATAGAAAGGCTTTTTTACTTTAAAGCTCACAACTTGCTGCAGTTCCGACCAATTTGAATTAGGGGCTTTCGTTTGAACGATGAGATTAAACATACCCGGTGGTAAGCTTTCATATCGTATTTGTGAAATATTTTCTGCAACTACCCAATCATCTTGTAACCCGGCCAAGCGATATCGATAAATAATTCTGCGAGGATATTTTTCGCTAATTGCACTTAGTTTAATAGATACACTGTTTTGGCTATTTTCTACAACCAGCTCGTTATTTAGAACACCATTTTGTTCCCTATTGAAAACTTCTTCACTTCCCGCTTTTATCGACCAAATTATAACATCAGGTGCTCGATCATATATTAGTTCATTCTCACTTATCTTAAAATCGTAGGTAATAAGCCCACTATTATAGGATCCAAAATACAATGTTGAATCGGTACCTAATAAGCTTCCATAAGTACTGAACTCTGTCCCGTAGCCATAATTTTGTAATGGAATATGTAGTTGTTGATATATTCCAGATTCTGAAAATTCTGCCAGATTATAATAATTTAGCCCTGCATTGGTGCCTTGCCACAGATTTCCGCTACTATCAAACTGAATAAAATTTGTTTCGTCTAAATAAAGATTATCTGTTTCGAAATACTTGATTCTCTCAAACCCGCCATCTGCCTCAATGCCTTCGATAATATCAATACCTACGTTATTAACTATCCATATATTTCCATTGGAGTCCTCATCAATATGTGAAATTCGATTGTTTCTTAAACCATCATCAACAGTTATGTAGTGGAAGGAGCCATTATCAAAATGAACCAACCCACCTTGTGTGGCCAACCAATACAAACCTCTGCTGTCTTTAAAAATTGAATTGAATTCATTTTTCCATGAGTTATCAGTCTCCGGTTCGTAGTAGGTAATAATTCCATTTTTATCGGAAATCACTCTACGCAAGGCCATAAACCAAATAGAATCGTCAATTACTTTTATTCTATTTATTAACTCATTCTCAAAGATTGAGGCGTATTTAGACCTAATAAAATTTGAGCCATCAAACTCTATGAGCGAATAGTTGTTGGAAATCATTAAAATATTACCATTTGGTAATGCTACCGATCTTAAAATTTGTTCGTTCTCAAATTCACGGCTTGATATACTATAATTAGTAAATACACCTTCTTTTAACGAACTAATACCATGTTCTGTAGTAATCCAAATGGTTCCGTCCTTTGTTTCAACTATCGAAGTGGCACTGTAAGCATCAAGATCACTTGATTCATCATAAATCCTAAAGTCATCATCAATAAATACGTTAACCCCATTACCGTCTGTCGAAATCCAGATTTCACCGGTGGGGCTTTCGGTTAGATTGAAAATATTATTTGAGCTTAACCCATTATTTACCGTGATGTGGGTTTCTTCTGATCCAGAAACCCAAAATAAACCACTTCTATCCGAGCCAATCCAAATTTTTCCATCTGCAGTTTCTTCGAGGGCAAATACATAACCGAGTCTGTTACCAGCAACAAACTCTCGGTTTGTAATTTTTCCATCAGGATGGATAACAGAAACTCCTTGATCGGTGGCAACCCAAATATTATTGTTTCTGTCAATAATCGACTCATACACTTTTTCGCCAATTAGGCCATCGTAAAGGTTTAAAACGTCAATTATTTTCTTTTCTTCGTAACTGTAGATACTCAAGCCACCGTAGGTTGAGATTAAAACTCGGTCGTCGAAATCGAAGTTAAAATGAAACATCAAATCGGAGGAAAGACCATTCTGAGTTGTAACTTTTTGTTTAATCGATAAATTTTCGTCTAAAATTACGAAGCCTTTTTTATCCATCGATATCCACAAATCGCCATTCTTATCTTGCCCGATATAATGTACAATGGTAGAATCAAGCCAATCTAATTCCTCCGGATATTCAAACATTCCATCTACGTACTTTGCTACCCCACCTTGATCTGTACTTGCCCAAAGAGTCCCTGATTTATCTAAAAAAATATCAAATAGTACCTGATCTGCTAGTCCGTTTTCTTGCCCATAGGTAGTGTAACTGGACCCATCGTACTTAACTACTCCATCAGAAGTAGCAAACCAGATATATCCGAGTTCATCAAACTCGATATCAAATATATTGTTTGACGGCAGCCCTGTATTTGCAGTGTATTGTTGAATATTAAATTTCTGGGCAACTACCTCATTACTCAGTAGTACAAAGAGAAGGAAAAACATCAGAATAAGGGTATTTGCCCAATCTTTTATCATAAACAAACTAATAACTATGCCGAATTCTATACCATTAAAAGATTCGAGTTAATTCTAAAACGATCTTTACAAGTGGTTATCGTCCTCTTACAATTAGTTCTAAATAGAACAAATAATTACCAATTTAAAAAGTTAAGGATTTTGTTTGCGCACGTTGACTGTACTATGATTTATTTAGTACAAATACCCCTATTAATTTGATTGGATACTGAAATTAAGTTAGTGACTTTTTGGGGAGCGTGAGCTTAAAGTGTGCCCCAGATTTGGTTTCATATTCTATATAGCCACCAATTTGCACACAAAGTGATTTTACTAAACTTATACCAAGGGATTTATGTCTGCTATTTAAAATATTGGCATCTGTACCAACACCATCGTCAGCAACAATGAGTTTGAAAACGCCATCTTGTTCTTTAAAAGTAATGTTAATCGAGCCTTCTTTTTTGTTTTTGAATGCATGTTTATAAGCATTGCTGATAAGTTCATTGATGATCATGCCTAAAGGAACCCCTACATTTACATTTAATTGAACGTCGTCGATATAGGAAACTACTTCGATATTTTTTTCGGCCAGATCCATGGTTTGCTGTATTCCTTTCACCAAATCTTGAATAAATTTTCTAAAATCAACATTGGCTAAATCGTTGTTTTGATACAAATTTTCATGGATTTTTGACATCGCCACCACACGCATGCGGCTTTCCTGAATGGCTAACTTTGCTTCTCCAGCAGGCATTTTAAATCCTTGTAGCTCCAATAAGCCTGAAATAACAGCTAAATTATTCTTTACACGGTGATGAATTTCCTTAATTAGAACTTCTTTTTCGTGAAGCGCTTCACGAAGGTCTTTGGTTTGCTGATCTACTACTTTTTGAAGTTGAATTTTTTCTAGCCGACTTATCCTTGAATTGATATAGGCAACCACAAGTCCTATAAAAACCATCGCAATAACAACAAAAAATGGGATCGACAGATAAAATGGTTTTTTGATTTTAATTCGTACAAGATTATCTACGTCTCCCCAATCAGATTTAATGGATTTGGATGCCATTTGTAGATTAAAAGTACCTGCGGGTAAATTCGTATATCGAACTTCAGTAATGTCTTCAGCTTCGATCCAATCCTCATCGTATCCCTCTAATCGATAGCGATACCGAATAGTTTCCGGATGTAAATAATCAATGCCGTTAAACTTAAAAGTGAGATCACGATGATCAAAATCAACCACAATTAGATCTTCTGGTATTGCCTTTGTGCCTTGTTGGTAAACGGTGTCTTCGTTGGCAAAAATTGATCGTAGAAATAGTTCGGGTGGCTCAGTTGCAAAGGCTCCTACTTGCCCAAGTTTAGGAGTTAACCGTATAAGGCCGTGTTCATTAGTTCCAAACCACAATTCGCCTTCGGATGATAACAAACGGGCTGGTCCGTTAAATTCAACTCCATACCCTTTGTCGGTAAGTGGAAAGTGTAGTTGTAGAGGATTTGTCAAATCGTTTTCTGTACCGGTTGCAAAGTAATTCAGACCGGCATTGGTACCTTGCCATAAATCGCCGTTCGCATCGAATTGCAGAAATACCGTTTCTGGATTGTATAAATCACCATCTTTGAACGAAGAGAATTGATAGTTTTGATTTTCTATTGCTTCGGCGGTTGCGTAAAAGATACCTTGGTTTGTTCCTATCCATAAATTCCCTAATAGATCTTCAGTTACCTCATGTACCGATTTTGAAGCTATTCCGTTGTCTTCATCAAAAACATCGAATACACCATTTTCAAATTTTGCTAATCCACCTTCCGATGTGATCCATAAAATCCCTCTGGAATCCTGAAACATAGTGCCAAGATATACTTGCAAATAATATTCATCCGGTGCATCAAATCGTGTTACATCATTTCCGACAATTTGAACTAGCTCTCCATAACTCGATAACCAAATAGTTCCATCATTTTGCACCAGTATATCACTGATATATAAGTCTGATATAAGAGATGTGAACTCCGGTGTAATAAATTGATCGCCATCAAACTGAAACAGCTCATAGTTATAGGTAAGAAAAAGCATACTGCCATCCGGCAATAATTCGATGTCCCAAATCTCATCGTATTTTACAAATCGTTCGGGTATGTTTACTTCATTAAATTGCCCATTTTTATATATCGAAAGCCCTCTATTTGAAGTAATGTAAATGGAGCCGTCTTCAACTTCTTTTATTGCAAAAATTGAATTCGCGTCTAACTCCGAATCATTGTCGTAGAACCTGAAAAATTGATCTTTGATTAAACAAATTCCATACCCATCGCTTGCCACCCACATTCGATCGTTTTTGTCTCGAATTATCCTATAAATATAATTACCGCATAGGCCGTTATTTTTTGCAATCCGTTGATAATTCCCTTCTATATCTAACAATACAATGCCTTTTCTCTCAGTACCTATCCAAAAAACATTGTCTTTATCTTTGTTGATTGAGTACACATAATCAAGAGGTTCACCATCAACTTCTGTAATTGTTCGTACAATACCGTTTTTATTTAAAACGGTAAGCCCATTGCTTGTTGCCAACCATATATTACCTTCACTATCATTTTGAAACTGATATACTGCATAGCCACTCAAACCGGTGTCTTCGGTAAACACTTTAGTTATACCATTTTCTAACTCGTATAAGGCTACACCATCAGCCGTGGCAATCCAAACTTCATTTTCCGAGCCGAAATAAATGTCCCACACTGTATTATCAGGTAAGCCGTCTTCGCTGGATATAAATTCATGTTCACCTGTGGCTTTATTCCAAATTACAATCCCCATACCGGCTGTCATAATCCAGAATTCATCGGCGCTAGGATTAACAATTCCATTCACAGCATAGTCTGCCAATTCAGGAATTACATTGGAATATTTTAGTTGATTCCCTTCTAGTTTTGCAATCCCGCCAATATCCATTGAAACCCATATCGAATCATTGTGATCGATTAGAACATCATTGACTAGAACATCAATCAACCCATTGTTATGATCATATAAGGTATATGCATTTCCATCAAAACTAATTAATCCAACCGGACTTGCCATCCAAACATAGCCATCATCGCTCACATCTAAATCATAGATATTACTGATAGGTAAGCCTTCGTTCACCGAGTAGGTTTTTACGTTGTACTTTTGAGCATACAACCCATTAATCGAGAACATTAATAATAATGCACAAAGAATTGCACTGGATTTTGGCATTCTATTTCAGATCCATTAATTGTACTATTTCACAGAATATACCTTTAAATGTCTTCAATCAACCTGTAAAACAAATATTTATAGCACAGTTATATGCTATTTATTTATACTCTCTCCTAATCATTATTCAAATTGAATCCATGAAACTTAAACGATTCTTTATGGCATTATCTTTTTGCCTATTCTCTTTATCAACCTATGCTCAAGATAAATGGGATGTTAACAACCCTGATCTTGGCGAATCAATCAATCATTCTTTCACAACCAACGAAGGCACGTGGATGAACTTGGATGTTAGTCCCGATGGGAAAACCATTGTGTTCGATATGCTAGGAGATATTTATTCTATGCCTTTTTCTGGTGGTAACGCCACTCCGCTTCGCACAGGGCATGCTTTTGAAGTTCAACCACGCTTCAGTCCCGATGGCTCGAAAATTTTATTCACCAGCGATGCCGGCGGTGGCGATAATATTTGGGTGATGGATGCCAATGGCCAAAATGCCCATCAGCTAACAAATGAGAACTTCCGACTGTTAAACAACTCAACGTGGATGCCAGACGGAGAGTACTTTATCGCTAAAAAGCATTTTAGTTCTTCCCGTTCATTAGGTGCTGGTGAAATTTGGATGTATCACAAATCAGGGGGTGGTGGCATTCAACTCGTAGAAAAGAAAAACGCCCAACAAGATATTGGCGAGCCTTCGGTAAGTCCCGATGGACGATACGTGTACTACAGTGAGGATAACTATCCCGGTGGGTTTTTTCAGTACAACAAAGATCCTAACAGTCAGATTTATGTAATCCGACGATACGATTTTGAAACGGGTGAAATCGAATATGTAACCGGAGGGAATGGCGGTGCTGCACGTCCGCAGATATCTCCCGATGGTAAACATCTGGCATTTGTGCGTCGTGTTCGGACAAAATCAGTGTTATACGTTCGGGAATTGGAGTCAGGCTTAGAACGACCTGTTTATCAAAACTTGAGTAAAGATCAGCAGGAAGCCTGGGCAATTTTTGGCGTTTATACCGGCTTTAACTGGACTCCCGATTCGAAAGAACTGGTTATTTGGGCAAATGGTAAAATCAACAAAATAAACGTTGCTACCGGTAATGCTGAAATCATACCTTTTGAAGTTGAATCGAGTCACGAAATCGTTACAGCTGCTCGTTTTAAACGCGAAGTTGCCCCCGACGAATTCAGAGTTCGTGCAATAAGAAACGCGATTACCAGCCCAGATGGCGGCACATTAGTGTTTAACGCTGCCGGTTTTTTGTGGATGAAAGATTTGCCCAATGGCACGCCCGAACGTTTAACGAATGCCTCTCACTTCGAGTTTGACCCGTCCTTCAGTAGAGATGGCCGCTACCTAACCTACGTGAGCTGGAGCGATACCGAAATGGGCGCCATTTATGTGCAAGATTTACAACCCGGACGCCGAGGCCGCTTAAATGTTCCAAGAAAAATCACCGCAGAAAAAGGCATTTATCGCGAGCCCGCTTTTTCTCCTGATGGAAAAACCATTGTATTTCGTCGCGAAGGTGGAAACGGGCAACAAGGCTTCGCTTACACCGTGAACCCGGGCATTTACACAATTCCCGTTTCGGGTGGTGATGAAAGCCTGGTTACTAATGGCGGCTCGTTTCCTCGTTTTAATACCAGCGGCGATCGAATTTTTTATCAAGGTGGTGGATATTTATTTGGTGCGATTAACAAATCATACAATAGCGTAGATTTGGATGGGAACGATCAGAAGACGCATTTTACAAGCAGCTATGCGCATAAATTTGTTCCAAGTCCGGATAATAAATGGATCGCTTTTTCGAATTTATATAAAGTGTATATCGCTCCTTTAACGCAGGCCGGCAAAGAAATTTCATTGTCACCATCAACCAAAGCAATTCCCGTTCAGATGGTAGCATCAGAAGGTGGATATCACATGCATTGGTCGGGCGATAGCCAAACTTTACGATGGACTCTCGGCGATGAATATTTCTCGGCAGATTTGAATGACGTATTCTCTTTTGTTGATAATGCCCCCGATAGCTTGCCCGAACCGCCAAAAACAGGTATGGAAATCGGGCTCGATCTCCCTACGCATGTACCTGAAGGTGTGATCGCTTTCACAAATGCTCGCATCATCACTATGAATGGCGACGAAGTAATCGAAAGCGGAACCATCGTAGTAGATGGAAATCGAATTTCAGCGGTGGGTGCAAACGTGGAAATCCCGGCAGATGCTACTGTGATGGATGCCAGCGGTAAAACCATCATGCCCGGCATTGTGGATGTGCACGCTCATTTAGGAAATTTTCGACTCGGTGTTAGTCCACAACAACAATGGGAATACATGGCTAATTTAGCGTATGGTGTAACCACTGCCCACGATCCATCATCCAATACAGAAATGGTATTTTCACATTCTGAGGCAATTAAAGCCGGGAATATGGTAGGCCCTCGAATTTACTCAACGGGCATCATTTTGTATGGTGCAGATGGCGATTTTAAAGCGGATATAGATAGTTATGAAGATGCCTACTTTGCGTTAAAACGAACCAAAGCATTTGGTGCTTTTTCAGTGAAAAGTTACAATCAACCAAGACGTGAACAACGCCAACAAGTGATCAAAGCTGCGAAAGAACTTGAAATGCTGGTAGTTCCCGAAGGTGGTTCATTCTTCTTCCACAACATGAGCATGATTCTGGATGGTCACACCGGCGTTGAACATAATGTGCCGGTGGTACCATTGTATAAAGATGTGCGTGAATTATGGGGCGCCAGCGAAACCGGATACACCCCAACGCATATCGTAAACTACGGAAGTATGAGTGGTGAATATTATTTCTACCAGAAATACAACGTTTGGGAAAACGAAAAACTGCTCACTTTTACACCACGTAGTGTAATCGATCCCCGATCTCGGCATCGCACCATGATTCCTGACGAGGAATATGATCACGGGCATATTTTAACCGCAGAATCATCAAAATTATTGAACGATGCCGGTGTAAAAGTAAACGTTGGAGCTCATGGCCAACTTCAAGGGCTGGGAGCACATTGGGAGTTATGGATGTTGTCGCAAGGTGGCATGACAAACTTAGAAGCCTTACGATCTGCCACACTTAACGGTGCTCATTATCTTGGGTTAAACGATGATATTGGTTCACTTGAGGTTGGCAAGCTTGCCGATTTAATAGTGCTGGATGGTAATCCTTTGGAAGACATCAACAACACAAACACCGTACGCTATACCATGGTAAATGGGCGTTTGTTTGATGCTTCCACCATGAACGAGATCGGTAATAATCCTAGCGAACGATTACCATTCTGGTGGGAACGAGATGGCTATGGCGATCAATTTGATTGGCACGCTATTACATTGCAACCTGCCGGCTTAGAATGCTCGTGTTTTAGCAATAACTAATAAAATTTAAAACCCTCGCTACTGGTCGAGGGTTTTTTATTTCATCTAAACTTTTTGGCAATTTCCCGTATCGGGGATACAAATATTAACCGTTCGTTGCATATGTACTTAATAATGGATTTCTTCGAACAGCTAAGATAATTAATCAACTATTCTATGAAACGCATACACACCATTTCTATCCTATTTTTAATGCTCAGCATTTTTACGATGCAGGCCTTCGCTCAAGACGAATCTTTAGAAGAAATATTAGAAACACATTTCGAAGTTGTTGGTCAGGAAAACCTTGCTGAGGTTAACGCCATCAAACAAACCGGAACCGTTATGACTCAAGGCTTATCAATCCCGATGACCATGATGATAAAGCGACCGAACATGATGCGAATTAATGCAAATATTGGCGGTGCCGAAGCTGTGTTTATGGCATATGATGGCACAAACGGTTGGGCAGTTCAACCATGGACAGGCTCCATCGATCCAATCGACTTACCGGAAGATCAACTCCGCGATGCCATGCAACAGTCTGATATTGATGGCCCACTTTTCAATTATCAAGAAAAAGGACATACTGTTGAACTAGAAGGCGTTGAAGAAGTTGAAGGCACTGAAACGTACAAGCTAAAAGTTACTTTAAAAGGCGGAAATGTGTTGTATTACTACATCGATACCGAGGCATATGTACCCATTAAAATGACTTCTAAAACTATGGTTCAAGGACAGGAATTTGAGCAAGAACAATTTTTCAGTAACTATAAAATGGTAGAAGGCTTTGCAGTAGCGCACAGTATCGAAACCAAAGTTATGGGTAATACCGCAATGCAAATAACTGTGAACGAAATTGTTGTGAATCCTGAAATTGAGGACGCATATTTTAAAAAACCGGGTACAAACAATTAATAGTTATTCAAAATCCGGGCGCTAATGTCTGGCTATTCTTACTAACATTTCTGGGGGCTACAAATGCGCAATCTGACTTTTCTCGCGGGTTTCATCGTTTTATTATTTTCATTTCCAACACAAGCACAACGCATAAATTCTAATACTTTCGGCGCCATTGAAGCGCGGCAAATTGGGCCGGCTGTAATGAGTGGTCGTATTGCCGCACTCGACGCTGTTAACACGGACGATCGCATCATTTATATAGGAGCAGCTAGTGGCGGTGTATGGAAATCAACCAATCGTGGTTTAAGTTTCGACCCTATTTTCGACGATTACATTATGTCGATCGGAGCCATAGCTATTGATCAAAACCATCCTGATACAGTATGGGTTGGCACCGGCGAACCTTGGCCGCGAAACAGTACCTCGGTAGGTATGGGGGTTTATAAAACCACAGATGGTGGCGAATCCTGGAAGTTTATGGGACTGGAAAACAGTGAGCGAATTGCACGAATTATCGTACATCCGGAAGATCCAAATACTGTATATGTAGCTGCTTTAGGTACACTTTGGGCTCCGAATAGTGTTCGCGGGGTCTACAAAACTAACGACGGCGGTAGGTCTTGGATGAAAGTTCTTTATGTAGATGAAAATACAGGTGCAGCTGATATCAGCATCGATCCAAATAACCCGGATATTATGTACGCCGGAATGTGGGATTTCCGCCGAAAAGCATGGACGTTTCGCTCAGGTGGCTCTGGAAGTGGGCTTTTCAAATCTATTGATGGAGGTAACAGTTGGACAAAACTCTCCGGCAACGGTTTACCAGACGAGGAATTTGGACGAATAGCGGTAAGTGCTTCTCCCGTGGTTGAAGGCCGGGTTTATGCATTAATCGAAGCAAAAGAAGAAGGCGGCCTTTATAGATCGGATGATTCCGGTGCAACTTGGGAAAAGATGAATAGCACCTCAACGGTGAAAGAAAGACCTTTCTATTTCTCAAATATCTATGCTGACCCACTTGATTCCAATACTGTTTATAAACCCAGTTTTAATATTAATGTAAGTAAAGATGCCGGCGAAACGTTTACCTTAACTTTTGCAGCAGGTGGAGTTGCGGGTGGTGGCAACATCCATGTTGATCATCATGCTTTTTATGTGAGCCCTGAAGATAATCAGCGATTGTATTTAGGAACCGATGGTGGTTTATATGTTTCGAATGATGGTGGCGCAACCTGGCAATTCAGTCGCGACTTACCCATTTCTCAATTTTATCATGTTAATGTAGATAACCAAACTCCTTATTGGGTTTACGGAGGTTTACAGGATAATGGTTCTTGGGCAGCGCCAAATGTTAGCCCGGGTGGCATCGAAAATAAAGATTGGGTAAATCTGGGCGGCGGAGACGGCTTTAATGTGTTTACGGCTCCTGATGATCCAAACATCGTGTTTTGGCAAAGTCAGGGAGGCAATGTGCGCCGATCGTTTCGAGATACCCGTGAATCGAAAGACATAAAGCCTTTTAAAGAAGAGAATACCGATGAGCTACGTTTTAACTGGAACACGCCTATATTATTTAGCCCGGATGGCGAGCGACTTTACGTTGGGGCCCAATATGTGTACATATCAGAAGATATGGGGGATAGCTGGACTAGAATTTCGGATGATTTAACTACAAATAATCCCGAAAAACAAAAACAGTACGAAAGTGGTGGAATTACCATTGATAACTCAACTGCCGAAAACAATACAACCATTTTCGATATCAGTGAGTCGCCTTTTGATCAAGATATCATTTGGGTGGGCACCGACGACGGAAATATTCAAGTAACACGAAATGGTGGTAGAAAATGGGCCGAAGTGTCCAAAAACATCGCCAATTACCCCGTGGATGGTTGGGTGAGCAGCGTTACTGCCAGCAAGTTTAGCAAATCGCGAGCCTATGTAACTGTTGATGCCCATCGTGTTGGCAACATGGGCGTATTTGTGTATAAAACCGAAAATTTTGGAAAAGATTGGACGCTAATAACCGATGTAAATATTGAAGGATATGCCCATAAACTAATCGAGGATGTAGAAAACGAACATCTACTTTTTCTAGGCACCGAATTTGGGCTCTATGTGTCTTTTGATCAAGGTGCACACTGGGTTCGGTTTAAAGGAAATTTACCCAAAGTATCGGTTCGTGATTTAGTGATCCATCCGGCTGAAGACGATTTAGTAATTGGCACACATGGTCGTGGAATCATGATTATTGATGATATTTCTCCCCTCCGTGGTATCTCTGCCGAATTACTGCAACAAGATGTGGCGTTTCTGCAAATGAAACCCTTTCTCATTTCCGGCCCTTTTGGCTTTGAGCAGACTTTTTCAGGTGATGGAGAGTTTTCGGGAAACAATCCTTCGCAAACTGCTGAAATTACATATTACCTAAAACGCCGACATATTTTTGGGGATATGTTTTTGGAGATTTATGATGAAGATGGAAATTTCTTAAAAAAATTACCCGCCGGTAAACGCAAAGGCATCAACCGAGTGTCGTTTAACATTCGTAAAGATCCACCAAAAGTACCACGATCAAATACACTAACATTTGGAGCTCTTTTTGGGCCTGCCTATCCACCGGGCACATATACCGTAAAGCTTGTTAAAGGCGATGAAGTTTTTGAAAGCGAAATCACGTTGCAATTTGATCCCGATTCTCGCCATACCGAAGAAGATCGAAAAATCCGACTAGAAGCCGTAAATCGTGCTTACGATATTCTGGGTGAATTGGGATTCGTTGATGGGCAGGTAGTACATGTGATGGATCAAATTGATGACATGCTAGAGGACTCCACCTTAGATGCTTCAGTAACCAGTAATTTGGAAAAGTTTCATGCCTCTTTGGATGAGATCCACAAAGAATTGGTTGCTACACAAACTGGTGGAATAACCGGTGAGGAGAAACTACGAGAGCGAATTTCAAATATATACGGTTCTATCGTCAATTATCAAGGTAGGCCAACAGCAACTCAAGTTTCCGCTCTTGAATTATTGAACACCGAAGTGCTTTCCAATAAAAGTGAGGTTGAACGCTTATTCGAATCAGACAATTTTGCAAAGGTAATTCAACAGTCGCTTGCAGAAGCCGGAAAAAAACCTATTGAATTATTAAGCAGAGAAGAGTTTTTCGAAGAAGACTAATAGAGCTGATTTAATGATATGCAGAAATTGTAATACTATGTTTGAAGGCAACTTTTGTCCAAATTGCGGGCAGAAGCCAAATTCAGGGAGATTGATTTTTCGTGAATCAATGAGAGATGTTCTCGAACATTATTTCGATTTCGACACACCGCTGTTCCGAACTTTTACAGGTTTATTTAAAAACCCCGGAATTGTAATAAAGGAATACATTTTCGGAAAACGAAAATCATATGCTCATCCACTCCGGTATTTTATTTTAACACTAGCAGTGTACTTGATTGTAAAAAACTTGATTGGATTTAACCCGATAGAAACTGTGAACGAAGCATTAAGTTCTACAAATCCGGTCGATTCCGATGCACCTTATACAAGGGCTTCAAACTTCTTCGCATCCCATATTAATTCATTCCTTCTAATTTATACATTTACACTAGCCCTATTTTCTAAGGCATTTTTCTGGAAATCGAAATACTTCTTTATCGAGCATTTAGCAGTAGGCTTCTATATTGTGGCTCAATACATCATAATTACCACTTTAGTTGTAACCTTAACGTTAATTTCTCCAAAGTTTTTTCTTATAAATTATCTTATCGTATTTCTATTTCCACTGTATGTATTCACTTCTTTTCATGATGGATATTGGGCATTAAAACTGATAAAAAGTTTATTCGCTGTATTTTTGGCGTGGATTGCTTACGCCATGATTGGATTCTACCTTGCTCTTTTTATTATAATCACTTTCAATTTGTAGAAGTTTAATTTCCGCTCGATAATCAAACAACCAATAGCTTTTCGATAAAAATGGCTTCATCATTCAACAATGCCATACAAGCAATTGCGGAGCTAAAAGCCTTATCTAATATAGAAAAGGCGGAAAAAATGAAGCGCTTTTTCAAAACAGGAAAAGGTGAGTATGCAGCAAACGATATATTCTGGGGTGTACCAGTACCTGAGCAACGGAAAATTGCTAAAAAATATCGCCAAATTTCCCTAATCGAGCTTTCGCAATTAGTTTCTCATCAAGTACATGATGTTCGGCATATGGCGCTTTGCTTACTCTTGTACAAGGCTGAAAAAGCTGCAAAACCACAGATTGAAGAATATACAGAGTTTTATCTAAAGCATCTGTCGTACATCAACAATTGGGATTTGGTAGATGTGAGCTGTCGATTTATACTTGGTAGATTTCTGGAGAACAAGGATCGAAGTCTATTGTATGAACTGGCGCACTCCAAAATTATGTGGGAACGGAGAATATCTATCATCACTTGCCTGCATTTTATCAAACAAAGCGACTTTTATGATGCTCTTCGGATTTCAGATATATTGCTAACCGACCAACACGATCTTATCCAAAAAGCTGTAGGTTGGATGCTGCGAGAAATCGGAAATATCGATTACGATGCTGAATTCGCATTTCTAGTTGAAGACGATCGATACAAAAAAATGCCCCGGACAATGCTACGATATGCCATCGAAAAATTTAATCCTGATATTAGAAAACAATTTTTAGAAGGGAAAATGTAGGCGACTAAGTGATTATTGGAAAAACGATCTTTATTTGCTCGGTAAAGGTATCATTTGCACCAACTTCAGAGTATGATCCATGCAATTGTTTAATGAGTGTTTGAATCAATGTCAGTCCTAATGTCTTTTTAGGATTAGAATTGAATCCGCGGGCAATACTTCCGTTGTGTAGCACACTAAGTGAAACTTCGTTGCCTGATTTTCCAAGAATTACTTTAATAAAACCTTCCTCATTAGGTTTAAAAGCATGTTTAATTCTATCAATAAGTATTTCGTTTAGCAGTAACGAGCAAGGTACAGCCTTAACTAAATCTAGTTTAACTTTGGTAACTTCACAATCTAGTTGGATGTTCAATCCATTCATGATGGCGTTTTTACCAATTTCCCGCAATAAATCTTCTACATAATTTTCATATTCTATATTCGCCATAGTTTCACTTTGATAAAGTCGCTCGTGCACTAACGAAATTGACTGAATCCGAGTTTGGCTTTCGGTAAGAACTTCCTTCACTTTTTTGTTCGAACTAGTATGGCGTTGTAGCTGTAAGATGCCGGAAATAACCGCTAAATTATTCTTAACTCGATGATGTATTTCAGCCAGAAGTATATCTTTTTCGTGTAGCGACTGTCGAATTTTCTCATTAGCAATTTTACGTTGGGTAATGTCGGTGGCAACAACCACTTTGCCAACAATTTCATTTTTTGTGTTTATCAGATCACTTTCTGAATATAAAATGGGTACTCGAACTCCATCCGATGCTTCAATTTCTGTTTCTAAATTAATAATTTTGCTAACTGCCCCCCCAACTTCCGATTCAATTTCTTTATTAAAAACCGAATAAAGTGGTTTATCGATGATCTCTGCCCTTTCGACCTGAAGCATGTTTAAAGCTGCTTTATTACACCCTACAATATGGTTATGATCGTCAGTTACTATTAATGCCTCATTAATCGATTCTATGATGCTATCTAGGTAGTCTCTTGCAAGTGTTCGTTTTCGAAGGTTCAGCGCCATCAAATTAAACGATTGTGCAAGCTCTCCGATTTCATCGGTATTAGTAATTTCAACTTTTTGATCTAAATCACCCGCGCCTAATGCCTCGGCGCTTTTACTAAGTTGCCTTAGTGGATTGGCAATCGATCTGTACAAATAAAAGGCAATACCAACGCTAATTAATAACAAAAATGCAGAGAGAAAAATGATTACGTATCCGGCAATCTGAATTTGGACATCCAGTTTTGCATTTTCAGTAATCTGTTGCCTAATCACTTCTTGCCGTAGTACCGAAATAGTTGGTAAAATATTACCGTTAAAATAAGGGCTTATTGAAGTGGTAAAGAAATTTGAACTTTGGTCGCCACTTTCTGCAAGTAGCTTAAACCATTCTAAACTCAACTGTTCGTACAATAAAAACCGACTGTTAGTTTGTCCAATCAGCAGATTTATTTCTTCGTATTGAATTACATCGTTCGAGGCGATCAAATTTTCAAGCGCATCAAAAGCTTGCTTTACTTGATCGATGTTGTACATAAAACGCTCGGTAAGCATTTCTGCATTCGGCTCATCAAATGTGATTTGCTCAGTATCTACCTCTTCGTTAACATTTAAAGAGGAAAGCGTAAATAACGATTGATATAAATACGTTTCGATAGAAGCAGTTAACTCAACCATTCGAGTAGCTGCAGCATTTTCCGACACTAATTGTTTTTGCAACGAATTTGAATATCGATTAGACGTAATCCCGATTGCTGCTATCAATAAACTTATCGAGAAGAAGCTTAATATTATTTTCTTACCCAGATTCAACGATTTTTTTTACTAAGAACTTACCAATCCGTGATGAAAAATCTAAAAATGATTATTAGAATAATAACCTGTAACAATAATAAAATTGCCCACAAATAAAAGCCTTACCTTTAATTATATACACTATTATACATTTCGCACTCTCAGGCCTTCACAAGACGTGTGCCATGTTTATTTAATATGAAAATTGTTGATTAGTTATTGAGCGTGCGTTTACTCAGATAAACTTCTTTGAATGCTTTCTTAAAATGATCCATTTCTTCCCGTAAACCAACAGTAATTCTGATACATTTTGGAAGTCCAAACGCCTGAATTCTTCTCAGAATCACCCCTTTTTTTAATAACTCTTGGGTTACTTGGTCGGCTGTGTCGTCGTCGGGCATTTCAATCATTACAAAGTTTGCCGCAGATCTAGCATACCGAATGCCATGTTCATCAAAAAATCGATATAAATCCTGCTTACCGTCCTCAACTAATTTTGTGCTAGTGGTGAGGAACTCCTCATCGCCAAACGCGGCACGTGCAGCAGCCTGTCCTAATGTTCCGGGCTCAAAAGCTAGCCTCGTTTTCATTAAATAAGTAATGATTTCAGGATCAGCAATTGCATATCCAACTCTAAATCCTGCCAGACCATAGCCTTTTGAAAAAGTACGTAGAACAATCACATTTTTAGGTTGATTTTCGAGCACATCGGGGTAATCATCTACAGTATGTGCATATTCGTAATAAGCCTCATCCATCACAATGAGCACATCCTCCGGCACTTGCTCCTCCAGCCATTGGTATTCTTTTTTTGTGATGTAAGTACCGGTTGGGTTATTTGGGTTAGCGATGTAAATCATTTTCGTCTTCTCATCCAGCGCATTAACCAACCCCTTTATATCGAACTTGAAATCGTTAGTAAGTGGTATTCTTTTAACTTTAACCCCTCGAATTTTGGCTTGAACAAAAATCCCTATAAAGGTGGCATCAGCAGTAATCAAATTCTCTTTATTGAGAAAAAATGTACGGCAAAGTCCTGCCAGTAAACTCTCTGATCCTGCCCCACACATGATTCTATCGTCACTTATGCCATAACGCTTCGCAATATCACTACGAAGCGCTCTGGCAGCCGGATCAGGATAATCGTGCACAATTTGTAAAGCATCATTAATGGCTTCATCTACTTTTTTACTTCTACCCAGACGATTCTCATTCGAAGCAAGCTTAGAAATTCGTTCTGGTTGGTAAAGTTCATTGACCTCTGCAATAGTTTTACCCGGCACATATGCTTTTAATTCTTCAATATTCTGAGGTACAAGTGATTTATTACTGCTCATTATTCATCCAATTTTTTCTGAAGATACATATGTTCTGACTTTCTCTTTGCTGATTTTTTGCATTGATGACATCCAAAAATTATAACTATTTTCTACTATGAAAAATGTAATAGTTACAGGTGCCAGCAGGGGTATCGGATATCAAATAAGTTCGCTTTTGGCTGAGAACGGACATAGAGTGTATGCCGTAGCTCGATCCGAATCGAAATTGAAAGCACTAGCTTCCAGGAGTGATAATATCATACCAATTGTAGCAGATTTAACCTCAGAAACAGGGCAAAAAGTTGTTTCGGGTGTAATTGTAGAAATTAATCAGATAGATATTCTCATTAACAATGCCGCAAAATTAGACAATGTTTCTTTCATGAATTCCAGCATTCAGGATTGGAAACAACTCTTTGATGTTAATTTATTCTCAGTTATACAATTGATTCAATTATGTATACCCAAAATGATTTCCGGAGGACACATCGTAAATATAGGGAGTATGGGAGGAGTGCAAGGCAGTAAAAAATTTAGCGGATTAAGTGCATATAGTTCCAGCAAAGGAGCATTGGCTATACTTACCGAATGTTTGGCACTCGAATTTGCTTCCGTCCAAATATCCGTAAATTGTCTCGCATTAGGTGCGGTATCTACCGAAATGCAAAAAGAAGCTTTTCCTGATTTTGAAGCACCTGTAACAGCTTCTGAAATGGGTAAATTTATTTCAGATTTTGCTTTAAATGGTCATACCTTTATTAATGGTAAGATTTTACCCATATCATTCAGCGATCCTGAATAACTTAACCGATTAATATCATTCAAATATAGGCATCAGTTTAATCATGAGATTATCTACATCAGTTTTCTTAGGGGTATTTGTTTTTCTTAGTGTGTTCAATTCATCCCTCGCCAATGCACAATCGGTGAAATTACTTGGATCAAATACGTTAAATGGTGCTATTAATGGAGTTGTTTTAGGTGGGGCAACAATGCTAGTTACCGATAAAAAAGTAAATGCACCTTTTAATAAAAACTTAGAAGACCTATATGCACTTCAAGTAGGCTTAGGTATAGGAACTTTGTATGGGGTAGGCTTAGGCGCGTATGACATCGTGAATGGAGGAGCTCGTCAGATACTTGTTTCCGGATTTTTTAACGACGGTACAAATAGTTCCATAATAGCGCTAATGGATACCTTTTATGGTGCAGCAGCCGGTGGTGTTATAGCGCTTTCTGTTAGTTTAGTAGCTAACGACCCAATTTTTGAAGCGATGCAATACGGAATTGGATATGGTGCTTTTATAGGCTTTGGTTTTGGCTTAATAGATATGCTAGTAATTGCCGATAGATCAAGCGAACCTATAGTCTATTTCAATAATACACCATCACTCGCACCGGGCATTACCAGTATTGATTTTGAAAACGGCAAGTCAATAGGATTGATTAATCCATCACTCACAACTTTTTTACAGTTTGAAAACAACAATTTGAATTTTAAAGTGCAGCCAACACTCGAGCTTTTAAATTTTAAAGTAAATTTTTAGGGCTGTTCCTTTCGTACTAATCCTTTTAAAACTTCTCGAACCGTGTTAATATGTCCCGTAAGTGAATGATTTAACCCATCAGTTAAAAAATTCCATGCTTCGGTTTTATCTCCCATTCTTTTACCCTGTGGATCGATAACAATTCCATTTTTTCCTGATACAACTTCGATAACCTGATCTAAATCTTTCGCATCTATAGTAAACCCATGTAATGGATGGGTTTCAATTAGCTCGTGCACTACTTTCGAAGGAGCAATCCAAACTAACGGATTAGAAACATATTCATGCAATGAATCTTGGATAGTATTTAAGTTTTCCCAAGTTTCTGATAATGGAATAAGAGTTCGATTTGGAGCGATATTTAAACGTTGTGCATCGTTCGTGCCTATATTTACTAATACCCAATCTGGCTCATGTAAAATCACATCTCTATCAAGTCGGCGGAGTGCATCCGTGGTTGTGCTACCCGAAATTCCGGCATTAATAAAATTAAAATCTGCACCCTCAACCGACAGCTCCAATACTTCTTTTAGTATTGAAAACCAACCTTGAGCGTCTTCAGTATATGAATCACCCAAAGCAACTATGGTTTCAGTTCCATCAAAAGGAAGTTTATCGATAAGATCAGTGATCTCATCTTCCTTCAAAAATTCTAAAGCAGCTTGCTTGGCATTGTTTTTGAGATTTTGCCTTCCTAATTCTAACTCTTCGGTATTTAAACCCAACACATTAGCTTCAGCTGCGGAAAAGTCTGTTGCTGGCAATAACGGAAACCTCTTTTGAAGATGGAAAAATGGCAGAATAAATTGTTCAACTAATGCACGTGTTTCTTCTTTACGATTGCTCATCTTATTTAATTTAAAATCTGTGTTTTTAATTCTTTCATACCAAGCGTTGCTGCCTTTTTGATATGCACCCAATCGCTATCTAAGTATTGATCTAACAACCCCGGATCAATGATAAACTTGTCTTCGGCCAATTTTGCGTAGTGCACTAATCCTGCTGCCGGATATACAACCAAAGAGGTTCCTACAACAATTAAAATTTTTGCCTGAGCTATAATTTTGGCAGCTATTTCTATCATAGGCACCATTTCACCAAACCAAACAACAGCCGGTCTTAACGGAGATCCATCTGGGTGCTTATCGCCAGTATTGATTTTTCCATAACCTATATCAATAATGGAATTGGTATCAATTGAACTACACGCTTTAGTTAACTCACCATGCAGATGTATTACTTTGGAAGACCCAGCTCTTTCATGCAGATTATCTACATTTTGAGTAATGACAGTGACATCAAAATGAGATTCTAAGTTTGCAATATCGAAGTGTGCACTATTCGGTTGTACCTGTTCAAGCTGTAGCCTGCGTTGATTATAGAAATCTAGAACCAGTTCTTGATTTCTATTCCAACCATCGATACTAGCAACATCTAAAACATCGTGTCCTTCCCATAAACCACCGGAATCACGGAAGGTTTTTAGCCCACTTTCGGCACTCACCCCGGCACCGGAAAGTACAACCAGTTTCTTATTTGGCATCCACTAGCTGTAAGTTAAACCATGAACTATTCATGTTAAAATCATCTACAACCTGACTCATTGAATCAGAATTAAAAGTAGTAAGTATTTCGTTTACTTCGTCTTGTAGATTTTTAATTGCGTTATTTACCAACTCACGGTTAAAACCTTGTTCACCTAAATTCAGAGTAAATTCCATAGAAATAATTCTACCTAGTGCTTGGCCAAGTTGAACTAATTTTCTTTGCGGCATTTTAGCATCTATTTCAAAATTCAAATATTCTTTAAAGTAATCCGATGATTGTACTGTTAGCTCATACTCTTTCAAAAATTCATAGAGATTAGTGCTCTTAAGTTTTCTCATCATTTTTAATATAGACTCACTGATTTGTTGATATAATATATCATTTGAGCCTTCAAATATTTGGAATGGGCGACTATCAACGATAGATCGTCCGGCAATATGATCTAAGCGATATCCTTTAGCACCTGTTAACTGCAATAATGATTGTGCTGCACGTTGCATATAATCAGTTACCACCGATTTAATAGCATTAGCCTCAACATCCATACGTGAGGTATTTTTTTGTAATGGAACATTCTGGCTCGTAAAATTGCACATTGCAGAACATACCGTAAAATAAGACTGCAATTTTGATATACGTAGTCTTACTTGATCGTAATCAATCAAATTTTTACCACCAACAAATCTAGATCTACAATGATCTACTGCTTCCTCCATCATTCTTTTCAAGAAACCCATTCCCATTCCTGGAAATTGTAATCTACTTCTATGTAAAAGGTCGAGCATTAGAGTAATACCGGTACCTTTACCTTGTAATTTATGATCTTCAGGTACTTCAATATTTATCTTATTTCTTCCATAAGGTAGCATATACAAACCAAGATTGTTATAATACTCTTCAACTTCAATGCCGCCATTTCTCGAATCGTGAATAAAGAAAGAAATGTCTCTACCTAAAGCTCCTTTAGAATCAACACCACGAGCAGTCATTAACCAATAATCTGCCATACCGGTTAAACCGGCCCAATGTTTAATACCTTCTATATTGTAAATACCTTTATCAGCATTATAGGTATAAGATGTCTGCATCTTTAATGCTTCTGAACCATAGTCAGGTTCAGTAATCATTAGTCCACCCATCTTATTGTTTTCAATTACTCTTTTATATATCGATTGCTTTACTGCTTCATCAGCATAATTAGCAATAGGTTGCAAAAATAATGCACCGTTAATCCCCATCATTAACGATAAAGGAAGTGACTGATAAGAACTTGCTTCTAGCATAGCAAGTGCTTCGGACGTATTACCACCTAAGCCACCATATTTTGATGGGATAAATGCAGCTAATGGAGAAACATCTAAAATCTTTGCTAGTGAATCTTCTGAAATTCCTCTTTTCAGAGCACTTTTACTCGTCTCTTGGTTCTTTTTAAAAATGTCTGCAAGTCTCTTCTTGTATTCAGATAGGAATGATTCGAAGTCAATCATATAAAACGTGTTTTAATGTGTTGTAAGGCTACAATATACAATATTTTTTAGAAGTATATCGTGCCTATAAAAGCAAAAAACCCCACATTCTTTTGGGAATGGGGGTTTTTAAGAAGGGAGAGGCGGCGACCTACTCTACCGCGAAAGCAGTACCATCGGCGCTGCAGGGCTTAACGACCGTGTTCGGGATGGGAACGGGTG
>JAXMOK010000003.1:0-393996 GCA_034669965.1 Balneolaceae bacterium | reverse complement strand
ACAATCGAAAACGGCTCCACTCAGCCCTAGATTATCAAACTCCCTTTGAAAAACAACAACAACTAACCCAAACACAAGCCGCTTAATCACCCTTAACTAATCGTCTACTTTTTTGTTGTAATTCCAGCGCGCCTTTCTAAGTTTCTATTTACCGCCTCACTTTTTCTTCCTCTTCTTCGATTTTTTAGCTTTCGGATTGTATTCCAGGCATTCCTGAATCCAAAAATGCAGACCTTCTTCACTTTGTATAGCTTCCGCTGAAATGGTTAAAAACGACTTCATCCTCCGACCGGTAAACATCATGTGATCAGCTCCGGTTTCGTGCAATAGTTCGTCCATTTTGTCAGGATCTACCCGAGCCATCAAGTCATCGCCTATAATACCGACACACATTTTTTCGTCCACCATATAGCAAAGTCCTCCAAACATTTTAAGTTCTTCAAATTGGACGTTTTTAGCGTTTAGCTCTTCTGTGATTCTATCTGCAAGGTGTGTATTAAAAGCCATGGGAAGTGGTTTGATTATGTGTACATCAATGAACAAATAATTATTGAATTTTGAGACATAAAAAAGCTCTGCTCCGATTCTGACCTCACCCTTGTTCCCAGGCTCCAGCTTACATTCGTTTAGATCTCTTATTGACCTACGTATGCTTATCTACGTACTTTTGCCATGATGTAAAAGTACCTCCCGTAGGCCCCATAGGGATTCCTTTGGAAGATGCCAATGGCAAAAAGATCTAGGCTACGAATTCTTGGCGGGTTCGTGATCCTCTCGCTGAATAATTCCAATGGTCTTCGTTCTATCGAAAAGGTTAATTAAGTACCAGCCTGTGTGGAATTATTCTCCGCTAGCGGACGCTTCGAGTATCAACTCTCTTTTTCCGCCAATAATTCTAAGGCCCTTTTTTGAAGTCGGTATTCAGAGGAGACTTTTTTACTGGGATTCAAGCTGGATCGAATTAATGCAAGTTATTCTGAGCTGCCGGCTCGGGGAGAAGGATCAACGTGATGATTTAAATGGATAAAAACGACCTGAATTGAAAGCTCGCATTCCTTTGTGACTCTGTCACTTTGAAACTCTGTCACTCTGTTCGACCTCACCCTTGTTCCCTCTCCTTCGCAAGGAGAGGGAGACTTTTTAAAGTGTTTCGAACAGGATCGAATACATCTTGGTCATCCTGATCTGCCGGCTCGCGGAGAATGATCAACAAGGTGATATATATGGATGATATTGACCTGTATTGAAAGCTCGCATTCCTTTGTAACTCTGTAACTCTGTAACTTTGTAACTCAGTCCCTTAGTCCCTTAGTGCCTTTGCTCCTTTGCTCCTCTGTCCCTCTGTCCCTTTGCCCCTCTGGTAGATTTTAAAGCTGACTAATTCATAATACCACTTTGTCCTTTATTCCTAATTACACTATTCCTAATTCCTAATTATACTATTCCTAATTCACCTAGCATCAACATGTTATAAATAAATCGAAGGCTTATTCGTCTTAAGTGTGTGCAATGCACATAAACTCTAACAAACAAGAGATACTATGTCAGTTACATATAACATCATTCAGAGAGGAGAGCCGGGAGTGGCCGGCGGAGGAACCAAAAAGTATTATGCTTCATCTGTAACCAACAACACCATCGGCATTGAGGAACTCACCAGCGAGATTGCCAAGCTCAGTACTGTAAACGGTGCCGATATCAGTGCGGTGCTGTATGGGATTGTGGAAGTGTTAACGCAGCTGCTGGCCAAGGGCAACAGTATTCAGCTGGGTGATCTGGGGTATTTCCGCATTGGAATAAGCAGCGATCCTTCGGATACCGAAGAGGAGGTAAGTACAGCTAATATCCGTCGCATTAAGGTGCTATTCCGTCCCGGCCGGAAAATCGGGAGCATGCTCAAGGCTATAAGCTTTAAGAAAGCATAACCCATACTCCCAATAACCATTAATAACTTAATTACTTACTTATTTATCACGAAAAGGCGCTTTTACAATGTAGAAGCGCCTTTTTTGATGGCTTTTACATGCGCATGTGCCCGCGGTGACATCACTATGTAACTCGGCTAACATAACGATGTGGACGGAAGAGGATAGTTATAGCGCAGTAATGGGGTTCCTGGACTACCAAAAATGGGCTATTTGGGTGTTTTTTCTTCGCTATGGAGTTCCCTTTGATGTTCCTCAGCAGAGTTAAGGAACTAGGTCAAATAGATCAAGTATCGGATATCAAAAGGGTAAATAAGGACATGCTGAGGACTCATTCAGTCCCGATGCTTGACTTGCAAATACATTCGCTTTTTATAACTTCACGAGACTAATAACTAATTGTATGCATATGCCTGACGAACAATTCATTTCTATAATTTTAGTTGTGCTAGCATTAGCACTTCCGATCTTTTTCTACAAGGTCATCTTGCCTATGATCGAATCAATTTACAAGCTGCTGATGATTTTAGTTAGCACCCTTTGCTTTTGGGGTGCAACATTGGGCATTTACTACCTGCTCAATGCAATAGAAGCAGATGCAATACTCAGTTTACTGATCTCATTGATCGCTGGTGCAATAGCTAGCACTCCCTACTACCTGGTAGCAAGAATATACACGCGCTTAGAAAAATTAGAACTGGATGCGATGTATAAGTATCCAAAATCTTCGGAGTAATTAATTTTACGTTCTGCCATTGGCTTCTCATTCAGCATCTATTATTTTCCTTCCACGCAACACAAGAAAAATTAACTGCTAACTAAGCTTTTCGGATGACCAATCAACAACACCTGAAGCAGAAACTCTGGGATATTGCTAACGATTTACGGGGAAAGATGGGTGCGGATGAATTCCGTGATTACATGCTCGGCTTCATCTTCTTCAAGTACCTGAGTGAAAAGATGCTGGCGTATGCCAACAAAGCGCTGGAGCCGGACGGTCTCAAATACAGCGAACTGGATGGACATGCCAAGCGTGAGGAATATGTGAGCGCTCTAAAGCCAATGTCGTTGAATACCCTTGGCTACTTCTTAGAGCCTAACGAACTTTTTAGTGCGATTGTAAAACGAGCGGATGCCGGCGGAACTCCTACCTTCATTTTAGGGGATCTGCAAAAAGTACTCAATCACATCACACAGAGTACCATGGGGACCGAAAGTGAGGAAGATTTCGAGAACCTGTTTGAGGATCTGGATTTAACGAGCTCAAAGCTGGGGAAGACCGAAGAGGACAAAAACGAGCTGATCGTAAAGGTGATGAGTCACCTCGACCAAATCGATTTCCAGCTCGATAATCCCGAAAACGATGTGCTGGGCGATGCGTATGAATATCTGATTGGTCAGTTTGCTTCCGGCGCTGGGAAGAAAGCCGGGGAATTTTACACGCCACAAGAAGTAAGCTCGGTGTTGGCAAAGCTAGTTACAACCGGCAAGAAACGCCTGCGTAATGTGTACGATCCAACCTGTGGTTCGGGATCGCTGTTATTGCGTGTGGCGCGTGAAGTGGAAAAAGTCGGCGATTACTTTGGGCAGGAAAGCAATCCTACTACCTACAACTTGTGTCGCATGAACATGATCATGCACGATGTTCATTTTAAAGACTTTGATATTAAAAACGAAGATACGCTGGAACGTCCTCAGCATCTGGAACAGCGCTTTGAAGCGGTGGTTGCAAATCCGCCTTTTTCTGCTCGATGGAGTTCCGATCCCCTGAAGATGAACGACGAACGCTTTAGCAGTTACGGCAAGCTGGCTCCGAAGACCAAAGCCGATTTCGCTTTTGTGCAACACATGTTGTACCAGCTGGACGAGACCGGCACCATGGCGTGTGTGTTACCGCATGGGGTGTTGTTCCGGGGCAGTGCCGAGGGGCATATTCGCGAATACCTGATTAAGGAATTGAATGTGCTGGATGCCGTGATTGGGCTGCCTGCCAATATCTTTTATGGTACAGGCATTCCAACCTGTGTGCTGGTGCTCCGCAAGCAACGAGCGCATAAAGAACACATACTCTTTATTGATGCGAGTGGTGAAGACCACTACGAGAAAGTGAAAACCCAGAACCGCCTCCGCCCACAAGACATTGACAAGATCATAGACACCTACCGAGAGTTTGTGCAAAAGTCCCCTCTTGAGAGGGGATTTAGGGGTGTGTCTGAGGACAAATACTCCTACATCACCAACCGCGAAGAAATAGCCGAAAACGACTACAACCTCAACATCCCGCGTTACGTGGATACCTTTGAAGAGGAAGAACCGGTGGATCTGGAAGCCGTAGCTCATGAGCTCCGACAGCTGGAACAGGATATGAAAGAAACCGATGCCACCATTGCGGATTACTGTAAACAACTAGGGATTGAGGCGCCGTTTTAAGATGGAAGTGCGAAACGTACCCAAATTGAGGTTTCCGGAGTATGATGATCAATGGATTCTTAAGAAACTCAAACAAGTCTGTAGCTTTTTTTCTGGGGGAACACCAAGTAGTTCAAATAGAGAATATTATAATGGTAACATTCCATTCATAGGTTCTGGGAATATACATGACACAAAAGTTGATAGCTTTATTACTGATGATGCCTTACAAAGCTCATCTACAAAACTTGTAGATCAGGGTGATATACTATATGCACTTTATGGTGCTAATAGTGGTGATGTATCTATTTCGAAAATTTCTGGAGCTATAAACCAAGCGATATTATGTATTCGATCTGAGGTGGTTGATACGCGCTTTATCTATTCAATACTATTTCAGAATAAAGACCGAATAGTAGCGAGATATTTGCAGGGAGGGCAAGGGAATCTATCAGCTAAGATCATAAAGAACTTAAGTTATCAATTCCCCACATTATCCGAACAGCAAAAGATCGCTTCCTTCCTCTCAGCGGTGGATAAGAAAATCGAGCAGCTGACCCGCAAAAAGGAATTGCTCGAGCAATACAAAAAAGGTGTGATGCAGAAGCTGTTTCCGCCAGCAGGCGGACAAGCCCGACCCGGCGAGCAACACCCGGAGCTGCGCTTCAAAGACAAGCACGGCAACGACTTCCCCGATTGGGAAGTGAAGAGGTTGGGGGAATTATTAGATTTTGTTTCGACTAATTCACTTTCCAGAAATGATCTTACTTACGAAAGTGGTGAAATTAAAAATATACACTACGGCGATATTCATACAGAATTTAAAATGGGGTTTAAGGTATCGGAAGAATCTGTTCCATATGTAGCAAACGAAAAGAAACTCGGCACTGTAAAGCCACAGCAATTTCTTCAGCCAGGTGATTTAGTGATAGCTGACGCATCCGAGGATTATGCTGATATAGGAAAAGCTGTTGAAGTAATTGATAATAATGATGAAAAAATTGTTGCAGGCTTACACACTATTCATGCAAGAGATAAAAAGCCATTTACTGAAGTTGGTTTTAAATGCTATTTATTTACGTCTAGTTTGATTAGAAGAAGAATTATGAAGATATCACAAGGAGCGTCGGTTCTTGGGTTGTCTAAAACTAATCTGGTTAAGGTAGAAGTTCTTTTGCCATCAAAGAAAGAACAGCGATTGATCCTAAAGCTTCTTCAAAATAATGATTCCAAGATTTCAATTATTGGTGTTTCAATCGAAAAAGCACAATCCTTCAAAAAAGGCTTGTTGCAGCAGATGTTTGTTTAACTGTGATTTTTGTGATGGGTGTGATTAATGTGATTGTCTGGGAAGTGGTTTAGGAGATCATAGTCATCACATGAATCATCTGAATCATAGTTTAAAGGATGAGGTTGAAATCATGTGTCGGGTGTTTGCACTGTGATGAGTGTGATTAGCATGATTGACATGATGGTTTGAGAAGTGGTAAAGAAGATCATAGTCATCATGGAAATCATCTTAATCATAGTTAAATGGATGAGGTAGAAATCAAGTGTAGAGTTTTTGCACTGTGATTCGTGTGATTTTTATGATTGGTATGATTTAGTTTGGGTGGTAGTGTAAGAAATCCTGGTCATCACGGGAATCATCAAAATCATAGTTTAAAGGATGAGGTAGAAATCAAGTGCGGGGTGTTTGCACTGTGATTCGTGTGCTTTTTATGATTGGTATGATGTAGTGTCGGGCTAGATTTGAAATCATAGTCATCACAGGAATCAGGAAATCATGTTCAAAAATGGATGCGGGTAAATTTTTTGGAAAATGATGAGAAATATAGTTGTTAAACTACTATACTTATTGAGTTTAATTTCGGGGAGGATGGGAAAGCAGGTAGAGCTCAGATCCCTAAAAAAACAAAACCCGGAAGTTTGAATTTCTTCAGGGACAACCGGGAATAAGAATTGCCTAAATATACGCCGATTTGATAAATAGTTCAATTAATTATCATTTCTCATAACATCGAGATGAGGTTTCAGAAGTTTCAACAAATAATGTCACCAGAACGCATGCAACGATATGTAGATGCATGTAATGGGAATACGCGCAAAGCAATGACATTATATCGACGGAACTTACAATTGTCACAAGAGCTGTTTACCATTATCAGCTGTTTTGAAGTAGCCTTGCGAAATGCGATTAATAATCATTTTATAAATCAGCACGGTGCCAATTGGTTATTTAACGCAGCTCAGCCTGGTGGATTCTTTGATTCAAACAGAACGCGAATTACATGCAATTTGATAAATACATCTATCAATAAATTGGGTGCTAGATTTACTCATTCTAAATTGGTGGCATCTCTCGGGTTTGGTTTCTGGCGGTATATGTTTGGTCCGAACCAATACCGCTTGGCAGGACAATCACTACTCCGAATATTTCCAAATCGTCCGATGAGCTCGCCTCAACAACAATACAATGCCAATTATATTTTCAGGCAGCTTCAGAAAGTAAACAACATCCGAAATCGAATCGCTCATCACGAACCCATCTGTTTTCAAAATGGCACGGCTACCATCGATGCCGGATACGTGAAAGAACACTACGATTTGATTATTCAATTATTCAATTGGATGGATATAAATGAATCCGATTTACTTTTTGGAATAGATCATGTAGATAACGTAATTCGGCAAATCAGGAGCATTTAATGAGCCACCAATCCGAATATCAACTCGAGCAGGAACTGGTACAACAGCTTACCGGGCTGGGGTATGAATCGGTGCAGGTTTCCAATGAACAAGAAGTGCTTGATAATCTGAAGGCGCAGCTTGAAGCCTTCAACAATCACACCTATACCGACTTCGAGTTTGAACAAATCCTCAATCACCTGGGCAAAGGCAATGTATTCCAAAAGGCAGCAACCCTGCGAGATCGTTTTGCTATCAAGCGAGAGGATGAAACACTATACGTGCAATTCTTCGATTCGGAAGACTGGCTGCGCAATCGTTTTCAGGTAACTACTCAGGTAGAGATTGAAGGTGTATTTAAAACCCGCTTCGATGTAACTATCCTCGTCAATGGACTGCCTTTGGTGCAAATCGAGCTCAAGCGCCGGGGATTGGAAATGAAGGAAGCCTTCAATCAGGTGAATCGCTATCAGCGCCATGCTTACTGGACTAATCGCGGACTTTTCCAGTACGTGCAGCTCTTTGTGATCAGTAACGGGGTAAACACCAAATACTACGCCAACAATCGCAAGCAGTCGTTCAAGCAAACCTTCGACTGGGCAGACGAGAACAATCAGCCCATTAAGAAATTATCTAAGTTCGCCGACACTTTTCTGAATCGGGATCACCTGGGTAAAATGCTGGCACACTACATGGTGCGCAACGAAACGCACAAGATCCTGATGGTGCTTCGACCGTATCAATACTACGCCGTAGAAGCGATAGTGAAGCATGTACAGGAATCAGAGCAAAATGGCTACATCTGGCACACCACGGGTTCAGGTAAAACACTTACCAGTTTCAAAGCAAGTCAGGTGATTATGAACCAGCCGGATATCGAAAAGGTGGTGTTTGTGGTAGACCGACAGGATCTGGATTATCAGACGGCGAATGAGTTCAACGCCTTTAAGAAAGACAGCGTGGACATGACCGAAAACACACGGTCGCTGGTCAAGCAATTCAACGACGAAACCAAGCTGATTGTAACCACCATTCAGAAGTTGAGCATCGCCATTGAAAAGCAACGCTATCGTTCGCAGATGGAATCGCATCAACACAAAAAGATGGTTTTCATATTTGATGAATGTCATCGGAGTCAGTTTGGGAAGACGCATCATGCCATCACACAGTTCTTTAGCGATGTACAGCTTTTTGGCTTCACGGGTACACCCATCTTCGCCGACAATGCCAACAAGAACGAATTTGGTAAACGCACTACTGCCGATCTGTTTGATGAATGCCTGCACAAGTATGTGATCACCGATGCCATCCGCGATGAAAACGTGCTGAAGTTTGCGGTGGAGTACATTGGTCGATTCAAGAAAAAAGGGAATTCCCTGCTCGATATCGATGTGGAAGCCATCAACACGCGCGAGGCTATGGAAGATCCGCGCAGGCTGGAAAAGATTGTGGATTACATCATTCAGCGACACAATCAGAAAACGCACAACAGAGATTATTCAGCACTTTTTGCCACCAGTGGAATTGATACGCTGATCACCTATTACGATCTATTTAAACAAAAGAAATTAGCCGGCGAACATGATCTGAGGATTGCCACCATTTTTACCTACGGCACGAATGAAGAGGATAAAGACGCAACGGGTGAGCTTCCGGCGCTGGAAAGTGATGAGTTTGGAATAGCAGCTGAACCTTCCGTTCGATACAGTACCTCGCATACACGTGATAAGCTGGAAGAATACATCAGCGATTACAACGCGATGTTCGGCACCAATTTCTCGACCAAAGACAGCCAGAGTTTTCAGAACTACTACAAGGATCTGAGTAAACGCCTCAAAGACCGAGAGAAAGAGAATTTCGATCACGACAAGCACCGACTCGATATCGTGCTGGTGGTAAGTATGATGCTCACCGGCTTCGATGCCAAGAAAGTGAACACGCTGTATGTTGATAAGAACCTGCGGTATCACGGGCTAATTCAGGCGTATTCCCGTACGAATCGTATACTAGGCGAAACGAAGTCGCAAGGGAATATTCTGTGCTTCCGTAACCTGAAAGAACGCACCGACGAAGCCATTGCGCTTTTCTCCAATCTTCAAGCGAAAGAAGAGATCTTTACGCCTCCTTATGAGGAGTTTGTGAAGAAGTTCAATGAAGGATTCTTAGAGCTGATGCAAATCACACCAACGGTGAAAAGCGTAGATCATTTACCCGATGAAGAAGCCGAGCTGGAATTCGTTAAAGCCTTCCGCGCACTCATGCGCACGCTGAACGCACTCAAGACTATGGTAGAGTTCGAATGGGACGATTTGTCGATGCCTGAGCAGCAATTCGAGGATTATAAGAGCAAGTATTTGGATCTGCACGATAAAGTGCGCACCGAGCATCAGAAAGAGAAAGTATCCATTCTCGATGATGTGGACTTTGAACTGGAACTGATTCACAAAGACGAGATAAATCGATCGTACATAATCAAGCTGCTGGCAAAGCTAAAGCAAGCCGACGAACCGGATAAGGAAGCTCAAACCAAAGCAATTATGGACATCCTCGCCGGGGATGTGGAGCTACGCAGCAAACGTGAGCTCATTGAGAAGTTCATTGAAGAAAACCTGCCCAAGATTGAAGACCTTGACACCATTGAGGATGAGTTCGAACAATTCTGGCACGACCAGAAAGTACTGCGCTTAAAGGAAATCAGTGAAGAAGAAGATCTAGACGAACAGCAGTTCCGCAACTTGATGGATCGCTACATTTTCTCGGGCAAGGATCCTTTGATTGATGACGTATATGATTGCCTCGAAGAAAGACCAAGTGCCTTATTCGCAAATCAGATCACAAGTCGTATCATCCAAAAAATGCGCGATTTTGTGGATGTGTTTGTTAATGGGATGGTGGGGTGATGGAGATAGTAGACTGTAAAAGCTTTGATGACTTTAAAGAAAAGTTTAGACAGCTAAAGCTTAGCATTCAGGCTGATCCACTTATGCAGACCCGTTATTATTTTCGTGGTCATGCTAATTCTGAATGGAAACTTGAAAGCACTCTTTTGAGACACTCAAATAAGTCATATAATCGCACGTCTTATTCACTAGAACTTTACAACCATTTATATAAAGATAGCCGATTAGAATGGTCTAGAAAATACGTTTTAGAAAATTTCAAAGCTAAGAATAAATTAGTCAAACTAT
The DNA here is from genome assembly GCA_034669965.1 of Balneolaceae bacterium. Taxonomy (GTDB): domain Bacteria; phylum Bacteroidota; class Rhodothermia; order Balneolales; family Balneolaceae; genus HXMU1420-13. The sequence continues at coordinate 383,786 of JAXMOK010000003.1, read as the reverse complement.
TAGATGAATACGATAAGATTGACTCAATAGTCCCATTCTACATCCAAGAAATTGGTTTAAGTTGGATAGAGGCAAGACAGTTTGGAATACCATCTCCACTGCTTGATTGGACTACCAATCTTGATATTGCTCTTTGGTTTGCTTTAAGCACCCCATTTATTGGTGATGTTGCCTTATTTGTCTATAAATTTAACAATGACAATAAGGAGTTATCAGGTCAGGATTCACATCCCTTGATATATAGATTAGATCCAATAGGATCGGAAAAAATTAACCGTCACTTTAAACAGGAAGCAATTTATACTGTTTGCGCTATACATAACGACTCAAACAACCGTTTTGCATTTATATCTCATGAAGAACATTTTGAAAAGAATCCAAAGTTAGCTCCATCATTGTTTAAATTTATTATACCCGGATCCGATAGGGTACCGGTACTGCAAATGCTTGATGAAAAAGGAATTAATAGAAACTATCTTTTTGGAGAATAGACTAAGCTATTCCTAATTCAGTAAGTATATCTTTTTTAAACTTACTAAATGGTCTATTTAGAAAATTCTTTGTTTGAAACTCAGTTCCAAATAATATTCTATACATCTCATCATCACTTATATCCAGTCCAACTAACAAAGTGTTTTTTAAATTCTGCAAATAGTTCTGAGAAAAAAATAATCTAGTTTTCAACAGATCTTGTAATTCATTTGTATGTGAATTATAGATTTCTTGTATGGCAAAATCTTCAACGGTTTTACTTGCTTTAGAATTATTCTCTGTGATCACAACAACTTCTATTCCAGTAAATGATTCATTTGAATATTTAAAGGAAAAAGTAATTTGATCAACATTATCGTCTAAGTAGGGGTGAAGATGACTTTTAATTGTAAACTGTTTTCTACCTTTTACAGTAGAATTACAAATTGAGCACGATGGAATTAAATTAAAAAATGAAAGAGCTAACAATGGATGACTTGATTTATCAAAAAAATGATCAAATTGGGGTCTGGAGATTTTTTTTCCATTTTTTTTTCTAATTACTGTAGTATAGCTTCTATTGCAATATGGACATGTTCTTATATCTAGTGAATTTGCAAGATCATATGCATCATATCTAGATGCAGTTTTACGAATAAAGGTTTTGTAACTAAAAACGTATTCAATAGCAGTTTTCAAATTAGGAGTACTTTGAATAAGACTACTATAGTTGTCAGAGAGTCTTATTAAATTTTGCGGTTGACCAGTTAATATGACCTCTATATTTGGTTCAATTAAAGTTTGGAAAATTGTATTTAACGTGATGCTGTTGTCATATTTCGACATTTTATTCTCATAAAAATTTAGGAACCTTTTTATCAAAAAAAGCTCCATTTCATTATGAAATTCTTCTTTAGCTTTTTGAATTTTAAAACTATTTGGATTCAAATAAAGCATTTCAATTAAGCTTATCGAGTCGATTTTGAAGTTTTCTAATTTCTTCCTCAATAAAAACTTTCTCTATTTTAGTACCCATTTTGTGATCATACATTTCGAAGAGTTTTCTTTTTACTATTGGCTCATCAATTAATGAGATAAGCGACTTATAAAACTGATAATTGTCCTTGTCCGCTTTTCTCTTTAGCCAATCAATAGTATTAGTGATTTGCTCCTTTGCAAAATCACCTATTAACGAATCCTCTATAAAAAAAGAATCCGCAAGAAGATCAGATATATTTGCGCCAAAAGTTTTTTGGGGCCTGTCTGCATCGTCTATGCCTAAGACTGATGTCTCTTGATTTTCTTTATTACTATTTAGATAGACTACGTTGGAATTAGGTATATCAGAAAGTGTTAATGGATCATGAGTTGTGAAAATTATCTGGACTGATGGTTTATCCTCTAATTCATCAAAGAAGTATGGTATAGTAGAAAGCAAAGCCATTACATATTTTTTCTTCCAAGATGGGTGAAAGGATAGATCTGCTTCATCAAGTAATAATACAAAGTGATCTTTTAGTTCTCTGTACTTAATTTTTTTTAAGTTTATATCAATAAAACTATATAGTCTGGAAAATAGATTTAGAATAGCGTGCTCTCCTGAGCTTAAATTTTTAGAAAATGGCTGATAAAATATAAACCCATCAACCTTATGATATTCTTGATAAACTGCATCTTCTTTGTCATTTCTAAGTAAATAATAATATCTATTTAGATCACTAATAAAGTTTTTCTGTAAGACTAACAGTTCAACCGCATCTTCCTTTTTCATTCGTAACGAAAATTGAGTTATTTCATTTTCGTTGCTAACATTATCTATGAGTTCATAAAGTTTTCTAAATAATTGATCTGCAACAGCATAGGAAAAAACTTTTTTACCTGAAATAGATATTGTTTTAATTAACAGCAATAAGGAACTAATTGCATCCTGTTCTTCAAACTCTTTCTTTAGCTCATCACTGATGATATCACCTTCATGCAGAAAATTGTTTGACCTTTCAAAAATTCTGTGTATCAAGATGATTGTAAACTTTACTACATGTCTTTTTAATAGGTACTTATGTACTTCAATTTGATCGAGCTTCTTTGTGTCTCTTACTTTATGCCAATCATCTAGTTCTTTCTTTGTTTTTTCTTTAATGCCATTAATAAAGGTTCGAAAAGTGTATGGTGTATTCCAATCTTTCTCATTCTCATTATATCCTCTAAATTCGATTAGTGGGTCATCATGTTCCGGTAATTGAAATAAGTCTTTAAAAATTTCTTTTTCTTTTACTAATTCTGAGCTTAAAAATTCAATTTGTCTTATAGAGTTTCTAAAAAGTAACTCTTGATTGGGAGAATAGGGAAGACCGTTCTCGGAAGAGCTAGTCTCAAATATTTCACTTAAATCTTGTTCCAGAATTTTATCAAATGAAATATCAAATTTATCGTAGTCATCAAAGTTTCGATTATATTTATAATCAAAATGTGGAGAGTAATAAATTGAAGTTAGTTTCTGAGACGTATTTTCCAATTGTAGCTTTTCATCGCTATTTGTAAAGTGGACCTCACCAAAATCATTAATTAGAAGTGTCGGTTTATGATCATTAATTCTTTCGCAAAGGATAAGCTTCTTACATTGTGGTAATGCAAAAATAGAATTTATAAATACTGACCTGATGATATCTAAAATTGTCGATTTTCCACTTCCATTTTGACCAACTATTGCACTGATGTTTGTCAAAACAGTATCACAATTAGTTAACTGAAAAAAACCCTCTATAAATTGTGAATTTTCAGCTCTACTAACGTTTAAACCTTTATCAGTATCTTCAAAGCTGTAAAGATACCTCCCTCCAAAATTGATTGTCTGAGGTGCATTAAACATGTAATCATGTTCATCTATATAAATAGCTACTATTCTCATAATCCTAGATAACAGACACAAATTAGAAAATGTATCTTTAATAAATAGAATATATTAGCAATAAACAATCAATCTATTCATATTACTATTAAATTATAATAGCCAACAATCTTTATTTAGGTAATTAGAAAACCCCTGGAAAATAGACCCAACACATATTGTAGATGTTTATCTAGTATTTTAGTGAATACAATACTAGATCATTATCCATACATCGAACAATACCTACACCTATCAAGTGATGTTATTATTGCTAGTGACTTTCGAGAAAAAAGAAATAATATTGAATATTGGGGCCTTTCGTTTGTGTTAGCTGATCTTGACAGCGTTCAATCTTTTTTATATCACAATAAAACTACTCGAAAAGAACATAAAAGAGTTGGGCAAGAAATAAACTATAAAAAATTAAATCCAAAGAGTTTTTCCAGAGTTACTCATCTTTCATATCTCAATTCTGCAAATACAATAAATGGAGTCTTATTCAATTTCGTTGTTCACCCTAGCTATGATTCTATAAGTAAAGATTCTTATAAGAATTGGTCAAAAGCTTCAGAATCAAACACGTTTAAATTCAATGAATTTCAGAAATTGGAACTATTAAGCCATCTCGTAGCCCTAATAGTATCTGAAATACGGAGCGAAATAAAATCATTAAAATGGGTGCCAGACAATGATAATTTACTAAACAACTCGTCGAGAAAAACTCTTGCAATACAGTATTTCTTCGAAATTATTAGTCTCTATACGAATAAGAATGACTTTGAATATCATTTAATCGATCCTGACTTAGATAATGAAGACTTGATATTGGCTGACTTGTCTAACATTCCTGATGTAATTGTTGGACCAATGGTGGATATTCAAAATGCATATTTAGAAAAAGGAATTGATATCACTGATAGTGTAGTTCCGATTCCTAACGAAATTAAAGACAAGTCTGTTGAATTTTCGGAGTGGTTTTTTGATAATGAACATAACTTGAAAAAAATCAATCTCGAGATTTCATATGACAATAAAAAAGACAAAATCATTTTCTCAAAATTATTTCCCAGTTCGTAGATGAGCGGGTCTCATTTGTGTCTCAACATCAAAAATAACCCAATTATTCTCATTACGTAGCTCCACTCCGTAATACGAACAGGCTGCTCCACTCCGATTTTATTTCAATATTACCTTTTTTAATGCTAGTTATTCTATTTGTAAGACCTGATCCTCGTTCCCATCTGGCACTCGCTTCCGCTTGCGCGGTTGAACAAAACATTCTGCTCCAAGCGGGTGCTTGAACTAGTAAGGCTGAAAATGAACTTAACTGAACACTCGCGTTTCTATGTAACTCTGTCCCTTAGCGCCTCTACCCCTTTGTCCCTCTGTCCCTCTATCCAATTCTGCTCTAAGCAAGCGCATGAACCACTTAGGCCGGTTTTTGGAGTAGCGCATTAAGTATTAAAAACCACCATTCACTCAGCTACCGAAATAATCGGGATTTATTTAAAGATAGCAGATCAGCATATTCATGCAGTGTGTATGGTCAAATTAATGACGATCTAGAATGTAATCTGGAAATAATAAAAGGGAGTGGGTTATGAGAATGAAAATCGTAATAAATCTGATCTTCGCATTTATCGTTTGCACCTCTGCCGATATCATAGCACAAAGTAATGAATGCAAATCCGACCAATCTCAATGTGAAAATTCAGCGGAATTTGCTGCTGCTGTTGAACAATCGGAACTATCGAAAAGAGTAGAGAATAGAGTGAAAGACCTTGAATTGCTTTTGGGGCGTAAATTGAGCGAAGAAGAGAAAGTAGCAATCGAAGCTGATGAACGAAATAAATTGGCTAATGAAGAAATCATTAAACGGCTGGATAAAATTAATGCAGTAACAGTGAGTGTTAGTTTAGGGCCACGCGTAGCTAAAAATGATCAGTTTGAATACCATATCGCCTCTGATACCACCTTACAAAGGGATAAACTGCCTAACTCTAGCTTTATCATCTCGACGCAGTTAAACATCTTTCCTTTTGCAAATAACGAAAGGCTTAAGAATAGAGTGGAGTGGTTAAAAGCAGTAGGTGGAAATGAGCCAACGATGGTAAATCGAGCTGCAAGATTATGGGCGAATCTTCGCAGGAACACCGGAATGATAGTAAATCTCAATTTGATTGAATTATCAGGTGATAACCAAACGACTTCGTTTAATAAGGGTATTGACGGAGGAATTGGGATAGGTTATCGATTAAGTGATCAGATTTTTATTGGTTATTCGTGGGAGTGGTTTACACAAAGAAATCTGCGCGGGTTTTATCAGGATCAGGTAGGGAATACACTATCGAATAATGGAAGTGTATTAACTTCCTTAGATCAAACAAATGATGAGTTGTTTTTTGATAATCGCGTTACCGGAAGAGCATTTAAAATTGCGATAAAATTCTAGATTAGTATCATATCGGAATTCCGGTCCAAATTAATGACCTCACCCTTGTTCCCTCTCCTACAATAGGAGAGGGAGGCTTTTTTACTGGGATTCTGTATTGTATCAAAGTCAGTCATCCTGAGTGAAATCGAAGGATCAGCAGGGTTTTGAGCTATTTGGAAGTTTTTTTAGTGGTCATCACAAGGAGTTGATGTAGCAACTAAAGACGATGTCGTACTCGACGCGGTGATCTCAATTCTGGCTAACGACGGTGGGATCGTAGCTTTTCCACGTACTTTTGTAACTCTGTGCCTTTGTCACTCTGTAACTCTGATTCCCCTCGTTCCCCTCATTCCCAAGCTCTAGATTGGGCAACGCATTCCGGAAGCCAGCCTGCCGGCAAAGGCAGGCTCCAGCTTCTATTTTCCACGTTCCTAACGTCAACGTTGGTAATACAGTCCACTAGTCATGCCGGACTTGATCCGGCATCTTGAGTTTCAATGGGAGACAGCGGATCAAGCCCGCGGTGACGGAATGTGATAGTTGTAAGTGACTCTGTGGTAGCACTCGCATTCGCTCCCAAGCTCTAGCATCTATTCGGTTATACCTCAATCTTATCGATTATGGTTTATTTACGTACTTTTGCCATGATGCAAAAGTACCAAAAGATCTAGGCTACGAATTCTTGGCGGGTTCGTGATCCTCTCGCTGAATAATTCCAATGGTCTTCGTTCTATCGAAAAGGTTAATTAAGTACCAGCCTGTGTGGAATTATTCTCCGCTAGCGGACGCTTCGAGTATCTACTCTCTGTTTCCGCCAATAATTCTAAGGCCCTTTTTTGAAGTCGGTATTCAGAGGAGACTTTTTAATGTGTTTCAAGCTGGATCGAATACATCTTGGTCATTCTGATCTGCCGGCTCGCGGAGAAGGATCAGCAGGATGATTTTAATGGATAAAAACGACCTGAATTGAAAGCTCGCATTCCTTTGTAAATCTGTAACTTAGTCCCTTAGTCCCTTAGTCCCTTAGTCCCTTAGTCCCTTAGTGCCTTTGCCCCTTTGCTCCTCTGTCCCCACGCATCTTTCACTGCATCAAAATTGCAAAATGGTTGATGGATTGTGCATTGATTCTTCGTACAGATTTATCAACACCAACACTTTTTTTGACAATCATTTTTTCTACAAAATTGAGATTATCGAATTTGAATTCACCGCCAAAAATACCTTTTGCCGTTGCATGCTCGATCAATATAGCAGGGAAGGCATTGTTAAATTCAACACGTTCAGCTTGCCTTTTCATACAGCAAATGAATAGACCCACTCGTTTTTGTAATAACTCCTCGGCATAGATTTCACAGAAACGTTGAATTTTTTTCTGAATCTTACCGAAATAGATAGATCCGCCAATAATTACGGTATCAAATTCGGATAAGGAAGGAAGAATTTCTTCATCTATATTTACAACTCGGCACTTATTTATCCCGATTAATCGGCTAACACGTTCTGCTATTTCACTCGTAGTTCCATGCTTACTTGCATATATGATCAGTGTCTTCATATCACCTCCAGTAGTTAAGCTTTTGGTGGAGATTAGTATTCAACTATGAATTTCAGATAAAGTATTTCGACTTATCCGACATTATTCGCAATTGCTTTAAAAAAGGGTAGGTAGGGCACGCTATTCATGATTTTTAAATCGTCCGCAATGCTGCCGTCTTCGTTTAAAAAACTGAACAAATCATCGATGGAATTATTTCTGAATAAATGCATAAATACCCGGTGTGAGTCTTCCACTGAGTTTGAGAGAATGTGTAGCAATAACTTATCATAATAGCGATATCGTGCTTTCGAAGGGTTTACTGCCAACGGTGATTCGCCTTTAATCAACGACTGTGCGAGTAATTTTGAGTAGCGTTGCACGCGGGTAAAGGTATAACCGGTGCTTGCTTTTGTTAAACCACCAACGGTACCTAAGTTGTAGATATTCTTGTCAAGTTGAGGTTCGAAAGGGCGGTCATCCATTGGGATAGCACCGAATTCAGTACGACGTACTTTATACTCTTTCTTTTCAAAACCATATTTATCCGAAATATACGTTCGAATTTTTTTCTTGTATTTCTTTTTCTTCAAAATATGTTCAGAGAAAACCGTGTATTCGATCAATGCGCGATTGTGGTCGAAGGGGAGCACGTACATGAATGCATAGCCATCATCAAAGCTTTCATCAACATCCATAATGGTAAACGTATTCGCATCAAAGGTGCCGTCAGCAGTTTCAATTTCCATCCCAAAAAAGTGCTGAAGTAGTGGGTATTTTAACTTATTCTTTTTGGCAGAATCCGGCACTATGATACTTTGGAAGATATAATCAGCAACAAACGTCTCGCTGTTTTTAGTTACTAACACTCCCTTTTTCTTACTCCCATAAATATCGAGAATCCCTTCTTCCAAGAGCGTAACATTCGATTTCTTACGGAGCTTAGTTAATACATGTTCTTTAAAATCATTTTCACGAATACAGTAATAACCGTAGTTGGTCATGTATAAGAATGAGGTAAAATTGAGTGCAGAGAAATAGGTTTTGCGCCATTTTTTGTAAACAATTTCAGGGAAAAATGGTTTCTCATCGGCCCAAAAACACCACGTTTTACTGTTGTAAGGCGCAAAGCTATTATCAACCAGTAAAATATTACCCGAGTAATTTCCTTGGGTTAAATACCATGCAAGACTTAGTCCCGAGAGCCCGGCACCTGCTATGATGATATCGTAGGTTTTACTTTTCAAATGCTACATTCGATTTAGGCTGGGTATCAACCATAAGTTTAAAAACGTCGGGTCTTGAATAATGTCCTGCTGTATCAATAAACAGATTACCTTCGGTGAGCTTGGTTAAATCTAAATCTTCGATGATAAGTTTCGGCTCATCAAAGAAAGGTCCGCATTTCAAGGTTGTGTCAGGACGTATCACTACACTTCCACCTTTCAGGATGTGCTCTTCGTTTTCGATGGGAATTTGTTCAATAATTTCGAGCGCGCTTCGATCTTCTTCCGTTTTGCACACCGATGTCAGGCCGTCGAGCATTTGTTGTTTGGTAAGCGTACATCCCACAGCTAACACAAAGCATTGCCCTTCGAAGGCATAACTTTGAGAGGCGATCAGGTTGGTGTCTTTTACCATCGGCCATTGCGCGATGTGAATATGTTCGTTTTGTTGATGCATAGCTGCACGAGCAAGCGGCATCCAATGTTCCCAACATATTAAGCCACCAATGCGCGTGCCTTCAACTTTGATTACCGGCAAGGTACTTCCATCGCCGTAAGCCCAAATAAGGCGTTCGGTATAGGTGGGCATCAGTTTTCGATGAACATCGACCGACCCGTCCGGCTGAAAATAAAAGATGGTGTTATATAAACTTCGCCCAACACGTTCTTGTGCACCCATCACAATAACACAATTATGTTCTTTAGCTGCGCGAGAGAAAGAAGAATAATGTGCGTCGTCAACTTCAATACAATTCTCGAAAAGTAATCGAAATAAAGCTTTTGCAGGTGGATGATCCCATAGAGCAGCTCCGGGGGAATAATCTAACCAAACCGGATATCCGGGAAACCAGGTTTCTGGAAAAACAATTAGTTTTGCGCCTTTATGGGCGGCTTTTTTAATAAACTCAAGCGCTGCTTCGGTGCTTTTTTCAGCATTTAGAAAAACAGGTGGATGCTGAATCAGCGCTACTCTAAAATTTTGTTGCAAAGCCAGATTATTGATTTACAGTCTAGAACCATTCAGTATATTCCATCCCGTTTAAAATCCAAAACAGAATATGATAGATTTACGAAGTGATACCTTCACCAAGCCAACGCCCAAAATGTTGGTCGCAATGACCTCAGCCGAAGTAGGTGATGACGTATTTGCCGAAGACCCTACTGTTAACGCTTTTGAGCAAAAAATGGCCAACCTGTTTGGGATGGAAGCCGGATTATTTGTGCCCAGCGGAACTATGAGTAATCAGCTGGCAGTGAAAGTGCTAACCCAGCCCGGCGATGAGATTCTAATCGACAAAACTGGACATATTTTTAATTACGAAACCGGTGCAACGGCATTTTTATCGGGCGTACAAATTCATCCCATCAACGGAGTGCATGGCAAATTAACACCCGAGTTACTAGTTGCTAAAAAGCGGGGGCAGTACGATTGGGAGCCATCAACAAAAGTTATCTGTTTAGAAAACTCTACGAACAAAGGTGGCGGGGCATGTTACACCAAAAAAGAACTTCGGGCTTTAAAGACCTTTGCCAATGAACAAGGGTTATTGATTCATATGGATGGTGCCCGAATTTGGAATGCAATGACGGCAACGGATACTGAACCTGATTTCTTCGGTACCATTGCCGACAGTATTTCGATTTGTTTCAGCAAAGGATTAGGTGCGCCTATAGGCTCGATGTTGCTTTCGAGCGAAGAAAATATTCGCCGAGCGCGACGATTTCGTAAGATGTGGGGTGGAGGTATGCGTCAGGTTGGGCTACTTGCTGCGGCTGCAGAATTCGCCGTTGATCAACATTGGCCGTTGCTTGCCGAAGACCACCGCAGAGCGGCGCTGTTTGCTGAGGTAGTTTCGAAGTGCAGCCAGCTTTCTATTAACAGGGATTCGGTTGAAACCAACATTGTGATTTTTGATGTAGTGGCCGGGGATGCCGTTCCTGCTTTAGAAAAGTTAGAGCGCGCAGGCATCAGAATGGTGCAGTTTGGACCAAAAACTATTCGGGCCACATTTCATTTTCAGATCACGGAAAACGAGTTTACTCAACTACTAGAGACTATGATAGAGTTATTCAATTAAGGAAGCAGTTTTTTATCAATGTCTGAGAGGATAACTTCGGCCTTATCAAGAAAAAGCTGAAGTTCAGGCAAGTAAACCTGATACGTTAGGAAATATGCAGTTGCTACTCTGTTTTTATAATCACTGCCCGTGGTAGCATAGGTAGCAAATCCAGAGAAATCCCGCATCGTTACAAACTCGTTCCACCAAGGTTGGTTGTTTTTCCAATAATCATAATTGTCTTCAAAGTCCTGAGCTCTGAAGTCATCATCTACCTGTATTTCCAGCATACGCTCGGTATAAAACTCTACAATCGAAATTAACAGAGAGTCTTGGCTGAGTTGGTTAGAAGCATTGAAATCGCGCAACAAGTGAAACCCTCGTTGATCGAAGGAAATTTCGGGATAGCCCATAATTACAAAGCTGGGCAAGCCCATTTTGTTAAAATCATCAAACGAAAGTGAATCGCCAATAATTTGTTTAAAAACAGGTTCTAGACTATTGTGGTAAGCTAGTATTTCTCGGATTTCAGCAATATCGTTCGTGAGATCCTGCTTTACCACAGTATAAATATTCAGTAACTGTTTCTTTTCTTTTCGGTCTTCATTCCAATTATTGATGGAAACCGCAATGAGAATCCCAATCACTACCAGAAGAACTTCACCTAAAGCGTACAATAAATAGCCACGTACATTTTCATCTTTGAGTGTATTCATTCTGGTTTTTCTAAAAGTCTTCATAAATAAGTAAACCGATCTATTCAGTTTTAAAAGCACTGAATGTACTTAATCAATCGATTAAATTATTGGTTTTTAGAAAATCGATCACTTCGATAGTAAGCCAAGGCGAAATGCGATAAAATCGCCAATAAGAATTTCCGTTTGGAAGATGGATAAAATCTCCTGATACCTCAGTTCCATGCTCGGCATCTGGAATAACCAGCGTAGTTAGTAGATCAGCTCGCTCACCGGAAAAGTATTGCTCTAAACGTTCTACATTTGGTTGATAGGGCACAATCCAGTCGATTTCACCAAACACTGCGAGCATCGGTTTATCGAAGGTTCTAAGTGTCGAGCCGGGATCGTAAGTGTGTCTGCGCACCCAAAGCGATTCAATTTCATCGGCAGTATTTGGGATGTCGGTATCAGCCAGCATTTTCATCCAATCTTCCTTTTCTGCAAGCGCCAACAATCGATTCATTTCATTAAATGATGATTCATTTGCCGGAGCATCAAACACCAAATCTATAAACTCAGTTAAATGCTCGGTAACTTCTGGGGAGAAGTTGTAGAATCTGGCACCCGCGCTTAGCGCTTGATACTGCTGTTCGCGAACCGAAGTTGACGGACCAACAACCGTGATCATAAAATCGAGATCGATTTGTTCTTCTGCTTTGTTGATCACCCATCCACCTGCACTTAAGCCCATTGCGCCAATGAATTCATAGTTATGGGGATGATGTGCTAAATAGTTAAAAATGGCAGCTACATCGTCTGCAAAATCAAAGATGGTGGCAGTATTACAATCACCTTTTGAACTACCGGTGCCTCTTTTATCAAACGCAAATACGGAAATTCCATATTCGCGCAATATCTTTGCGTTTAAATCAAAACTTGTACTTCCGGCGTAACAACCACGGCCACCAACTACAATTAGGGCAGATTTATAGGGAGCTATTTTGTTGTAATGATGATGCCCATAAAGGGTATTAACGCCGTTATTTATTGCAACTTGCTCAACCAAATAACTTGGCGGGGGAGGTGGCGGGATTTTTTTAAGATGGAAATGTATCGGCGGATCATTTTCTTTTAAATAGCCAACCATTTCAAGATTTTTTTCATCGAGTTGCAAAACCGCTCGACCATGTCCGGTGTTAAATGCGATGTTTCCCATTGAGTCGATTTCCACCGGAATTTCGAATTCACCGAATTGTGGATGCCATTCTTCCATAATCTGTAGCGAGAGGAAGTTTCCATTACTTTCGAAGAACTGCACCTCTATTTTTTGATAAGAATTTCCTTTGATAAACGCTCCTTCCCAATAGCCTTCGATTTTCGAAAACGTTAAAGCAGAAGCAGTTTGTGCATGTAGGGCATTTGAACCAATGAATAGGATTAATAGGATGAGTCGATGCATGAGGTAAGATTTTTATCAATAAACATCGTAGTGCCTAATTATTCAATAAAATAATTCTTGAAAAATCAGTGTGAGAAACGTGCTGCTCAATAAGGGCAATGGTTTCACAAAATCTTCATGTTCAAAGCTTAGCTTGCAAACGAAATAAACAGATTGGCCAATCTTCAATACTAAACTTCTTAAAAATAGAGGTAATGTGATGAAGGTAATCTGTACGCTAATTATCAGCCTTATCTTATTTAATTCTGGATATACACAGAATAATTTCACGTTAGACGTTGAACAAAGTAAAGTTTCCATTCTGGGGACATCAACCGTTCATGATTGGGAAAGTGTAGTGGAAGACTTTTCAGTTGATGCTGTGATTTCTTCAAGTGAAGATGAACCCATAAACATCCAATCTTTCTCATTTACGGCACAAGTTAAATCGATTGAAAGCGGCAAACGCTTAATGAATCGAAAAACCATGAGTGCATTAAATGAAAAGGATCATCCTCAAATCGTCTTTACGCTCACAGGAATAGATGAAATTAGTGCTGAGACTGTGACTGCATCCGGGGTTTTAAGCATAGCCGGACAAGAAGAACCCATTTCAGTAACCGCGGCTTATACCATAGAAAGAAATGTGCTGCAGCTAACCGGTTCTAAACCCATTCTTATGAGCGACTTCGGGATCGCCCCACCCACAGCAATGATGGGCACCATGAAAACAGGCGACGAGGTAACCATCAACTTTACTCTTTACTTAACTAAACAATAACTCGTAGAGGAAAATCATGAAAACACTAACAAATAGCATCTTAACAACCATATTTGCACTGGTACTTGCTACAGGGCTAATGGCACAAAGTACCGGACTTCAATACAATCGTCCGGCTGGTAAAATGGGTCTCAATGTATTTGAAACTCCGAAAACAACTGATTATACCTTTGATGGTACTCAGATTTATGTTGGTGGCGATTTTGCCATTCAATTCCAAGGATTAAGCCAAACCAACAGTGGCGATAGTCTTGGTGAATTGTCTAACAACTTCAACTTACCAACAGCTAATTTGAACATCGATGTTCAACTTGAAGATGGATTAAAGTTACATATCCGAACTTACTTGTCTTCAAAACACCACGTGGAAGCTTGGGTGAAAGGTGGTCACTTACAGATTGATAATCTTGACTTTATCGATGAAGGCTTTATGGCCGACCTCATGCAAAATCTACGTATTAAAGTAGGTATGGACGACATCAATTATGGTGATACTCATTTCAGAAGAAGTGATAACGCCCGTGCGATCTACAATCCTTTTGTTGGGAATTATTTAATGGATTCGTTCACTACTGAACCATTCATGGAATTCACTTACCTGAATGAAGGAATCATTGGTGTATTTGGTGTAACTAATGGTCGCTTAAATCAAAAACCAACTCCCGGCGACGATGGATTCGTTGTGTACGGTAAAGCAGGGTACGACACTCAGGTTAATGAAGATCTAAGAGTTCGTTTAACCGGATCATTCTACAACAGTAATGATAAAGGTACCCGCGACTATCTATACGGTGGTGACCGTGCAGGTTCTCGTTACTACAGTATTCTTGGCGGCGGCGATTTTGACGGACGATACAACCCAAGATTTGCCTATCAAACCGCTTTCCAAATCAACCCATTTGTTAAGTTCCAAGGAATAGAGTTCTTCGGTGTGATTGAATCTGTTTCTAATGGTACAGACGCCGGTGGTGGATTCTCTCAAATTGGCGGAGAACTACTATACCGCTTTGGTGAAATGGAAAACTTTTATGTTGGTGGACGATACAATTCCATTTCAGGTGAGCAAGCTGATGGAGCATCAACTCGCGAAATCAGCCGCATCAATGTTGGTGGTGGATGGTTTATGACAAACAACGTACTTGCAAAAATTGAATATGTGAGCCAAAGCTACGATAGTGGATTCGACGGCTCTACTCTTCAGGGAGCAGAGTTCAACGGTTTTATGATTGAAGCAGTAATCGGCTTCTAATATCGATACCTAGGATGAAAGGCAGTTTAGTTATCTAGGCTGCCTTTTTTTTGTTTGATATTCAGCTCAAACTCAACCACAAACCGATCGTCAACTGTTACTAAACCGAATAGCGCGCTGGGAGTTTCGAGCTTAAAATCGGATAAGAAAATCTCTTGCTCTCCCTTAATTTCCAATAGATTTGTGTCGGGCGTTTCCTCAATCTTCATTTCATACGGGTTGGTTACACCGGCTATAGAAACCGACAATACAGCAATTGCTTCTCCGGCTTCGTTTAAAGTGATTCGATCAATCCATGCATTAATGGTTGGTTGATCTTTTTCCTTTAAGGTTTTTCTCATATCACGATTCACGCCTCGCTTCCCACAATCAAATTCGCGGATCTTCAAGCCAAGTGTGTCGCCAACTACTTCGAATTTATTCCCTCTCAATGTGGAAGTGTGTTGGAGGGTAACATCAGGAAAGGGATTAGTATAACTGCAGCTAAACGAATTCACATTCGATTTACCATTTATGGAAATCGAGCTACTTGGCAGAATACTCGAACTAAACTCAAATGTTTGAGCTTTGGTAATTGAGCCGTAACCTAGAATTAGTGCAATTAAAAAAATTCGTTGCATGCCGAAAGGATACCGTGCATTCTTAGGTGTTCGAAATTTCATTTATAGAGCGTTTACTAGAATATCGACTGCCTGCACAATTTCGTCTTGCGATATAATGAGTGGTGGAACAATGCGAAGTACATTACCGCCTGCAACATTACTCAGTACCCCGTTTTCAAACATTCTCTCAACTACCGGTCGGCCGGGTTTATCTAATTCAACGCCGATCATTAAACCCATGCCTCGAACCTCTTTCACAATAGGATTTCCGGCTGTTTTATTTCGAATTAAATCCATCATGTATAAACCTTTTTCCGCCGCTTGTTCGGCAATATTATGCTGCGAAATAGTTTTTAAGCAAGCATTTCCAACCGCACAAGCAAAAGGGTTGCCGCCGAAAGTGGTACCGTGTTGGCCAAAATCTAAAGCTGCAGCGACCGACTCTTCAGCTATAATTGCTCCAATCGGTATTCCGGCTGCCAATGCCTTTGCCGAAGCCACGATATCCGGTTTGATGCCGTAGTGTTCATAACACCAAAATTTCCCGGTTCGAGCAACGCCGGTCTGAACTTCATCGATGATTAACAGAATGCCTTTTTCGGTACATAATTCCCGTACTTGCCGTACAAACTGTTTATCAGCAATACGCACGCCACTATTGCCCTGAATCAATTCGAATGCAATGGCAATGGTTTGGTCATCGATAGTGCCAAGCAATGCATCAAAATCATTATAGGGAGATTGAGTAAAACCCTGAGGTAGGGGATCAAAACCTTTTTGATAAAATGGCTTGCTAAGCGTTACACCAGCAAGCGAGCGTCCATGGAATCCATCCGACAATGAAATAATATTTCCCGATTTTCCGTGTTGATGTCCCCACGCACGAGCGAGTTTAACGCAGCCTTCCATAGCTTCCAGACCGGAATTGCAAAGAAAAACGCGATCCAAACCGCTTAGATATGCCAAGCGAGAAATAAACTCACTTTGCTCCTCGGTGTAGTAAAAATTTGAGGTATGAAGCAATTTCTGAGATTGCTCTTTAATAGCTTCCACAATAGCCGGGTGACAATGCCCGAGGTTGTTCACGGCAATACCGGCTAGCAGGTCGATATATTCTTTTCCTTGAGTATCCCAAACTTTGGCGCCGTTGCCTGCCTTTAATGTAACCGGATAGCGATTGTACACCTGAAAATGGTGCTTTTTTTCTAATTGTTGTGCGTCGCTCATAGAAAGAATCGAAAAAACTTAAATAATTTTATGAGTGAAAATAGTAATAAAACGGGAGCTACTTCACACTTTCTTCATTTAATAAAGCTACCCTTTAATTGAGCAATAGACAGTTTTTTAAGGTATTAGAAGCTGTGATCGCTTTCTAAAAATACCTCTATTAACCAAAGGGTAGGCTTTGAACGGTGTACCCTTTTTTGCGGATTTGAATTCCACAATCCCCAAAAATTATATTCATAGTTCGTACTAAGAATGCTTAATTTTAAGGCTGTCACTCATTCACTTTCACTCACTCAAAAACGAACTACTCAACATGGCAGATATCAAAGAGCTTCTTCAGGCTGCAAAAGAAATTGCATATATAGGCGGACAGCACACTTTAAAGTACTTTAAAAAAGACTTCGAGGTCATTAGTAAAGCCGACGACTCACCCGTAACTATTGCCGATCGCGAAACCGAGCAGCTCATTCGCCAAGAGATTCTAAAACGCTACCCAGATCATGGTATAATTGGCGAAGAATTTGGCCGCACAAACGAAGATAGCAATATCCAGTGGGTGCTGGATCCCATTGATGGCACAAAGTCATTCATCCATGGCGTGCCGTTTTATACAACGCTTATCGGAATAATGATCGATAACGAACCGGTAGTTGGTGTAATAAACGCCCCGGCGCTTGATGAACTATGCGCAGCAGGAATCGGATTAGGAGCCACACTTAACGATGAACCCATTTCGGTTAGAGAAACGGAACACTTAAGTGATTCTACTTTTTTGGTGACTGAAATTCGTCGTTTCAGAGATTGTGGGATGGAAGAAGAATTCCAGCAATTGATGACAGAAACCAAATTGCACAGAACCTGGGGAGATGCTTACGGCCACATGATGGTTGCTATTGGTCGTGCCGATTTGATGTTCGATCCGGAATTGAATATTTGGGATGCGGCTGCTTTACTTCCTGTTTTGAAAGAAGCAGGTGGGATCTTTAGCGATAAAAACGGCGTAGAAACGATTCATTCAGGCAATGGTTTTTCCACTAACAAGCGCCTTTACCCTAAAGTTTTAGAAATCCTCGAAGCACATAAAAATTAATGGTTAGAACTCTTTTAGTAAATCTTCTCGCGCTGGTATTTTCTGCATTTTCACTCGTTCAATCGTGTGAAGACATTCAATTCGATTACGAAAAACACCCTTACCATCCGTTTGATATCAGTCATGCAGAACTACGGCTAGATATCAATCCGGATCAAAAGCTACTAAGTGGGCAGGTTACTTATACCATCGAAAGCAAGGCCATAGATTTAGCTGTATTGACAATGCATGCTGCCGAGTTGTCGATCACCGAATTGCTGGTTGATGGGGAAGTTTCAGATTTCGAAGTTCGAGGAGATACGCTGGATGTACTTCTTACTGATGTACTTGAAACAGGAGAGGAGCTGGAGCTTACTATTCAATGGCAAACGCAATCCGATTTTGGGTTACATACCGATCACCTCGGTAATATGTGGTCGTCGATGAATCCATTGGCGCACCGCCATTGGATGCCCGGTTTCGATCATCCGCGTGAGCAATTTACGGTTGACGCATATTTGAGTATTCCATTAGAAATGGAAGTGATGTTTAACGGCAATCTGGAAGAAACCTTAGCTATTTCCGAATCGAAAAAAAGAGTGCACTGGACTACCGAACATGATATCAGTGCAACCGGCATTGGTTTTGTGGTTGGCGATTTTGTGATTTCAGAAATGACGGCCGGCTTCACAAAGGTTCGGCTTTTTCACCCGGAAGGTGAGGATGAACAAACTCGTGCCAATACTATTATTGTAGAAGCAGCGCGACTCAAAAAGGAAATCGAAAACAGTTTAAGTTTCGAATACCCACACGAGAGTTTGAACATGGTTGTGTTACCCGATAACTATTGGATGGAGCGTACGCACGGAACCGGTACCGTGTATTTATTTGATCGACTTGGCGATATTGGTGCTCAGTTAGCTCGCAATGTAGCAACTCAATGGTTTGGTGAATATCTCATCGACGAGCAGTATTTGAATCTGGATAAAGAAGGGGTTAATGGACTTTTGCCAACGGCGCTACATTATCGAATAAGTGATGTTCCTAGGAATATTGAAAATCCAGATTCTCTATGGACTATACAGCATTGGAATCGTTGGCAAGCAGCTTATCCGTATGAGCAAACTGTGTTTACAAATACTATTGATGAAAGCCTTCCCGAAATGATGAGATCGTTTTCCGGGATCACGAACTTTGATGAGTATGCAGAGCTTTGGTATCAACAAACGGGAATATCATGGTTCAACCCAACAATAAATGCAATAGTTGAATCATCAGAAAGTACAGACGTACCTACGTACGCGCTTGATATTCTGTACGATGAATTTGATTCGGATTTATCGCTGTATTTTGAACTTCAAGAAGGTACAGGAGAGAGTTTGTATGCTACCGAATTAGTGATCTACGAATTTGATAAAGTAACTACGCAAGAAATTGCATTTACTGGCGCCGCAGATACAGTAAATATCTCGATTCCGCCCACCACAGAATTCATTTCGTTTAATCAAACCGAGTTTCCTTTAGATTCGATTACGATTCGACAGGCTCCACTTTACTTTTTACTAAATCAGTTGCGAAGTGAGGAAGCAGAAAATCGAATCGTTGCAGCTTCTCTTTTAAAGCTTCACAGCAGTAATCCCGACTTACAGCTTGCTCTTTCCGATATACTCAGTTTTGAGGAAAATACAGAGGTTATTGCAGCTATTTATGAGGCATTAGCGAATCTAACTGATGGTGCAACCGGTACCGAAGAGCAATTCATTCGTGGTTTGAATAATGAATCTGAAGCTATTCAATTGGCTTCCATTCGAGCATTACAAAACTATCCGGGAAATGAGTATGTGGTATCGAGTTTGCGTTCGAAAGTGCTACAATCATCCGGCGAGATTTACGAAACTTTAGTAGATGTATATAATCAACTGGCAGGTAAAGATGAGTTATTGAATACACTTTCAGCGTTACAGCGACGAGATACTGTAGGTGTGCGAACGCTATATTTAATTTCAAATTCTGACAGTCTACAACAATCCAATGAAGCGAGAGAAATTGCTGCGGAATATTCCGAATATGAACACCCAATCAACATTCGAAAAATGGCTCTTAGTTTTCTGGAGATGCATGATTTGGATGCCGATCGTTGGTCGGGTCGACTAGAAGAGTTATTGACTGATCAAGACCCAAGAATTCGCTTTTGGGCAGTAGAAAAAAGTCCTAGGTTTTTATCTTCGGTGAATGTTCGAGAACTTCTTGAAGGTGCCTTGATCAACGAAATGGACCCGCGGGTAAAGGCAATGATTTTTGGAGTGTTGGAAGAGAGTTAAAGAGGAGGAAAGGAATCAGGAGAAAGGAGTTCAATTATCAATTAAGAATGATTCAATTAAGAATAGTCCCCTCTTGAGAAGTGTCGTATTTAAGAAAATGCTAAGATATCGAATTTGCGAAGAGCTGAAGCACTTCGCTTGGGAAAGTCATTGTAGTTCAGAGTTATGTTGTAAAAAAAAGGAATCGTTCAATTATCAATTAAGAATGATTCAATTAAGAATAGTCCCCTCTTGAGAGGGGATTCAGGGGTGTGTAAATATTAAGTCTAAACATTTATCAATTCTTTTAGTGCTTTAGTGGCATAAATGAGTGAGAGGTTTATAGACAAAAAAAGTCACCCTAATCTTACCGAAAGCAGACTAGGATGACTTCTAAATTCTAACTATGATCAGAGAGTTAACTCTGGCGAATCCATTTTGCTAGTTCTTTGTACGATGGTTTCTTTCCGTACATCAATATACCCACTCGATAGATTTTTGCGGCTACCCACATCAATCCAACAAAGGTCACAATCATCAATAGTAATGAAGCGATGATTTGAATGGCAGGAACTTCGGTTGCTGCGATTCTTGAAATCATATTGATGGGTGCTGTTAATGGAAATAAACTGGCAACCACCGCTACGGTTGAATCGGGATCTTCCATCACCTTTAGGTTTAAGAAATAGGCAATGAAAATAGGAATCATTACCGGCATCATAAATTGCTGGGTATCTTGTTCTGAATCTACAGCTGCACCAATGGCAGCAAATATTCCGGCGTAAATCAAAAACCCAATAATGAAGAACACAAAGAAATAGACAAAAATAGAAGGGTCGAATATGAACATATCTAATTTCGATGGATCAAAGGAAGCCGATGCTTCCACAGCTTCGGGTGGCAGATTGCTCATTTGTGCATCCACAAACATAGTGGCAACCGGCGCCGCCGCCATCGATAATCCGATGTAAGAAGCAATCCATATACCAAATTGTGTTAATGCTAACACACAGATGCCCAATAGCTTACCCGTCATCAGTTCAATGGGTTTAACAGATGAAGCAATTACTTCAACAATTCGGTTCGTTTTTTCTTCAATTACACTTCGCATTAATACGGCACCGTAGCCGAATACCCCAACGAAAATGAGTAAGCCAAGAATGAAGCCAAACACTGCGCCAAGCACTGCATTATCTTCTTCTTCGCCTTGTTCGGTTAGTTTCAATGAGTCGATGTTATATCGAGCTTCAAAGATTTCTCGTACTTCTTCCGACACATTACTTCGCGCTAATCGCTCTTCGCGTAATACGCGGCGGACATCAGATTCCACAGATTCAATAAAACTAATACCACCGGCTCCGCCATAAACAAGGGTAGGGCGTTCTGTATAGTTGATATTTTCTTCAGTAAGGATAATGTATCCATCAACATCGCCATCAAGCACTTGCGCACGAATACTATCAAGCGGAATTGAGCTGGCATCGTAATATCGGGCCGGGTCAAGTTCCTCTAGTTCGTTGTAAACCGCTTCGGTTTGATCAATAACAGCTACGGTTCGGGTTACCTCACCGTCTGATATGGACACGTAGATCATAATGCCCATAAACACGATAAAAGCCAGCGGAGTTAGTAAAGTGGAAAGAATAAAAGATTTTGTTCGAACACGAGTGAGATATTCACGCTTTAGCACTAAAAATACTTTAGAGAAATCCATGTTACGCTTCCTCCTCGTTTTTGAGGTTATCTTCGCCAACGGTAGAGATGAAAATCTCATTTAGCGAAGGCTGAACCCGTTCGAATTTATGAATCTCGGCATGGTCGATGGCTAGGTGGAGAATCTCCTGCATGTTTTGTCCGTTTAGCACTCTTATTTCTGCAAAATTTGTAGATCGGTTGTTGATGCGAACACCTTCCAGTTTGTCGAGGAAGGAGCCATCGCCCTCAAACTCGAGGTTAATGGTGTTTTTACCGAATGAAGCTTTAACATCCCGTAAATCACCTTGAAGCACCGTTTTTCCTTTGTTGAACAAGCAGATATCGTCGCACATTTGTTCTACTTGCTCCATCCGGTGGGTTGAGAACAAGATGGTTTTTCCTTGAGAGCGTAGATCAATGATCACTTCTTTCAATGTTTCGGAATTGATGGGATCCAATCCTGAAAAGGGTTCGTCAAATATATAAATATCCGGATCGTGGGCTATCGTCGCTATAAACTGAATCTTTTGCGACATCCCTTTCGAAAGTTCAGAGACTTCTTTCTTTTTCCAATCAGAGGCTCCAAATCGATCAAGCCAGTAATTGATTGATTTTTTCGCAGCTTTGGTATCCATGCCTTTCAGCTGTGTGAGATACAGCAACTGCTCGCCCACTTTCATTTTTTTGTATAAGCCGCGCTCTTCCGGCATGTAACCTATCATTTTTTGAGTAGCCGGGCTCGCAATCTGATTGTTTATGGTGATTGA
The DNA here is from genome assembly GCA_034669965.1 of Balneolaceae bacterium. Classification (GTDB taxonomy): domain Bacteria; phylum Bacteroidota; class Rhodothermia; order Balneolales; family Balneolaceae; genus HXMU1420-13. The sequence goes on along the minus strand of JAXMOK010000003.1, from coordinate 361,369 downwards.
GCCGGTATCGGGCGCAAGTATATTATTTATCATTCGAATGGTAGTGGTTTTCCCCGCACCATTTGGGCCGAGTAACCCAAAAATTCGCCCTTTTTCTACAGTAAAACTTACTTCACTTACTGCTTTATTCTTACCAAATGCCTTAGATACTTCTTCTAAATGAATTATTCCCATGTATCCTGATTATTTATTTTAAGTTATTATAAAACTTTGTAGAAGCTACGCATATACGTTGCAACATCAACAAAGATTTCTTATTTGTATGCCAAGCGGAATTACGAAGACTATTGAAATGGGTTACATAATATTATGCATATAATTCATCTTAGCGCCGAATGTTATCCTGCCGCAAAAGCCGGTGGTTTAGGTGATGTGGTGGGTTCACTACCGAAATACTTAAATCAGCATGGCGAATTTTGCGAAGTAATTATTCCAAAGTATCGAACGCCTTGGCTCGACGAACAGGAATTCGATATTGTTTGGGAAGCTAGTGCGCCCTTAGGGCAGGAATATTTTGGATTTACCATCCTGAAAGAAAAAACCGACAAATTAGGTTTTCCATTTTATGTAATCGACATTCCCGGGCGTTTTGATCGTCCCGGAGTGTATATCGATCCTTGGTCGGGGCATGGATATTGGGATGAATTCGAACGAGCTCTTTCGTTTCAGATTGCTGCACTTGAGTGGATTCGTACCTTTCATGATAAACCGGATGTGATTCATTGCCACGATCATCACACGGGATTAGTTCCATTTATGATTAAGCAATGTGTTCGATTTAGTGAGTTGAAGGATGTGCCTTCCATAATCACAGTTCATAATGCAGAATATCAAGGCCAGCAGAGCATGATGAATGCCGAAATGTTGCCTCCGTATATACCGCATAATTACGGCTTACTAGAATGGCATGGGCAGCTGAATTCGTTGGCGTCGGCTTTAAAATGTGCTTGGCAAATAACTACGGTATCTAAAAGTTATATGCACGAATTGGGGGTTAGTTCGAGTGGTTTAGAGCCATTGTTCTATCAAGAAATTGCAAAATCACGTGGAATAATTAACGGAATAGATACGGAGGTTTGGGATCCATCAACCGATCCACTTCTTGAGCACAATTATACCATTAGAGGAATTAAAAGCGGGAAGAAGAAGAATAAAACGATGTTGTGCGAGCAATTTGGGCTTAACCCTGAGTTGCCGACAATCGCATTTATCGGGCGACTAGTTCGTGAAAAAGGTGCGGATTTACTTCCTGATCTCATTTCACATTTTATGCATAGCGATAAAGAGGTGAATTTTATTTTATTGGGAACCGGTGATCCAAGTCTACACGACATTTTTGCCCGCATGGAAAACGATCATTTCGGCTATTTCGATGCTACGCTGGAGTACAACGAAAAACTAGCTCATCAAATGTATGCAGGTTCCGATTTTATATTAATGCCATCGCGTGTGGAGCCTTGTGGACTAAATCAAATGTTTGCAATGCGATATGGAACTATTCCTATTGTTCGTTCGATTGGAGGATTAATTGATACTGTAAAGGACTTGACTGAAGGGGATGGTTATGGAATTAGATTTGATGATTTTACGCTACACGAAGCAGAAGAAGCGATTAATCGAGCAATCGATCTTTTCGCTAATAAAAAAGAGTTCCAGCGAGTGGTATCAAGAATTGCAAAGCTCGATTATTCTTGGAACAACTCGGCTAAGGAATATATTAACATGTACAAAGAACTAATCAATTTAAAGTAAAGGGACAAAATGAAAGACTCTGTGATTTCGATAATTTTAGGAGGAGGTAGAGGAACACGATTGTTCCCGTTAACCGACCATCGCTCGAAACCGGCAGTTCCTGTTGGGGGTAAATACAGATTGGTAGATATACCAATTTCAAACTGTCTGAATTCTGATATCCGAAGAATTTATGTGTTAACGCAATTCAACTCGGCATCGTTAAATCGGCACATCAAAAACACGTTCAACTTCGATATGTTTAGCCGCGGCTTTGTAGATATTTTAGCCGCCGAACAAACCGCTGATAATACCGATTGGTTCCAAGGTACCGCAGATGCCGTAAGGCAGTGCATTCGTCACCTCGAAAATCACAAATTTAGCCATGTACTTATTCTGTCCGGTGATCAATTGTATCAAATGGATTACCGAAAGATGCTACACAGGCATAAACAGAATAAGTCGCACTTAACAGTTGCTACCATTCCGGTTGTTGCGGATGATGCCACCGGTTTTGGAATCATGAAAACCAACAAAGATGGTATGATTGATAGTTTTGTGGAAAAACCAACGTTAGATGAGCTCAAAGACTGGGGCTCGAACGTTCCCGAGGTATATGCGAGCCAAGGCAAGCACTATTTGGCATCTATGGGTATTTATATTTTCAATAGAAAAACGCTGTTGGATTTACTCGAACGTAATCCTGATGCTACTGATTTTGGGAAGGAAATCATCCCCAAAACCTTAGATGAAGGCTTTAAGGTAAGCAGTTACGAGTTCGGTGGCTATTGGACCGACATAGGGACCATTAAGTCGTTTTTTGAGGCAAATTTGGAGCTTGCTGATACCATTCCGGCGTTCAATTTGTACGATAATGACAATATGATTTTTACCCGTGCTCGATTACTTCCACCATCAAAAATAATGGGCACTACCCTAGAAAATTCACTCGTTGCCGAAGGTTCAATTATCGAAGCTAGTAGAATGGTTCGCTCTGTGATCGGAATTCGATCACGCATTGGAAAAGGAACAACCGTAGAAAGTTCAATCGTGATGGGTAACGATGATTATCAATCGAAAGATTTCATCGATAATGCGGCTGACGATAAACCTGCAATGGGTCTAGGACAGCGTTGTTTTATCAGTAATTGTATCATCGATAAGAATGTGTGCATTGGTAATGATGTTCGAATTGTAGGCGGCGATCATCTCCCGGATGGCGATCATGAATATCATCACGTACGAGATGGTATTGTGATTGTACCGAAAGGAACGGTAATTCCTAGTGGAACAGCTATTCAGTAAATTCAGAAGTCATAAAAAAAGCCTTCTTCAGTAATGAGGAAGGCTTTTTATTTTTAAAAAAGTCTCTAAAGCTTAAGCTAACACACTTTTAAGTGTAGCACCAATATCAGCTGGGCTTTCAACAACAGTGATGCCTGCATCAGCAAGTGCTTTCTTTTTATCCTGTGCAGTTCCTTTACCACCCGAGATGATTGCACCGGCGTGTCCCATACGGCGGCCCGGAGGCGCTGTAGAACCAGCGATAAATGCTACAACTGGCTTTGTTACATGGTCTTTGATGTAAGCCGCAGCTTCTTCTTCAGCAGATCCACCAATTTCACCAATTAATACGATTGATTCGGTGTCGGGATCGTCCTGGAATAATTTAACTGCATCCAAGTGAGTGGTTCCGATAACCGGATCGCCACCAATACCGATAGCCGTACTTTGACCTAAACCAACTTTCGTTAATTGATCAACCGCTTCATAAGTAAGTGTTCCTGAACGGGAGATCAAGCCAACATTACCCGGAGTAAAAATGTTACCCGGCATAATTCCGATTTTTGCCTCACCCGGAGTGATTACACCCGGACAGTTTGGCCCAACTAATACAGCGCCGTGGCTTTTTACAATCTGCTTAGCTACAATCATGTCTTTTACTGGAATGCCTTCGGTGATAGCGATAATCACTTTGATGCCAGCAAAAGCAGCTTCAGTAATTGCATCTGCAGCAAAAGCCGGAGGCACAAAAATTACAGAGGTATTAGCGCCTTCGTTTTCTACGGCATCGGCAACGGTGTTAAAAACTGGGCGATCAAGGTGTTTTTGGCCACCTTTACCCGGAGTTACGCCACCAACTACATTGGTTCCATATTCGATCATTTGTCCGGCGTGGAAGCTTCCTTCGCTACCGGTGAAGCCTTGAACTATAAGGCGAGTATCTTTTCCAACTAATACGCTCATTCTATAAGTTTTTGAAGTGTGATTTTTCGGGCAGGAATATACGGGCTGTTTGGCAAAGTAGCTAAGAGCAAGGGCTTAAATCTGGTTAAATATTTTTTTAGTAGGATGTGGGAAGGGAGAAGGGAACCGGCAAACGTGAAATGTGAAACGGGAAACGTGAATGAATGTCACCACCCCGATTCGACTCCTTCGACAAGCTCAGGAAACGTCGAACCACCCCTCCACCGGAGGGGAATTATTTAATTCGTATATCGTAAATCATATCTCGCATATTCGTATTTCAACGCCGAACACCCCTCCCCATCCGCCGGTTGGCGGACGGTACTGCCCTCAAGGGGAGACTAATTTGATAGCGCCATTCGTAATTTTTAATCAAATATTTCTAGTAAACAGGTCAACTCGAGCAAATAGATTGCTAAAAAGCATTTTTCGAATTTCATAGATTCTATGCTTTCACTTAGTTGACTAGGTGTCGAAAACTCGTAATGCTTATTTCGTAACTCGCATATTCGTAATTCTCCCGAGTTCAATATTCATCACCACCCCGCTTCGAGCTTCGCCGAACCACCGCTCCACCGGAGGGGAATTATTTAATTCGTATATCGTAAATCTTATCTCGCATATTCGTAATTCTCCCGAGTTCGATATTCATCACCACCCCGATTCGACTCCTTCGACAAGCTCAGGAAACGTCGAACCACCCCTCCACCGGAGGGGAATTATTTGATTCGTATATCGTAAATCTTATCTCGCATATTCGTAATTCGATGTTCAATGTTCAATGTTCAATGTTCAATGTTCAATTGTTCCTCTAATCCTTTGTGCCTTACTCACATTGTTCCTATCATTCAAAAATGATCACCGATTCGAAGAAAGAAGAAGTAAAAGATGCCGCCGATATTGTAGAGGTCGTTTCAGACTATGTGAAGCTGAAGCGGTCGGGCAGTGGCTTTAGCGGTTTGTGCCCATATCACAACGAAAAAACTCCTTCTTTTAACGTAAATCCTAACCTGCGGATTTATAAATGCTTTGGTTGTGGGGAATCGGGCGATGTATTCAAGTTTATTATGGATCAGGATGGAATTAGTTTTCCGGAAGCGGTTCGTGAACTTGCAGATCGATACGGTGTTTTTATTCCCGAAGACGAACCTGATCAAGAGCGGGGCGAAAGCTATCAGATTAAAGAAGGAATGTATCATGCGCTCAAATTTGCGGGATATTTCTTTTATCGCAACTTGATTGAAAACCCGGAAGCAGAAAAGGCCATGGCCTATTTGCAAAAACGTGGGTACAATCGTGAGATTATTAAGCGCTTTGGATTGGGATATTCGCCTGCATCGGGCAATGAATTATACAATGCAGCAGTTGGAGCCGGAATCGAGATTGAGTATCTGGCAGAAGCCGATTTGATCAAACCAAGCAACCGGGGTGAAGGCTATTACGATACTTTTCGAGGACGACTGATGTTTCCGATTTTTTCGCCTACCAATAAAGTGATAGCATTTGCAGGGCGAGTGTTAGGTAATGAAAAAACAGCGAAGTACATTAACTCAGCACAGACCAAGGTGTACAACAAAAGTGAAGTTGTGTATGGGGTGAATTTTGCTAAAAACGACATCCGAAAAAACAAAGAAGTTATTCTGGTTGAAGGCTACACGGATGTAATTACGCTGAACGAGTATGGGGTTAAAAATGCGGTGGCGAGTTCAGGAACGGCGCTCACTCCCGGGCAAATGAAGATTTTACATCGTTATGGTGAGCGAATTGTGATGATTTACGATTCGGATAATGCCGGACAAGCAGCAATGAAGCGTGGAATTAATATCGCGTTGGCAGAGGGGATGGAAGTGCAGTTATTAGAATTGCCAGATGGGGAAGATCCCGATTCATTTGTTAAGCAATTTGGCAAGGAATCGTTTGATGAGCTTAAACAGAAAAAGGCGCAGGATTTTGTCGATTTCTTGATGCTAAAAGCCGACGAAGAAGGTAGGCTCGAAAAACCCACCGAGTTAGCTAAAGTAATTTCAGAGATTTTGGAAGCGATTGCCAATATCTCAGAGTCGATACAGCAGCAATTATATGTGCAGCATCTGCATCAGAAAACACAAAAATTTCGGCGTGGAAGTGATCGAGATTTATTTGAAGAACTTGAACGAGTGAAGGCGCAAAAGCAAAAAGAACGTGATCGAGATCGTTTTCGAGCCCAAAAGCAACAAGAGCGTCAGGTTCAGCAACGGCTTCAAAACGACGATGAACCGCCATTGCCGGATGAAGAATTTCCGATTGATGGACCAATGATTGATGAGGTGCAATTTCAGGCACCAACCAGGAAAAAGCCGAGTTACGAAAAAGAGCTCATCCGCCTGATGATTACCTATAAGAACCCAATGGTGGAATACATTTGTTCGTTAACCAACGATCGATTGTTTGAAGACGGAGAGCTGGGCGAATTTTATCGGGATATTGTTGAGCGTTTCAAAAAGGGAGAAGAGATCAATATTGAAGTATACTCAGAGAAACCGAGTCCTTACCCAAGGTTAGTGGGCGATGTTCTGTTGAAACAACACAGTGCCAGCGAGCGACATGCCGAGAAAATCGGTGTTGAGTATAAACCAGATCGAAATCCATATCGAACGGCGAAAAGTACGATTAAAACCATGGAATTGAGCTTTTTTAAACGCAAAAGAGAAGAACTTGCCGAGAAAATGAAAACTGCTACAGCTGAGGAAAAACAAAAGATTATTAAAGTTCAGGCTGATATTCAGTCAAAAATTACCCAACGTGAACGCGTAGACTCCGACGATTTTTACCCCGACCCAAAAGGCGAAAAAGACAATCCTACCAGCGACAAAGTGTTTTCTTACAAGATGAAAGGGGAGAAGTGAGACTAGGAATTACGAATATAAGAGTATTGAATTACGAAGTACGAAGTTGGAACACGTGAACATTGAACATCGAACTTCGAACAATTGAACATCGAACTTCGAACAACTGAACATTGAAATTTGAACAATTGTTTTATTGATTTCTTAGTCCCTTAGTCCCTTAGTCCCTTAGTCCCTTAGTCCCTTAGTCCCTTTTTTTATTCATCTCGCTGATAATTCAGCATCCATCGGATGCCATATTTGTCTTCGAGCTGGCCAAAAAGAGCACCCCAAAAAGTATCTTGTAAATCCATATGTACCGAACCTTCTTCGGTTAGTTTACCCCAAGTAAGGCGAAGGGCAGTTTCATTATCGAAAGATAGGTTAAGGTGTACGTTGTCGCCGTTGGTGATGTCACGATGCGGAGCTCCATCAGAAAACATCAATGTTATAGTTCCAATAGTAAGCTCGCCGTGCATGATTTTTTCCCTATGCTCTTCGGTTACGGGCATACTTGCACTGCCAAATCGTTGAAGTGTAGTAATTTCTGCGTTGAACACTTTTTTATAAAAGTTCATGGCTTCTTCGCAGTTTCCGGGGAAAAATAGATACGGAGTAATGCTTTGCATAATCAACAAAATTAAGGTTAGTAGATTATAGCCTAAATCTATATGCGTGTCAAAGCATACACTAAAATGTTGACACCCATTTTTAGCGCCATCTCTCTTTTTTCGGGAGTATTGCTGTGTACCTCAACATCGGCCCAGCCATCTCCTAAATTTGACTCGAACGTATAGAATACTACCAATCGACCTTTATGAAAAATACCGTACCCACGCGGAGCTTGATTATCATGCTCGTGAATTTTGGGTACGCCGTTGTTAAAGCGAAAAACTTGTTGGTAGATAGGATGTGAAAATGGTAATTCGATAAATTCTTCATCAGGAAATACCTCTTTCATTAGACTTCTTATATGTTCGTCGAGACCATAATCGTCATCAACGTACAAAAAACCTCCATTTTCAAGATAAGTTCTAAGATTACGCACCTCGGTATTATTTGCAGTGATGGTGCCATGTCCGGTAAGAAAAGTGAAGGGATAATCGTGTAAATCGGTACTGCCAAGTGCTACATCCACATATTTTTTACTGATGCTAATTGGGACATTAGCTTGAGTAAAACTAATCAAATTGGAAAGGGAAGACGGGTCGTTATACCAATCGCCACCCCCTCGATATTTGATGCGGGCAATTTCAAAGGCTCCGTTTTGTTGTGCAAATAGATCAACGATCTGAGGAGTAATAAAAAACGATATCAGTATTATGAAAAGAAGGGTTTTGCGCATTTCGAAATCATCTTCTGAGGTTAGCTGGCATTAAAACTCCATGCGTTTGATATGAGTTTGAATCGTATCGGAAGCTAAGGAACCAAAAATTCCTAAACCACCTTTCACGTGGGTAATTGCATTTTGAATTTCACCGGGCGATAAGGTGGAACCTCCTAACTGTACCGATTCTGATCGAACAAAGTCGTACACATTGTCATCTACCGTGGTGGCAACCAATTTATTATCCCCATAAAAGGCTACGGCTATCCACGGATAGCGAATAGTAATCGACTGATCTTGATTGATCGTAAAATTGGCTGCATTTAGTAACCCTGAGCTAGTATTTGTTAACTCCGAAAGATCCATATCTTCATCATCATCGAAAAATAAATCGGCGTAAACAGGGGTTAAATTTTCGAGGGTGGGCTCAAGAGCTAGGGTGTTAAATATAAAGATATTTTGTCGACCCGGATAGGTGCTTTCAGAAACCGTGATTTCAAGTTGCTCGGTAGATTGATACACTAAGGTATCTAGTACTGTGCTGACAACTTTGAAGGTGTCTGGGACAATGGTTGTGGCGGTAATTTCTGCAGCAGATGACGGCACATTTACATACAACTGATAACTTCGTGCTGGTAATACTTTATGAGTAGCCAAGGGTTGAAATATTCCAGCAGTATCATTCGCATACACAAAAACCTCGTCGATATCGGTGCCATTTTCGTTTAATAATCGAATTTGTACTTCGGCATCAGTTACGGCAAATCTACTGAAGGCGTAAAAGTCATCAACAGGTGCAGTGGTTGAAACACGAACTTGTGGCAATTGTCGATTGGCCACCAAATAAGATTCCACCACGTAGTATTCCTCATAAGTATCTTGATTATACACTTCGCATGCAGCTAATAAAATAAGTAAGGAAAGAATGGTTAAAATATTGGCTTTCATGAGATTAAAATTTCACTGTGTAAGAGATTGCAGGTATGAGAGGGAGGAGGGTGACATCGGTTCTACTAACCGGGTTTTCATCAAAATTGATTTGTGTAAACCACACATTTCTGCGGCTGTACACATTTATAACTTGAAGTTGTAGTTCAGATTCTCCAAGTCCAAAGAATGTGCCAAGCCTGCTAAAAGATACATCAGCCCGGTGATAATGTGGTAAGCGAGAAGCATTCACATTTTCAACTACAAGCACATTATTTTGATCGATTGCATTGTATGGCGAATCATACACCGCATATCGCCCGGTAGCCTCGGTGTACGCTTGTCCGGTTGCATACACCCAAGCGCCTGTGAACTTCCATTTACGGCTTAGATCGTAATTAAGAATGATCTTTACATCGTTGCGTCGATCATACTTTGGTGGATAAAAACGAGCGGTCTGGTCTTCATCGCCAATCCCCACATTGAACGTTGGCCATTTTCGCCAAGTGTAGCCAAAGGTATAGCCGATATACCCGTTTAAACGGCCTACCCGTTTTTCGAACATGATTTCTGTACCATAAGCGTAGCCTTCGCCAATTCGAAACAAATCTTCGTACAATAAACCTGCTGCATCAGGCAAGAAAGGATCAAGCTCAAAAAGATCATTCATAGATCGATAATAAAGCTCGATATCGAGGCCATAATCTTTAAAAGGTACCGTTTTAGCACCAATTACAAATTGATCGCCATAGGAAGGGCGAATGCCTTCGTCGGATGTTAACCATAAATCGAATCCCGAAAATGCCTCGTTGGTAATCAACGTAAAGAACTGGTTATACCGCCCATATGCAGCTTGCATGGTGATGCGATCGTTGGCGAAATACTCGCCCGATAGTCGGGGTTCTAGCCTAACGTAATCGCCGTCGGAAAAGTAATTAGCACGTACACCACCAATTACTTTCCATTTCTCGGTTGGGCGCCAGGTATCTTGCACATAAAAACTAGCGTATCGCGCATGAATGCGGGTGCTAAAACTATCTTGATTATCGAAGCGATCTAGCAACCTAAGCGTGAAAACACCGGCCCAAATGCCAGTAGCAATTTGATGTTTCTCATTGGGCAGATATTCCAAATCAGACTTAAGAGAGAAGTCGTAAATATTGTTATCTCTTTTGAAAGGAGTGCCACCAAACTCAAACTCCGGAAAATTGAAATAGCGTGAACCGGTAACCACGAAATTCGAAAACACTTTATCGCTGAAAATATGCGTCCAGTTTCCACTTACCGTTTGATTCCCATAGTTTAGCGTGAACTCAGCGTCATCGGCAAAAGGAAAGCGCACTTTATCGGCTCCGGAGTAAAAAGCCAAATGGAATTTATCGTTCAGTGAAGCATCGTAATTGATTTTCCCATTAAAATCGTAGAAATAAAAGAGAGAAGGGATGTTGTCGTTCGATTGACTTAATGCTGAGAGCAAGGGTTCGAGTGTTGAGCGACGTGCAGCTAACATGAACGATCCTTTTTTGTAAGGACCTTCGATTGCCACTCGCGACGCCAGCATGCCTAAGGTTACCGACCCTTGATAATTGTTTCTGTTCCCATCCTTATTATAAACTGAAAGTACCGAGCCAAGACGACCGCCATATTCGGCCGGGTATCCACCTTTAAACAATCGAACATCTTTGATAGCATCGGGATTAAATGTGGAGAAAAATCCAAAAAAATGACTTGGATTATAAACTGTTGTTTGATCGAGCATAATAAGTGTTTGATCCGGGCTTCCGCCACGGATGTATAACCCACTTGAGAAATCACTCGCCGATTTAACACCAGGTAAATACTGAATAGATCGAAAAACATCGGCTTCGAAAATGGCAGGTAGTGCTTTAATAAGCTCTGTTTTAACCTGCGCGGTTCCGATCGATTTAAGCTCTTGTAATTCGGCTTCCGACTCAACCACAATTTCCTCTCCCACAAATACATCAGGTTCCAGGTTGATATCAAATCGCAAGTTTTCGCCAGCTTCTAGCGTAATTTCGCGTGTAAATAATTTGTATCCGATATATGAACAGGCAATGGTATAGGTACCCGGTTCGATATTTGGAATGCCATAATACCCTTGTGCATTGGTAGCGCCACCACGATTAATTTCGAGGAGGGCAACGTTGGCGCTTATCAGTGTTTCGCCGGTGTTGGCGTCTCTCACGTATCCGGTGATGCTTACTGTTTGCCGAGCTTGTACTGCGAAAGTGCTTGCAATCAGAATCCCCGAAATCAAAAAGGATTTAAAAGTCATGAATAGTTAGCGTATTTAAAGTTCGCCCGTCTATAACGAAGTATTTTGCAAAAAGTTAATCACAAAATAGATCAGGTTTGTAAAGGTAATATTGCGTTGTTGAAACAATGTAACTGTGCAGGAGTTTAAATGTTTTGTGCGATACCAACATTAAATCTGATGTTTATAATTCGTATATTACGCATCGCTCTTTGAATTACTGGGGATGTTCTGGATTTGACGGGATGAGTAACACCGCAGGTTGCATGTCGAGGATGACCAATGGTTCTCGTAAAACACCCATTATGGACACAAAAATAATTGACAACAATTATTCATACCGCTTAGCAGCATAAACTGCTGAGCCGATCCGCTGAAAGCGTGCCTATCAGCGTCAGTTTGGATCGCCATAACAGATAGGATAGCGTAGCAGGGTTTTCTGTCTCTGGTGCGTGAAACTTTACAGAATAGTTTGAAGTCGCTTGGTTGCTAGGCTCGGCTTCAGGCGAATGTTAATTAGCAGCTAAACATGTAGATATTTGCAGGTTTGCCGTTTCGGACCGGGGTTCGACTCCCCGCATCTCCACCAGTATAAATTAAGCCAATCAGATGTAGTTCTGATTGGCTTTTTTTGTTTGATCCAATTTTCGAACAAATTCCCCTCTGTCCCTCTGTCCCTCTGTCCCTCTATTTATGATAAAAGTTTTAACCAATTTCCATTTCAAAAATAAATGGGTGTATATTCAAGGCTTCATCAAGAAAAGAGATACATAAAAAAATGTAATTGAGCTTGAATTAGTACGCAATAATTTCAAATCTCATCCTTTTCTAAATAATTGTACAAATTCTACTAACACTTCTATAAATGGTCATCAAATCTGTTCGTAAACTCGTGTTATGCGGGTTCTTTTTCGGCGTGCTGTTATCGCTACTTCCCACCCAGATACTCGCCCAAACCAGATCAACGCTCCGTGTACTCGTAATTTCTGAGGAAGATGGTAACCCCATCATTGGCGCAAACGTAATTTTATATCGCAAAAGCGGCACCATGTATAAGGCCGGTGCTACCAATGCCGATGGTTTATTGGAATTCATCAACGTAAATAATGGAACGTATGATTTAGCAATTTCATCGATTGGTTTTGAATCGCAAGAGACTGAAATTATACTAGCACCGGGCGAGACTAGAGTTTATAGAACTGAATTACCCACAGCAAACTCTGAACTTGGCGAAGTAATTGTAAGTGGTACCAGAAGCGGCGCTGTTCAACGTGTTGCTGGTAAACAAACCATTTCTGTAAGCGATATTCAGTTAATCCCAGCACCCGGCCCTGGTGGTGATTTGAGTGTTTATCTGCAAACTTTGCCGGGCGTTGTTACCAGTGGTGACCGAGGCGGTGAATTATTTATTCGTGGAGGTACGCCGGCACAAAATCTTATCTTGGTTGATAAAATGCCGGTAGTTAAACCATTCCACATCTCTAACTTATTCTCTGCCTTTCCGCAATCGGTAATTAGTAATGTAGATTTATATGCCGGCGGTTTTGGTGCTGAGTATGAAGGCGCTACTTCTTCGGTGATGGATGTAAGTTTACGCCAAGGGAATATGCGTAAATTTCAAAGCCAAGTGGCTGCTAGTCCTTACATAGTTTCTGCGATGGCAGAAGGACCGCTTCAAAGGGATAAGCAGTCGTTGTTAGTAATGGGACGATACAGCGTGATTGAGCAGGCCGGACCAAGCTTAACCGGCGAAGATGTACCCCTTAAATTTTCTGATATTCTTGCACGTTACTCGATCAATTGGGATGGATTTACCTGTAATATGACTGCGTTACACACGTACGATCGTGGTAAAATTAATCCACAACGTGATATTAGCCTTGGTTGGGAAAATACAGCAGTAGGTGCCCGTTGTTTGGGATATAGCGAAGAACTTAAAAATTCTGTGGATTTTACCATCGGTTACAGTACCTACAAAAGTAGTGAGATTGGTTTTGATGATTTAGGCAGAACTTCGAATATTTCGATGGGTTATTTAAGAATGGATAACACCGGTACTGCATTTGATCATCCATATAACTACGGTTTCCGTTGGAACTTAAATTTCTATAAAGCCAATTTGGACGAACCATTTCCAGAAATTACAGGTAAACCACAGCGTTTTGGGCTTGGAGCAACCTTAGAAAAGTATACCTCCATTTTTAGTACATATTTAAGTACAGAGTTTAAGCCTACAAATACCCTTACTATCATTCCGGGTGTCACTACTCAGATTCGGCAGGAAAACGTAAGTATGACATTCGAACCTCGTTTAAGAATGACATGGAAACCACTGGGAACAGATAATCAAGAAATCAGTTTTGCTGTAGGTAAATACGCTCAACTACGCGAGGCAATTACCGACGAACGTGATGCTGGAACCGTATTCTATGTATACAAACCTGTTGCGGTAGATGATCCTGTGCCAACAGCTATTCACGCAATCACGGGATATCGTCAACGCATTGGTAATTTTATCGAAGCCAACATCGAAGCATACTACAAACACAATAGTAATGTGCCTGTTGCAGAGTGGACACGAGAGCCGGGTAACACGATCAGAACAGCATTTGCTGAGGCAGAAACTTTCGGTCTTGATCTTCAATTCCAGTTAAAAACCGATCTACTTTACGTCACCTTAGGTTATGGCTTAGCCGAAGTTGAGTACAGTGCCTCAGCAGACGATCTAGTAGCATGGATCGAAACCGACGAGTTTGTTTATAACCCAAGTCATGATCGTCGCCACCAATTAAATGTGTTAGCGAGTTATAAAATAGGCAAGTTTACAGCCAATGCGATTTGGAGATATAGTAGTGGAGCGCCTTACACAAAACTTTATGCAATCGATTTGATTGTTCGGGTTCCATACCAAGATCCGATCCAAAACCAGGGTAAAGCCGTTACCTTGTATTCGGTTCCTTTCGATGGATCTTTACCGGCATTTCAGCGACTTGATGTATCTATCGACAGAAAGTTTCAGCTATCACCATCTTTAGAATTAGAGACCGAAATTGGAGCTATCAACAGTTACGATATGACCAACGTGTTCTATTTTGATGTAAACACATTACGACAGGTTAATGAGTTGCCTATGTTGCCGTACGCATCCATTAGTTTGAATATCAATTAATCACTCCAGAAAAAAATTAATAAAGAGATTTAAAAAATGAAGACTATGTCTATTAAATACTTTGGAGTTCTTATCATCGCAGTTGTTGGTTTAATGGCTTGTGATGAAGTTTTCATCGAGCCATTTGAAGTTGTTGATGCCGAATACTCGGTTTATGGTGCAATGGAACTCGATTCGACTACAAATTATGTTCGTGTTAAAGATATTCAATCACCTTTGCTAGCTGACATCGAAGAGTTACGTAATTTTAAGGTTACATTTGAAAATTTGGAAGCCGGTACTTCGAAACAACTTTCCGACTCAATTATTTATTTCAACAATAATCCTACGATGAATTTTATCATCGATGAGGAACTTGAACCGCGTACTGCCTACAAATTAACTATTGAAGGTTCGGAAGGAGAAGTGGCAACAACTACAGCTACAACGCCTGGTGTTTCCACTTTATCTCTTACTCCGGAAGTTACCCAAGACTGTTTCGAAGACATTTTGATTGAGTTTGATAATGTTCAAGGTGATGAATTCATTCGTTTCGAACTAGGTGTTCAATATCAAGGAAGTTTTTACTTTGGCGAAGTGAAATCAGTACGACAGCTTCAAAAAGTTGAAGGCACCGATAAAGTTGCGGTAATTCTAAACATCAAAAACATGTTGGTAGATGTATTTCCGCCCGTAGCTGAAGCCACAGTAAATGTGCCACCCCGTCGCTGGAATCCAACCGTAAATTGCAACCGGTTAGATAATGGAGTAATGCGAATCAGATACACGCACTTTGGCCCTGAATTTAAAGTGATAGAAGAAAAAACTCTTGCTTTAGATGTATTGGAATCTGGTGATGTTGAAAACGGAATTGGTTTTTTTGGCGCCAAGAATACCAAACAAATTATGTTCAGAACGAATGGGGTACCAAACAATAACTAGTTAATAACCATGCATCTTAATCGTGTAGCTTTAGTTTGTCTATTAATTAGTGGGCTATTGCTTTCATGCGATCGAGATCGTGTAATTAACCCTTTCGAAGATAATGTAGGTACTTATTCTGCCTACGGTGCATTAGATATCGACAAAGATGTTAATTCAGTACGTATCCGAAATGTAACTAATCCGTTTCTGGTTGACAGCGTTGTTGGTTATGAAGGTGTATCCGTGTTTTTCTCTGATTTTTCTACTAATACTGAAGTTCAGCTTCAAGACACGATTATCAATTTTAATGGCAATTACACCTACAACTATTTGATTCGGGAGGATTTGCAACCGGCCTCTCAATATGGTATAACTATTCGTTTTGATAGAGATCAGGAATCTAGAGCTACCTTAACCACTCCCGGATTGTCTTTCGCAGAGATAACGCCTGATAAATCATCCGGTTGTTTTCAGTTAATGCGAATATCCTTTAAAAATATAAAACGTCCGGAATATGTAAGAGCAGAAGTGGGTGTTTCATATCAGGGGAGTGAACACTGGGCAGAGATAAAAACCGTTGACCAAATCGAATTTGTAGAAAGTAGAGATGAGATGGAAGTTAAGTTAACAGTTACTAATCTTTTGGTTGATATTTTCCCGCCACCACCTGAAGCAACTATAAATATTCCTCCCCGATTTTGGTTACCAACCGTTAGATGCCAAGAACTTGACCAGTATTTATTATTTATCCGATATGTTCATTTTGGGCCGGAATGGGAGGTTTTCAGAGGTACGGATTTTCTTGATCTAACTTTTATCGATTCAGAAATAATCGAAAATGGGCTCGGTTTTATTGGAGCTATAAGTCAAGGTGCCACACAATTTAATTTTGAATTGTAGCCATCATATAAGATGTTTGAACACATAAAAAGAGCAATTCTATGTTAAGGCAATTTATGATTGTATAAAGGAATCTAACTCTTCTTATAGCTGTAGATTGTTACCATACAGCGGGATCACAATAAACGGTTAAGCTTATGGCAAACACATTCAAAGCATTCTTATTAATTTTATTCTATTGTTTGATTTTTAGCGGGTACAGTTCAGCGCAAGAAATGTCTATTCGCTTCGAACAAATCACCACTCAGGATGGACTCTCGCAAAGCACCATCAATGATATATTGCAAGACAGCCGCGGTTTTTTATGGTTTGCTACCGAAGATGGCCTAAACCGATACGACGGTTATGAATTTAAAGTATACCGTAACGATCCTTATGATCCTTTTTCAATCTCGTCCAACCAGATATCGAGTATACTAGAAGACAAAGAAGGAGCAATTTGGGTAGGAACCAAAGGAGGAGGTCTAAACAAGTTTAGTCGTGATCAGGATCGTTTCCTGCGATTTCAGCATGATAATTCCGACAACACTTCCATCAATCACAATTACATAACAACCTTATTTCAAGATGATATCGGTGTAATTTTGGTTGGTACTCAAAGTGGGCTAAATATTTTAAATCCTCGCACAAACACCTTTAGCGTATACAACGAGGTTGATGAACACATGAATCTGAGCACGGCCAATATCACTACCCTATTTTTGGATTCTAACAGTTTTATATGGGTGGGAACAGCTGACGATGGATTGTATAGTTTCGATCGTAGAACATTTGCGATCAAACACTACACCAATATTCCCAGCGATGATACTTCGATAAGTGACAATTGGATTGTTTCCATTTATGAGGATAGAAAACGAACGCTATGGGTGGGTACTCAATCCGGTGGGTTAAACAAATTCGATCCTTCGTCTCAAACCTTTAACAGTTTAAAAGCAGATCCTAATAATCGTAATAGTATTTCGAATAATTGGGTGCTCTCAATGTTTGAAGACTCCAGAGGAACCTTTTGGGTAGGTACATTAAATGGATTGAATATTTTGGATAGAGAGACAAATGATTTCACAAACTTCATGGAGTTGAATTATCCAATCAACCTAAGTAATAACTCAATTACATCACTTTTTGAAGATCGTTCTGGGGTATTTTGGGTAGGAACTCAAAATGGGGCATTAAATAAATTCATTCGCTCTTCATCAGAAAGTTTTACCGTGTATCAAAATGATCCTTCGAATGCCAATAGTTTGAGTAACAACTCAATTACGTCATTATTTGAGGACATATCCGGCGATTTTTGGGTGGGAACGCAGGGTGGAGGCTTAAATCGACAGGATGCAACTACACTTTCGTTCATAAATTATGTGCACGATCCAAACGACGAATCATCAATTAGCAGCGATTTTATTAATGCTATTTATCAAGACAGTTTTGGTGATGTTTGGGTGGGTACCATTGAAGGTGTAAATCTTTATGATGCTGAAAACGATGCCTTTATTCATTTCAAGCACGATGAGAATAATGAAAATACGATTAGTGGAAATATTATAACTACCATATTTGAGGATAGTAAAAATATAATATGGATCGGTACTTTGAATAATGGCCTTAATGCCTACGACCGTGAATCCAAAGAATTTCGACGATTCTCGCATTCACAAGAAAATCAAAATACCATCAGCCATAATAAAATTTGGTCGATGTATGAAGATAATCGTAGTGTATTTTGGGTTGGAACTCATGGTTTTGGGCTAAATAGATACGATCGATTACGTGAAGAATTTACTCGATTTACTTACGACCCAGATGATCCTACAAGCATCAGTGATAACTTCATTAATGTGATAAGACAGGATAATGATGGCAATTTGTGGGTAGGTACTATTAACGGTTTAAATAAATTTAACCCGGAAACAGAAACATTTACACGTTATACCACAGCAAATGGATTGCCAAATAATTTTATCTATGGAATAATAGTTGATTACCGTGGACATCTGTGGCTCAGTACGAATAATGGTATTGTAGATTTCGATCCGAAAACCGAAAACATCAGAGTTTATGACCGTGGGGATGGTTTACCGAGTAATGAATATCGATTTAATGCCTTCCATAAAGGTATAGATGGTACCATGTATTTTGGTGGGATAAATGGGATTGTAATCTTCAAACCAGACAGTATTCGTGACAATCCGTACATCCCGCCGGTGGTGATAACGGACTTTCAAATTTTTAACGAAAATGTGCCGATATCTTCTGTCGGTTCGCCATTAACTAAGTCGATTTCTGAAACAGACGAAATTGTACTTACATGGCGCGAAAAGGTCTTTTCATTTGAGTTTTCAGCCTTGCACTACGCTGCTCCGGAGCAAAATAAGTACATGTACAAAATGGATGGTTTCGATGCCGATTGGCAAGAAGTAGGCAGCCGAAGATATGTTTCTTATACTAATTTACCACCGGGCGAAACGTACACATTTATGGTACGCGCTTCGAATAAAGACGGCTTATGGAATAATGATGGAAAATCAATCCGAATTAAGGTACTGCCACCACCTTGGCAAACTTGGTGGGCTTTTGGCCTGTACTTTCTATTTGGTGCCACCATCATTATCGGTTTTATCAATTACCAGATCGGGAAAGAGCGTAAAAAGAAAGAACAGGTTCAGAAATACAACGAAGAACTGGAAGCTCTAGTAAAAGAACGTACTCTGTTGCTCGAAAACGAAAAAGAAAAAAGCGATCACCTGCTATATAATATGTTGCCAAAAGGTGTTGCTGACGAGATTAAAGAAAAGGGTTTTGCTTCCCCACGAAGATATGAAGAAGTGAGTGTGTTGTTTACCGATTTCGAAAACTTCACATCTACAGCAGCAACTATGTCGGCAAAGAAACTAGTTGCTGAAGTAAATGAGATATTTGAAGGTTTTGACTCAATTTGCGAACAGTATGGGCTGGAAAAGATCAAAACGATTGGTGATGCCTATTTAGCTGTTTCCGGCTTACCCGACGAAAAAGAAGACCATGCATTATTGTGTGTGCAGGCTGCAAAAGCAATGCAACAATTCATCGATAATAGAAACAAATCGGCAGCGGTTAAATGGAAAATGAGAATCGGTATCCACAGTGGTAGTTTGATTGCGGGGGTAGTAGGTAAAAAGAAATTTACTTACGATATCTGGGGTTCTACGGTGATTTTAGCCAGCCGAATGGAAGAAATAGGGGAGATTGGTAAGATTAATATCTCTGCTACTACCTGCGACTTTGTTCACGATTATTTCCATTGCGAATATCGTGGTAAAGTTCATGTTGAAGGGCAAGGCGATGTTGATATGTATTTTGTAGAAGAAGAGCTTGCGGAGCCTGTTAAAAGCTGAATTTTACATTAAATGAAGGTTGAACACCTAAATCATAAACATGGGTTAGGAATATTGCAGAACGAGATACGTTCGTGATCGTAGTTACAGTGCCAATGCGTTGTTCGTCGTACCAAGCGTTTGCTCGATCAAATGCATTATATATTGAGAATGAAGCATCAATGTTAGAACCTTTAAATTGATTTTTGTACGTCAACGACACATCAAATCGAGAATAATTAGGTAAGCGATTCGAATTCCCAACTCTGCTAGGGCTTCCTGTTCCGAAGGTCCATGCCATTAGGAGATTAAATCCTTGATTCAATTCAATATCTACAGTAGAGGTTAATTGATGTCGTCGGTCCCAACTTGGATTAAAATACTCGCCATTGTTTAAAAGTTCGTTCTTTATCTCCGAAATTGAATAGGTGTAGGCATTGGAAAGTGTTACTTCTTTGTGCCAGTTTTTTACCAAAAACTCCAAGCCTTTTGATCGGCCGTCATTTTCATAAAACCAAGGAGTTTCTTCATTTCTAAACGATTGTGAAATTAAACCGGTGTTCAATTCGTGTAATCGTAAATTTGCAAACTGTTTATTGAAAGCTTCCACCTGTACATAAGCCCAATTACTAACATGGTAATAAATACCACCTGAAAGATGATTAACCGAAGAGGGAGGTTGATCTTCGTTCGAGAGAATCCAGAAATCGTTACTGTTTATGTTATAAAAACTTAGGCGATTAATAAATTGGTAGTTTCTGCTAAAGCCGAAACCAAAATGTAAGTTCTCATTTTCTCTTATCGATAACTTAATTCGGGGTGAGAATTTCAAATACGCTCCATTACTAAAATAGTGCAACCGACTTCCGAGATTTAAGCCAACGGCTTCGTTGGCAACATAATCCCATTGTGTGTACACATCAACAAGTTGGCTGGTTCTGCGGCTTATAAAAGATTCCCTCACATCACCTAATTCGGTGTATTGAACATCAAAATCTGTGTAATTTAATCCAATATTTAATGTTCCCGTTTCAAGCTGTGCTTTAAATCCTTGTTTAATTTCTATTTGTTTAACCCGATTATCTAAATTAAGAGGTCGGATATTTACAGAATCGGTATGAGCGCCATTGGCATTATTTCTTACCGGAAAAGCAAAATCATCCTTCAAATAATCGCTGTTGAAATCGGTGAATCCAAAGCTCGATTCTGAATATAAATTTGGGCTTAATGTTGCATTAAACAGAATACTAATGGTCGCGTTATTCCAGTGGTTCGTTGTTTGATTTGTCGTAACGATACTTCGTTCATCTCTGAAATAAGATTGGGTGGCTTCATCCTTTCCAAAATAGCCACTAATAATAAGTTGATTTCCGTTCTCGAATTCTGAATACAGCTTCCCGTGCAAATCATAAAAAGAGGCATTGGTGTTTTGAATATCAATTTCATCAAGGGTAATCGAACGAATAAACCGATTGTCGAAGCGTTGCGGAATCAATATTTCCAACTCTCTGTCAACATCCAATCCATATTCGATCATTTTAGAATTATTGAACCAATTCAATTCATCCATGTACGACCATCTGCCTGATAGTATAAAACTGGACATGCCTTTTTTAAGTGGACCTTCGATGGTTGAAGAAACCGCTGTGTTACTTAAACCGATAGTTGTTGAAAATTTATTTAATGATCCTGTGCGTGTAATTAGCGACAGCGTTCCTCCAAGTGGAGCATGAAATTGAGCAGGCGTAATATCATAATAAAAACCGCTTGAACGCAGAACATCAGGGTTCATAGCATCGAGTAATCCAAATAAATGACTTTGGCTGTACATGGTTTGTCCATCAAGCAGAACCTGAAATCCATCCGATGAACTGCCTCTGATGTTTATTCCATCGTTGATGGCTGTATTCATACTTACAGCCGGTAAGGTTTGCAATGATCGAACGGCGTTACTTTCGCCAAGTGGACTAAAACTCCCGAGCTTCATCAATCCATAAAGCAGCGTATCGTTTGGGTTATAAAAATTCACGCCCTGAACAATTATTTCTTTCCCATCGTATTTTTTTGGGATAAGTCGAACGGTAACATCAGCTAAATGTGTCGCTTCTTCAAAAGAAACCGATATTTGTTGATTCGCATAGCCAACATAGCTAACCAGAAGTGAAAGCGATGGTTGAGAAAGCATAGCAGTAATACTAAATCTTCCCGCTGCATCACTATTTACACCTTTTATTTGACCAAATTCACGCCAAGAAATGGTAGCAAAGGGAAGGCGCTCGCCGGTATTAGAATCTACTATAAAGCCATGTATATTTGCCTCAGAAGTTGAGCTTGCTTCCCCGGTTTTATAGATGATGGCCTGGTTACGATCCTCGTTCACTTTTAAACCCAATCCGGATCTTTGAATTGATTGCTCAAGCACTTCAAAAAGGTCTGATGGATTGGCATCAAAACTTAGGTTAATGTCGGCAATTAAGGCTTCGCGATATAAAAAACGGTATTCGGTGTGTACTTCTATATCGCGGATGATCTCAAGCAGCGCTTTATTTTGATAGGAGTAATCCTGCGCAGAAACCGAAGCTGTGAAAACTAAAAACCACCCGAAACAACTAAATAATCGCAGCATTGAAATGTTGGCTATTCCATTGAGATAAATACGTATTCGTTGGCATTTACAGAGCGGAAGGTTCCACCTAAAACTAAGCCCAAATCGTCGAGGGTCTGAGTTACAGAATCAAGTATGAGCGTACCCGTAATTTCCGAACGATCCTGAAGTTGATCAATATTTATGATAACCCCAAAATGTTGATTGATTTCGTTTATTACTTCGGCAGGATTAAAACTATTGAATACTAAACTGTTTGATTGCCAATCGGTAAATTCTTCGGCATTAGATTCTGTAAGTAATTGAAGCTCGCTTTCTGTGATTTCAGAAGCCTGACCAGGCTGCAAAATAACAGCTTCATCGGTTTGGTTTGATGAGAATGATACGCGGCCTTCTTCTAGGTATACAACTGCTTTACCGCCCCAGTTACTCAAGTTAAAGCGAGTACCAAGCACAGTTACAGTACCAAAGGTTGCGTCAACGGTGAAAGGTGCATCGGGATTCGAGACTACATCAAAAAATGCCTCTCCATCAATACGATAGCTTCGGTTGCTTGAGGATTGATCTACAAAAAGTTTAGTATATGGGCGAAGCGTAACTACCGAGCCGTCCTGCAGGGTTACTTGCTCGATGGTGGATTCACTCTGCGCCAGAAGTTCAATTTGTGGCTGGCTTTGCATCCAGAAGAATCCTATAAATGCGGCTATTAGTACCACAGCAGCAGAAGCCCAAGCAAGAGTAGAGGTGCGACTAAAGAGAGGAGTAACATTGGCTTTTCTCTGTGTTGTTTGTTTGCTGATTTGATTCCAGATGTTATCAGAAACTGTTGCAGGTATGGTATAAGTAGCTCGTTCCTTATTCTTATTAGCAATAAGTTGATCAATCAACGGATCTCCTAAATCAGCAAAGGATGAACCGGTATTTAAGCTAGCTTCAATTTCTTGGGCCAGCATTAAATCAGGATCGTTAGTAGGGAGTTGTTGATCAGTTGCCATGGTATTATATAAATAGTAGCAGGTCGCATAATCACGACCTGCTTAAGTGCTTAATTAGCTACCGCCTCTACGATCGGAGGAATTGTCTCGACGCTCGCCATCACCTAGAGCAAATCGAATAGTATTGGGTAGTTTGTTGAATCGCATTAATGCAGTTCCATCTTCCGATAAGTCGATAGTTCCTTCCATTACAGTTTCTTCCGGAACACCATCGATGGTTTTATTCATAATAACACTGTATGTGATGGTACCACTTACGGCAAATTCCAGCGAACCGTGAGCTTTAACAGTGTCTTTGTTTACTTCGATGTTAGTGAATTCTAAATCCACATTGTACGAACGTGAAGCTTCAACAGAATCTCTGGTCACGCCCTCAGCATTTCCGGCACCGGTATGTGTTCCGCTTAGCGTTAAGATTGAGCTGGTTGAGTGAATACCGGCAAGGCGGAAATCATCGGCTTTTGAAAAGCTGCCGCTACGGAATTTTCCGGTATGCGCTCCAACTTTACTTCCCGAATAAGCTATCGCTTCGATATTCGCTCGATCTTGGCGTGGGAACTCGATGAATGTTCCGTCTAAATCAGTAAATATTATGTCCTGGTTCACATCGATGGATTTACTAAAGGCGCCATTTTCTACACTACGTGAGTAATCAAGGCTGTGGATACCTGTTTCGGGATCGTAGCTATAAGTAAAGTTACGCTCACGTCCGCGACCATCATTTCCACGATCGGGATCTG
The DNA here is from genome assembly GCA_034669965.1 of Balneolaceae bacterium. GTDB lineage: Bacteria > Bacteroidota > Rhodothermia > Balneolales > Balneolaceae > HXMU1420-13. Next base: position 337,333 of record JAXMOK010000003.1, on the reverse strand, counting down.
GTTTGAATCGAGCATCAGTACTGCCATAATTGATTCCTTCTGATGATACATCAGAAAAAGCGTCGTATAAACTGCTCATCATACCGGATTCATCGTCGGCGATGGAAGTAGTTACAATGTGTGCAGCTAGGTCTACGTCTTCAGCTGAAATTGCTTCAACATCGTTATTTACCGACGAACAAGCACCAAAAGTTACCAATAAGGCAAGTGCCAGAAGAGATAGGTTGTTTAAGTTGCTTAGTTTTTTCATTTGAGTTACCTCTGATAATTAATTAAGGATTTATTTTTTGTATCTCATCCTCAATACACGTGAGATTAAAGCTACCCCCAATTGATGTTTAAAAATTTTTATTAAGTGAAAAGTGAAAAGTGAAAAGTGAAAAGTGAAAAGTGAAAAAGGGCACTGTTGATATATTTTGGATATTTTTACCAGAAACCAGAAACCAGAAACCAGAAACCAGAAACCAGAAACCAGAAACCAGAAACCAGAAACCAGAAACCAGAAACCAGAAACCAGAAATCATCTAAAGGCATCTAGTTTATTACGTAAATCTTTCAGTGCTAGTCCCATATGGTTCTCTATTGTTTTTACCGAAACCCCCAACACTTCTGCGGCACTTTTATAAGTGAATTCCTGAATGAAGCATAACCGAAATACTTCCTTTCGTTTTTCCGGCATTTGATTGATAGCATTAGTCAAAGCCTGAGCGAGTTCTTGATTTTCAAGATTAGCATCTGCTTGAATTTCCGATTCTGTGGCAGCTGGTTCAGCATTATCATCAAATTTCGAATGATCTCGAAACAGATTCAACATTCGCGTGTAAGCAATTCTGAAAAGATACGCCCGTAACGATTTCTGCTCATCAATTTCTTTTCGCTTCTCCCAGATCATCACAAAAGCTTGTTGAACCAGATCTTCAGCTTGTTGTTCAGAAAGTCCTTTCTTCAACAAAAAATGATATAAGAAGGAGTGATGTTCATCAAAAAAACGCTTAAATGCTTTATGATCGCCCGATTTAATAGCGAGCAATAGTTCAGGATTATCCTTGTTATTCTCTTTGCGAAGCGCAAGAAGTATTAATAAGTAGAACATTAAAAATTTCATGCCCGAATATACAGGCAATTATAAAACTTGTGCGTACTTTTATAGCAACTTTACAAACGTATGATTTTTCTGATTCTCTTACTTACTCTGAGCTTTGCTTCAACCCAACACAAAGAGGTTGAGGTTTTTAAACGTGAACGTAATGGAGTCATCGAGATTTGGGCGAATAACCCGAATATCTATCCGGTAACGGTTGAATTATCGGCAACTCTAACCAACCTAAATAGCGATAAACCGCTACCGCATATCGAAGTGTTAACATACGAACGCGAGGAAAAGCTTTTTACGTTGGTTCCGGTTGATCCGGCTAAAGCCTGGAATTTTGAAACCAATTACATCACTTATAAAGGAGATGTAAATGCCCGCCACAACGACACTTTTCAATATCGATTTCCATTTAGAAACGGCAGCTCTTTTAGGGTTTCTCAAGGTTTTGGTGGGGAGTTTTCACATCAAGGAAATATTCAATATTCCATCGATTTTATGATGCCCGAGGGTACTCCTATTTATGCCGCTCGCGACGGAATGGTGATTGAAGTAAAAGAAGATTCACAAAAAGGTGGTAATGACAAGAAGTATGTAGATGAAGCAAATACGATCACGATTTTACATGGCGACGGAACCATGGCCGATTATTCACATCTACAATTTAATGGAGCTCACGTTCGTGTTGGTCAATCGATAAAACTTGGGCAGTTTATCGGGTATTCGGGATCAACAGGTTTTGTTACAGGACCTCATCTTCATTTTGGCGTAAAAAAGACTTTACAAGGGGGGAAGTACGAAACCATTCCCATAAAATTTGCGACGCCAAATGGCCCGATAGTTCCTCAAGAAGGGAGAAAATACCGAGCTTATTAGGCTACTTTTTTGTAGGTGGCTTTAATTCTAAGTCTTTGAGTGATAAGCCTTCCATCACCGTGTCGTAATTCGAAATGTCTTTAGGCAAAATGATGTCGTTACTCTCACGAGCTAAGCCTCTCAATTTTCCAAGGTATTTTTCGGCAAGTCGCAGACGCATTGCTTCAGTTCCCATTGGTGAATTCAAAGCTTCGGCAACTTTTTCGATGGATATTGCTGTTGCTTCTGCTAATGCTTCAATTTCATTGGCAACACCTTCAGCTTCGTTGATTCGACTCTGCATTTCTGCTTCCGAAATATTGATGATTTCAGCTCGAATCCCTTCCGCATCGTTAATTTTCGAGCCCTTAACACCTTCAGATCGGGCGATCACTGCACGGCGATCACGTTCTGCGGTCATTTGACGTTCCATCGCTTTTTGAACCGTTCTGGGCGTGATAATATTTTTGATTTCGTAGCGATGCACTTTTATACCCCAAGGCATTTCCATTTCTGCCAATACCTTTACAACCTCTTTACTCATAAAAGCACGCTCTTCGAAGGTCTCATCCAAATCCATTAAGCCAATTACTGAACGTGTAGTAGTTTGTGATAATTGAATGGCGGCATTTCTATAATCTGTAACTCCATAACTGGCATTTACAGGATCCATCACACTCATGTAAATCACACCATCTACTTCAACCTTTACATTATCTTTGGTGAAGCATTCCTGAGGTTCTACTTCGATGGTTTCCTCACGCAAATCTTGTTTGTAAACCACTTTATCAACAAAAGGAATTAATGCGTGAAATCCCGGACCCAAGGTTTTTTGGAAATTTCCAAGACGTTCTACTATGTATGCAAATTGATTAGGTACTAAACGGAAAGACATTATCACTTTTACTAGCAGGTAAACCATAAAGGCCATAACCAGCGCAAAACTAACATTTTCAATAATTTCGAAAATTGACATGGTTACTCTCCTTTTGATTTGGTGTGATCGCTAACTTTGCTAACGCCTTCGAAAAAGGTTTTTAAATTTGCTGTTTCGGTAGGCAGTACCGAGATATTCGAAGACTCAATGATCCGTCCAAACTCGTCGATGTATTGTTCCACCAATTTGGTTTTAACAGCTAATTCGCCCCCAGGGTGTTGCATTGCCTCAGCAATTCGTTTGATGCCATTAGCCGTAGCTTCAGCCACTAACTCAATCTCTTTGGCTTTACCCACTGCTTCGTTAATTCGTTTTTGGCGATTGGCTTCAGAAATCAAAACCTGACTGCTTTGTTGGCCTTCTGATTCATTAATACGCGACTGTCGAAATCCTTCGGAATGGGTGATTTCAGCTCGTTTTTCGCGCTCGGCTTCCATTTGTTTCTCCATGGTATCCACAATTTCGTTGGATGGCCGGATATTCTTGATTTCGTAACGCAGTACTTTAATTCCCCAAGGTTCAGCTGCTTTGTCGATTTCACGAACGATATTCTCATTCATTGTTTCGCGTTCGCTAAAAGTGTCGTCGAGGGTGATTTTACCAACTTCGCTACGCATAGTAGTTTGTGCCAGATTTACGGCCGCCGCCTGATAATTCGAAATTCCATAACTAGCTTTGTAAGCATCCATCACTTTAATGTACACAAGGCCGTCAACAGCTACCTCAATGTTGTCTTTAGTGATACATGTCTGGCTAGGTACATCCAGTACTTGTTCACGCATTTCACGTCGATATGCGGGGCGGTCGACAAATGGTACCAAGAAATGAAAACCCGGTTTTAAGTTCTTTTTAAACTTTCCTAATCGCTCTTGAATTACCTCTTCACGAAACTCTACAATGAGGAAGAGTCTGGTGAAAATGAAATACATCAACAAAATGGATAAGAGTGTAAATGTCCAAAACATAGATGATGCCCTTTTTTTATTCTTTTAACTTCTGTTGTTCGGATGGTGGCTCAATACTATCAAAAGGTTCTACAATCCAGGTAGTGTTGTCGCGGTATTTAATGCGAACTCTAGAACCAGCTGGAACATCACCGTCTATAGTGCGTGCCTGCCAGGAAATGCCCTGAAATCGAATTCTTCCTTCGTTAGTCAGATCGTTGATGTCTTCAACTACATCTACAATTTGATCCATAGCTTCAAAATCTTCATCAGCAAATTTATAAGTGGCTTCTCCGCCAAAATATTTTTTTATGAAGGGTAAAGCCCCAACCGTCAACACCACTGACGTAAGGAACCATGCCAAAGTTGCAGTGGTTGGGTCAGTTAGCAATCCTAAAAACCGTAACACACCAACCAGCAAACCACTAAACCCTAAAATTAAAGCCATACCACTAGGTAAAGCAGCTTCAAGAGCCATAAGTATGATGCCACCGATTAGAAAAATCCAGGTAAGTGTTTCGCCGTCCATAGGCTTAGAATCTGTTTTTATTGTCGAATACTAGATACCAAAATGAGCACTAAAAAACCCAAATTACTTGGCATTATATTTGCCAAATTGAGTCCATGAAATCATCCCAAGAAGAAAAAAATAGAGGACTCGCAACCCTTTGGGAAACGCTGGTTAACATTTTCTCGCTAAGCAAGCCTTACCGCGTTCGGTTTTACTCTGCTACCTTTTTTGTGATAGTTGCCTCAGCAATATGGCTATCGGTGCCACTAGGTTTGCGCGAATTATTAGATGCTGTTTTTGAACAAGGTGATGGAGATCTTTTAAACATACTAGCCATCGGGTTGATGGCATTATTCGTGGTTCAAGCCGGGTTTTCGTTTGCCGGAAATTATCATCTCGAATGGGTAGGAGAACGGGTGATCACCGATCTTCGAAAAAAAGTGTACGAGCACCTGCATCGTTTGGGTTTTCGTTTTTTTGCTGAACGAAGATTGGGCGAAATCACCTCGAGACTTACCAATGATGTCGGCTCCATCCGAACCGCACTCACCGATTCACTCCCTCAATTACTAACCATCTCATTTTCGCTGATTGGATCGGTGACTTTGATGGTGATTTTAAACTGGCGGTTGAGTGCTGTAATATTTGTAACAGTTCCGTTTGTAACCATTGCCACACGCTATTTTGGGCAGAAAATCCGCAAACTCTCGCGGAATATTCAAGATGAGTTGGCTGATTCAACAGCGGTTGCCGAAGATGCTTTAGGTGCCGTCAGATTGGTAAAAGCTTTTGTTAGAGAAGAGTTCGAAGTAAATCGATACTCTGATGCCATCGAAAAACTGTTCAAAACTGCTCGCGAGAAAGTAGTACTCACACAATTATTCTGGGCCGGTGTGGGCATCTTATTTTTAAGCACGTTGGTTATCATATTTTGGTACGGTGGAAAAGAAGTACTGGCCGATCGACTTACTGCCGGTGATCTCGTAGCCTTCATTATTTACGCCTTAAATATTTCCAGATCAATCAGCCAAACTTCCAGACTTTATACGGCAGTGAATACAGCGGCTGGTGCCTCGGAACGAATTTTTGAATTACTGGAAGAAGTACCTGAAATCACCGATTTACCCAATGCCACCAACCTAAACAGTATTCAAGGATCCATAGAAATTGAAAATCTGAGTTTTGCTTACGAACAAGATCGAAAGATTTTAGACTCAATAAACGTACAGGTTGAGGCAGGGCAAACTGTGGCTTTAGTTGGGCCAAGTGGGGCAGGAAAAACCACTTTGCTGAATTTAATTCCACGATTCTACGATCCCCAAAAAGGACGGATACGTGTAGATGGCGTTGACATCAAAACGGTGACGCATAAATCATTGCGAAATCACATCTCCATTGTTCCACAAGAAGTGCATTTATTTGGAACTTCCATCAAAGAAAACATCCGATATGGCAGGTTGGATGCCACAGACGAAGAAATCATATCAGCAGCAAAAGATGCTAACGCTCATGAATTTATCATGGACACCCCGAAAGGTTACGATGCCTTGATCGGAGAAAAAGGGGTTAAGTTATCCGGCGGGCAGCGACAAAGATTAGCTATCGCAAGGGCTATTTTAAAAAACCCGGAAATCCTGTTGCTCGATGAAGCTACATCATCCCTCGATTCTGAATCGGAAGCTCAGGTACAAGAAGCATTATATCGTTTAATGAAAGGCAGAACTACCTTTGTGATCGCTCATCGTTTATCAACCGTACAACACGCCGATCGGATTTTGGTAATGGATAAAGGTTCGATTATCGAAGAAGGTACCCATCCCCAATTAATAGAAAAAGGCGGCTTATACAGCCACCTTTATGAGTTACAATTCCGAGATTTAGAGAATAGCGTAAATTAATTATCGGTTAGATAGGCGCCAATCACTTCAGAATAATTCATGTTATCGAGTAAATTTCTTTGATCCAATTCTGCCAGAAACTCAACCGGTACATTGTTGCTGTACAAGCCAATTATGCCCGAATATGAAAAGGTATCTAAATATCCGTTTTGCTGAAGATCGGTTAAATAACTAATGGAAACATTGGATGAATACATACCAATGATGGCTGAATAGCTAAAATCATCTAAGAAACCACCTTGTTTCATATCGTTCAAATAACCCACGCTTACGTTACTATTATATAAACCAATGATGGCAGAATAGCTGAAATCGTCCAAAAAATCAGCTTCACGCATTTGCTCTAAGTAGCTTGTTGGAACGTTACTATTATATAAGCCAATGATGGCTGAATAGCTGAATTCATCCAAAAATCCACCTTCTTGCATTTGGTTTAAATAGCTTGTTGGTACATTACTATTATACAAACCAATAATGGCCGAATAACTGAAATCATCCAAAAAACCGGCATTTTGCATTTCAACCATATAGCTGACTGGCACATTGCTATTGTATAAGCCAATGATAGCGGAATAACTGAAGTCGTTTAATAAACCTGCACCTTCTAAGTCTTTGATATACTGAATTGGTACTCCGGTATTATAAAATGCTTGAATGGCATTCCCCGAAAACATAGTGAGGTTTTGTTCTTGAAACTGCTGCAGATAATCGAGATAACCACTTTCAATTTCAGGATAATTTACAGTTGGAGCAGGCGCGGCTTGAGGCATATCAACTGCTGGAGGAAGAGGAGCAAATACTTCTGAAATTTCAGCAGGTTCGCTATTGCCAAATCCAAAAAAGCCGAACGGACCACCAACAAAACTCCAGATCGCAGCTGCCAGCACGAAAAATCCAATGGCCAGCAGATTACGTTTCATGGTTGGTTTATGCTGCTCTTCGTTTGGCAGACCGTAGTCGATGGTTTCTTCGCCAGCTGCTTTAGCTTCCAGATAATCGTCCAGATCAAAATCGTCGTTTTCGGGATTGTACTTAGTGCGTTGCATGTTACTCCTCTTCAAATAAGTCGATGATTTCGTCAGCATCCAGTCGATCTAATAAACCAACATCATTCAACTTTGATAAGAAACTTGCAGGGATGCCTGCGCCATGTAAGCTTCGAAGGTCCTCATCTGAAAATTGATTGATGGATTGCTCGGTGAGTTCACGAGAAAACAGTTCAAAACTAGCCACATTTGTTGCACCGGTTTCAAACTGAATTTGAGAAAAATCGATATTTTGCAATGCCTCAAGAGCAACTTGTTCCGCTACAACACCTAAACCTTCCAATCCTTCTAAACCCTCTAGCCCTTCCAAGCTTTCTAAGCCTTCTAAGCTTTCCAGATCACTTAGACCCTCAAGGTTTGAGAAGTCCATATTTTCTAAGCTTTCCAAAGCTCTAAAAGCAGATTCCATTGCCAAGGCAACCGATTGCTCAGTGAAGCGTTCAATTTCTTCAGAATTTGCAAGTGCAACGGCACTTCGTTCAAGTTGTGCAAGACGTGCGGCATCGGTTACAGGTGGTGCAGGCGGTGTAGGAGGGGCAACTACATTTACGTTACGATTTACCACTTCAGTAACCACCGGTTCACCGGCATCAGAATCAAAAATTCCGGCATAGGCTGCCCGAGGATTCCAATCATAAAACCAAAGCACCATGCCTAAAATTGCAACTACAATAATTGAAGCATTTCGAAAGAAATTAGAGCCTTCACCGGGCTCCTCTTCACGAGTATAAGCTGATTCTTCTCCATTGGCTTTATCCTCTAGAAATTGATCCAGATCGAAATTGTTATTGTTCTGATGTTTGTTTCTCGTTGACATTTTTAGTTACCGTCGATTTTATAAGCGTTAATTACAGATGAAGAACTCATGTTATCCAGTAGGCCGCGATCATTTAGTTGTTCGATAAATGATATGGGCACTTGATTTGAATACAGGTTCGAGATCGAGGTGCTCCCGAAATTATCGAGTAATCCTTTTTCGTTTAATTCTGATATGTAAGAAATCGGAACCTGATTTTCATACAATCTCGAGATGGAAGTACTGCCGAAATTATCAATTAATCCATTGGGTTTGAAGGCCGCAATGTACTCTAGAGGTACTTGATTATTATACAATCGAGTGACCGATGAACCGCCAAAATTGTCCATCATTCCTGCATCATAAATTCCTTTAATGTATTCGAAAGGGACATTATTGGTGTATAAACTTACGATGGATGATCCACCGAAATTATCCATTATTCCTGCAACTTGCAGATCATTTACATATTGCACCGGTACATTATTTGAATACATTGAAGCAATGGATGATCCCCCAAAATAACTTAAAGCGCCAGATTGAACGAATCCTTGGATATACTCGATGGGCACTTGTGCTCTATAAAGCTCTTCTTGCGATGAACTACCGAAGCCGTCTAGCAAGCCGGCATCATTTAATTCGGTTAAATAATCAGTGAAAAATAAATCGGTTGGAGGGAGTGGAGTTTCCGGAATACTCGTGTTGTCATTGAAATTGAAATTGAAATTAAAATCATCTGGCAAAACAACATCTGCTTCAACAATCGCATCATTTTCGATACCGAAATACGCTGCATCGTTACCAAGCCAAGAAATTGCCATTTGTCGCGGACTCCAATCGTAATACCAAAACACTGAGGTGACCATTATTACAAGAATCAGAAGAAAATTTTTGGCAAAATTTCCTTCCGATTTAGTTTCTTCGATGGGTGCATTTACCGAAGCTGTTTCCTCTGCTTTGTCTTCGAGGTATTGATCGAAATCAAAATTCTGATGCTCTGATTTTTGTTTTTGTCGCGACATTTAATTCTCCTGTGCCTTATATAGTTCAACAACATCAATAAAACTTAAGTTATCATACAGTTCTTTCGATTTTAAATCATCCAGAAATTCTGTTGTTACACCGTTTTTATAATACTCTGTGATATACACGAATGACAAATCGAATAGATACCCACCTTCTTCTAATTGCTTTAAATAGTCGAGAGAAACATCATTTTTATATAGTTCTATTACACTCACAAACGAAAAGTGACTTAGATAGCCTTCGGTGTTCAAAACATCCAAATAGGCCATAGGTATTTGATTCTTGTAAAATTCATTTATTTCCACAAAAGAAAATTCTGATAAATACCCGGCCTCATTCAGTGTTTCCAAATATTCAATGGGGACTCTCGCCTCATAAATCTGACGCGCTTCAAAAGCATTTAATAAGCGATCGTTCAATAATCCCTTTTGGTCAAGATTTTGTAAATATTCAGTAATTGAACCAAGATCAGAATTAGAGACATAATTGAAAGTTACAGTTTCGCCGGATGGTAAAGGAGGAAGAGGGGCAACCGGAGCTATGCGAGGTACATCCGAAATAACGGAAGTTTCGCTGGAACCGAAAATTCCAAACCAATTATTATTTGTGGTAACGTTGTACGACCAATAAATAGAAGCAATAAGTGCGACGGCAAGTAAAAAGCCATTTAAAAATTGATTGGTTTTTGGTTCTTCTATTGTATTGTAAGCCTCTTTATTTGAAGCTTTACTTCCTTTTTCTTCTAGATAACTGTCCAGATCGAAATCATCTTCTGGATGATCGTGGTCTAAATGTTGCGAATAGCGATTCTTTTGTGACATAGAGCAATTTTTTTCCCTCAGACGAAAACACGAGCCTCATTGTTTCAAGAGCTTTCATTATAAGTTCATTCAAAAAGTCGAATATCGAGCTTATGAATGAGAAAAAGATTTCTTAAACTTAAATGAATTAAGTGATTTATGAGAAATTTTCTCACCACCTCAAATCGAATGTACCATGACTAATAAAAAGTATTTCTTATTGATAAGCTGCTTATGTCTGACCCTTATTTTTGTCTTTTCAAATATAACGGTTGCTCAGAACCAACTTATTGACCCGGAAATTGAACAAAAAATTGACAAGCTGCTTTCGCAAATGACGCTCGAAGAAAAAGCCGGGCAGCTCAATCAGCATAATGGCAGTTGGGATGTAACCGGACCAATCCCCGAAAATAACGAATACGTTGCAGAACGTGCCCGATTACTAAAAAACGGAGGCGTAGGCTCGTTGCTGAATGTAGTTGGCGCCGAAGCAACCTTAGCAGCCCAAAAACTAGCTGTTGAAAATAGTCGATTGGGCATTCCTCTTATTTTTGGCTACGACGTCATCCACGGTTTTAAAACGATATTTCCAATTCCTTTGGGGGAGTCGGCTAGTTGGGATTTGGAAGCTATTGAACAATCCGCTCGGGTTGCAGCAATCGAGGCTTCTGCAGCCGGGATTAACTGGACGTTTGCTCCTATGGTTGATGTTGGGCGCGATCCACGCTGGGGACGCGTGATGGAAGGATCGGGCGAAGATCCATATTTAGGATCAGAGATTGCCCGCGCTCGCGTACGTGGTTTCCAAACAGATGATTTATCAGCTGATAATTCAATTATGGCTACCGCAAAGCATTTTGCTGGTTACGGATTTTCCGAAAGTGGGCGTGATTACAATACCGTTGATTTTGGTACCAATACCTTATTTAATGTTGTGCTTCCGACTTTCGAAGCAGCCGTTGATGAAGGTGTGGGCACAATTATGAATTCTTTCAACGATTTGAATGGGATTCCCGCCAACGGCGATACCTTTTTACAGCGAACAGTTTTAAAAGAACGCTGGGGTTTTGATGGATTTGTGATATCAGATTGGGGATCAATTCGTCAAATGATCAATCATGGATTTTCTAAAGATTTAGAGCAATCTGCCTATCACGCCATCACCAGTGGCAACGACATGGATATGGAATCAGAAGCTTATCAACGGCATTTGGTTGACTTAGTTAAATCCGGGAAAGTGGATGAATCTGTTGTTGATCAAGCAGTTCGTCGAGTTCTTAGAATGAAATTTAATCTCGGTCTTTTTGATGATCCATATCAATACTCAGATCCGGAACGAGAAGCAGAGTTAATGTTTACGGACGAACATCGAGCTATTGCACGCGATGTTGCTAAGAAGTCGATCGTTTTAATGAACAATGAGCGAGATTTACTTCCACTTTCGAAAGAAACTAAAAAGATTGCGGTTATCGGGCATCTTGCCGCCGAAAAAGATGCTCCACTTGGTAACTGGCGCGCACAAGGCGACAATACAACGACCGTTTCATTGTTAGAAGGAATTAGAAACGCCGTAAGCGACGATGTTGAAGTCGAATATGTAGAAGGCTATACACTTGCCCCAAATAATGGCTCTTTCGCTCGTGCACTTCGATTTCCTGAAGATGATGGCTCCGGATTTGCGAATGCGATTAAAATAGCCGCCACTTCTGATGTTGTTATCATGGCAGTTGGAGAAGAAGCATTGCAATCCGGCGAAGGCCGTAGTTTAGTGGATATCAGCTTGCAAGGTCGACAACTCGAGTTGTTCAACATGATTCGCGAAGCAAACGAAAACGTGGTGGTTGTATTGATGGCTGGCCGCCCGATTATTGAGCCTGAATTGTATGAAAATGCATCTACTTTATTGAATACCTGGCATCTCGGTTCAGAAGCAGGTAACGCCATTGCGGATGTGATTTTTGGCGATTACAACCCATCAGGAAAACTCCCCATGTCGGTTCCTCGCGCAGTTGGACAAATTCCAGTGTATTACAATTTCAGAAATCCGGGTCGCCCAAGCACAGGTCCCGGCGATGATGGTGCTGTATTCTGGAGTCACTACAACGATATAGAAAACAGCCCGCAATATCCCTTTGGATATGGCTTGAGTTACACCACCTTTGAGTACTCTGCTCCTGAATTAAGCAGCACAACCATGAATATGGATGGAAGCATTCAGGTTAGTGTAGAGGTAAGCAATACCGGAGACATGGCTGGGGAGGAAGTTGTTCAAATGTATATTCGCGATCACTTTGCCAGCGTGATGCGTCCTGTAAAAGAACTTCGAGGGTTTGAAAAAGTGATGCTTGATGCAGGTGAAACCAAAATGATCACTTTCGATATTGACTGGAAAACCCTCGGCTTTTATGGTCAGGATCAAACATATAGAGCGGAACCGGGCATGTTTTCGATCATGATTGGTGGAAGCTCAGATCGAGTTCAAACTGTTGATTTTGAATTGGCAGACTGACGTTTTTTCTTCAATAAAGTTTAGTCAAAAACTCTTATAGAGCTTTAGTAAAGGACATTCAGGAATTACTTGAATGTCCTTTTTTTATTTAAGTACGCGTGAGTGAGAGTTATAAACTTATGCAAATGTGAATTGCAATCAGTAAAGTTTCAAAATTATGGAAGCTGGTAGATTATAAAACCAACTTGCTGATATTTTGCATGATAGAAATAAAAATTTTGCATCTGTAGCAATTAAGTGCTTTTATTATTCGTTAAGTGATTGGGGAATTCAGCTTAGGGAGGTAACCAAAAACCTCCAATACAATATTTAATGGGTAACATTGAGCATGCAATTAGGGTGTTAGAAGAGCATATTGTTGAAATATGTTCAGTTGGTGATTGGGCGCACTTAATGGGTTTTGAGTCTGAAAAATATTTCAATAGAAAGATTAGAGGGCGTTACAAAAAAAGTCCTTATAAACTCATTGTGGAGAAAAAACTGGAAATGATTACTGAAAAGCTAGAAGGTTCCACCGATGAGATATTGTTTTCTATTGCATTGGATGTAGGATTTGCAGATAACAACGCGCTTTACAAATTTGTTAAACGCCATACCGGCAAAACACCCTCCGAGCTAAGAAAAGGGAGAGTGAAAAAATTGAATAAAAATGAATTAAAAATTAAACTTTAAATATGAGTAATCGAATTCTGACTTTATACATAACAATACAAATACTGTTTAGTATAAATGTGTTTGGTCAGCTTTTTCAAAATAATTATAAGGAAATTGAAGTTTTTCAGGTTAAAGAAATACAATTTTCTGATACATTATTAGTAATTCAAGGGTACGCAGCAATTCTAACAAGTGACCAAGCCATCTTGAGTGATAATCTATCTCATAAAATTGTGTATGTAGATTTAAACTCGGGTGAAACAAGGTTTGTTGGAAGTGAAGGAAGAGGGCCTGGCGAGTTTGATATTATTTATGACATGTTCATAATTAATGATTCACTATTTGTATATGATGCTACAAATTTAAGAGTTCAAGTTTTTCATAATCAATCAGGTAATTTATTAAAGACTATACCTATTGAAAAGCCTATAATAGGATTTTCAAAATTAATAGTTGATAAGAATCATATTTATATAACTGGAAAGAGCTATGATAATGATCTATTTGTGCATAAGTTTTCAATGGATGGTCAGTATATTAATTCAATGATTGATTTTATTGATTTCAGTACATTTTTTAATAATCTAAGCTCTAGAATACAATTATCAAATATCAATTATTCAATTGATGATGATAATATTTATTATGTTTTAGGGGCTCCTTATAAAATAATAAAAATCAATCGATTGACTTATAAAGAAATTTGGAATTACATGGATGATTTTTTACCAAATCCATGGGAAGATCACATAGTTATCAGACCTGATTCTTATAAAAGTAGGCCATATCCAACAACCGTGTTTTCAGAGATATATAAGGACTTATTAGTCATATATATTGTTAATCCAGAGAATGAAAAATCTTACTTAGATTTAAGAAATAAATATAATGGAAAATTAGTAAAAAGGTTAGAACTTTCAAGTCAAGAATTTATCAAAGAAATGAATAGTGACGATGATTTTCTAAGTATACTTGTTACAAGTATAAACGATAATTCAATAAAGTTATATAAAATAAAATTTATTTTATGAAACCATTTATTGCACTTATTATTTTATCATTTTTAATGATGAACAAGGGTTATTCACAACAAGCTTGTCTGACTTGTATGCCCCCAGATGTTTTAAGTCTGTGACTTAAAACTGAATGAGACGGAAGACTGTGTCTTGCATCAATGATAACAGCTAATCAATAAAAAAAACATTATACGATAATCGAATAGTAGTCTCGAGACGTTCTGAGCATGGACTTTTTCATAGACGTTAGTTTAGCTAAGAAAGCCGTTTTTGTCACTCAACCACGAAAGATTGTTCCTCAATTACTTCGAACACCATTAATGCACATAAGTATACTCACTCAGTTCATCCAGTATATGGTTTAAGGATTTATAAATGATGCCTAAAAACAACTCACTGATATTTTGTATGATAGAAATAAAAATATTGCATCTCTAGCAACTAAGTGTTTTTTTATTTGTTGAAATTTAGGGGAGTTCAGCTTAGGGAGGTAACCAAAAACCTCCAATACAATATTTAATGGGTTTTGAGTCCGAAAATTATTTCAATAGAAAGATCAGAGGGCGTTTTAACAAAAGTCCAAATAAACTCATTGTGGAGAAAAAACTGGAAATGATCACTGAAAAGCTACAAGGCTCCACCGATGAGATACTATTTTCAATTAGTTAAACAATCAATTTTTGCATTTAATTACTAAATGTAAATGATTAATATTAATCAGTACAGATAATGAGAATTTTATTAGTAATTATATTTGTATTTATAAATAGTCGATTAATTGCTCAAGACAATAAAAATTTTAATAATGTAAATCTTCAACTAATTGAAGAAGTTAATTTAACGGAGTTCGACATATTTGAAGCTACAGGACTATCACTCGATACTTTAGGGAATATCGTTTTTTTCGATTGGAATAGGCAGTTTATTGGGAGGACATCAATAGGAAATATAAGTGATATAAATCTATTTGCAGGAAAAAAGGGTAAGGGACCTGGTGAATTTCAAAATGTTCTCACAACTGAAATTGACCAAAATGAGATATATGTTGCAGCAATAGAAAATAGAAAGATTTCAAAGTGGTCTCTTGACGGGGAGATGATCAAAGAATATCCAATCAGAACAAAAAATGTATTCCCAACACGAATGACAGTATGCAATGAGGCTCCTTTTCTATACATTCTCTCGAGACAATATTGGCGGGATGGAATTTTGCATGTATACAATAAAGAAGTAGGTCATATCAAGTCTTTTGCAAAAGTTTCTGGAAGAGATGAACAGCACGTATTCTATAACGAAGGATATCTAACATGCGATGATTCAGGCAATCTCTATCATTCACTAATGTACGTGAATAAAATTCGAAAATATTCACCGTCAGGTGAATTGATACTTGAAAGAGAAGTATATGGAATTGAGGAAAATAAAGAGATTCTAGAAGTAGATGGAAGATGGACATCCTTACATAAAGAGGCAAAAACGATAGGTGGTGATATCCATACATTAGATGAAAAGTTGTACGTAGCATTTTCCGGGATACGTCCACGGAGATTTACAACTATTGATGTCTATTCAACGGATAAAATTGAATATCAATATTCAATAGAAATGCCAAATCAATTTCTGAATTTTGCCATTAATCAAGACAATATTGTAACAATTGATAGGCAAAGAAGAGATGATGATGTTTGGTTAAGGGTTTATTCATATAGAACCAATGAATAATACAAAAATCGTAGTTGGCTTTTTTGTTATAATTTTGATTGCACTGTTATATAATAATTTTAAAATAGTTCATGTTAAAACGAACTCAATGAGTGATTATATAATGCCTAATGATTTTGTTGGTATATATAATTTAAGTAATCATATATCGATTGAGGAAATATCTAGATTCGATCCGATAGCATTTTACTCTGAATTTGGAGGGGAACCACTAATTTATATAAAACGAATTCTTGCAGTACCTAATGACAGAATAATCATCGAGAGTTCAGGATTAATTATTGGAAAGTATATTATTCCTCATGATCAGGTCATAAATACATTTACAGAATATATTCAGGAGAAAGATACTACAGTAATCAATGCCTCTGAATATATCTCGTATTTGTATGAGGTAACTGCTAGAAAATACTTTTCTAATAGAGATTTTGATAGTCTGAATAATACGTTTAGAGTACCTGATGAATATTATTTTGTTGTAGGTGATAATTATTATGAAAGTATGGATAGTAGGTTTTGGGGATTAATTCACAAAGACCAAATTATTGGCAAGGTGTTATTCGTTTTATAATGAAATATAAAATTGAATATTAATATATATGATGAATTTACATAACAGTTTTGCATCTGAATTTAGTTTATGAGTTTGATTCGTTTTTTTGCAATAGTTTAAATAGCATCTTAGCGAATTTTATTGAACAGAATAGCACGCAAAATAAAGTAACTTTCGTTTTATGCATTATTGGTACTTTATATATATATATTTGCCGATTGTTGGTCAGCTTATGATGGCTGTGTAGCGAGTAATCCTTATGAAGATTGGGGTGTTCCAGGAAATGAGCAAAATTTTTTTAATCATCAAATGGCTTGTGAAGTTTATATCGTTGGCTGTCAGCAAGATTAATGTGAACATGTATAAAACTGTAATACTCATTTTATTCGTTGTTCTATCTAATTGTAATAATAAAGAGAAGCATGAATTAAAAAATTCAGACTTCACAAATTTTATTAGCCAACTTAAGTTAGTAGATATCGAGAGAAATGAGTTATTCTCTGATTTTGACGTATATCCATCAAAAATGAGACTTATTGGAGATTCTGTTTTTGTGGTTACAACTACTACTCCAGAGTGGGGTGTCTATCTAATTGATTTTAGTGGAAAATTATTATCCAAGTATGTAAAACCTCTAGGAAATGGGCCAGGTCAGGTTCAGGTAATAAATGATGTATCAGTTAGTAGTGATCAAAAAGTTTTATTACTTGACAAACTATCAAATGAACTTGAAACCTTTCAAGTAACTGATGATCATCTTGATTATGTAGATACAATAGTTCTTCCTAATTACTATCCATATAGTATGCATACATATGTAAATGTTAGTGGAAAAAAGTTTGGCATTTTTAGAAATCTTAGCGAAAAATATGAAATTAAAGACAATACTATATGTAGATCAGTTTATTATCTGTTTAGTCTGAATTCAGATCATTCAATCAACAGAAAGGTTACTGAATTTATTGGTAATGAGGTTATTGAGAATGTTGTTCCTGGGACAGTAATTGATAATCCAATTGGCTTCAGAACTAGTTGGCAATTTGCAGGAAGTAAAATGTATTATACAAGTAATGAATCTTTTAATCTGACTAGTATAGATTTAGAAACCCTTGAGCAAAGGAAATATTCCTTTAACCCTGATGGAATGCCTGAAAGGTTTTTACAGGAAGATGAAAGAAAATATTTAGAAAATAAATTTTCACTTTTTATTGAACGAATTCCAGCATTTAAAGAGAATTTCGAAGAAAGAGATAGTATGCCTTTATTCTATGAGTTTGGTGTATATCAAAATCACGTTTACTACCAAATACAAAACTATAGTGAAAATGAAGAGGTAATCGTTCAGGTTAATATTGATAATGGTGATATGAAAAAAATCAATGCGACACCTGGATTTGTAATGTTTGGAATTAGCGATAATGAAATATTTGGTATTGATTACCTTGAATCTAAGTCAGTTCCAAAAATACTGTATTTATCACCATAAGATCTCATTTAAACTCGTCACAGAGTTCCACTTCGTGAAGCCATTAGGAGCTCTGCTCCAATTTCTGATATTTTAAAATTTTGCTGAGTAACTCAATTAAACTAGTCACGGAGTTCCACTCCGTGAAGCCATTTGGGAGCTCTTCTCCAATTTCTGATATCCTAAAATTTTGCTAGGAAACTCAATTAATCCAAATGAAACTTTCAGTATTCATAACAACATTGATCCTTTTCTGGAGTGTCGAAATCAGAGCTCAGGAAAGTATATTCGATATTAAAAACTACCCACTTACAGAAGTTGCCTCCATCGTGCTGCAACCGGATAGTGAAATATTTCTACCCAGCGATTTAATATTTCATGATGATAAAATAGTTGTCACGGATAAATCAAATGAACCCACAATTCAAGTTTTCAGTCAAGAGAATACCTCACTAATACAAAAGCATTCAATTGGTTCTGTGGGTAAAGGTCCCGGAGAGTTTATTGATCCCTGGGACATATTTATAGATCAACAAAAAGGGCATATCTACATATTTGATGCTGTTAACAGAAGAATTGCAGTTTTAAATGAAGAGTATGAACTCAATGAAAATGAATATGTGTATCTCAAAACGGATGGGTTTTATACAACCTTAAGTTCAAATAATTCTTCATTTATCGGATCGGGAATAACAACCGGGTGTATGTTAGAGATTATAGATATTAAGGGTGAACGAATTGATTGCAAAGGGAATCATCCCGATCTCGGACTAACATCTCAAGTTTCAGAGAGGTCGGTAGCACAAAGATGGCATTCATATTCTGTAATAAATCAAAATATTGGAAAAGCAGTCTTTGTCTATCGTTTTGCAAAAAGGGTGGCAGTTATTAACCTTGAAGGAAATCTGATTAAAGAATTGGTTGATGAAGACCTTGGGATTCCGATTACACAAGTAATGGGAGGTAATGCACTTCCTACTAATATTGATTTGAGGGCGTATATATCTGTGGATGCTAATGACGAATATATCTATGCCTTATACTCTGGAGAAATTTCAACAGGCCCTTCTTCTTCTTTTGGGAGATTTATTCAAAAATATGATTGGGACTTAAATTTAATAGAAGTTTATAAGCTCGATCATTTAGCGATAAATGTTCATGTTGATAATCAAGGAAACGTTTATACCATTGAGTATGAACCTGAGAATAATATTAGATTATTAGAGATAAATTTCGATTAGAAATTCACTTCTTCGCTGAATTCAATATCTGTGTATTGGTAGTTTTTACATAAATACTTTTACCTATAACAGATTAAATCAGTTCAATCTTAACTTTAGTATATTATAGCATTTACATAAAAACTATTAGCAAAAGAATTTCTTTATAGTTACTATTCTCTAAGTAACTAACTTTAATTCGTTTGCTCCTTCACAAACCCATTGCTACCGTTATCATCGTTATCGCAATCCTGATTTTTGGGGGATTGTCTCTTTCTCGATTATCGATTGAGTTACTACCGGATGTAACGCGACCAACCATCCTGGTTTCTACCGAATATGTGGGCGCCCCGGCAACTGAGGTTGAAGTCCGAATTAATGAGCAGATGGAGGGCGTTCTTGGTTCGGTTCGAGGCGTGGAGGAGATACGGGGGATAGCCCGCCAAGGGCAAAGTCTCATTTTCCTCACTTTTGATTGGGGCAGCGACATGGATTTGGCGTTTCTAAATGTACGCGAAAAGCTAGATCAGGCTCGCTACTTATTGCCGGAACAGGCAGAAAGGCCTCAACTTATTTATTCATCTGCTTCCGATGAACCCATCGCTACACTAGCATTAACTTTGAAGGATGTGGAAAATCAAAGTTTTGAGAACCGACTGGAAATTAAACGCTGGGCTGAGCAAGTATTTACTCGAAGACTAGAACAACAATCAGGGATAGCCCAAGCCATTTTAGTTGGAGCCGTAGAACCGGAAGTTCAGATCAACTTTGATCCCGGTTTATTAGATCGCTTTGGGATTTCATTGGCAGAAGTAAAACAAGTGATTAGCAGTGCAAATGTGTTTTCATCTACCGGAGAACTCAGAGACGGTTGGTACCGATATGCCATTAAAATCGAAAGCCGAATTGAGTCTTTGAATGACATTAAAAATATTCCCGTTAAATCACTGGCTAGCGGACGTGTATTGTTTCTACATGAAATTGCCGACGTAAATTTGGATGAAGCAGACCCTACTTCATTTTCCTTGCTCGACGGAAGGGATATTTTAACTGTGCAGGTTAAAAAAGAATATGGTTCGAACTCTGTAACAGTATTTCAAACACTGGTCCAGATTTTGGATGAAATTAAAGAGCAAAACCCGGATATACACATTGAAGTGATTAAGGAGGATGCAACCTACATCCAAAATTCTATTTCGAATTTATTACAAACCCTGATCATAGGTGGAATACTAGCTTTTCTTGTGCTCTTCTTTTTCTTGGAAGATGTTAAAAGTCCATTTACGATCGGTATTTCTATTCCGGTGAGCATTTTCTTCACTTTTATTGCCATGTATCTATTTGGCATACAATTAAATATCATTTCATTAAGTGGATTAACATTGGGAATTGGTTTACTGCTAGATAATTCTATTGTGGTATTGGAGAATATCAACCGGTATAGAAAACAAGGATTTGATCAATTCGAATCAGCCAGAAAAGGTACAAACGAAATTGCACTCGCAGTTACGGCCTCTACCTTCACCACCATTTCAGTGTTTCTGCCTCTCATTTTTTTAGGGGGATTCGAAGGTGCCTTTTTCAGGGATCTGGCTGCTACACTTTCGATTAGTTTGATGTCATCACTACTAGTGGCCCTAGTTATTCTGCCTGTTTTTGTGGCACATCTGAGTGGAAATACTATAGGGTTATTGAATCCAATTTCATCTTTATTGGATTCTGTAGTTAATCGATATGAACGAAGTCTGCAGAAGGTAATTCGGCGACCATTTGTTGCATCTTTATCAGCACTTACTCTGATACTTTTAGCAGGTTGGATGTTCATTTATATTCCTAAGTCTGCATTACCTGAAAGCGAGCCCGTTCGCGTTGAACAACTTATAACCTTGCCGGGAAATACCTCTCTGAAATCTGCTAGGGCTACTGCACAGGAAATGGTAGAATATATACGACAATATTCAGGATTGGATTATACACTGGTAATTGGTGGTTATTCGGATAATATCAGTTTGAATGCCATCAAAAATGAAGGCCTCAATAAATTCACGATCTCCGTTCCTGTTGAAACATCCGAGGAAGAAGCCGCTGTAAAGCAAGTGTTTAACGATTTAGATCGAACATTTGCAACCTGGAGTTTCGAAGATCAAAATAATTCAGGAGCCAATTCGGTGGCAGCTTCAAATTCGGCACCGGTAGAACTTAGTATTGTTGGCACAGACCGAAGTTTAAGCCATCGTGTTGGAGATTCTCTTGAAGAATTGCTGCAAACTCAATTTGATGGATTTGTACTCACTGAGAAATATCCACAGCGGGTGCAAGTATATGAGCTTCGATTTAAAGAAGAAGAACTACTAAAATTTGAAATTACAGAATCAGAGTTAGTCACTTACCTCGAATCAATAACCCGAGGTAGTTGGATTACAGACTGGAACAGACAAGATGAGCAGATATCCATTCGCTTGTTAGGGAATGAAGATAGCATATTGAATCCGTCGGATATTAAGGTGAACATTAGGAATAGAATAATCCCTTTGGCCGATTTAGCAGAGATACGAATTTCTGATGAAGCTGAACAAATGGAGCGAGCCGATCAATCGCCCATACTTACATTCGCGAGTAATCTCACTTTTACTGATTGGTGGTTGGGAGCTACATTAATCAAAGAAAATGTTTCAACTTTTATCCAAAACACGGGATTTGAAGTTCGCATTGATGGTACGGCTCCTCAACTTATCCAACTTTTGGAAGAACTAGGATTACTTTTATTGATCAGTGTATTGCTCATTTATTTGATTCTGGCTATTCAGTACGAAAATCTTTTATACCCACTACTGATTATTCTGGCCATTCCATTCGCGTGGATTGGATCCATCGCCATTTTATATGTGACGGGCGTAAGTCTGAACGCTCTTTCTTTTATGGGAATTTTGATTTTAACAGGAATCGCTGTGAATGACTCTATTCTAAAAGTAGATTTTATGCGTCGATATTTTGATGAAACAAGCGATTTAGATGAAGCCATAAAACAAGCAGGTATCCATCGGTTTAGGCCGGTCGTTATGACAAGTTTGACTACAATTTTAGGGTTGATACCAATGCTCATTCCTCTTGGCGACGGCTATGTGTTTCGTCAGTCTTTGGCTATTGCTTTAATGGGGGGAATGATAACTAGTACATTGTTAACACTGTATATAATCCCGATGGTTTTTAGGTTAATAAACCGCAAAAAGTTTAAATCAATAAAGGTATGATGAAAAAGAAGCGAATTGATGCTCGTGGTAATTGCGATCCATGCTTTTCGAAAGAAGAATACTACAGAATTGAGCCAACTCGACAAGATTATTTCGCGTTCGCTAGTACATGGTGGGGTGGATTATTCTCTCTTTCCAAAAGGGTTACTTTAGGCAAGGTTTTGTTGTTTTTATTCGTCATTGGAATTTCAGCTACAGGGTGTATTAATGATAGAAAAAATGAAATCCGACCGGATCTTGAAAGTATAGAAATTCTACCGGAAGTTGTGTTTTCTGTGATAGATGATCAACCTTTAGACTTCTATATTGAAAGTAGAGGGGTAGTTGAGGCAGTACAAAAAATTCAGATTACACCAAGAATCTCAGGATTTGTAGAAGCTCAAATCGTTAAAGATGGTTTGGAAGTAAATAAAGGGGATGTATTGGTTCAGTTTAATGCTAAAGAATGGGAGCTACAAAAAGAAGAGGCCTACAATCAGTATTTAAAGGCAAAATCCGAATTTGATGTTGAAATGCGTTTACGCGGAGAAGAAGCTGCACAAAATGGGGAAGGAGCAGGTTTTAGAATATCTACCGGTCTGGCTGATGCTGAACTGGCCTATGAACGCGCAAAATTAAACCTAAGTTACACGATTCTGAAAGCACCATTTTCAGGAATAATTTCAACAAAAGAAGTGCTGACAAATGGCGCCTATATTTCGACAGGAAAAGAATTAGGATCCTTATTGAACATAGATAAAGTACGTGTTCGTTTTGATGTATTGGAATCTGAAATTACTTCCTTGAGCACAGGAGTTCCCATTGATTTAATTGATCCATCGGGTGAAACCCATACCGGAGAGGTGATTGCTATATCTCCAGAAATTGATCATAAAACCAAAACAGGTCAGATAATCGCAGAGGTTGATAATACAGCAGAAAAGCTTAAACCCGGGATGACCGTGGAAGGAAGGGTATTAGTTCGAAGTAAAACATCAAAAGTACGAATGCCACGAGAAGCTTTGCTTGAACGTGATGGACGAACACTAATATTCAAGCTCAATAATACCGAAGTGGAATGGATATATGTGAGTCCGGTTGATATGACGACCGAATGGGTGCTTGTTGATCATCCCGATATTTTCCCTGGAGATACTCTTGCAGTAGATAAGCACTTCAGCATTAGTCACCAGCAACGGGTACTTCCATTAATGTCTAATTCCCAATAAACAATAATCAATCCTCAACTTTCGATGTTTTTATTGAATGTTGAGTGTTCAATGTTGAATATTCTTGTCCCAACTCTTTCAACGTAAATATCTCATTTCATTTTTCTACATCATCGTTTGTGTTGTCGGGATTTCATCGTGGCGATCCATCAATGTAGAACAAATGCCGGAATTGAACCTTCCTTCAATTACGGTTAGTTATGGGTGGGGAAGTACGGTGCCTGAAATTATGGAGTTGGAAATCACTCGGAAAGTTGAAAGTGCTGCAAATCAACTAAGAGATGTTACCGGAATCCGATCAATCACTAAAGAAGGAAGCAGTGCGATTACCATAACATTTGCTAAAAACGCACCTGTTGATTTCAGGGCAGTGGAGTTGCGGGAATATTTAAATAATTTGGAAGAGAGTTTTCCCGAAGCTGTTTCCCCTGCAAGTATATCCCGAAGTGTTCCACGAGAATTGGAAGACCAGCAAACTTTTTTGATTTATACACTAAGTGGAGACCTTGAGGGCAAAGACCTCTTGGATTTCGGTCAAAAAAGCATCAAAAACAAACTTTTGGGATTAGAGGGTATAGCAGAAATTAGATTAGAAGGAGTGCAGGATCCAGCTTTGATCGTAACCTTCGATCGATTCAAATTAGAACAGTATGAGCTGTCTCATTCTAGATTGATGAATCAAATTTATCAGCGACTCTCATGGCGAGGCTCAGGGTATACCGAATCCGGAAATGGCCGATATAGTTTAGTTCTTCCACCTGATTATTCTCAGGTCTCACAAATCGAACGAATGCAGATTGATCTACCGGAAACGGAACGCCAATTAATTCTGGCTGATATTGCAACGGTAAGTGTTCAGGATTATCCCGCTAAAACGAAGCGGCGAATTAATGGGAATCCGGCCTTAACCATCGAGTTTGTGAAAGAAGGCGGAGCAGATGCTATCAAACTAGCCGAACGTATTATTACACGGATGGATGCCATGACCTCTACATTGCCCACCGAAATGCAGTTACGGTTACAATACGACTCAACAGAAGAACTGCGAAATCAGTTTGATGATCTAGCTCAACAGGCAATGATTAGCGGGCTTCTGGTTTTTCTGATTGTATTTTTATTTATCCGAAAATTAAGTGCACCTCTGGTAATTATGGGAAGTGTTCTATTTTCGGTTTTCCTTAGTATTACCTTGCTATTCGTGTTTAACTACACCCTGAATGTGATAACACTAGCAGGAATAACCATTGCATTGGGTATGCTGATCGACAATGCGGTTGTGGTATTCGAGCAGGTAAATCCAAAGCTGCCTAAAGTTCGCAAAGATCGAATTGCACATGTAGTTCAGGAAATGCCAAAAACTGTAGTACCTGTTCTGGGAAGTACCTTTACAACGATTGGAATTTTTGTTCCTCTATTATTCGCCTTAGAAGAACTCCGTTTGTTCCTGTTACCTCTTGCGGTGGCACTAACACTTACTCTTATCAGTTCAGTTCTAATTGCATTCACATGGATACCCTATGCATTAATATGGTTGAATCCGGTGGAAAAGGAAATATCAGTTTCAAAAAAATCCAAAAGATTTTCATACACCCGCTTCTTTTTACTGATCATGATATGGAGAAGCAAACTACGTTGGGTATTTATGTTTGCGCTAATCTCTGCATTGGGATTGCCTGTTTTTTTGATCGAAGACCCGGATTGGGAAGACACTAATTGGCCTGAATTTACTCAGTTGTATTTTGATCATAGAGATGAAATTGATCCGATAATTGGTGGGCTAACTAGAAAGTTTGTAGAAGAAACCTATTTCGGGAGTCCATGGCTGGGTAATTATCAGGAATATATCACCGTGTATATTCGAACTCCTCAAGGCACTCCGTTATCTGAAGTGGATAAGATTGTTCAAAATTATGAAAAGATTGTAGAGCCGTATTCCCATGCGTTTACGTATTTCGAGGCGGAGATGTCGGAGTATTTCGGAGCGTACATGCGTTTCGCTGTAGATCCGGATTTCCTATATGATCCTGCTCCTTATTACTTTTTTGGAGAAGCGATGTATCTAGCTGCTCGAACCGGAAATGTAGCCACGTCTGTTTCTGGTTTTGGTGATGGGATAAGTACAGGTTTTGGAGGTCAATCTTTATCCCACAACATCCAATTAACCGGGTATGCTTATAATGAGCTTGAAGATTTAGCGAACGATATTAAACAGCGCCTGGAAAGGAATAGAAGGGTTAGAGAAGTTGACATAAATGCCAGTTCCTATTTTTCCAGAGATGATTTCCAACAGTATAAACTGGTTTTTGATAAAGAGTTGATCACAGCGAAAGGGATGAATGAATATGAGATTATGCAGTCTTTATCGCTGGATTTAAATCCTACCAATACTTTCGGGAAGGTTGAATTTGAAGGGCGGGAAATGTATTTGATCGGAAGAAGTGAAGTTGACAGAGTTTATGAAGAGAATTTTGTGAATACCATCCGGAATACACAAACGGCAAGTTTCAATATTGGGGAGGTTGCCGAAATTCGGAAAGAAAAAGCATTGAATGAAATTAGGCGTACAGATCAGGCCTACGAAAGAACCATCAGTTTAAATTTTTTGGGAAATTATAGAATGGGTCGGGAGTATATTCAAAGCGTATTGGAAGAAGTACCGGCACCTGTGGGGGCTGAAATCAAATTTGGGAATACATATTTCAGTCTAGAAAATGAAGAACAATCAAGGAATCTTTGGTTGATTGGTTTGTTGAGTGTATTAAGTGTTTGGATGATCGTATCGGCACTTTTAGAAAGTTGGTCGGGTCCACTTTTTGTGATTTCCGCTATTCCTTTTTGTGTTATTGGGATAATGCTGGGAGCACTTGCTAACGATCTCGCTTTTGATCGCGGAGCTATTGCGGGAGCTTTACTAAGTATTGGCGTTGTAGTGAATAATGCGATACTGCTTATCCATCAAAAACAGATAGAACACTCGAAAGGGGTACGGGGATTACGTTGTTGGATGTACATCTTCAAAAAGAAAATCCGAACTATTTTAGTCACAACTACCACCACTATTGTAGGTTTAGTACCTATGATGGTATTAGGAACCAACGATTTCTGGGAAGCTCTCGCAGTGATCGTAATTTGGGGGCTTCTTTTTAGTACCGGAATATTGCTACTAATGAGTGGAATTTGGGAGAGTAGAAAGCGGATTGGTTTTTTGAATTAAACAAACCTCAAGATGTATTAAGCCTGTGACTTAAAACTAGGAGCACAGCAAGGCTTTGTCTTGCATAAAGGAAATGGTTTAACCAACTGGTATTCATCTCATCATAGAGTTCCATTCCATTAAGCCATCACTGAGCAGTACAACGATTAAAACCGCAATCAATGTAGAATCACGATTTCGGATGATTATGGGATTACGCATCTACTGATAATTATAACTTTTCATTTACTCCTTATTAGGTGGGTCGTAAATCGTCGCGATATTTTGAGCAAATAGACTAAATAAATTTAATCGGTGAAAGTGGATTACCAGGGCAGATTCCCTAAATCCACATTACCACCGGTTATTATAATACCTACCTTTTTATTCGGAACGTCCACTTTGCCTTCAAAAACGGCAGCTACCGGTACTGCACATGAAGGCTCGATAATAATTTTCATCCGTTCCCAGATAAAACGCATGGCTTCGATAATCGACTCTTCGCTAACCGTAACAATATCATCTACATTTTGTTTGATGATTTGAAAGGGCAAATCCCCAACCGACGTTCGAAGCCCGTCAGCAATGGTATCAGTTCGCAAAACCGGTTCTATTTTGCCAGATTTGAATGATCGAAGTCCATCGTCCGCTAGTTTAGGCTCACATCCAATAACTATAATCTCAGGATTGATAGCTTTCGCCGAAATCGAGGAACCGCTTAACAATCCTCCGCCACCAAGCGGGGTAAGGAGAACATCCAAATCGGGATTAGAATTAAGAAATTCGTTGGCAGAAGTTCCTTGTCCGGCGATTACCCGTGCATCGTTATAAGGGTGAACAAAAGTGGCTCCGGTTCGATCAACCACTTCTTTCAAGGTTGATTCACGCGCTTCTAATGTGGATTCGCAAAATGTGACTTGAGCGCCATAATTTCGAACGGCCTCCACTTTTACTTTTGGGGCGTTTTCGGGCATCACCACATAAGCATTAATTCCACGAAGTTTTGCAGCTAATGCAATTGCTTGCGCATGGTTTCCCGAAGAATGTGTTGCTACTCCCTTTTGCGCATCGGCTTCCGATAAAGACATGATGGTATTGCAACCACCACGGAATTTAAATGCTCCAACTTTCTGGAAATTCTCGCACTTAAAAAATAGCTGTGCCCCTGCTCTTTCGTCTACCAAAGAGGAATGTAATACCGGAGTTTTATGTGCATACGGCTCAATTGTTTTAGAAGCTTGAAGCACATCTTTAAACGTTGGAAGCGAAGTAATAGATTTCATTGAATATCAAAAAAAGTTAAAACACTGTTCAGCATCATATTATAGTAATTTTGAGGTGTAAAAATTGGCAAACTGGAAACGATACCGCTTAGAAAAGTGATATTTTTGAAGAAATCTTTAGGAGAAGGAATTGAAAAAAATATCATCACTTTTTTTAGCACTAATAATAATTTGTGCAAGCGCAGAGGTAGAAGCTCAGGTTCGATTAACAAAAATAGACACCCCAATTGTCCTTGATGGAGTAATAGATGAAGAAGTTTGGGAAACCGTTGAGGTGTTAAACGCGGTTCAATACGAACCCATTTTTATGGGCGAAATGAGCGAGACTTCGATCTTTAAAGTAGCCTACGACGAGGATTTTATTTATGTAGCCGGCGAAATGTACACCAAAGATCCTGAGTCCATCGTAACAAATTCCCTAACTCGCGATCAATACAGTAATGATGATGTATTCGCTATTGTGCTTGATCCCTTTAACGATAACGAAAACGGACTTTGGTTTTTTACTACTCCGGGTGGGGTTCGAGTTGATATCGCACTATCGAACGATGCCAACTTCGGTGGTGGTTCGAATGCAATGAATCCTAGCTGGAATACTTTTTGGGATGTTGCCACCACCCGAGATGAAAACGGGTGGTATGCCGAAATGAGAATCCCTTTTTCAAGTATTGGCTTTCAATCGAATAATGGCGTAGCCGAAATGGGGATGATCGTTTATCGATGGATTGCATCCGCCAACGAGCGGCATATATATCCTGCTATTCCACCAAATTGGAATATGGGAAATGCTAAGCCATCGCAGGCTCAGGATGTGTTGTTGGAAGGGGTTAAAAGCAAGCAACCCCTGTACTTTACGCCTTATGCTATTGCAGGCCAAAATGGAGTAAGTGGCTTAAACGAACTTGAAACAGATTATGAGACTGAAACCGATTTTCAACGCGAAGTGGGTTTCGATATGAAGTACAATCTAAATAGTAATCTTACCCTTGATGTGACCGTAAATACCGATTTTGCTCAGGTTGAGGCCGACGATCAGCAACTTAATCTATCTCGGTTCTCTTTATTTTTCCCTGAAAAACGGCAATTCTTTCAAGAGCGTGCGGGTTTATTCGATGTTGCTTACGGTAGAAATCGATTGTTTTACAGCCGTAAAATTGGATTAGACGATGAAGGTAATCCGGTAAGAATTCTTGGTGGAGCTCGTATGACCGGTAGAATGGGAGATTGGGATCTTGGTGTTATAAACATGCAAACAGCAGATTCTGATAGTCTTCCCACCGAAAATTTTGGTGTTCTTCGATTACAACGCAAAACCATCAATGAACTATCCAACGTTGGTGCGCTCTTTACGTCGCGAATTGGCGGTAATGGTGATTATAATTTCGTGTATGGGTTCGATTCAGAGACTAACCTTTTTGGCGATCTGTTTCTTGAAGTACTGGGTAGCCAAACCATTAATAGCCAATCACCTGAAGAGCAAAATTTAGAAAACACCACGGCTTTAAGGCTTGCTTTAACTCTTCAAAAATCGATCGGCTTTAATTACCGATTGGTCGTTAACCGTACGGGTGAAGAATATGATCCCGGGATTGGATTCGTTCGCAGAACCGGAAATACCGATTATTTTACACGTTTCGCATATGGTTGGTTTGCTCCTGATAATTCGATAGTAAATAGATACAATATTGACTTTGTGATTTATACTCAGTCTGCAAATAATACCTATGATTTGCTTGGGCGCTCTATTTGGGGTGGCTTTGATGTTCGATTCAAGCAATATGGCAGCATCAATATGAATCTGCGTTATAACAACGAGATTTTAATGGACAGCGAGGATTTTAATCTCCTAAGTAGAATTCATGTGCCATCCGGCGAATACAAGACCTACGAGATTGGAATTGATTACCAAACTAACGAAGGTCGAAAGGTTCAAGCAGGCTTTGGTTTCGAATACGGTGGTTTATATGATGGTATTAGTTATGGATTTAACTTCGAACCCAAGTGGAATGTAAGCCCAAATCTTGAACTAGGTGGGAACTACGGAGTAACATTTCTTGAATTCCCCGAATTTTCAAACCGAAATATAACGGTAACGCCTGCGAATCAAGACGATATTGCTACCGGCAACGAATATGCTGCTCATCTTGGGCAACTGCGTGCTCAATACGCCTTCAACAAAAGAGCCTCACTCAGTACATTTGTTCAGTACAGCAATGTTGCCGAGTTAGTAGGTGCGAATTTGCGTTTCCGATACAATTTCAGCGAAGGTCGCGACTTCTGGATCGTTTTTAACGAACAGATCAACACCATGCGCGATCAGTTGGACGCACCGCGTATGCCACTCACTCAGGCAAGAACCATTTTGGTGAAATACTCACATACATTTGTATTCTGATTAATCTGTTTTTACTCCATTTTACCCACATTTTGTGTACCGTTCTGTACAATTTTAAAACAGAACAGCTACATGAAAAAACTATCAATACTCTTTGTTTTTAGTCTGATTGTATCACAAGCTTCTGCACAAATTCAGGAGGCGATTGATCGTTTCCAATTTGATGCGGACGTTAGCTACAACAGCTCCATTACATCACCTGCAGAATATCTGGGATATGAATTAGGTGAGGAATACACATTCCATCATCAGGTTATGGGTTACCTGAAAACTTTAGCCGAAGAATCGGATAAAATCACCTTTCACGAGTACGCTCGTACCTACGAAAATCGCAGCGTTAATTATGTGGTGATTACATCCGAAGAAAATCATCAAAACCTTGACACCATTCGTGAAGCCAATTTCAATTTGGCAAACAATCCAAACGATGCCACTATTGGCGCTCAACCCGTTGTTGTTTGGATGAGCTATAACGTGCATGGCAACGAGCCTTCAAGTAGCGAGGCCGCGATGCAAACTGCCTACCGTTTGGTTGCTGCAACCGATGCAGAGACCTCAAATTGGCTAGATAACGCGGTTGTTATCATCGATCCGATGATTAACCCTGACGGACGTGATCGCTACGTGTATTGGTACAAATCATCTCAAGCCAATATCCTAAATACCAATGCTGAAGATCTAGAGCACGATGAAATCTGGCCGGGCGGACGAACTAATCATTACTGGTTTGATCTAAACCGCGATTGGGTTTGGTTGATTCATCCGGAGTCGCAAGGTCGTATTAACGTGTATCAGCAGTGGATGCCTCAGGTTCATATCGATTTTCATGAGCAAGGCTTCAACAACAACTATTTTACCATGCCGGGAACTACTCCACGCAACCATGAATTACCGGAAGGCTACGAATACTGGGCGGATGTATTCGGACGTGGCGCCATCGAAGAATTTGATAAAGCCAAAGTGAATTTCGAAACACGAGAACGCTTCGATTTCTTTTATCCGGGCTATGGATCTTCGTACCCAAGTATAATGGGCGGAATTGGGATGCTAGCAGAGCAGGGTGGACACAGTCGTGGTGGTCGCGCCGTAGAAACCAACGATGGCTACGTACTTACTTTACGTCAGCGTGTATTCGATCATTACAAAAACGGTGTTTCTATTGTAAAAACCTCGGTAGAAAACCGAAATGAGTTGCTTTCTTACTTCAAGGATGCACGTTCTCAATCCACACAAAAAGGCAGCACCAAAGCTTATGTGTTACCAAACAATCCCGATGATTACACCTATGACGTGATCAACCTTATGTTGAAGCATAATGTGGAAGTGGAGCAGGCAACCGAAGATTTCACGGTTCGCAATGCATATGATTATTGGGATGGCGAAGCATCAAGCCGTAGCTTTTCAGCGGGTGATTTCATCATTAAAACCGATCAACCGGCGCATTTATTTATCAATACTTTGTTTCGCCGACAATTGGAAATCCGCGATTCTGTGATGTACGACATGAGTACATGGTCGGTTCCTTTGGCATATAATTTAGATGCAGCCTGGACAATCAACGATGTCCGCGTAAGTACCAACACTCTCAGTGAAATGGTTGCGCATCCTGCCGGCGTTGAAAACGCAAATGCCAGCTATGCATACGTAATCGACTGGAGCCAACGTCACGCCCCAAAAGCGTTATCAATGCTTTGGGATCATGGCTATAAAGTTAGAACTGCACGCAAAGGTTTTACTAAAAATGGTGAAATGTATTCACGAGGTAGTTTAGTAATTCTGGTTGGTCGCAACATGCACAAGTCGGAAAGCATACATTCTGATATGGCTAAAATCGCTCAAGTAGCCAATGTAGAAGTTGTAGGTTTTAACACCGGTAGAATGGATGAAGGCAGCGATTTGGGATCACCAAGTATGCGCCCGATCGAAGAGCCAAAAGTGGCTTTGATGATGGATTCTCCATTCAATTCTTATACGGCAGGACAACTTTGGTTTTTATTCGATCAATGGACTGAGTTTGGTATTTCCCGAATAAGAGCCGATGATTTTAACAACATCGACTTAAATAGCTACGACGTTATTTTGATGCCCGGAATGTGGGGTGGAGCATTTAACGATTCAGCAGTTGAGCGATTGAAAAGTTGGGTTCGCAATGGCGGAACGCTAATTGGAACCGAGGGATCAGGTGCTTGGCTAACCAAAGATCGATCCGGAATAACAGCTGCAGAATTGGTTTCTTCTGATGAAGAAGATGACAAATCAGACGAAGTTCCGGCCGTAGCTTACACCCGCTTCGAAGATCGAGAAGATACTTCCGGATTACGCCGAATTCCGGGTTCTGCTTTCAAAGGTATTATAGATAATTCGCATCCATTGGCGTTCGGAATGCCGGATCGTTTGTATTCGCTCAAATTTGGTTCGAGTGCGATTGTGCCTAACGAGAGATTCCATACTGTGGGTTATTATCATAAAGATGCTGATGAGGTATTAGCTTCGGGCTATGCATCTGCAGAAAATAAAGAACAAGCTGCAGGCAATGCTTTTGCTGTGGTGGATGACATGGGGCGAGGGCACGTTGTGATGATCTTAGACAACACCCAATATCGTATGTTTTGGGTTGGGCCATCGCGCTTTATTCAAAATGCAGTGATGATCTTACAGGGATTCTAACAGTTACTCGTTTATTTATATAAACAGAAAAGCCCTCTTTACGGAGGGCTTTTTTGTTTTAATGAACTTCGATAAGTTTGAATCAATATGAGCAGATCTTCAGAAAATAATATTATTGAGAAAGCCAGAATCTTTGCTACCGAGGCACATGCCAGCATAGATCAACGGCGAAAGTACACTAACGAAGCTTACATTGTTCACCCTGCTGAGGTTGCCCGAATCGTAGAATCGGTTCCGCATACCGATGCAATGGTAGCGGCTGCTTGGTTGCACGATGTAGTGGAAGATACACCCATTTCACTCGATGTTATTTATACCGAGTTTGGGCAAGAAATTGGCGATCTGGTTGAAATGCTCACCGACGTTAGTAAGCCAGAAGATGGTAATCGTAAAACACGAAAGGCGATTGATTGCCAGCATACAGCTAAAGCCTCGCCTGAAGCCAAAACCATAAAATTAGCAGATATCATTTCGAATACATCGAGTATTATGGAATACGATCCGGGATTTGCAAAAGTGTATTTACGCGAAAAAGAACTATTGCTTGAAGTGCTAAAAGAAGGGGACCAAACACTTTGGAAAAAGGCAAAGAGCGTGCACTTATGATTTAAATCGTTTAACTCTCCTTCCAAACCTCTGGTTCAAAATTGAACTTATTCTATAAGGAAAGATTCTGAAGTATATACTACTCATTAATTAAAAAAGAAGGGACATAACAGAAAAGCCCTCTTTGCGGAGGGCTTTTTTTTTTTAAATGCCTGTAATCTATCACCCATGCTTTGTAAAAGCAGAATGATAGCTAACCTCGCCTTCAGGAAATTCTTCTTCAAACGACAATGCCAGAAAATATTGTAAAGGCACACCTTCAAAAGTCAATTTATCTTGGTGATTAAAGCCGAAACGGGTGTAATAATCGGGTTCACCAACAAGTACACACCCATTTGCTCCAAGTTCTTTTAACTGCTCTAAACCGGCTTTAATTAAGGCAGAACCAACTCCACGATTCTGATACTTTGGGTGCACAGAAACCGGTGCCAGTCCATACCAATTAACGTGTTGCTCATTTACTAGAATTTCAGAAAATGCTATGTGCCCGAAGATTTCCGATTCTATTTCCGCGACCAGCGAGATGCTTAACGAATCTTGTTTTCTAAGTTCATCCACAATCAAATGCTCGGTTTGATTACTGAATGGGTGATTAGCAAAAGCTTTTATGATAACTTCTCGAATTGCCTGTTCATCAACTGATGATTCAGTGTGGATAATTAGATTCTTGATCATCGTAAAGACTAGATATTTTGCCAGAGTCCCTGCATTAAATCACCATTAATATAAATGGCAAACTTGCCTATCCCGGGAATTTCTAATGGAGGATGAGCTTCAGTAGCCCCGGAATTCAATGCTAAATCGTAGGCTTTTTGAACATCATCAACCAACCAATAAGGACGAATTGTGGGCACTTCAGTTTCATGCATTGGTTTGCGAACACCTATCATACTTCCATCGGGGAGAGTGGTTGTTAGCGCATTTCCTAATCCTTCAACTGGTTCGCTAAAAGTTACTTTGTGAATGGTTGAATAGGTATCGCATACGGCTTGTACATCGTTCGAAACTATTTCGAGATATTGAATTTTCATGAACGTTGAGGTTTATTGAAATTCTGTAAACTGAAGTCAAGAATTCTATATGATTAAAGAAAGCACATCTTAGATCAATTAAATTCTACCGAAGCATTAATGCAACCTATTTAATTACTCTACCACTGAAGATGCTTTTCCGTACAACAAGCCGGAAACAGCCCACATTGTTACTAAAACAACGTTCAAGATTGCAACATTTACGATGGTATAGCCCGGATTTTGAGTGCTAAAAATGGATAATCCGATGATGCTGACAAGTGCATGTAGTACAGCTGAAGCAAATAATACTCTCGACATAGCTTTGGCTTTTAACTGCGCGATGTAAGAACCGAACACCATCAACAAAACCACACCAAAATACATCAGGTTCAATGGATTATCCTCATTTCCGATAATTCCAACCGCCAGATTCGACCAGATCACAAATAGGGTAGTGAAAGCGGCAATTCCGGTAGCAAATTTGTAGCTACTATTTTTGGCTCGTCTTCCAATTGCCTGAAAAGCAAAACCGATCGAAAACAGGATGGTCCAACCGATGATGAAGTCAGACATCGTCCAAACCACTTCATTAGTAAATTGCATGGCAATGAGTGGGATCATAATGATCAAAAAGGCACCAACTGCCGGAGCTATTGCGGCTTCTGATAGCGATGAGGGAGAAGTGACTATTGATTTTAGTTTAGATGAGTTTTCCATAGAGATCACCATTTTTATTTAAGTTAAGTTTTATAATTTTAGAAAGCACTTTTAATTACAAAGTGAATGAGTAAATTTTTTTTGCGCTATTATAGAATCAAATTCATTTTTGCTGATTGATGATTTGCTCCATTACATTTAAATGTTGGGTAAAAGCTTGTTTTCCTTCTTTAGTGGCCAGGTATTTGGTGTTGGGTTTCCGATCGATGAACGTTTTTTCCACACGTATAAAATCTTCCTTTTCCAGCTTTTTTAAATGAGTGGCAAGATTGCCATCGGTTACCTCGAGCAATTCTTTAAGTGAGTTAAAATCGAGATGATCGTTCACCGCCAAGGCCGACATTATGCCAAGCCTGACCCGATTTTCGAAGGCTTTATGTAAATCGTTGAAGGATACCTTCACACTACTCACCGCTCATATTTGATGTGCATGAAAACACCATAGATGATGTGAGATAGCCCAAAACCAAGGCACCATATAATCAAGCTGTATTGAATAAAAACTACACTCAACAATCCTAGTACGATAAATAGTACACCCAATACTTTTAGATCGTTGTAGGTGTATGAGCCGGCTGAAACTAATGCATGTCCGTAAAAAATTAAGGTGATCGGAATCAGAAAACCGCTGTAACCATAAAAGTGCATGATTAACGCAAATAAGCCACCTGAAAATAACGGAATGGCTACATTTGCTAACAGCCTACGTGCAGGGGAGGACCATAATACTTCATTACTTTTTGAAGCTTTTCTATGCGATAAAAATGCAGCCGAGCCCATCGCTAAAAACAACACCCCAAAGGCGATTAAAATTACGCTTCTCCCTGTTTCTGCACCCACAGCGTAGGTTAAGCTATCCGGATTAAAACCATATTGGGTAAATACTATGGCTGCACCAACGAGTGCAATTACGCCGGCTGATACTCCGGCTAAGCCGGAAAGGGAGAAAAATTTTGTGGATCGCTCCATAATGGAACGTATCTCAGCAATGTCTTGAAAATGTTTCTGTTCTGTTTTCATGGAAAGTACTTTTAAATACAAAGTACAATCCGTTTAAATCTTTTGCAAAATCTAAATGCTGCTGATTATTCAATAAAAGTGAAGTGGGTATTACCCTTCTTTTCTAAACAAATACAATGTGCGATCATCAGGATTTCTGGAAAAACCGATGAGATAGGTAACCCCATTTTCTTTTATTTCCCAACCTTGAGGGGTTAAACGGTAACCGGTTGGAAATTCCTGAACTTTTGATTGGCCAATTTGTCGATTCAATTGGTTGGTGATAAGAGTATTAGCAGAATAGTAATCGACATCACTTTTCATAACCAGATTAATAACGGTAAAATCTTCTTGTACATTAATCATGGAAGGAAAATTAAAACGCCAGTAGGTTGATTTAGTATACCCAAAAGCCCCGATCTCGTCCCACAATGTTGTGTTTTCCGGATTAAAAAATTCTTCGAAGGATTTGATTTTTAGATCCCCAATTTCAGTTTGAGCTTGCGCATTTAATGGAGCAAAAAGTACTAAGGCGAGTAATAATTTCTTAAACATAGGTATCGTGTTTTATTTTTTAATCGAAATTATTCAGAAATAAGCTTAGTGTCACTGTTTAATGAGTTAGAAGTTTACAATGGGTTACTAAAACGACTTCTTATTTGTTAGAATAGTACGCTAAGTTGGAGCGTAACAACATTATCGTCTAAATCAGGTCTATTATCATTGGATAACAGATAGGAACTTTTTAAGAGGATATTTCGATCAAGTTTGTAGCCAACAGAAAACTCTATTCGAGTTCGTGAATAGGTAAAATCGCTAAAAGTTTGGTTGATTTTCAGGTTAGCACTATCGCGTTCGTAAACTTCGATTTCACCTGGATTCATGTGTTCATATCTCATCGCAAAATGTCCACCCACAACAAAAGGTGTATCATATATAAACTCGATAGAGTAATGAATGATAGTAGCTTTACCGGTTTGTGGTGATGTTGACGTGGAGACATTCTTATCGTAATAAGGGGCTTTCCAAAAACTTTGATTCCAATCTAGATTTAGTGTGTAATACTGATAATTCAGGCTCAAATCAGCTCCTACTAAATCCTGTTCATAGGAAGAAAGATCATAAATCAACAAAGAATCGCTGGCTGCATTATTTTGAAGAAATGTCCCCTGACTTTTTGATAATCCTAGCGTTGCCCAAATTACAGGTTGGAATTCCAGTCTTCCGGTAAAAGCTAATGTTTCACCATTCCCAAAATCGGCATGTGATGAGGCCGGAGCATGCGTGACCGCAAGTTTGGTGCGGATTCGATCTGCATCACCAAACGCATAGGAAGCCTGTAAGCCTTGTGTATACATACGTTGATACACCATGGTAGCGCCCATTTCGTTGGTGTTATAGAAGTTTACTACTTCATTTGGATCATATCTTCCATCACCAATAAAACCGAAATTTTTGCTTATTGGAAAACCGGTAGCATGCGAGAGAGGTAAATGCACAAAGGGATTATCAAAAGATAAAAAACGATGACTATAGGAGCCGTAAGGTATTACAAATCGCCCGGCGGTTAGTAGAAAATCGGAATCCAAATTGGGGGTCCAATTAATATTGAAGACAGAGAAGAAAGGATCACTTAATTCCCTTCCCGAATAATGATCGGCCTGAAGTACTGCGTTTATGAACCAAGAATCGTTGATGTCGCCCAGAAAAAATAGCCTCAGATTAGGGGTGTAAATTGATAGACCATTACCAGGTGTTTGATTGATGTAAGGTGATGAATCATCGCCGGCATATCTAATTTCGAAGTCTGCCAAACCGGAAATACTGACCTGAGCAGGCAATGATATTGCAACAATTAAAGTGATCAGTAATGAACTGATGATTGTTTTCTTCATAATGATTCTCCTACGAAACTCCGATGGATTTCTGTTGGTTCTGCCATTCGATTTCAAATATTTGTACGGGCTCTGAAATGCCTTTAACTTGAATGGATTCTAGTTTTAGAGCACTAATTTTTCGTTCAAGATTTAGAAACACAGCTTCAGATACTAAAATCTGATGTTTTCCTGCCGCCGAGCAAAGTCTGGCACCCAGATTTACAGTAGTGCCTAACACGGTGTAATCCATTCGGTTTTCGCTCCCCATTGCTCCCATAACCACTTCACCGGAATTAATTCCGATCCCAACTGCTAGATTATCCTGGCCTTTGCTAAGCATACTTGGTAGCTGTTGTTGAATTTGAATGGCCGCTTGAACAGCTAAATGATCTTTTTTTGGGCCTTGAAAAACTGCAACTAATTCATCGCCAACGAATTTGTCCACATCGCCGCCTAGTTCCTGCACAATCTCTGCCTGAAAGCTAAGCAGATTGTTTAGCATGTCGATGACCTGCTCGGGAGTATGTTTTTCGCTCCATGAAGTAAACCCACGAATATCAGAAAAGAAAACCGTGATATCACGTCGCTCGCCACCGGGTTCGATGCGAGTAAGGTCTTTTTTGATGGCATCCAGCGTTGCAGTAGACACAAATTTGAGCATCAGCAACCGCTCTTGGAGATTTTCTACGAGATGATTGAAAGCCTTGGTTAGTGTTCCAATTTCGTCTTGAGATGTTACAGGAACCGGTTGGCTGAAATCCTCGTTTTCTACGCGTTGAACGCCTTCAACCAATAAATAAATAGGTCGGGTAATTCTTTTTGTGATAAGAATACTAATTCCAATGGCAGCAATTACAGCAAGTAAGCCAATTCCAAAAATCAATAATTGCAGATTTTGAAGTGGCAGCAAGGCTTCATCCAGCGATTTTGCTATACCAAAATATCCTTTAATGCCAGAAAAAGAGGCATTGTCGTTATACATTGGCGCAAGGTAAACCAACCATTGTTCATGGTTGATCACGATTTCTGATGTTGCCGCCTCATTCATTTGCAACACGTTAAAACTAGAAGTGTGAATGCTCTGCTCTAATATTTCCTGATCGGGAGAAGACAGGGCATCGAAGGTATCTGCGATTATGGCGTCATCCACAAAAAAGATCACATCCATACCAATATCTTTCGATAATTGATTGGCTTCTTCAAGACGGATTGGGAGCCCAAAACTAACGGTACCTAAGGAATTAAATCCCGCAAAAATGGGCATCGTAATCACGTTAAAATACCGTCCGTTTTCGGCCCAAATGTACGATTGAGCAGGAAAAAAACCATTCAATGCTTCGGTTACTCCGGCACGGTCAGCGATAGAAAAAGTAGGCAAAGGCGTGGAAGAAAGCCGACCTAGCGGCTTACCGAGTTTGTCTGCAATAAGTAGTAAACCAGCCGAATCCGGATTGGTGAAAAAGGATTCGGGCATCAACGAATCGGGGATGATGGGATCGAAATCTAGTAGAGGAAGTAAATCCTCGCGAATAATATCGTTTACCGTATTTGTATCTGCGGTTGTGATGGCCGCCTTTAAACTGGGTGTTTCGGCTAAAAGCAGGGCAGTTTGGCGAAGTTGACGAAATCGTATTTCCTGAATGCGTTCGAAAACTCGACCGGCTTCCACAAAATTTTGATCGATATCTTCGCGGATACGATGCTCTACTAAAGATCCTAAACTAAGAAGTAAACTTAGAACAATTACGAAAACCAGACTAACGAAACCGGCCAGAATCTTCCATCGGAGGCTGAGGAAATCGATATTCATTGTTATGGGTTTATCGTAATGATGCCGGCATCAGCTGTTTGATTGGAAGACACGTTAACTATGCGCTCTACTTCTGTATAGCCCATAGCATAGAAAGTAAGGGTAAAGGAACCGGAAGGAATATTGGTGAACTCAAAAGTTTCTCCGCCGGCAATTTTCTTCCATTGCAAGGTATTGGGCGGTAATACATAAATAATGGCGTGCATGTTCGAATGTATATCGCAAAACACATCCACCATTCCGGGCTTGTCGAACTCAACATCAAAATGCTCGCCTTTTGGTCGCCGGCCTACGTCAAATTTATGGGGACTGGTTAAGCTGAAAACATTATGATAAACGGGATCGGAATTTGTAATTCGAACGGTTTGTCCGAGCTGAACGGGTAAAATCCCGGGTTGAAATTTGCGATCAAATTGATTGAGAACAGCATAATCGGCGTTGTTTTCTAATGAGTTTTGATCTCCGGAAAGTATCACCAACACAGAATCGGTAGATACAGCATTTGAGGTTGCGCGCGCTGATCTGCCATACAATCCGCCGCCGGAACGTACTCCACGAGATTTACTTACTAATTGAACAGTGCCTTTAATAGAGCCATTTTGAACATTTTGTTCATTTTTGCCCTGTTCTTGATGCTCAGTGTTTAGAATAGCCAGTTGAAATGACATCAACAGAGAAAGAAAAGCTAGAATGAATTTCATCAATGATTTTTTGATGAATTAAGCTATAAAACTTAAAAACAGCAAGAATTAGCTGAGGATGTTACAACTATGTGAACTTCCTTTTTTGCGCTTACAAAGGATTTTCGTCGTCAACCGATTTCGACTTTATTTCAGACATTCGTTTTGCATTTCGACGTCGGTTTAATGCGGGGATGAAATACATATAAATCCCGGTAATCCAGAGAACTAATACAATGATTCCGGCAGGAAGAAAAATCCAATATTTAGCGGCATCTGCAAACCACGAACCGTCGTGCAAAGCTTCGATAATATCTGAACGGCGGTATTCAACTTGTAGGATGTCGCCCGTTTGGGTGTCGATCTGAATCTCCCAATGATTTACCGCTCGTACCTTCACCATGCCTTTATCCGGTCGAACATCTAATCGGTCGATATCTTCCCAGGAATTTACTTCGGCTTCAGGCACGGTTTTGGTGATTTCGAGAATCTGATCGAAGGTTAGTGTAGGTATACTAGCTACACCGGATTGCGATTGCGGCTGAATCCAAGCTACATCTTTCTTAAGCTGCAACAGTAACCCTGTTACAAGCA
Source organism: Balneolaceae bacterium (assembly GCA_034669965.1). Classification (GTDB taxonomy): domain Bacteria; phylum Bacteroidota; class Rhodothermia; order Balneolales; family Balneolaceae; genus HXMU1420-13. The sequence continues at coordinate 295,998 of JAXMOK010000003.1, read as the reverse complement.
CAATGAGAAAGGGGAGTGCAACTACAATTGCTCCTACTCGATGAATTTTTCGGGAATCTCTACGGGCGTGCCATTTCATGGATGATGAATGTACTTAATCTCTTAAAATTTATAACGAACCCCGAACGAGCTCGACAATGCTATTGCTGAAGTTGGATCGAATTGAATATATGGACCTGCATCAATAAACACTTCAAAAGGCATGTCATTTATGTCAAACTCTAGTCCCCAAACAAATTCTGCAGCTACTACCGTTTCAACATCACCAACAACAATAATTAAACCCGGGCCATGGTAGGGCATCATGATTCCGGCTTCGCCAATATTTACAGCGTTATTGACTTTGTGAAAGTGCAATTCGGGATTAATAGTAAGAGTGCTTACATCAGAAATTACAAAGCCAAGATCGAGGCGAACCGAAGCTTGGTCAGAAAGTTCGTACTCGCTGGAAATCTGGTTGCCAATAATATCTCCACCAAGCGACAAACCCTCGACTTGTGCATGCGCTGTTGTTGATACTAACGCAATCAGTACCCCGATAAATAGTGTTCTCATGATGATTTATAAAAGATGATGAATGAAATATAAGTTTAGTAATCGAGACCTGGTTGTTTAATTTCGAACGATTCGTCGGCTTTAGCAGCGTTTACCATCTCTTCAACATCTTTGAGCAACTGTTTTGCATCAAACACGATGCCGTCTTTTATGGTGTAAACAATACCGCCATGTCGTTGAACTTCATTTTGCGCATCTACCAAAATTGCACCGGTACCATATAACACTTTAAGGTTGGCCATTGGATTTGCATCAACAAGCACCATATCAGCAAGTTTACCCACTTCGATGGTTCCCAGCTCATGATCTCGCCCTAGCACTTCTGCGGCTTTTAGCGACGCGGATTGGAATATCTCAAGTGGATGAAAACCGGCTTCGCGCATTAATTCCATTTCCTGTATGTAAGCAAAGCCATACAATTTGTAGATGTAACCGGCATCAGAACCCAGAGTAACTCGGCCGCCTTTGTTTTTAAACTCGTTCACAAATTGCATCCAAAGGCGATAATTTTCTTTCCAGGCAATTTCTTGTTCGGTGCCCCAATCCAGCCAGTAAGAACCGTGAGATATCCTACTTGGTGCATAAAACCTCCAAAGTGATGGAAGAGTATATTTTTCGTGCCATTCAGCACGACGTTGAGCCATAAGATCTCGACTTGCTTCATAAATCGTGAAGGTCGGATTGAGTGTGAAATCCAGCTCAACCAACTCATCCATTACACTATTCCACGTTTCAGAGCCCGGTTTTGCAGCTTGTGCCCATAGTTTGCCAGCTTCTTCAAAACGGTGTTGCTCGTTATTGTAATTATAATCGAGAGGGTAATCTTGAATAATCTTGTCATCAAACATCGATTCGGGCAGCCCATACCAGTGGGTCATGCTTGTTAAACCCAATCGCGCCGATTGCAACACATTATTGTAAACCACACGTGTTTGTGCGTGGTGAGTCATAGTTCCTAGGCCACGTTTGTTGGCTTCATCAATAGCGGCGGCATAAACTTCAGGAGATGCACCAAAAAATTTGATTCCATCTGCACCGCGATCATCAATCATTTTAACCCAATCGCGAGCTTGAGCCGCGTTTATGATCGGCCCATCGGCGCCTTGTCCAAATCCAATCCATGCTGAGATTCTTGGAGCTGTAATTTCATTCTTGTCACTCATTTCACGGTGTCGAATGGTCCAATCCATACCATTAAAAGAGCCCGGTTCTCGAATCGTGGTTATTCCATGAGCAAGCCAAAGTTTGTACACGTAATCAGGTGTAGTTCCTTGTGCACCTCCGCCAGTGTGAGCATGCATGTCGATGAAGCCGGGAAGTAAATACATGCCTTCTGCATCAATTTCACGTGTATTCTCGTCGGCTTGTGGGCGTCGTGATTCATTTATTGGTAGACCGGGATAACCCACGGTTCGTATCTGTGCAATTCGGTTGCCTTCAACAACAATATCCACAGGGCCTGTAGCCGGCGATCCGGTACCATCAATAAGATGCACTCCGCGAATTATTAACCGGTCGAAAGGACCTTCGCCTTCTGCACGGGGTGGAGCATCCGTCATTTGTGCATTTAAGGTTACCGTAAACATCAATAAGAAAAGAGCAGAAAGGAATTTTTTCATAGCAGTAATTTTGTGAAGCAAGAAAGTATAAAAATCAAAGAATGGGGCAGCGTAAAAGTTTTTTATAATAACAGTGCGCCTTCGTGTTTAAGCAGCCACTCTTTTCGATGGATGCCGCCGGCATATCCTGTTAAATCGTTATTTGATCCAATAATTCGATGGCAAGGAATTACGATGGCAATAGGGTTTTTACCATTTGCGGCGCCAACAGCCTGAGCACTTTTTTTATCACCAATTTTAGTGGCAATTTGGCCATATGAAGCAGTTGAGCCACATTTAATTTGTTGTAATTGCTCCCAAACTCGATGTTCAAAGGTGGTGCCATCCGGTTCAAGACTTAAATGAAATGAGTTTCGGGAGCCATTAAAATATTCCTGTAACTGAGTTCGGGCCGATTCAGTATGGATATCAGGATCTTCAGGTCCGTCTGTATCCATAAATTTTATTTCAGTGATGGCGCTGCCATTTGAGAGAATTCTTAAAAACCCGATTGGCGTGGATAAATAACTTTGGTAAATCAAACGAAAAGTTAATCTGGTAAATCAACCGAACCGTTTCGGTCGAAGTTAAATGTTGAGGATTTAAAATAAGGTAAATCGGTTCCAAGTGTAGTGCTACCTGAAAAATTTACATCGATGGGTTCTTTGTTCGAAATTGCTCGGTAAAAACCCATTCCTGCTTGCAACACATTTATTTCTAAAGGGATGGTTAACGTATTTGAAGTTTTACTTTCGATTCCGACACGTTCATAAATATTACCCGAAATTGCATCTAATCGGTTAATAGCTAAATCGTACGAAAAATTACTGAGTTCAATATCGAATGCATTCGGGTTTTCGATTTCGAAATCAAAATCCAACGCGATCTTTGATAAAGAAATACTTCTTACCCTCATTTTGTTAACACGGATTCTAGGGCGCTTAACAACAGGAAGTTTGCCTGTCTGGGAATACGGAATTTCAAGAAGTCCTAGAATCGGTACATCAACCGCAATCATCCCTTCAAAAGTAAACTCAGTTTCTTCCTGGTCGCGAATATGTTGAAAGGTATCGAACAATTCTTGATATCCGAATGAAACAGGTATTTGTACAATGTTGGATGAAGAGGCAGCAACCGTCGTTTGTAAGGCTTGCGTGCCGGAAACAAATTGTTGATCGGCAATCACCAAAGAGTAATCGTAATTATTGATAGAAACTGAAAGTGGGTTGGGGTTGTCGATTTTAATATCAAATAGTAGATCAATATCAGTTAATGAAAACTGATCAACCTTGAAATCTGCGACAGAAAGTTGTGGTTTATCGGCGCTCACAATTTCTTTAAGGGTATTACAAGAATTTATAAAAAGGGCAAGAATTACGACTAAAATTCTGATTATTTGAACTTTCAAGCTAATGAATATTATAGATTTAGGTTTCAATACTAAACTAAAACGAATTTTTTTTAAAAAAAACTGTAACAATGTAACAGCTCATTTCTCTTAGGAGTGTTAAGAGAGCATCTGTAATCACTTACAGTTAGTCAACTAGTCACTCCTTAAGCTGAACCTAAGCTAAAGCCACGGCATGAAGAACCGTGGCTTTTTTTTATTACTAGAAATATAGTCGGTATAACAATGACATATTTCGTCCTGCTTCTGGGTTTAATTCCTTTATCCGAGAAAGGTGATTATAGTAGGTGTTATTCAACACATTAGTAACGTTGAACGAAAAGGTATGAAGTAATTTGCCAGCCATTAACGAGTAGGATGCAAACCCATCAAGAAGAATGAAATCATCGGTCTTGGTTTCAAAGTCACCCAAATCGTTTTGTTCGGCTGAAGCTGTTAGTCGTGTTCCAATCTCAAAACTTTTAGCCGAATATTTGATCGATGATTTAAATGATAAGGGAGGAATTAAAGGTAGTGGTACTTGTTTTGTGCTTGTTGTGGATTCGTTTTGTCGCCCTATGGTATAACTAATCGAGCCATTAAAGAGTAAATTTTTCAAAAGTTGTTGTTCTAGAGAAAGCTCGAATCCATACAGTTGAGCTTCTACTCCAACAAATTGAAAATCATTCAAATCCGGGTTTCGATTATTTCTACGACCGGTGTCTTGTGCATATAGATAATTAGAGAACCCGTTATGGTATACGGCTGCTTCAATTACAGTATTCCGGTTGTTGTACGTCACAAAAAGTTCTTTTGCCAATCCTCGCTCAGCCTCTAGCTCAGGGTTTCCGATTTCAAAACTATAGGAAGCAAGATGAGGACCTTCTGAATAAAGTTCTTCAAGCGAAGGGGCGCGAAATGAGTTGAGTACCGTTGCACCAATTATTATTTGTTCGTTAATGGGATAAATCGCTTCTACCGAAGAAGAAAGTGCCGTGAAATCCCTAGTTCTGATGTTTCCAATATTCGAGGTAGGATCGTTTTGTTTTGGGGCATTGCGAACAAAATCGAATCGTACGCCTGCCTCAAAATGTACGTCGTTGAAGTCTCGTTCTTCTACGATAAATGCCCCGAAACTATAACTGTTTGAGTTTGGCGTAGAAGCTCCAAATACCGCGTAATCTTCGATTTCAACAGAAATACCGGTCCTTCCTTTTTCAAAAACACCTAACTCACCGTGTGATACAAATGACCTTAAATTGGTAGTTACCAACCCAAACTCGGTGCCAATGCTACCATTTGATTCAAATTCGATATGATTGTAATTGTTAATTGAAAAGTCGGTTTCCCAAACTTTTAGAAAATCCTGATCAATAACATACTCGCCCTTAACCACATATTGGAATTTGTGCATATCGATGTCTACACCATTTGGATGACCCGCCGGATCAGGAGGAATACCATAGTTACTATCGTAGTACGAAAGTGAGCTTCCGATGTAGCCCCAATCACGAACAAAACTGAGCCCTAGGGTTGAAGAGTATGTGTTTGTGTACGAATTTTCGATGACGCCTTCCGGGGTATTGATATCAAGCGATGTACGGCCATTTACATTGGCATTAACTACAAAGCTCTTCACAGGCACGCTCAGCGAAAGGGAGGAAGCACCTGCAGTACTTACGGTCTCGCCGGATAAGGAAAAAGTGCCGTTTACCCGTTGAGGAATATTTGTGCTGATTTTGTTACTCACCACATTGATGATGCCTCCAACTGCATTTGCCCCATAAACCAATGCTGCCGGACCACGTGCAATTTCAATTTCTTGGGTGGATGAAGATTCGATAGTAACTGCATGATCGGAAGACTGATCAGAAATATCGCCACTGTTTATCCCATCCTCTAAAATGGAAAGACGTTCGTCGCCAAGACCTCGAATTATAGGTCTGCCGGTAGCTCCACCCATCGTACGCTGAGAAACACCCGGGATGTTGGATAATGTTTGAGCTAGCGTTGCTCCCATTTGCTGGCGAAGATCATCGCCAAATAACTTTTGCGAAACATGAGTGAGATGTGAACCACTGGTAAGTTCATTTGCCGTGACTTCAATCGATTGCGAACTTAATAAAGTTGGAGAAAGTAAAATCTGAATTTCAAGTTCTTCATCGCTGGAAATGCTGAGGGAAATATGTTTGGTTTTATAACCCAAGCGATGCGCTGCAAGATGGATTTCGCCAACCGGGAGGTTTTGGATCTTGAAATACCCGTTAGCATCTGTGGTGGTAGATCGATTGAGTTCTTCAACATGGAGATAAACAAATGGCACAGTTTCTCCGGTTTCCGAATCGATAACGGTACCCGAAAGAGTATTACTATCCCCGGGCAACGAATGCCCAAGGAATAGCAATATAAATGATAATAGAAGGTTCAAAATGATGATTTATTATTCTACGTGAACGTGAATATCCTGCGTAGTAAAATCAGAATGATTGTTATGCAAAAGTTTTAAACGAAGGTCGGTAATGCCAGCTGCTTCTGCATGGATGTGGAAACTCCATTTACCATCTTCAGTATGTTGTTCGAACTCGGCAATGCCAGCATCTTCGAATTCGAATCCAAGGCTATACTCTGGCTTATCAGGTTGAAATCGGTCACCATCTTCAGCTATAAAGTGTATAGTTATAAGATCTGTTTCTTCTCCGGGAGCGAGCTCGAATTCACCTGAAATGGTTCCACCAGGTAGTTGTGTTATGATATCAGCTCCATTCATTGTAAGTACAAATCCTTCCGGATCAGAATGCTCGTCATGATCATCGGAAGAGGTTGAGTTTGTGCAGGCAGACACGGTAATGAAAATTCCGAGTACAGAGTATAGAAATAGATTATTGAATAACGTTTTGTTGTTCATGGCTTGATGAATTTTAAAAAGATAACATTGAGTTTACGCTGTATTGCGTTTTATTAAATCCGGGTCAAACCAAAGAGGGGGGAGCGCGATTCTTTTTATAATTAAAAAAGGTTTCTGCTTGAATTAAATAAAGAGGTTGGCTGAGTAGGCCAATTTCAGTGAAAATGGTCTCAATAGTATCTACAGTAGTACTTAGTTGAGATTTTTTTACTAGCCCGATTGGGCACAACTGCTCATTTACGGTGTAATGTTGCTCATCACCGTGATCTAAACAATGGAGGCTCTCGCTATGGTAATGCATCGTAGAACCGACGAAGCCGCCGATCGCGATGAACCAAATGAGATATGATATTTTTGTTATGCCTCTTTTCACAGATGTGTGGTATTATTACAAGCAAAGATATTTCACAATTACTTCAATAATTGAAAAATATTGTACATCATTTTAATAACAAAGATAATGGCAGAATTGTTCGAAACGATAAAAATTTGGTTCCTAAGTTTAGGCGATAACTATGGAGTAAATCCAATAATTTTCGGGAGTATTTATGTTGGGGCAATTCCGTTTTTTACCATTTCTATTGCGTGGATTGTGCGAAACTACAAAAAAGGGAAGTCGATTATTTTGCCGTCACTTTCGGCAACGTTATTTTTTATCTCGTCGTATTTGTACCTGATTATTGCCGGACGAAATGTGCCTGTTTGGGTATATGTGATTGTTGTGGCTATGGTGGGAGTTGGAGCATATTCTACCATTAAAAAAGTACGCGGAAAAATTGACCATGTAGACGCACCCGCCGATGAGTGAATGGATATTAACTTTGTGGGATTCGGTAAAAGAATTGGGCGTAGAGCATAATGTGAATCCTATCCTTTTTGCAATTCTATATGTGGGCTCTATACCTCCTTATCTAGGCTCGATGGCGTGGATTATACGTAATCATCGCAAGCAAATAGCAATAAATGTTCCGGTAATCAGTACGCTTTTCTTTTTTATTATGCCGGCATTGTATGTGTTGATTTTCGGCCGAAATGTAGCTTGGTGGGTATATGTGATTATTGCATTATTAATCGGATATAGTTCCTACACTTTGTATATAAAAATACGCCTGAAGATTTCATCCGATAACTGATATCATCCTGAAACCCCTCTACATATTATCTTCATAAGCATTTGTGATACTTAAGCCGAGGTTAATGGCAGGTGCTTTTTTGTTTACCACTAATCTCGATTGAGGAAACAAAAAATTAAAGAATTGAGGATGATCATGGCCGATCAACATTTTGTATACCGCTTTGGTAAAGAAACCGACGGAAACAGAAACATGCGAGAGTTAATTGGGGGCAAAGGTGCTAATCTCGCAGAAATGTGTAATATCGGTATTCCTGTACCTCCGGGATTCACGATATCCACTGAGGCATGTGCTTTCACCATCGAGAATGGAATGGTTTGGCCTGAAAAACTCTACGATCAAATCATCGAAGGTGTTCACCATATCGAAAATGAGACCGGAACAAAATTTGGTGATCCTGTAAACCCACTACTTATTTCAGTTCGTTCAGGTGCAGCCGTTTCTATGCCGGGTATGATGGACACCATTTTGAATCTTGGAATAAACGATACCGTTGTTGAAGCACTCATCAATAAAACAGGTAATGAACGCTTCGTTTTCGACAGTTATCGCCGTTTTATAGATATGTTTGGCGATGTTGTGATGGGCGTTGCTCACGAGTATTTCGAAGAAGCGATTGATCATCTTAAAACAGAAAGTGGGGTTAAAAACGACCTCGATCTATCGGCAGAAGAGTTGAAAATTCTAACCGATCGTTACAAAGCTATTTACCGCAAGCATACCGGACACATGTTCCCTGAAGATCCGGTTGAACAACTCAAATTTGCTGTAAATGCAGTCTTCTCATCATGGAACAGTAGCCGAGCAATTAAATACCGCGAAATCAGCCACATTTCAGGATTGGTGGGAACCGGCGTTAATGTACAAGCCATGGTTTATGGAAATATGGGCGAAAGTAGTGCCACCGGCGTATGTTTTACCCGAAATCCATCCACCGGCGAGCATGAGCTTTATGGCGAGTATTTGATAAATGCCCAAGGGGAGGATGTGGTGGCCGGGATCAGAACACCAGAGCCAATTTCTGAGATGAAAAAAGAGATGCCCGAAGTGTATGATGAGCTCTTTCGCTATACCAGTAAGTTAGAAGCACACTACAAAAATATGCAGGATATCGAGTTTACCGTGCAAGAAGGTAAGTTGTACATCCTGCAAACCAGAAATGGAAAACGGACCGGTTCAGCTGCTGTAAAAATTGCGGTGGATTTAGTGAATCAAGATTTGATTACCAAAGAAGATGCCATAAGCGGATTGGTAGAGCCGGAACATATCGAGCAATTATTGCATCCGCAGTTTAAAGTAGACGATATCAATGAAACCGAAATTATAGTCCATGGTTTACCGGCTTCACCAGGCGCGGCTGTGGGAAAAGTTGTTTTCAGTAGTAAAAAAGCGGAAAAAGCAGCAGAAAATGGCGAAATGGTGATTTTAGTTCGAATCGAAACCAGCCCGGAAGACGTAGGCGGCATGTCGTCGGCTGAAGGTATTTTAACTTCACGTGGAGGCATGACCTCACATGCTGCAGTTGTAGCTCGCGGTTGGGGTAAACCTTGTGTAGCAGGTTGCAGCGACATCGTAATCAACTACAAAAACAAATCGTTCACCAATGGTGAAATTACTGTTTACGAAGGCGATTGGATTTCGATTGATGGTACCCGTGGTATTATCATGCTAGGTCAACGCGAAATGCATCCTCCTGTGCTAAGCGGAGAATATGAAACTTTTATGCGATGGGTAGCGAGCTTCGAAAGCATGGAAGTTAGAGCGAATGCAGAAACTCCGGAAGACGCATCGTTAGCCAGAAGCTTAGGTGCTAGAGGTATTGGGCTGGCTCGTACCGAACATATGTTTTTTAAAGATGAACGGGTAACAGCAGTTCGTCGGATGATAATCTCAGAAACTCCTGAAGAAAGGAAACGAGCATTAAATAAACTTTTGCCATTCCAGAAGGAAGATTTTAAAGGCATTTTCCGCGAAATGGATGGTTTACCGGTTACAGTTCGCTTGCTGGATCCACCTTTACATGAGTTCTTACCTCACACTAAAAGCGAGATAAAAGAAGTAGCTGATGCTTTAGAAATAAGCACAGATGTGTTGAAACGAAAAGTAAACGCTCTTAAAGAATTCAACCCAATGCTTGGTCATCGCGGTTGTCGATTGGGAATTACTCACCCGGAAATTACCGAAATGCAAACTCGAGCTATTATCGAGGCTGCTCTTGAATTGAAATGGGAAGGCGTGGAAGCTGTTCCTGAAATCATGGTGCCTTTGGTTGGAACTGTTCGAGAGTTTGTAAATCAACGGGCAATAATTGAACAAACAGCCGAGCAAGTATTTGGTGAGTATAAAGAGCGCATCGATTTCAAAATTGGAACCATGATTGAAGTGCCCAGAGCTGCGTTAGTTGCAAATCAAATAGCGAAAGAAGCGGAGTTCTTCTCATTTGGTACCAACGACTTAACCCAAATGACCTTAGGATACAGTCGCGACGATGCCACAAAGTTCATTCCATATTATTTGGAAGAAGGTATTCTTGTGGATGATCCTTTCCAAACGTTGGATGTAGAAGGAGTTGGGCAGTTGGTACACATGGGAACTGAACTCGGACATGCGGCGAATCCTGATTTAAAAGTGGGTATTTGCGGCGAACATGGTGGAGATCCTGCAAGTATCGATTATTGCTACAAGCTAGGAATGAACTACGTTTCTTGCTCACCTTATCGCGTCCCAATTGCACATTTGGCAATTGCTCAGTCTGTGATCAAAAACCGAAAACTAGAAGAAGTAAATATCTAACAATTCCGTAAACATTTAGTCTCCGATTTTGGTTGATGTACTGCTAAGTCTATCTTAGCTACATAATTTCTAAATCGGAGACTTTTTTATGTCTACTTACGAATTTGATGCCATCGTTATAGGTGGAGGTGCCGCAGGGTTAACAGCCTCAGGAATAGCCGCAAATGTGGGTGCCAAAACTATGATGATAGAATCGCATCGTTTGGGTGGCGATTGTACCTGGACAGGTTGTGTTCCATCAAAAGTACTGCTTAAAGCCGGAAAAATAGCACATCAAATTAGAAATGCCGGTAAGTTCGGGTTGCTGGATAACGAGCCCGAGATCAATTTTAAAAAAGTAATTGAACACGTACATCACATTCGTGATGAGGTGTATGAAGATGCTGACCGTCCTGAGATTTACGAAGACATGGGCATCGAAGTAGTTTTCGGAGAGGCATCTTTCAAAAATGAACATACAATCGAGATTAAGCTGGAAAGTGGAGAAATTCGTATTGTTTCCAGTCGATATTTTTTTATTGCAACCGGAGCAAAGGCTTTTGTACCACCCATCGCCGGGCTCGATGATGTAGAATATGTTACCAACGAGTCGCTGTTTGAAATCGATCATTTACCGGAGCATCTGATAATTATAGGTGGCGGTCCAATCGGAATTGAAATGAGTCAAGCTTTTGTAAATCTAGGTGCACAGGTTACGGTTGTAGATATGGCAGATCGAATCATGCAAAATGATGATCCTGAGTTAGTAGAAATTTTAGCAGGTGAGTTAGCTAATCAAGGTGTTAATTTCGAAATGAGTGCATCCATCAATAAAGTAGAAAAAAGTGCGACGGGTGTACAGATTTTTATTGAGCAAAATGGAGAAGAGAAAGCAATATTTGGCACTCATTTATTAGTTGCAACCGGTCGGAAAGCAAATTTTGAGCGCTTAAACCTTGATGCGGCCGGAGTTAAATCAACAAAAAAAGGGGTGCAGGTTGATAATAGCTGCAAAACCAACGTGAGCCATATTTATGCAATGGGTGATGTAACCGGGCGCTATCAATTCACGCACATGAGTGAGCATATGAGTAAAGTTGCAGTAACACGGGCACTTTTGAAATTACCGATGAGCATCGATCAGAAACATGTGCCTTGGGCAACTTACACTTCACCCGAATTGGCTCATATCGGAGCCACACAGAAACAACTGGATGCTAAAAACACAAAATACGAAGTGTATCGTTTTCCATACTCCAAAATTGATCGTGCAATAACTGAAGGCGAAACAGCAGGGATGATTAAAATTTTTGCTAGCAAACTAACCGGAAAAATTTATGGCGCTGGAGTGGTAGGAGCGCATGCCGGTGAAATGATATCGGAATTTGCGGTGGCAATGAGGAATGGTGTTACATTGCGAAATCTTGCTGATACCATTCATCCGTATCCTAGTTGGGGCTTAGGAGCTCGCCGTGCGGCAGATCAATGGTACATTAAGAATCAAAGCGAGACGAGCGTAAAGTGGATGAAAAAGATTTTCGGGTATCGGGGGCCAATTCCGGATTTCAGTGACCCCAACAGAATCGTTTGATTCTGTTCTTAGTTGATGCTTAAGAAAGACGATTGATATTCGAAAGCAGCTTTTGCAGAAGTGTTGATTTTTGATCTGTTTGGATTCTCAACTTCAATAACCATTTCGTTACTTACGTTTCCTAACTCATCTTTAATAGTACGTGTAATGCGTAGGGTATCTTGGCTTCCGAATGTAAAGCAACCTGTCATGCTCATAGTACCAGCTGTATTTGGAGCTACCGGCTGATCGATTCCAGTTGTCCAGAATCCACCGTTACCATTTGGAAGAAACTCCCAATCAATACGGCTGGTAGAACCATCACCTAAACCAGCTGGGGTATAGAAACCGGTAGAAATGTCAACTACCGTTTCGTAAGGATTGCATACAGTTTCAACTAATTCGAAGTCGATGGTGTTTAACTCTAATGCACACTCGTCAGATTGGTTGTTAGTCAGGCATGTGGTAGGTTGGTTTTCCTCCGATGCCTGACTAACGCTCTCTTGACTTTCAAACTCTTGACTGATTGGTGTAGACTGACAGTTGATTACTAGTACCGCGAATGTGATGATTGTTAAAGCTCTTGACATTGTTCTGTTCCTGAATTTTCTCTCTTGTTTAAAAGAGTTATCGTCAGAAACGTTAGAAACATTAGAGCTTTTTAATATTAATTTTCTCTAATTATGTATTTTATCAAAAAAGCCTCTGTTAAAAGACTTTTAAGTGTATTATAAATAATATTATATAAAATATTAAGATTAATTAATAAAATTTCATATAACAGCTTCAGAAGTGTTGATATGTGACTCATCAACTACTAAATGTTGCTCTCCATGGTAGCCAATATCCATTCCTTCGAGCTCGAGATCCTCTTCTATGCGTCCGCCTTGAGTAATCAGTGAAGATACTTTCCATACAATGGTTGTTGCCACCGCCGAATAGGCAATGGTGATTAAAACAGCTTTAGTTTGAATCCATACCTGAGCAGCGTTGCCGTAGAGCAGACCTGCTCCGCCATTAATTTCAGGATTGGCGAATACACCGGTTAAGATGGCGCCCGCGATACCTACTAAGCCATGAATTCCAAATGCATCCAGTGTGTCATCGTGTTTGATCATCGATTTCAGATGTACAACGCCCCAATATCCAACAATACCTGAAATCACACCAATGGCTAGTGCTCCGGATACATCAACATAGCCTGAAGCGGGTGTGATGCCTACAAGTCCTGATACCGCTCCTGAGGCCATACCTATTAATGTGGGCTTTTTTACGATAAACCATTCGATGGTTAACCATACAAGGGCACCGGCACAAGCAGCAACGTTGGTTACCAGCAGAGCATTCGCAGCGATACCGTCGGCCGCAAGCTGACTTCCACCATTAAAGCCAAACCATCCAAACCAAAGAAGGGCAGATCCGAGAATCATAAATTTGATGGAAGATGGTTTACGGACTTCTTCTAAGCTGTGCTCCATACGCTTTCCAACTAAGTAGGAAAGGACAAGTCCTGCAACACCAGCATTAATATGGATTACAGTTCCGCCGGCAAAATCCATTTCGCCACTATCGCTTAGGAATCCGCCTCCCCAAACCCAATGGGCGATCGGTGCATAAACAGCAATTACCCAGAGCACGGTAAAGATACCCCAGGTAGAAAAGCGAACACGCTCAATAATTGAGCCTGATACAATGGCCACGGCAATTGCTGCAAAGGTGCCTTGGAATACAACAAACAGCAGGGTCGGGATGGTGCCGCTTACATCATTTACTCCAATTCCTGAAAGCATAATATTGTCTAGACCTCCAATAAAGGCGTTACCCGTGCTAAATGCGAGTGAGTATGCAATGACCACCCAAACGATCGTTCCAGTACAAAAAGCCATATAGCTCATGCCAATGGTGTTGAGTACGTGTTTGTTTTGGGTGAGTCCACCATAGAAAAGTGCGAGACCGGCAGGGGTCATCAGCATTACTAAAGCGGTTGCGATAAGAAGCCAGGCGGTGTCGCCGGCGTTAATGGTTGCTTCTGCTTCTTGAGCAAAAGCACTGACTGTAGTGAACACTGTGAATAACAGTGTAGCAATGATTTTTTTCATTTTTCTCCGACAAGTGATGAGTTAAGTGGTCGAAGTGTAACGCTATAAGAACAAAAATACTTTAGGTATTAATGTGAATTGCCTAAATAAATTTAATAAAATATTATGGAAGGGCTTTTTTAACTACGTGAATATGTATTTGTTCGAAATAAAAAAATATCAATTAAATGAACTGGGTAAATAATTCAATTTTTTCATCTCTGAAATAATAGAGTTACTTAATTTAATTCCTTTTTCCTCTCTGGTAGCAACTCCAAATTCTTTTAAGTTCAATGTGGCTGACCAAAGTTCATCCATCGTGTCAACTTCAAATAGAACTACATCAATTACCATATCTAGTTCCCGATAAGCTACTGAGCCGATCATTATATTTTCAACATGTTCAGTATCAATAATAAGTAACAAAAGATCGGACTCGTTCTTAATGCCAATCTCCCTAAGTTCTTCAAGTGAATATTTAACTTCTGTTTTCGGGCGAATTTTACGCGAATAAGTAAAGTCAATCGAATTTGTAGTGTAAGATTCTTTGGAATGGTCAACTATGTATTTATCTGTAGATAAAAATTTCGAACTTAGATTTATAGCATAGTGTATACTACTTATTGAATAATCTATATTCTTAGGTGGATAATTGTGACCTACATAAGTACGGAGGTTTGAACAATTCAGTGAAGTCAAAATTAAAATCAGTAATAGTAGCTGATAAGATGTTCGCATTTATTGTAAAATTGTTTCTGTGATTGGGTTCCCGCTTCCCGAAAGTGTACCCCTTCTTATTTATTCAGGAAAAAGTCCATCCGAACTCATTTTATCTATGATTAGTCTAGCAATAATTTTTCCGTTTATTTTATTTTCCACTTTAGTTGAAGCTTTCCACAAATAATTTGGATTGGTTCCTGAATACAAGAAAACATCTATTCGATGAATAATTTGTTTATGCACTTTAATAGGTATAAATGTGGGGTAATTGGAATTCGTGCTATATGTTTCGCCATAGATATTCTCATCCCTCTTTATATCTTTAACTACTAAAAAATACTCTAACCCCAATTTCACTACCTGATTTCTTATCAGATCAAGACTGTCTGATTCTGAGTAATCATTTAATTCATACAAATTAGTTTCAAATTGAATGTCCCTTTTTGATAGTTCTTTTTCTACATAATTCTGAAAATCTTTTCTATGTTTTTTTAAAGGTTTATCAAAAAAAACCGCAAGAAATAGATTGTCAATGTCTCCATGTTCGCTAAAAGAATTGGTTTGCGAGATTATCTGATTCGCACTATATAGCGACATACACGAAAACAAACTCAGGCATCCTAATACAAGAAACAGGTAGTTTAAGCTAAATAAACTAGATCGATTGAATCTCATTCAACTTGCCTAAGGCCCTTTCTTTTAAGTTTTCAAATTGATTTTCGGGAATATGCCCGGTGGTAAATTGCATGTACAGCCACACTATATAAGTTGCCATCACATCTTCATAGCAGTAATGCTCGATCAGATCAAGTTCGTTACGTTTAAACATTTCATAAACCTGATTTCCTTCTCCGGTTTGTTTGAAGGGAATCCCGATCAGCTGCCCCAGATGTTTTAGCTTTGGCCATGAGCTGGCGCCGTAATTGCTAAATTCATCCACCAGATCAATATTATGCCTGCTATATCGGTAACGGATGTCGTAATCGCTCATTCGAACCGGCATCTGAAGTCCGTGTTTCATAGCCCGATAGGTGAGTACAGGAATATCGAATCCCTTTCCGTTATGATGGATAAGTCCGAAATCTTTAAAAGTGCCGATCGCCTCGAAAATCTTTAGAAGTCCTTCTTTTTCGTCGGTGCCGTTCCAGGCTACTTTTTGGCGCGGGCCTCCCGTATTTTCGATCCAAAGACCAACCCAAGATACCATTCGATGATACATTGGAGGTAAAAAGCCGGATTTATTCCGAGCTAATTCTTCACTGGCTTTTTCGAGCAAATGCTCCTCGTCCGATTCCTGATCGTTTAATACGGTTCGGATAAAATCAATATCCGGAATGGTTTCTAAATCAAATATAAAGTACATGACCCCTTGTTTTCGCAGAGTATAGGAAATCAATTAGGAATATGAAATTAAGAATATTGGTTAGCAATAAAATCGCTTTAGATTGGAATAATTGGCATGTGTAAAAATGACTACTATCTGCTACATTCAGCAGAAAAAAGTAATGAAGGATTTAAAGTATCTGGCGGCGTACATAAATCCGCTTCTTGCAGTTTTCGGGCTGTTAGTGGGAGGATTCTTAGCTTGGGGCGCCGTAATATTTTCGTTTGTGTTGATTCCAATCTTCGATCAAATCGGACCGGTTGATACTTCCAATGTTGATGATGCGACCCGTCAGACTTTGTTAGGGAAACGAATTTTTGATTGGCTGCTGTATTTGAATGTGCCGGTGGTATTCTTCATAGTTGGGTTATTTGTTAGTGTGATTAATGCCAGCACTCTTACCAATGTTGAGTTGATAGGCAACCTGTTGTCGGTGGGAATTGTGATCGGATCGTGTGGAATTAACGTTGCTCACGAGCTTGGACATCGAAAGGCAGCTTACGAACAGCGATTAGGACAAATTTTGCTCATTCCTGCCTTATACATGCATTTTTTTATTGAGCACAATCGAGGGCATCATAAATTTGTTGCTACCGATGAAGACCCTGCAAGTGCAAAGAAAGGGGATTGGTTGTTCTGGTTTTGGATCAAATCATTGATAGGAAGTTACCTCAGCGCTTGGAAGCTGGAAGCTGAGCGACTACAAAAGAAAGACATTTCAATTTGGAGCTTCAAAAATCAAATGATTCAGTTCACCGTCATTCAACTCATATATCTTGCGATACTCTCATATTTCACCACTGTGTTTGGAGTGTTGATTATAGCAGCCAGTGGATTGGTTGGAATCCTTTTACTCGAAACGATTAACTACTTAGAGCATTACGGGTTGAGGAGGAAAAAACTAGATAATGGTCGATATGAGCGCGTTCGCCCCGTTCATTCATGGAATGCTAATTATCAAATCGGTCGAATAGTGCTGTATGAACTTACACGTCATTCCGATCACCATTACATTGCCAGTAAGAAATACCAAGTGCTTGATCATCATGAGGATGCACCGGAGCTACCTTTTGGTTATCCGATGATGATTCTAATTGCTCTGGTCCCGCCATTATGGTTTAAGATCATGGATAAGAGAATTCCGAGCCTATCGGATTAAAAGTTATTAGCTGATTCGTAAATCCCTGCGAATTGCCGTATTAAACCGTTAATTCACCGGCCAAATTTTTCTGAAACTCTGCTTCAATGGTGGCTTTGTCTTCGTATTGCGCCATCAGCCACATCATTTTGGTTAAGGCTGCTTCCAAAGTCATATCACCTGCAGAAATAGCCCCTGCATTTGCTACAGCACGACCGGCAGAGTATTTGCTCAAATTTACTGCATCAAAATCGGCCTGCGATACAACCGCCACAATTACCCCTTCATCGGTGCATCGTTGCAAAAATTTCAACAAACTATATTCGCCTTTGGTGGGGATGTTCCCGCTGCCAAAACTTCGAACAATAATGGCTCGAAGTTTAGATACATCAAGATTCATAAGATGTTGGGTACTTAGCGAGGGAAATACAGTAAGCACCAACAATTCGTTCGAGTAATCGGCTTTTATCGAAAACAGATCGGTAACGAGTCGGGTTAAATAGCGTGATTTTATTTCTAGACCGATGGTGGCTAAAGGATCAAGATTTGGACTCCCAAAGGCATCAAAATCGCCGATACTCAATTTTGTAGCTCGGTTTCCCCGGTACACATGATCGTTAAAGCAAATGGCGACTTCTTGCAAATTTGAGGTGGCCATTTCTATAGAGTTGATCAAGTTTCGACGGGCATCGGATCGGATGGACGAAAGAGGAACCTGACTTCCCGTAAAAATTACGGGCTTGCTCAAGTTTTGAAGCGCGTACGAAAGCGCTGAGGTTGTATACGCCATGGTATCGGTGCCGTGAAGAACTACGAAGCCGTCAAATTCATCATAATGCTCAAAAATACACTCTGCCAGTTTGATCCAATGGGTGTGATTTAAATCCGAAGAATCCTCAAAAAACAAGGGCATAGTCTGAATCTGAGCTAAGTCGCCGAGCTGTGGAACACGTTCGACCAATGTATCAGACCACGCATCAGGATTGAGCTCAACGCCATCACCTTGTGCGCTCATTGCGATGGTGCCGCCTGTTTGTATTAAGAGGATATTTTTCATGTTGATTCTTTGTGCCAGATGTTTAGTTTAAGTCTTCACATTCGCTTCATGAATGTTCTGCATGTTCCTTGAAAAATCAAAACACAGTTTCTTAAATGAAACCATTCAAAAGATGAACTATAGAGGAACACTACAATTATCTAATCGCTGTACAGATCGAATGTTGATCATTGGTTCATCTTAACTAACCAATTAATCGGAGGTAACCATGAAAGTTTACAATCCCACCCGAATCCGTAATGTTGTGCTGGTAGGCCATTCCGGCTCCGGAAAAACAACACTTGCCGAAACTATGTTGTTTGAAGCCGGAGCCATAAACCGACGCGGAAGTATTGAAGATAAAAATACCGTTTCCGACTATCATGATTTAGAAAAAGAAAAGGGGAAATCAATTTTTTCATCGTTTATGAACCTTGATTGGCGAGGGCATAAAATCAATTTAATCGACACCCCGGGCACGTCAGATTATATTGGCGAAGTAGTAGGTGCGTTAAAAGTAGCAGATACCGCTATTATGACAATAAACGCTGAAAATGGGGTAGAAGTAGGCACCGATTTGCTATGGAAATATTTGCGCAGATATAATGTGCCCAGCATGTTTGTGATAAACAAGTTAGACAACGAGCGGTCTGACTTTTGGAAGTCTGTAGAAGAATCGAAAGAGCATTTTGGCCGCGAAGTTACCGTGGTGCAGTATCCATTTAGCGAAGGTACCGATTTCCATGCTATTATTGATGTGCTTAGGATGACGATGTATGAATTTCCTGAAAGTGGTGGAAAACCCGATAAACTCCCGATTCCGGATTCAGAAAAAGATCGTGCCACTAAATTACATCAAGAGTTGGTTGAAGTGATTGCTGAAAATGATGAGACTTTGATGGACATCTATTTTGAGCATGGTGAGCTGGACGAAGAACAAATGCAAGACGGTCTACATCTATCGATTGTGCGAGGGAATATCCACCCACTGTTTTGTGCTTGCGCTTCTCGAAATATGGGAACCGGTCGCATTATGGGCTTTATCGACGATGTAGCTCCGAATCCTCTTCAAGTAAATTCCCCAAAAGACGCGAATGGAGATGATGTAGTGCTCGACCCCGATGGCAAACCCATCATGTTCTTGTTCAAAACTCACTCTGAGTCGCACGTGGGAGATTTGATTTACTTTAAAGCGTACGGCGGAACAATGAAAGCGGGAATGGATCTCCAGAATTCTCGAAACTCCAATATGGTACGATTGGGCAATCTGTTTTTAACCGAAGGGCATGAGCGTATCGAAATATCGGAGGTAAAAACCGGTGATATCGGTGCTGTAGTTAAACTGCGAGACAGTGAAGTGAATGATACTTTGCACGAAAAGGGTCACGACATTACCATGGATGAAATTCATTTCCCATCAACGGTGATCAGAACAGCAGTTAAATTAACGAAAGAGGGCGATGAGGATAAATTGGGCAATGCCTTACATCAGATTCATCGAGAAGACCCATCGGTAGTAATTGAGCATAGCCAAGAGCTAAAGCAGATTATCATTCATGGACAAGGTGAGGAGCACTTGAATACCATCGAACATGCATTGAAAAATCGTTTTAAGTTGGATGTTGAGTTTTTTACACCACGAATTCCTTATCGAGAAACCATAACCAGTGACGTGCGTGTGAGTTATAAGCACAAAAAGCAATCTGGTGGTGCCGGGCAATATGGCGAAGTGCACTTGTTAATTGAGCCGTTTACCGAAGGCAAACCCATGCCAGATGATATTAAAGTGCGGAAGGTTGAAGAGCACGAATTGGATTGGGGTGGAAAACTGGTGTTCCAAAACTGTATAGTTGGTGGTGTAATCGATAATCGGTTTATGCCAGCTATTGTTAAAGGAATCATGGAAAAAATGGAAAGTGGACCTATGAGTGGTTGTCGTGCACGTGATATCCGGGTTTCGGTGTACGATGGTTCGATGCACTCGGTAGATTCGAACGAAGCAGCTTTTAAAATGGCGGCACGTATGGCCTTCAGAAAAGGATTTTTGGATGCCAATCCACAGCTTATGGAGCCGGTTTATGAAGTAGAAGTAACTGTTCCAGCTAATTATATGGGCGATGTGTTGAGCGATTTGGGTACACGCAGAGGGCAAATCCAAGGGATGGATGCCGAAGGAGCTTTGCAAAAGATCAAAGCTCATGTTCCCCTCGAAGAACTCGACCATTACTCAACTCGCTTGAAATCGATGACGCAAGGTAGTGCAACGTACAAGCGTGAATTCAGCCATTATGGATCAGTTCCTTACGATATACAGGAACGCGTTATTAAGGAAAACTTGGAGTTGGATGAAGCATAGATTATAGATAGTGCAAGTGCATTATTTACGATGAAAAAGCGAGTGGCGAAAAGCTTACTCGCTTTTTTTTTGAAATTGAACCAGAATATGCTGAATTATTAATTTTTGATAGGTATTCAAGCCAATTGAATACCAATTATTAAGATCTTCTATTCTACTTTAAAGGGAGTTAATGGTATATCGGAACAAGTCTTCCTAGGTTTGATTAAAGAAATAAAATACGTTAGCAATGAAGTACAGCATTACAATTTTATTGAACCTGATCTTGTCGTTAGCAGCAGTTTTAGATGCCCAAGAGATACAAGGAGAATGGTCGACTTTTCAATACACCGATAGTGGTAAAGTTGAAGTTATTTACGACCTGAAAACACAAGGTGATAATTTAGAAGGAAATGTTACCACCAACGAAATTGAGTATAAAATAGAAAATGGATACGTGAACGGTAATACCATCTCATTTAAGATTACTTATGGTGATGTAGATGTGTATCACACCGGTTACTTACTAAGAGATCAATTGTTGATAAGCACACGATACCAGGGCAATACAGCAAATTTTACCCTGAATCGATCGACGAAGTAGCAAAGAGAACAAGCGAATAGAACAGGCTTACTCCTTTAGAAGGGAGTAGGCTTTTTTTTTGATTAAAAAAAATTAGCCATTCTTCAACATTGACAACTAAAATTACAAACATCTAAGCAATATTAACGGTCTGTAATCGGCACGAGCATTAAGTCTTAGTATCTTTCTTTCGAATAGTAACAAACCAATTCAAAACTATGATTTTCTAACGAGTTGTTAATTCAATCTTTTTTCAGTTCGTTTTAATGGCTTCGGCAGACACTCAACAAAATGGATGAACGCTGAAATGGAGAATTGCTAACTCCACAAGAACTGGTCGAATTATTATTCCAATTCCAAACCGATGGAAGGACCCTAACTGGTGCCGCAACAACTCCCGCCGGAATTATCCCCCTTACCGACGGGGTTGTTGATGGCAATAAGTTCACCGTTACCCTCACTTTGGAAATTTTTGATATAGAGCACACTAGGTATTACATTAGTGGTGAGATTAGTTAAACACTGAATTTGAAGGCGAAGAGAAAGAATTTATTTTAAAAAGGGCAGATAGATAATTTCCTTCGCCGTTTGCTTTGGTAGCCTGTTTTGTTAATTCGAAACAGGCTTTTTTTATGCCTAACGTTTTTCTAATATCCAGAATGGCTTTATCAGATCAGACGGTTTCAATTCTCAAAGAAAAAAACATTTGGCGCAAAGAGTGCCCCATTCACCATTCACGATTGGTGTTAGTTGATGTGCCATATATCAATTATGATGGATTCGCTCAAATAGGGCAAATCATGGTTCTTGATTCCATAAAAGATGAAGTACAACAATTATTTAAAGAACTTGCTAACCGCTTTTTTCCGATACAAAGTATTTCGCTTATCAATGAGTTTGAGGGTGATGATGTAGCCTCAATGAACGCCAATAATTCCTCAGCTTACAATGGCAGGCAGATAATGAATACCAATAGATGGTCGAGCCATGCCTATGGTGTTGCTATCGATATAAATCCTCGACAAAACCCTTATTTACTTTTTGATCAATACAACAACTCTATCAAAGTGTTGCCTGATAATTCGTTGCCTTTTGTAAATCGAACGGTTTTGAAAGAAGGAATGGTAGAACCCATTGTTGATTTATTTGCCACTTATGGATTCACCGAATGGGGTGGGCGCTGGGATAATAAACCCGATTATCATCATTTTCAGATGCCCTGGGATAAAATTGACACATTATTTTAAATGATTATTCATAAATAATTTACGTTCTTTGCATCGCTATGAGTCAATCAATACTAAAAATTCTTTCAGGCCCGGTTATTTTTTTGCTGATTCTCCTGATTGGTGGAAACGAGTCCGATCAGATAAGAATGTTGGCGATTGCCGGATGGATGCTGAGTTGGTGGGTAACCGCAGCCTTACCGATTGGAGTTACCGCTTTAATACCCATCGTGCTCTTTCCTATTTTGGATATTTTAAGCCTGCGCGAAACTACCATTAATTACTCCAATCCTGTTATCTATCTCTTTTTTGGGGGATTTGTTTTAGGGCTTGCTATAGAAAAATGGAATCTTCACCGACGAATAGCGCTCAATATTATGCGGGTTTCCGGCGAAAAACCCACACGAATAATCTTAGGCGGGATGTTAGCTACCTCATTGCTTTCAATGTGGATTAGTAATACCGCAACTACCGTGATGATGCTACCCATAGGGATGTCGGTTGTGCTACTGCTAGAAGATAAATTCAATGATCCTGATTCTTCCAAAAATTTTGCCTTAACACTCATGCTTGGTATTGCATATGCTGCCAATATTGGAGGGATAACTACGATTATAGGAACGCCACCAAATTTAGTTCTGGCCGGAATTGTAGAAGAAAGCGGCTTAGAGGCACTGAATTTTGCTAATTGGTTATTTTTTGCGTTCCCGTTAGTCGTAATTCTTTTTACCGTAGTTTATTTTGTAAATACTAAGCTAATCTATCCTGTTAAGCTGAAAAAGCTACCCGGAATCACAAAATTAATATCCGGCGAACTAGCATCGTTAGGATCTCTAAAATCCGGCGAACGAAGAGTGATGATTGTAATGGTTTGTACCGCATTACTATGGATATTTAGATCACAGATTACCAAAATTGAGATGCTATCCAACGTATCGGACACCGGTATAGCAATAGCTGCCAGTATCGCTTTGTTTATGATACCTTCGGGAGTTTCTCAGAAGCCACAACCTCTACTGCAATGGGAAGATATGAAGCGCCTTCCGTGGGATATTTTATTGCTTTTTGGTGGTGGTATTAGCCTTGCAAAGGGTTTAGAAGTTACAAACGTAGTAGGTGCATTAGGCGAGTGGATTTCCGCAAATACCATCGCCGCTCCTTTAATTATCATATTAGTAGTGTGTGGGTTTGCAGTCTTCTTAACAGAAATTATGAGTAATGTAGCACTAGTGGCCGTTTTTATTCCGGTTTCGTTTGTGATCGCACGTTTTTTCGGGCTTGATGAACTTACCTTAGCCATTCCGTTAACCATCGGAGCTAGCTGTGCTTTCATGTTTCCGATTTCAACCCCTCCAAATGCCATTGTGTTTTCGAGTGGGCATATTAAAATGGGAGAAATGGCACGATCAGGCGTTATCCTGAACATCTTATCTATCCTGATAATTACCGTTTATTGTTACTTTTTTCAGGATTATTTTTTCTGATCAGATGAACTTTCATCGATAAAATTCAAGTAACGTAGTGGTAGGTTAAAGGGGCGTTCTTTTGGGATGGGAGTAAATCTTGGGAGCGGTAGGGAAGAAGGTTTCTGTGGTCTAAGCTCAGGATTCCACGAGTAACCATCTAACTGGCGATCTTCGAGTCCATCGTATTCTGGTAGGAATAAGCCTTGGTTTTGCCCCATTTTGGCCCGAACCAGCTTTCCGTTTTCGAAATAAAGGGTAGTTTTAGGGCTGGCGTTTTCCATGGCTCCATCGGGCTCGCCGGCATCATTGGCTGTGTGATACAATAGTTCACTGTTTGGGTATAATTCAATTTCAGAAATATCACCATTATCGAAAGTTGCATACAGCGTGTCGCCTTTAAGCTGATGATGACGCAAGGTTAGCGAATCTTGTTGAACCGCAAATGCCCCAGGAAATGCTCGAAGTGATTCGACATTAGAACTATCAAGTTGAACAAAAATTAAGGGCCCGTTTAGTTGGATATCTTTGTTCCAGGCTATGGGTTGCCCGGAAAGAGTAAATAACTCAGAGGTACTATCATAATAAAGGGAATCTGATAAAGAAGAGAATCGTTGAGTCCAAACCTTTACGTTATCGTTTGCATCGATGGTTGAGGTGGAATCTTGATCAATCAGTAAAATTTCACCCGCAAAAATGTGAGTAGTATCCGATTTGGATGTATCACTCTCCACATCCATCAAATAAGCATCATCTCGAACATATCGTCGTCCGGTTGAATCTGCCTCCAGATAGTTTCCAGTCAGCAACGCTTCATTCAGGCTATCAGCCACAAAAACATTGCTGTACAATTGAAAATACTCTCGCTCTCGATTAATAAATAGGCTATCGCCTTCGGCATATTGGGCACTGTCTTGAATCTGAACTTCATGCCGAAAAACTGCGCTATCTTGGTTTTGAAAATAGATGCCTTGTTTAGCCAATAAGGTACCTTGACTGTCTTCAAGGCGAATTCCATTGGGAAAAATGGCCACTTTTGTAGTAAAATTGTAATCTACTTTCTCACCAAAAAGAGTGGTGCTGTCTTGTTTGATAATTACTCGCCCTCGCAATTCAGACAGTTCCTGATTGGTATAATAGAAAAGGGTATCGGCCCAGATATTTTCGGTATCGGTATCAATTTGGATATTACCGAAGGCGTGCATTTCGTTGCGATCGAGAAAACGATAAGCGATATCGCAAACCATGGTGACGTTACGCATGGTCAACCGAGGATTAGTAAGTGTTTGGATGCGTTCGCCGGATTCCTCTGATAAAGTTGCAGAATCGAAACGAATTAGCTCCACAATATCCTGGGCGT
Organism: Balneolaceae bacterium; assembly: GCA_034669965.1. Taxonomy (GTDB): domain Bacteria; phylum Bacteroidota; class Rhodothermia; order Balneolales; family Balneolaceae; genus HXMU1420-13. The sequence goes on along the minus strand of JAXMOK010000003.1, from coordinate 270,755 downwards.
TCACATAAGATGAACCCAAGCATAGAATGAGAATAATGAAACTGAGAAATCGCCTCATATTATTCGATCACCACCTGACCACCACCCTCGTTCAAAGTGTAATTGGTTAGATTTGAGTTTCCATAAAAACCGTTTGCTGCAATACTGTCGGGTGGAGAAATAAATATTACAAAATCCGGCGTGCTCACTTTATCAATTTTGCGTTCCCATAGCAGGTAATCGGAACGAAGGTTTTTCCCATCTTCGGTAGAAACATCTACATTTCTAAACATTTCAAATCGAGCTCGATCGGGTTCATAAACAGCACTATCACATAAAACAGTTGTTTCCAAAGTGCCATTTTCATTAAATATTTCGATGAAGACAGGCCCACTAATGCGTGTTTGGTTCTCACCCGATTGTTGAATGTTATACGAATAAGAACCTTGCATCATCATGCGAACGCGCCCACCTTCGATAATATTCATAGAAAACCCCCAACTTTCGGTGGAGTTTAATAACGAATCACCCAAAGCAAGTTCAACTTGTTGCTCGTCGAATTCGCTTAATCCCGAACAAGCTGTAACGGCAACGAAAACTATCGCTATTAAATAAGCGCTAAACCGTGCCAAAATATCGATCACCTGCATCACCTAAGCCCGGTACGATGTAGGCGTTTTCGTTAAGTCGTTCATCGATAGCAGCAGTAATAATAGGAACATCCGGATGATCGGATTGTAAGCGCTCTACACCTTCTGGGGCGGCAATTAAGCAAACAAAACGTATATTTTTAGCCCCATTTTCCTTCAAAAAATGAATAGCATGTGAGCCACTTCCTCCGGTTGCCAGCATTGGATCTACCACTAATGTAAGTGCTTTATCGAGACCGGTGGGCAGATTGTCGTAGTAATTTACCGGTTGATGCGTTTCCTCATCGCGATACACACCAACATGCCCAACTTTAGCTTCGGGCATAAAATTGATGATTCCATCAACCAGGCTAAGCCCGGCTCGAAGGATGGGAATAACCACCACTTCTTGCCCGGGTTTATAACCTACAGTAGTTTGAATTGGAGTTTCGACTTCGGTTTCATCCAGCTTTAAATCATTTAAGGCATGATATGCCAGTATGATACCGATATTCGACATCGCTCGGCGAAATACTGCCGTATTCGTATTCTTATCACGCAAATAAGTGAGATAACGATCTACAACCGGATGCGAAATTACCGAAACTTTTTCCATGCTTATTTAGCCCCCAATTCTTCCATTTTTTTGAAGTACACTTTACTAGCCGTAGCAACCACTCCCGAAAGTGCAAATAAGGCAATGATATTAGGGAAGGTCATCAAACCAAGTGCGATATCTCCAATGGCCCAAACAGTTTCGAGCGCGAGAACGGCTCCCACAAAGTGCATCACCAGATAAACCATTTTATAGTAAATGATAGATTTATCGCCGGCCAGATATTGAATCGAACGATCGCCGTAGTAACTCCAACTGATTGCTGTTGAAATACCGAACAGAATCACACAAATCGTAACTATGTACTTACCGCCGGCAAACAGAGGAGCTAGGCCTTCTTCGAATGCTATTGCCGTTAGTGGTGCACCATTTTCTATGATCGAGGAATATAGCTGTTCAACCGATTGGCCTGATCCATTGGTAATTACAACGCCACCATCAACTTCTTCAATAGTTCCGTTGAAAACCTGAGTGCGAGCTTCATCCACATAGAAAATACCCATGTCATGATCGTTACGAATCATTGAACCATTCTCAGGTTCGCCATTTACAATGAGTAAAGAAGCAGCGCCATCTTCGAGGACGATTTCTGTTTCTAAAGCATTTGTGGTAAAAATGGTATCGTGCTTTTGATCCCAAACTCCAGTACTGATAATAACTAGCCCAGTCATGGTACAAACAACCAAGGTATCGATAAAAGGTTCTAGCAGAGCTACTACGCCCTCGCGAACAGGTTCTTTCGTACGCGCTGCACCATGGGCAATTGGCGCCGATCCCTGACCTGCTTCATTAGAGAACAGCCCACGTTTAATTCCCCAAACAAGTGTAGTTAAAAACAATCCAGATCCAACACCATACATTCCTGCTTGAGGTGTGAATGCGTAACTAATAATGGTGCCGAAAGCAGGTAATACTTTCTCAACATTGAGTAGAAGGATGATAAGCGCGCCTAATACATAAATAATTGCCATCAGTGGCATCAGGCTTGCAGTAACTTTACCAATGCGCTTGATACCGCCGATAATTACAAAACCTACCAAAGAAGCTGTTACTAAACCGGTAATCCAACCTGGAACAAAAAAGGTGCTTTTCAAAGTGTCGGCTACCGTATTAGCTTGCACCGCATTACCTGTTAAGAACGAGCAAATTACTGCCATTGCAGCAAAAAATACGGCTAGCCATTTCCAATTTGGTCCTAATCCTTTTTCGATGTAATACATCGGGCCACCGGAAACGGAACCATCGGCATTTTGAATTCGATATTTTACAGCCAACGTACACTCGGTGTATTTGATGGCCATCCCAAAAAATGCGGTAACCCACATCCAAAATAATGCGCCGGGTCCACCATAGTGAATAGCGATAGCAACACCGGCAATATTACCAATTCCCACGGTTGCTGAGAGTGCAGTAGTTAACGCTTGAAAGTGATTCACGTCGCCTACGGCGTCCGGAGAATCGTACTTTCCCATTACAGAAAAGATACCGTGTTTAAAGCGCCGAACTTGAACGAAGCCTAGTTTAAGGGTGATAAAAATCCCGAAACTGAGCAATACAGCTACCATAAACGGGAAAAAGGAGGGTGTACTCCAAACTAGATCATTAAGAGTACCTACAACATTTTCAAAAGTTTCCATGCACGAAAATTGGTTTTATATTCTGTTTAAAAATCGACGCAAAGTATAAAACATTTGATAAAAATGACGATGTGTATTCGTGAAAGGGTGTAATCAAATTCTTTGACGCAAAAATGAACGATTTAGATTTCATTATTGGTTGACAGATCGAATAAAGACTAACAGGTTTAAAAATTCATCATAATGACAAAAGCAGATATTGTAGATATCATCTCATCATCGGTAGGACTTACCAAGGTAGAAACCGAGGCCGTGGTAAATGGGTTCATGGAAACAGTGATTGATGCCATGAAAAGAGGCGAAAATATTGAACTACGTGGCTTTGGTAGCTTTAAAGTAGTTAAAAGAGCTCAACGCGTGGCGCGAAATCCTAAAACGAATGTAGAAGTAATCGTACCTGAACAGTTCGTTCCGGTGCTTAAAATCAGCAAAGATTTTAAAGAAGCGGTAAATGAATCGATGGCAGTAAAAATTTGATTTCGAAAACCATTAAAAGTTCTTATTTTAGGCAACTGATAAATTAAACACTATTAAGTTCAGGTGATATTGTATGCCAAGTGGTAAGAAAAGAAAGCGCGCAAAGATTGCAAAGCACAAGCGTAAAAAGCGTCTGAGAAAAAACAGACACAAGAAAAAGTAATTTTTAGGCTCCGGTATTTATCGGAGCCTTTTTTGTTTTAGGTAGTTTTATCCTAAACAGGATTTTTTCGATGTAGGCTTCGTTGGTTTTAAATAAATACCAAACAACAACATACTACGACACGGCGATCATGCAGCGATAGATTCCTTAAGTATAGAATTGGCCATACCAATAACACGATTACCTTTTAAAAGAAGTTCTTGAAGTCGTCGAGCAACGTAATTTTGCAATTCGTTTAAGTCGCGCGCAGCAGATAACTCGTATTGGAAATAGGAAATCAAATTGATGGCACTTAAATATTTCCCGTGCTCATCACCTTCAATTTCTATATGCCAGCGTGTAATCAGATTCTCATTTTTGAGTAATTCATTAATTCGCTTACTGATGGATTCCATCCACTTACTAGCTTGTTCGATACGGTAATTGCCTTCTTTGCCATTTTGTTGAGGTTGACAGGCTTCGATATTGAAGAGCCATGTCATTTCGATATCGATGGTTGGAGACACTTCCACTTCCGAAAGTTTCTCGATTTTAAGAAATGGGTGTTCGTTCATACCCTCGAGCTTACGGGCTACTCGGGTTTCTCTGAAACTATCCCAATCAAAATTTATACTAAGTGCATCCACATAACTTGAATCGTTTGAAAGGCTAACTTCTAATTCTAAGCCGATGGCATTTATTTTACTATCTTCCCAGGTTTTAAATTTGTTGCTTTCAATACCCCGTTTGCCAAGTTGTGTTTGAACCGTATTAACAATGGATTTAAATATCGGATAATGCATTCTAACTATTGTAACTACTTAATTTAAACTCTCTTTTTAAATAAGCCTGATGAACTATTTCGAACTAATATATTTAATGAAAGAGTTTAAAACCAATTTATCTGAAAGTTGGCTTGAACAGGCAGTGACTCCATTTAAGAATCAACTCGAACTATTTATGTCAAATGGAGAAGAAAGTTTCAGGCTAATTTTTAACGGAAGTCCGGGTAATGCTGCGCTTTTTTTAGATAGTTACCGTCCGGCCAAAAAAAGTAATACTCAGCAATTTTTCGAAGGGATTTACGGTCAGCCTATTCATGATTTCACTCTACTCGAAAACGAACGAATGTTGTTTTTTGAACTAGGAGAAGGAAAAAAACTATGGTTCAAACTATTCGGTAATTCCGCAAATGTGTTTTTAACTAAATATGATATTATTGAAGAAACCTTTAAAGACAGAGATGAAATAGGTAAAAAAGTGTTGCTTAATACCGGTGCTAATTTATTTAACACCGAATGGGATGAAGATCGATCGATCGAACAAAACATTCGAACACAAATTCCTCTGTTTCCTAAAGGATGGATTGAATCGCTTTCCGAATATTTTGCCGATGAAGATTTTTCGAGTGATAAAATAATCGATCATTTAAAGAAAATTGATAAGACACTTCGGGTGAAGGCTTCTCCACGAATACTAAATAATGGTACAAATACAATTTTACCATTCGAGCTATTGCCTATCGAAGACAAAATGACTTTCGACAGTGTAAACGATCTGGTTCGGTATCGTTTTAAAAACTATGCACACGATCAAAGGCTTCATCAACATAGGAATGAATTACTAAAAGCAATTAAGCGGCAGGTTAAACGTGGGAATTCATCCCTAAAAAACTTATATCAAGCAGATAAGGGCATCGAAAAAGCAGAAAAATTCGAACAATTCGGACATATATTAATGGCCAATGCGCATTTGGGGATGCCGACTTCACCGAACATGACATTCGATGATTTGTACAATGCCGGTTCTGAAGTGAAAATACCGCTCGAAGAAAGTAAAACGATTGCTGAAAATGCTCAGAAGTATTACTCTCGTTCATCTAATTCACTTAGATCGTATGAGGAAGCCGTTGAGCGAATCCCAAAGCTTGAAGCTCAGGTAGAACGAATGCAGAAAATTGAACAAGATTTGAATGAAATCAACGACATGAGATCGCTTCAAGATTGGAAGAAAGACAACAAAGATTTGCTTGAAGAAATACTTCCAAATTCAGGAAGTTCACAAAACGATGTGGCAACTTTCCACGAATTTGAGCAAAACGGATATACTATTTGGATTGGAAAAAATGCACGTAATAACGATTTATTAGTACAAACTGCACATAAAGAAGATGTTTGGTTACATGCTAGAGGTGTGGGAGGTTCTCATGTTCTTATCCGCATGAACAACAACAAAAACCTACCGGACATGGCACTAATCGAACAAGTTGCCAGTTATGCTGCGTATCAATCGAAGGCAAAAGGATCTAAGTTAGCACCGGTTATCTATACGAAAAAAAAATATGTACGTAAGCCAAAGGGTGCGGCGCCCGGGGCTGTAATTGTACAAAAAGAAAACGTTATAATTGTTGAGCCTGTAAATCCTTTTAAATGAACGAGTATCGGTTAAAAAAATATCAGCAAAGTGTGTTTATGGTTGGCTTTATGGCCAGTGGTAAGAGCACAATTGGTCGGTTATTAGCTAAAAAATTAGAACGACCATTTCTGGATTTGGATGACTATATCGTGAAAAAAGAACGGAAAAGTATAAAACAGATATTTGATGATGCAGGGGAAGCTCATTTTAGGGAATTAGAGTGGAAGGCTATGCTTGAAGTTACTAGGAATTTTAAAGGGGTGGTGTCGTTGGGTGGAGGCGCGTTGCATAATCAAAGAGTGCTTGATCACCTAAAACTGTTCGGTCTGCTGGTATTTTTAAAAACAGATTTAAATGTGACAGTAGAGCGAGTGTTGCGAAATAAAAAACGCCCGATTGTGTTGGATGAACTAGGAGAATTAAAATCTAGAGAAACTCTGTTTAATGAACTCGAAAGCTTATATTTGAAGCGTTTGGATCTTTACTCTCAGTCTCACATTATCATCGAATCAACCGGCAACGAAAATAAGGACTACCAGGTAGATCGGGTTATCGAAAAATTGTTACGCTATGTTTAATAAAATAAAGGTTAATACCAGTTCATCTGCTGCCTACAATTATAATGTTGGTACAGATTTATTAGACGACTTATGTAATTTTATTATCGATGAAATTGGCTCATTAAAAGTATTTTTAGTAATCGATAAAAATGTACATCATCATCACATAGAAAAAATAAATACTGCTTTCGAATCGCGATTCGAAAAAATTGTTACCTATGTGGTTCCTCAGGGCGAAAAGAGTAAGAGTTTTGAACAATACAGCAGTATCGTTGATTTTGTGCTAAACCAAGGTGTAGAACGTACTACGCCGTTAGTTGCAATTGGTGGTGGAGTTATAGGCGATCTGGCCGGCTTTGTTGCTGCGAGTGTTATGCGCGGCATTCCCTTGATTCAAGTTCCAACTTCGCTATTAGCAATGGTTGACAGTTCGATTGGTGGTAAAACAGGGATAAATCATTCTACAGGTAAAAATTTGATTGGGGCTTTTTATCAACCTAAAGCTGTTTTTGCAGATCTGAACTTTCTGGAAACTTTGCCAGAAAAAGAATGGGTAAACGGTTTAAGCGAAATTATTAAATATGGGATGATTGAAAGCCCAATTATTTTGAAACAACTACAGCGCTTAATAAGTGAAACCGGTTTCACAGATCCTGAACAATGGCAAGCAATGGTGGAACAAAGTGCTCAAATTAAAGTGGATATAGTTTCGAGAGATGTACACGAACAAGGTGTTCGGGCCTTTTTAAATTTCGGGCATACCTATGCACATGTGATTGAGCGCCTGGGTGAATATTCGAACTATAGTCATGGTGAAGCTGTTTTTGCTGGCATGTATGGTGCAGTTTCAGCATCTAACAAACTTGGTGCGTCCATCGACAAAACGGAACTCGACCATTTTAAAAGCTTGTTTGATTTTAAACTAGATGCTATTGCTGAACATCGCGACGAATTTTTATCGTTGATGCGGAAGGACAAAAAAGCTAAGAATCAGCAAATACGCTTAGTATTACTTAATAAACTGGGAAATCCATTTGTAGAGGAAGTTAGCGATCTGGATTTAATAAATGCCTCGTGGGAGGATGTGATCAACAACTTTTCTTAATTAATGCAAATCAAAAACTTACATAAAGCCTGGAATTTCTTTTGGAATTCAATTGGGATTATTATCGCCAGTGTTATTCTTATAGCTTCGATAGCATATGGGGTAGTTCAATTGCCGTCTTCAAAAGCATGGTTGGTGCAAAATATTGAAGACAATTTTAATGAAGGTCGTACATCTAGGCTAGAAATTGGGCGATTAAGTGGACATTTACCCTTTTCGGTGGTTTTTGAAGATGTAGCACTTTATTCTGATTCTACTCGTACTGAAGCAATAATTATTAGCGATACAGTTAGTGCAGGTTTAGATGTAGCTGGGCTACTTAACAGGCAGTTCTTGGTTACAAATTTGGAAATCTTTAATCCGGATATGGAATTCGATTTCCAACAAAATGACCTGAGCAATTTGTTTAGAAAGATCGATCCCGATACCACCATTTTTGATGATAACCCACTTGATGAACCTCTTGAGTTGGCATACTCAGTATTAGTTCCGCGTATCAAAATTTATAACGGTAATCTGCGGTTGTTTGGTCTCGATATTGATAATGAAAGCTTATTTCCAACCAGTACGGTATCTCTTACCGAAATAAATTCGGATATTTTTATAGAAGTTAGTTCCGAACAACGATTTCTGGATATTGAACAATTATCATTTAAGGTGCCCGAAGCTGATGTAACCAGAGTTAATATTTTTGGCCAAATTTTTAATGACGATGAAAATCTAGAATTTAATGCCTTTAGTGTTAATTCAGCTACCACAGGATTTAAGTTTAGTTCTGAAGTGAAAGGGGTTAATTTATTGCAAGCCAATCTGAAAGAGCAATTTAAATCAGCACAGTTTTCAGCAAATATTAATGAACTTATTATATCGGGAAAAAACCTGAATCGGATTGTACCGGCGTTTCCACCCATCGATGAAACTTTGTACACCAGCGTATCTGCAAATGGATCGATTGATTCGTTAACGGTAGACGATATTTTTCTGGTAGTTGGAGACAGCGAACTGAAAGGGTATGGTGGGATTCATCTGCTAAGCAATTCTGATTCCTTTTCTTATTCAGGATTCCTTAACCGAATGGTTGCTGATTCTGCTAACTTTACTACTTGGTTTCCTTCTTTAAATGAACTGCAACTCGAGGCAATTACCAACTCTGAGATTAGAGGTAGTTTTACCGGTACCGATACGTGGGTAGCCGGAGATTTACAAATTCAAAATCCAAGAGGCAATGCTAATTTAGAAGGTAAGGTTGGTATAACAGACGATCAGGAATTCGATATTAAGTTAGATTTTGAAAATTTGAACTTAGGCGGATTATTTGCTGCACAGTTCGAGCAAACCTCGCTCACAGGGACATTAGCAACAAACAGCAATTCAATCGATCCAAAAAAAGCATCCGGTAATTTCGAAATGTATTTATCGGATGGTTCTATAAATGCATTTAGTTTCGATACACTTTTTGTTGAAGCCAACTGGGAAAATGGATTGATAATGCCTGAGTACGGTTTATCATCAGCGATTACAGAACTGAGTGGGCAAAGTTCAATAAATCTTGCTGATTCTGTACCATCGGTTACTTTTACGGGTTCAGCCGATCAATTCGATATCAAGGCGCTAACCAATGCAGAAAATTTGAGTAAAGCCTTGGTTGATATGGAATACGATATGTTGATTAATGGATTCGATCCTGAATCGGCATTTGGGCGAATTACAATCGATCTACCTCAAACCATAATAAATGAAGATACTCTTCGTGTTCATCAAATTTATGCCGATTACAATGCATTGGGGAAAAATGAGAAAAGCTTTCGACTCACTTCTACTGCATTAGATCTTTCGTTGGATGGGATGTTCGCGTTAAATGAACTAAATACCCTAGGTAAGTATTGGATTTCTTACCTCAGTAGGCAGGTAAACCAAGAGATTTTATTTAATAATGTTGAACGTAAGACGATAGCACCAAGCGATAGTATTAGCCAAAATTTAACGTTGAACATGACAGTTAAAGACGTCGATCTGTTACGAAAATACATACCTAAAGTACCAAATTTAAGCTCAAAATTAGCAGTTCGCTCTGATATATCGATGAATAATCAACGATTGTTATTTAACGCTACCGTTACCGACTCCACCATGAAGTTCAACGAATACGAGCTCGATTCGTTGAGCATGCAAGTTACCGGAAATTTTAGGGCAGGGGAATTATTCAGAGAATCTGCGGGAGTACAATTAGCAGCCACGGCAAAATCATTTTCAACTGAGATGTTAAGTGGCAACGATTTAGAATATTCGCTTAGAATGGATGAAGATTCAGTATTTATTCGAACTGATATTGCACAAATTGGCAGCGAAACTAATTTCGATTTCCAGGGAAATGCCCTTCTCACCGACTCAGTTATTGCTATGCAAATACTGGATTTCTCATTGGGAAGTGAAAGTTATCAATGGAACAGTGTTGGAGTGCCAAAACTTGCATATGCCGAAAATGGGAGTCTTATATTTAACGAGTTTCAGTTCGAAAACACCGAAGAGTATTTTCGTTTACAAGGTGTTTTTAGTGATCAAGCCGAAGACTCAGTTCAGTATACCATTCAAAATGTAAATTTAGGTAGAGTATCGGATATTATTGATGGGCGAATTAATTTTTCAGGAACATTAAACGCAAACTTTACCACTCGTTCGCTTACTCGTATTCCAACCATTCAAGGGTTTTTGGGGGTAACAGCATTTGCGGTAGACGATAATGTTGTTGGTGATGTAAACTTAAACTCGAGATTTAATCAGCAATTAAACCGATTTGATACTCGGATCACAGTTCAAACTGATTCACTGCTTTACCCCGAATATTTTACTCGATCAGAACGGGCAGGGCAAAATATTGAACTCGATGGGTATGTGTTGGCTCCCGAAGGTGGCAATATTCCCGAAGCCGATTCACTGTTTTATTTTGATCTAAATTTTGAGTCGGTCGATTTATGGGTACTTCCTTTCATCGCTCCAAAAGTGTTTACCGAAATGTCGGGTGTTGCTAGTGGGCAAGGTAGTATTTGGGGAAATCTGGATGACTTCGATTACTCAGTAGATTACGATATTGGGATGGAAGATGCTGTTTATTTCCGTCCACGTTTTCTAGAAACGTTTTATTATGGACAAGGCAGTATCACTTTCGATCGAACCGACGGCTTAACCTTTCATGATGTTTTTATTATAGATCCTTCCGGTGGTAGAGCATCGTTAAATGGAATCTACGATTTGGGTAATTTTGAACCGATTCATCAAATGAATCTTATACTAGAAATGGACGAGTTTCAGTTTTTGAATAACGATTTCGACCCTGATGTTGCATTTTTTGGTGATGCCTATGGTAGTGCAACGGTACGAATGACGGGGACGAATTTGAATCCTGTATTAACCACAGAATCACCCGTCCTTATTTCGGATTTTTCGCAGATAGGTATTCCGTTACTCGAAGAGACAGAGTTTGATGAGGATAATAAATTTATCCGTTTTGTTGATACCTTCGATTTTGATCAAAACCGGATTAATAATCAAAATAATGCAACAGAAAATGGCGATTCTGGTGAAGAAGAAAATCCTTTTGATGCTACCTTTATTGAGCGTTTCACCTTAGATCTGCAGTTTATTGCAACTAATGCGATGGAAGTTCAGCTGATCTTCGATCCTATAACAGGCGATCAAATTGAAGCAGAAGGAACTGGACGATTAGGGATTAGACTTGAGGACGAGCAACTTAGTATGTTCGGTCAATTTGATATAACGGGGGGTAGTTACCAGTTTGTGAGTGGCGAGATTTTTACTCGACGATTTGAACTGGAACCGGGTGGAACCATCACTTGGGAAGGGCCACCAGCGGATGCTAGACTTGATTTGAATGCAATTTATGAAGCCCGACCTGACATTAACACACTCACTCAAGCACGGTCAGATCTTGATAGTGAAACATCGCAACGAGTACCGGTTGAATTGGTATTAAATGTAGGAGGGTCGCTAACTTCCATCGAAAATAATTTTTACTTCCGTTTACCAAATAATTTCGAAACGCGCCAAAACTCTACCTTAAATACACAGATTGCAGCACTCAACAGAAACGAAGACGAAAAACTTATTCAAGCTGCAAGTTTTCTATTGATGGGCGATTTTATTCCTACAGCCAGTAACGATGCCACAAATACGTTTGCAACCAACATTAGTGGTAGTGGCGCGGTATTAAATCCGCTACTTTCGAGCCAGGTAATTAGTCCTTTGCTTTCCAGCCAGATTAATTCATTATTAAGAAGTGATATTGGCAGTTTAGATATCGATTTTAATTTGAATACTTATAACAACGTAGATTTAGGTGTTGCACTCCGATTGTATAATGATCGAATAATTCTTAGTCGCGAAGGTCAGATTACTGGTGCTCAATCCAATATTGGTGATATTGGAGCCACGTATCGTATCAATAATACACTTTCAGTAACAGCATTTCATCGGCAAGATCCTACATTTAGTGGAATATCGGGCGGTGATGATACCCAACAATCACAAGACATAAATGGCGTGGGTGTAGAAGCAGAAGTTAGTTTTAACAGCTGGCAAGAATTTTTTAGGCGACTTACTAAACCATTTAGAAAACTATTTGGGCGAAGTAAAGACAATGAGGAAATCGCTACTACCGAATAATATTATAACATAGAAATGGGGAATAAATGAGCAGAAATAAAAGGCTCAGTTCACTCGAAGAATTAATTTATGATCTTGTAAAAAATCATCCAAAACAAACGTTTAATAAAGACGAATTGGAAGATGTTTTGCAGCTCAGCAGTAAAAAAGAATATAGACGATTTGATAAGGCGTTGAATAGTTTAGCGTCGAAAGGATTAGTTTTTAAATCAGGGAAGAGTATCAGTACAAAAGGCGAGAAGAAAACCACAAAAAAAAGAAACATGAATAACTTTCGGGGCACTCTCGAAGGTAGAATCCAAATTACGCCAAGAGGAACGGGCTACGTTATTGTTGAAGATTTGGAAGATGACGTACAAGTATCGCGCAGAGAAACGAGTACTGCATTACCCGGCGATATTGTTCGTGTGCTTGTTCAAGGCACCAACAAACGTTCTGGGCAGCCCAAAGGTAAAGTGGTAGATGTACTTGAAAGGGGTAAAGATTTTTATGTTGGCACGCTGAAACGAAAGGGCGTTAAATCGTACATCATAGAACCGGATGTAAAATCAGCTCATATTGATTTCTTTGTTCAGCCAGAAAATGTAAATGGTGCTGAAAATGATGACAAAGTAGTTTTTGAGCTTAAAAAATGGGTTCATCAAAAAGCGTTACCTGAAGCTGTAATTACATCAGTTCTAGGAAAAACCGGCACTAACGATGCAAATATTCTATCCATACTTGCCGAAAATGAATTGAAGGCAGATTTCCCGCCAAATGTGGAGAAGTATGCAGAAGACATCCCGTTAGAGATTTCGAAATCGGAAATCGAAAAACGAAAAGATTTACGAGACGAGACAATCTTTACAATCGATCCGGTTGATGCCAAAGATTTTGATGACGCCCTCAGTATCAAATATCTCGATAATGGGAATTTTTATTTGGGTGTGCACATTGCAGATGTAACTGCGTACATGCCTATTGATTCGGTGTTAGATGAAGAAGCCTACAGCCGAGCTACCAGTATTTATTTAGTGGATAGGGTAATTCCCATGCTACCGGAGCGCCTTAGTAACGGCGTATGCTCTTTACGACCTGAAGAAGATAAACTTTGCTACAGCTGCTTTATGGAGATTGATGCAAATGGGCATTTGGTAGATTATTCTATTGAAGAAACGATTATACATTCCAAGCAACGATTTACTTACGAGGAGGCTCAGTCTATACTCGATGGAGAATCACATGCACTGCAAAAAGAAGTGCACCTTGCTGGCAAACTTGCTAAAGTTTTGATGGAAAAGAGATTTAAGGAAGGTGCCATCGATTTTGATACTCCCGAACCTCGCTTTGTGTTGGATGAAAAAGGGAATCCCATCAAAGTGATTTTAAAGAAACGAATATTTGCCCATCGCTTGATCGAAGAATGTATGCTGATGGCTAATAAAACAGTTGCTCAACATATCGATAGATTGCGACAGAAATCAAACCAGAAGAAGTCGAAAACACTGTTTCCTTTTTTCTATCGGGTTCACGATCGCCCAGACGATAAAAAGTTGGCTGCTGTAGCCGACAATGTTAAACCCATTGGCATCGATTTTCAACTAGGGGATAGTATCTCACCTAAGTCGATAAACAGATTACTCGAAAAGGTGAAAGGAAGTAGTGTTGAGATCATTGTAAACGAGCTTACATTACGCGCAATGGCAAAGGCAGAGTACAGTCCTGATAACTTAGGACACTTCGGTTTGGGATTTCAACATTACGCACACTTTACAAGTCCTATCCGCCGTTACCCTGACGTGATTGTCCACCGACTACTTAAAACCTACGCAAAAGGCTCACAAGCTTACAACTACGATGCGCTTCGTAAACACGGAGAACATTGCAGTGCCAGAGAAAGAGTAGCGGTTGATGCTGAACGAGATTCCATCAAACTAAAACAAGTTGAATTTCTTGCAGATAGAATTGGCGAAAAATTCGATGGTGTAATCAGTGGAGTAACTGAACGTGGAATTTTTGTTGATCTAAAAGAAATTCATTGCGAAGGAATGATTCGCGTTAGCGATTTAAAGCGTGATTATTTTCATTACGATCAACGATCGCACAGTTTAGTGGGTCGCTCAAGTAAAATCAGATATCGTTTGGGTGACGAAATTAAAGTGAAGGTGGACAGTGTTAACCATCAGAAAAGACAAATAGATTTTATACCAGCTTAAAGAAAAGAAGTGATGAGAAGTATCAGCAAAATCGCCGTTTTAGCCGTATTAATTCTAGGTTTTAGTGTTACCACATTGCAGGCTCAATACGCCTCGTTTGGTAAGAACCGAGTGCAGTACGAAGATTTCGATTGGAGATTCATACAATCAAAACATTTCGATATTTATTATTACGGTTCCAAAAACTACGAGCTTGCTGAGTTCGCAGCCCAAAGTTTAGAATCTGCGTATTTGCAATTGCAAACTGATTTTGATCACGAAATTGTAGATCGAATTCCGCTCATTATTTATGATTCACATAATGATTTCTCGCAAACAAACGTGGTTGCACTACCAACAAGCGCTGAAGGAATAGGTGGGGTAACCGACAAATTTAAGAATCGAATGACGGTTCCTTTTGATGGCGATTACAATGATTTTCGACGCACGCTTCATCACGAGTTAGTACATGCTGTTTTCAACGACATGTTTTACGGCGGATCGGTTCAATCCATTATCAGTAATAATATTCAACTTGTTTTCCCACTTTGGTTCGAAGAAGGATTGGCCGAATATACAGCCCTCGGTTGGGATACTAATACCGATATGTTTATTCGCGATGCGGTTATAAATGGATATTTACCACCAATCCCACGCTTAAGCGGATATTATGCATATCGTGGTGGGCAATCCGTGTGGAATTTTATTGTTGAAGAATATGGGCGTGAAAAAATAGCCGAGATTCTGAATAGAATTAAAACCAGCAGAAGTATTGAATATGGCTTTGTTCAATCTTTAGGGCTGAGTATCGAAGAACTTTCAGAACGATGGGAAGAATCACTTAAAAAACGATATTTCCCTGAAGTTGCAGAACGTGAATCTGCAAAATCTATCGCAACGCTAATGACAAGACGTGGCGATTATGGAACTTATAACACGAGCCCCGCAATAACCCCACAAGGCGACAAGATCGCATTTATCACTAATAAGCGTGGGTATTTCGATGTAATTGTTATCAATGCGTTAAATGGCCAAAAACTTAAAACCATAGTTCGTGGCGAGGATGATCCGGATTTTGAAGAACTCAATATCTTAAACCCAAATTTAACATGGTCGCCCGATGGTCAACGAGTGGCACTATCAACTAAATCGAAAGGCGTTGATGAGCTTGCAATTATCGATTATCGTACAAAAAGAACCGAGAAAATTCGATTACCCGAGCTTGACGCTATCGGTTCCGTAAATTGGTCGCCCGATGGTGAGAAGATTGCTTTTGACGGTAACATTGGACCGTATCAGGACATCTTTGTGTATGAACTTAGAACAGGTACTTTAACTAATGTAACCGGCGACTTCTTTACAGATGCTGAACCATACTGGGATAACGACTCCGAGCATTTGTTTTTCACTTCCGCACGTTCCGGTCAAACTACGTTACATGAATTCGCAACCGATTATCGCTTATTGAAAGATTACAGCATCTACCAAATGGATGTGTATAGAGTAAAAGTAGGGGAGCGTACCGTTGAAAGAATTACAAATACACCGGGATGGACCGAAAAACAACCTCAGATTACCCGTACGGGTCGATTAATTTATAATTCCGATAAGAACGGAATTCAGAATATATACGAACACAATCTCGAAACAGGTGAGGCTTTACCACTTACCGATTTACAGGCAGGGATTTCACAACATTCCATTTCAGGTGATGGAAGCCGAATTGCTTTCAGTTCAATAAACGAAGGGTATTTAGATGTTTTCTTGTTAAAGACACCATTTGCGCGAAAAAAAGACGAGCAACTATCCGAAAATTATTGGGCTCAAAGAAGAGCACAAGAGCCACAAGCAGTGCGTGTTCCGGCCACATTATATGCGCAAGAAATGTTCGAGAAAGGAGTCATTTCAGGAGCTGATCGAGCTGAAATAGAAAAAGCTCAAACTGAGGCTAATCAAGAAGAGCAGACAGAAGGTGAAATAGATTTCAGGAATTATGTGTTTTCAGAAGAAATATTTGAGGACAGCACGCTCCAACTTGAAGATCAATTTTTATTTGAACCGGACGACAATGTAACCGACGACGGCAGGTACTTGCCACGTCCTTACCGGTTAACTTTTAGTACTGATGTTGCTTACAGCCCATCAATTACTGCATCAACGTATGGAACGTACGCGTTCACTCAGTTTATAATCAGTGACTTGCTAGGCGATCACCAATTATCGTTAGGTACAAACTTCCAAACCGATCTTAGAAACAGTGATTACTCTGTGCAATACGGGTATTTAAAAAACAGAACTAATTTTTATGCTTCATTTTTCCACACAGGAAGGCAGTATCAAACCTTGTTAGGCGAGTTACTTCGCTTTAGAACGATGGGCCTAGGAGCAGGTTTGCAATATCCTATCGATAAATTTCGCCGCATTGATGCAAACATAACTTGGGTAAGTCTGATTCGCGATTATGATGGAGTAACTACTTATTTCGGAAATGCCGGAAATGTAACGGCCCAAACAACCCGTGGCTCGTTTTTATATCCTAATGTTAGTTACACAAAAGATGCAACGCTTCCCGGCTTTATAACCCCGCAAGGAGGAACTCGATTTACATTTACGTTGTCTGCTTCTCCCGGGCTCGGTATAGATTCCCCAACATTTGCTTCCTTTTCTGGCGATTTTCGCCACTACGTAAATCTTGGCAGGAATTCTACTATTGCTTTACGTGGTTCAGGGGCAGTCTCAGTTGGACCAGATACACAAACTTACTTCTTAGGTGGAATGCTTGGTTGGATCAATTACCGATGGTCGCAAAACGGTATTCCATTCGAGCGATTAACGGACACCTTCTTCACCTTACCGGCAATGCCATTGCGAGGTTATGATTATTCTACCATTTATGGTAATAAATACGGATTAATCAATGCAGAATTCAGATTCCCTTTATTTGCAGCTGTAATTCCGGGAGCAATTCCGATTTTGCCTCTCTATAATATCACGGGAGCAATTTTTATCGATGCCGGTACCGCTTGGGGATATGATATCAATCAGACGTTTCCAAACTTGAATAACGAACAGGTTGAATTAACATCGAACGATGCTTCTCTAGATTTCAGAGTAGGTGAGCAGGTGGTTAGATATTACGACTACAACCAAAGCATGTTTGTTGACTCACCCAATGAGTTTACTCAGGAATTCTCGTACATCGAAGGGGATATCTTAATCGGCTCTGGGTTTGGATTGCGAACTATTGTATTTGGGCTTCCGCTTAGATGGGATATGGCTTGGCCGTATGGAAGAGATGGTTTTAGAAAAGATCCCGTTCATTATTTTTCGATCGGAATTGATTTCTAAGCTAATTTTATTCCGAATAAAAAATTCGGGTGTTTAACAACCTGTGATACTGTTGTTGAGGATCTTGATAGTAAACAAAAGCCGCATATTCTTGTGGCTTTTGATTTAAAGTCTCCAAATTTCGTAATGGCTTTATTTGCCCATCCTCAAATACAACATACCGATAGTTATAGATACCTTGTTTAATTAAAGCTGAGGTTTCAAAAAAACCCGAGTCTGAATTGTATTCCAAATTATAGTCATCCGAAATTTTCCATTGATTAAAATCACCAAGTAGAAAAATTTCAGAATTCCGTGAAATCGCCCCTTGAGTTTCATACCTGAATAGAACCTCTACATAAGCTGCATCTTGAGATTGTAATGGTCTACCGAATCCGGTTTCGGTAATGGTCCGAAGATCACTCGAGAAGTTGAAATAGTCGGTACGAAGTATCACTTTTTGTGGGATTTCAGCCCGATCAATACCATATATTTGCGCGTTTTGTGTACTTAGAGATCTCAGATCCAGATTATAGAATTCATTATATCCTGCAAATAACTGATTTCTTGAAGTTCTAAAAGTAGTGAAGTCACCGCCTGTAAAAGAAGTCTCATTAGGATATATAACTGAGCCCCAATATCTATTTTGAACCAGTGTATAGCTAAGATCAAACTGTGGAAATTCTACGAATTCGGGATACATAAATAGTCCTGACAATTCATGCATTGCGGCGCCGTATGGTCCCGCATTAAAAATGGTTTCAACATCAGGTTGAAGATCACCTTTGTTTTCGGTAACAAAAAAGGGCAAACTAAAAAGTTCAATGCCCGACTGGTAATCGTAGATATGTAACAGGTAATTACCACTCACCAATAACTGTAATTCACGATTTGGGAAAGCGTAGGAATAGCTATAAAAATTGGGTCGCTCACTTCTGTTCAATATTCCACCTCCAAAATCTGATTCGGAGGAATTTTCGAACACCCACACATTCGCTAAGCTAGATTGGCTCCAATCTTTATTATGATGCGTAATGTTTACGCGATATCGTCCACTTAAACTACTAAGTTCATCAAATTTTAATTCCAGTTTATCTGAGGTACCCAATCTAATGATGGGTGGTGAGCCAGGGTAGTTTTTGCGATAAAATTGGACACCTTTAATACTACTCGGGATTGAAGATTGCCCGGGAACTAATAACTCAGAGGTAGTACTTTTAATTACATCTGGTTCAGATTCCAAGCCCGAAAAGGCTCCACTGCAAGCGGCGGTAAATAGAACAAAAACAGATAGTAAAATTTTATAAATGGAAGGTTCCTTCATAAACAACGGCAGCAGGTCCTGTAAGTTTTATTTCTTCGTAATTACCGGTGGCTTCATTACGCTTAAATTGAACGTTTAGGATACCACCTTTTACTGTAACCTGAATATTCCGTAATTCATTTGCATCGGCAGATGTGATGAAATCGGTAGCTAGTGCCGATGCAATGGCACCGGTACCGCATGCTTGGGTTAAGCCTTCTACACCACGTTCGTAGGTCTGAAGTTGGATACTTTTATCCGGGCGAATACTGATGAAGTTAACATTACTACCTGGTGGATTTACCACTGGATGATTTCTGATATTTCGCCCAAGCGAGCTCAATTCTTCTTCCTCGGCAAGTTTTTTGTCATCGGTATGAAAAACCAGATGCTCGGTTCCCGGATATATCTGAAGTAATTTCAGATCATCAATAGCTAGCCATTTTGGTTGAAGCGTATCAGGAAAGCTGATACTGATAAGCCCATTATCCTCATTTACCGATGCTTTATAAACAGCGTCGTGCACATTAAAAGTGAAATTGGTTCCCATGCCAAGTTGCCACGCGAGCCGAGCCAAACAACGTGCACCGTTACCACACATTCCGGCATCAGATCCATCAGAATTTCGATAAATCATGGTGTAATCGGTGTCAGGTAATTCAGGCGAATTCAAAGCGATAAAACCATCGGCACCAATACCAAAAATTCGATCGCAAAGTTGAGGGGTGTGTTCAATTATTTCGTCAAGCGAGAGTTTACCATCGCGGTTATCAATAACAACAAAGTCGTTGCCGGTACCTTGCATTTTATAAAAATGGAGTTCTATCATTGAACAAAAGCGGGTAGATGTTTCCAGTTATCTTTAGTGCTGATTTCGGGATCAGCGCCTCTCATCAACGCAGAAAAACGAAGCGAGAGTACAGTGAAAATTAATTTTGCTGATACGTTTTGACGCAGCATCGGGCGTGTAGCGTCTAACTCGTGGATCATCTCTTCGATTCGTGCGTCTTTTAAAGCAGCTACAAATTTCGATATAGAATCGATCTGATCTATGTTAGTAATTAAGGTATCGTTTTTTGTTTCACGATATATCATCAAATCACGCAAATACATTTCCATCAGATTTGTGAGGCTAATCAGTGATTCGATATTCATACCGGTTTGCCAATCTTGCGCTATTTTCGATAATTCAACAGCATCCTGGCTAAAAGAATATCGTAGAAAGTTAACTACAGTTTCACGATCGGTTTTTAATCGCTCTACGTCGTAGAAACGCGTCATTGCATAGTTGCCGTTAGAAACCCGAGCTAGGTAAGATGCATCTTCTTGTTTTAGCCCATCAATGTTGATAAGGCCTTGTTCTACTTCGCTGGTTGTGAGTGTGCCAAGAGGGATATGTTGGCACCTTGAAGTAATAGTTGGGAGGAGACTCTCGTAACTTGATGTAGTTAAAATGAACATCAAATTGTCTGATGGTTCCTCTAAAATCTTTAAAAATGCATTTGCCGTTTCCTTCCGCATGGTTTCAACTTGAGTCATGATGATAATAACTCGATTCCCTTCATTTGGGCGTAGTCGGGCTACCGGGCGGATGTCATCTCTGAAATAATCGATTGGGTAAAAAGCTTGTAGATTTTTTGATCCGGAGTCTTTATTCAAAGCAGGGCGCTGCGAAAAACTAATTATTTCGTATGGATCTTTTGCCAATAACTCAAGTCGTTCCCGTAGCTCAGAAATGTCGGCAGAAGTTGGTTTTGGTATAAATACGTGGATATCAGGGTGGTTGAACCAGGATGAATACTTCGATACTTGTTCTTGGTCAAGCTCTGTGATGTGATCAACGTTATTCACGGCTTCGGCAAGTGCGAGTGCAAAAGCTGTTTTCCCGGAACCTCGCGGACCGGAAAATAAATAAGCATGACCAATACGCCCGGATTCTAAAATTCGGGAAATTTGATCTTTCGCTCTTTTTTGGCCAACTAATCGGCGGTTTCCAAAATTAACACTCATTATTCGTCCCAAATAAAATCAAAAAGTAAAACACCGGCTGTTATAGTAACACCTGCAAATCCGATTAAAGCAAATACATCGCTCGAAAAGGCATCGAGCGAGGCATCGATGAAAGCGGCT
Organism: Balneolaceae bacterium; assembly: GCA_034669965.1. Taxonomy (GTDB): domain Bacteria; phylum Bacteroidota; class Rhodothermia; order Balneolales; family Balneolaceae; genus HXMU1420-13. Next base: position 249,581 of record JAXMOK010000003.1, on the reverse strand, counting down.
CGAGTAACACGGGTGAGCAGTAAAATTAAAGGTATAAACAAAGGGATGGAAAGCACAGAAAATACCGCACCTTTTCGATCAGCTTGTGAAACAATAGCGGCCGTCATAGTTGAAACGGAACTTAAACCAATCGTACCTAGTATTAACATCACTAAAAATGCCGGCATAGAAACGATGGTCATATCCATCAAAAACAAATAAATAAAAAAAGTAGCAGTGTTAATGAATAACGAAAAAGCACAGTTGAATAACAGCTTTCCTAAGTAAACAACTGTTCCGGGAGCATAGATACGTAGTAAATCGTAGGTGCCTCTGTCGGTTTCGGCAATAAAGCTTCTACCCAAGGCCGAAAGAGCTGCAAACAAAATGATGATCCACACCAATCCGCTTTTTGGGGTAGGGTCAAGCGATTGAGCTCTTAAAGTGAAAAGTATGAGTAAAAGTGAAGCAACAACAAATGCCAAAACCATGTTGATGGCAAATCGTGTGCGAAACTCAATCCTCAAATCTTTTTTAAATACGGCGAACGATGTCTGAATCCAATCCATGGCCAAGAATACGGAGTTTTGCACGACTTTGCAGGAGGTGAATAGTTATTTAATTCTGATTTTGGCCGATAATATTATTCCCCAAAGCCTCGTGTATATAGAGCAACTATATGCAATAATTTATGGTTTTACAGTAAGGATAATTTTATAGTTGAGAGAAATGAATTTTGACAAGAACACGAAAATGACAGAAACAGAAAATTTAGCTTTGATTGATTCGGTTGCAGCAAGCTATATTAACAAACCTGAAAATGGTACACAGAAGTTTAATTTGTTATCGAATAACTCTATGAATTTATACACTCTTCTTAACGAACAAACAGTTTTACCGAATCTCTCTGCGGAGAACAAAACGCAGGTGATTAATAGTTTGATTGATACGTTAAAGAGTTCATTAGATGCCGAAACCGTTGAATTAATTCGAGAATCGGTATTTGAGCGAGAACGAATTATGAGTACCGGAGTAGGTAAAGGCCTGGCCATACCGCACTGTAAAACTCAAGCTGTAGATCAAAATTACGCAGCTTTTGCTCGCTTATCAGCCCCTCTCGACTTTAATTCGATTGATAACGAGCCGGTACAAATTATCTTCTTGCTGGTTGGGCCCGATGGTAACCACTCGCAGCATATCAAATTGTTGAGTCGTATTTCTAGGTTGATGAATAGTGCATCTTTTCATGAGAAAATTTTGAATTCCGATACCTCAGAAGTTATTATTGAAGCGTTTCGGGAAGAAGAGGAAAAATACTTCGTACACTAATTCAATATGGCCACATACATTCGCAGTTTTTTGTTGTTCACCTTCTTAATAACTGCGAACCTGATTCAGGCTCAGGATATTAGTTCAATTTTTGCCAAGGACGAAGATACAGGCGCATTTTGGTCTGTGAGTGTGAGAAATTCTGATGGAGATCTACTAGAATCTTATAACGCCGATCGATTCATCATCCCGGCCTCTAATCAAAAATTATTTACAACTGCAGCCATACTTGATGGCCTGGGGGGTGATTACAGATTTACAACTAAGATTTATGCCAACGGCAATATTCGGGACTCTGTACTAATCGGAGATTTGATTATAGAAGGGTCCGGTGATCCGAGTATATCTGGAATCTTTTACGGTGATGATCGTGAGTTTGTTTTTCGATCGTTTGCCAATCAGGTAATGCAAGCCGGCATTAAATCTATTCAAGGAAAGATTATTGCCGACATCACTCGATTCGATGATCAAATTTTACCAAAAGGGTGGGACTGGGAAGATTTGAGTTTTTATTACGGGGTTGAGATCAATCCACTCTCATTTAACAACAATGCGGTAGACTTGACTGTAACCGCAACTGGTGAGATAGGTGATAAACCTATCATCGAATGGTGGCCCTATAATACCGATTACGTTGCGTTTTATAACCGCCAGCACATTGTTGATGGAAGCAGCAGTTACGATGAAGACTATCTCAAATATTTGGGCAAAAACGAATATCATTTAGGCAGCGATTTGCCTCAAGAGTATATCGAAGAAGAAGCATTTGCTGTTTCTGATGCGCACCTATATTTCGTTCATAGTTTTGATTTATATCTGAAACGCCAAGGATTTAAAACCAATTCATTGTTCGACGTGATTGAACCGAACTCTAATCCCAAAAATGAACAATGGAAGGAAGTTGCCACTCATATTTCGGTACCGGTTGCCGATATGGTGGTTTGGACCAACAAAGAAAGCGATAATTTTTATACAGAAATGTTGCTGAAAGCACTAGCAGCTGAAAAGAGTGGAAATCCTGCTACTTTTGATGATGGACTTAGCGAAGTACGTAAATTCTTAGGCAGCATAAATGTGGATACAACCTCGATCAACATGAAAGACGGTTCTGGAATGGCCGGTGGTAATTTCACCAAAACGAGCGTGCTTTCGCATCTGCTAGTAAAGATGCAATATCATCCCGAGTTTGATACTTATTTCAAGAGTATGTCGGTTGCCGGGATCGATGGTACCATCGCTCACCGAATGAAAGGAACACCGCTTTATAATAATTTCAGAGGTAAATCCGGATATATTGGAGGTGTTCGAACGCTCAGCGGTTACTTTGAAACAGCAAAAGGTACCCGGTTGATTGTTAGTTTAGCGGCAAATAATTTTATCGGGAAAGTTCGGCCTATTGATGCCATCCACGAAGAAATTTTGATGTATTTATACCAAAATTATTAAAACGGAACCAAACCCGTTAAAAAGGGTAAATCGTTGAGAATGCGAATTGATTACCTCATTCTTCTGTCAATTCGCATTTCATTTCCAATGCAATCTGAGTAGTTTTAAGCATGGCAAAAAAAGCGCACATTCTGGTTACCGACGACGAACGAGCAATCCGATCGACCCTGAAAGAGATTTTGGAATTCGAAGGGTACACCGTAACTACCGCTGAAAGTGGAGACGAAGCACTAAAAATTATTGCTAAAGAATCCATTCACTTAATGTTTTTAGATATTAAGATGAAAGGTATGGATGGGCTCGAAACGCTAAAGAAGCTTCGAGAATCAGGTAGCGAAATTCCGGTTGTGATGATTTCGGGACATGGCACGATAGAAATTGCTGTTGAAGCCACAAAATACGGAGCCTTCGATTTTCTGGAAAAGCCACCGGATCTAAACCGATTGCTGTTAGCCACTCGAAATGCACTATCGCAAGAGTCACTGAATCGGAAAATCACCAAAATGAAGGCCAGGCTGCCGAAATTGCCACCCATTTTAGGAGACAGTGCGGCCATTCAGCGCATCAAGAACCTAATCGACAAAGTAGCGCCCACAAAATCTCGTGTGCTGATTACTGGAGCAAACGGTACAGGTAAAGAGTTAGTAGCGAGGTGGATTCATGAAAAAAGTCCACGTGACGGTGAAGCATTTATAGATGTAAATTGTGCGGCTATTCCGCCAGATTTAATCGAAAGCGAATTGTTTGGGCACGAAAAAGGTGCTTTTACTGGTGCGCACCAACAGCGAAAAGGTAAATTTGAACTTGCTGATGGCGGGACTCTTTTTTTAGATGAAATAGGCGATATGCCGCAAGAAGCACAAGCGAAATTACTCCGTGCGTTGCAAGAGCAACAAATTACTCGAGTGGGCGGCTCTGAGTTGATTAATGTTGATGTAAGAGTAGTTGCAGCCACTAATAAAAATCTGGAAGAAGAAATTGCGAACGGAAATTTTCGGGAAGATTTATATCATCGCATTGGCGTGATACCGCTTCAAATTCCACCGCTTGATGAACGCAAGCAAGACATTCCGGCGCTAGCTAAAGCCTGGCTAAAAAAGCTCCAGAACGACGACATCAGTTTTGCAAACACTACAATCTCAGGTGGAGCTTTAAATGCGCTGCAAGAACGAAGTTGGAGTGGGAATGTACGAGAGCTTCAGAATTCAATTGAACGATTGGCGATAATGTCGAGCGGAAACGAAATTGACGCTGATCTGGTGAATATGATCATGAAACCGGTGACAGCAAAGAAAGGCAACTTAAAAGAGTTGGCAGATTCTGAAAATGATTTTCAGATTTTTAAAGAGTCTGCCGAACGGATTTTTCTAGAGCAACAGCTTGAAAAGCATGATTGGAATATTTCCCAAACTGCTGAAACTATTGGCTTGCAACGCAGTCACGTGTACAACAAAATGAAAAAGTATAACATCGAGCGATAACAATGAGTGCAGAAATTATAGATGGTAAAAAAGTAGCTGCGATCATGCGCGAAAGTGTGCGCAATGATGTTGAGCAATGGGTGCAAAAAGGGAATCGTCGCCCATTTCTACAAGTAGTTTTGGTTGGGGATGATCCTGCATCGGTAGTGTACACCGGAACCAAAACCAAAGCTTGTAAAGATGTTGGAATCGACACGAATACGCTATTATTGCAAGACACAATTTCGGCTCGGGAGCTTAAAGAAGTGATTACCGGATTTAACGACGATGAAAACGTTGACGGTATTCTGGTACAAATGCCATTGCCATCGCACTTATCAAAATACGATGTAATTGAAAGCATTGATCATCGTAAAGATGTAGATGGTTTCCACCCAATGAATGTAGGCCGATTGTCGGTGGATCAACCTTGTTTTCGTTCGTGTACGCCGGCAGGGGTGATGGAATTATTCAAACATTACAGTATCCCTGTAAAATCGAAGCACGCCGTTGTTGTTGGTGCCAGTAATATCGTAGGCTCGCCAATGGCGGTGATGTTATCGCGTGAAAATGCTACTGGAAAAGCTACAACTACTATTTGCCACAAATACACCAAAGACCTTACTCAGCATACCATTAACGCTGATATTTTGATTGTGGCGGCAGGACAACCTCACTTAATAAAACCGGAAATGGTAAAAGAAGGCGTGGTTGTGATTGATGTTGGAATTAATCGAATTGCGGATGAGAAATCCAAAAAAGGCTATAAACTGGTAGGGGATGTAGACTTCGAAGCGGTTCGTAAAAAAGCCAGTTGGATCACTCCGGTACCGGGCGGTGTTGGCCCGATGACCGTAGCAATGTTAATGAAAAATACCTTGTTGGCGGCTAAGAAGTCGATTTACCCAACCGAATAAGTTACTTCAACGCTTGAATACGTTGCTGTAATTGTTGAATAAACCGTTCGTTATCTATCATAGATATTGCTTTCTCGTAAGATGAGATTGCAGCTTCGCTATGGTTTGCTAAAGCATGAACTTCACCTGCAAAAACATGCGCTCGCCATTGATCTCCAAACTTAGTTATTAAGTTGTCTATCGTACTCATCGTTTCGCTTGTCATTCCGTTTATTAACTGAAGACGAGCTAGCATATTCAAAGTGCGAACATTTTCTTCTCTGCCTACTGCACGGTTCGCCCATTCCAACCCTTTTTCAATTTCATAATTATTAGACAAGGTATATTCTGCGCCTTGCATCCAACCTTGCCAGCTAAATGCAGGAAGCGATGTAAATTGCTTTTCGATGTGGGTAAAGGTCACTTCTCGTGGAATGGTTACATCAAATGGCACACTTCTATGAGCCCACTTCAATGAAATGTTGAGGCTGGTATCGGTATACTCACTGAAGGAAAATTTCATCCATTCATACTTACTATCCATTTCCTGTGAATCAACGGTAATTCTAAGTGCATCTTCTGTTTCATCGTAAAAGTAACTTCCCCAGGCCTCTGAGTTGTTCGAAAAGATGATGGTCCATACTTTTTCGCCCGGAATGGTGTGAAAACCATAAGAACCGGCCGGCAGCGGTTGTCCATTGATGAGTACATCATCAGAAACCGAAAAAATTGTGTTTTTATTTGCACCTGCTCGCCAAACTTCGCCGTAGGGAATCAAGCCGTCCCAAATTTCTCTGCCTTTTATGCCAACCGAACTGTATTCAAGCTTAATCTCGGTAAACCCGATGGTTATACTACGCTCCTCAAAGGGACTTACTTGTGGTAACGTAAGTGAAACAGGTAATTGAGCAGCTATCGGTTTTGAAATAAAGAGCGCTATTAATAGACAAAAGATGAGATTAAGATAGGTTTTCATGTAAAGTATAATTGGTTGAAATATTGATTCATTAAATAGGAAAAAAGAGGCGCAAAATAAATTTCATTTTAGGGTGACATAATGCTGTCACACCTAGGTTGTAGATTTGGGTAAATCAAAAAAACAAAAGCCCAATACAATGACACAATCAACTTCTACAACAACTAACAAAGCCCTGAAATCTAACAACATTTTTGTAGCTCCGTTATTAAAGCGCATCAAAACAGAAAGTGCTCGTGAGTACACCGAAATGCAGCAAGCGTTCGATTTAATGAGCTGGGGAAATCTACCGGATGAATTGAAGATTGAAATTTATAACGATGTTCGTTTTATGGTGCAAGAATTGAAAGGAATGTTTTCGTCATGCAATCCATACGTACAACGTCGTCGAGAATCAGTGTTGTTTTGGGTACAAAGTTTTCAAGACGGAATTTGCTCTCTCGAAACGGCTATCAAAGCGATAAAAGTAAAAAGCCTATGATTGTTGAAGTCTATCTGTTGATTGAGAAGAGAGGGTGTCGGAATCTTCGTAGGCACCCTCTTCAATCACTATGCTAGACGCGGTGGATGGCATTAATTTTTTCGAAATGACATCTATGGTTTGTTTCATCAACAACTTTTGCTTTTCGAAATAGGGTTTCAAAAATAATCGAGTTGCTAACACACCGGCCAATCCTGCAATTGTTCCAATCAAAATAAAAGCGAGTAAAGGGTAACCTGAGTCTGCAAATGAACCAACTGCAAACATACTTGGAATCATAAACCCAAACATGTTGCTCATAAAACGAATACCTCTCCAACTGTAAACATATTGAATGGTTGTTTGTCCATCTTTAGGTGTTAATGAAATATGCCGGTAGCCAATTTCTTTAAGCCGTTGTTCCCATTCAAATGAGTTTCTTTGGTACGAATCTTTACCGATACCACCAATTACTTTTCGAATTTCGCGGATGATTTCGTCCCAGTTTTCTTTGGATACCTCTCCTTCAACTACAGCCACATCTTGTATTTTAGAAGTGCCACTTATCCAATTAAACGAGTCTTTAAATTCTACAGAATCTTTGCTTTGTATGGCTTTTTGTAAAGAATCGGGATCAATCCCTACTTCTTTCGCAAGTTGCTCAAGCTCTTGACGGGATAGACCTTCTCGGTCACCGTACAAATCTTTTTGAGTTTGAATTTCGGATGCTTTACGAAGAATGTCGCTAACTTCTTGCTTACTAAATATATGCCCCATGTTATTCGGCAACTCTGTTTAAAGGATTATTATCAGTTTCTTGAATTTCTTCGTGATTGTTAAAAGTTATTGAAGGTTCTTTTTTCGAGTACAGCAATGATCTGATTTTTGTTAGCGTATTGTTTAACAATGCTTTTTGTTGATTAAACCGGTGCCGTAAATAAACCCATGCTCCACCTAAGCCAAGCATTCCACCAAATGGTGCAAAAAGGAGAGCTGTAAATTTATCATATCCCATCCCTTTCACGGTAATTAAAGTAATGATGAATGCCATTAAAAATGGAAAAATGGTGATTACTATTTTTATAGTTGTCCAGTCGCTAGAATAAGTAAGTGCAGTTTTACCCTTATCTTCTTTTAGGGTGAATTTCTGCGTGGTTGCCTCACTGCTCAAATCCCAAAGCAAAGAATTAGCATGTACTTCAGTTTCGCCAAGGTGGTTGTACGAACTTTGTAAGAGCTGTAGTATTTTAGCCATGTGTTCTTTTTGAAAAGGCACATTAAACACTTCAGAATGTTGCAACCTTGATGTTCCTTTGAGCCAGCTAAAGCTATTGTCAAACTGAGGAACTTTTGCACTTTCGATGGCTGCTTTCATACTCGATTCGCTGATTCCAACCTCTTTTGCTAGTTCTAACAATTCCGTATCGGTTAGTTCATCAGCAGATTCATTCAAAGTTTTAGAGAGTTCGATCTCTGCCGCTTTCGATAAAATAGAGGATATTTCTTTTCGTGAGTAAGCCATAATTTTTGCCCAAATATTACACCCAGTACGCAGAATTAAAAAAATAGTTCAAATCATTAAACTTGCATTCAATAATGTGTATCTTTGAAAAACCGCAAGCAAAATCTCATTATTTTAATGCAAAAGCCGAGCGAATCACCCTTTGATCGAATCTCAAGACAAGGGCTCACCTACGACGACGTTCTACTTGTTCCTAACTACTCAAATGTTTTACCGCGCGACGTGGATTTAAGTGTTCAACTAACGCCAACACTTAAATTAAACATTCCAGTTTTAAGCGCTGCAATGGATACCGTTTCGGAGTATCGATTGGCGATTGCATTAGCTCGAGAAGGCGGTATTGCTATGCTGCATAAAAATATGTCGATCGAGGACCAAGCCGAGCAAGTTCGTTTAGTTAAAAGAAGCGAGAGTGGGATGATTGTTGATCCCGTAACGCTTGGTGCAGAAGCTACGGTGTTGGATGCACGAAATTTGATGCGAAAGCATAAAATTGGTGGGATTCCGATTATCGATAGTGCAGGACAGCTTATTGGGATCGTAACGAATAGAGATCTGCGATTCGAATCGGAAATGAAACGCAAGTTGGGCGATATCATGACCAAAGAAAACCTGATTACCGGTAAAGAAGGCACCAACTTAAAACAAGCCGAAGAAATCCTACAAACATATAAGGTTGAAAAGCTTCCTATTGTGGATGGAAATAATAAACTGGTTGGGTTAATAACTTTCAAAGACATCGAGAAGAAAATGAACTTCCCAAATGCATGTAAAGACAGTTTGGGTAGATTACGAGTTGGAGCAGCAGTAGGAGTTACCGGCGATACTATGGATAGGGTTGATGCTTTAGTTTTTGCGGGGGTAGATATTATCACCGTTGACACGGCTCATGGCCATTCGCAAGGAGTGTTAAATACAGTAGCTGCCATTAAAGAAAAATATCCCGATTTAAACGTAATAGGCGGTAACATTGCAACCAAAGCTGCAGCTGAAGCCCTTGCAGATGCCGGCGCAGATGTAGTAAAAGTGGGTGTAGGTCCGGGTTCTATATGTACAACACGTGTGGTAACCGGAGTTGGTGTGCCGCAATTGTCGGCCATTATGGAAATATCGCAAGTATGTTCAGAGCGTGGCATTGGTTTAGTTGCTGATGGTGGAATCAAACAAACGGGAGATATCCCGAAAGCAATTGCTGGTGGAGCCGATGTGGTAATGATGGGATCAATGTTTGCCGGAGTGGATGAAAGTCCGGGTGAAACCATTATTTATGAATCGAGAAAGTATAAATCGTATCGCGGAATGGGTAGTATTGGAGCGATGAAAAAAGGCTCAAAAGACCGCTATTTCCAAGATGTAGAAGATGATTTGAATAAATTGGTGCCAGAAGGAATTGAAGGTCGTGTACCGTTTAAAGGCTTTTTGAGTGAAGTTGTACATCAGATGAATGGTGGATTACGAGCCGCTATGGGATACTGTGGAGCAACTTCTATCAATGATCTTAAAAAAGCCGAGTTTGTTCAGATCTCTGCGGCTTCGTATCGCGAAAGTCACCCACATTCGGTACAAATCACAAAAGAAGCACCTAATTACTCGGTATAACTTCGTACGTTTGATTTATGAAAAACGTACTCTTTATCGTTTACTATTTTCCTCCAATGGGAGGGAGTGGAGTTCAACGCCCACTCAAATTCGCAAAATACTTACGTGAGTTTGGGTGGAATCCAATCATTTTGTGCCCCAAACCCGGAGTGTATCATACATTTGATGATTCACTTCAGAAAGAACTTGATGAGTTAGATCTTGAAGTACACCGGGTTGAAGCAGGAGGCCTCTTTCAAAAAGCAGCGGGAAGACAGGCTCACAAAGAAGTATCTGTTTCGGATGGAGTTGCAAAATTTTTACGCCGAATCTCACGCCTGATCTATTATCCGGATAATAAAATAGGGTGGACCAAACCCGCTTTGAAGAAAGCACTTGCAATAATTGAAGAGAAAAAGATTGAACTCATATTTAGTACAGCACCGCCATTTAGTAATCATTTATTAGCATCTCGCGTTAAAGAGATCACCGGATTACCATTGGTTGTTGATTATCGAGATTCATGGACCAATAATCATTTTCAAACAGGCATGTGGGATTGGCAGAAATCAATCCTTAGAAATCAGGAGAGAGGGGTAGTTGCTACCACAGACTGTATTATATGTTTGGATACGTTTATGCGAAGTGAGTTGATTGCATCTTATCCAGACATTGGAGAACGAATTCAAGTGTTACCACATGGCTTCGATCCCGAAGATTTTGATCAGGAAAATTCAACGTCTGATTTTAACTATATAGAAGGTGCACTAAACTTTTTATACAGTGGCTTGTTTTACGAGCACAATCAGCCGGATAGTTTTTTCAAAGCATTTTACGAGCTATTTAAAGTGAGGCCGGAAATCAAAGATAAAGTTCGTCTTCATTTTCAAGGCGGGTTAGATCAGCGAATTAAAAGACTTGCTAAAGATTTAGCCATCGATGATATAATAGTTGATTATGGATACGTATCGCATAAAAAAGCTGCTAATAATCTTCAAAATGCAGATGTACTTTGGATGATCTCTAATTTTGATCGAAGTTTAAAACAAATTAAATCGGGTAAGTTGTTTGAATATATAGGAACCGGTAAACCCATTTTGGGATTGGTGCATCCATCGGAAGCCACTGAAGTGTTGTTAAAATATGGAGCCGGATTTACTGCAGCGCCTGATAATATCGGGTTAATATCCAGAGTACTTGAAACTATTTATGATCAGTGGGAGTCTGATAATTTGCCTGAAGCAGTCGAAGAATTTCAACAACAGCATAACAGAAAATATTTAACCCGAGAGTTGGCACAAATTTTTAATGTAATTTCCTGAGTTTTGTTACATCTTTGTTGATACCAAGCTATGATTATAAAATTTATTCGAAAACTTTACGAACAACGCTTTAAAGACATTACAGTAATTTTACTGGATGATTCTAAGCCAGGAGAGGACAATTCGTTCGATATAAAACCGAACAGACTATTCAGTTTATTTATCATTTCTAGTGTGATACTTTCGCTGGTTACCGTTTTCCTTTTTATGATAACTCCACTTGGTTCGCTGTTGTATACTAAAGAAGATGCTGTAATGCGTGCTGATATTGAAGCTATTACTGATCGAGTATTGTCGCTTCAAGACTCGTTAATTGTACGCGATCAGCAATTGGCTGAGATGAAAAATATCATTCGATTAAGTTTGGATACCACGCTAACCACAGACGAACGTTTTCGTGAAGTTTTTAATAGCGGTGGTACCTACATGGCGTTCCCCGAATATGCTGATTCTCAAGTGCGAACCTCAAGCAGAGTTAATCCATCAGGTATAGTATTTTCAAATAATTTAAATGGGATGGATGATTTCCCTTCCAGTTACCCGGTTGATGGTACCTTTACACGCGAATATGATCCGGAAACATTTCATTTTGGGATCGATATAGCCACTACCGATAACGTGCCGATTACTAGCATTGCAGATGGAACAGTAATAAATGCAAGTTGGACCATTAATGATGGTTATGTTTTAACAATTCAACATGCGTCCGGAATAATTAGTGTATATAAGCATTGTTCATCTATCGCAAAAAAAAGTGGCGATATAGTTTTAAAAGGTGATATTGTTGGTACAACTGGCGATGTAGGAGTAAGCAGTACGGGACCTCATCTGCACCTGGAAATTTGGAAAGATGGGATTCCGCAAGATCCTGCATTATATTTAATACAGTAATATTTTATGTTAAACAGAAACAAACCCCAGAAAAAAGTGAGCACGATCAATAATTCTCCTTCGGTTAATATTGTAAGCGAAGGCACTAAAGTAACTGGAAATGTGCATGCACACGCTGATATACGTGTTAGTGGAACCATAGATGGGGAAGCACTAAGTAAAGGTAAGCTCATTGTTACCGAAGTTGGTAAGGTGAATGGAAATGTAACCTCATCCGATGCCGATATTGCAGGTAAAGTTGAAGGTGAAGTACGAGTGAGTAACAAACTGATACTCCGAAAAAGTGCAGTTATTGATGGAAATATCTATACAAAAACGTTGATTGTTGAAGAAGGTGCTGCAATTAATGGAGCTTGCCGCATGGGGGAGCGTTCAACCAAACTCTCGCAAATTAACGACGCAGAGTTTGAAAAAGGAACACATCTTAAAGCTTCGGGTAGTTGAACTACAATCTACTCCCCAAAAAGTACTTAGAATATCTCGGCCTAGGCACCGAAATAGCCCTTTCTTTATCTTTGCCCATTTTAATTGGCCGATTTATCGATACCAAATTAGACAGCAGTCCTGTTGGCATCCTGTGTGGAGTTGCTTTAGGACTGCTATTATTTTTTCTGGTGATTTTCAGGATCACCAAACGACTGGATAAAGAAAAATGATCAGATCCTATTTTCTTGCTCAGATTCCGCTTTTGATAATATTTGGAATAGTAGGGTTTTTGATACCACGCACACATATACTAGATATTTTTACGGGATATTTAATCAGTTTTGTATTTGTTTTTGTAAGCGTAGTTGCGTTAGAGCGAACATGGAAACTGAACGACAATACATTTATGAACGTATTTTGGGGTAGTACGTTCGCACGATTTGTTGGCATAATCATCGTTTTAGTACTTATCTATGGTGCAACAAAAATTGATGAAATCTACTTTACAGTTAGTTTCATTATTTCCTATCTTTGTCATTCTATAACAGAAATTATTTTCATCAACAAAATCCTCAAAAAGGGAAGTAATACCGTATAATGTTTCAGACAATCCGTCGCCTGTTTCTTACACTTCTTTTTTTATCAATTAGTACCTCACATTTATTTGCAGCAGACGCCGATTCTGAAAGCGAGGAACCTGTAATTGATGTAATGGGAACTGTAGCCGATCACGACTACTTCAAAGTTCCGAAATTTATAAATGGTGGTAAGCTTTATTTACCGCGTTTAATTTTTTGGGAAGATGCTGAAGGTGCAACTCAATTTAGTGCATTCTCAAGTACTAAAAAGGCGATTGAATCTGGTTTATTCGAGGATGTTGATCATGTGCTTACTCCGGTAAGTGGAGTTATTACACTTGATATGTCGATTACTTCGCATTTGGTGTATTTCTGGATGTCGATGTTGTTTGCTGTATTATTAACGGTTGCCATGTCTAATCGTTATAAAAAAGGTTTTGGTAGAGATGTTGAGCCAAAAGGAGCTTTCCAGAATCTGTTTGAAGTATTTTTTGTATTTATTCGCGACGAGGTAGTTCGTGCGAATATTGAAGGGCACAAAGCTGATAAATATGTCCCATACTTGTTTACTGTGTTTATGGGGATTGCATTCATGAATTTATTTGGGTTGTTGCCATGGGCGGCAACAGCAACAGCTGATCTAACCGTGACGGCTACACTTGCAGTCATTAGCTTCTTCGTTATTCAATTTAGCGGATCCAAAGATCATTGGGAGCATGTGTTTTGGTTTCCTGGTGTGCCTACCCCAATTCGATTAATTTTAACACCGGTTGAGATTCTTGGTTTATTCACAAAGCCGTTTGCATTGGCAATTCGATTGTTTGCCAATATGTTATCCGGAAAAATCATGATCATCTCTATATTAGGTTTGATCTTTATTTTCGCTGACTTTTTCGGAACCGTTGCCGGATATGGCGTAAGTGCATTTTCTGTAACACTTACTGTTGTGCTATATGCACTAAAGACATTTGTAGCCTTATTGCAGGCTTATATTTTTACTCTTCTAACCGCAGTATTTATTGGGATGGCCGCTGAAGAGCACCATCATGAAGAGCATGCCGCAGATCACGCAGCATAAGATTTTAAAACACTTAAATAACCATAACAATAAATAAAAAACACTATGGGACTTTTAGCAGCTGGTATTGGAGCTGGAATAGTAGCAATTGGAGCTGGAATCGGAATCGGTATGATCGGTAAAGCCGCAACCGAAAGTATCGCTCGTCAACCAGAAGCTTCTGGAGATATCAGAGGAGCAATGATTCTTACTGCCGCTTTCATCGAGGGTGTAGCCCTCTTTTGTGCAGTAATCTGTATCCTTCTCGTTTTCTTCGGCGGATAATTTTAAAATTACCCTGAAATGACTTTCCTTTTAGCAGGCGGAGGCGGCTTACTTTCTTTTAACACAGGATTTGCTTTGTGGATACTTATATCCATGATAATTTTCTTGTTGGTAATGATGAAGTATGCGGTGCCGCCAATCATGAAGTCGCTCAACGAACGTGAGGCAAAAATCAAAGATTCTTTGGAATCAGCAGAAAAGGCGTTAGCCCGGGCTGAAGAAATTTCGAAGGATAATGAGAAAGCTTTACGTGAAGCCGAGGCTACAGCACAACGAATTCGCAAAGAGGCATTAGAGGAAGCTGAGCTTCTTCGTACCGAGCGAATTTCAAAAGCTAAAGACGAGGCGACACAAATCATTGAGCAGGCTAAAAACACAATTGAGCAAGAAAAAAAGCAAGCTTTATCTGAATTAAGAGAAGAAGTTGCCCGACTTGCCATTCAGTCTGCTTCCATGATTTTGGATGAGGAACTCGACGAGAAGAAGAACAGCAAACTGGTCGATAAGTTTATTACCGACCTCTCAAACAACTAACCTAACAACGAATGTTAGTTTCTAAAGCAGCCAGAAGATATGCGATCGCTTTGCTCGAATTAAGTAAAGAGCGAAAATCGGTCGAGGCTACACTTAGTGATGTACAATTTATTGAGAGCACTATTGATGATTCAAAGGAACTTCAAATTTTCTTGAAGAGCCCTATCGTTAAGCCTTCAGTAAAAAAAGAAGCACTTTCTGCTTTGTTCAAAGATCATATTTCTGATCTGACTATGCAGTTTGTAAATCTTATAGCATCTAAAGAACGTGCTGCTATATTGTATCAAGTTTCTAAATCGTTTATTACCAAGTACAATACGTATGCGGGAATAATTGAAGTAGAAGTAAGATCTGCGAAGAAGCTAACCGAAAAACAGGTTAAAGAGTTAAAAACTGTGCTTGAGAAAACAACCTCGAAAAACGTAATTCTTACCGCTACTGAGCATGAAGAATTAAAAGGTGGTTTGTTAGTTAAAATTGAAGACACCGTTATCGACGGAACCATCAAGCACAAGATTGAGCAATTAGAAGAACGATTGCTTGATAACACAATTGAATTGAACTAGAACGACTTAGTATAATAATACAATGAGCCAAGTCAGACCCGACGAAGTTTCAGCCATTTTACGCAAGCAATTATCAGGTTTCGAAAATGAAGCAGATGTATACGATGTGGGTACCGTACTCGAAGTAGGTGATGGTATCGCACGCGTATATGGTCTTTCTAAAGTACAAGCCGGTGAGCTTGTAACATTACCTGACTCTAAAGATGAGGATGGCAACCCTGTAACCGGAATGGTACTAAACCTCGAGGAAGATAATGTAGGTATCGTACTTTTTGGATCAGCTAGTGCCGTAGAAGAAGGTCAAACTGTTAAACGTACCAAAGATATTGCTTCAGTTAATGTGGGTGATGGTCTACTTGGACGCGTAATCGATCCACTTGGTAATCCAGTTGATGGTAAAGGTCCGATTCTAGGAAAAACTTACCGTCTTCCTCTTGAAAGGAAAGCGCCCGGTGTGATTTATCGTGAGCCGGTAGCTGAACCGCTTCAAACCGGTATCAAAGCGATAGATTCTTTAATTCCTGTTGGTCGTGGCCAGCGTGAATTAATTATTGGTGATCGCCAAACCGGTAAAACTTCGGTTGCAATCGATACTATCATCAATCAGAAAGCAACTCAGGATTCAGAGAAGCCGGTTATCTGTATTTATGTAGCGGTAGGTCAAAAAGCATCTACTGTAGCTGGAATTATGCAAGTGCTTGAACAAACGGGTGCGATGGAGTACTCAGTAATAGTTACTGCACCTGCTTCTGCTGCTGCTCCGATGCAATATATTGCACCATTCACCGGTGCTGCTGTGGGCGAATTTTTCCGCGATACAGGCCGACATGCATTGGTTATTTATGATGATTTATCGAAGCAAGCTGTTGCATACCGTGAACTTTCTTTGCTTCTAAAACGCCCTCCGGGACGTGAAGCTTATCCAGGTGATGTATTCTACTTGCACAGTCGTTTATTAGAGCGTGCAGCTAAGATTATTAATGATGATGGTGTAGCTCAATCAATGAACAACATTCCTGATGAGTTAAGACCATTGGTTAAAGGTGGTGGATCGCTTACAGCACTTCCTGTTATCGAAACTCAAGCAGGTGATGTATCTGCTTACATTCCAACCAACGTAATTTCTATTACGGATGGCCAGATTTTCCTAGATACCGATTTATTTAACCAAGGTATTCGTCCTGCAATTGATGTAGGAACTTCGGTATCTCGTGTAGGTGGTTCTGCACAGGTAAAATCGATGAAGAAATTATCCGGTACGTTAAAGCTTGATCTAGCTCAGTACCGTGAATTAGAAGCATTTGCTAAGTTCGGTTCAGATCTTGATGCTTCTACTCAAGCTCAACTTCGAAAAGGTGAGCGAACCGTAGAATTGTTAAAGCAGGATGTTTATAAACCACTTCCGGTTGAGCAAGAAATTGTGCTACTAAAAGTAAACGATGTTGGATTATTGGATAAACTTCCGGTTTCTGGTATTAGTGAATTTCAAACACAGTTCCTTGAAACTGTTGGCGCAAAATACAGTCAAGAAATGGCTGCACTCGCATCTTCAGGTGTTTTAAGTGATGAATTTGGAGCACAGATTGTTGAGACTGCAAATCATGTAATTGATCAACTTTTGGCAGCAAAGGAAGCTTAATCCATGGCTAATTTACGGGACATACGAAACAGAATAGGTTCTGTAAACAATACGCAGCAGATTACCAAAGCAATGAAGATGGTAGCTGCAGCTAAGTTGCGAAAGGCGCAAGACCGTATGGTTCAAACTCGTCCTTACGCAGCTAAAATTCAGGATGTTGTAGGGCGATTAGTAGGTAGTTCTACTGTTGATAACAAACTCATGCGACCTGTTGATGAAGTAAACAAGGTGTTGATGATCATTGTTGCTTCTGATCGTGGTTTATGCGGTGGATTCAACAACAACCTCTTTAAAGAAATTGAAAAATACATCGAGAAGAATCTAAGTGAGCATCGTGAGAACGGTACTTTAGGTTTGGTAACGATTGGAAAGAAGGCGACAGCACACTTTTCGAAACGAAAGTACAATGTTGTTGAAAAATTCCCTGGTTTTTTCGACTCACTTGAGTACGATAAAACTTCAGCGATAATGAGTGACGCTACAGAGCAATTTGTGGATGGAACTTATGATGAAGTGTTTATTGCATTCAACGAATTCCGTTCTGTAATTGCTCAGAACAGAAAAATCGAAAAAGTTTTACCAATCGACCCAGAAATGATTTCTGGTGATGATTCTAAAGAAACAATTGATTATCTTTTCGAGCCTGATTCTTCAGCGATTCTGGATCAACTGTTACCGCTGCATTTAAACATGCAATTATGGAAAGCAGTACTGGAATCTAACGCTGCAGAACAAGGTGCAAGAATGTCGGCTATGGATAGTGCAACTGAAAATGCGAAAGATTTAGAACGCGAACTCAGATTGAAATACAACCAAGCTCGACAAAGTGCTATCACCACCGAGATTTCGGAAATTGTATCCGGAGCTCAGGCACTATCAGATTCTTAAGATATTGGAGAGTTGGCAGAGTGGTCGAATGCGGCGGTCTTGAAAACCGTTGAGGCCTCACGGTCTCCGGGGGTTCGAATCCCTCACTCTCCGCATTTAAAATAGCCCCAATTGGGGCTATTTTTGTTTAAATAAACCAATACATTATTCGTTCACTGCGATATTCACCAATTGTTAGTATGAAATACTTTTTGGCACTCTTTTTATTCATCGCATTTCTAATTCCTGTTCAAGCGCAGGATACTTTATCCATCACTTTAGAAGAATTCCTGAATAAGGCACTTGAAAATGCCGGACAAGTAAAAGTCTCTGAAGTTGATGTTCGCCTTGCTGAAAACCGTAAGCAACTAGCCCAAGATCAGCGTTTTTTACCTAGCCTAAGTTTTCGATCAGAACATGCACTTGTTCCTGGAGTAACATCGCCAAACGGTCAACCGGAAGAAAGTATTTACTTAGACCCTGATGCGCGAAATGATTGGACAAATTTCGGTTTGTTTACTCGTTTAAGAGTTTCGGGTGTGCAACCTTTATTTACTTGGGGAGCAGTTGGTAAAGCGGTAAATGCAGCTGAATTAGCCATTAAAGGAGTACAGCAACAATCTGAAGCTACCAAAGAAGAAACCAAAGTTTTACTCAATGAGTTGTATTACAGTTACATTTTAGCGCTAGAGATTGAACGTTTATTGAAAGATGCTGAAGATAAGATGGATCAGATCGAACGTGCGATGAAAAAGCAAGAGGAAGAAGATCCTGCAGAAGTGGACGAATCGGATATGTTTAAATTTCGAGTGTTTAAAGCACAATTTGGAATTCAGCGTGAAGAAGTAAAGCAGAGTTTACTGTTTGTCAAGAAATCATGGGAGTATGCGTTAAGAAATGAGAATAGAACGATTTATGAGCCATCCGTTCGTTTTTTAGATCCGGTTGATGATCATTTATCTGAACTCGATGTTTATCAAAATTCTGCAATGGTAAACAGACCCGAATTAAAGGCTATAAGCTTCGGTAGAGACGCTCTTAAAACTTACATTGGTTCACTTAAAGCTCAAAATCTTCCTGGCTTATACTTTGGTTTCACCACAACCTATGCGAGCACTCCAATTCGTCCCCGACAACCGAATCCATTTATTCAAACCCCGGAAAATACGTTTAATACAGCCGTTGGTTTAACTATTCGACAAAACCTGAATTTTTTCCAAGCAAAAACTAATTTGAAGCGCAGCAGACTAGAGGTTCAACGATTAGAATTTCTTGAAGATGCAGCAACCGATGGGATCATTCTGGAATTAAACGAAGCTTATCGCATAGCCGCGGTAGCAAAAGCAAAGGTTGAGCGTACCGATGAAGCCCTACAAATTGCAAAAGAATGGCTTCGAGCCGAACAATTAGACTACGATTTGGGTTTTGGCGACTCAAAGGATTTGATAGATGCAGTAAAACAGGAATTGGAACTTCGATTAGTTGAAAAACAAAGTATTTTTGAATTCAATACTGCCATGGTTAAGCTAAATAAATCGGCAGGACTTCCGTTAACTCATCGGTTAGATCAATAAAAAAATAAGAGGATTTATGAGACGATTTGTAACTCAGTTTATGTTCATTTTCATGATTATGGGAATGGCTACGAATGTTGCTGCTCAAACGGATGCAGCCGGAATCCAATCACTTTTGGAAGAACGCGATGCAGAAATTAAAGAGATATTAGGGCCTGAGGGCAGCGAATATAGCGACGAGCAACGCGAAACACTCAAAACGATTATAAACGGAATCATTGATTTCGAAGCGATGTCAATAACAGCACTGGATGAAACTTATAATGAGATATCCGAGGAAAGCAGAAAAGAGTTTGTAGATTTATTCTCGACTATTATCCGTGATAACTCGCTAACCAAGTTAGATATTTATCGAGCTAAGGTTAGTTACAATGAAATTGAGATTGATGGTGAAGATGCATTAGTTCAAACTATGGCAGAACTTGATGATGTACGAACACCGGTTGATTACAAGATGAAATGGAAGGACGGGGAATGGGTAATTACTGATATGAGTATAGATGACGTATATACTGCGGAGTCGTATCATCGCCAGTTCCAGCGAATAATAGCTCGTCGCGGATTTGATGCTCTGATGGAAAGCCTACGTAAACGAGCAGCTCGAGCTTAAGCAAATCTTTCATTACGCTATTAATAACCGTATCTTTAGCGCAAAAATTACAGTCGGTGATTACATCATTAATTAAAGAAAAGAAAGGCAAACAGGGCTACGTTTACGTAAGCTATGGTCATCCTAAATATCTAAAACACACAATCGCTTCTGTAATTACACTTCGCAGATACGATCAGAGTAGACCTGTTGCACTTGCTTGCAGCGACAAGCAACGAAAGATTTTAGATGAACAAGGTTTATCTCACTTATTTGATGTAATTCATCCATTACCGGAAGAACACGCATCGATTGTTGGCTTTAAGCACAATGTACACAAATACATGTTTTTTGAGGAAAATATGTACCTCGATAGCGACATTGTTTGGTGTAAAGATCCCGAAACACTTTGGTCTTCATTATCTAAATTCGAATTTACTATTACAGGAAATCTGGTATCCGACAGTTTTTTTGGGGCACCAAAAGGAATCTCATTTTTGATTGATGTATTCACCGGTCGCCGAAAAAAAACTCTTAAAAAGTTTGGCCTTACCTACCTAAGTCGAGTACAGTCTGGCATCATGTATGCTGCCGATTACGAAACTACAAAGCGTGTTTGCGAATTAGCAGGAGAAATGCTCGATCGGAAAGATGAAACTCATTTCCGAAGTCGAAAAATGGAGCATGGCCGTACGATGGAATCCTGCGAATGGAGCCTTGCTATGGCAATGAGTAAGCTTAATATTCCAATTTATCCTTGGCTGCAAGGGCATGAAAGTCCGCAGTTGGATTACATCGCCGATTTAACTGAACACGACGACGAGTATCAGTATGTAAAGTGTAAATACTACTGCAACGATTTTGTGTATTCTTTTCGTGGATTGAAATCAGAGAAGTTGCGATCGCTCTTAATCAACATTTTTGGATTAATGCCCGGTAAAGGCGATCACATGTGGACTACACCTTATTGTTTACATTTTGGATGGTATCACCAAAAAGAACCATTCTACAAATTCGCTGAATACGTATGGAAGCGCCTAACGATTGTTGATGGAGCCAAACCATCAACCGGAAAGTCGAACTATTCTGAAGCCAATTAACAATCACTTATGAAAGGTATTAGGATTTCGATTGGAGTTTTATTCCTAATATCCGCTTTCAGTGTTAATACTGAACTAGTTGCTCAGTCTAATCGTGATCAATTAACATTTGAATCCCGCATTTTTGCTCCAATTGCATCGGGTAACTTACCTTTTTGGATGTGGGCAAATCAACGAGGTAAAGTTAACGAAAAGGGTGTTTCGCTGGTTCAAGATGTAGTCTATCGCCCCTATATTTCGGATTATGGAAAGCTCAGAATCGATTCAGGCGCCGACCTCACCTTATCAAATGGAGTTGATCATTCGTTGAATATCTCTCAGCTTTATGTTGATGTAGAGTATGAAAAAATTGGAGCCAAAATCGGTAGGTTTTATGAAACCCAAGGCTTAAATGACGGGGAATTGGCAATAGGTTCGATGATGAAAAGCAGAAATGCAGGTGCACTCATTGGTGCTTCTGCCGGAACTACACAATTCAATTCATTTCCACTGGCACAAGGCTATTTTCGATATCATGTTGGTATTAGTCACTTTTGGTTCGAAGACGACCGATATGTTAAAAATGCCCTTTTACATTCTAAGTTTCTGTATCTCCAAATTGATTTATCACCCTTAAAGTTGGTTGGTGGAATAATACACAATGCGATGTGGGGGGGTACAAATCCTGATATTGGAAAAATGCCCCAAAGTTTTAACGATTATTTGAGGGTTGTTTTTGCCAGAGGTGCGAGAGAAAACTCAACTGTTGATGCAGAACGAGTCAATGCTTTGGGGAATACCATTGCAGCCTACGATTACGGTATTCTTTGGGATAGTGAAAAACTCGACATGAAAATAACGCGATTGTTTTATATCGAGGATATTCCGGGAGCAACTTACCGGAGTGCTTGGGATGGCCAATGGAGTTTTGATATTCATCTAAAAAAGCGTCCATTTTTAACAAGGTTGAGATACGATTATGTGTATACGATTCGACAGGATTCTAAAATTAGCCAACCGGATGGACGTGCAGACTATTATCACCATTATTTATATCAATCGGGGTGGACGAACCAAGGATATGTGATTGGCGTACCGTTGATCACATTTGATGAGTCTACCAATTCAATCACAAATAATGTGTTGGTTGCACAATCGGTAGGACTTGAGTTATCTCCATCAAGTAAAATGGCAATTCAAATATTGGGGTCCTTTTCCAGAAATTACAGCACCTGCGATGATATTCTGAAAGATGAAAACCGAAGATGCTTAGGTAAACCTAAAATTTTACTCGAAGATGCCTACCCTCGAGACACATTGCAGAAGAACATTTTTAGTTCAAAAGTTGCAATCTCGTATCAGTATTCTGAAAATATTAGTGCAAATGTAAGTATAGCCTACGATGCCATTGAAGCAGAACCAAATCGAATGGGAATTGGCCTTGGGTTTAATTACCGAATATGGCCATCCAATAAGTCGGAATAAATTTGAGCATACTTTTCAGCGGTAGCTTTCCAGCTGAAATTATCAATCACTTTTTGTCGCCCGTTTTTTGCCAGTAAAGCTCTTTTCTCAGGATCTTGAATTAACAATTTGATCTGATCGCTGAGTGCTTCATGATCTCCGGGATTCACCAAAATTCCGTTTCGTCCGGTATCCACAATTTCAGGAATTGATCCTGCATTGGTACTGATTACGGGAACACCACATGCCATAGCTTCAACAATCGCATTGCCAAAGCTCTCTTCAAACGATGGCAAAACGGCAAGGGTAGAGCTTTGTATTTCGGTAATTAACTGGGATATGCTCAACCAATCCAAGCGCTTTATTTTTCCTGCAAGTGGTCCGTCTTGATAAGCCGCATCAATCTTTGCAGCTAATTCTCCCCGACCAATAAAAACTAATTCGTCGATGCTATCTGGAATTAACGATGCAGCATCCAGCAAGGTCTCTACACCTTTCTCTTTTGATAAACGACCGAAGAAGATAATCCGGTTTTTGGAAGGTGGAATTCGATTAGCCTCTAGGTTTATAAACTCATCAGGGATACCGTTTGGGACTATATCGAAGGGAGTATCATCAATGGCGTACACATCGCGATACAATGAAACCGCAAACTTTGAAGTAGGGCAGTATATATCACAATCAGTGAGTGATTTTCCCAACAAAATATATTTTGAAAGCGATGGATTTAATAAACTATTCTTAGTTGTAGGCTTTATGCGACCAACTTTTTCAGGGATATGCGGATATCGTGGTGTAAGTACGAATGGAAATGTGTTCTGGAGCTTCAATTTGCCGATGTAAGAGGATTCCTCACCATTAGAATGGTAAACCGCTCCGGGTTGCAGTAGCTGTGCCACAAGCTCGGCAACCGACTTCCCGCTATTTCCACGATACCAGTTTTTTCGATGGGATTTCAAACCCGTAAATTCTGCCCAGTGTAGTTGGTAAGGCAGATCGGCAGGTGGATTGATGTTCTCGAACCGCGTTTTGGTAAAAATCACGTGCACATCGTATCCCAAACCGCTCAAAGCTTCTGCCAGGTGATGCGTAGATCGTTGTCCACCACCGGAATACGGCGACCAAGGAGAGTAGTTCGATGATAATATGATTCTGTTACTCAAAACTGGGCATTACATGATCGACGGAATTTCTTCCTGTTCTATTTCTTCGATGTCTTTAGGTTTAAAGAAGCTGAAAATGGCGAAGAAAATGAAATTCAGGATTTTACCTAATACACTTCGCGTAAGCATTAAGCCCGCGATGGCAGATTCACTTACATTAAGATCTCCTGCAAGAGAAATACTTAGGCTCACAAAAATGAAATCTTTGTTTGGCAAAAAAGGAATTCGGGAAAGGATGATCTCAATCGATAAATAAGTGAACCAAACGTACATGGGTGTTTCCGGCATTACTACGTAAAACATCATCAAGTTTAACACTTGAACTACCAGTAAACGAAGCATTTGAATTCCGAATATAGAGAATGCGGTACTCCACTTCATGTGGATTACATATTTGCGAAAACGATAAAGAACGATGATTAATACTAGTGCGAAGATGGTTCCAGAAATCCAATACACCAATTGATCGGCGGTAAACCACTCTTCGATGGGAACCTGCCCGGTAAAGAAAAATATAGAGAGCAATCCCACAGAGACTAAAGTAGATGCAATCGATGATATTATATTGTTATCCTTTATGGTAAAAAGGATGTCTTTGTCGTTAAGTGAGAGATACTTCTTAGCCCAAACAAAGAAATAAACCTCGCCAGAGTAGCCAAGCACATCTTTGTTGTAAACTCGCTTTATGATGAAAGTTGGGATGCTTTTAAATGCATCAAACGACCATGTTAGGCGATAAATCCATACTTCGAAAAAGGGGAGTTGGAAATAGGCGATCAGAAAGAAAACGTAGAATAAGGGCTCTATGGGAAGTGCTTGCCAAACTTTTAGCCAACCCACTTTGGTAAGCTCTGTACCCATCCAAATAATGATTCCAACAAATAAAATTCGCTGAAACCACTTAATGAGCGTTTTACCAGCCGGCGACTCAAAAAAAGAAGTTAATTGGCTACCTAAATCCTTAAATTGCATATGTAATGATGATTTCAGCCGGAAAATATACGAGGATATCGAATTAAGATTTTGATCATATGCGGCTATTTTTTGTAACGCAAGACTTTCCACCCGAAACCGGCGGAATTCAAACCTATTCGTTCGAGCATGCCAAAGGACTAGCAAAGCATGCCGAGCAAGTAACCGTTATTGCGCCCGATAAAACCGGGGCAAATGCATTTGATGTCAAGCAGAGTTTCGACACCAAACGAGTGTCTGTTTCAAACACCTTGCTGTTTCTGCCATTGTTATTCAAACTTTCGATTTGGGCAAATAAGATGAAAATCGATACGGTAGTTCATGCTCAATGGCAAACCCTGTTGCCATCTATTATTGCAAAAAAGCTGGGCAGAATCGATAAAATTGTGGTTGCAGCCCATGCTCGTGAATTATTGTTTAATCCTTTTGGAGATAACTTTTTAGGACGCATTTATAAAAGATATATGCAGTGGCTACTTTCAAAAGCAGATTTACTACTTCCAGTTAGCGATTACACCAAAAAGTTATTGACAGAATTAGGAGTTGCGGACGCTAAGATCGAAGTGTTGATAAATGGCACTGATCCAACTCAATTTTATCCGATGGATGTTTCGAAGCAAAAGAAAGAAATGAAGTTGGATAACAAGTTCGTGATACTTACGGTAACACGGTTGGTTGAACGGAAAGGGATTGATACAGTGATTGAAGCTTTAAGTGTTTTAAAAGATCAAATCCCGGAAATCGCATATCTTATTGTGGGTGACGGACCTGATCGAACAAAACTAGAGCATTTGGCCCTCACAAAAGTGGTTGATCAGCTAGTTACATTTTGTGGTAAGGTTCCCTACAATGAACTGAATATGTACTACAATTTAGGCGATGTTTTTGTGATGCCTTCAAAAACAGCGACACCAGACGTTGAAGGATTTGGAATCGTATTTTTGGAAGCTAATGCTTGTGCAAAACCGGTTATTGGCACTTATTCGGGTGGTATCCCAAGCGCAATAATCCAAGAACAAACGGGTTTACTTGTTGAAGAGAATAACCCATTGGAACTATCGCAGGCAATTTTAAGATTATATAAAAACCAAGAACTTGCGAAAGAAATTGGGTCACACGGCTTGCTAAGAATAAAAAAGGAAGCGAATTGGGATGCTCTTTCAACACAACTATTTCATCATCTACAACAACTTAAATAACTCCTCAGAATGAACGTCGTTTTATTTCTGTATTTATCGCTTATTCAGCTTTTACTGTTACCTGCTAGTGATACTTTGCACAAAGTATATGCAATCGAAGATTTTGAAAGTGGTGAAATCGGAGGTTTGCCCATTGGCTGGTTCAATCAAAAGGGAAATTTAGCCACCAAGGATTTTAGTGTGGATTTGCGGCCTACCTACAATTATCAAATTTTAGAAGAACAGAATAATAAGTTTCTCAGGTTCGAGGGCACTTATGGAAAACACATGAGCTATCCGCTTATAAATAAAGAGGGCATAGACATTTTTGAAACTCCTATGCTTTCATGGAAATGGCGAGTTCATCAAGCCCCAAAGAATGCCAATGAAGATGATGACGACCGAAACGATGTGGCCGCAAGTATCTATGTTGCTTTCGATATGGGCAGGGTGGCGTTATTCAAAAAAGTACCAAAAACCATTAGATACACCTGGAGTAGTACACTTCCCGAGGGGACAGAACTCTCAAAATTTTACGGTAATCAAAAAATTGTGGTGATGGGGCAGGGAGATAATACCAACGGAGATTGGAAATCCTTCAGTCGAAATATTGTAGAAGATTATAAGCGCTTATTTGGGGATGACCCGCCTGCAAAGCCAATTGCCATACTTATTCTAAGTGATGCCAACAATACAAATTCGCCTGCCAAGGCCGATTATGATGACATCATGTTACATTCCAGTCGTTCTAATTAGCCATTAAAATTATTATTTTAGGCAGATTTTTAAACTTTGATCAAACCATTTCATGAAGCAGATTCTGAGGTTCTTTAAACCTCTTTTAGCACTTAATATTTCACATCCATTTGTGGTAATAGGGGTAAGTCTCATCGTTGCAGTACTAGCGGGCTATTTTGCCATTCAGCTTAAAGTTGATACCGATATTGCAAATCTACTTCCTAAAGATCATCCTAATGTGCTTGCTCTAAATCAATTGCAGGAAACTGTAGGTGGCGAAACTGAAATGCAAGTGGCTATTAAGTCGCCAAGTTTTGAAGCCAACAAAGCCTTTGCAGAGGCTATTATCCCTAAAAGTCTGGAGCTTTTTTATTCGCGTTACGACGACTATTATTTTAAGGGAGCCGAATATCGAAAAGATACCGAGGTAATAAAAAATAACGCCTTATACCTGGCAAGTAATGAAGAACTAGACGACATCATATTCTGGCTTGAAGATGAAATCTACTACGCAAAAGAAGAAGCGAACCCATTTTTTGTTGATTTTGAGGACGATTTCGAAGACGATGAAAGCCTGGAGGAAGAAGATCCGGCCGAAGATTTTAAGGAAAGCTACAACACCCTAGTTCCGTCAGAATATCCCGTAAACGAAGACAGCACCATTATGGTGATTAAGTTCTTCCCAACGGGTTCCAAAAGTGATATCCAATATCTCGAGGACATGTTTGCTGCTTACAATGAGCTCATAGCAGAACTTGACCCAAGTAGTTTTCATCCTGAAATGGAAGTGCAGTTTGGAGGACGCTTAAAGCGACATCTCGAAGAATTGACCTCCATAATGAATGACGTACTCGGGAGTTTTGCTTCCGGAATTAGCAGTGTAATACTTTTGGTAATGCTGTATTTCTTCATCAAAAAGTACCTGCATTACCGTAATGGAGACAAAAAAGAGCGAAAGTATAGCATTTGGAGCCATGTTATCCGGATGCCAATACCTGTCTTGATTATTGGACTGCCTTTGATTTTTAGCTTGATTTGGACTTTCGGGCTTACCTATTTCTATCTAGGAATGCTTAACACCATGACCTCCGTACTAGCGGTAATACTATTCGGATTAGGCATCGATTATGGTATCCATTATTACGCTCGCTACATCGAACTTAGATCTTCCGGCCTTACTGTTGAAGAAGCCATTTATGCCACAAACAGCAAAACAGGCGAAGCTATTTTAGTGAGCGCTTTTACTACTGCATGCGCACTTTATGTGTTGATGTTCGCCGATTTCCGTGGATTCTCAGAATTTGGATT
The DNA here is from genome assembly GCA_034669965.1 of Balneolaceae bacterium. Lineage (GTDB taxonomy): Bacteria > Bacteroidota > Rhodothermia > Balneolales > Balneolaceae > HXMU1420-13. The sequence continues at coordinate 221,705 of JAXMOK010000003.1, read as the reverse complement.
CATTTCCGGAACCGGAATTATGTTGGCGTTATTTGCCATGTTGTACGTGCTGCCATCTCTGTTGGTGGTTTTCGAAAAGTACAATTTGATCTTGTTTAGTAAGAACGATCAAGTGCATGAAGTTAAACCTCATCGTTACCCGTTTGCCCGGCCATTAGTTGTATTGGGATTAGTTGCATCGGCTTTTGTAGTGGGTTATTCGAGCAATCTTAGTTTTCAATACGATTTTAGCAAACTTGAGCCGACGTATCCAGAGTACGAGGAGTTTAGAAAGGTAGCGGGGCAGGTGGGTGATTCCAGTAAACGAAATCCAGCCTACATCATCGCCGAAAACGATGAAGAAGTAGCAATGCTGATTGAAGCATTAAATGAGATTGTGGAGTCCGACACATCATCCCCAACGGTACAAAGTGTAGAATCGCTGCAAGAACGATTTCCGTCCACTGAAGAAGAGTCGAACGAAAAGCTTGAGAAAATTGCCTATGTGCGGGAATTGCTTCAGGATCCATTTTTAGTAAATCGCGAAGATGATGAATTAGATAAACTCCGAAAAGCAGCTCAAAGTCGAGAACCACTTACCATCGATCAAATTCCGGATTACCTCAAATCGCGGTTCATAACCAAAGATGGGGAAGTTGGTCGATTTGTGATTATTTACCCTTCAGTTGGGTTATCAGATGGACGACAATCAATTGCTTTTAAAAACGTTGTTGGCGTGGTAGAGCTCTCAAACGGCAAAGAATATCACGCAGCCAGTACGAGTATTGTAGCGGCTAGCATGCTCGATTTGATGCGCACTGAAAGTCCTTACATGGTAAGTGCTACCTTCATCATCATCTATCTATTCATGATTTTCACTTTCCGATCGTTCCGATGGTCGGTGATTGCCATGCTACCGCTTTTGGTTGGATTATTATGGCTGTTTGGTGTGATGATACTAACCGGATTTCAATTCAATTTCTATAATTTGGTAGTACTTCCGGCAGTGTTAGGGATTGGTTGCGATAGTGGCGTTCACCTTGCGCATCGTTATCGCGAGGAAGGTAAAAACAGTATGTGGGCGGTGCTTTCAAGTACGGGGCAACATATTGCGATGGGAAGTTTTACCACCATGCTAGGCTTTGCAGGCTTAGTATTCACGGCGCATCCCGGCTTACAATCTTTGGGCATCATGGCAGTGATTGGCATCGGTATGACCTTGCTAACATCACTAACTTTCTTGCCTGCTCTAATTCAATGGCTGGAAGATCGTAATTGGATACGGTTTTAAGCAAAAAAAAAGCCGGCATGGGAAGCCGGCTTGGGTCGGGTCATCTACTCTACTTCTACTTAGGTAAGCTCGATGCGTATTCACCAAATTTGTAGGCGAATCGATAAGATCCTATTTCCAATTTTTTGTCTTCACTAGGAATCTGGTCTTTAGGGTAAAAGATTCTCAAATTCGAAAGTGATTTTCTTTCTGAGTTTTTCATGATTCTGTTGCTTTAAAAATACCATAAGCGGTTAATCCGAACACGGTTGCAGCACCGGCTGCTAGTAAACCTAGATTAACATCGCGCTGAATTCGTTCTACTTTTTTCAAGTAAGAACTGCCAACGCCTTTACTAGAGATAGCGTCTTCAATGGATTCAATTCTGTTTTCAATTTCGTTTAATGTCTTTTCTTTAATACTCATGTTATTCAATAATTAATTTTTTATTTACTCTTTCTAACTCCAATACTTTTAATTTGTTCCGAGTTTTTCAAGAAAAATTTATGATCTTGTAAAAGCAATTTAACAGACTTCTTAACATCCTTAACATCATGAGTTTGTATCTACCAGAAAAAAGGAGAACTATGAGAATATTCGTTGCAATTACACTTTTCATTCTAGCACCATTTACAGTTCAAGCTCAAATGGATGGCGAGGCACGGCTGATGGAAATTGAAGCTTCAGTATTGCAGTATTTAACGGGAAATAATGCGGATCATTTAGATGAACTGATTAACTATTTCAGACCTGCAGAAGGCGATGCATTAGCAGATCGTAAAAATGCCCTAAAACAGATAAAAGAAGATTTAATACCCTTTCTGGGAGATGTTGGTATTGAAGGTGGACCGGAAGGCTTGAGTTTCTTTTTCTCAAATCAGGAAGAAGCGCGTGTATTAAAAGTAATGGTTAACAATTCCGGACAAATTTCAGGAATGCGGCTTGATACCCCAAGTTCAGGATTTTCACTAACAGTAGAAATGCTGCCAGCACTGTTGGATTCGCTTGAAAATACAGGGTATTCAGGCTTGCTTTATGCTCGGAAAAAAGGAGATGAATTAATTGAGCAAGCTTTCGGAATGGCAAATCCCGGCATGAACATTCCTAACACGATTGAAACCATCTTTGCTACTGGATCTAGACCTATTGATTACACCGTTGCTGCCATTCAACTCTTAGATCAACAAGGTGAGCTTTCTATCGAAGACTCCATCACCGAATATTTTGATGATGTTCCTGCTGACAAACAGAATTTGACCTTACAGCACTTGCTAACCGGCAGAAGCGGTCTACCGGACTTCTTCGATACTGAGGACGACTGGGATGCTGACTTGGCTTGGGTTGCTAGAGAGGAAGCAACGCATAGATTATTGAATATTGACTTAATATTCGAGCCCGGTACCAACCGTCAACATTCTCATGCAGCATTTGGGTTATTAGCGATAATCGTAGAACGGGTTAGTGGAATGGATTACTTCGAATTTTTGAAGGAAAACTTCTTCGATCCTGCAGGAATGGATAAGACAGGAGAGTATGGTGAAACACTTGGATTTTCTATAGAAGATTTCGCGGAAGGAAAAGGTCCACAGCGTATAGGTTTACCCAATATTCCACCTAATTGGGGACCAACATCCTGGTTGGTTAAAGGGAGCGGTGGCATGTACAGTACACTCGGCGACTTACGAACTTTCTATGATTATCTGCGTTCCGGTGAAGTGCTGGATGAGGAGCACCAGCGTGTATTTCGAGGTGAATCGGTACAATTGGATGGCAGTATGCGTGGCTTCGAGTTGTTTAGCATTCATTACCCAAATGATGATACAGAACTATATTTATTTTTAAATGAGATATCCGACATGAACGGATTAAGAAACGTTTTTCGTGCATTAGAACGATTAATGACGGAGTGATAAGTTGATCGATGATCTCTTATTACAAGAAGGCACTCTGCGGGAGCAGGGTGCTTTTTTTAATTTAGATTCTGGTAGCTAGTGAACCGAATTTTTATATTGTTTAGTGTAAAAATTATGATCAAAGTATCGGATTCTTCATAGATGTTTTTCCATTGGATCTATTACCTGTTTTATGACAATATTTTTCAGGAAAATCTTCATCTTGATATTGGTTCCATACTAACCACGCTTCTTTGCTCATTGGCTGCTTGGGATTAAAAGCTATTTTTACTCCTGATCTTATACAATAACCATACTGATAATCTACTTCATATGTAGTTCTTGAAGGTCTTTCAGCTATTGATGAACCCAATTCCAATTCAGTTGGAAAATCTTTAAGTGTTTTTGTAGGATGATCTTTCTTCTTATTGAATCCATAGAATTTATCTGTCGAATCATGTAATATTTTAGAGCTTACGTAATTCTTGCCGAGATTAATCAAAAGTTTTCTATTCTCATATACAGGTCTTTTAACAAAAACAACTTCATTCGACTCAGCAATTTCATTGCATTCATTCCAAGCATCTTTATCAGGCGATTGTTTAAATCTATCTAAAACTGATACTTTACTAAATACTCCAAATTCTATGTTATTCTTAAACGAATAATCATAAAGATTAATAGAAGTAATTATTCCTTGAAACTCATTACCATAATATTTCGCATGTAAATTTGGAACATAAACTATGGAGACATTCAAAAATTTCTTAAAGTATTCAAAATCTGCTTTGCTCATACTCCTTTTCACAGATTTTTCATTTTTCCCAAAAACTAATATTAAATGTAACTTGGGATTGTTTTCATGCTTATCAAATAGTTTTTTGAAGTAATCATCTAGTTTTATAAAAGGAGAAACGATAAGTAATGTTTCTTCAGCTTCCCAGATTGTATCACAAATAGTTTCGTCAAGTTTTTCCCCAGTCAGAAATTCACTCATAGTAATTATTAAACAATATTATATACTAGTCTAATGACAGTTAATTTTTTTTAATAATCTAGTAATTCATCACATGTAAAATCAAGTATATAGTTATTATAATTATAGTTAAATAAGTCATTAAAAGTATTTACTTAGTCAAGGTCAAGCCAAATCAGGTTTCAATATTTTACTCAAAACAATTCATCTTCCCGTTTCTTCATCTCCGCAGCAATTTTTACGCCATTGCCTTCCTGCAACTCCAGTTTTTTGATGATATTCTGATACGTTTGTTGGTCTTTATTTTGGCTTAGTTTAAAAACATGGTTCAGATTCTCCACTTTGATTTCGAATCCAACGATAGCTCCCATCATCTTATCTAAATAATTCTGAGACAGGTTATCATAAAAAGTAGGGGATTGCGCATCTCCGCCTTCAAAATGGAGGGTCAGTTTCTTCATAAAGTTGATCAACTCCTCATCATCCATAAAAACCATTTCACCAGCAACGTGAACGCTCATATAGTTCCAGGTTGAGCCTACATTTGGCGACGAATACCATTTCGCGCTAACATAGGTATGAGGTCCCGTAAATACCGCAAGTGCATTCGGATTCTCGATAAAGGCTTTGTGGTGATCGGTATTGCGCATGATGTGCCCTTGCAGAATGAGCTCATCATTACGTTGCTCAATCAACAATGGAATCTGAGTTGCTACCTGCCGACCGTTCTTAAAACTTCCGGTTAGAAATGCGAAAGGGTAATCAGCCATCAAATTCAGAATTCTGGATCTTTCCGGCTCTTTAAAATGGGAGATGTTATACATGGCAGAATAACCTGAGGTTTTACCGAATAATCAACACGATTTTCAAAGCATCTTAGCCAAGATTTCCTTCATCATTTTAGCGCCAAGGTAGGCCGTCATCTCTTGGAAATCCCGATCCGGATTATATTCCACGATGTCTGCGCCAATAATAGGGACGTTGATACTTTGGATGATGCGCAACACTTCCCGAGTGCTTAAGCCGCCGGGCTCGTGATGCGAAACTCCGGGAGCAAATGCCGGATCAAAACCGTCCATGTCTAACGAAAGGTAAACCGGTCGTTCGAATTTTGGGAGATTTGAAGGATCAAAATCTCGCATGGTAATCACTTCTACACCAAATTTTTGGGCTTGTTTTTGTTGATGCGGGGTCAAGGTTCGAACTCCGATTTGTACAAGTCGATCGGCGAGATTGTTTTCCATAATACGAGTAAACGGACAAGCATGGGAATAGGGATTCCCCTCAAAATCGTGGTATAAATCACTATGGGCATCAATCTGAAGAATATCAAAGCTTGCATACTTTTCCCGATACGCTTTCATAATGGGGAAAGTGATGGAATGATCGCCGCCAAAGGTCAAAAGCTTTTCCGCTAGCTTCAGATTTGCTCTGGTAATGGACTCAATATCGAAATACGCATCGATTTCGAAATCACCGGCATCATTAAAAACCTTGTTGTCAATAAGATCTAAGCTTTCTGAATAGCTGTTTCCCGAATCGGAATGAAACGCTTTGCGAATGAGAGCTGGAGCTTTGGCCGGACCTTGTTGAAAGGAAGAATGTGCATCAAAATTGATGCCTTGAAGAAGGATATTATTCATATTGAAAAGCTAGAGGTAATGAAAGGTTTCGATAATTGAAACCAATTGAATTTAAAATAACGAAGAATGTTTAGCTTAGTCGTTAATGATTTTTGCCGCCGGATAGGCATTTTCAGTTCTTGAAGCGCCTTGGTATTCACTTTATTAGATGCCTGTGCATAGAGATTGGAATGAATGAAGATTGTAATCAGTGAACAGTTATCAGTTAGCTGGTTAAGTTATTTAGTCTTCTGCTTCAGGAATGACCATGGTTTGATTAGCCAGTTGCACGCAAAATCCATTCGTTGCAATGTAGGTTCTAAGAAAATAATAGGTAGTAACTGTTGTACCGTTATCAACAGTGGTATAACCGCTTACTATCCCTGTGGATCCCGAAACAGTTGCTTTAACATCTTCAGTTGTTCTTGAACTCGAGTATTCCCTGTTATCATCTATATATCGCTGGATTCTGTTAATCACTGCTGTTTTATCATCAATGGTGTTGGCATGATTATGAATCCAAATGTAATCTTCATCAAGGGTTGATTCCATAAACTCAATATCGAGTTCAAGCTGTGCTTTTTCCCAGTTTGAATCTAAGGTAAGGAGGTTTTCGGGAGTTAAACATTCATTCTGAGCTACTACCATAGTGGTGAAAGTAAAAGCAATGCAAAGACTTAACAGACTGTTTTTCATTTTAACTGTTCAATTGAATTACAAGTTAGTCGAATGTAGTTATTCAAATATTGAAGGTCTACTTTCGTGTTTTAATCAAGAAATTGAATTCAGACTCAGCTACCATGGCAAGTTAAGATCTTTAACCTCTGTTTGATAAAAATCCTGTAACTCTGAAACCAAATCTTGTGAGATCGGTTTTGAAACACTTTCGATATTTTGGTTAAGCTGATCGATACTCGTGTTGCCGGGTATGACTGTAGAAACGGCATCGAATGCCAGACAATAGGAGAGTGCGGCTTGTGCAATGCTGTGTTCATCGCCTATGATTTGTTGGATTCTTTGAACAAGAGTGGCTCTTGTTTTGATGTCGTTTTTCGACCAACGCGAGCGAATGCCCTCAAAAGTGCTGTGTTCGTCATATTTTCCGGTCAGCCAGCCGGAATCGAAGGGGATTTTAGCTATGATTCCTACACCTTTTTCTAAAGCCATATCGAATGCATTCGCCGAATCTTGATGCAGGATATTGAAAAAAGCTTCAATCACTTCACAACCGGTGGTTTCCATAAACAACGTCATTTCTTCTGCGGTATCAAGCGAGGCGCCATAGGCTTTTATTTTACCTTCATCCTTTAGCTTTTCCAGAATTTCATAATGATCGTTTTTATTGCCATCCAGATATTCGAAAGGAGGGTTATGGATGATAATGGAATCCACATAATCGGTTTGTAGCCGTTTTAAACTACCTTCCAGCGATTCCCGAATGTATCCGGCATCATAATTAGTGACTCCGGTATCGGTATGCCCGAATTTTGTGTTGATCACATAGCTACTCCGATCCACTACTTGCAGTGCCTTCCCCAATCTCAATTCGCTGCTTCCGTTACCATAATTCGGAGCGGTATCGATAAAATTGATGCCTGCATCTAAGGCTGTATGCACCATGTTGATCGCTTCAGATTCACTCAGATTTTTCCAGCCGGAATTGATACCCAGTTGCCAGGCTCCTAAACCAATTTCAGAAATAGGAATTGCGTTCTTGATGTACGAATTATAGCGCATGTGTAGACCATATTTATGTTGAATGAGCACAGAACAGTACTATTTTCGACGAAAGCATTCAATACATATTAATCTGATTTTTTGAGTGCTACCTAATACTCCAAAAGCAATGCACCAATCGAAAGTCCGGCTCCGGTTCCGATCAGCAAACAGGTGTCGCCTCTGTTTAGTTTTCCATTTTGAATGGCCATATGCAACGAAATTGGGATGGAAGCCGCGATGCAATTTCCGGTTTCTGCGAGGGTATCGATGATTTTTGATGCACTGGCGGGATGCATTCGTTTAAACATCTCTAGGCCGGCTCGTGAAGCTTGATGCGGAACGATGACATCAACATCGTCGAGTGAGTATGGGATGTCGCTGAAAAAGCTATCTATAAAAGAAGGAATAATGGCCTTAGCCTGGCGGAGTAACTTCTTGCCTTCCATTTTAAAGGAATAGAGTCCTTCGTTGTAGGGTTTTTCACTGATGTGATTCACATTCCCGCCGCCTTCTATAATCGAATAAAAAGCCCCTTCCGAATGGTTTTTAAACTGACCTTTTATAAAGGCTGAATTTCCATCCGGTTTAAAGGATAACACTACGGCTGCTGCGCCATCCCCAAATAAAGTGGTAGTTTCAAAATTAGAGGAATCCAGCCCTTTCGAGGCAATTTCTGACGACACAATGAGGATGCGAGAATAGGTAATTCCGTCTAAAATTCTTGAAGCCATATCCATCGCTGCCACAAAACTTAAACAAGTGACGTCAATATCGATGGCAGGGAAATCGTAAGCATTGCCTTCGGTTAAGTGATGCTTAATCATGCTAGCTTGATTGGGAATGGGGTAGTCGAAACTGCCACTTGCTGATATCAGCATGTCGATGTCGGCCAATCCAATAGACGCAGCTTTTAATGCATCTTCAGCGGCTCGGGCACCCATCAAACCGTTCGTTTCGTCGGTTACGTGATGCCTGCACTTTACTCCCGAATATCGCTCGCTCCAACCTTTTGGAATCCCATACTTCGTTTCTATCGATTCTGAAGAAACCGTCTTCGGGAGGTACATTCCCGTACCATCAATGCTAATTTTTTTGTGACTCATTTTGTACCCGTCTTAATTTTTTGCCCTGACTATGATTTCGAGTTAACGATTGTCGGATCTCCACAGTATCAATTCCTTGCGTTCTCAAAAAAGTTTGAAGCCTTTGTTCAACTATATCAAAATATTGGCTTTTTCCCACATATAATTCCAGCAGAGGTTCACTTTTTTGAACGACGGTGTAATCCTGAATGGAAGGATGAGTTAATATGATCTCCCGCCGTATGAAATCGGGATAGATCTTAACGGACTTGTTCTCGTTAGTTTTAAATACCAATACATCATCCGAACGACCTTCGATCATCTCGATGGCCGTAAAAGTACATCCGCACGGACAGTCTGTCTTCTCATGAATGATATCGTTCAATTCGTACCTGATGATCGGCTGGGAAGTGCGAAGTAAATCGGTGATGATGGGGTGATATCGCTTCTTTTCTTCATCAAGATATTTCTTTTCAATGAGTAGAAAGTCGTCGTTGAAATGCAGATTGCCGTGTTCACAGGTGGTGGCTAGCAATCCTTCGGTACATTGATACACTTGATGGATGGTCTGATCGAAAACGCCTTCTAAATATCGAGCATCTTCGGGAGTGAGTACTTCAGCCACTGAGATCACTTTTGTTGGGGTGATAGAGATGTTCCCTTGCTCGATGCATTGGGCGATTTCAAGCAAAATACTGGGCTGTGCCACCAAAATGGTAGGCTGCAATGCGTTTAATGCATCGATGTGTTGCTCCATCGATTGGAGGATATCGAAAAAGTTAAACTTCAATAAACGGGAAGTCACCGAACTGTATAGATTACTGTTCGCCCGCAGGAAAAAGGCCACGCTTCTTTTATTGAATGAAATCCCGATTACCCGATCTAAAATGCATGCCACCCAGTTTGCTCTTTCGGCCTGACTTGCCATAAATATCCCTCGGTTCCCACTCGTGCCGGACGACAACCCAATGGTGATGCCATTCAACGTGGGAGAGAAATCACGTTGCTGCTCTGCCTTTTCGGCTACTTCTAAGGCATCAGAAAGTTTGATTCCAACTGTATTTATCTCATCAAAATTAGTCATAAACGCCGATTTGTCCATAATCGGGTATTCGTCCAACGGGGTTTTATTCAACACTTTTTGTTGATAGAAGGGAGAGCGTCGCAGTTGTTTTTGAAGCGATTTCCATCGTTTTTCGCGAAGCTTATCCAGCTTGTTTTTGTACCACCATTTAGCAACCCGCAACTTGAAGAGGGCAAGTAAAATCTGAAGTTTAAAGTACATCTAAATCAATGGTGGGGCTAACTAACGGATCGGTGGTTTCGGCACAATGCGTGGGAATGATCAGAGCGGATGGCTCCAGTTTGTGGTATTCCATCACTTTCTCCAAAGTCGATTTGAACTCCGGCCAGGAATCGAAGAATAAACGAACCATGGAATTGGGTAGGGTTCCGATCTGGTACGATTCCTTCAACCAACAGGCATCAGCAATCAAAAAATAAGTGTGCTTTTTGGTCGTGAGCATCAATCCCATTTGTCCGGCAGCATGACCCGGAAGCGGAACCGCGATAAGATGACCATCCCCAAATACATCGAAAGCCTGACCAAAAACGGGAATCTGAACTCCGGGCTTTTCATCAATAAAAGAAACGCGGTTCATCAAATCGTCGGGGATAAGATCGGTAAGTATTCCTTTAGTAAAGCCGAAAGTTTTAGAGACATTTTTCAGCTGATCCACCGCCTTTCGAGAAGCATGAATGGTTGCATTTGGAAAGTCTTTGAGTCCGCCCACGTGATCGGCATGAAAATGAGAAACGAATACGTGTTTGATGGAATCAGTCGAAATATCATGAGCAAGCAATTGCGCCTTCACTTCCTCTTCAGGCCTGATATTCACTTTGGTAAGCTGAGCATAGATCTTGCTCGGATAATGCTTGGTAGCTTCATAAAAACGCTCAGTGTAGCCCGTATCGAACAGTACATAGCCTTCAGTAGGATGTTCGATTAATCCCCAAAGCGCCTTAAACTTTACGTCCTGATTTCGGCCCGTTGTTATCGCATGATTTTCTTTCGCATAGCAAAAGCCCGCGTAGCCCAGATAAAGCTTACTAACCTTCATGTTCTTGGTACCAGTTTACAAATTCGTCGATGGCTTCTTCGGTGCTAACCATGGGTTGATAGCCCAACAAGTTCTTCGCTTTTGAAATATCTAAAGTAAGAGAAAAAGCGAGTGTTCCAACTCCGTATTGCGTTAAAACGGGTTCTTGGTTGTTGGTCAGCCTCGACTTAAACTCGAGAAATCGAGCCACCCATTTTACCATTCGATAGGGGACTTTACGAGTCGGTGCCGTTCTTCCCAATCGCGTTAACACCTCTGAAATAGCAACCCAAAGCACCACCGGAGCGCCATTGGAGATATTGTAAATTTCGTTGAGTGAAGACTCGTTTTCAGTCTTCAACGAAAGCAAAATGGCTTGGGCAACATTTGCAACCGAAGTAAGATCAACGACGTTTTTTCCATCGCCGATAATTTTTAACCGACCGTCATCTACTGCACGGATCAGGCGTGGCATGATCACCGTATCGCCGCGACCGATAATCGCTCGGGGACGTAGAATAATGTACGGCAACTCCGATTCGATGATCAAAAGCTCGGCTTTTCGCTTGGTTGCGGCATAGTGATTCACCAAAATATGAGGCAAGGGTTCGTCTTCTTTCACCTCGAAGCGATCCCTAAAATTGAAGTACAAACTGGGAGTGGAGATATAGACGAATCGCTGGATTTCGTGCTTTTTTGCGGCTTCAATTAAATTGCGCTGAGTGTGCACATTAGCCGTCTCAAATTCCTCTTGATCTCCCCACGGCGAGGAAAGCGCTGCGGCATTTACCACCGCATCAATATTCTCGAAAAGACTTTCAACAAAGTCCTTGTTTTCTAGCTCGCCCAGCCGATACGTCACTTTTTTGTGGGCAACGGTATGCGTTAGTTTTAGCGTTCTTCCGGTTGCAACGATGTGATCAATCGCACGATCGTTGACCAATGCCTCCAGCGTTCGCCAGCCTAAAAATCCGGTTGCTCCGGTTAATAACACATTCATAAAACCCCAGCTATCATTCGATGTTGATTATGATCTTTCGAGCGATTGTTCAAAATCTGAATATAATCGGATCTGCCTTTCATAGCTTGTATTTCTTGATGATCGGGACCCCAATTTTATTCGAAACAAATTTAATGGCTTTCCAGCGACGTAGTCGTTTTTTGGGAAGATGATGGATGCAAACCGCCGAATATTCGATGGATGCTTCGCCACCGCGCAAGCGTTTAAATTCGGCTGCTCCTGAACTTAGGTTGAGCAATAATCCTTTTTTGAACTTACTTAAAATCGCTAATTGCGCCGCGTGGATGTACAAACCTTGTTCGCGGGGAGCGTTGGTATCGTAACCGACAAGGGGAGAAGTAATGGTGTTATCCACGGTAAACTGACCCGAAAAAGCCTTCAGCATTCCGCTTTCGTCGATGTAGCCCTGAAATTCGATGAGTCCGGCATAGTAGCATTCGTTGAAATACCTAAGGGTAAACTGCGGATTCAATTTCGAGTATTTTTCTAAGTAAAGGGCGCTATACAATTCCAGGGCTTGCGGGAGATATACTTTCATTTGATCATGCTCGATCAAGCGAAGCCCCGATTTTCGAATCAACTTATTGTCGTGTTTGTTATTCCGATGCTTCAGCCAAGCTTCTTTAGTCAGATCAAAAATATACACCTGCCGACTCCCAACTTTTTCGTATTGATGAGCTTCGAATTCGGATAATAAATGTCCGTGCTGATACTCATTCAGCGATCTGAAAATGATAGCGTGATCAGGAAACTCCGCCTTCAGAAAATCCGTGATTCCCGCAATTTCGTCGCCATTCCACTCCGGATAGGGATTGGTGGACAGCAGGTAATTATTTACGTGCACGTTTTTGTTGAACTCGCCCCGCTTCAGCCATCCGGCAATGGATCGAATCACCAAAAACAGGAAAAAACGCAGCACAGGATTGCTGATCGTCCACCTTACTTCTTCCTTGGAATACTCGGCGTAGGCCGAATAGGGCGAGCACACAAAGGCGTTATCCCATTCGGTGTGGTTGATGGTGACAGGAAAAAAGAGATCATCATTGATTGCGAGCACGCGGTATTGGGTGTGCACATTTTCGATAAGAAGATGAGAATCCACCTCGAACATGGTACTGAATGCCCGAACGTTGCCCTTGATCTCATGCGGTTCCGCCCACCTAATTTTCATGGCCATTCCATTCGATATCAAAAGTTGTGGCTTCCAGCAAAGATATTCCCTTCGAAAATTTGATGAAGACCAGTTCCAGCACACTCAGCCATTGCAAAAGTGCCGGTAAAGGGTCATTGATTCGAAACACCACGCCTTTTGCTTTGCGCACTTTTTTGGTGAAGCATTTCAGCGGATTCGTGAACCACATGACGCTCGATAATTTATATCTGCTCGATAGATCTGAATCCGTTTCTTCATCACCCAGAAAGCAGTTTTCGAGCTGATCATTAAGCAGATGTGCACCGCTCGTTCCACGGGGATTACATTCGAGAAACCATACCGAATCTTCCGACACCATCACATCGAAACTAAGCTGACCGGTAAAACGAATCGCTTCCCCAAATCGCTGTACCTGTTGTTTGATGTACGGATGCTCGACCGGCTCGAAGAAAATCCCTGATCCCATTCCCGCTCGGAAAGTGGGGGAGTAGCAGGCATAACCAGTGAGTGTCCCGTCATTCCAGATGGAATACACACAGACTTCCTTTCCGATCACTTTCTTCTGTGCGATCCACTGTTGAAGCTCGCTAAAATGTTGAGCGGTGATGCTTTTGTTGATGAGAGTACGACTGCCAAATCGCGAATATTTCGGCTTAAAAACGAAGTCTTTGCTGTGTGACCAATCCGAAAAAGCATCTGCAGAAATGGTTTCGGGGATATTCAGGAACTCGCTGTATTCCGACGCGAACGTTTCCTTGTTGTGGAGGGCATCCATCAACGAAATGTCGGGCGTCCACACTTTGCACTTCCAATGTTCTTTAAACTGAGCCACATAAAAAGCTTCCTCGCAGGTTGGGATGAGGTGCCGAACGTGATAGCGCTCAATCAATGCAGAAACGGCGGTGATATAGTTTTGTGGATCCTGACGCACCTTTGGGAGTCGCTCGTAGCGTTGGATGGTGTTTGTAAACCTACTCAACGTAAACCGTAGGGAATCAGCCAGAATCACGGTGCATCCGCGTTGATGAAAACTTCGAGCCAGCTCCAGCGCGATAGGAGCTCTGGCGCCCAAAATCAGAATGGAAGGTTCGTTCACATTGCCTCAATTATTTGATGCCAACATAAAGAACTGCGGCTAGTTAGCAAAGTGAAAGAACACAGAAATGGGTGCTTGAGATGTTAGACAAAAAGTCTAAAAGTGAGCACATGGTATTTAATCAATCTATCTACAACGCTATACAGTGCTAAATCTGAGAATATCGATGTAAAGATTTGTTGCAAAAACCATTTCAATCAACGAAGCTAAACTACGCTAAAGTTTCGTTCAGTGAATACAACCTTAGTTTATCTGATCACCTTGTTGTTCGAAGGTAAAAAGTCCAATTTTTTACTCCTGTTTAAAGCAGGGAGGTAATTCTTACTCTCGTTTACCAAATCTATCACCTCTCAAAGCTCAAAGCTCAAAGCTCAAAGCTCACTCTTAAATCATAACCTCAATTATTTGATGCCAACATAAAGAACTGCGGCTAGTTAGCAAAGTGAAAGAACACAGAAATGGGAGGGGATTAAGAACCATCGGATTAACCGACACTGCCAATTACCTACATGCTTTTTTGTAGAAACGAAAGGACCACCTCTACGCTTTGATCGGGGCTTTCTTCCATCGGTACGTGTCCGACATTTTTTAAGATCACCAGGGTGTCGTTGGGGAGGTCGTGGTGGAATTGGTACGCTCGTTCGGACGGAATCAATTGATCTTGATCGCCCCAAAGCACCAGCGTTTCTTTCTCGATCGATTTTATGGTATGATAGGCAGCGGTGTCGTTTTCAGCTTCAAATTTATCGATAAAAGCCTGACGGTTGCCTTCTCTGAGCGATAGCTCAAAATAGCGATCCACCAAGGCATCGGTCACTTTGGTTTTGTCGGCGTACACATTCTCAACGCTTGACTGCACCACAGCCCGAGGTGTGATAAAAGTGAACAGGTGCTTAATAACGGGCAGCCGCGCGAGTTTAAAAGCAAGGGGAGTGCTTTCTTCTTTGGATGGATAGCCGGATGCATCAATTAAGATCAGTTTATCCACCATTTCGGGGTGCTCGACCATAAACCTCCACGCGATACCACCACCCAGCGAGTTGCCCGCAAGAATGCATTGCTCAACGCCAAGTTCAGCCAAAAAATCATGCAGAAACTCCACATAGCGTTCTAAGGAATAATCGCGATGGGGAAAGGGACCGGTAAGCCCATAGCCCGGAAGATCCATGCGAATTACGCGGTAGTCACTGCTCAGTCGCGCTGCCCAATCATCAAAAGTGTGCAGACTTGAACCCGTGCCGTGAATGAGCAAAATGGGGATGGAATCGGTGGGAGGGCCCTCATCGCGATGATGAACCTCCATGCCATTCACCGACACAAAAGAAGAGGCTTCCGTCGCATACTTCGCCTTCAACTCATCCAACGGAATATCCCGTTGCCCGAATAACACGGTAACGAAGACAGCCAAAACTCCAACACCAATACCTACGATCTTAGCTGATTTGAAAAGGGTTTTCATGGGGTTGTTGGTAGGCTTCTTCAATTTTTATGTACTGGCGTTCCTTCAATGAAGATATTCACAAAGTCAGTTATTCGATTCTGTATGTTATCTCCAAGATTTTACGTTTATTTCAATTTCTTTAAGATCATATTCAATAGATCTTCAAACTCTCCTGATATTCCTTGAATCATGGTACCGATCATTTCTTTATAATCTGCTTTGAAGTTGTCAAGATGTTTGTTTGGTGGAACTATGTTGATAGTTTCTAAAGTAAGTGTATCGTAGTCTGTAGTTTTCATTGGTGTTAATGCTTTTCTGTGTGCAATGATACTTTCAAAAAGCTCTTGATTTGCCAATGCTGATTTGCCGTGTTCTGTTTTTAAAATTTGACCAATGTCATAGAAATGTCTGGACATTCTAAAGTATCTGACTTTCTCCGTTGGTTTTTGGAATTCTTCATGTAGTAGAATCAGTTTTTCTAAACAGGTTTTTTGTGGATCTGTGGCACTTACAGGAAATGAACCCTCTGTAAATGTTGCATCCGGGTATTGATCATCTATCCATGATTGGAGTTCAACTTTTTGGAATGGCTCTATTAATGATCGTGCACTTACTTCAATCTTAACTTTCGGTTGGAGATATGAAATTTCATTATCCTGATAGAGTGACTTGTAATTCACTAAAATGGTTTCGGGATCCTGATCAGAAATCTGTGTGTTTTCTACAACCAGCTCGTAGAGGTCCTCAGCTACTCCATATTCATCTAATTGCTTTTTCAGTAACTCCATCAACTCACTCGAAACGAAAGTGTGACTTGCTCGCCTTAGTTTTCGAATTTGTCCTTTACTCAATTCCCCTTCAAACCCAAGGTGTTTTCTGTCAATTCCCAAGTCAATATCTTCTGAGAATCGTTTTATGAGATCGAAAGCTTTGCTTAGTGATGTTCCTCCTTTAAAAATTAGATGAGGTGCTAGTTCTGAAGAGAAGATCATTTTTAGCATGAGTGTTACCCAAACGTCCTTCTCAACCGCTTGAGGCGGTACACCTATTTCGTTAGAAACATCTTGAAAGATCTTTCTTTTTTCACCATCGGGTATTTGCAAAAACTTATTCATAATGCCTTTTGCATAATTTTTCTAATCCATACCGGAGCTAAAGTAATATCATGTTCAAGCTCTTTTCGGTTTTCTTTCTTAAGTACTTGAATGATTTTTTTTTCAATCTCTTTAGTTACTTCTTTCTGCCCAACTACTTTTAATGCCTGAATAGCCAGACTACTGATCTCGCCTTTTGCCATTAAGTTCTTTGGCGTTGTTTTTTTTAGCTTAATCGATCGCTTGCCAATTTGGATCTCACGTGGAGAGCCATCAGTTAGATATACTAGCTTTAATGGAATCTGTGTGCTTAATCCTAATTTATTTAGAGCATAAGTACCAGAAGGTACAATTTTGATTTTGTCTCGTTTTGCGATTCCCTTGGCAACATCTTCAGCTGTAGGCATCACTTCACCTATATATTCGCTCAATATCGGTCTTACAAAAATTCCTCTGGCTACCCTTCGAATTACTTCTCTATTTGTTAGGCGCTCTAATGCTTTTTGAACTGCCTTTGAAGAACCATAGGAAATAAAGTCGTCAGTAAAGAGTAGTACACCTCTTTGCTTCGACTTTATCGCTTTTTCTATTTTATTCTCAATACTTTGCATTGATTATTTTGTTTTAATCTGTCGCAAAAATAGTAAATAATTGCGACAAAATAATTAATACAAAAAAATAACCTAAGAGGGAATAGAATCGCCTGGAGCACCCTCATCCCGAAGATGAACCTCCATGCCTTTCACCGAAATAAAAGAAGACGCTTCCTGCGCAAACTTCGCCTTCAGCTCATCCAAAGGCATATCCCGATGCCCAAATAACACAGTAACGAGAACAGCCAAAACCACAACACCAATACCTACGATCTTAGCTGATTTGAAAAGGGTTTTCATGGGGGGTGGATTACGTTGATTCAATTATTTGGTGCCAACATAAAGAAGAGCTACAAGTTAAAAAAGTGACTTATGGGAATGTGTGTGGAGTCTGATTTTTGATAACTTTCTCTAAAGCGAAATAACTTAGTATCTAGGTAAGCTACAATTTAGAAATTATAAACGAAGTTCAATCTTTTAAAAACTATGGATAGTATTCTCATTCGTTAAACTTTTTATTGAATAATAGACACTACATAGTTATTTTTGACAAAAATTGTCCAGAAAATTTCGTCATGAATTCACAATCATCTTTCGGTGAAGCCATTAGGTCAAAAAGAAAAGAGAAAAATTTGCCGCTGAGGAAAGTAGCAGCTGTGCTTGATATTGATCCATCGACACTAAGCAAAATTGAACGTGGTGAAAGGTCTGCGAATAAAACAATGGTTCTAGTGCTAGCTAATCTTTTTGAAATTGATCCGGATGAACTATTGGTTTCTTTTTTAAGTGATAAGGTTGCTTATGAGTTACTTGAAGAAGAAAATCCTGAAAAAGTATTAAAAGTAGCTGAGGAAAAAATCGAATACATGAAGAGTAAAAATATTGAACAAGGAAATCTAGAAATTTAAATCAATGTCAGAACTATTAACAATCAAAGATGCAAGTAAATGGGCTTCAAGCTTCCTAGAAAAAGACGTTACACCTGCAAACATTTCATACTTAATTCAGTATGGACGAGTCCCAAAAGTTGGAGATAATGGTAATACTTTAGTTTCAAAAGAAGCGTTAAAAAAATATTACAAAAATAGTGGGGACATTAAAGAAAAAGAGTGGAAGAAAAAATTGGGTGATGATTTAAACTGGTCATTATCATTTTCAGAATACAAAGAATCTGAAACTACGAAACATGTTCATAGACTACATCCATATAAGGGAAAGTTTATTCCACAACTAGTTCAATATTTTTTAGACAGCCAAACAGATAAGTTCAAACAGGAAGTTTTTTTTAATTCAGGTGATATAATTTTAGATCCATTTTGTGGCTCAGGCACTACTTTAGTTCAAGCAAATGAATTAAATATGCACGCAGTAGGCATTGACGTTTCATCATTTAATGCTCATATAAGTAATTCAAAAATTAGTAAATATGATTTGGACGATGTTAAGAAATCGGCTGACAAAATTACTCAAGAATTAACAAAATTCTTATCAGTCAGAAATAATATAGAATTTGAGAATAAGCTTCTTGAAGAGCTTAAAAATTTTAACGACAAATATTTTCCTTCTCCTGAATATAAGAGAAAAGCACGAAATGGAGTTATAAATGAAAAGAATTATGGCAAGGAAAAGGAAGAGCTTTTTTTACCGATTTATAATAATCTCATTGAAGAATATGATATTAAACTTGCACAAAATGACGATCAAGAATTTCTTGATAAATGGTACCTTCAAGTCGTAAGAGATGAAATTGAATTTGTATTTGGGCAACTAAAAAAGATTAATAACCCAAGTACCAAAAAAATATTAAGTATTGTGCTTAGCCGAACAATAAGATCGTGTAGAGCAACAACCCATTCAGATTTGGGTACATTGAAGACACCTCAACAAACTACATACTATTGTAAAAAGCATGGAAAGATTTGCAAACCGCTTTTTTCAATATTGAGCTGGTGGAATAGATACTCAAAAGATACAGTTAAACGATTATCTCAGTTTGACGGTTTAAGAACCAATACTTATCAAAGTTGCTTAACAGGTGATAGTAGAACAATCGATATAATATCTTCATTGGATGATAAAAATCCTGAACTGGCTAATCTCATCAAAGAGAGAAAAATTGATGGGATATTTTCAAGCCCTCCTTACGTTGGATTAATAGATTATCATGAACAGCATGCTTATGCATACGATCTTTTTGGGTTTGAAAGAAAAGATAAATTAGAAATTGGTCCCCTTTACAAAGGAAAAGGGCAACAAGCAAGAGAATCCTATGTAGAAGGTATAGCAGCTGTTTTAAATAATTGCAAGATATACCTTAAAGAGAACTACGATATATTCTTAGTGGCAAATGACAAGAACAATCTATATCCTAGAATTGCTGAAAAAGCTGGAATGAGGATTGTTAATCAATACAAAAGACCAGTGTTAAATAGGGTTGAAAAAAATCGATCAGCATATTCAGAAATTATATTTCATTTAAAATCAAATGAAAAAGAGCATACCAAGACTTGCTGAAAAACAAATTATATCACTGATTGATGGAATAGTTAATAGATATCTCGAAATGGCAAAAATAAAACCTAAGGCAAATTCTGGGAACCCATTTGTTTTAGCCATTCTTAGGGATTTTGAACCACTGATACATAGAATTCATGGTCTGAAAACATCTTTAGGCTCAGAACTTGAAAAGATTGCTGAGATAATTGCTATAAATGCGTGGGGTAAAAATAATATTAGGAGAAATTTTAATTTAACAGTTGAACTTCCTCAAAATGTATTTCGTGAAATAGATACAATTATTAATAGTTTGAGTAATGCTAAAGCGCTAAGTAACTATCAAGATGAGAAAAAACGAATACTTTTAGCTTGTAGAAATGCTTCAAAAGAAATGGAGCAACATACTTATCAATTTGATTTGTTATTAAAAGATCCCAAAAGAAGCGAAATAGTTCTGTTAGAAATGAAAGGGCCAGATCCAAATACTACTGAAGTACCTGGCGCCAAAAGGAGATTGCTAGCAGGTTTGGCGTGGTCACATTTAAAATATGGTTATGGAGTTACAGATAGTCGATTAGCAATTTATTATAACAATAAACACCCTAAACCTTATAAAAATCCAAAAGTTCATTATTATTTCGATCCCAATGGAGGTATTTTTTTAGGAAAAGAATTCTGGAATTTTATAGGTAAAAATGATAATACTTTCGTTGAATTATTATCAATTTTTGAAGATTATGGAAAGAAAAATAAGAAAAGAATCTGGGATGGCTTTTCGAAATTGGTGATTAAATAAATGGCACTTACAAAGTATCAAAAAGACGAGATAAAAGACCTCCTTTCGAGTAAAATAGAAAAAAAGTTAAAATCTTACGGGCGTGAAACAACATCAATGCCATTTCTTGCACGAATGATTCAAGACAATGAAAAAATTGCTGCTTATTCATTTATTCATTCAATGGCTACAACTCTCGGAATGTCAATTTATGAAGATGTTTCAGTAATCATCGCTTCTGAAACTACAGAAGAATGTTTTCGAAATTATGGAGTTGGAGGAGCTATTTCAAAAGCTCAGAAATCTGCTATTTCAAACATTGTAGATAAACTTAGAAATAGTGAAAGAAAAGCTGACATTGAACAAGAGAAAATAGAAGTATTATCTGCTGATTTTAAAAATGGTGAATTTCAAAAGTCTGGAGCTATCGCAGATTTTTATATGAAAAGAAATGGAATAGAATATTATTTTGAAATAAAAACGGTTAAACCGAATATCGATGTTTTTGAAAAAAGTAAAACAAAATTATTAGAATGGGTCGCCAGACGTCGAAAATCCGTTAATGTTTATTTAGCTTTTCCATACAACCCTTATCATCCAGAACCATACTCAAGGTTTACAGAAGTAGGTATGATGGATCAGCCGAATGATTTTTTAATTGGTGAAGAATATTGGGACTTTATTGGAGGTCAAAATACTTTTAAAGAACTTCTTGATACTTTCGACGAAGTTGGGAAGGAATTCAAAGAGAGGTTGGATAAAAAGTTTAAAGAAATAGCTGTCAATAAACTTGATTCATACTAGATCAACAGTGTTAATCTATAATTTTGTCGAGAATCCTAGTCCCTCATTAAGCATTGGAAAAGGTTATCAGCAAGGTGAAGATTTCGAGTTGGCCGATCATTATCAGTGAGATTAATATCCATTTTGTCTGATTAGGCATTTGTGTAAACGCGCAGTTGATTGCACCATGCTTGTGCATAGAATTACCTAAGTGCACAAAAACTTAAGTATTCTGTGCACTTTCGCTCACCGCTCACCGCTCACCGCTCACCGCTCACCGCTCACCGCTCACCGCTCACCGCTCACAACTAAAAACTAAAAACTCATCACTCAAAACTAACCCTACTGTTTCCAAAAAGCAGGGGAGAAGATAATCAGCACAGTGAAGATTTCGAGTCGGCCGATCATCATCAAAGAAATGAGTACCCATTTTGCAAGATAAGGCATTTGTGCGAAGCTGTCGGTGGGACCGAATTCGCCCCAGCCCGGACCAACGTTGCCCAGTGCGGCGATGCTTGCCCCGATGGAGCTCATCATATCATAACCAAAGAGTGAAATGATGAAAGCCCCCAATCCGAAAATAAACATGTAGAGAATAAAGAAGCTAAGTACCGTGCGTTGGATGTTGGCATCAATGGCGCGCTCGCCAATGCGCACGGGAAGAATGGCTTTCGGGTGGATAATTTGTTTAATCTCGCGACCGGTATTCCGGATCAGAATCATCCAGCGAATCATTTTAATCCCACCGCCGGTAGAGCCGGAACTTCCGCCGGTAAAAAAGAGCAGAAACAGAAAGAAGGCCCCGAAGCTGTACCAGAGTTCGTAATCGTCGGTGCCAAAGCCCGTGGTTGTTACTATGGCCACTACCTGGAAGGCGCCGTAGCGGATGGCATCGAGGATGGAGCGACCATCAAAAAACCAAAGCGAAAAGGAAATCCCCACAATACCGATGAAGGTAATCAAGGTGTAGAAACGCGTTTCCCGGTTATTAAAAAAGGATTCGCGGTCGCCGTTAATCAGTCGGAAATGCATGGCAAAGTTAATCCCTGCCAAAAACATAAAAAATGTGATTACGGCATCGATGTAGGCAGAATCGAAGCCCTGCACACTGGCGTTTTTGGTAGAAAAGCCGCCGGTGGCTAAAGTGGCAAAAGCATGATTGAGGGCATCGAACCAATCCATGGAAGGATGCACCCACAGCAATAAAAACTCAGCCATGGTAAAAGCGAAGTACACCACCCACAACAATTTGGCCGTTTCCTGAACGCGTGGCGTAAGTTTATCGGTAGTTGGTCCGGGAGATTCGGCCTGAAAAAGCTGCATGCCGCCAATGCCCAGCAAAGGCAAAATAGCCAGCGAAAGCACAATGATTCCCATTCCGCCCAGCCAATGGGCCAAGGATCGCCAGAACAAAAAACTTTTGGGCAGATCTTCGATCATCGGGTTTTGGAAGCCATCGGAGGTAGTTCCTCCCATAATGGTGGAGCCCGTGGTTGAGAGTCCGCTCATGGTTTCGAACACGGCATCGGTGTAGGAGGGAAGGATTCCGGCAATCACAAAAGGCAGTGCGCCCACCAGCGAGAGCATCAGCCAGGTGCCGCTTACCACCAGAAAGCCTTCGCGGATGCGTAACTCGTGCTTGGGTTTGAAGAAATACCAGAGTGCGCCTCCCAATCCAAAAGAAATGCCGGCAGAAATCAGCCACGAATCCCAATGATGTTCGCCGTACATAAGATCGATGATGAGGGGCAAGAGGAGCGCAAAACCCATAAAAAAGATGAACGCTCCCAAAATCCCTAACACAACAGGGAAATCTATTCTAGGGCGATTAAGCGAACTTATGGGGCTTTTCAGCATTATTTAAACAGCTGGGTTACTTTCTCGACCGCCTGAGGCAGGCAAAAAACCATCACGCGGTCGTTGGCTTTAATTACGGTATCTCCGGTGGCAATTTCTACATTTCCATCGCATAAAACCCCACCGATTACGCAAGCTTCGGGTAGTTTCAATTTCTTAACCGGCTTGCCCACTACTTTCGATTTCTCTCCGGCTTTTAATTCGATCACTTCTGCATTAATTCCTCGTAACTCGGTTACGGAGATCACATTTCCTTGGCGCACATAGCGGTGAATTTCGTTGGATGCAGCCACTTTCTTGTTGATGACGGCATCTAAACCGATGGTTTGGCTTAGTGGGATGAAATCCGGTTTCGAAACCAGCGCCACGGTCTTTTTAACGTCCAGATGTTTGGCCATGAGGCACGAAATGATGTTCGATTCCTCGTCGTCGGTTACAGCGATAAAGGCGTCCATGTCGGTGATGCCTTCGGTAGCCAGTAAATCGGGATCGGTGGGATTGCCATGCAATATCATGGCGTTTTTAAGCTCGATGGCTAGACTTTCTGCGGTTTCATAATCCGGTTCAATCAGTTTAATCGACCAGTTTTTGGTGGTGTCGCCACAAAGTATGCGGGCAATCATCGATCCAATAGCCGAGCCGCCGGCAATCATAATTCGATTGAGTTCGGTTTCTTTTTTTCCGGTAGTCACTACAATTTTTGGGATGTCCTCGGTTTTAGCGAGCACAAATATCTGATCGAAAGCCTGTAATTTTACCGGACCCTTGGGAATCAGGGTAAGTCCGCGACGCCCAATGGCAACCACTCGAAAAGTGATATCCGAATATTCTTTGGCGTAGTCGATCAAAGACTTCCCGATCAACGGCGAGTTTTTATCTAATCGGATGCCAATCAACTGCATGCGGTTTTCTGCCAGATTAATGACATCGGAAGCGGCCGATCGCTTTAACAAGTGCGCGATTTCACTGGCGGCTGAGAGCTCCGGGTGAATCATCACATCTATGCCCATGTCTTTGGGAGTAAGCGGGGCGTTTTTGTGCGAAAATTCGTCGCTACGCACGCGAGCAATCACCATTTTGGCGCCAAGGCGTTTGCCCATCATAGCGGTGATAATGTTCACTTCATCCACACTGGTAACCGATATCAAAATGTCGGCATTTTTAACACCGGCTCGCACCAAGTCTTTGCCCGAGGTTGCATTGCCAACAACGGTTAGAACATCCAAGGTATCACCAGCTTTGGAGAGCGATTCTTTGTGGTGATCTACTACGGTGACGTCGTGTTTTTCTTTGGATAATACGCTTGCAAGGTCGTATCCAATTTCGCCGGCACCGATAATTACAATCTTCAAATGATTATATCTAGGTTAGAAAACAGCTCAAAAATTACCACCTTTTCATTTCATATGAAAGGTGGTGAACGCCCAACAAGTGGTTGATCTTATTGAGTTGTTACAATAAGATCAACACGTACAGGACGTGATTGTGCTACCTTTAAGTCGGTTACTTCAATCGTAAATCTATTTTGTCCTCTAACCAGTTCCGGGCTGATTTGCATTCCTTGCCCGATTACCTCTCCATTTCGTTTCCATTCGATTTTAACATCCGAAACAGAACGGTTAACCGATGGTGCTGTTAAAATGGTTGTTGGGTTGGTCGGGTTCCAGTCCAGAATCAGCGGAGTAGCTTGTTGCGTAAATTGCAGTGGTTCAACTACGGTGATCGGGAAGGTTTGCTCAGCAAGGGCTTTTCCTTGAGGCGTCCAAGCCAAAGTAAAGGTGACTACCCCGGCAGAAGTAGGGCGCCAAGCGGCTTCAAAGAAGTTTTGATTCTTGAATGCCCAGTTTTGCCCGATGTTCATTTCGGCAACCGAAAGGGCTCCGCCTAAGGCAATTTTAGTTGGGTAGTACGGATTAATAGTTGGCGCTTTAACCGGAGAAATAGCTATGATGGTGGAGTCCACGGAGTTTTCAAGTCCGCGACCGTCATCTTGAATTAAAGTTACTTTATAAGTACGAGCTTCGCTTGCTACAAAAGTTGGTGTTGGTAGATATTGGCCATCCAGTTTCCATCGTGTGGTTAGGATATCGCCATCGGCATCTTGTGCCAAGCCTGAACGTAGATTCACCGTCTGATTTTGGAAGATAGTTGCCGGAGCTTCGATAGTTGGCTTCGGGCTACTGTTTGCAAAGAAGTATTTCTCGATGGTTCTGAAATTGTTTGAAGCATCAGAGTTGTCGGTCACTTCTAAGGTCACTTTATGGCGACCGGGAGTGATCGCTTTGATAAGTTCACTTGCGTTATAGCTCACAAAGCCGTCATCCACGTACCATTTATACTTTTTGATAAAGCCGTCGGGGTCGTTGCTGTTTAAGGCATCGAGCAAGACATCACTGCCTGCAGACACGTTTTCAGCTAAATCCCAATTAATCACCGGTGGGGCATTAACGCGAATTGTTTTGGTTAAACTAACCGTATTGCAATCTGTTTCGGCGTTGGTTTCCAAATTCAGCGTTACAAAATATTCGCCCGGCTCGTTAAAGATGTGCGTGGCTGTAAGCCCGTTTAGTTCCTGAGAACCGTTAGCAGTATCAATTACCCAAGTAGCTTTTTTAAATCCGCCTTCTGCAAAACTCCCCGATCCATCCAAGATAATAGGTTCGCCGGGAGCAATCCATTCCGGAAGTTCAAAAGTAGCTTCAGGACCTTCGATTACAGTGATTTCAGCTGTTGTTTGAGAAGTGTTTCCACATTGACCGGAGCCGGAACCTTCAACGGTAAGCGAAATCGTGTAAGTGCCCGGTTCGGTAAATACATGCTGATATATGGCACCGGTGGCAGCATTGCCGTCACCAAGATCCCAACTAAAGGAAGGAAGAGAACCTGAAGGGTCGGTACTACGTGTGCCGTCTAAGTTAATGGTAGAATTTACGCAAACGGTGGTTTCATCTAATGCAAACTTAGCAACCGGAGAGCCTTCGATAATCACCGGAATTTTTGCGATGGATGGCATACCGGAAAAGCCGTCGTTGAGTGTTAAACGTGCCTCGTAAACGCCGGGGGTTTCATACACATGCGTTGGATTCGCTTCTTCTGAAGTCTGGCCATTGCCAAAATCCCACTGAACACGGAAAGCGTCTCCATCCGGATCGAAACTTTGGCTGCTGTTAAACAACACACGTTGACCGGTACAATTGGTAATTACTGAATCCACTACGGCTTCAACCGGTCGATTTATCATTACCGTTATCGATTCTGAAACAGAAGAATTTCCTAGTGATAAACCGTCTGATATCGTTAAACCAATCATATGAACGCCAGGTTCCGGTGCTTTCCATGTAAAGGCTGATTCACGGCGTTTAGATCCGTCGGGAAGCGTCCATTCGTAAATCAAGGCGTCGTTATCTAAATCGTAGCTTTCTGAGGCGTCTAGACGAACATCCAATGAATTTGAACGCACCATCGATTGGGTAACAATGTATGGTTGGTGATTTACATTAACCTTTCCTGAAACGATAGTCGACGAATTGCCAACGCCATCATTATCAATAACGGTAAGCGTGAATTCTTTTTGTCCACCTTCTTCAAAAAAGCGTTGAATGGTTTCACCACGGATCTCCGTACCATCATCAAAACGCCAGACATACCGATCGATTTCACCATCGTTGTCAAAAGATAGATCAGCGATGAATTTAATTTCTGTGTTAGGAACGAGGTCAACCGGTTCGGTTCTCCATCGCGCCACAGGCGACTCGTTCACTCTGATTTGCTGAGCTGAAAATCCTTTAGCTTCCTCAAAACCGGAATTATCAGTAACGGAGAGTCCAATGGTGTGTAAACCAGGAGAATCAAGTTGTAAGGTGGCTTGTGGACCATTCGCTGACTGAGCTCCGTTTACTATCCAATCGTAGCGCGAAATTTCTCCTTCGGCATCGCTACTCGCTGTTCCATCAACCGAAAATTGCTCGCCCGGACCAACAACGGTAGGGGCAAAGAAAGAAGCTTTAGGGTAGCTATTCACTACAATTACATGTTCCGAAGATTGAACGCTGTTTGCTAAGCTCGCGCCGTCATCTACGGTAAGTTTTACAGTGTAGGTTCCCGTATTCTGATAAGTGTGGCTAACCTGAGGACCTGAAGCTCGATTTCCATCCCCAAAATCCCAGAGATACGATTGAATTTCGCTTTCTATATCGGTGCTTTGGTTTGCGGCAAATTCAACGTTTGCTTTAGAAGTAATGGGCACTGCTGATATAACCGGCGTAGGAGGCGCGTTTACATGAATAACTTGGGTAAGTGTTTGAGAAGAATTTGAAGCTCCTCGTTGGTCATCAACGGTTAAAGTGACATTAAAATCGCCGGGTTCATCCAAACTAAGCGTAGTAATTTCAGAACTCGCGATTATCTGTCCATTTAGGCTCCAAGAGTATGCTAAGTCATCCACATTGGGATCATTTGATTCCATTGCATTTAACGTGATAATGTCGCCGGGAGCAATATTATCTGGAACAGAAAAACTTGGCTCGGGAGCCGCGTTAATTTCATAAACACGATTAACAGTGTAGGTTGCATTCTGTGATCCGGTGTTATCATCAATAGTAAGGCGAACCGGGTACACACCTGGTTGAGCGTGTTGAACGGTAATAGAAGTACCGGAAGAATTAGGTGGAACGCCTAATCCAGCCCAATTATAGGATAAATTATCGCTGTCGGAATCGGATGCATTTTGAACTGTAATCGAAATTTGCTCGTCGGTACCTGAAACGGCCGGTACAATAATCTCGGCGTAGGGCTGTGTATTTACCCGAATTTCAACCGATTTTTCAGAGTTACTGCAATTAACTGAAGATCCGCCGTCAGATACCTGAACGGTAATGGAATAACGACCTGAAACGGTATTTAAAAATCTGAAGGTTGGTCCCGAACCTCTTCGAATTCCATTTACAAGCCAAGTAAATTCTATCTCTTGTCCTTCAAGATCATAAGATTCTGATGCATCTAAAATCAATTCTTCAGATGGGGATAAAATCTGTTTTGGTGCAGATAATTCAGCGATAGGAGGCGTGTTCACAAACACAATTTGTTGATATGCCCAATATTCCGGGTAATAAGAACGATCGTTTGGAATAAGAATTTCTAAAGGGATTTGTCCGCGATCTTCAAAACTAATGGTTGGTCGGCCACCGGTAGTTATTTGAGCGTCGTTCAAAATCCAGAGCGCTCGATTTAAATCAGAATTTGAGAAATCAACTCCGGATAATTCAAAAGTTTTATCGGTACATGCGGTAGTGGCTTCAACTTCGCTAATTGAAAGTTCGGGGTTTGAGAATCCGCTTAAGGCAATGGGTTCAAATTCCCACAAAACCGGATTTTCAACTCCATAAACGGTTAAAGTGTTTAACCATTGATCAGAT
This sequence comes from Balneolaceae bacterium, assembly GCA_034669965.1. GTDB lineage: Bacteria > Bacteroidota > Rhodothermia > Balneolales > Balneolaceae > HXMU1420-13. The sequence goes on along the minus strand of JAXMOK010000003.1, from coordinate 193,343 downwards.
CCTGTAAACTGAATTCCCCAAGTACTAGCGATGCCAAATTTTGAAAAAGGTAATTCAGTTTCATTAAGCGCATAGGTATTACCAAAGGAATCAATCTTTCGAACCTCTGAGTCTTCTTCGCCATTAACTCTGACCGCAGGGGATGAGTAGTCGTTTGCTGCAAAGTAAGGCTTAAGTTGGAAAACCGTGTTTTGGGTAGAACGGTATACCCCAATAGAAAGGTCGATGGCTATAATTTTCCAAGCATCCGGACCTAAAATTTGCCCGGTGTTACTTACCACTCTAAAATTAAAGCTGTTCACATCGTCGCCGTCGTCGGCACTTACTCTGATAATGTATCCGTTTCCGGTGCTTTGAACACTTGAAAGTGGCACCCAACGATTTTTAAAACGCTCTTCGTTGGTGGTAACAAGGTTATTTAAAGCGGTTGCATCGCTGTTTTTTGCAAGTACCGTATTTCCGCTGATCGAGTAGACATCATCAAAATTAAAAAGCGCGAAATTAGTTGAAGTATTAGCACTTTCTTGTGTGATTAAATCAACAGCGCCGCCTAAACCGGCATCGAAAATCTGAATACTTCCTGCTTCGGAGCCAGCAATTGGTTTAATCCAAATGTCGTATTGATTTCGTTCGTCACCACTTGCAACTTCTACATTTGTGCCGGAAATAGAGAAATACATTTCCTGTGCAAACCCAGAGATTGAAGAGGCTATAATTACCGCAACTAGTACGATTTTTTTGAGCATAGAATAAATTAGTTAGCTTCTACTGTAAATGATTTTGTTCGATAAATTTCACCAGTTCGAACATCCTTAAATGTAATAGAAAGTTCGCCTTGTTGCATATTCATTGTGATCCCCCAACGCCCTTGCGAATCGGTTTGAACTCGCCGTGTTGTACCTCCATTATTAATAATAACTTCTAAGCCGGGATAAGCTCTAGAAGAAAGAGTCACTGAAGGTTGATTTATTCGAATTGGATTCATTCCTCTTGCACCGCTTAGTGCAAAGTTGAATAAGATCTCTTCGGTTAGATAAACAACCCTTACACCACGAACTGTGTTATTGCCTGAATTATCGGTAGCTAAGATTGATACCATCTGATCTGCGCTTAGCTCTTCAATAGTATTTGTGAATCTACCGGAGGCATCTACCTCTACGTGTTCGTTATTTATTAAAACCTTTGCATCGGGTTGGGTTGCACCAGTTATTGTAACTGTTGGAGTGAGTGTAAATAAAATATTTCCGTTTAGGTTATCAATAAAAGCCGGAGGAGGCTGATTGTCGATATTTCTAACAATTCGAGTTGTTTCAGAATACGGTCCTCGAAGTCCAAGAGCATCTACCGATTGCACTCTTACATAGGTATTGCCTAACGGTAGATAAGAAAGTAGGGCAGTATTGGAACTCACTTTAATTTCTTCAATGTTGGAATCAAAGTTTGAACTAGTGCTTCGCTGAACGATGTAAGAATCGGCGTCATCCACAAACTGAAATGGGAAAATAATTTGTTCGGTGTAAACGATAGTATCATTGCTTGCCCATATCATTTCGGGGCTAGGCAATAATTGAATAGGGGGAGATGGCGGTTCTCCTTCTTTAACTATGGTTCCCTCGTTTGCTTTGATGGTAACCGACACATCGTTTGCGCTTACATTTGCGATGCCATCGTAGTTGGTAAGTTTTACGGTTTCATCACCATCCGATTCGGCATAAAAATTGGTGGTTTTCAATTCCGATTGAGATTCACCGGCATTTAAAATGTAATTACTTCGTTCGCTAGCAACAGCAGATAGTTTGGCAAGTAAACCACCTTCTTCTAAAGTTATTTCAGTGTCCGAAGTTTCACTAAGTCGGTCGATTCTTGCCTTACGAATAATTGCCGTTGTGTTAGGATCTACAATAATTTTACTACCATCGGTAAAGCCAAGATTCGCATAACTTTCGCGACCTGTCCTCAAGCCATCGGCTTCTTTAAACAAGTCGCCTACAAGCGCTTCATTCCAACTACCTAAAATCCCGAGTCTTTTATCAACTTCGCCTTTTTTGGCTTCAAGTAAGGCTTGTACTTCAATCATTCGGTTTTCTAGAAGGGTTTCTTCAACCACATCAACTTTTTCTTTTACGCCATTACCGTAACTAATTGCTTCGTTAATATTTCCCTGTTTCACAGCTTCATTGTAATTACTGATTACAAGTGCGGCCTCAATAAGCTGGTCTTTAGCAAAAACGGAAGCTCCATCGCCAATCAAAGCTTTCATGCGATTTCGTTGTTCTAACACTCTGGCGGTTACATTAGAAAGCGTTTCAAGTTGCTGTAAATCGGCAAGAGATAAAGTAAAGGAGTTGTTTTGAATATCTCGATCTGCAAGCGACACAATAATTGGCCATGTGAGGGTATCGCCGGTGTAACGCAGTGCAACGTCCTGAAGTTCAGCTGCAAGAAAAGTTAACTCATTATTTTGAGCTGAAGCAGATAGACTGCAGCTAAGAAAAAATAACAATAAAAGGTAATATTTCATCAAACGGTTTCGGCATCTAATTTAGGTAGAACGATGGTAAATCTACTTCCAATTTCATCATTAGATTCTAGTAAAACGTCACCATCATGTCGGTTTACAATTTCTTTAACGTATGCTAAACCAAGGCCCGTACCTTTTTCGCGAGCTGCTTTGATATTAGAGCGTACTCTAAAGAATTTATCGAATACTTTTTTCTGATCTTCTAAACTTATTCCATAACCAAAATCGGTTACACCGATCTCGATTGTTTCATCGCCTTCTTCCAACTCAATCTCGATAATACGGTCTTTGTTACCATATTTAATGGCATTACTTACAAGGTTCTGAATGGCATCAAATAGTAGATCTTTACTGCCTTTAGTTACAAAATTAGTGCCCTTAGCAATAATTTCTATTTTGAGATTTTTATGCGTTAGTAGCGAATTAGATACCGATTTCACATCGTTTACAATCTGGAATAAATCGATTTGAGCAAATTCAACCGGAATGCGACCGTGCTCCAATCTTTGCACATCTAAGAAACGATTTACTAAATCATTCATGCGCTCGCCCGACAGATAAATTTCTTTAAGCAGATCACGTTGCTCATCAACGTCCATGCTGGAGTTATCAATCATCAATTTAGATAAGCCTACAACACCTGTAATCGGGTTTTTCAACTCATGAACAATAATGTTAATCATATCAGTACGCTTCATATCAACTAAGCGATCCTTAGTCTTGTCATGCAGAATTACCAAAGCCCCTTGTGGATTCTGTTCTTCATCTTCGAATGAAACGTATTGGTAGTCGTAAAAATAGGTGGTTTCCTCATCAATAAAGTGAGCAAGTTCTGCCCGGTTTATTTTGATCGAATAAGGATTTGGAAAATGTACGGTTTGATTTGATTTGGTAAGCTCCACTTTTGGGCTGTCAACTAATTCCTGAAATGCAACATCGTGCGGGTTTTTACCAAAACCTTCGATGAATTCTACAAAGTGATTGTTTGCAAATCGGAATTTTCCGGAGTTATCTAAAATTCCAATCAAATCCTCCGAATAAGTCATCATATAGCGGTTTTTCCACTCTTCGAGGATGATTTTTTCAACATTAATTTTTTGATAACGATGCAACGTAATTCGAATATTTTCGAGCGTTTCGCGCATGTTTTTAAATTCCGGTAACTCTACTTTTCGAATCGCATGATCGAAATCTAAATTACTTATGTAATCCACATCCTGAAGAATATTCTCAATAGGTCGATTTATTCTTAAGCTTACATAAAAGCTAAATACAACTAACAGTAATAGAATACCGAAAGCAGTAAAAAGTGAATACAAGATTAGGTTATTAACAGGCTCAAGGATGAAGTTGTCTTCAACGGCAATAAGATGCCAATAGGGTAAGGTTTGAAATCTTGACGACATCACGAACCAGTCATCGCCATTTAATTGTATCACCGTTTCTTCGGAATAGCTTGCATCACCAACTAGCTCTTGCGGAAATTCCAGTTGTTGATTTAGAAATAAATTTTCGCCTGATTCGGTTACGATATTAGCGGAATAGTTGCCACCAAGTGGGATATCTCGCAGTTCGGTTGCAATACTTGAACCATTAAAAAACATGGTTAGATTCAATAGAACTGAAACTGTGTTTCCGCTTTCATCAAACGAATCTATTTGAAGTGCCCGTTGAGCCGTAAAAAAGCTAAAATCTTGGGTAGTGTCCGACACCCACGAAACATTGGTGCGGGGATCAAGTCGGGATTCATACCAATTAGATATTTCGGTAGGATAGGTGAGGTTTTCGAATATGCTTCGAGTGAATTCTACCGATTGTGTTGCCCCAATTTCGTTTATGCTAATGCGAATTAATCCCGGAGTATAGTTTATAGCTCTTCGGGCAATTGCTTCAACCTGACCTGGGTTTTGAATGATGTCTTCAGCTAGAAAACTTGTAGCATTCAACCAATCACGAATAGTTTCATCTGCGCGCATCAACGAGTATTCTTGCAGCTGAGATACAATGGTAGTACGTTCGTTAATGATTGCTTTTTTGTATTCAGGACGAATAAAAATCCATAATAACACAAATGAGATCACTACCAGGGTGGTAGAGATGACAAAAATTCTGTTCCTAAGTGTGAGGTCTTTATACATAGCTTTTAGAATAGCCAAATTTGAGGCTATCCATAGTTAAATACGATTAGAATCGTCTTAATTTTTCGTTTCTTACGTTGTGGACCCATATGCAAGCAAACAAAATCAAGAAAGCACCTAATGTAATCAATAAAGCTGGAATTATTGGACATTCTTTGAACTATTTGCAAACACTATAAATAGTAAATCGGCTTTTTTTAAATTAACTAAAGTGCAAGAAAAAGGAGCCCTTAAAAAAGCTCCTTCATTTACTAATCATTATCCAATATTTGAGTTATTCGTGCCTCTATATCTTCGAGGTGTGCTTTTGTCATCTGATCCGAAATCCGTGCTTTATCGATATCACTTTGCAGGCGTTTTAGCTCTGATCGGAGTGCCGCTCGAATATCCGAGTCTTTAATGTCGATGGAACCCGAACGCGAGCGTTGAATATCGGTTTCGAACATCGAATGCATATAACTGATGTATTCGCGTTGCAAAGAACGGCGGAAAGCATCAATAGGATGATTTTCATACACCTCGCTCCAGATTCCCTTTCTGATGTCCGCAAGCATTTCGAGCAAGGTATAAGAATTTTGGTCGATGGCTTCTTGTTCAACCAATCGGGTCATTGAACCGGGATTCACGGTAGCGGTTAAAATTCGTGCCTGTAGATTTTTAACCGACTCAACGGCACCTGCATGTTCAATTCTGCGAAGTATATTCTCGTCCAACAACCAATTTGGAGTAGTAAAAGCATGCTCGTTTAAGAACGCTACTGCCGCTTTTTGATAAGAAGCATCTACCGGGGTGTAAACCATTCCTTCTTGATCTGAAGCCAATCGGTTTTGATACACACCGCCAACATTTGTAGAAACATGGCGAGCATAACGCGACCATTGGAAAATCAGTTCGTTATAAATTTCATCCAAATCGTCGTAGCCTTTTCCATCCGTTGATGTCCATTCTATTAAGTTGGGAACTACTCTCTTTAAATTCATCAAACCATAGGTGCTGGCTTTAATGGGGTCGTTGGATAAGTCTTCGGTTTGTGCCGAAGGATCGTAGCCGGTGGAGGAAGCAAATCGGTAAATAGGATCTCCAGCTTTTTCTTCGATCCAGGAATCGAGAATTGCATTTTCATCGTCAGGCGATTCAGCTTCTTCGATCACACGATATCCCCAATTCACCGAATATAAATCATAAGGACCGATTTTTCGGATAAAACTGATTCCTTCATCACCGGGCTGCGCAACATAATTCTGGCGTGCATATTCCATAATTGTAGTGGCAATTCCATATTTCTGGGTAAAACTTCCGCTTCGAAGCGAATCTACCGGATAGGCCGAACTTGACTGCATATTATGAGGAAGTCCGATCGCATGCCCAATTTCGTGTGAAATAACACGACGCATAGTTTCGCCAATTAAGTCGTCGTCTAATTTTAAGCCTCTGGCTGCCGGATTTGCTGCACCGGTTTCGATCATCAATCGATTACGATAAGAGCGCATATGATTATGATACCAAACTATATCGCTTTCGATAATTTCTCCTGATCGTGGATCAGATACACTTGGCCCAACGGCATTTCGGATGGTGTTAGCTACCCAACGAACGGTAGAATATCGGATGTCTTCGGGGCTCCAATCTGGATCTTCTTCGGGGCTTGGTGGCAACTTCGCTTGAACAGCGTTTTTAAATCCGGCTGCCTCGAAAGCTTCGTTCCAATCCAGAATTCCTTGAATAATATAAGAGCGGTATTTTTCAGGAGTAGCAGGATCCAAATAGTAAACAATGGGCTTTACGGGTTCCACCAATTCACCTCTGAAATACGCTTCAGGATCCTTTGGCTCAAGTCTCCATCGGCGGATAAAGCGTTTTGAAGCTGCTTTTTGCTCATCCAGCCCAAAATCGATTTGTTGGATGGTAAACCAACCCACTCGATAATCGAACTCGCGTTTTTGCATGGGCTCTTTTGGCAATAATACCATCGATTGGCTCATACGCAGCGAAAGGGTAGCTGTGTTTCCATCAGAAGGTGGATTTTGCGCTTGATAAGTCATTACATGCCGCACCTCGACATTTTGCGGGAAACTTTTTGCAGTTTCAATGTAACTACGATCTCCGTCTAAACGGCGAACCTGATATTCGCGGCGTAAAAAGCTGATGACACCACTAATGGCTTCGATGTCGGACTCAAAGAAATCAGTCATATCAATCACTACACCATTCGAATCTTCGCTGAGTGATTCGATATCAAACGAGGCTAAAATGGGTGCGAAATTATTCGCTTGCACCGATTTGTACACCGGAAGTTCTTCATCGGCGATGTTTTCGAAGGAGTATTTTCGGATTAATATACGATCTCTTTGTCGCTCAAAACGGATCACCTGTTCGGCTGTTTTTGCACCGGCTGAGAAAAACCCAAAATAATCGGTTGGTACATCTGCCACTCGGCTAACCAGTAACATATCGCGGCCAAGAAGAGAATCGGGAATAGAGTAATAAAGTTTTTCTTCCTGTTGATAAATGGTGAAAAGACCTTCGTCTTTTTCGGCTTTTGATTTAATAACCTCATCAAAAGCTTTAATGCCGTCGGCAGCACGTGCAGGTCGATTGTTGGCAGGGGTAGAAGTGGATGCTTGTTTCGACGATGAACAGGCACTTGCCAGTACCACCATCAACAACAAAAGCGTGGGTAATCGGAAATTTCTCATAGTTAATTTTGCGTTGGTAAATAGGGTAGATACAGCCATCTAAATACAGAATAAATTCATTTAACAACAAATAACAAGAAGTGTAAAATATTTGAAGGATTGTGAAGGGTGCAGGCAATCTTTTTGAAGATATTTTTCTACCTTTGGGGGCTAAAATAAATCCGAACGTAAACGAGTGAATGATGATAATTGGAGTTCCCAAAGAAATTAAACCACAAGAAAATCGTGTAGCCGTGCAGCCTGGTGGAGCCATGCAACTTATTAAGCATGGACACACTGTATTTGTAGAAAAAGGAGCCGGACTTGGAAGCGGTTTCACAGATGATTTGTACACCGATGCCGGTGCAGAGATTTTAAGCGATGTTGATGATTTGTGGCAGCGTGCTGATATGATTATGAAAGTGAAAGAACCAATCGCTGTGGAATATCCACGAATGCGAGAAGGACAAGTTCTGTTTACTTATTTTCACTTTGCTGCTGATGAAGCGCTTACCAAAGCGGTGGTTGATTCCAAATGCATTGCCATTGCCTACGAAACGGTTGAAAAAGCGGATGGCTCACTGCCATTATTAATTCCAATGAGTGAAGTGGCCGGACGTATGGCTACTCAGGAAGGTGCTGTTTTCTTGGAAAAACCAAAAGGCGGTCGTGGAATGTTACTTGGTGGAATTCCTGGAGTTCAACCGGCAAAAGTGTTGATTCTTGGTGGCGGAATTGTAGGTGTAAATGCAGCTAAAATTGCTGCCGGTATGGGTGCTGATGTAACCATCATGGATATCAATATGCCTCGTTTACGTTACTTAGATGATGTTATGCCCGAAAACATTCACACGTTCTTCTCTACCGAGGCTAATATCAGAAGTCTGCTTCCATCTGTTGATTTAATTATCGGTGCGGTATTAAAGCCGGGTGCAAAAGCTCCAAATCTAATTACTCGCGATATGCTAAAAGAAATGCGTCCGGGTACCGTATTGGTTGATGTGGCCATCGATCAGGGCGGATGTTTTGAAACCTCTAAAGCAACTACGCATCAAGATCCAACCTATGTAATTGACGAAGTATTGCATTACTGTGTAGCTAACATGCCTGGTGCAGTTCCATATACATCTACACTTGGTTTAACTAATGTTACTTTGCCATATGCGGTTGCTTTAGCCAACAAAGGTTGGAAGCAAGCTATTATGGACGATGCAGAACTAAAAATGGGACTGAATATCGCTAACGGAACTATTGTGTATGCTGATGTAGCCAATGCTTTCGATATGGCATGGGAACCCGTTGAAAGTGTATTGAATTAATCCATTTTGTAATAAAAATCTTTTTCGATTTTTGATTAACTCATTCCCATACAAGGAACTGTCAGATGTTGACAGTTCCTTTTTTTTTTATGATCTAGAAAACTTGGCATAAGATATATTTTTGATTCATCTTATGAGTCAATTTTAGTGTGTCATTTTTCTATCTATGCGTTCAAAAATATATACATCAATTTTGTTGATGATTTTTTGTTTTCAATGGTCTGTTTTTAGTCAATCTTCTCGCCCGGCAACACCGGCCAATCAACGCCCGCCACAATTAACAGAACAACAATTTCGAAAAATGGTGAATCAGTCATCAGATCCTGATTCTGTATTGGAATTATATGTGCAGTTTTCGAATGTGATGGTCCGCAATAATCCGGCAGCTGTATTAGATCTAATTCAGGAATTAAAAGCCAAAACTGACATATCTGAACTGAATAAAAATGCGTACGTGAATTTTATCAAAGCAACGTATTGGAATCGATCGGATTTGGACTCAGCGGCTTATTACTACAGACTAGCAGAGCAACAATTTAAATCGCTGGATAAACATTATCGAGCTGTCGATGCCATGCAACAACATGCTCGTGTTAAATCTAGGGATAACGAGTTTATAGAAGCGGAGTCAATGTACTACACCTTGCTTGAATATTTGGATGATGTGCAAATAGATGATCGTATCAGGCAAAATGTATACAATGAACTCACTGATCTTTATATCAGGGTAGGCGCTATTGAAATTGCCTTAGAGCGATATAATCAAATGCTAGAATTAGGGCCGCAATCACCAAATTTGGAGTGTAATCTAAGGCTTAAAATCAGTAATGCATACAAACGAAATCTTGAACTAGACAAAGCAGCTGAAGAGCTTGAAAAGTGCATTGGAAAAGAGAATGTGAGGGATGAATTGATGGCTTCGATCTACAGAAGTTTAGCGGATCTGGAAAAAATCGGAGGGGATCAACAGCAGAGTTTAGTGTATAGCTTGCAAGCATCGGAGTTGGTTTCACCTAACTCGGGAGTTTACTACGGCACCCAGTTATTCTTAGCTGAATCATTTTTTGAAAATGGGATGTATGAAAAAACAGATTCAGTGATAGCCATATTAGATGCATTCAATCCTAGGCGAGTTCAGCTTCCAGCTCGAATCAATTTTTTGATACTTAAGGCGAAGAAAAATATTCAATCAAAAGACTACGAAAATGCACTTAAATTTACGGATGAAGGATTGGCATTAGGGCAGCGAATACCTCAAGCAATTCTAAATGTAGAGCTACAACGTTTGAAAGCCGAGGTACTTCGCTTACAAGGTAATTATGAAGAAGCGTATTCAGTTTTATCCTCATTGGCAGATCATGAACGAATGATTGAAGAAACCGGTCGCATTCAGATGGAAGAAATGGGTAGAGTTCGTTATCAAATGAAAGCAAAAAATCTAGAACTCGAAGCCGTAAACGCACAACTATTGCTAGTACGATTCAGAACATATACAATTATATTTCTGATTATAGCTTTAGGTGGATTTTTAGTGTATAGATATAGGGTAAAAGCAGAGCTGAAAGAGGAACGAACCAGAACAAAAATAGCCAATGATCTACACGACGAAGTTAGCGCTACCTTAACCGGAATCACCTATTTTGCTGAGGCAGTAAAACAAGACTTAGAAAGCGAGAAACGGTCTCATTTCATCAACCTTATTGCTGAAAGTGCAGGCGATGCTAAAGAAAAAATAACCGACATTGTATGGTCTATTACCCCTGAAAATGATAACTGGGATTTACTACTTGCCAAGTGCCGACGATATGCTTCTGATTTACTCGAAAGTAAAGGCATTAACTATGAGTTGGATATTGATAAAACGATGGATCGAAAATTGGATATGAATATGCGACAACATCTTTGGATGATTTACAAAGAGCTCATCACAAATGCAGTTCGTCACGCTCAATCCACATCGGTGAAAGTGATGGTAAAGCAACAGGGGAATAGTTTAATTCTCTCAATTTCAGACAATGGTATTGGCTTCGAGGCAGAGAATAAAACGGTTGGAAATGGATTGCCAAATATTAAAAGACGCGCCGATAAACTAAAGGCTAGCTTTGGTTTACAAAGTTCGATAGGTAAAGGAACCAGTTGCAGGTTAGAAATTCCGTTAACTTAGATACTGCATAAATATGTGGTTTTGATTTATATAAACATTCATTCTTTCTTAATAAAATTTCTTTAACCATATTTATCTGGCTTTCTCGGGGGGAGAAGGCTCTTATCTAAATATAAAGGAGTTACAATGAATAGACGGCTACAGAAATTTGCAATGGGAATTCTATTGTCTGTATTTGCTATAGCACAAGTACAGGCACAAAACACAGAAGCGCTAGTTCAAACATACGATTTGGAAGTTACTTTTGAAGTGAATCTCGCAGTTCAACAAGAACTTGGTGTTTACGATCCTACAATTCACACACCCGGTATAGCTTCAAGTTTTACAGGTTGGGCTTCTACAGAACTTACTACTCAAATCGATACAAGTTTTTCTGAAGCATTTCTCTTTAACGACGTTTATGCTGATACTTCCTTCGATTACAAATTTGTATTAATCGATGGATCGGGTAATGTAACCTGGGAGGATGACGGTAATCGCAGTTATATTGTAACCGGAACGGAAACCGATTCTAACGGTGATACAGTTGCAGACACTACGGTTAGCAGATTTTTTAATGATGTTGGCTACGATGTACTTGGAGGTTCTGAGGGCGAAGATTACGACATTACTTTTAATGTAAATCTTTCAACGATGGAAGATTACGGATTGTTTAACCCGGCCGAACACGCAGTTAAGGTAGTTGGCTCATTCAATAATTGGGACACTGCTGAAGGAATAGTGTTGAATGAAGTTGATAATAACAAGTATCAAACTACTGTACGACTTTCAGATGTCGTAGCCCCGGCAAACATTCAGTATAAATTCATATTAGATAATGGCGAGGTTTTGTGGGAAGAGCCATTTATCGAATCGCCGGACAATATTAATAACCGATCGCTAAATATTAACGGTGATGAGGTAGATTCAAATTCGGATGGAGTGGCAGATATTGATGTAGGGGACGTAGATTTCTCTGATTTAGGTGCTTCATTTATCAATTCAATTGCTAGTTCAATTGCAACTCCTGATGGAGACTCAATTAGCTTTATTGGAACAGTAACTCGTGCATACGAAAATTTTCTATTTGTGCAGTACGATACTGCCGGTATCTATTCTTTTAACTCTTCCGGATTTATTTATGATGCCATACAAAATGGAGATATTCTTCCCGGGCATTTAATAGAAGTGAGTGCAGATGCCGGTTCATTCGAAGGGCTTAAATCGTTCGAAAATATAGATTATTTGAGAGTAGTTCATCAAAATATCGGGCTCCCCGAACCTGTTACATTAACTGCCGAAGAGTATAATAACTCTGGAGACAGATATAATTCTGAACTAGTTAAACTCGAAGGATTAAGAATAGCAGGGGCTGTTGATTTCATCGGATCTACTCAATATGAAGTCATCGAAGATGCTACAGCTGATACCGTAACTATGTTTGTTCGGGGAGACAATGGTTCCGCATTGCGTGGCCCCATCCCAAGTATCTTCGATTACGTTGGAGTAGCAGGTTATTTCGGTCCCAATTCTCCACCTAATCAATTAACACCAACTAATCTGGAAGATATTATAAGCCAAGAACCCGAACTTCCAATTCCCGCTCCTCCTTATGAGTTCGGCGATATCATCAACTATAATGGAAGTTTTGCTTTAAATAATTTAGGACCTGTTTCAGGAAGTAATCAAGGGTGGTTATTTGAAACAGTTAATGGCCCATCGGTATATGAAATCGTTAACGATTCGCAAGATGATGATGGTAAAGCCGCAAGGGTGATCGTTCAGTATGATGGATCGGTAGATGTTTGGAGAAGCCAGGTTGTAAATGAGCCAATTTTCCCTGCCGAAGGTGATCTTTACAAGGTATCTATGTGGTTAAAATCTACGGTGGATGGCTTTGCTTCAGAAGCATTTTTAGGATTACCGGGAGAAGGTAATTTTGAGGAAGTAAATACCCATTTCTTTGAATTAGGAACCGAATGGGAATTTTATTCATTTAATTATTTCGCAACAGGCGTTGATGCCGACTTAGGACTTCGTTTAGGTTTAAAACTTAATTTTGAGTCTAATGATGGCGACACCTTATATATCGACAATGTTCAAATGGAAAAAATTGAAGCGGTTTATACGCCCGTTACTTTTTCAGTTAATGTTGCCGTTCAAGAAGCTTTAGGTAATTTTGATAAAGGCGAACACATCGTTGGTTTAGTAGGTAGTTTTAATGGATGGGATGCAGGTGCACCCATTGTGTTAGAAGCCGAATTAAGTGATTCTGTATATACCGGAACCGCCGAAATTTTGAATGCTTCTATTGATGATGAAATTCGATACAAATTCATTCTGAAAGATGATACCACCGGTGTTTTCCAATGGGAAGCTCCCGATCCTGAGAACCCGGACACCGATGGCGATTTTAGCGATCGAATTGCATTTATCGATGATGTAGCCGGGATGGAAGTACCTACAGTTTATTTCCATGATATTGATCGATCAGATTTAAATATCGATAACTATGATATTACACCGATTATTGATGCCCGAAATAGTGCGTATGGCACTCATTTAGCTGTTCAGGGAATTGTTACTCGAATCACAAATAACTTTGTTTACGTGCAGGATGAAACCGCAGCAACAACGCTTTTCAGTCGGCCATTTTTCTCTTCATCAAACTCAGTTAATTTTAATCTGGCTACAAAATCAGGTGAGATTCAAGTTGGTGATGAACTAAAAATCGCAGGAATTACTGCTGACTTCAACGGACTTCATGAGGTAATAAATATCCATGCTTGGGATGTTGTCTCGGCTGGAAATCCGTTACCAAATCCACAACTAGTAGATATTAATGAGTACTCGAACAACGGGGAAGAATACGAAAGCGAAGTAGTTAGAGTAGAACGAGTTCGTATTCTGGATCCTGTAGATTCACTCAAAGCAGGTTTTATTTACGAGATTGTGAATGAAGAGGAAACTCAAATAGGGTGGATATCGATTCAAAGTGAATTCAATAGCGACTGGGCCTTTCAGCCTGCGCCACAAGGTTTCTTTAATATCGAGGCCGTAGTTAAAGAGTACTTCATTCCATCGCTCGAAGGTAATATCTATGCAGTTTCCATTCATGATGAATCAGATATTGAGATCATTCATCCAAACTTCGATGCAGAATTTTCAATGATATCGTTCGCTGCTCTACCAAATACCTTTGAAACGTTAAATATTGATTTAATCGATCTTGGCAACGAGCCTATTCAGGGAATGGAATTTACCATCAATTTTGATCCTAACTTGGTGGATATAAATCTCGGTGATCAAACCAATACTCTACTTGAAGGCACAACCATTATCACCAATAAACTTGAGGGACAATTAATTGTAGCTTTCGCAAGCGATGGAACTCCTGAAAATGATATCTCCGATACTGGAGTATTATTCAACATGGGCATCGACATATTGGCAACCGGTAAAACAGAAATTGTTGTTTCTGATATTTCGATTAATGAAATGCCTTCGCCCGAACTTTACTCCTTTGTTAATATTGTACCGCGCCTTTGCGGTGATGTAACCGGAGATGTAACCATAAGTACAGAAGATGCTACACTAGTATTGCAACATACCGTGAAACTGGAAGGAATTTTTCCTTTGGTTGAACTCGATTCTACCGCCGCTGATGTGACCGGAAATGGCGATATAAGTGCCTTTGATGCATCCTGGATTCTTCAAAAAACGGTTGGCTTACGTGATCAACTTGGTTGTATCACACTTCCGTTAAAAGAAGATCAGAAACCGGTTTCAGCAAACTGGTTACTAGCCGAAAGTAATAGCAACGAAAGTGTTGTACAGCTGGATGTTTCTCAAAACGAAATGGATATCTATGCCATTCAAATGGAATTAGATATTTCAGCCGGAGCTTCGTTTACTTCGATAAGAAATCTTCCGGATGGGTGGAATATTATCTCAAATACAACCGACGACGGTACATTCCTTTCGTTGTATGGAGTTAAGCCGTTTGAGGGTAAAACACTCGATATTGAATTCAATACTGCGAACGCTCAAGCTGTGCCGAAACTTAAGGCCAATATCATACTGAACGAACGTTCGGTACCTGAAATGGATGAATTAGTAATTGGTGAAGTTCCTAGCGAATTCAGCTTACATCAGAATTACCCGAATCCTTTCAATCCGAGTACAAACATTGGTTATACCCTTGCTGAAAAAGTAGATGTGGAATTGTCGATTTACAACATGCTTGGCCAAAAAGTGGCTACGGTGGTAAATCAAACGCAAGAAGCGGGCTCGTACAGCATTAACTGGCAAGCAGGTAATCTGTCGAGTGGCGTTTATATTTACCGATTAACAACGGGTGATAAATCGTTTACTAAGCGTATGATGTTGATCAAATAGCATGAATAAGTTTCTTTCAACTTTACTGATAATGGTAGTTCTGTCCCCGGTTTTAGCTTGGGGACAGGCTTCCGTTACAATGTCGGATACTTCAACCATTGTTGGAGAAACCTTACTGTTTCCCGTTCAACTAAAAAACGAGAGCAGTAATGTTACCGGTATAAATCTGATGATCAGTTACGATACACTTGCTCTTCATTATGTTGGAATTTCAGAAGCCTCAACGATATCTGATTCTGTGCTTTCAATCGAGAATGGCGCAGACGGTAAAGTTCGGTTTTCAATGGCGTCAACGTATCCGGTTACCTCATCCGGAACCATCGTTGATCTCGAGTTTGTTGGATTAACTTCAGGCGATACTTTTTTACTGTTAGATGAATACAGAATTAACGAAGAAACTGTAGTTGAAAACGCTGCAGAAGCTCGGATTCGAGTGTTTGGAGAGGGGGGTAATCAACCACCTTTTGCCGTAAATATTCCGGATACGTTAGTATTAATTTCCGGCGATACTTTGCAATTTAACATCGACGAAACAGTATTTGCAGATGCCGAAGACGCCTTCGATTCATTGGACATTCAGGTAAGCTTAGAGCCCGAAGTTGTTTTTGGTACTTACGATGAACAAACCGGCTTGGTAACTATTACAACCCTAGATTTTGTTGGCTTTGCTACCCTTTCAATTAGAGTTGAAGATACCGATGGAGGAGTATTTGAAGAGACGATTATTTTGGATATTCAAATAGGTGTTTCAAACGAATTAGAAGCAAGTTCAAATGTTGATAGATTTCATCTGAGTCAAAATTATCCGAATCCGTTTAATCCTTCTACCAACATTGTATTCTCACTGAGCCAATCAGGGTTTACAAAGCTGGAAGTGTATAATTTACAAGGTAAAAAAGTAGCAACTCTTGTCAAAGCACCGTTAAATGCTGGAGCGCATAGCTTCACTTTTGATGCAAACGCATTAGCAAGCGGGGTTTATATATATCGTTTACGAGCGGGCAGTAATGTTCTCACCAAAAAAATGCTGCTTATTAAGTAAGCTTGTTCAAAAACATTTCACTTAATTTTTAAAAGCCGGGTAGTAATTCTCGGCTTTTCTTTTTTGTGTAAGCCTAATAAAATAACAGCATAGATGTGTGGTGGAATTGAAAGAAGTTAAAAGTACACTGTGGCTTAACAGTTAACGAATGGGGGAAAGATGAACAAGGTAAAGACTTTGTTTTTGATAGCTATTATGTCACTGATTTGGGGAAGTTCGGTGGCGCAAAACACAGATTATAATTGGACTTGGATTGCGGGAACCAACACTGGAAGAACTTCAGTATTTGGTACTCAGGGAATTCATGACTCAAACAATATACCCGGCGGTGGAAAAACCGATATGTACACAACCGACTTGAATGGTAATTTTTGGTTGTACGGTGGTGGAAATGGCTCTTCAGTGCTCTGGAAAAACGATGGAACCGGCTGGGCATGGATTGCGGGAACATCAACAGATATTACGGGAAGTGGTTTTTATCCTGATCCTGAATATGGTAACCAAGGAGTGGCAGATCCAGCAAATAGACCCTCGGTTAGATCGGGAGGTACAATAGCAACAGATAGCCAAGGTAACGTTTGGCTATTTGGTGGGTATGGAGAAGATGGTCACGGCAATTTAAACATGAGACTAAACGATTTATGGAAGTTTGATGGAACGAATTGGACGTGGATTTCAGGTTCAGATCAAGGGAATCAGACTGCAAATTATGGATCAAAAGGCGAGGCTGATGCCGCAAATATGCCGGGATCTCGCTCTGACCATGTAATGTGGATCGATTCACAGGATAACATATGGGTTTTTGGTGGTGATGGCTGGGCATCAACTACACCAAATGGAGGAAGTGCAAATCGACTTAATGACTTATGGAAATTTGATGGTACAAACTGGACTTGGGTTGCAGGGAATAACGGGTATTTCCAACAAGGCATTTTTGGTACGAAAGGTATAGGCGATCCAAACAATACTCCCGGTGCCAGGTACGATGCCATGGGGTGGATTAACAATAATGATGAATTATATTTATTTGGAGGCATCGCTCATGGGCAAATTAGTGCAACAGGCACAACTAGTTCACTAAGCCCGATAAATGATTTGTGGAAATTTGATGGAACAAATTGGATATGGATTGGTGGAGCTGATACTCTTCGATCGCTCGGTGTGTACGGTTCAAAAGGAACGGTTAGTCCTGATAATATTCCATCCGCCAGAGCGGGTGCTTCTTTTACTAAGTTTTCAAATGGGGATATTGTTGTTCATACCGGTTACGGTATCGATCCAACCACAGGCTTATATTACAAAGATTTAAGTGATACCTGGATATTTGATGGCTCTGATTGGAAATGGCAATCCGGACCAAATACGTCTAATGAATCACCAGTTTTTGGTTCAAAGGGAACGGCATCACAAACCAATACACCAGGTGCAAGGCATTCTGCTGCGTTATGGTCGAAAGATGATAATCTATATTTTTTCGGAGGAAGAGGAAACCATGGCAGTAGTTATGATTCTTTTGGTGTGAATGATTATTGGGTAGGTGAATCGGTAGCTCCTTCAATAGAAGTCTCTATCTCCCAAATATTCCCTGAAGCCACTCCAACAGGATCAGAAGCCTATATTTACGGTTCAGGGTTTTCGACAACTACTTCCGATCAAACGGTAGAAATTGGTGGAGTAGCTGCTATCATTACGTCTGCCATCGAAAGTAGACTTACCATCGAAGTACCCGAATTAACTCCGGGTTTACACACGGTTTCGGTTACAAAAGATGGAGTTACCGATCAGCTGATTAATGCCTTTCAATGGTTAATACCCAGCGCTCCCAGCTTCGGTAGCGAAGATTTCCTATTTGCTATGAACGATATCATTAACATCAATTCAGGCGATTTTAATAACAACGGCGACATCGATCTAGTGATGAATTCCGGAGCATTAAACGATGTGGATATTCGGTATAACAATCAGAATTTCCAGTTCACTTCGCTAACTAACATCCATTCAACTTTCGAGAATCACGATGCTCATCCTGTAGATATTGATGACGATGGCGACCTTGATGTAATCGCATCTCTAATCACACAAAATACGCCTACAAATACAACAGATGACCGAGTTGCTTGGTTCAGAAATAACGGACCTGAATCCAATCCAACTTATACTGAATTAACAATTTCGACTTCGGTTAATGGGGGGCGTGATATTTTTGCGGCTGATTTAGATGGCGATGGCGACAAAGATGTACTCTCAACTTCGTTAGTAAGCGGAGTGATTACGTGGCATAGAAACAATGAAGGGGTATTTACCGAAAGTTTTGATGTAACCAATAATGCACCAGGCGTAAGTGGCGTGCACGCTGCTGATCTAAATAACGATGGTTTGATGGACGTACTTTCAGCGGCTAATCAAACGGTTTCGTGGTACCCGAACGAGGGGCAGGGTGTATTTACTCAAAAGTATGATATCATAAGTGGTGAATCTAATGTCGGTGAAGTAAAAGCTGTAGATTTTGACAACGATGGGCATTTAGACGTGTTAACGAATGGATTAAATGCGCTACTCTGGTTTCGAAATGATGGCACCGGTGACTTCTCAGATCGCAGAACCATTGATGCATCCATCAACGAACCGATAGATTTCTTACCTGCCGACCTCGATGGAGACGGAGATCAAGACGTAATTGCAGTATCCGAAAATAACGGTTCACCAAAATGGTATCAGAATTTGGGTGATGGTCGTTTTTCGAAGGCCAAGAATCTTCCTGCATCTATCAATCGAGCATTTGGAATCGATGCCGCTGATTACGATAACGATGGGGATATTGATATCATCGTAGCCCAACGATTTGCAACAGACAACCCCGGCGCTTATCTCTACGAAAATACCAGTGTAGTAAACGAACCGTATGCTTACTTCCCTTTTGATGGTGATATTTTGGATGCTAGTTCTAATGCTTTTGCATTAAATACTGTTGGAGACCCAACCTTAGATCGTGATCCGGGTGGAGCCATTGATTCCGCTTATTATTTCGATGGATCCGACGACTATTTCGAAACACAAGTGAGCGAACCATTCGAATTTCAATCGTTTACTTTCTCGATGTGGGTTAACGCTTATTCATTGCCTCCGCAAGGGAAAGCGAGTGTATTTTTAGCAAAACAACCGGCTAATGTCCAAACCGGTTTTTACTCATACTTATTCCCAGATGGCGGAATTTTCACTTCCATTTTCGACAACAATGGTGCCAATACAAGAAGAACGTCGTACACAGTAAACATCGGTGAATGGACGCACTTCGCGGTGACCTACAATGGAAGCGTCTTGCAGACTTACGTAAACGGTGTACCGGAAGCTGCACAGCAATTCGATGCCGATATTATTTACGATAATTCACCACTAACCATCGGCGGTTACAATCATCCTACCAACAGTTTTGATGGAAAAATGGATGAAGTTCGGATTTATGACGTAGCTCTTGCGCCTGAAGAATTGACATCGATTTATGCATCCGAAAAGCCGGATGAATTCGACAATACCAGCGATTGGACATCCATAATCTCTACCAATGCGGATGGGAAAAACTCTTCGGCAGAATTTGGAACGACACCAACATCAACGGATGGGTTCGATGCTTCGCTCGATATTCCCTTACCACCGATACCAAATGGGGATTACCTGCAACTCTATTTCGAACATTCGGAATTTGGTGGTTCATTGGGTGATAAATATCGTTCGGATTTTAAAGCCTATTCCGACTACGAAACATCAAACTCAAATTGGCAATTGTCTCTGTATTCATCTTTTGCGACAAGTGATACGTTGCTAGTAAGTCGACCGAATGGCTTTACCGCTCCAATTAAAGTGATTGATGAAGATGGTGTGGAGCATATTGGTCTGGCAGGGGATTTGGAACTGCTTTACAGCATACAAGCCGGCGAAACTAAGTTGTTCGACATCGTTGTAGGGGATATCTCGCCACCAACCATCGAGTTGGGCGCAGTCATGAACGGACCACAAATTTGGGATAAAACCTTTGCACGATCACTTACCTGGAATGTCGAAGATCCATCAGGAATCACTAATATTACCACAGAAGTAAGTTACGATGGTGGCCAAAGCTGGCAGCTAATATATAGCGGTTTAGATGAAAATTTCGAGTTTACTCCAGATGCAAATATCGTACTCAATCAAGCCACATTATTCCGCGTATCTGCAACAGATGGGGCATCGCAAGAATTTACAAATTCAACTACGGTAGCGGGTGATCATGAAATCACTATTGTGGCACCCAGTCAAAGTCTAGACTATGGCATGGGTTGGCAAATGGTTGGTTCTCCTTTTGCAGATACTATAGAACCTAGCTCTGTACTTTCTGAAGCAATTCGTTATCGATGGAACTCTGCAAGTTTTGAATATCTTCTCACCGATTCTTATCCAAATAAAGAAGGAATTTGGTTGGGTGGATACAGCAATGGAAGTGATCAACTTGATGGAGAAGTTGGGGAAACCGATGCCACACTAACCGTTTACAGTGGCTGGAATATGGTAACTGTGCCGCTTTTCAGAAATGTACAGGTAGACAGCATTTCTGTGTTCGATGGAACTTCAACCGGAACTTATAGCGATGCTGTTTCGAATTTCGATATTACGGTGCCACAAGGGCATAATGGTTCCGGTTATGAAATTGCTGAAAGTCTGGAGGTGTTTTCATCTTATTGGATTGGAGTAACCACCGATTCGCTAGTGCTGACTATGCCTATTCATAGGTTCAATCCGGCATTAAAACAGTCTCAAATCACTGAAGACGATGAATTACTATTAACCATTGTTGACGGGGAGTTTGAACAGCAATTGCTCGTTCGTGTTGGAGGGGAGCCATCGCAACCCGCACCACCACCAGCTCCAAATAGTTATAGAATTGGACTAGAGGGTGAAAGCTCCATTCTGGGAAATACGTACTCACAATACTCGTTAAGCAGTAGCGAGCAAGAAGGAACTGAAATCCCATTCGTGATCGATGGTCCTGAACGCTTAATAACTATTAATTGGCATAAAACAGGCTTTGAGTCGGTACCAATTTCAATAAATGCTTTGGAAAACCATGCATTAGAATCTGAAAGTGGCTCCATAGAAATCACCACCACCGAATTGAATTCGGCAGTTTTGGCATTTGGTGAAATGGCGGTAAATACTGAAGAGAATTTGGGAGTACCTGTTGCTTTGAAACTGAAACAGAATTATCCAAATCCATTTAATCCAAGTACTACCATTGGCTTTGATTTACCTGAAAAAGCTCGTGTCCGGATTGATGTATTCAATGTAACGGGGCAAAAAGTAGCTACAATAGTAAACAATACACTGCACGCTGGTTCACATGCACTACAATTTGATGCTTCTGAACTATCATCAGGAACATACATTTATCGAATTCAAGCCGGTAACTACACCGAAACTCGGAAAATGATCTTAATCAAATAGGCTTCATGTATCGGTAGAAGCCCGGCAGCGATGTCGGGCTTTTTTTTGGTTTTCATTACCACATAAACGTGTGGTGAATTAGCAAACTGTTTCAATTACCATAAGAGAAGCAAGTGCGGCTTTTTCGGGGGATATGATGAGCAAATGACCTCTTCTATTTTTGCACAGAGTAGAAGACCATTAACAAGAAAAGCCGGCTATTTTAGTCGGCTTTTTTTATCAAAGAATGTTAAGTCTATATGAATATATATTTAGCAGTTGATAATTAAATCTAAATAAACGTAATTCAATCAGACTAAAAGATATAAGTGGGGAATGGTGCCGTCTGCCGGGTCTGGGTTTTTTAACATTAAGGCAAATGATTTATAAACGATTAATTCCGGGACTGATACTTTTAGTAGCAGTTTTCAGTACAAATTCCGAAGCACAACAAGATTCGAAGTGTGAGTCTAATTCAACTTCAATTTTAATTTTGAATTGTATGGAAATTCCAGTCGATTTTTTTCTTCGATTAAATAAAACAGAATATAGACCTGCGGGTGTGCTTATAAACAATAAAAGATCATCACGAATCGACCCGTTTGATCCAAATTTTCCAAATATCAATACTTTAAGATATGATATTCAGCCTACTGTCGGAGTACTAGAGCAGATAGAGTTCATATTTAGAATTAATAAATCGGAACTTATTGATGCTAATAAACCGATTGGGGCTAAAATTGCTATTGGAAAAAAGCATCTGATTCCAAGTACAACCCATATACCACATCATTTTTCATCCCTTGAAAAAAATGATTCGCTAGTAATAATTATTCATTTCTCGGATTTAGTTTCATTGGGTCAAAACTTTGAGAATCACATAAGAGATGAAGTTGAATACAAATGTGAAGGAGATGAGTGTGAAGATTTGGCTATTTTTTTTCAAGATTTTTTAAGAGAAACTAATATGAATATTGATAAAATAAACGAGGAATCAATAGATGAATCTATAGCAGTAAATTTTATTAATTACATATTAACACATATACATCCAGCAATTCATCATCCCTAATTATGAAAAATTCGACTTCGTCTTCTCATATCATAAATAATAATCTCAAAGAAACAGATATAGAGGTATTTGTTAAAATCGACCAAGGTGCTGAGAAAGGAGCTCTAATAGATAAAGGTAAACGTACTTCTAAATTGAAGAAGAAATCATCTCTTTCTTACAGTCCAAAAGATTCTAACGATTCTGTAAATCACGAATTTTCAGTTTTATATAGAATTCCTTCTTTGCCAATCGACAGGTTTGAAGGAATTAAAATATCTCTTGCAGGAGAAGCCCTAATTGCTGATTTGAATAATCAAGATATCAGTCCAATACCACATCATTTTTCAATTTATAAACGTGCTGATGGAAAAATCGAAATAGAAATTCATTTTATGGAGGAGATGCCGTTAACTGATATCCATCCAGATATTCATCATCCCTAAAGCTTTGAAGACAATAGCCAATCATAATGATTAGGTACGTTTGTGTAATCCTTTTATTTGGGATGAATTCTTTATTTAGCAGTAACACCTTATCACAAATTAGTAAAGTTGAAGTATTAGATAATTACACAACAGAAGATTTCAGTAATTCAACACAGATGTGGGCAGGATTGAGTTTAGATGACGGTAGTTTACTGTTTGGAAACTCAACGGCGTTGGTTCGATATGATGGATATAAATGGTCTTCAATTCATGTGGGAAGAAGAGAAGTTGTATTCTCTTTAGATAAAAACAATGCTGGAAAAGTCTATGTAGGTGGATTGAACGACTTTGGTTTTCTTGACCCGGATTCACTTAACCAAATGAAATATTTTTCTTTATTTAATTTGATTCCTGAGGATGCCCGGGATTTCTCGCAAGTCAGGCAAACAATTGCCCATCAAAATAAAGTCTATTTCAGAAGTTTAGAGTACTTGTTTATTTATTCAGAAATCGAAGATTCAATTTCAGTCCTTGATAACAAAGATATTTTAGATAACGCCTTTCTTGTCAATGATGAAATACTTTTAAATGTTCATGGACTAGGAGTTTCGATTGTGGCAGATGAGGGCTTTGTATTACTCGAAGGGACTGAAATATTAAAGAACGATCGGATTTATGGCATTGTAGAAAAGGGAAGTGAACTAATTATTTATTCACGTGAAAAAGGACTGTTACGTTATATCAATAAGAAATTACAACCGATTGAAAGCGCACTTAATGCACTTCTAAGCGAGTATCCTGGGTATCGACTAATAAAAATAGACAATAACTCATATGCCTTTGGTACACTGGGCGGGGGTATCATTATTTTTGACAAAAATTTTAACCTCATTGAGCATATTACTACAGATAATGGATTAAACGACAATGATATTTACGGCTTATTTCTCGATGTAAATAATCTTTTATGGGCAACTCTAAGTAATGGAATCTCTGCAATAAATACTGACCAACATTTTAGGTCAATTAATTTGCCGGATGAAGCTGGTACTCCTTTCAAAACCTTAGAATTAAATGAGAAATTGTTCGCTATTACCAACCAAAAAGTCCTTGAGTATAATATTGATTCAGAATCATTTGATGATGTTTTAAAATACGACTCAAATTTTATCTACGATGTTGCTAGTTCAGATAATCAATTAATAATCTCTTCAACAAATGGTGTTTGGCAAATCAAACCTATACTTCGCCAAATTAATGAAAGAACTTATACCGATTTACTATTTTATGATGAAAGGCTATATGGATTTAATGATTATGGACTATTTGAAATAGATTTAAATATAGGAGAGGAAGAATTAGTATTGGCAGAATATGTTTTTTCTGATAATTCAACTTCATTCAAGAATAGTATTGCTTTTACAACTACCGCGGATGAATTAGTTCTTTTTGATACTGACAATAAAAACATTCAAAAAATTGCGAATCCCGAAAAAAAGATTTCGGGCATCAGAAGTCTTGTTGTTGAAGAAGATAGCTTATTCGTGCTAAGTAGCAGTAATGGGTTATGGGTACTCGATGAAAGAGATTTAGCATTAAGAAAGCGTGTACGTAAACATAATATCAATCTGTCAGCAAATAGTGTAAGCTACTTTAAACAATGTGAAAATGAGTTTTGGTATACTAGTTCACTTAACTTATTAAGGTCTATACAGTCGGATTTTGATTTCAAAGTTGAAGAAAAGTGGTTTCAAGGCATTGGATTTGAAAACGGTATCTATGGATTAGATTGTGGTGAAAATCACGTATGGTTTGCAGAAGAAAGAAAGATAGTAGGGGTACCGGTTGGCTATTCACATCAACCTACCAACTTCAAAACCAACATCACAGGCACTTTTGTCGATCAGGATTCTTTGATATATGGCGGATTTGGTGAGCCATCCAAAGAAATGATTTTACCATACAAAGATAATGCCTTACGATTCACCTATGCTGCCGCAAGCTACATCGATCCCGATCGAAATACTTACTCTTATAAACTTGACGGCTTTGATTCAAAATGGAGCGAATGGAGCCTGGAAACACAAAAAGATTACACTAACATCCCGGAAGGCGACTATGTGTTTAAAGTGAAATCACAAAACGTATTTGGAGTGGAAGGCTCTACTGACAGCCTCGCATTTTCGATTCTACCGCCATGGTATCGCACCTTGTGGGCCTATTTGTTGTATGTGATTGGAATCAGCGGCTTAATTTACACCGCACACCGAATCCGACTAAATCAGCTATTAAAAGTAGAACGCATGCGTACCAAAATTGCCAGCGATTTACACGATGAAGTCAGCGCCACTTTAACCGGAATCAGTTACTTTGCGCAAGCGGTTAAAACCGATCAGGATGAGCAACGAAAATCTCATTTCATCAATCTTATAACCGAAAGTGCCGGCGATGCCAAAGAAAAAATCACGGATATCGTTTGGTCGATAACTCCCGAGAATGATAACTGGGAGCTGTTTTTGTCGAAATGCCGGCGTTATGCTTCTGACCTGTTGGAATCCAGCGATATCAAGTATAATCTCAATATTACGCTAGCCATTGATGGCGAGCTGTCGATGAATGTGCGCCAACATTTATGGATGATTTTTAAAGAAACGCTTACAAATGCAGTTCGACATTCAGAGGCCACTCAAGTGGATGTAATTCTGGATGTAGAAGATGGTCTACTGAAATTGATAGTGCAAGATAATGGGACCGGATTTGATGTAGATTCGGGCAGAATTGGGAATGGAGTAGTAAATATTAAAAACAGAGCCAAAGAATTAGGAGCTTCGATCAGTCTGATATCAGAACCGGAAATGGGAACTCGATGGCGATTGGAGCTTCCATTGTAAACCACATACCTGTGTGGTGATACTCAATGGAGGTTCTTCTATTCTTGTGTATGTCCTTCTTAAGAGAAGATTTAAACCAAAATTAGACTCAGGTTTTTGAAAGAATCTGGGTTCATTTAAATTAGATGTACATGCAAACTTATTTAATGGCCGATGCACTACGATCAAAACAGTACAAATGGGGGAATTCGTTGATAAAAGTAATTATAGTAGAAGACAACAAATACATGCGTGAAGGTTGGCAAACCTTTATCGATTACGACAAGAATTTGTGTGTGTTGAAAAGTTTTGGTTCGGTAGAATCCGCGATGGAGTCGGAAGAATTAAAGAAAACCGATGTAATTATTATGGATATTGGCTTGCCGGGAATGAGCGGAATCGAAGGAGTACGAGCTATAAAGGCAATTCATCCAAAAGTTCAGATAATAATGGCCACCGTGCACGACGATAATGAACATATTTTTGAAGCTATAAAAGCCGGTGCAGTCGGATACCTCATGAAAAAAGTGACTCCCGATGAACTGGTTGCCGCGGTAAAAGATGCGCACGATGGTGGCTCGCCCATTACACCTAATATCGCTCGCAAAATTATTGCAAAAATGCACGCTCCGGTTGTGCCAGAAGAAGAACAGCTTTCTGAAAGAGAGCTCGAAATATTGCAGGAACTAGCAACCGGAAAATCTTATGCAGCCATTGGGAAATCGATCTTTTTGTCGGTTGATGGGGTTCGGCATCATATCCGAAATATCTACAATAAATTACAGGTTCACTCTCGATCTGAAGCAGTGAGCAAAGGAATCATGAAACGACTAATTGAGCCGGAAAATGACTAATCTACCGCCCGTACGAAATCACTTTTAATGGGTCCGTTTTGGCTGCAATACGCGCAGGCAGCCAGCTGGCAAGAGCACACAAGGTAATTGTTACAACGGTGGTTATGATGAAATCAAAAAAGCGCAATTCCACCGGAGCATAACTCATATAGTAATTTTCTTCGGATAGCGGGATTAACTGAAATTCGAGCTGGAGGTATGCAAATATTAACGAAACGGCGATTCCAATAATTAATCCGATTCCGGCTACTATAACGCCTTCAAGTAGAAAGACCTTTCGAATCATCGACGATTTTCCACCGAGTGTTTTTAGTATACCGATGTCTTTCGTTCGTTCTAATACCATCATTAATACTGCGCCTATCAAGTTAAAAGCGGCTACGATTATCATCACACTAATTACAAGAGGAATCATGTTTTCCTGAAGCTCAACCCAAGCAAAAATGTTGGCGTATCGGCTGGTGATCGTCTCTTCGTAATAGGGGAAACCCAAATGTTCTCCAAGCTCAGCATCAAATTGGTCGATTTGGGTGTAATCTACCAATTTTAATTCGATGGCATGGGCTTGAGTCGGACCTAGGTCAAAAAGCTTTTGCGCATATTTTTGATCCGAAATTGCATACAATTCATCGAAAAGATCTACGCCGGTTTCGTACACTCCGGTTAGCCGGAATTGTTGAATTTCCGGTGAATTTATGATGCTGGGCAATCCTTGAATGGTATACACTGTAATGATGCTTCCGAGTTCAGCTTCCAGTGTTTCAACTAAGTCATCGCCCAAAACTATCCCGGGAAAGCCTGTGGAATCCATCGAGAGGTCGAAGCTTCCAACACTCAAATATTCAGCAAATGAGGAAGTTTGTGGGTCCGATATTCCTTTTAGAAGCGTACCGGTGATTTCATTTTTGGTCTGAATCATCACCTGACCTTCGGTAACAACCTGCATGGCTTTGATTTCTTCAAACCCCGCTAAAAAGCTTTCTAGTGTATCGGCTCGATAAATGGGTTGATCAGTAAAAGTAGTTACGGTGATATGCGGAGCGAAGCCAAGAATCTTCTCGTTGATGGTAGACTTAAACCCATGAACGATCGAAAGAGCAATTAGTAAGCCGGCTGAACCTACAGCTACGCCGGTAATGGCCATCAGTTTGATGAACGACAAAAAACGAGCACCTTTTCGAGTGCCTTTAAAATACCGTAGAGCCAGGTAGGTTTCGAATTTCATGCGAATAAATTCCAATCTTCAATGTTCAAATTCCAAACAAAGTCCAATAAGAAAACTGCAAATTTCAATGAATTGAACATGTAAGGTTTTTTGCTATTTGAATAACTGAGATTTGGAATTTAAACGCTTTGCGTTTACTCCGGTTTCATTTGTGGGAAGAACAGTACGTCGCGGATAGACTCTGAGTTGGTCATAATCATCGCAAGGCGATCTATTCCAATCCCGATTCCGGCCGTAGGAGGCATGCCGTATTCCAACGAACGGATGAAATCCTCATCGATTGTCATAGCCTCTAAATCACCCCCATCACGTAAAGCAGCTTGTGCCTCTAAACGCTCTCGTTGATCAATAGGATCGTTCAATTCGGTGTACGCATTAGCAATTTCTTTCCCGTTGCAAATGCATTCGAAACGTTCAACTAAGCCTTCTTTACTGCGATGCTTCTTAGTTAAAGGACTCATTTCCACGGGATAATCGGTGATGAAAGTAGGTTGAATTAATTTCGGCTCTACGTATTCACCAAAAATCTCATCGATGATTTTAGCTACACCAAAAGTGTCGTCGATTTGGATGTGTAGTTCTTTGGCAATCGGTTTTAATTCTTCCAGCGATTTGCCATACAAATCATGACCGGTGTATTCTTTGATGGCATCGAACATCGGGATTCTAGGCCAAGGCGATTGGAAATTAATTTCGTGTTCACCAACTTTTACTGTTGTGCTACCGTGAAGATCCATCGCTACTTTTTCGATCATCTTCTCGGTGAAGTCCATCATCCAGTTGTAGTCTTTGTAGGCTACATAAAGTTCAACTTGCGTGAACTCCGGATTGTGAAAACGGCTCAATCCTTCATTTCTGAAATCTTTCGAGAATTCGTACACACCATCAAATCCACCAACGATCAAGCGCTTTAGGTATAGCTCGTTAGCAATACGGAGATACAAGTCAATATCCAACGTGTTGTGATGCGTCACAAAAGGACGGGCAGAAGCGCCACCATAAACTGGCTGTAAAATCGGTGTCTCAACTTCCATGTAGCCACGATCGTTCATGAAATTACGCATCGACTGAACCATATGCGTTCTTTTTCGGAAAGTATCACGCACTTCAGGGTTTACAATCAAATCCACATATCGTTGGCGGTAACGCAACTCTTTATCGGCAAAAGCATCGAAAATTACTTTTTCGCCGTCTTCATTTTCCACTTCTTTTGGGATGGGAATAGGTCGAATAGTTTTGGTGAGGAACTCAAATTCTTCGGCATGCACAGTGGTCTCACCGGTACGTGTTTTAAACACAAAACCTTTAATGCCCACGATATCGCCGATATCCACTAACTTTTTGAACACGGTGTTGTAGTTATCCACTCCTACATCGTCGCGACGAATATACACCTGAATGGTGCCTTCAGAATCCTGAAGATTAAAAAAGGCAGCTTTTCCCATTATTCTGCGCGTCATAACTCGTCCGGCAATAGCTACGATCTCAGATTCAGGATTTGATTCTTCATTCCTAATGAGCGATTCATCAGCTTTAATACCTGCACTTGTGTAGGTTACATCGAAGGAGTAAGGGAACGGATTTACGCCCATTTCGTTTAATTGGGCAAGTTTCTCTCGGCGTATTTCTTCTTGTTCAGAAAGTGAAATATCTTGGTGGGACATATTTAATTTTTGTTACTAAGTTCGATTCGAATACAAGGTCGTAAAAATACTACATTGTAGGCAAAATTGTGGCATCACAAACACTCTAAAATAGATCAGTGCATACAATTAATTCTCAACACGTTCCTCACCTACCGGATTCGGTTTTTATTGCCTTCGATACTATTAAGGAAGAGGCTAAACTGGACAATCCCTATCTGAACTACGAGTTGATTTCAGAGACAAGAAATAAGAAGCGAATTTATGAGCATGTAAGTTCACGAGAATTGCTTTTGCAAATGCTGAAAGCTCGCAATATCGACCCTGACAACTTTAAAATTGATAAAACGGCAGATGGAAAGCCGTTTGGTACATTTAATGAGTCGCATGTGTATTTAAGCTTTTCTCACACCGAAGAATGGGTTATTTGTGGATTAAGTACACAACTTGATATTGGCATAGATGCAGAGAAAATCGATCGAGCATTTCGGCCTGAACTTCTGAAAAGAATTGCCGGGGAAGAAGAAATAGAGGCACTAGCAACTTGTAAACCCATTGCCATTTGGACTATGAAAGAAGCGGTAGTTAAAAGTTTGGGGATCGGAATTCGACGAGATTTGCGTGATATACGAATTCATAAAGAAGAGGATGGCTTTAGTTTTCGAGGTAAGGATACGGAGCTAAGAATTGCATCTGGAGTGGTCAATAACCATCAAATTTCGGTGGCGTGGAGAACAAACGTATAGATTCGGTTTCAATAATTGGTTATGGCCGGCTCGGCTCACTATTTCATCGTAGTTTGAAGTCGACTGGTATAGTAGAGTTTCAGGTCGTTCGAAGAAATGAGTGGCCCGATCGTTTAAAAAAGCTTGTATTGATTTGTGTACCCGATTCTGATATTGAATCAGTTTCAAAAAAAATTGCACACACCTTCAGCGATTTACAAGACAAAGTGATAATCCATTGTTCGGGCACAGTTGGTATCTCAGTTCTGAATAGTTTACAGCAAAAGGGAGCGATTGTTGGCTGTTTCCATCCCATGATGGCCGTTTCAGAAGAGACAAAATCTTTCCATAATGTCACTTTCGATGTCTGTGGATCTACATCTTTCATCAACATCGCCGAATCACTCACTCAAGTGTTAGGCGCCCGCATAGTGGTAGTTGATGAAGCTGAAAAAACGAATTTGCACATTGCGTCGGTTGTGGCGTCAAATTATCTGGTTACTTTGATGCATATTTCTCAAGAAATCGCAGGTTCAAATTCACAGAATCAGGATTCACTACAACCTGCCTTTCTATCATTAATGCAATCGGCTGTTGATAATCTGGCGAATTCACTCCCAAAAGATGCACTATCCGGCCCCATTGCACGAGGTGATGTTGGAACGGTTTCCGATCATATCGAAATACTAAAAAAGCAGCATTCTGATAACTTAGATCTGTACAAATGTTTGGGCAAAGCTACTGTGAACATGCTTGGTGATCGATTATCACAAAAAGAGAAAAATGCGCTAATCGAATTATTTGATGAAAGCTAACACTGCTGATTTTTATAATCGTGTTTATGAAGTAGTGGCACAGATACCGCTGAGAAAAGTGACCAATTACGGCGCTATCGCTAAGCATCTAGGTGTCGAATCTGGTGCTCGCATGGTTGGGTATGCGCTCAATAATTACTTGTCTGGTAAGCATCCGCATGAAATTCCGGCTCACAGAGTGGTAAATCGACTTGGATATTTAACAGGTAGAGCCTATTTCGAAGGCGATACTATGCGCGAACGACTTCAGCAAGAGAACATCATATTTATTGAAGAATTTCGTGTGGATATGAATAGGCATTTTTGGGATCCTATGGAAAACCTCTAAGTATACAATTTCACAGGATAATGTCTGATTCGTTCGTAGATGTTTAGTATTTTATGCACTGCTAAATTTCATAAAATCATCATTATTGTGAATCGATTACTTACCACTTTAGCGATTATCATACTGAGTTGTATCTCAGTAGATGCTCAACCTACACTTGCTTTAGGCAATGATTTACCAATGGGCGACCATGCCATGCAAGACGTAACCGGACGTAATTTAACATTGAATGCCATCGCAAAAACCAATGGGTTAATCGTTATTTTCAGTTGCAATACCTGCCCTTGGGTAGCACGATGGGAAGACAGATATGTTGATATTTCTCAAATTGCTCAATTCAACGATATTGGTATTGTAGCTGTTAATTCGAATGAAGCGTATAGGAACAGGGGAGATAGTATGGAGGATATGATTCGCTATGCCAACAAAGCCAATTACAATTTCCCTTACGTTTTAGATGAAAATCACGAAGTTGCAGATGCTTTTGGCGCTAAAAGTACGCCGCATATCTTCCTTTTTAATGCTGAGATGAATCTGATTTATACCGGCTCAATCGATGATAATGCCAATCGCGCAGATGCAGTTACTCAATACTTTTTAAAAGATGCGATTGAACAGATGGTAGCTGGCGAACAGATACTGAAAGCAACAACCAAAACACTTGGTTGCTCAATAAAACGCAATAGTTAAAATTTGTTTTAAAAAGCTGTATTTTACAGTCCCTGCATCTAACGGGTGCAGGGTTTTTTTTGATCTGAAATTCCCTGAGATTACATGCCAACCTGGATATTACATACAGAATTTAAATTTGATGCTGCCCACTACATCGACGGATATAATGGAAAATGCGGTAGAATGCACGGCCATACCTATAAAGTTAAGATGAGCGCTAAGTCGCATAAATTAAACCCTTCGGCTTACCTGAATACCGACGATATGGTTTGCGATTTCAAAGAGTTGAAATGGGCTGCAAAAGACTCAGAAAAAGGGGGGCTGGACCATGGTGTTTTGAACGAATTGTTAGAGGTGAACACTACGGCTGAACGCATTGCTGAATTCATTCATGATGAAACTAAAAAGCGAATTCCTGCCGGAATAGAACTAACCGTAACTGTTTGGGAAACGGACTCCAGTTGGGTAGAATACACCGATAAAGATGTATAATCCCGAAGATATTGTTCCTACTCCTGTTTCTGAACAGGAACTGTTAGATGTAGAATATCCCATAATGGAACATTTTTATACCATTCAGGGTGAAGGCGCGCATACCGGTAAAGCAGCGTATTTTATCCGAACAGCCGGTTGTGATGTTGGCTGCTGGTGGTGTGATGTGAAAGAAAGCTGGGACGAGGAAAAACATCCTATAATGTCCGTAAAAAGTTTGGTCGACTCTGTTAAAGAAAGTGGAGCCAATATCGTGGTAATAACCGGTGGTGAGCCACTACTGCATAATTTGGATGCGCTGAGTATTTCTCTCAAAAATATCGGAGTTCAAACGCATATAGAAACGAGTGGTTCTTCGCCAATATCCGGAGTTATTGATTGGGTGACCTTATCTCCAAAACGCTTTAAAAAACCAGTTGATGAGATATACCCCTTTGTTGACGAACTGAAAGTAATCGTGCTTACCAAAAAAGATCTTAAATGGGCAGAAGAACATGCCGCAAAATGTCCTTCAGATACACACTTACTACTCCAGCCCGAATGGGAAACGGAGAAAGCTATTCCGCTGATTGTTGAGTATGTAAAGGAAAACCCACAGTGGGGAATCAGTTTACAAACGCATAAATATCTAAACGTTCCGTAATGTCGTTTCAGGATGCAACCGTAATAATTACCGGAGGTAGCAAAGGCATTGGGCTTTCAATAGCTAAAGTATTTGCCCGATCAACAAATAGACGATTGGTATTGATTGCTCGTGACCTTGATGATTTACAAACTGCGCGGAAAGAATGCCTTGTCGAAGGTGCTCGAGGGGTTGAAATATTGGCCGCAGATGTCACCGAATCGAAAGAATTAGATGCCTTAGATTTCGGCTCCCTTAATCCTGGGATTTTGATCAACAACGCAGGTTCATTTTTGTTTAAACCCTTAGAAGAAACTACCGGTGAAGAATACATCAATCAATTTGAAGTCAATGCTTTAGGGGCTTTTAATCTTACTTCAAAAGTTCTACCTGTTTTTAAAAACCAAGAGCGATCGTTAATTGTAAATATCTGCTCTCAGGCTTCATTAAAAGGGTACGGTCATAGCGGAGCTTATACAATGAGCAAACATGCTCTGTTAGGTTATACGCGCTCGTTGCGCAAGGAATTAACCGGTTCCGGTATTGCAGTTACAGCCATCAATCTCGGGCAAACTTACAGTACCTCTTGGGAGGGAGTGGATGTAGATCCCAAAGAGCTAATCGATCCTGAAGATGTGGGCAAAATCATCCTTTCGTTAAGCGAACTAAGTGCACGAAGTGTAGCCGAAGAAATCCTATTGATGCCCGAAGGTGGTGAAACTAGCCCAATGTAGGTTAAAACCACTTTTTCGAAGGAAAAACCTACCTTTCGTTGAATAATCTTCCGTTTTAATTGTCGTCCACTTCTGATTGGATCATAGATTTGTAGGAATAATGCCTTAAAGAACTCAAAACATTGGTTTGGTATCATTTTTGGATTAGATCTGGTGAGTTAATTTCCAAAACTCACAAAATGATCTAACTAGTTGAGGTATCACTTGAATTCTATTAATATCACCACGAAAGATGGTGTAGTAATTTCTACTCCTAAGGATTTTTCACTACTTACACCCTATGTTCTTTTTGAGCAGGCAGACTGGCATAAATCTGACATTCAGTTTGTAAGAAAATACCTTAAACCCAACATGAATTATCTTGAAGTGGGTGCAGGCTTTGGAGTGTTTGCTTTGCTGGCAGCATCGAAAGTGGGGAGCAAAGGTAATGTTGTGGCTTTTGAATTTGATGTAATTGCCCGAAATTATCTTGAGCTTAGTAAGAAGCATAATAAATTTGATCACCTTGATGTTGTTAGAAGTATTGTAGCTGATAAAGAAAGAGAGGTGTTTTGGGAACAGAACGCAATCCCTGAATTGAGCAAATTAAGTGATAATGTTGGAGATCAAATTTCACCCACTTCACTTGATGCTTGGCATTCTTCTAGTAATGAGCACACTTTTGATGTAATAAAAATTGGCACTAATGGAAGTGAACATTTAGTTCTAGAGGGTGCAAAAGAAACGCTCAACACAAGCCAAGCTACTCTGTTAGTTTCTTTTGATCTAGAAAACTATGATGCCATAAACAACATTCTAAATTCTTACGGATACAGTTGTTTTCAATATTTACCTGCCGGCGAATTATTGGTGCCTTTTTCTAACCAAGTTCCAACAACTAGTGGAACACTTGTCGCCGTTCATGAAAGTAAAATTGATACGCATCTAAAAAATGACTGGATTCTTAATGAAGATCTTTCTTTTGAGAAACCAGATAATGGATTATGGAGAAGCAAATTTCAAACTATGAGTTGGGCTGCAACTTCTATGTTTAGCTGGGATTATCTGTCAAATTCGCCAGAACATGAAAGCTATTTTACGGCCTTAAATTATATCATTGCATCAGAAGAAATTACAGAAAATAATAACGACGGAGTTTTTACAAGCAATAAAAAAACACATTACTTAATTGAGGCGGCTCATCGGTTAATTGAATTATATAATGCCGGTAATAACTCGGTATCAGTAGTATTTTGCTTAATTAGAACCTTGCTTGGATTGGGCAAGCGTGATCAAGCTGAAGATATAATACAGAAGTTTGTGGATTTAACGGCATTCGGAAAACAGAATATGCACGTTCCGTTGCCATTTTTAATGCCAATTTCTGGTCAAGAAGAATTACCCATTAAAACAGAATTTGCAAAGTGGTTGATGGTTCGAACTATCGAATCGTGGTTACTTGTGAAAAACGAAACTACGTTTTGGGCAGACGAACAAGACCTTAAAGTGATTGAGATATTAAAAGGAAATCCAGAGCTCTCCCCTAAATTGGCGGCAATACATAAGGTGCAGTCATTTTCAAATGAAGAAGTTGCGGTAGTGAAGCCAAAGAGTATGGTCTTTATAACTCAAGATTATCCACCATTTGATGAAGGTAGGGTAGGGCATAGCATCAGAGCCTATACACTTACAAATTTCTTCGCAGAAAATGGGTATGATGTCTACCTCGTCATTTTAGCGAAGATGGTAGCGGATCGTGAAGCGCCGAGTATGCATCCGAAAGTACATATTATCAATCCCTTGTTTCTTGAAAAGCAAAAATCGAAACCTGATTTGACAATTGAGGACTTTTGCACCGAATTTCTGCAAACGTACAATATTCCTACTATAGTAACCAGTTCACCGCCATTATTGCCTCACTTTATAGCGCATATTGTAAAGAAGGAGCTAGGAGACTCTATTACTTGGGTGAGTGATTTCAGGGACTTTATACATATTCATCCCCAAATCAGAAAAGCTGATCCCAAAGAGTTTCAAAAGCAAAAAGAAGATGAACTTAAAGTGATGCAATTAGCAGATGTAGTAATTACAATATCTACAGGGATGAAGAAGATTGCTAAAAGATTACATACCGAATTAAAAGCTCCTTTTAATGGTGATAAATTTTATTTGATTGAAAATGGGTTTATAGAACAACCACCTACTCAAATACAACCAGAAATTGCAGATTTTGCATCAAAGGCTAAAGCTCAAGGCAAAATCATCTTATACTATGCTGGTACAGGCAGTGTTGTTGGGTTGCAAAAATTTGATGGTGTCTATAAAGATTTGACCTTTATTTTCGATGTTTTTGAGAAGAACCCGGAAATTGCCAAACAATTTGCTCTCGTAATTCAAGGAAAAGTGCAAGTTTTTGATGAATACATTAATTCACTCAATACTGAACTTGACTATAAATTCTTTGGTCCGGTTTCAAATGCACAAATACAGGCAAATATGGCCGTTGGTGATGTTGGCTTAAGTGTAAATTCAGATGAAATTGCAACTCCATATATCATGGGAGGCAAACTCTACGATTATGCAAATGCTGGCCTTGCCTTACTACTGATTTATCCAGATAACCCATATTCATTACAAGAGTTTTCGAAAAAGCACGACGATAAATGTTATTTCGCCAATGTATTTGATCAAGAATCTGTAAAAGAAGTTCTAAGTCAAATTATTATGGAAAAAGACAATCTTGATGAACGGATTTTCTCGAAAGAAGAAGTTAAACCGTATTCAAGGAGAGAACAGTACAAGAAGTTTCTACCTTTGATCGAAAACCAAAACGATAGCGGTACTTTTGTTCACTTCTGCTATAACTCAATTTATGCACAAACACTTGCCGATCTTCTCAAAACCGTTAATAGTACAACCGGCCAAAAACATATTCTATATGTAGAGAAACAACAAACTATAGCGCATTTCAATGTCGATTTTGAACAGCATCCCGATGCCCATTTATTTGACAAAAACGCAGATGGATTGAAATTAAGTGAAATTATTTCGAGTAAACGAGTGGCTGCCATTTTTATGCATGGTCTATTCCGCCCGTGGCAGTATAATATTGTTAACAAATTTGGCGATCATAAGCATGTAGCATGGTGTATTTGGGGAGGCGATTTATATAACCCAATAAAGAACAATCAAGTCGATGCTTTTCCAACAACTAAAATAAGATCTATTCACACTCCAATTTCGGGTGATATAACTTTATTTAAAGATAATTTCGGAGAGATTGATAGTTACTATTTCGCTTATCCTTACCCGGGCCTTTATGGCGATATTAATGTGCTTGCTCTTTCAGAAAAGAAGAAGAGGATTATTGTAGGTAATTCAGGTGATCGATCGAATAATCATATCGAAATTTTGGAAGTGTTATCTACCAAAACAGATATCAAAGATTATAATCTAATACTTCCGGTAGCTTATAATCTTGCAAGAGATTATAAAATCGAGCTCGAGCAGAAAATTAAACAGCTTAATCTAGAAGATAATGTAGAATTCTTCGATGCTTTTTTAACCCCTGATGAATTCCTGCAATTTATTGGAACTGCTGAGTTTCAAATTATGGCTCATAATAGGCAGCAAGCAATTGGGAATACCTTGATGGGTATTTACTGCGGTACTACCGTTTTTGTTAAAAATCACATCACAGTACAGCACAAACAAATTGTTAACCCAACTTGGGAATTTTTGAAACAAAATGAGTTAACTGTACATCCATTTGAGGGTTTATCAGATTTTAAAACAATGGCTGAAATTTCAAAAAAGAATAATTCTCAAATAGCTAATGACCAGAAAGTTATTCGTGATAAATTTGGATTAGAGGCGCGCTCTACTCATCTGATCGAGTCTTCTAAAAGTATTTTAGCAACCCAAAATAAATCAAATCACAAAGCTGAAGTTGTTAGATACTGAAGGCACTAATAGGTGTAAATAGCTACTGTAGAATTAATTTGCAGTGCTTGAAATTTCTGATTTATTAAACTGAGATAGAAACTCCCCAGTTATTTCGCTCGCAGAAAAATCAACAGATTATTAAGGAGAATTTTGGACTAGAAGCAAAAGCTAAAGAATTAATTCATTTGTGTAAAGAAATGGCAATGCATACTCATTCTTTTGCTTGATAAATTTTTAGAAAATGTGCTACTCAACAGGGAGCGTATTCTTTTGAAGTACTTTACTGCTGATGCCTAACTGTATGCTCCATACATATTTATTGTTATGTACCCGTGGCTCGTTGATAAACATGTTACGATTCGGTTCGAAATCAATCTGTAGTTGCAGCCATTTAATCCGATAGCCTATACCTACTTTAAAACCTAGCGTTTCATGTACCGGTACATTTTCAGCTCTCTCAATCTGAAGCTCTGAATTTCCAGTGAATCCAATATTTGCGAGACCATCCAGATATAATTCTGGTGCATTTTCAGTAAAAGGATAATATCGTACACCAATTGGAAAGTTTAAAGATCGGTACCGGATACTTCCGTTATTACCATTACTTCTAGAATGAGTATTAACAGCAGACTTTTTAATGGAAAGCAGATAGGGGGCAACTACAAACGACCAATTGTTATCTGAGACTGGAATTTTGAGTTCTAGTTCAACTCCGATACCAATTCTGCTAATTGTATCAAAATCGTAATATACCGGATTAACAGCAGCTGTTGTATTGTTTGGCACACCTGCAATTCCAGTAACTTGCAGTTTAGTTTGAGTGGTATGTAGCTTCAACGATACTCTGAATTTATTTCCGATTTTCACCCCTTCATACATCATGTAATCAGAGTTTCTGCAAGTATTTTGCATGATTGCAAAAGTCTTGAAATCCGAAAGGCTGTAAGTCATTTGTGAGATAAAATTCCATTGATCATCACACACATTATCTACCAATAGCTGGGCTTTGTAGTTTTCTTTATTAACTACGCGTTTGTTAGCTGTTTTATATTTGTGAAGTATCAATTGTTTAGGGCTTTTATCTCCAACGCTTGTGAAAAAGTATTCTTTATTTGAATTTTTGTATCGGTACAAATTGTAATCGCCGGCTACAATTACTTCCAGAAATACTACAGCAGAAGAAAAGCTGGGAGTGATATCATAACCTATTCTATTGAGATTGGTAGCCAGCTCAATATCAAATCGTTTAAACCTGGAAATACCTGTTTTACCGAACTCTATAATGTCATTTATGCTATAAACAGTATCAGTAGATTCAATGTACTCAGGATGTGTTCTCCAATTTCATATTTCAGAAAAACCGGTTCCATCATGCGATCGTTTTTTACTATATACCCATCCAGAATTTGGGCAGTGGCCGGCAAACTAAGAAGAAGTAAAAACAGTAGAACTGAGCAGAATCTGTAATTCAAAGTTGTCCCAATTGTGATTATTCTAAACTAGAATTAATTGAATTTACTGATCTGACTTACGGAATTGAGATAGAAACTCCCAAGTTATTTCGCTCGCAGAAAAATCATTATTGCCCCAAGCTCCCGGCCAATCATGTCCACCACTTTTTACAAAGTAATGGATTACCGGCGCAGCAGAAGCAGAAGCTTTGTAAACATGTTTTTCAACCGTGCTTCCATCGTTTGGATCGATATCGGGTAAGGCGGTAATTTCCGGATCGGTTAGCGTGCCATTGTGCGTTACCCAAAAGTCGATAATGTCTTCAATGCTTATAGTCCAAGATGGATCGCCTGCATAAGGTACCGTTTCATCGGTATCTGCATGAATTTGAAGTACAGGCACACTTTGTTGCGGTGAGCAAGCACTTAGCGTTTGAGGAGTCATAGCACCGGTTATAGATGCCATAGCTGCAAATCTGCTATTCGGTTGGCAAGCTAATAGAAAGCTCATGTATCCACCGTTCGACATCCC
Organism: Balneolaceae bacterium; assembly: GCA_034669965.1. Taxonomy (GTDB): domain Bacteria; phylum Bacteroidota; class Rhodothermia; order Balneolales; family Balneolaceae; genus HXMU1420-13. Next base: position 153,287 of record JAXMOK010000003.1, on the reverse strand, counting down.
GTTCGTATAAATCCGATCTTCATCGATGGCATATTCAGCCGTTAAATCTTCTATTAATTTATCAACAAAAGCTACGTCGTCTGTTTTACTTTCTAAAGTCCAGCCTCCCACATTCCAATGAGTAGTACCTTCCAATAATGTACCCTGAGGATATACTGCGATGAAGCCTAATGAATCCGCCAAATTGTTATAATTAGAGTAGTTCATTATTGTTTTAGCAGAACTTGTGTACCCGTGAAAAGTTAATAAAAGTGGGAGAGGAGCATCCACATTATACGAATCCGGAATGTATATAAAGTAAGTTCGTAATGAATCCTGAAATGTCATATCCATCTCAAACAAACCGGTTTCGACGGTTGGAGATTCAATTATTTCATTTTGATTTGAAGTACAAGCAGCGATAGATAAGAACAATAGAAAAACAACGACTCTAATTTTCATAAGTAGGGTTTAGGATTTGGTTAAATAGGGAATAAATATGTTGCCCAACTTTTTATTAAAGCCTTCAACTTGAAGGGGATCGAATTGGTTACCGGTTAGCATTTGGAATAATTCAGCGTATCGTTCGTACACTTCTAATCGGAAAGAATCGGGTAGATCCGGAAGGGTTTGACCATCCAAGCCTTGAAAATCATGCTCCATCAACCATTCCCGCAAAAACTCTTTCGAAAGTTGTTTTTGTCCGGCCGCTGTTGATTGGCGTTCTTCATATCCTTCGGCATAAAAATACCGGGAGGAATCGGTGGTATGCACTTCATCGATCAGGGTAAGTTCGCCATTAAATATTCCCATTTCGTACTTAGTATCTACCAAAATTAGTCCTTGTTTAGCTGCTACTTCGGTTCCACGTGTAAACAACTTAAAGGCTTTAGATTTTATCTCGTCCCAAAGTTCAGGCGGAACAATTTGCTGCTCTAGAATCTCGGCTTCAGAAATGTCTTCATCATGACCTTCAGTAGCTTTTGTAGCAGGAGTGAGGATTGGCTCCGGCAAACGATCATGCTCGTTTAGCCCTTCGGGCAGTGAAACACCACACAGCGTTCTAAGTCCAGATTTATACACTCTCCAGGCATGACCGGTTAAATATCCACGAATTACAATTTCGATGGGTATAGGCACACATTTCTTGGCAATGGTAACATTAGGATGTGGCACATCAATAATATGCGTTGGCATAATATCCTGTACGGTATCAAAGCTAAATTTCGCCAGTTGATTAAGAATTTGACCTTTGAACGGAATAGCTTGTTTCATGATATAATCGAATGCAGAAATTCGATCGGTAACAACAATGCCGAGCGTTTGCGGGTTTAACGGGTAAACTTCCCGAACTTTGCCTTTATAAGGACTAGGAAGTGCTGAAATATGAGTGCCTGTAATGCAATTTTTTAATGCAACAGAAGTATCGAAAGGGTATTTCAACGGCTTATTTTTTTTCGGTTGATCCTCGTTCTACCAGAATAGGTTGATGCGATTCTTGCACCAATGGTGAGTCAGGGTTCTTAATAATTTCAGCAAGTCTGGCAGTAGCTTGTGCACCTATGGTATGCATGTGTTGATCGATAGTAGTAAGATCAAGGTAGCGACTCAGTTTAATATTATCGTAACCCATGATGGCAATATCGTCGGGTACTTTCATACCTAGTTTTGATAAAGCATGATAGGCACCCAGCGCTTGAGTGTCGTTTGCACAGAACACAGCATCCGGGAATTCATCCATTTCTTTAAATTTATAAATAGCTTCGAAGCCGCTTTCCTCGGTATAACCGGCATGTTTTGTGGTATCTCCGGTTACAAAATATTCGTTGATGATAGGCATTTTGAAGTTGCGCAGAGCATCCTTAAAACCGCGTTCTCTTTCTGATGAAGATTTAGTTTCTACCGGAGTAGAGATCATCCCAATTCGTTCGAATCCCTTTTTAACCAAATGTTCACCGGCCATGTAACCGCCTCGGTAGTCATTTACCATAAAATAGTTGTACGATGGGTGCGATGTGTTCACCAAAACGATGGGTACATGGGTAGTTTGCAAATGTTTATGCACAGTTTCGCTTACGTCGATAGAAAGTAGGATGAGCGCGTCGGCAGTACCTCGATCGAAAAAATTAATTACAGCTTCTTCGGGATCTTTTGAGCCGGTGTTATATAGAATGATATCCAAATCCATTTTGCGAATTTCATCTTTAACACCTTTCAAAACTTCGTTAAAAAATGGAGTTGTGAAAGAAGGAACTGCAACAGCTAATATTTGTGGTTGTTTACTTGCTAATTTTCGAGCACTTACCTGAGGTCGAAAATTCAATTCATCAATAGCTTTTTGAACTTTCACTTTAGTTTCTTCAGAAACATTCGGTGAATCGTTCAATACTCTGGAAACTGTTGATATAGCAACACCTGCTTGTTTGGCCACTTCATAAATCGTCACTTTCTTATTCATATACGCAAACTAATTTTGTCGAATTGATCAGTAATGGGAGTTATTTGGGCTAAATTACTGAACCGCAATTATAATCATCTAAATTGGAATATGTTATCAACGGGGTAAATTTATTTATTTAATAAAATTGGAACGAAGAACTCTTTTTTGTTGATTGATGGGATATGAGTGAATTACTTCGTGTACCATATTCAGTAATCCGACCAATCTATGAGAAAACATCATTCCATCGATCGGTAATCGATGAGGTAAATGATCTACATTTACGAAATGCTTATTCACATTGCAGGGCAATCACCCGGTTTTATGCCAAAACCTTTTACATGGCCACTCGTTTTTTACCAAACGAGAAGCAACGCAGTATTTTCGCGATTTATGGGCTTTGCCGCTACTTAGATAATTTGGTAGATGAGAGCATGGACTTGATGAATCACACTCGAATCGATATCGATCAGGTTGACGAAAAGCTCGACGAATTTAAATCAAAATTGATTGGCGTTTATAAGGGTTTAGAGACTGAAGACCCGATATTAGTAGCCTTTTCAGATACGCTTAAAAAGTACCATATACCCATCAATTTACCATTTGAGTTAATTGATGGAGTTCGATCTGACCTCGACAAAAATCGATATGCTACCTTTAGCGAACTGTATGATTATTCCTACAAAGTAGCATCTGTAGTTGGATTGATGACTAGCCGCGTGTTTGGGTATACCGACGATAAAGCACTGGAATATGCCGTTGATTTAGGAATAGCAATGCAGTTAACAAATATTCTGCGCGACATTGGGGAAGACTTAGAAAGAGATCGTATTTATTTACCGTTTAACGAACTTGCCATGTTTCAAATCACAGAAGCTGATTTATTTGCCGGTAAAAAGTCCGAGAATTTCAGAAGAATTATGAAATTTCAAATCAAGAGAGCTAGAGAATATTACGCAAAAGCAGACATCGGAATTCGAATGCTGAACAAAGATAGTCGATTACCTGTGTATCTTGCCCGGTATAACTACAGCCGAATTCTAGATAAAATTGAAGAAAGCGATTACAATGTATTTAATGAGAGAGCGTATTTGAATAAAGTGGAGAAATTCTCCATCCTGCCAAAAATATTCATGGAAATGCGTACTGACAGCTAAACTTAAGTGGTGAATTTCTAGGGTAATTGGTACTATCCAAGAAAATCATTTCTTATGGCAGAGATTAAAAAAGTTTTAGTAGCAAATCGCGGCGAAATCGCCGTTAGGGTAATTCATACATGTAAAGAATTGGGCATAAAATCTGTGGCGGTTTATTCTCGTCCCGACTCGTTTGCACCTCATGTTCAACTTGCCGACCAATCGGTGTTTATTGGGGAGGCAGCCTCGTCAGAAAGTTATTTGGTGATGGATAAGATTATTGATGCCTGCAAGCAAACCGGCGCTGATGCGGTACATCCCGGCTACGGGTTTTTGAGTGAGAACTCTACTTTTGCTGAACGATGCAAGCAGGAAGGCATCATTTTTATTGGACCGGGAACAAGAGCCATCGAATTAATGGGAGATAAGACTTCCGCTCGAGAATTGATGGCCGAACACAACATTCCAACACCTCCCGGCTTAAAAAGCACGCTCGAAAGTATAGAAGAAGCGCGAGAAGTTGCCGATGATATTGGCTTTCCGATTTTGATAAAAGCATCGGCAGGTGGCGGTGGAAAGGGAATGCGCATAGTTCATAAACCTGAAGAATTTGAAGCAAGCATTAAAGCTGCAAAAAATGAAGCACGTAATGCCTTTGGTGATGACAGAGTGTACATCGAGAAATATTTAGAAGAACCTCGCCATATCGAATTCCAAATAATGGCGGATATGCATGGAAACACCGTTCATATTTTTGATCGGGAATGTTCGGTGCAACGTCGACATCAAAAAGTTATTGAAGAAGCGCCAAGTCCACTATTAACCGACGACTTAAGAGCCCGAATGGCAGAAACAGCTATAAAAGCTGCCGAGGCCTGCGATTATGTTGGAGCCGGCACCATCGAGTTTTTAGTTGATAAGCATTACAATTATTATTTCTTGGAGATGAATACTCGACTTCAGGTGGAGCATCCTGTAACAGAAATGATAACCGGTATTGATTTGGTTGCTGCTCAAATAGCGGTAGCTGAAGGCAAAGAACTTCCTTTTACTCAAGAAGATGTGAAGAAAATCGGGCATGCCATTGAGTGTAGAATCTATGCGGAAGATCCGGAAAATAATTTCTTGCCAAGTACCGGCACATTGCTCAAACACCGCATCCCAACCGGTACCGGAGTTCGTGTGGATTCAGGAATTGAGGAAGGCCAAGCTGTAAGCATAAATTACGATCCTATGATATCGAAGCTTACCGTTTATGGCACGGATCGTGAAGATGCTCGAAAGAAAATGCTGCGAGCACTTGATGAATATGAGATTGTAGGTTGCCGAACTACTATTCCATTTTGTACCTACACGCTAGAGCATGAAGCGTTTATAAGCGGGAAATATGACACTCACTTTGTAAAAGATCATTTCGATGTGGATAAACTGTTCAAAAAGCATGATGATGAAATTGTTGCTTTGGCTGCAGCATTGTTAGTTTCTGACGTAGAAAATGAACTAACCACGCCTTTAGAATCTGCAGGCGTAGAATCATCAGATTGGTGGAACCATCGCAGGGATTAATACATGTCAGAACAGCAACTATTTGATCAATTAAAAAAACTAGATACTGAACAACGCAATCCGGAAACCTTAGAAATTGATGTAGCTTCTGCTGAGGAAATAGCCCGTTTAATTAACGAAGAGGATAAGAAGGTTGCTGATTATGTAGCGTTAAGAAATGGCGAAATTGCCAAGGCAATTGATTTGGTGAGTCAGGCATTTTCGGTGGGAGGTAGATTGCTTTATTTCGGTGCCGGAACTAGTGGTAGACTCGGAGTTTTAGATGCGGCTGAATGTCCACCCACTTTTGGGAGTAATCCTGAGCAGGTTCAAGGTTTTATTGCCGGCGGAGAAGCAGCCATGTTCGTTGCTCAAGAGGGCGCCGAAGACTCCGAAGAACTCGGTCGTGAAGAAATCACAAAACAGAAAATAACTTCGCTGGATGTGGTGTGTGGCATAGCCGCCAGTGGCAGAACTCCTTATGTGGTTGGCTTGCTTAAAGAAGCTAAAGAACAAGGAATTCCATCCCTTTTAGTAACTACAGTATCAGCCGAACAACTACCGTTTAAAGCTGATATTACTATAGATGTACCCGTTGGCCCAGAAGTAATTATGGGTAGTACTCGAATGAAAAGCGGGACCGCCCAAAAAATGGTGCTGAATATGATTTCTACCGGCGCAATGATTCGTTTAGGTAAGGTGTACGAAAATGTGATGGTAGATTTAATGCTTACCAACAAAAAACTGGTTGAACGTGCTAAGCGAATTATCCTTACCTTTGCTGATGTCGATTATCAACAAGCAGGAGAACTACTCAAAGCGGCTGATGGACACGTAAAAACGGCGCTGGTAATGGGATTAAAAAATATCCCGAAAAATGAGGCGCAACTACTCCTGCGAAAGCACGGAGGGTTTATCCGAAAAGCGCTTGAGCATTAATATTATAGTATGCGAAGGTATTTATTCAGTATATATGTATGGTTGTATTATTCCATACTTTTCTTATTGTTTTTTGTAATTATAGGGGTTTTATTCATTTTTACTTTCCCATTCGATCGGTATAATAAAATCACAAACCGTGTGTTGGCCAAAATGGCATGGTTAATGATGCGTCCATCACCAACTTGGAAAATCCACATTGAAGGTGAAGAAAAATACGACCCTTCGAAACCAACTATTTTCATTGCAAATCACCAAAGTTTTATGGATATCCCTTTGGCATTTCAACTAAAGTGGAGGATGAAATGGGTGGTTAAACACAGCATGACTTACATTCCGGTAATGGGATGGATGGTGAAGCTCACCGGGCATTTAACCATCAATCGGTCTAGTAAATCGGCATTAAAAAAACTATCTCGTTTGGTGCAGCCTTTAAAAGACCTCGTCCCTGTTATGATTTTCCCGGAAGGAACGCGATCGCTGGATGGTCAGATCAAAACATTTAAAAACGGAGCATTTCTGCTTGCGAAAGAACATGGTTTTTTAATTCAACCCATAGTAATAGATGGTGCGTATTCTGCGTTGGCATCTGGAACAAAGTTTTTTAATACTAAAGCAAAATTTAAACTCCGAGTTTTAGATAGTATCGATCCCAACGCATTTGAATCTATGACAGCTTTACGCGATCATGCAAGGGAGGTTATTATCACTGCGCATGAAGAGCTATCCCATTCTTGAAATCATTCGATGTTCAACAATTTTTATCTGAGGTTCACTATCAACACCGAGTGATGGGAGCCATCATTGTATCACAACTACTAATGGTCGCCATATTTCAGTTTTGGCCCGAACAAGAGAGGAGCATTAGCGAATTTATTTATCCCGATGAGCAAAACATCTTTGTAGAAGAAATGGTGATAACAAGGCAAGCCGATACGCCGGCATCACCGCCTAAACCACAAGTTCCAATTCCGGTACCAAGCGATAAAGTGATAGAAGAGGAAATCGACTTTCCCGAATTTGATACCATTATCTCATTTGATGCACTTAGCATAGCCGAAACCACCGGCCAAACCGGCGATGAAAACAGAATTTCGGGCAATCCGGATCGCCCCCCCAGAATATCACGTATTGTAGAACCTACGCTATCAGTAGAAGCAACAAATGCCGATATCAAAACTATGATATTGGTGAATTTTACGGTGAATAAGAATGGAACAGTTCGTGAAGCCTATGTTGCAGAAATTAGAAAATACAAAGGGAAATCAGATGAATATGAAGTGGTTCAAACATTAGGTTTTGGAATAATTAGAGATGTGCTTGAAGCAGCATATAAGTGGAGGTTCCGACCTGCAACTGAAAATGGGGAAGAGGTAGGAGCTTATATCCAAGAAGCGTTTTTAATTGGCTTTTAACATTGCGATGGGGTGCAATTAGTTCTATCTTTGCGCCCTTGCAAAATAGGAGAGGTGCCAGAGCGGTCGAATGGGCTCGCCTGGAAAGCGAGTGTGCCGCTAACGCGGTACCGAGGGTTCGAATCCCTCCCTCTCCGCATTTTAAAAGTCTGTTTCTTAAATAAGTAACAGACTTTTTTATTTTAAGGAATGGGGTATTGCTCGTACATATTAAAAAGTGGCTATGATGGCTCTTATTATTATGGGAGTTGTGCAGATATTGAAGATCGAATAAAGCAGCACAATAAAGGTAAATCTCGATATACAAAGGGCAAAAGGCCATGGGTATTTCATTTTAAAGAAGAGTTTGCAACTCGAGCTGAAGCAATGGCAAGAGAGCGATTTTATAAATCAATCGAAGGTTATAATTATTTAAAAGAGAAAGAGATCATTTAAAAATAACGCGGTACCGAGGGTTCTGCCAAAGGCATCCCTATGGGGGAATCCCTCCCTCTCCGCATTTTAAAAGTCTGTTTCTTAAATAAGTAACAGACTTTTTTATTTTAAGGAATGGGGTATTGCTCGTACATATTAAAAAGTGGCTATGATGGCTCTTATTATTATGGGAGTTGTGCAGATATTGAAGATCGAATAAAGCAGCACAATAAAGGTAAGTCTAGATTTACCTAGGGCAGAGGACTATGGAAGCCTCACTTTCATTAAGTTTGCAATATTAGATTTGCTAATGAAATTTTAGTAGATGTCCGATAAATTCTGTGGTCAAAGTAAGTCTAATATTCTGAGTAAATATTCTTTGGAACTTTATTCACGTATAATATTATAAAGCGTTCATTTCTATTATCAATGGTATAAATTTGGCATATTATGTCTACTTTTACTTAAAGAAACATTATGTTGGTTACAATCAAATAAGGGGTACTGTTAATAAACTACAGTTTATTCCTATGTACCACTCTATTAGGTTCAGCCTGTTAATCAAATCTACAATCATCAACAAACACATAACAGATGCGTAATTTTAAGCTGTTACTAGTTTGGATTTTCACTGTCGTTCTAGTCACTAATTGTGATATCAGTACTCCGGGAAAACCAGACTTTACAACATCTCACAGCGTTGAAGCACCACTTTTGCTCAATAAAACGCTACAATTTTTAGGAGGTGGCGAAGGAGCTCCCGAAGCTTTACTCGATACTACTAAAAGCGATTTCGATTCACTTTTCACAGTTACTGAAGGTGGCATCGATGATGGACTTATTACACTTTCACGAACCGAAGAATTCGATTTTGGTGATCTTAACGATGCCATTCCGGAAATTGGAATCGATCCAACTTCCTTTAATTCTCAGGTTGGCGAAATTGAAATAGGAAGTTTTTCTAGTGGAGACGGTGACCTTGGTTCGGTAGATATCGAAGAAGTTACCGGAAGTGATCCGGACTTTGTTCCTGCTGGTACGCCAATTCCATCTGGCGATAATTCTGCCAATCCGGTAGAAATAAATATCGGAGCTAATACCGATTTCTTTGTAAGTGCAACAATTAAAAGAGGTACTATCGATATTCAGGTTACTAACAATCTCGGGTTTGATTTCCGCGTTGCACAAGTTCAGCTTATCGATACTACAACAAAGGCTGGTATAGGTAGCTTTGCAGAATTTAGCCCTGCTAATGGAAATCAATTAGTAGATGGTGCAATTGAAGTTGCATCAGTTGCATTTAACGCAGGCGATAAAATTCAAAACCTTGGTGTACAGTTAACCATTTTCTGGGATGCTTTTACTTTCCCCGCTAATCCTGGTTTATTGGCTGTAAATTCTGTTGAAGGAAATGGCTTAACTGCTTCTGAAGTAGAAGCTGCGGTAACCGAGCAAGATTTTTCAACTGCAAGTGTTACTAGTTTTGATGCAACTGAATTTCAATTCACTTCCGAAGACCACTTTGTACAACTCGAATCTGGCATCATAGAATTAGGTGAAATTAGAAACAGTCTCGATTTATCTGTTGAAAGACTCGTTATTTCATTCCCTGGCATCAGGTCGAGTGAAAATGAAGCCGATTCTTTACGACTTGAATATTCAGGCGATACAGAAATTTCTCGCAAAGGCTCAGCTCCTGCGCGCCAGATCGACCTTACCGGTTACTACATTTTCGCAAATGGAAACCAAATAAATTACAATATTCAGGCAATTACTGAGAATACACAGAATGCACCCGTTGGTGATCAAACGCGTGTTATAAACGAAATTGATAGTGTTAGCTCAAGTGTTGCCATTAATAACCTTAAAATTTCTCGTGCCTTTGGAGAGATTCAATCACAAACCACGCTTTTAGGTGATGATGATCCAAATAACGGAACAACAACTTCGGGTAATGCAATTGTTGATGCTTACAACGAAACTGAAGTATCCCTTACCGAAATTGATGGTTTAGATGAATTATCAAGCGAAATCGACGGTATCGAATTTGCAGGTGCCAGCTTAAGCATTGCATACACTTCGAATATTGGAGTGCCTACAACCATTTATGCCGCTATTCTTGGTGTTGATGGGGAAGGTGAAGAGATTTTCCTTAAAGGAGTTGTAGGAACCGATAAAGAAGTGCAAGCAACCGACCCAATTGATGGTATCTATGCCAACGGTGTTCAACTTCGAGCTGATCAGTTGATCAAGTTTACACTGGACACAAGTCCTGACGGATCAGTGATTACATCATCGGTAACTTTCGATCAGGATAACACGAATGTTCTCGAGTTTTTGAATAACCTTCCTAGCGAAATTCGTTTTGTTGGTAAATCCGTAATCAACCAATCAAATGGAGAAGCAACCATTGCCACTCCACTTGAGTTTGATCCTTCAATCTTAGTAGATCTTCCGATTTACTTTAGTGCAGCAAGCGCAACCTACGAAACTACGGTTGATGGTAGTGGCTTAGACGGCCTGCCAAAAGAGGGTGATGATACCGATGTTACTTCCGGCGAATTAGTAATCACCTACGAAAATGGATTGCCTTTAGGCTTTATCCTGAATTTCGATTTTCTGGATGATCTTGGCAATTCAATTACTACTGTGCCACTACCTGGAGATGATCCTGTTCAACTATCTGCAGCACAAGTAGACGGAACCTCACGTTTCGTAACTACTGCAATGCCTGGACAGTTAATAATTGCACTAAACGATTCTCAATTAGATCAATTATCCAGAACCGACTCAGTGGCGGTGAGCGCAACACTTGATTCCTTTTCACAAGAAGCGGTTAAAATCAAGGATACCGATTCCATTACTATCAGTATCAGTGCAAAAGCAAGTGTTAGAACTAACGTAGGAGGCAACTAAGATGAAAAAGCTAAAATTAATATTTACTGTATTTCTAGCGCTTTCAGCTGCCTCTGTTGTAGCTCAAAGCAGGCACTTTAATTCAGCCACTATTGGAATGGGTGGCGGTGGAACTGCTTATGTTGATGGTTATCACGCCAACTTTATTAACCCTGCAAACCTGATGATTAACAATACCGGGCGTAAACCACAACGCACCATTGGATTGTTAGGTGGTCTTGGGGTTCGAGCCGGTGGTACCATGCTTAACCAAAGTGTGTACGATACCTATTTTACGAAAGGCTTAATACTTGAAGGTCAAACTCGATCCGATATGTTAGAAGCGTGGTTCGGTTCTGATGTTAACAATACCAGAAATGTGGTTGTTGGTCTAAACATAGTTCCCTTCGGTTTTTCAAATCGAGGAAAAAACACAGCTTTTAGTTTAGCAACCCGTGTACGAACCATCGAGGAATTTGATGTAAACAAAGGATTTATGGAACTAGCCTTTTATGGCCTGGATTCCGATCATTTTTCTAATCCTGTTCCAGTTGATTTTACAAACACCGTACTTTCTTATACTGAAGTTTCGCTGGGTTTTGCAATGGCTTTACCTATTCCTTTAACAGGTTTGATCGAAAAGCTGCCTTTCATAAATGGAATTAACATTTATGCCGGTGCTGCTCCAAAGTACATTGTAGGATTACAATCAACCGAGCTTGATTTTAACTCTACATTACAAATTACAGGGGCTGATCAAAACGGACCGGGAACTATCACTCACGACTTTAACTATTCTATGTTTGTTTATGGCGATTTAGCTACTCAAATGTCGGATTACAGTCGTGCACGCCAAACCAATGATAAAGCTAAGCTTGGTGATTACGTAGATTACGATGGTTCTGATATCGGAACTTTAGGTACGGGCTTTGGCCTTGACTTAGGTGTTACTGCAGAAATTGATGTATCGCTTCCGGCACTTGGTTTCTTAGGTAAGCGCCAGGTGCTACGTGTAAGTATGTCGGCTACTGATCTTGGAAGTGTAAGCTTCAAAGAAAATCCGAAAGAAGTTAGAGCCAATTCAGTATTCAATTTTGATGGCGACATAGGCGATGAATCATTCGGCGATTATTTTGATACGCTTTCTGATAGCTTACAAAACGATATATACGGTGGTTTTGAAACACGAGATGCTCCCGAACGCAAATACGATTTACCGGGCATGTATAACTTCGGTGCTTCGTTAACCTTAGGTAAACTTACTGCTACTGCCGATTATGGAGTTGGTTTTAATGATTTAGGTTACAATACTAAAATCAGCTACGTAACCTTAGGTGCTGAGTATCGCTTGTTAAACTTTATCCCTATTAGAGTTGGAACACGTAGAGGAGGTGATTATTCCGCTGCTTATTCTGCAGGCTTAGGGGTAGATTTCCGATTCCTTGAATTAACTTTAGGTGCTTCTACAGTTAGCAGTGATTCCGACAAAGGAACAACGTTAGCATTTGCCTGGAGTGGATTAGTATTTCGATTCTAATTTACTACGACAAGAATCAACAATTTCAAACCCTGTGTTATTTAAAGCACAGGGTTTTTTTATGGCTTAAATCTTTCGACGGATACTTCTTTTGGAACCGGATGATCGTTCAACATAAAGTCTTTTAGAAGTCCTGCTCCATAGGCAGAATAAAGAAGCCCTTTTGAACCCAAGCCGGCAAAAACGAATAAGTTTTTTTTAGTTGGAATTCTTCCGATTATAGGCTTTCGATCAGGTGTAGAAGCTCTCACACCAGCCCATTGTGAAATTACTTGAGAAGATGCAGCTAATTTGGGATGTACATTCTTAAATCGATTAAGCATGAATTCCTTTCCTTGCTCATCAGGGTTTTCATGTTCAAAATTATGTTCGTAGGTCGATCCCAGCACAAACTCATTCTTATCGGTTTTGCTGAAATAGCCTTGGGCACTTACCGCATGATCGAAGCTAATTGGTTGATCGGATTTGAGTAATGCTGTTTGACCTTTTACTGCATGAAAGGGGAGGTGCTTAGAACACTCGATGTTTTTAGAATAGATACCGGCACATACTACAATTCTGTGTGCTGCAATCGAATTCTGATCATCGAAATGTATTTCCCAGAGGTCATTTTTTGAATGATAGGAGTATTCAGATCCTAACATAAAATCAACTGCATGTTGCTTCAAGAACGAATGCATGGCATGTAGATAGTCAGGAATTAAAACCGTTAAGCCAACCGGAACCCAAACGCCACCTTCAACAGAGGTCAGTCCCGGATGCATCCCTTCAATTTCTGCACTGGATTTCCATTCTACCATGCCGGTCGTCCACTCATTTTGAATCACGTTTTCGCGCATTCTTCCGGCAATTTTCTCACTTAAAGCAGGGCGCAATACTCCTGAGTTTCGATAAAATTTCTGTCCAGTCGATGTTGATATTTGCTCCAATCGGGCAGTTAGTTTCTCTAAACATCGTTCAGCTTCCCAACTTCGATTAGCAAATCGTCCGGTAGCCGGGTTTGCCAGCCCGACGGGTGTTTCTGATGCTCCACCGGCTACGGATTTAGGATCCACAACACAGACCGACAAACCAGCTTCATGCAACTCGATAGCGGTATGCATACCGGCTAATCCGGCACCTAGAATACAGACATCGTACCTATTCATACTAATTTTCCTCGAAGTTGAATGAGTGCGATAATATGAATGGTCGTGGCCTCGATCTTACTTGCCCCTTAAACGACGACGTTCAATGATCTTTTTGATTTTATGATTACCAATCCAAACTTTTCGGCTGGTTTCCACATCTACCATTTCGAGGTTGATGGTATAGAAAATTGCAGCTTCACGGCCATTGTCAGTTTCATCCAAGATAGAACTGATATTTCCGATAATTAGATAATCTGCACCCAATTCCTTACCCATAGCCGCCGCAGATTCGATCGAAGCATACCGTTGTTGATCGGTTCGAACTTGCCTGATTTGTTCGGCTTCTTCAACTCCGGCAACAACATCAACCATGCCTGAGTTTACAAAGGCACGTTCCAGTTCTTTGGTAAACACTTCGGTATCAATGTGCTCCATAGTTTCGTTACGAACTCGTCCAACCATAGCTACAGGAACATCAGAGTTTGCTTGTTTAAATCGCTGATACCATGCATTAGATAGGGCATCGTCGATCATTTCCTCAGCTACCAATCGAGCATCAGTGTCGTTCCATCGTCCGGATAGATCGGTTTGAGTATCCGCAGAAACACGGGTTACTTTTTTAGATGGTGAGCAGGCTAATACGCATGCTAAAAGTACTAGAAGTATAAAGTTTGATTTTTTCATGGCTTAATTGTTTGATAGAAATTCTGCATTAAAATAGGGTCGAAATTTTTTATTGACCTGTGCGATGGCCGCTGTTGCAGCTCGTTTGTAGGCATTCTGAATATTCAATGCACCTTCACGTCCTGATACCGTGAAATCACTGTATGTTTGTTGAGTTTCAGGTCTGGATATTTTGATTTGTAACTCCCAGCTTACAAACTCGGCATCAACTCTGTCGATATCAGTCTCAATAGCGGTGTAGTTTGCAACCACTAGAAGCACAGGGTTGTTATTGGCAAGTACAAATCCTTCAGATAAAAAAGCATCTGAAAGCGCACTATGAATATTCGTATTGTTATCAAGTCCGTTTATGGTAACCGGCATGGTTTGTTGATGACTGTTAAAGGCATTTCTTTCATCGATAAGACTATTCTGCGCCTTAAAACTTTCACCTGAAACCGGCAAAATTATTTCCAGCAATCCGGCTAATTGTTTATTGATGCGAGCTAGTAAAAAATTCTCTTTCAAAAAACGAAGCTTGCTAAACTTATCGCTAGCCTGATCAATTTCGTGTTTATTTCGATTAATTCTAGCGTAATTATTTTCAATTTCGCCGCGATACAAGGCCGCTGTTTCAGATCTGTTAAATCCTGCTAACACATAATACATGCCGTCTTTACCGGTATCAGAAGTAAGAATTTCGGCATTTTGAAGATCTTCGTTTGAGCCAATTTCAATAGTATTGATTAGACGAATGGTTTCTTTCGAGGTGAAATCCTCATTGGTCTTCGAGATCTCTAGCACATCGGTATATAGATTTTGAGTACCATCAACATTTGCTCTAAAAATTTGTGAAAGCGACAGCATTGCATCCGAGCGGGCTTCGTTAAAAGTATCACCACTGCCTACCGCCATAAGATATTGACGATCGCTAAACGAAGAAGAAGGGTTGGATACCCAAGCAGGCAAAGCATTCGATGTTTTTGAGCTAGCTCCGCAAGCTTGTAGAAACAGTACGCAAAGAATGCACGAACTGAACAATAAGTATTTAAAGTGGGACCTTGTTTTCATCCTAATTCCAATAAATCGATTCAACCAATTTCAAAGCATCTGTATTAGTTATTTCCAGTTCTTGTTCCTCAAAAAACAAGACTTTTCCACGTCGGTCAAGATAATCTATTCGTATGCTATGCACACCTTCAGGCAAATTTAAAACCATTGCATGCGAAGTGCCCGGCATGGTTTGCCAACCTCGTAAATCAGCTTTTTCGGTAGTTTCTTGAGCTAGTTTTCCAAGAAAATTTACTAGACTACCCAATCCTTCATTCTTTTCACTCACTTTTTTACTGGCTCTGTTCGACGCTAACGACTTCAACGTTGCACGTACCAAAGTTCTTGCTATAATAATGGGCTCTTTCACTTTGAACACCTCGGCGGCCACTAAATCAAGATGTTCGATGGTATCTAGTTCCTGCGAGCTTGTTCCGTTAACAGAAACAGTAACGGAATGAACCTTACTTTGATAGTTCAATAACACAGGAAAACTAATTTTTATGTATGTATCGGAGTCTTCAAAATAAATGCGATTGTCATCTTGCACTTTCATTGGAGAGCGACCGGAAAATGCCTTAACGAGTACATTGTAAGAATTCGGATCGGTTAAATGATCGAATTTATGATGATCAAAAGCATCATAATTAAAAAAAGAAGATTGTTCGTAATGGGCTTTCAATAAATTTTGATGGGCAATGCGAGCATCATCCGGTTTATTCGTTTTTGCATACAAAATGGTAGAAAGGTAATAACCTAGCGTGCTGTTTTGGATATTACTGGTGCCGGTTGCCCACTTATCTGCCCCGGTGTTCGTTGTATCCGCTTTAGACAGCGTTTCTACAAGACCTCGATACTTTGTATTGATTTGATCTAGCTTGTACGAAATACGCCGGCTTTCGACCAACGCGCCTTCCAAATCTCCGAGATGCATGTAGTTCAGAGTTTTAAATACATTCAAATACACATCCTCGTAATCTTCACCATCGTAAGCGAGTTGATTATCGTTTACTAAAAACGACTTTAATGCTCTTGAAATGCTTTTTGTAAATAAATCTTCGATGTTGATTTCAGCCTGCTCAAAATAGCTATTACTTGCTTTGTAATGGCCTGAAAAATGATTAGCACTACCTTTTTCAAGGTTAAGTAGAACCGCGTCTTTTTCTGTATACACCTTTTTCTTTTCAAGCGATTCCATCAATGCTGATGTAGATTCGAAATCGCCCGATGCAAAAGAATCTCGTAAATCATATTGAGCAGAATCAAGTAAATAAGCTCCACATGAAGATGCTAATACAGCAAAAATAATCACTAAAAAAAATCGCCCCAGAGATATGCTCATTCTTCTTACTTTGTGTTGAAGCAAAAACTAATTACGTACGTTCTTTTTGGTTATAATTGCCGAATTTAACGTCAACTTCTGCAAATAGATACATACAATCAACGATTAATCTGCACATAAACGCATTGCATCCCAAGAATCTTTTCCCATTTTTTTTAATTATCGCATTTGCACTCATTTATTGTGCAACGCCGGTAGGTCCAACTGGTGGGCCAAGAGACGAACAAGGTCCGGTAATTTTATATACCGAGCCTGAGACCGGAACTACAAATTTCGAAAACGACGAAGTGTTATTTTATTTCGATGAGTTTGTAAACCGAAATTCGATTAATAATAACATTACCATAGAGCCGGATTTTGGAGCAACGTATTCAACTGATTGGAAGCGTAAACGCCTCTCCGTTAAATTTGAAGATCCCTTGCCCGATTCAACTACCATTATTGTAACCTTGGGAGGGCAAATTTCTGATACCAAAGGGAATCGAATCGGAACACCTACTGTAATTGCGTTTTCGACGGGCGATGAAATCGATCGGGGAATAATTAAAGGTCGTATTCGAAATGCAGATACCGGCGATGGTGAAACCTCAAGAAACGTGGCGTTATATCGTTCGCCCATCGATCTAAAAGCTCCATATAATTACACCGCCGAGACCGATACCGGTGGATATTTCAAGTTTTCATATTTACGTGAGGGAACCTATAAAGCGTTTTATTTTGATGATCGGAACAGAAATAAAATTTGGGACCCTGAAAATGAAACAGCCAGCCCATTTAAGATCGACCAATTAAATTTGGCAAAAGGCGATTCGGTTGAACTTGGCACCATATATATCGCTTTCGAAGATACATTGGCGCCGAAACTGCAAGGGGTGGGTTTATTTTCTGAACGGCGACTGCGCCTACGTTTTAATGACGATGTGGTACTATCCGATTCGGCTTCCGTCGCCATTTCCGATACAACCGGAGTTTTATATAGCCTAGCGAATCCCTTATATGTTCAAAAAGACGAAAAGAATGCGATGTATGCACAATCAGATTCGTTGCTTTCTGCATCTAAATCTTTCGAATTAAGTGTTTCCGGCGTTACAGATAAAGCGGGTAACGAAGTTATCGCAAGTACATTTAGATTTACAGGTACCGATCAGCCCGATACAACTACACAACGAATTATTGGGGTTGAAACGAATTCAGGCTTATTTCCAACTCAGCCTTTTGTAATAAAGTATGCTGCAAATATCGATTCCAGAACGTTATTCGATTCCCTAGTGGTAGTTGAAGGTGATGTTTCTTTCGATGATTGGCCAAATCTAGCTTTCGATCACAATCGCCTGATCATTCCACCTCAAGAGCAATGGATCGATGGCATCAGTTATCAGTTTCTGGTTTGGAACCCAATTACGCAGCGAAGG
This sequence comes from Balneolaceae bacterium, assembly GCA_034669965.1. GTDB lineage: Bacteria > Bacteroidota > Rhodothermia > Balneolales > Balneolaceae > HXMU1420-13. Next base: position 135,390 of record JAXMOK010000003.1, on the reverse strand, counting down.
GCATTATACACTCCCGAGATTTGGGATAACACAGAATTAGGCGAATTAGAAATCGCTATTATCGATACAAGTGTCATTGCCGACTCAACCGTACTTCCTTTATTTTATTACAAGCTCGAAAATATTCAAAATGAACTGGTTTATGAGGGCATATTAACAGATGTAACAACTATCACCGATTTGCCACCATTATCTTATCTTTTAAGGATTTTTAAAGATGAAAATGGAGATGGAATGTGGAATAAAGGTAGTGTATTGCCATATTCAGCCCCAGAGCCGTATATCATCCGAAAATCAGTGAAAGTGCAAACGGGCTTCACCTCTCAAGTAACCATCGAATTTTAATGCAAGCACCGCTAAAAAATCTAATCCCCGAAGAATGGTTAGTGTTCACACTGGTTGTGTTCACAATTTTAGGCACCATCATTATTGCTTCTACAGTAAATTATTTGTTTACAAAAGCAATCAAGCGAACCGAAGACTCTGAGGATGGCGATGATATCACCAATCTGAAATTTCTGAAACGAGGAGTTGGAGTACTTATTTATTTAACAGGAATCGGCTTTTCGATTTATATGATTCCTCAACTTCGCGTATTAGCCACAACTATGTTTGCCGGTGCCGGTGTGCTTGCAATTGCCATAGGTTTTGCATCGCAACAAGCGCTGGCAAATATTATAGGTGGGATTTTTATAGTGATTTTCAAACCTTATAAAATCACCGATCGAATAGAAATAAGGTCTACCTTGAGTGGGGTTGTAGAAGACATTAACCTTCGCCATACGGTGATTCGCAATTATCTGAATCAACGAATAATTATTCCAAATTCGGTGATTAGTAACGAAATATTGGTTAACTCGAACTACGAAGACGATCGAATAACCAAATGGATCGAAATGGGAATCAGCTACGATTCTGATATCGATCTAGCCAAACAAATAATGCGCGATGAAGTTGCTGCACATCCACTATTTATCGATGCCCGTACACCTGAACAAATCGAGAATGGAGATCCTTTAGTAAATGTTAGAGTCATTTCGATGGGAGAGTCGTCGGTAAATCTGCGTGCCTGGGCCAATGCTAAAGATGCCCCTGATGCCTTTGTACTGGGCTGTGATTTACTCGAAAGCATCAAAAAAAGGTTCGACAAAGAAGGAATTGAAATCCCATATCCTCACCGAACCATTGTAGAGAAAAAAACTAAGAGCTGAAGAATTTTTATCGTTACACTAATTCAGTATCGATTACTTTTACTGTAGGTTTAAGCACAATTTCAGAGGTAATCGAATTTGAAATCAAGCAAGCAGCCTCTGCTTTTTCAATAATACGTAGCGCCTTTGATTCTTTGGACGCATCTTCGATTTCCAAAACCGGGCGCAGCTCGATAGTGCTCATTTTAAATTTTCCATCTACTTTTTCGAGGGTGCCAACTGCATCCACATTAAAACTCACATAATTCAGTTTAGAAAAGTCGGCAATGGCCAGAAAGGTAGTCATTAAACAACTACTTACCGATGCAACAAAGAAGTGCTCGGGCGACCATATTCCCGGCATACCGTTAGGAAATTCAGGGGGAGTGGCTACTTCAACTGTATCGTTTAATACCTCAGAAGATAGTGTGCCTTTTCGATCTGATGTCCATCTTAATTGAACATCGTACATATGTTTGTCACTCATGATGTTTATACCAACGTGTGGTTAACTTATTTTTGATAGTCGATGCCGCATGCTTGCGCGCCGAAGCATCCTGTATTAGTTAAAATTTGATATAGAAAATAGGCGCTGATTACTCCAAGTAAAGGTTCCATTAATAGAATCGATTGTGCTGCCACAAACATTCCTACGAACAACCCGATAAATCGCCGAAGGGTCCATCCGTTTTTTAATTGATGAATAAATCGCTCCATCATTCCTGTAATTTGTTTTGTAATTGTATCCATCCACCTCCATTGTACACTTTTTCGAAGCCGGCTTTATTTAACATTCGTTTAGCCGAGCCACTTCGTACACCGGATGCACAACAAACTATAATTGGTTTATGAGGATTTAATGAATCTAAATTGGAAGACATTTGCTGAAGAGGAATATTTTTGGAAGCAGGGAGGTGTCCTGATTTGAACTCAGCTGGAGATCGAACATCAATAATTATTGCTCCATCTTTGTTTAGTTGTTTTAGGTCAACTTCCTCGCTAGGTGATAATACTTTTTTTATAAAATTGAACATACTTTTTGTTTTTTAATTGTTAACAGAAGGTAACAAGGTTGGTAGGGGCGAGTCAGTTACAAATGTTACAGTAGCGAAATTTTATTTCTGCCAAGCTTAATGATGCCACCTTTTTCCATTTGTTTTAGCAAGCGCGATACAACCACTCGTGCAGTTCCTAATTCGTTGGCAAGTTCTTCGTGAGTTACTTGAAGCTGATTGGTGCCCGAAACACTCATCCGGCGACGGATGAAATCCAGAATTCGTTCGTCCATCTTTTTAAACGAAACTTCATTCACCACCTGCAAAAGCTCTTCATATCGGATGTGATAGATTTTAAAAATATACTCAACCCACTCGGGGAAGGCTCTTATTAATTGGCTGGTTTGGCTTAGCGGAATCATCAACACTTCGCAATTGGTTTCGGCAATTGCTTTGATTTTACTCTGCTCGTTATGCATTCCACCTAAAAACGACATAATACAAGTCTCGCCGGGCTGAATGTAATACAAGAACAATTCTCTCATTTCATCATCGCTTTGCATCACTTTAACCGTCCCAGAGATTACAATAGGGATGCTTTGGATATAAGCCCGTTCGTTCAGCAACACCTCATTCTTTTCGAAAACCATTAATTCGCCCATTTCTTTCAACTTTGCGAGCATTTCGGGCGAGCTAACATACTTTTGAATAGCTTTATATGAATCCATTCGCTTTTTAGCTAATAAATTAATGCAAACCAGTCAAGAAGCATAGTGTAAAAGATGCATCCACTACAGCATTTTTGTATCTTTGGAATCGCTTCCAATAAAATTCAAACATCACAGATGTCTTTAAAAACACAGTCAGAAAATCCTGTTTCATCATCCGATACTCAAGAATTGTATTCGAATACCCCTTACCAAACAAAACATAAAGTTCGCTTTGTTACGGCAGCCAGTTTGTTTGATGGGCACGATGCCTCGATAAATATCATGCGCCGAATTCTGCAAAGCAGTGGGGCTGAGGTAATTCACTTGGGGCACAACCGCTCGGTACACGAAATTGTGAACTGTGCTATTCAAGAAGATGTGCAAGGAATTGCAATTAGTTCATATCAGGGTGGACACGTTGAGTATTTCAAATACATGACCGAATTACTTCGCGAACAGGGTGCCGAGCATATTAAAGTATTTGGCGGAGGCGGTGGAGTGATTGTACCGGAAGAGATTGAAGATCTTCATAACTCAGGCGTGACACGAATTTTTTCTGTGGAGGATGGAAGCAAAATGGGGTTGCAAGGCATGATAAATTTTATGCTGAATGAATGTGATTTCGACACCATCAAAAACTATAAAGTGGATGCCGATTCCATCAAAAATAAAGAAGCCGTTGAGCTTGCAAAAGGAATTACCGCGCTGGAGAATCATACTGATGAAATTCTAAAATATGATTCAGGTAAGTTATTAGTAGGCAACTGTAAAGATAAATTAGATGTAAACAATAATGAGGTTCCATTACTCGGAATTACTGGAACCGGTGGGGCAGGTAAAAGCTCATTAACCGATGAAATTGTCCGTCGCTTTTTAACTGAATTTGAAGGTATCAATATTGGGATCATTTCGGTAGATCCTTCGCGCTTGAAAACAGGTGGAGCATTACTTGGTGATCGCATCCGAATGAACAGCATTGATACACCACGTGTGTACATGAGAAGTCTTGCAACCAGAGCATCAAATCGCTCAACCAGCGAGGCTTTGGAAGCAGTAATCGAATTGTACAAAGCAGCCGGATTTGATCTGATTATTGTGGAGACAAGCGGAATCGGGCAGAGTGGAACAGAAATTGTAGACCTCACAGACATTTCGATGTATGTGATGACCAGCGAATATGGCGCAGCTACGCAGTTAGAGAAGATCAATATGCTTGATCTGGCCGATATTGTGGTTCTGAATAAATTCGAAAAGAAAGGTTCTATGGATGCGCTACGGGATGTGCGCAAGCAAATGCAGCGCAATTCTGGTCAATGGCACGCTGATCCGGCAAATATGCCCGTATATCCTACAATCGCTGCCCAATTTAATGATGAAGGCGTAAATCGCTTGTTTAGCGCATTGGTTGATAAAATCAATACACAGTACGGTTTGGATTGGGAAAAGCAGATATACGTGAATTCTGAGCCATCCGAAGATATTCGGAGTCAGGCTATCATCCCCGGTAAACGAGTTCGCTATTTATCAGAGATTTCAGAAACCATCAGAGACTACCACACCTGGGCCGAGCAACAAGTTGAAATTGCCTCGAAATGGGATGAAGTGAAAGGAGCTTTAGAGCAACTAAACGATTGGGAAGGAAAAGGTAAGGAGAATGTGTTAAGTCCACTTACCAAGTTAAAGTCGAAGTGGGAAGATCAACTCGATTTACTGCCAAAACGTGTGCTCGAAGGCTGGGATGAGCTTGCCGAGCAGTACGCTCAGGATGAACTAGAAGTGCAGGTGCGGGGAAAAAGCTTCAAGAATAAATTATACAACGAGTCATTAAGCGGACTTAAAATTCGACGTGTGGCAGTTCCAAAAACCAAGCATTCGGGCGAACGTCTCAAGTTTGCATTGAAGGAAAATCTACCTGGCTATTTCCCGTACACGGCAGGTGTGTTTCCGTTTAAGCGTGAGGGTGAAGATCCAACCCGTATGTTTGCTGGTGAAGGAACTCCGGAAAGAACCAATAAACGCTTTCATTACGTGAGTGAAGGCTTACCTGCAGCGCGTTTATCCACCGCTTTTGATTCGGTAACATTGTACGGTGAAGACCCGGGATTCCGTCCTGATATCTACGGGAAAATTGGAAATTCGGGCGTTAGTATTTGTACGCTCGATGATATGAAAAAGCTTTACTCTGGTTTTGAGCTAACAGCGCCAACTACCTCTGTGTCAATGACTATCAATGGTCCGGCACCAATGATTTTGGCCATGTTTATGAATACGGTGATTGATCAGGAAGTAGAGCGACATTTAAAGCAAGAAGGCAAGTGGGAAGAGGCTCAAAAACAGATTGCCAAGTACTTTGAACAGCGTGGAGTTGCACAGCCGAACTACGCAAATGGCCTGCCCGCCGGAAACGATGGTTTTGGTTTAGGTCTGATTGGAATGACCGGCGATAAGCTGCTGGATCAGGAGACTTATCAAAATATTAAAGCGAAAGCGCTTAGCGTTGTTCGTGGAACCGTTCAGGCAGATATCCTGAAAGAAGATCAGGCACAAAACACGTGTATTTTCAGTACCGAGTTCGCCTTGAAGATGATGGGCGATATTCAAACCTATTTCACCGAGCACAAGGTTCGGAACTATTACTCGGTGTCTATTTCGGGATATCACATTGCCGAAGCCGGTGCTAATCCGATTACTCAAGCCGCATTCACGCTGGCAAACGGATTTACCTTTGTGGAATATTACCTGGCACGCGGACTTAGCGTCGATGATTTCGCTCACAATCTGTCGTTCTTCTTCAGTAACGGACTTGATCCTGAATATGCGGTGATCGGAAGGGTAGCGCGACGTATTTGGGCGATTGCCATGAAGAATAAATATCGTGCAAATGACCGTTCTCAAAAGCTGAAATACCATATTCAAACCAGTGGTCGTTCGTTGCATGCTCAGGAAATTCAGTTCAACGATATCAGAACAACTTTACAGGCATTATTGGCAATTTATGATAATTGTAACTCATTGCACACCAATGCATACGATGAAGCAATTACCACGCCCACTGAAGAGTCAGTTCGCAGAGCCTTAGCCATCCAAATGATCATTAACCGGGAGCTTGGAACCGCTAAAAATGAGAACATCAATCAAGGTTCTTATTTCTTAGATGAACTTACCGATTTGGTGGAAGAAGCTATCCTTACCGAGTTTGATCGCCTCACCGAACGTGGTGGAGTTCTGGGCGCCATGGAAAGCATGTATCAGCGTGGGAAGATTCAGGATGAAAGTTTGTACTACGAAAGTAAAAAGCATTCCGGCGAACTTCCGATTATCGGGGTGAACACTTTCCTGAACGACAAAGCCGAAGAAGACGGGGGACCGATTGAGCTTATTCGATCTACCGAAGAAGAGAAAAAGCAGCAAATCGAAAATCTGGAAACATTCTGGAAGCGCAATGAAACAGAGGCTGAACAAGCGATTCAACGCCTAAAAGATGTTGCCCGAAATAACGGAAACCTCTTCGAAGAGTTGATGGAAACGGTAAAAGTGGCTTCGCTCGGACAGATTTCGCATGCACTATACGAAGTGGGTGGCCAATATCGCCGAAATATGTAAGCCCCAACACTGATGTATGACGCCGTTGTAATCGGTCTGGGCTCGATGGGCTCAAGTGCTCTGTATTATCTGGCAAAAGCCGGTTTGAAAGTCGCGGGCATCGAGCAATTCGGACTGGTGCACGGTAAAGGATCGCACTCCGGTCAAACTCGGCTGATTCGCAAGGCTTATTACGAAAGTCAGGATTACATTCCGTTGTTGGACGGGGCTTACCGCGGTTGGGAGGAGATTGAACGAGTATCCGGCCGAAAGCTGTTCACAAAAAGTGGAATTGCCTATTTTGGGGAGCACGATCATCCGATTATCAAAGGAGTACAAACTGCTGCAAAAGAAAACAACATCGCAGTTCGTGCTTGCACCGATCAGGAACAAGCTTGGTTTAAGGTGCCGAAGTCGTTTGATGCATTTACAGAAGTGGATGCCGGGGTTCTCAAGGGGGATGAAGCCATCAAATCGTACGTAGAAGCGGCTAAAAGTCTTGGAGCGGAGATTATGCTCAATGAGTCGGTACAGTCCTTAGAACAGGTTGGAAGTACCATCACCATAAAAACCGGCAAAGGCATTTATCACACAAAGAAAGTGGTGATCACCTCAGGAGCCTACGTATCGAGATTGATACCGAAAGCAAAGTTGCCGCTTAGTGTAAGTCGACAATTAATCGGATGGGTGACTGCAGGGACATCGGTACAACAAGATCCGGATGCTATACCGGCGTGGATTATCGCGGATATAAACGTGCCCGGGATTTATTATGGATTCCCACCGCTAAACGATGAGCATTCGCCAAAAAACGGATATTTCAAATTTGCCCATCACACCGTTGCAGAAAGCATAGAGCCGCATCAATTGGATGATTTTGATCGAGATGCCGAAAAGGCAAAACTGCGATCTATCCTGGAGCAATATCTGCCCGACTTAGTCACCCAACCCATCGAAATAACGGCATGTATGTACACGAATACGCCCGATGAACATTTTGTGATCGATTTCCTTCCGGATTCGGAAAACAACATCGTGCTGGCCACCGGCTTTAGTGGACATGGCTTCAAATTTGCACCGGTAGTGGGGGAGATCCTCGCGGACTTAGTCACAAAAGCCGAATCGAGTTACGATATTGGGTTTTTAGGGGTAGATCGGTTTTGAGATAACAGTGTTCTCGGATGTTGCTAGAAAGGATGGCATGAGCAATGAAAAAGCATCGTCAATAAAGCTCAAACAGTGCTAGAAAAATACTATCTACTTGATTCTGTGCTCATAAGAGGTGATAGCTGGCCGATATCTAATATACACCTATCGAAATTCCAAGCTTTGGGTAAAAAGTTTCCAACGTTATGTCGTAATTAATAGATCCTGTACCATGAATAAAAAACCTTGAGGAGCCATATTCCGATATTGGTGAGTAAGTAAATACCGAGCGTATTCCGAAAGAATTTGTATAATAATCAATATGATCTCCTCCCACATATTCGGTAGTGATACTTACAAATCGGTAACTTTTCCTAATCACAGCTCCAAATGATAGACCGACTGGATTTCCGTCCAAGACTCGACGCTGAAAAATGAACTGAGATTGATAGTCTTTAATGTCACGACCCATGCCTGCGGCTGCCGTGAAATAGTATTTTCCAAATACATTATAAGTTGCATCGACTCCCGAGCCAATGACCAGAGGAGCTAAGGAAACAGAAAACCCAATGTTTTTATGTTTTTCACTGAGGAAAATAAAATTGGTAGTTAATGCGATGGGGTTACCGTAATTCATCTCTCTTCCTTCTGGATAATTCTCCCTGGTGTATTTTATGATTTCAGATTCAAGGAAATGATCAGTATTAGCACTTGCAATGCTATGGCTATACTTGGAGAAATAGGTTGAATCAGAATAGGCTCTCTTTTCTTGAAACATAACCATCTCACTCATCGGTTGGTGAATAGCACAGGAACCAAAAAAGAAACAAAGAAGTACTGCTACTAAAATTTTGAATAATGCCTTTTTCATAAAGTAGGCCAACTAACGACCCGGCGTTTAAGCCAACCTACGTCAAAGGCTTTGGTTGACAGGCGGCGCAGGTTTTCTTTTTTTGTTGAAGTAACGGATTAATTTTATTGCATACAAGCTTAAAGTTTATGGCTTCATTAGTTCGTTTACTTCTAATAAGCATTAGAATTATTGATGAGGAAAGAAGAGAAGGAAAAAGCGACCGCCGAATGGCGGGGGATAAATTCGCACCGGTCATAAACTTCTAAAATTTATCGGGAGTACATGGACCATCGAATTTATCCAGCGAATGCAATCGAGACGCATCAATAATTCGTAGCTTGACCTTTTCGTACTTTTGGGTCAAGCCAAAATTACAAAGAGAACGCATGAACCGGTGGTTCAAGTTGGCATTACGAACGAGGACATTTGCGAGGAGCTTGCGACGAAGCAATCTCAGTCTCGATTTGTGAACACTGAGATCACGTCGCTCCGCTCGTGAATGGTAGCAAAAAGACAGTTTTTAGTTAGAACAAAGCTGTGTTGATTCTTCTCCGCCATCCGGCGGATCAGAATGACTTTTTAAATATTTGGTATGCGTTTATTAACTAAGCTCCCTCTCCTGATGCAGGAGAGGGTCGGGGTGAGGTGGAATGTACAAAGAGAACGCATGAACCAGTGGTTCAAGTTGGCATTACGAACGAGGACATTTGCGAGGAGCTTGCGACGAAGCAATCTCAGTTTTGAGTTGTGAACAATGAGATCACTTCTACCGACAACAATCGGGATCGTGAATGGAAGCGAGCCTAAAATAGTCCCAGCGGACGCTGGAACTAGAGTTAGGGGACGTTCGTAACGAGTACAATAAATATAGAAAGCGATTACTTTCTTGATTTCCAATAACCAGGAAGTCGTTTCATATGTTTTATGGTGGTAATTGCAATTATAGTTTCAGAAACGTCGTAAACAATTTAATAAGGAAAACGATCAAGTAAGATTCTTCGATCATGCTTAGTAAGCAAAGAACCAGATTGAGGATGAGCTATTGCCTGAGCTATAGCTTCCTCAACTTCATCAAGAAATTCAGCCCCAAGTCCGATTGATTTATCTTCATAATATTGAATAGAACTTGTTAATTCTTTAGCTGCTTCAGGGTGATATTGAAAAGTCATTATTTAAGAAGTTCTCGGGCAGCCTTATGTACTTCGAGACCTGAAATTGGAGTTACTTTGCCTGATTTGATTTCAGCTTTTCTACGTTTAATCTCATCAATCCAAGCTTGTTCAATATCATCATCAATATGTGGTTCAAGGCTATCAATAAGCTTTTTGGCTAGTTCAGCACGATGATTTTCGTCTAATTCTAAAGCAGAATGCTGAATTTCATTAAAATCTGTAAGCATGATTTTGGGATGTTTTTGTAGAATTAATCTATTGAAAAACCGTCAATTCTGACAATTATTAATTTAGTATCAATAGTTGGGGTTTGTGGTTCATTAACAATAGTCGGAATTGAAATCCCAAGCCATTTTTCACCGGCAGCTTCCAGAAGTCATTCCGAACGAGTTCATTTGCGAGGATCCCGACCTGTCGGGAGACGAAGCAATCTCAGTTACGAGTTGAAAATACTGAGATCACTTCGCTCCGCTCGTGAATGGTAGTGAGCCTAAAATAGTCCCAGCGGACGCTGGAACTAAAGTTAGATTGATTCTTCACCGCCGGTTGGCGGATCAGAATGACTTTTTAAATATTTGGTATGCGTTTATTAAATAAGCTCCCTCTCCTTGAGGAGAGGGTCGGGGTGAGGTGGTATTAACTCGAGATCACTTCGCTCCGCTAGTGAAAGGAAGCGAGCCTAAAATAGTCCCAGCGGACGCTGGAACTAGTGTTAGTTTGATTCTTCTCCGCCATCCGGCGGATCAGAATGACTTTTTTATTTATTGGTTTGCATTTACTAATAAAGCTCCCTCTCCTACAGGAGAGGGACGGGTGAGGTAATTATATGCAGGGGAGGATCACTGACGCTACCAGCTTTGGTGATGAGAGTCGGGGTGAGGTGGTATTAACTCGAGATCACGTCGCTCCGCTCGTGAATGGTAGCTAGACCAACATCAATCATAGGTAAACCAATAATACAATTTCTGGTACAGTTCGTCTTTAATGATCGGTTTTGCAATATAATCTACACAGCCAACATTAAGTACAATCCATTCCTCATTCGACATTGCATACGCTGTTTGTGCTATTATTTTAACACTATCATCAATTTTTAAAATATGCTTCACAGCTTCATACCCGTTCATAATTGGCATTCTAATATCCATCAGAATCAGGTCGGTATCGGGATGCATCTTAAATTTCTCAACGGCATCTTTACCATTGGTCGCAAATACACAATCAATATTAACCTTGCAAAGTACTTTCTCGTAATAGGAAAGGATATTGGGCTCGTCATCAACAACAATTATTTTTTTGTTTTTAAAAAGCTCGAAATCAATTTCTTTTACATCAGGGGCATCATCATCAATTTCTTTACCATCTTCTAGTAAGGGGAGTGTAAAAAAGAAATGAGAGCCTTTATTCTGTTCTGATTTAACATCGATAGAGCCACCTAGTAGATCCACAATACCATCACAAATTGCTAAACCGAGTCCAGTACCACCATATTTTTCAATTTCATTTACGTGGGCTTGCCCAAATCGAGAGAAAATATTCCCCATTTTTTCCTTAGGAATACCAACGCCTTCATCTTTTACAAAGAACTCTACAAAATCATCTTTTAGTTCATATCCAAATGTGATGGTTCCTTGTTCGGTAAACTTGATGGCATTATCCAGCAGATTCGATAGTACTTGGCGTAACCTCAACACATCTGTTCTCATACGCTTCAGGCGTTTACTTGAAGGTACATCCAGCTCTATGTTAACCTTGGTTTTATTTAGTTTATCAAGGCGTTTAGAGTAACTTAAATTAAGTTCTTTCAATAGCTTGTGGAGATCTAAATTAACGAGATTAATTTTTAGCTCCTGCGCTTCTAGTTTCGAAATGTCTAGAATGTCATCTATTAAACTCAACAATTGAACAGAGTTACTGTCAATTATCTCGATGTATTGTTCACGTTCTTTTGTAGTTAAATCTTGGTCTTTTAATAAATCAGCAAAACCAATAATTCCATTAATTGGCGTGCGGATTTCATGGCTCATATTCGAAAGAAAATTATTTTTCTCAATATTAGCAGCTTCAGCATGCTGTTTAGCATAAATTAACTCTTGTTCTATCTGCTTTTGATCAGAATTGTCAATAAACACTCCGATCATACTTATAACATTACCTTCTTCGTCTTTTTCAAATGGCGAGTCGATACTGTAACACCAAACCCAATGCCCCTCTTTGTGTTTAAATCGATACTCAACTTTAGAATGCTCTACACCATTTTGAATATCCTCCATGTGATTCATCACAGTTTGTAGATCTTTAGGATGAAATAAATCCAAAAATTGTTCTTGGGACTTTTCATTTATTTCTTTCATCGAATAACCTAGTATTTTTTCATACTGGCTATTCATAAACTCATTTATCCCGGTTCTGAAATTGAAAATATAAATACCATTCGGCGATGTCTCAGTGATTTTACGTGTAAACTCTTCTTGATATTTTAAATTATCGACGAGTTGTTTATGCTCATTGATATCTTGGAATGTTCCCCTCAGTGCAATTAGAATATCCTTCTCGTTATACACAGCTTCACCTAATGCGAGCACCCATCTTGACTCACCCGATGTGTTAGAATTACCCGCTCCAACAACTTTTAATTCTATAGAAAAAGAGGTGCCGGTTTTTTTAACTTTTTTAATGGCATCATGGTAGTGTTTCCAACTTTGTTCACTAAATAATTCTTCCTGATCTTGAAAATGAAGTGCTGGCAAAGACGGACTAACATTAAAAATGCGATATAATTGATCAGTCCAGGTCATGGCATCGTCATTAATATCCCAATACCAGCTACCTACTTTACTTATTTTTTGTGCACGGTTAAGTTCATCTTTAATCCTAAGTACATCTTTAGTAGCTTTTTTGAGGGCATTAATTCCAATAAAAGTAAGTACAACACCACCAACCTTATTTTCGGAAGTTAGAAAAGGACTAATTCTTTTTAAGTAGAAATTCCCTTGATGATCTTGTACTTCATTTTCGATGGTTATTTGCTGATCGAGTACAATATTTGATTCAGCAATGATAGATTGTTGAATATTGTTACTGAAATTGGACGCAAAACTAGAAATTGGCCGCCCAACATCTTCACTTTTTAAATTAAAGTGCTCGGTTAAATTCTTGGTAAATTTTCTAATTTTTAGATCGGTATCTAAGAATAGAGTACCAATTTCGGTAGAATTTAGGAGGTTGTTTATATCGTCGTGAAGTTCAACAAGCTCTGTGTTTTTTTCTTGTAACTCGGTATTTACAGTGTATAGTTCTTCGTTTACCGATTGCAGCTCCTCGTTGGTACTCTGTAGTTCCTCATTCGAGGCCATCAACTCTTCGTTCGAGCTTTGTAACTCTTCGTTACTGGTTTCAAGCTCTTCTACTATATTTTGTAGCTCTAATTTTTTTGTTCTAAGCTCGTCTTCGAGTTCTTCAATTCGAATTTCAACTAGCGAATCTTCAGAGTCGTAGTTGATATTTTTAACTTTTTCAGAAACCTCTCGGTCCTCTGAAAATGTAAATAGAAGTACACGATCGTTATCTATTTTAGCCGAGCTTATTTTTACGTCATATTCGAAATCAACTTCATTCAACCGAACCTTAATATTCGAAACTTTTACAGTTTCTTTGGTCGATTTATGTTGACGAATGCCTTTGCGGAGCAGGGCAGCATTATTATCTGATATTAGAGAAAGTAAGTTATTTTGAAAAACACCGGATGAAAAGTTGAGTTTTTTGCCGGCATCACCATGTATGTACAGTATATTCGAATCGAGATCGGCAATTATACAACTAGGAGTAAAATTATCGACTAATGCTCGCAGATAACTTTCATTAGTATTAATCCTGTTACGAGAAACAATTGGCTCAAATACAGTGCTGCTTAGATTATTTCGCGGCTGGATGTTAATTTCAGAACTTCTAACACGATAATTGAGCTTATGTGGACCGTTTTTTTGATAGATCTTCCAATTGGTATCAAAATTATTAAAGTACTTCTGCAAATCGCCTAACGATTCGCTGCTCCCTAAGAACAAGATGCCATTTTCGTTCAACCCAAAGTGCATATTCTCCAGCACTTCTTGTTGGGCATTGTTATTAAAATAGATAAGCATGTTTCTGCAAATGGCTAAATCTAGTTTAATAAAAGGAGGGTCTTTTAGAACATTATTTTGCGAGAAGAGGATCTTATCTCTCAGTCGGCTAATTATCTGAAGATTATCCGCCGATTTAGTAAAATAATTTTGTACATATTTGGGTGGAACTTCGTTGATAATATTTGCCTTATATACCCCTTTACTTGCATGCGAAAGGGAGCGTATATCTACATCAGTAGCAAATATTTTAAAATCGATATGTAGATTATTTTTACGAATATAATCATCGAACAACATGGCGATTGAGTACGCCTCTTCTCCGGTCGAGCAACCGGCAATCCAAACTCGTATAGTGTCGCTTTTAGATTTATTTTTGAGAATCTCAGGTATTACTCTTTTTTCAATGACTTCAAATGCACTTTTGTCTCTGAAAAATGAAGTTACCCCAATAAGAAAGTCTAAATTAATGAGTTTTTGTTCGTCTTCATTACTAGTAAGATAGTTGTAATATTCTGCGAGTGAACTCAGATTCAACAAAGTCATCCGCTTTTCAATTCTGCGGAGAAGCGTGTTCCTGCGATATTTTCGGTAATCGATTCCAAATTTTGTATAAATAAATCGAAGAAGCTCTTGATAGATCTCCTCGTTCGATATCTCTTGGTTTTCAGTAGTATTATCTAAAACTGAAATTTTTTGGGAGAGAGATGGAATTCGAACCAGTGTTTCGGCTATTTGCTCTGGCGATAGAATAAAATCAACTAAATGAGTACTAATAGCCGAGTTTGGCATTCCATCAAATTGTGCAGATTTAGTATCCTGCACGATAATAGTTCCACCTGCTTCTTTTATGGTTTTTATTCCACGCGAACCATCAGACCCCGTACCTGAAAGAATAATTCCAATGCTTTTTTCTTTGACTTCTTCACCCAAGGTGTGGAAAAAAATATCGATCGGAAGATTAAGATTTTGTTTCGGCCCTTTATCTAATAAGTAGAGCTTATTTCCCTTAATATGAAGATTTTTATTCCGTTGATTTAAGTAGATATTGTTCGGCTTAATAATCTGTTTGTCGGCAGATGTATGTATTGGCATTTTGGTGTATTTAGCCAACAGTTCGGGCATCAAACTTTTAAAATCTGGGGATAAATGCTGAACTATAACAAAAGCCATTCCTGAATTATCAGGCAATGAGCTGAATAATTTTTGGATCGCATCTAAGCCGCCAGCTGATGCCCCAATACCTACTATAAAAAAATCGTCCTTTTTGCCCATATCAACCTTTTCGAATGCCTATTTTTCTAATGGCTATAAGTATAATATTATCTTTATTTAATTGTATTAATATTCTTTATATAGTCAACTCTATTTTATTTCCTTCAGGGTCTAGAATTACACTCTCATAATATCCATCGCCCGTTGTTCGGGGCTCGCGTACTACCGAATATCCTTCAGCTCGTAGTTGATCGGTAAGTGCGTCTACTTTAAATGGCTCGCCTACAGAAATGGCCATGTGAACATATCCCGTAAACTCTATATGTAATGCATCGTGGTTATCCACGATACTTGGTTTGTGCATTAACTCTAGCCGGCAACCATTGCCAAATGAAAGAAAGTAGGAGGTGAAGTCAGCCCGTTCGTTATGATACTTTTCGCCGGCAATAGCGCCGAAATAGGTTTCATAAAACGATCGCATTTTTTCAAGATCTTTTACCCACATCGCCACATGTTCTATCCGCATCATATTCAAAAAATTTTGTTCACAGAAAAAAAGGTTTCCATATAAAAAATCCTACTCCTAATACATGAATCTTTTATGCCATCTAAAATCAAAAAATAGTACTTTCGATAATTAAGCTACCAATCTGTGTAGAAGCGATACTATGGCACCAGCTCGAAATAAATATTCAGGTGGGATAAGAAACGATCTCAATAACAACGATCCCGATCGAAATGAAGAGGTAAACTGGGACGAAATTCAACAATCTTACGACGAAGAAGGTCGACCTAAATTTCAAGAAGAAACTGCATCTTTTACCGATTCTACTCGCAACAGAAACATTATCGCAGTTGTTGTAGCATTGTTATTCTTCTTTATGATAGATCGCAGTGGTTTTTCGATCTTCTCGTTTATTTCTGATAACGATGATCCTGTCGAGAATGTGATAAACTCGGGAAGCAACGAGGCCACTTTTTTTGAATCAGAAAGTAATGAATCTTCAGGTTTTGCTTTTTTAGAATATACCGATGCGATACAAGCACTAGAAGGGGGAGACGATTTCGATTCGGACGATATTCAGGCCCTTTATCGGTACAATGTTCCCATTGATTTTGTAGAAGCTCTTTCCTCAATTGATTACCTCGATGAAGTAAATAGCTCCGCAATTATTGCAATGTTTAATAATGATCTTACGCCCGAGTATCTGCAAACGATTTATGATATCGACTACTTAGACGAGGTAAATTACTCAGGATTGATAGCTTTATATGCAAATGGGGTTACCGAGGGCTATTTACGAACTTTAGATCAACTAGATTATTTGGATGAAGTGAACTATTCAGGAATCATCGGGTTATTTGCTAACGGTGTTACTGAAGATTATTTAATAGGCTTAGACCGCATCGATTATCTTGATGAAGTAAATTATGCAGGTATTATTGGATTGTATGCAAACAATGTACCTCTAGAATATCTCGAAGCGTTGAATCGGGTAGATTATTTAGATGAAGTAAACTATTCCGGGATTATTGGTTTATACGCGAACAATGTGCCTGCCGAGTTTTTTAAAGAACTCGATGCACGTGATATGCTCGATGATTTAAATTTTTCTGAAATTATCAGCTTGTACAATAGCAACAATTGAGCTCCTCAAAATCACCACAAACAGTTCTTGTTCTTGGTAAAGTTTGGCCGGAACCTACTTCTTCGGCTGCGGGGAGTAGGATAATTCAAATCCTATCCGAGTTTCAACGTCAGGATTTTCAAATTATATTTGCAAGCAGTGCAGGGAAGACTCCCTTTTCGCATGACCTAAATTCAATCGGCATCGTTGAAGAGGAGATTGAATTAAATAATTCAAGTTTTGATGCTTTTGTAGCCAAGTTGAAACCGAACATTGTGCTCTTTGATCGTTTTTCTACCGAAGAGCAATTTGGCTGGCGAGTTGCTGAAAATTGTCCTGCTGCGCTTCGCATCTTAGACACCGAAGATTTGCATTGTCTGCGCGAAGGTCGGCGATTAGCTTTTAAAGATGGGAGAGAGTTTACAACCACTGATTTAAACAACAACATCGCCAAGCGGGAAATCGCTAGTATTCTTCGTTGCGATTTAAGTCTGATTATCTCTGAAGTGGAGATGAAGCTATTGCGGAATCATTTCCGAATTCTTGCCGAATTGTTGGTTTACGTGCCATTTATTGTGGATGAAAACTCTAATAAATCATGGAATAGCTTCGATGATCGTGAGCATTTTGTTAGTATTGGCAA
This sequence comes from Balneolaceae bacterium, assembly GCA_034669965.1. Taxonomy (GTDB): domain Bacteria; phylum Bacteroidota; class Rhodothermia; order Balneolales; family Balneolaceae; genus HXMU1420-13. The sequence goes on along the minus strand of JAXMOK010000003.1, from coordinate 118,135 downwards.
CTTCTTACACGAGCCGAATTGGGATGCTGTTTTGTATTTGAAACAAAGCATTTGGCCAATCATTCGATCACAAATGCCAAAGGCTGAACTACACATCTATGGTGCATACCCAAGCCAAAAAGTTCATCAATTACACAATCCTAAAGAGGGATTTTTAATCAAAGGTAGGGTAGACGATGCCTTAGAAACCATCGAAAAATACCGTGTGCTCATTGCTCCATTACGATTCGGGGCAGGACTAAAAGGGAAGTTGCTAGATGCAATGATTACGGGTACTCCAAGTATTACAACTTCGATAGGTGCCGAAGGCATGTACGGAGATTTAGCTTGGCCGGGAGCTATTGTCGATTCGCCTCAACAATTTGGAGACGAAAGCATTCGATTACACGATAAGGATGAGCTTTGGGAGGCAGCCCAATCTAATATCAAACCAATTTTAATGCATAGGTTTGATACCGAACATGCAAAGAGATTTTTGGAGATAGTTGGTCAGCTAATCTCAACGTTAGATCAGCATCGCTCGAGGAATTTCGTTGGTCAAATGTTGATGCACCATAGTATGGCAAGTACAAAGTTCATGAGTAAATGGATCGAAGAAAAGAATAAAATCAAATAGTAAGAGCGATGAAAAGAGTTGTGTTTCTATCCACATTGATAATTTTGATATACTCGGTGAAGGTCTTCGCACAACCCGAGTCTTATACATTACAAAAAGACGTATTATTTGCTTCTCCAGAGGGTTTCGATCTAACGATGGATATCTACACCCCCAGCACCGGCAAAAACGCTTATCCCGTTGTTGTTATTTGGCATGGTGGCGGTTGGCTCATTAACACGAATGATATCATGGATGAGATGTCGCAATATTTGGCCGAACATGGCGATTTTGTGGTTTGTAACGTCAATTATCGATTGTTGGGTGATCAAAATAATACGGTAACGCTCGACGAAATTGTGGAGGATGTTTTTGGAAGCCTGCTTTGGATTAAATCGAATATTGCTGCCTTTAAAGGCGATCCTTCACAGATTGCGGTTACTGGAGATAGCGCGGGCGGACATCTTGCAGCAATGGTAGTTTCGCATGGCAAGATGCTGGAAAGCGATGGGTTTGATGGCCCCACTTTTGGCTATTTGCCAAGTTGGCTACCCGAAGGGAAATCAGCGGAGGAAATCGCAGCAGAAGGTGGATTAGAAGTTCAGGCTGCTATTCCCAGTTATGGTGTATTCAATATGTTAATGCGTGCGAAGAGTGGATTTGAGACAGCACAAAATGGTTTTTGGGAGTGGGGTGGAGCCTCACCACGTGGTTTATTCGGTGAAGCTTATTCTATTGATAAGAATCCTGAAATTTATAAAGCTGCATCGCCTTTCCATAACGTAGCTGATACCAGCGATCGAAAATACCCACCTATGTTTTTCCATGTTGGATCGGATGACAGCACCACACCGCCCGAAGCCATTGAAGCTTATGTTTCAAAACTCAGACAGGCCGGACAACAAGTGGAATACAAAGTGTATGAAGGAAAGAAACACGCTTACTTAGATAACGGTTGCAACGATTATTTTCAGCAGTGTTTTGCAGATGATGCTGTGCCAGTACTAAACGATATGATTGAGTTTTTAAATAAACACCTGAATCGCGGTTAATCTTTCTTGGTACAGCTGATTTTCCAGGTTGGGTAGCTGAAGCTCTCATCAACACTAACCCATTCGCCTAACCATTTGAACGAATCGTCGGTCATTTCCATAAAATTGATTTTATAGAAGCCATCCATGCCGTTTGGAGCCGTTTGTTCACGATAAAGAGTTATGGTGTGATCATCGGTTTTGCTGCCTTCCCAGGCAGGTAATGCCGGAACCGCCGAACCGCTTGAGTAATAGTGAACGTACCAGGCGGCACTGTCAGCATTAAACTGGCGAATGCTGCCCGAATGAATACCGTCCGGTTTTAACGTTTCATCCTGTACAGCCATACCATTCATAATATATTTCCAGCGCCAGATCATTGGAATAGGCTCAGCCCAGGTTCCATCTTGGTTTCGGCTTTCGCTTAAGCAATCAGATTCACCAATTAGTGGAGCGAAGTCGCCGGCCTCAGTAGGGGCTTTTGGGTTTAATTTTCCAAATGGGTGAGTTGTAGAAGGCTCATATTCATATTGAGCATAGGTAAGAGTTGCACAAAATAGAAGAGTAAAAAGAGAGAGAAGGTATTTCATTGTTTTCCCGATTAGTTCAAAGCAATAAACGAGAAAGTCATGATCTTGTTACAATTAGAAATTACAAGACAAAAAAAAGGCTCCAAGTGGAGCCTTAAAATTAGTTAACTGCGATCTTACCGGTTAATCGCTGTGCTTCGGTTACTTCAGCACTTCCGGCATATTCAGTGAGAATACGATCAGCGAGTTGGCCAGCCATTTCAGTATTTCCGGCTTCAAAATAAGTTTCTGCAGCACGTTGCAAGTTGTATGGGGTAGTTGAGTCGTTTTCGTCCCATTCAGCAGCTTTAACATAAGTTTCTGCAGCTTTTTCTAAGCTTTCGTTTGCTTTAAGAATACTTGCATAGTAACTCAATGGGCCAACACCTAAAATTCCTTTTGGTGGATTGTAGTTTTCGAAGTGTGCTAAAGCATCTTCGATGTTGCTAAGTTTAAAACTACTTACAGAAGCATAATAGTTAGCTAAGTTGCCGGCATCTGTACCTGAGAAATCATTAGCGATAGCAAGAAAACCATAGGTTAGTGCGTCATTATCGCCATTTAAAGCGCGAGCGTAATCACCTTCAATATAGTATGCTTCAGCGGTTGCAAGAAGTTCTTGCGCTTGTTCTTCTTGGCCGCTTGAATAGAAATTGTATCCAACTAACGATCCAACAATTACAACAATACCAATAAATACAGCAAGTATAACGGTTCTGTTTTCGTTAAAGAAAGCGTTTGCTTTCTGGACATTTTCGATCAGCGGATCGGTTTGTAATTCTTCCTTTGAAAGGTGTTTCGACATGATGTAATAGCGTTTTCGATGTTATTTTACAGACTCCAAAAATACGTTGGTTTTAGGGTGATCACAAACCCTAAAGTGCCTGAAGTTTACCCTTTTTCATCTCCAAAATAGTATCCGATTTTTTGGCGATATCTTCTTCGTGCGTGATTAGCAATACAGATACTTGATACTCATCCCTTAATTCGAACAAAAGGTCTAAAATAATCTCGGTATTTCGTTCATCTAAGTTACCTGTAGGTTCGTCGGCTAATATAAGTGCTGGATTGTTCATTACAGCACGAGCCATAGAAACTCGTTGCTGCTCGCCACCCGAAAGTTGAGTAGGACGGTGAGATTTTCTGTTTTCTACCCCAAATCGTTGCAGTAATCGCATAGCACTATTATTGGCCTCTTCCATATCTACTCCGGCAATAAGAGCAGGCATACATACATTTTCTAAAGCCGTAAATTCAGGCAATAGATGATGAAATTGAAACACGAACCCAATATTCTTATTCCGAAATTCGGCAAGTTGATCTACGTGCATTTCGGCAAGGTTCTTATCACCCCAAAACACATTGCCCGAATCCGGCGAATCCAATCCACCTAAAATATGGAGTAAGGTACTTTTACCACTTCCACTGCTACCTACAATACTGGTTATATGCGAATGTTGGATCTCTAGACTAACACCATCAAGAACTACAAGAGGATCGGCATTTCTTTCGGATGCATAGCTCTTTTTAATATCCTGTGCGCGTAAAATAATAGAGTTATCAGGCATTGTTTAATTTCGAAGACTCAAATTCAGGATAGATAACGGATTCGATGTGCACACATTTTCCAGTTTCTGCATCAACTACTGCCAACACTCCGCAAATATGGCTATCGCCGTTTGCCACTTTATATTTTTGGTGAACTCCGGTAACAAATCGCTTTATAGCTACTTTTTTGTCCATCCCTAGCGAAGAGTTATAAGATCCGGTCATTCCAGCATCGGTTAGGTAACCAAGTCCCTCGGGGAAGATACGAGCATCACCCGTTGGAATGTGCGTATGAGTGCCAACCATCACAGAAGCACGTCCATCAATGTGCCATGCCATCGAAATTTTTTCGGCAGTTGCTTCTGCGTGCATGTCTACAAAAATGATATCGGTTTCTTCTTTTATTTTGGTAATAGCCCAATCTGCCGCAGAAAATGGATCATCAATCGACTTCATAAAAGTGCGACCTTGCAGATTCAAAACGCCGATTTTAAAACTAGTGCCGGGAATTTCATACACACCAAAACCAACTCCTGCATTGCCTCTGGGGTAATTGAGAGGGCGCAAGATGGTGTTATTTTCACGCATATATTGAAACACTTTCCATTTATCGAAAGAATGATCGCCACCGGTAATTACATGCACACCACTGTCGTGCAAGGCTTTAATTATCTGCTGATTAATGCCGTGGCCTTCGTGCGAATTCTCGCCATTCGCAATCACGAAGTCGGCTTTATGATTTTTAATTAACCCGGGTAGAAATGTTTGGACGATGTTAAGGCCGGGTTCGGCTACGATATCACCAATAAATAAAATGCGTATTTGTTCTGCCACAGGTTGTTCTCTAAGATGAGTGAGGTTGGGGGAGTGTTAGCTTTTAATGTCTTCGATTAAGCGCTGTAAACTATTGTTTACTCTCTCCATCATTAATTCTTCATTTTTTTGAGCATCTGAAGTATGCTGTCGTGCTTCAAATAACTCTTCGGCTATGCTGAGGGCGGCCAAAACCATCACGGTTGATTCGGGTTGTTGTACCAACTGGTTTCGGTACGTTTGAAATCGTTCGTCAACAAAATTGCAGATTCTAACCATGTTTTCTTCCTCATGGTCCTCCACTTTAAGCGGATACTGTTTTCCCAGAATGTTGACCTTAATCGACTTCATGCCTGATCGTTTAGGTGATTATCTATTTTGGATATAAGCCCTTGCACTTGTTGGCGCATTGCCAGCCTTTCTGATTCGGTTATGGCCGAGAAAATATCGGTTTGCTTACCACGTAAATCTTCTAATTTACCGGAGAGCTTGGCGTTTTCACGCTTCAGATCTTTGATCTCTAGTTTAAGGGCGTTTACTTCCTCATCAATCTCTGCAAGCAGTGCTTTAAATTTTAAAGATTGTTGAGATAGTTGATTCATGATTTTTAACCTCTTAGTTGGGCACCGAACTGTTTTTCGAGTGCTTTAACAATGCGATTAATAATAGGTTCTACTTCTTTGATATTCAAGGTCTTGTTAGGATCAATGAAATTTAGCCTAAAGGCCAGGCTTTTCTTGTCACTTCCAATAGATTCACCTTCGAAAACATCAAAAATATCAAGCTTTTGCAGATTATTGCCTGCTTTGTTTTTGATTGCATCCATCAGTGTTCCGGCCGAAATGGTCTTATCAACAATTACCGCAAAATCGAAATCGAATGGCGGGAATTTCGGAATAGATGTGTATTTGAAATCCTTCTGTTTTTGAAGCGCCGAATGGATTGCGTTAATCGAAAACTCAGCTACAAAAACGTCTTGCGCTATATCGTAGGTTTTTCTCAACTCTTTCGATACCGACTCAATGGTGCCCAATAAATTCTTTCTTAAGAATACATCCAATTTGCCATCACTTTCTTTGAACGACAGCGATTTCCCGAGTCCAAGCTTCACAAAAAATGCATTGATATCTGTTTTAAGATCAAAGATCGAATAAGCAACAGGCTTGCTGGTCCAGTGTTCTTTTTTACGAAGCCCTGAGAGTCCAAACAATACATGAGTTTGTTCTTTTATTCCTTCGTGATAAGAGAAATCCTGACTTTGACTAAACACATTACCCGTTTCAAAAAATCGAATGCCACCGGCTTGTCGGTTAAAGTTATACGCAGCTGCTTTCAACACACCGTGCAAAAGCGAAGGCCTTAAGGTGGTCATATCTGCTGTGAGTGGATTCAAGGTCGTAACCATTTCATCCAGTTCACCAAAATGCGAAGCCTCTTTTTCTGAGATCAGCGAGTTGGTGTAAATTTCACGATAACCAAGCTCAACACCAATAGTTCTGATCTGCTCCATCAGCAATTCCCATGGTGAAAACGTCTCGGTTGAGACAAAAATACCATGGCTAGGCGCTTCGATTTTATTGTAATCGTACAATCGGCCAACTTCTTCTATCAAATCAACTTCACGTTCTAAGTCAGGGCGGAAGGTTGGAATCGAATAAGTTACCGATTCTTCGGTTTTTTCAACCACTTCCAGTTCCAAACCATCCATTATTTCAATGGCTTCATTAATAGAAAGATTGGTGCCTAGCAGTCTGTTTAAATAACTTTTTCGAAGTGTGAGAGTTCGTTTCTCAGTTTTTACAGGATGGATGTCGATGATGTCATCGGACAGTTCGCCACCGGCAACTTGTTGAATTAAAGCTGCAGCGCGTTCTACAGCTAATGCTTGTAAATTTGGATCGATACCGCGTTCAAATCGGTACGAAGCATCGGTTTGTAAGGTCTCTGCTTTAGCAGTTTTACGAACTGTTCCGGGATCGAAATAAGCGCCTTCTAAAAAGATATTGGTAGTTTTATCACTTACTTCGCTGTACAAACCACCCATCACGCCGGCAATGCCTACAGGACTTTCACCATCACAAATGAATAGCGTACCCGGGGCACATTTTCTTTTTACGTGATCCAGCGTTTCGAACTCAACTACTGTCTCGAAATCCTTAACGGTGATTTCTTTGCCACGAATTTCGTCGTAATCGTAAGCGTGGAGTGGCTGTCCGAGCTCGAACATTACGTAATTGGTAACATCCACAACGTTGTTCACAGGCCGTGAGCCAATGGCCATCAATTTATCCTGTAACCATTTAGGTGATTCTTTGATCTCCACACCTTTGATCATTTTCCCAACAAATCGGTGACATTTTTCGGTGTTTTCGATACTTACCTTGATATCATCGCTTTCAGTTACCGTTTTCGAAAGAGATACTTCAGGTTTTTTCAGTTCTAGGTTTAAAGCTGCTGCAAGATCACGGGCAACGCCTAAATGGCAGGTTGCATCTGGGCGATTTGGAGTGATCGCAATATCGATGATATGATCAGTATACAGATCAAAAATCTCTGATACCGGGGTTCCGGGAGTTAGGTTTTCATCCAGCACCATAATTCCGTCATGATCGGTTCCTAATCCGAGCTCATCTTCTGCGCAAATCATCCCTTGAGAGGTCTCGCCTCGTAATTTGGCTTTTTTAAGCTTTAGAAAGCTTCCGTCGTCTAATTTTATGGGTAGGGTAGAGCCAACTTTGGCAACCGGTACTTTTTGTCCGGCCGCAACATTTGGTGCACCGCACACGATTTGTACCGTCTCATCGCCTAAATTAACTTGGCAAACCTTCAATCGGTCGGCATTGGGATGTTGTTTTGCTTCCAAAACTTCACCAACAACTACGCCCGGGAGCGAACTACCGTACTCGAACGATTCTTCTTCTTCGAGGCCGATGAGGGTGAGTTTGTCGGCGGTTTCAGCCGGAGAAAGCGGGAGATCTATAAATTCTTTGAGCCAGTTGTAAGATACTTTCATCTAAATATGTCGCCTTAATTGAATTGTTCGAGGAAGCGAATGTCGTTTTCGTAAAATGTGCGGATGTCGTCGATGCCGTATTTCAGTATTGAAATACGTTCAACGCCCATTCCCCATGCAAAGCCGGTGTACTTTTCAGGATCTACACCAGCGGCTTTAAATACATTTGGATCCACCATTCCCGATCCGAGAATTTCGAGCCATTTACCATCTTTTTCCGAACCCCACCAGATGTCCATTTCTAAACTTGGTTCGGTGAATGGGAAGAAGCCGGGGCGTAATCGGTATTTCACGTTACTGCCATACATTAGTTTTACGAAGGTGATCAACGTCTCTTTCAGATCAGCAACACTAACGTTTTCATCAACATATAATGCTTCTACTTGATGGAACAAGAAATATGATTTTGGGGATACCGCCTCATTTCGATACACACGCCCGGGCATGATTGAACGAATAGGTGGTTTGGTGTTTTCCATCAAACGAATTTGAACCGGTGATGTGTGCGTACGTAACACAAGATCCATCATGTTTGGATCATCACTTTTGCGCACGAAAAATGTGTCTTGTTCATCACGTGCAGGGTGATTAGGAGGGAAGTTCAACGCCGTGAAATTATGGAAGTCATCTTCAACTTCCGGTCCGTCGGAGATGGTGAATCCTAATCGGTAGAAAATGTTCTTCATCTCAGCCAGCGTTTGCGTAAGTGGGTGCAACGAGCCGATGATAGGTTCCGGAGCTGGTAGCGTGATGTCGTCGATAGCGGCTTTAACCTGTTGATCAGACGATTCCAATTTAGACTTTAAGTCGTCGAATTTGGATTGGGCTAATAGTTTGGCTTCGTTCATCGCCTTGCCAACCATTCCGCGTTCTTCTTTGGGTACGCTACCCAGGTTTTTAAACATGGATTGAACACGCCCGTTTCTGGAAAGAAACTCTAACCGAAAAGATTCCAGTTCGTCTTTAGTAGATACGGCGTATGACTGAATTTCGTTTGTAAGATCTTTTATTTGATCAATCATAAATATGGTGTAATTGGGTAAACCGGGTTCCCGAAAATAAAAAAACCGGTAAACCTAATGTGAGTAAGATTTACCGGCTGTAATAAAATATAAGCAAGTTTAGCTTAAGAGTGAGCTTCCTTTACAATGGCAGCAAACGTTTCCGGATCGTGAACTGCGATATCAGCCATAACCTTTCGGTTAATTTCCATGTTCTTTTTCGACATGGCGCTGATCAAACGGGAATAGGTAGTTCCGTTTAATCGAGCTGCGGCGTTAATTCTAACAATCCATAATCTTCGGAATACACGCTTACGATTTTTTCTATCACGGTACTGGTACTGAAGACCTTTCTCTACCGCATTTTTCGCAATCGTGTAAACATTCTTACGCTTGCCCCAGTAACCTTTCGCTTGATCGAGGATCTTTTTGCGACGGCGACGGGAAGCCACTAAGTTTAATGAACGTGGCATTTTGTCAAGATTTAATGGTTAAAGTTGATTAGATCATTTCCTTAATGCGAGGTTCGTCAGCTTTTGTGACGATCGCGGTTTGACCTAAATTTCTTTTAGTTTTACTGCTTTTCTTAGTAAGGATGTGACGCTTAAAAGCTTTTTTTCGCTTAATTCTACCGCTTCCGGTAAGTTTAAAGCGCTTTTTAGCACCACTATTTGATTTCATTTTTGGCATTGTGATTCCACTTGCTTTGTGAAAATTAAACAGACTCCCAAAATAGGGATAAGTTCAGCGTATATCAATCTGTAAAGTTACTTTAATGGTGTTAAAATCATGATCATTCGCCGGCCTTCCAAGTTGGGCTTCGATTCGACTTTTGATACATCTTCCAATGCCTTAGCTAACTTCAATAATACCAATTCTCCTTTTTCGGTATAAAGCATGTCGCGGCCACGGAATTGAACAGAAGCTTTTACCTTATCACCGCTTTCTAAAAATTCACGGGCATGGCGAGTTTTAAACTCCAAATCGTGATCGTCGGTGTTAGGGCGGAAGCGCAACTCTTTAACAGTAACAGTATGTTGCTTCTTCTTTGCTTCTTTTTCTTTTTTCTTTTTCTCGTATTGGTATTTACCAAAGTCGATGATCTTACAAACCGGAGGGCGGGCATCCGGTGCAATTTCTACTAAATCTAAGTTGTATTGCTCGGCGAGTTGCAGAGCACGGTCTGAGCTTGTGATTTCGTGAGAATTGTCGGGCTTAATAACCCGAACTTGCGCTTCGTTAATCTCGTCGTTTAACCGAGGTCGGTCTTCTTTTACCGGTCCTCGAAAGTTTCTTCTTGCGATAGTTTTCCTCGTAGTTTAATTAATCTTCAGGCAGTGCTTTATCACTGATCTCGGTTGTTATGCGTGAAAGAAAATCAGAAAAAATGAAAGTTCCAATATCTCCCTTACGATGTTTTCTTACAGAAACCGTGCCAGCTTCCATTTCTTTGGCTCCAATTATCACCATGTATGGTATTTTGGCAGTTTCTGCGTCTCTAATCTTTGCACCAATTTGTTCACTTCGTTCGTCAACAGTTAGGCGCACGCCTTTTGATCGGAGAATTTCAGCGTATTCGTTTGCTTGATCGTTCTGTGTATCACTTATCGGCAAAATGCGAATTTGTTCCGGAGAGAGCCATAATGGGAAGTTTCCGGCAAAATGTTCAATCAATATACTGGTAAAGCGTTCCATGCTTCCAAATGGTGCACGGTGGATGATTACCGGTCGGTGTTTGTTGTTATCCGATCCTATGTAAGTGAGATCAAAGCGTTCGGGCATCACATAATCAACCTGAACGGTGCCAAGTTGCCATTTACGTCCGATCGCATCTCGAATAATAAAATCAATTTTTGGCCCATAAAAGCTTGCCTCGCCGGGTGCTACAAAATAATCGAGCTCCATTTCGTCGGCTACATCTTTTATTTCTTGCTGCGCGCGCTCCCAATATTCTGTGCTTCCACCATACTTCTCATCGTTGTCATCGCGGAAGGAGAGACGGATATCCACCGGCATACCAAAAGTACTGAATACCAATTGTGTGAGTTCAATAGTATTTCGAATTTCTTGCTTTAACTGATCGTGTGTGCAATAAATATGAGCATCATCCTGAGTGAAACCTCTAACACGGCTTAATCCACTTAACTCACCCGATTGTTCGTAGCGATACACAGATCCGAATTCTGCCAGACGAAGTGGTAAATCACGGTAACTGCGCATATCAGAAGAATAAATTCGGTGATGATGTGGACAGTTCATAGGCTTAAGCATGTATTCTTCATCATCAACCTGAATGGGGTCGTACTGCGAATCTTGATAATACGGGTAATGCCCCGATGTTTTGTATAACTCCAAGCTTCCAATATGCGGAGTGATAACTTCTTTATAGCCGCGCTTTACTTGTTCATCACGTAGGAAAGCTTCAAGCGTGCGACGTAAAACGGTTCCGTTGGGCAACCACATTGGTAAACCGCTGCCCACCATAGAGTCGATCATATAAATGCCAAGTTCTTTACCCAGCTTGCGATGATCTCGACGCTTGGCTTCTTCCACGCGGTGAATGTACTCATCCAACATTTTTTGTTTAGGAAAAGTGATGCCGTAAATGCGCGTGAGTTGCTTAGAATTTACATCACCACGCCAGTAGGCACCGGCAAGGTTTGTAAGCTTAATTGCTTTAACTACACCTGTGTTTGGGATGTGTGGACCACGGCATAAATCGGTGAAATTTCCTTGTGTATAAAAAGTGATTTCGCCGTCTTCGAGTCCTTCAATCAAATCAATTTTATACTCATTCCCTTTTTCTTTGTAGAAGGCGAGAGCTTCTTTTTTGGATACTTCTTTACGGTCGAAGGAAGCTTTGCGCCGTGCTACTTCAATTACTTTTTTCTCGATGGCGACTAAGTCATCTTGAGAGATTTGTTTATCCCCAAAATCGATGTCGTAATAAAACCCATTTTCGATGGGAGGGCCGATACCAAACTTAGCTTCCGGATACATTTCCTGAATGGCTTCAGCTAACAAGTGAGCAGATGAATGCCAAAAAGTGTATTGGCCGTCTTCCGAGTCCCACGTGTTAATGGCAACCATGGCATCTTCGGTGATTGGGCGATCTAAATCAACTATTTCACCATTAACTGTAATACTTAATGCTACTCGTGCTAAACCCGATGAAATGGACTCTGCTATTTCTTTACCGGTAATGCCGGAGTCATAATTTCGTGTTGAGCCGTCGGGTAATGTAATTTCGATTTGGTGGGATGCCATTAATTTTGTTTCAGTATTAAAATTTCACAGGCAAGGAAGATAGAAAAAAACAATTTCAGGAGCATTCTATGGATGTATGTTTATTAATTTCATTTTTTAGTAGATATAAATAAAAAAGCCTTGCATATTCGTGCCGCAAAAATAATAGACTTTTTTAATGATTCAGGACAATAAAGGCTTTTTCGGATCGCAGAGTATGTTCGTATGCGATCAAATATCTCTTAAAATTTTAGATATTAATAATGCAGCACTGGGGTTAATTAATAAATCAAAAGAAGAATTGATTGGGCTAACACTTCATGATCTGGTTGAAGAAGTTACCCCTGAAACTGCAGCACATATCCAACAAAACAGCCAAGCATCAACCTTTGATAAAGTTTGGACGTTGAAAGCAGGGAATATCAATCAGCAGATTGTGCAGTTTTCTTCACATATCATTACCTATTTAGGTAAGCCCGCTAAATTGTTGGTTGCACATAATTTGTCGGATCTTTTGGACGACAATGAAGAAACGCTGATTAGCACACCCGTTGGGTTTCAAGGGTTTCCCCTTGCAGAAGTTGAGTGGAAACCGAATGGCGAAATTGTACGATGGTCGGAGAAAGCAACGGAAATGTTTGGTTGGACAGAGGAAGAAGTAATTTCGGATAATACACTTCTGAAGAATTTTGTGCACCACGAGGATATCGAAATGGTTTTTGGGTCTATCCAAAAAATGATCGATCAAAAAGGGGAGGATATTTCCATAGTAAATCGAAATATCACTAAAGATGGTAAAATGGTGTACAGTGAATGGCATAATTCCATTCTGTATGACAATAATGGGGAAGTGGTTTCAATTTACTCGTTGGTTGCAAATGTTACTGAGCGCGCTCTGGCTTACAACGAATCTCAAAAGAGCATTCAAAGTTATCGCGACTTATTCGATTCGATGACTGATGCCATATATATTTTAGATGATAATAATAAAATCGTTATTGCGAATAAGGGGCTAAAATTAACGTATGGCTATAATTTGAGAGATTTGGTTGGTAAAGATCAATCGATTCTACGAGCGCCCGGTAAATTCGACGAAACAGCCATGATGGAAATTCGAGAGCGCTCTAAAACTCAAAAGGCTCAAAAACTTGAGGTATGGTCGAAAAAAGCTAATGGAGAAGTGTTTCTTACCGAAATGTTAGTAAACAGAGGGAGTTATTTCGGTAAAAATGTGCTCATTATTATTGAAAGAGATATTTCTGACCGTAAGTTTGCTGAAGAAGAACTAATCCGACGGGAAACATTATTCAGTGAGTTGTTTAACACCACTCCGCTTGCCATCACTTTATTGAATTCGCACAACGAAGTGGAATTAGTAAATAAAGGGTTTGAGCATTTGTTTGGGTATGATTTTGAAGAGATAAAGGGATTAGAGATTGATCGAATTATTGTGCCCGAAACCGGTGCAAATGAAGCAATTCGATTAACAAACTCACCAATTGTAGAAGAGAAACAACTAGTTCGGGTGGCTAAAGACGGCACTCATTTAGATGTAATCGTGTATTCAGTGCCAGTAATTATCGATGGGGTTGTTCAGGCGAAATTTGGACTCTATGTGGATATAACTGAAAGGAAGAAAGCGGAAGAAACCATCAAAAAATCTTTAAAAGAAAAAGAAGTATTACTCGCCGAAGTTCATCACCGGGTAAAGAATAATCTGGCTGTGATAACAGGACTTTTGGAACTTCAATCGTATGCTACACAAAACGAAAACGCACAAAAAGTTTTAAAAGACAGCCAAATGCGAGTGCGTTCAATTGCGCTGGTTCATGAAAAACTATATCAAAATGAAAATCTCACAGAAGTGGATGTTTCGAGCTACATCGAAGAATTAATTTCGAGTGTTAAACGTGCAATTGGTACTCGAGATCTTTCGGTTGACATCAAACTTGATGTTGATGACTTGAAACTGCCAATTACACAAGCTATTCCATGCGGTTTATTAATAAATGAGATTGTCACTAATAGTTTTAAGCATGCCTTTAGAGGGAAGCAAGAGGGGATAATTTATGTAAGTATTAAAAATGGTGGTGAGAAAGTATCCATTAAGGTTGAGGATAATGGTATTGGTTTTGATCAAGAAAACTTTTCAAAACCGGGATTCTCGCTTGGGATGAAACTTATTAGAACTTTAGCCAAACAACTACGTGCTTCAACCGAAGTTAGTTCGAACGATGGAACAAGTTATTGCTTTGAATTTAACAAAGTTAAAAACTGAAGGCGGGCTTCCTTCAATAATGCGCAGAATAACTATCGTCAGACAGGTAGGACTTCTTAAAATTAAGTTTGAAATGCGTTCCTGGATCAGCCTTTTCGAAATAGAACGTGCCATCTAATTGAGTAGAAAGTGCATTTATTATAGAAATTCCGATTGTTGTTTGTGCTGATTTAATAATCTCGTCCGGTAAACCAACACCATAATCTCTTACTTCAAGGGTCACAACTTCATCGTCGTTTTCAGTAAGTAGAATATCAATTTTCTTTGAGTCGATATCTTCTGTGTAAGCATGTTTTACCGCATTTGAAATTACTTCTGTAAGAATTAACGCTACCGGAATTGCTTGTTGTATTGAGGTAATTTCGGCATCAACTTCGTAATTAACTTCAAAAATGTTACTTGAAGCCAAGGTGTCTATCACTGAATTAACGAGGTCTTCGATACCGTCTTTAATCGAGTAATTATTGAATTTCTCTTTACGGTAAACGATATCATGGACTATACCCATGCTTTTTATTCGATTAACACCTTCGATTAATTTCACCTGAATTTCAGGTTTTTCTTCAGTGATTGCCTGAAGCTGAATCATACTAGATATTACTGCAAGATTGTTTTTTACCCGGTGATGTAATTCAGATATCAACTCTTCTTTTTCGCTTACCGATCGGTTAAGGTGCTCCTTATTTTCACGAATTTCAGTGATATCAACCATAAGACCCTGAATTTTATTACCATCCGTTGGATCTGTACTATAGGTTATTACATCTCTGAACCAATACACATTGCCATCCGAGTTAATAAGGCGATATTCTATCTCATTTAAATTATTCTCTTTTGCGTTGGTGTAATATTCAATAACTCGGTAATAGTCTTTAGGGTGAATATAATCACCCCACATATCGGGTTTGTTTATCACTTCTTCTATCGAATATCCAAGAATAGACTCAAATGTAGGGCTTAAATAAGTAAGTTTTAAGCTTTCAGCATTCGATTCCCAAGCGAAACCTTCGATGTTGGTTTCCATTCGCTCGATAATGGCTTTGCTTTGTTGAAGGCTATTTTCAATAGTACGTCGCTTCACATAATTAAGTAATTCCCTTTTAGCAGCAGGAATAATTCGACGCAGATTGTCCTTAATTAAGAAATCGCTTACACCATTCATCATAGCTTCCACACCTTCCGATTCGTTCATGTAGCTAGACACTAAAATGAATGGAACATCTTCATTAATTTTCCTAAACATTTTTAAAGCATCCAAGCCACTGAAATCCGTGAGCATATAGTCGGAAATTATTAAATCAAATTCGTTCGATTTAATCGTATTTTGAAATGCATTGCGTGTTGATACCACAGAAATAGAGAGATCGAGGTCGATTTTTTTTAAGTAGTCAAGTAGAATTTTTATATGTAGCGAATTATCCTCTACCAATAGAACTTGAAAAAGCTTATCCATTGTATCTCGTTATTAAAATTATATATCTCTCACGTATCTTAACCTTACTAATAGTAATAAATGTACCTATAAAACACTAGATAGTTATGTAAGTTTTAGTTAACACTACTTATATTGAACTATCATGAGTAACAATAGTTCCATTCTCGATTTTGAGAATCTATATAAGTATTCTTTTAATGCAATTCCTTCTGCAGTTATTGTTACGAATTTGAATCGAGAGATCGTAGAAGTTAACGATGCTTTTATGCTCATGTTTGGGTATAGCAAGCGAGAAGTATTAGGAAAAGAAAAAGCAGTAATCTATTCCAATAGAGACGACTTTTTACAACTGGGTTTAACTATGTATGCACATAGAAACTCATCAAATTCTATGGTCTACGAAATCGAATATCAAAAAAAAAATGGAGAGACATTCCCTGCAGAAACAATAGGTTCGGTAATACAAAACGATGAAGGAAATAAGATTGGTTACTTGGTTGTTGTAAAAGATCTTAGCTATGACAAAAAAAGAAATTTAGAGTTTGATAGAATAAAAGAAAGACTTTCAGTATTAGTCGATATAGTTCGATTGGAAAATGAAGATATTGAAAAACTATTAAGCGAAATAATTGCTAGAGTTGCCAAGACATTAGGCTTGAATCATGGCTTTATATCTAATAAAAATGAATCAAAAGAGAGAATTATTTACAATTTCCAAAGTGGAAATAGCATCGGTTTAAAAGTAAATATGTTTCAAACTTTTATTCATCCGGAGGTAGAATTAATAGCTTTGAATGATTTCACAAACTTACCTGAAAAAGAACTTCATTTTTTAGAGTTTAATAAGGTTTCAAGATTTATTGGAAAACCAATTATAATACATGGTGATCACTTTGGAACACTTGGTTTCTATGATATTGGCTCTGTTAAACAGCCATTCTCCGATATCGATAAGCAAATGGTACTTTTAGTTGGGAAATGGGTAGAACAAGTACTAGAGAAACAAAAAAAATAGTGACGAAATAAATTTCTGGAAAGGTATTTAAGCTCCTAAAGTATATAACCTGTGCTTAATGAATTATCTGAATTACACTATTATGCACTTGATGCAATACTTTTAGAAAGATTTTTGATACTTATGCCAACATTAACGTCTCGATAAAAGTATCTATAGTGTTGCAGAAATAGCTTAAAACGGGCAAAATAGGAAGAAGTGTTAGTGCGTCCGACTGGATTCGAACCAGTGACCCCCACAATGTCAATGTGATACTCTAACCAACTGAGCTACGGACGCAGAGCAGTGAATATACGATGATCAGTAAGGAGTAATCAATGTTCAATATGCGTTGATTAGTGATTAATGTTTATTGCGAATTGGTTATCTTTAACGCTGAATTTTAAAGACCAGGCATGATTAATCGCAGAAAAGTACGCGAAACCGTTCTTCAATCTATTTACGCATATCTACAAAGTGGCGACACTGTACAACATATAGCCGATACAGTGCTTAAAGAACACTTAGGAACGGAAAAAGAAGTGAGAAGGTTTGGTGAACGTCTGTTTTTCAAAACTCTTGATAATCAGACTCAATTTGATGAAATCATTTCTCAACACATTCAAAACTGGGAGATTAGCAGATTAGCAATGGTTGACCGTATTGTGTTGAAAATTGCGCTCTGTGAGTTTTTATATTTCGAAGATATCCCCACTAAAGTGTCGATTAATGAGGCCATAGAGTTGGCAAAAAAATACTCGACTGCTAAATCCGGTAGATTTGTAAACGGAATTCTGGATGCATCCTTAGAAGATTTGAAGCAGGAGGGCTTAGTTAAGAAATCAGGTAGAGGATTAATCGATAGGTCAACCCATCAATGACAGAAAAAACGAACGGATACATTGCAATTGGCGATATACACGGCTGCGTTGAAACTTTAAAAACATTACTTACACGACTAGACGAAGAATACGGAGACTCAAAAATCTATGTGTTTTTGGGCGATTATGTTGATCGCGGACCGGCTTCGAAGCAGGTAATAGATTCCTTACTGGAATTTAGAAAAAATCATGAATGCATTTTTATTCGAGGGAATCATGATCAAATGCTCCTTACTTATTACTCTGATAATACCTATTACGAGTACTTAAATCATGGTGGTGCGCATACACTCGAATCGTATTACGCCACATGCCCCGATAAGAAAATTCCATATGCTCATTTAAAGTTTTTAGTAAGCACTCAATTATTTTATGAGGCAGAAGAATGGGTATTTGTGCACGCAGGCTTACCATCAAATAGAACTGTTTCAGAAGTTTTAGAGGATAAGAGTGCATACAATAGCTTTTTATGGACAAGAGAACATTTAGAAAAAGCAGATAATGAATGGGAAAAAACCGTAATTTTTGGCCATACGCCAGTACGCCAACCCATTGAGGGCAAAAATATGATTGGCATAGATACCGGTTGCGTGTATGAACAGTTTGGCAAGCTAACAGCATTGATATTGCCCGAGCGAGAATTCGTTCAACAAAAGAGAATAGATTTTTAATTTTTGAAGTATTAGTTAATGAGTTTAAAATGTGGAATTGTTGGTTTACCCAACGTAGGTAAATCAACGTTATTCAATGCGTTAAGTAACGCAGGTGCAGAATCGGCTAACTTTCCTTTTTGCACCATCGATCCAAATGTTGGACTAGTTTCGGTACCCGACGAGCGCCTCTTAAATTTAGCGGAATTAGCAAGTTCGGCAAGTATTATTCCAACCAGTATCGAATTTGTTGACATCGCCGGGTTAGTAAAAGGTGCAGCCGAAGGCAAAGGGAAGGGCAATGCGTTCTTATCCCATATTCGGGAAGTTGATTTGATTATACATGTTGTTCGATGTTTCGAAGACGATGATATTATCCATGTGGAAGGGGATGTTGATCCGGATAGAGATATCGCGATTATTGAATCTGAATTGATCCTTAAGGATCTTGAAAGTGTTGAAAAGCGCGTTCAAACTCTGAAAAAGCAATCTAAGAGTGGTGATAAGACCATGAAAGCGCAAATGGAAATTGTTGACCGATTACGCATTCATCTCGAAGATGGCAATACAGCTCGTACATTCGAAGTTTCTAATGACCAGAAAGAAGCGTACAAAGATCTGTTTTTACTTTCAGCAAAGCCTGTGCTTTATGCGTGTAATGTAGGCGAATCTGATTTAGAAACCGGTAATACCTTGGTAGATCAAGTAAAAGAAATAGCAGCTGGTTTTGGCGACGAAGTAGTTATGTTTTGCGCTAAAATTGAAGCGGAAATTGCCGAGTTAGATGAAGAAGAAAAGGAAATGTTTCTTGACGAATTAGGCGTTTCAAGTGCTGGTCTTGATCGATTGATTCATGCCGCGTATGCCGAGCTTGGACTTATCACTTATTTCACCGTAGGGCCAAAAGAAGCACGTGCTTGGACCATCAAAAAAGGAACCAAAGCACCACAAGCAGCAGGTGTGATTCACACCGATTTCGAGCGTGGATTTATCCGAGCAGAGACCATCGCTTACAACGATTATGCTGAATTAAAAAGCGAAAAAGCGGCTAAAGAAGCCGGTAAAATGCGCCAGGAAGGTAAAGAGTATATAGTTGCCGATGGCGATGTACTACTTTTCCGATTTAATGTGTAACTGGTAAATTCGAGTGGGCGCCTTTGTGCTTCACCTTGAAAGAGAAGTTGATACCGAAACCTCCTTCTTTGGTGTACTCAAATGTAGATTCGAGTTGTTGAAGTAACGTTTGAATTAAAGTGAAGCCTAAGCTACTGGATTGACCAATATTAATTACGTCGCATCCTTTACCGTTATCTTTGTAGCTACAATATATAAACTCGTCTTTTCTCGAAATACGAAGAATTATTGTTGGATCGGTGTCGTCATCGAAAGCATGTTTCATCGAATTTGTGAGCAATTCGTTAAGCAATAATCCTATAGGAATTGCCTGGTTGATATTGATCTCGAAAAATTTGTCAATCACAATATCAATATCTGGCGTTATCTGAATTTTGAACAAAGTTTTGATATTGTTCACCAAACTTCCCACATATTCGTGTAAATTTATGCGGGTAAACGACTCATTGTTGTACAAAAGCTCATGAACATCGGCAATGGTCTTAATTCGAGTGATCATATCCGAATAGAAAGTCCCAACCTCTTCATTTTCTGTACTAAATGCCTGCAAATGTAGTAAACCGGTAATAATAGCGAGGTTATTTTTTACCCGATGATGAATCTCCTGAAGTAGAATTGTTTTTTCTTTTAATGATGAAGCTAGATCATCTTGCAGTTTATTTTCATTTGTAATATCAAGATGTGTTCCAATCAAACGTTTTAAATTACCCGCTGCATCACGTTGAATTACACGTCCACGATCTCGAATAACTCGATAATCGCCGTTTTTATGTAAACATCGGATAGTGAAATCGAAGAAATTTTCGCCTTTCACTAGATCTTTAAACATTTCGTCAACAATGTAAGTGTCTTCCGGATGAACTAAGTTCATGAAACTTTCTAAATTGGCATCAATTTCGCCATCTTCGTAACCGAACATTGCATACCACTTATCGTTTACGAAATTTTCGCCGGTTTCTACATTTAAATCCCATACACCAAGATCAGCACCATGAATTGCGGCATCCAATCGATCTTCGCTTTCTTTGATCTGATTCTGAACTAGTTTTCGTTTTGTAATATTCTCTTGGATGGCTACAAAACCAGTATGCACGCCGTCTTCAATTATTGGAGTGATATTAAGTTTAATCCAATATTGATTTCCATTCTTTCCATAGTTAAGAATTTCTTCAGAAAAGTGAATTTTCTTTTCCAAATTGTGGCGAATTCTCTTTTTGGTTTCCACACAAGTTTTTGGTCCTTGAAGAATAGAAGAAGGGGGTTTACCAATTATTTCTTCTTTGCTATACCCTGTGATTTTAGTAAACGCTTTGTTTACCCATATAATATCTTCATTGCAGTTAGTTACAATAACGCCATTGTGGGTATGTTCTGCAACCAACGAAAGCATTTTTAAATCCTGCGTCTGTTTTTCCAGCAGTTGGATTGTTTTTTTTGCCTGCAATTCTTTTAAAATTGATACACGAAGCCGTTTTAAATCAGTTTTAAGAATGATATCGTTTACACGTGCATCAAGGATTAGACGTGCGATTTCTTTGTCTTCGAGTGAGCCAGAAAGTACTATTATTGGTATATCATTTGAGTGGCTTTGTACTATTTCTATTACATCAAAACTAGTATTATCATGTATTTGATGATCGGTAATTACAACGTCTGTTTTTGAAGGAATCCAATTGGCTTCAAAAGATTTAAAACAACTGAATGTTGTAAGTTCGGTTTTGTAATCACCATTAAGTAAAATTTTCCCGATCAGAATTGAATCTGTCGTATTATCCTCAATTAAAACTAGGTTGATTGTATCCATATTCTATACTCTACCATTGCCAATGCTATGATTTAATACTCAAAATTGAGAATAAATCGTCGATGATATACCTTTTATCGGTAGTAATTATAGAATCATTAAGCCGGTAAGGCTCAGCTTCTTAGCTTATTTTTGTTGATATATAGGAAGGCAATCCAAACTAGGCTAAGTACTCCAAAAATGGCTATAAAAGTGAATATTGCTGGTCCCGGATCGCTAACTGTTGAAATTGAACCTGAATAGGCAGCAATGACAGCATAAGGCAAAGTTCCGATTGAATAGAACAACAAGTATTTCCAATAGGGCATTTTGGTTACTCCAGCAAGGCAAGATGTAACCTCAGGCAGCATAGGTGCTGCTCTGCAAAGCATCAAACTAAAGGGGCCAAACATTGAAAATAGCCGAGTCATTTCTTCAATTTGTTCTTCATCTTTACTAACAAAACGAAGAAGTTTATTACCATGAAACCTACTTATTACATACCCCATGGTACCGGCCCCCAACATTCCTAAAGATGAATAAAAAACACCTAACTCAACTCCAAGAAAAAATCCGGAAAGTATGGTTAGTGATAAGGTTGGAATAGCAATGAACAAATCAACTAACATTAATAACACAATAATAGAACCAACAATCCAAGGCGAGAGCTCCATTGCGGTTTCCAGCCATAATTTAATATCGTCGGTACTTAGTATTCCCAGAAGTTTAAATACAACTAAAGTAAAAGTAAAAAAAGCCCCAAGCAGGAGCACAAACTTAATTAACGCCTTCATGTTGTTGATTTGATCTGTGTAAAAACCTGAACAATTTGAATGACGTTCCTAAGGCATAAAACAGGTGTCAAAATATTTTAGCTCTGTACTTATTAATATTAGATTCCATCATCAAGCATATTGGCTAACTGTAAATTAACGTATGATATAAATCATAGTGGTGTCTGCCGGAACGTTATATGGGTTAACGCGATCGTACACTACCCATGAATCTCTGAATCTACGTTTTAGCAAATTAGAAAACTCTATGGCTTTTTCTCTTTCGTGGAAATCACCTACATGAACTCGATAGTAGGGAGGCTTAAAAAAAGTATAGGTTTCTGGCACATACCCGTCGATGTTTGCGGTACTCCAAACTCGAAAATGTTTTGCAGTAGTGTCGGCAAGGGCAACATCTGGACCGGAATAAATTTGAACTCTATACCCTTCGAATAAATCTTTTTCTTCTTCCTCAACTTCAATTTTAATACGAGCGTAGCCTTCCGGAATTTTATTACTACGATTCAGATAAGTATCTGACAGTGAACTTAAATAAGGATATGAATCTATTTCCTCTTCCGTAGATTCTTCTCTCGATTCAGCTTCATCAGCTATATCATTAGTCAAAGTTGACTCTTCAGTTGTTTGAGACTGTTCAGAAGGTTGAACTGTAGGTTCACTACTTGCACAGCCTAAAATAATCAAAAAAGAAAATAGAAAGACGTATTTCATTCTAGAATCCAACAGGGTGCCAAGTAGTTTTGGTCTCCTGAAATTGAGTAATAAAATAGGGTGATTCAGCATTTTCGGCTTTCCAATCGGTAACAGGTTTTTTAAGAATTCGTTTAATGTTCTCTGCTGCCAATTCATCGATTTGTGTTACCATTTCGGTAGGTAACTTATCGGTATAGCAGAGTGCATTTACATCCATATGTCCGGCTAAATGTTCCACTAACTCTGTTCTTTTTCCTGTAATGATATTCACTACACCACCGGGCACATCAGAGGTATTCAACACCTCGGCAAAAACGATTGAGGGCAATGGATATTTTTCGGAGGCTAACACCACGCAAGTGTTGCCACCGGCTAAGGTCGCAGCGATCATCGAAGTTAGCCCGAGTAATGGACTTTCCTCTGGGGCGATGAGTCCTACAACTCCCGTTGGCTCTAGTATGCTGAAATTGAAGTGAGCGCTCGCCACAGGGTTTACACTACCAAATACTTGCTGATATTTATCTGTCCAGCCAGCGTAGTAAATCAATCGATCGATAGAGGCATTGATGTCTGACTCTGCTTCTTTTTCGGAGAAACCGATTTGGCTGAGTTCTTTCATAAACTCTGCACGGCGACTTTCCATCATCTCGGCAATGCGATACAGAATTTGGCCCCGATTGTAAGCGTTGCGTTTGCTCCATCCGCTAAAAGCACCACGTGCTGTTTGAACGGCGTTACGAACATCTTTACGGCTGCCTAAACAAGCATTGGCTAACAATTCACCATTGCTGTTAAGCACTTTATAAAATCGGCCGGATTCTGTGCGAGGGAATTGCCCTCCGATAAACATTTTGTAGGTTTTTAAAACTTCTAAATGACTCATGATTTAAATCAATTAACGATCAATAATTTCTTTGTTACTGATGGTGGAGTTAAAATTTCAGGTATGCGCCCAATCCATGTAACCCGCCTTCGCGACCTACACCACTTTCTTTGTAGCCACCAAATGGCGAAGTTGGATCGAATTTGTTGTAGGTATTTGCCCAAACAACACCGGAGCGTAATCCAGAACCTACTTTAAAGATTTTTGAGCCTTTGTCGGTCCAAACGCCGCCAGCCAATCCAAATGGTGTATTATTTGCTTTTTGAACGGCTTCATCCGCAGTTCTAAAGGTTTGAATAGTTAATACCGGGCCAAAAATTTCTTCCTGAACTACACGGTTCGATTGGGAAACATTACTCAGTAGTGTAGGACGAACAAAATATCCGTTATCAGGGATGTTGCAAGAACTTTGGTACACATCAGCGCCTTCATCCAAAGCAATTTTTAAGTATTTGTTGATGGTTTCGAATTGCCCGTGAGAGTTGATAGCACCAACATCAGTATTCTTATCCAATGGATCACCAACGATTAGAGATTCCATGCGATCTTTCAGTTTTTGCATTACGGTATCGGCAACTCCTTCTTGAACTAATAATCGAGAACCTGCACAGCAAACATGCCCTTGATTAAAGAAAATTGCATTAATAATGCCTTCTACAGCTTGATCGATGGGTGCATCTTCGAATACAATCATTGCACCTTTTCCACCGAGCTCAAGCGTGAATTTCTTATCTGTTCCGGCAAGTGAGCGTTGTATCAATTTTCCAACGCCTGTTGATCCTGTAAAAGCAACCTTGTCGATGTCTTTGTGATTAACAATCTCAGCACCGGTTTCACCTGCGCCTGTCACAATATTTACCACACCGGCCGGTAAGCCCGCTTCTTGTACTAGTTCAGCAAATTTAAGAGCGGTTAGAGAAGTAGTTTCTGCCGGTTTTAACACTACAGTGTTTCCACAAGCCAGGGCAGGTGCAATTTTCCAGGCTAACATCAATAACGGGAAATTCCAAGGAATGATCTGCCCGCAAACACCCACAGCTTCAGGTTTTTGACCAGGAAAAGCGTATTCGAGTTTGTCCGCCCATCCGGCATAGTAAAAGAAATGTGCAGCAACCAAAGGGATGTCCACATCGCGTGATTCACGGATTGGCTTACCGCCATCCATACTTTCCAGAACGGCAAACTCACGAGCACGTTCTTGAATCATGCGTGCAATTCGATAGAGATATTTACCGCGTTCCTTAGCAGAAATCGAACTCCATTCGCCTTCGAAAGCTTTTCGTGCTGCTTTTACGGCTTTATTTACATCTGATTTTGATGCTTCAGCAAATTCTGTAATTACTTCGCCATTAGCAGGATTTGTGCTGTTAAAATAATTGCCACTCGATGGCTTTACGAATTTTCCGCCGATGAACAGCTCGTATTTGTCTTTAACTTCTGCGTGAGAGGCACTTTCCGGTGCCGGAGCGTATTCCCAAACCGATGCGAAATCGAGTTTAGAGTTCGGTGAAGTGGGTTTGTACGTTTCTTTGATATTTGTAGTCTCTGACATAACGGTAATTAATCAACTGAAAAATAATCCGGGCTCTGGTATTGTCCCGTTGTTTGTTTTACGATTTGCATCAACACATCGTTGGCAAGCGAGCTGGCTCCGAATCGGAAATTATCTTTATCTAACCATGCAGCGCCGAGCGTTTCTTTAACCAGTACCAAATACTGGATGGCTTGCTTCGCAGTTCTGATGCCACCGGCCGGCTTCATCCCAATCATCTTACCGGTTTTGTAGTAGTAATCGCGGATAGCTTCCAACATTACCAACGTAACCGGTTGGGTTGCGGCAGGACTAATTTTTCCTGTGGATGTTTTGATGAAATCAGCACCTGCATCCATGGCGATGTCGCTGGCTTTGCGCACGTTTTCGTAAGTGAGCAATTCGCCGGTTTCGAGAATCACTTTCAAGTGAGCATGCCCACAAGCTTCTTTTATGGCAGCTATTTCATCAAACACTTGTTGAAATTCGCCGGATAAGAATGCACCTCGGCTTATAACCATATCTACTTCATCAGCGCCTTCATCAACGGCGTATTTTGTGTCGTCGATGCGAACCGAAAGTGGCGCCATTCCACTTGGGAAAGCAGTAGCTACCGAAGCCACATTAATACCGGTGCCTTTTACAGCATTCTTAGCTGTGCGAACCATAGTAGGGTAAACACACACGGCTGCAACAGTTGGAAGATCCGGCATGGGACCGTAAGGCATTTTTGCTTTCTGGCAAAGTTGAATCACTTTTCCTTCAGAGTCTTTGCCCTCTAAAGTGGTAAGATCCATCATGCTTAACGCCAATTTTAGTGCAAAAAGCTTCGATTCTTTTTTAATACTTCGTTTGTTCAAACGAGCTACTCGTTCCTCTACAGCAACGTGATCTATAGGAACCGTAACGGAAAAATCAGGATAATTCATTTTCTAATGTAAGGAGTATGACGTAATTGAGTCTTAAGAAGTAACAAAGGTACGAAATTATGGGAAAAGCATTTTCAGTTGCGTGATGGAATTTTATACATTTTTGAGACTCGAAAAACATTCACAAAATTTAAGACTGTATTCAATTCATTGCAGTCTTGGATCAAGAATTATTCTTACCACGCTTTACTCTATTTTGAAGTTGAAAAGTGATTTGCAGCAAATTGGATTTTCTTGTTAATTCACTGAGTCTCAATATACTATTGCGATTTATATCATTATCAATTTAAACAGAGGTACAAATGGAAGGAATTAATTGGTTGGCGGTAGTTGCCGCCTCGCTTGTTGGATTCGGTGTAGGAGCTTTGTGGTATGGTCCACTTTTTGGAAAAGCCTGGATGACTGAATCGGGTATGACGGAAGAAAAAGCAGCAGAAGGTAATATGGCTAAAATATTCGGTTTATCTTTTGTTTTTCAGTTCATCATGTCGTTTTGCTTAGCGATGTTTTTCTTTGGAACGCCTGAAGGTGCAGCCCAAATGACGGTAGGCAGCGCTACTTTTTATGGCTTTTTAACAGGCGCAGGTTGGATATTACCTGCGTTTGCTATTAGTGGATTGTTTGAGCAAAAATCCTGGAAACTTATTTTTATACACGGTGGATATTGGGTAATTACATTTACCTTGATGGGCTTAGTGCTTGGCCTTTGGCGTTAAAAATACTTACAGTTTAAACATCTAAACCGGCTTCTTCGAGATTTGAACTCAGATCAACAAGTGCCGGTTTTTTTATGTTGATGAGTGGCAAAAACAATCCTACAAGCAAACAAGCAACTCCAAGTGAAAACAGAAACCATGCAATTGGTAGATAATAATCGAGTATATCCAATGAAGTTAGCATGTTGGTAAAGTCGTGTGCAGACTTAGGGAGATTCCCAATAAGAGGGAGGTTTTGATATTTTGCATCAGAACAATAAGCCGCCGTATCTAGCCAACTAAATCCCAGCCAAAAAAGGGAAAGCTGCATAAGCCATTTCTGGCGATTCCAATAAGCAGAGGCCAGTATCAATGTGGGAATCAACAGTTGAAGTAAAGTGCCTCCAAGTATCGCTAAAAAACGAAACCCAAAAATGCTGAAGATTGTGTGTCCGGCTTCGTGAATAAACAATGTGACCCAATCTAAAGTGATCAATAATGGGGCAAACAGAATGGGATAATCGTAATTCACCGCCATCAAAATATTACGCGCAATGGCCATCCAAAATTGATGCATGATCAAAATAACGGGTATAAAAAGGGGGGCAGATAAAAACCACTTTTTCGCAAACAGAAGATATTTCTCTGTTTGATTTTTCATTACTTGTTCATGAAATCCGAGTACTTTTTTCTGCCTAAAACAAAGTAATGCCAAATAATTAATACTCGTTCAAGTATACGTATATTCCCAGATTGGGTAATTACTTTGCGTTTCTGTTGCAATTTCGAAAAGGACGAGTAAAAGTGGAGATGTGCTTTGAAAATGACCTTAAATTCTTCGGGACGTCCCCCCAACAAAGAACGAATGGCAGCAACGCCATCCAGAATCATACGAAGGGGTAACTTATACCATAGTTGACTGGCCGGGAGGTTCTTCCACAGCATAAACAAACTATTGCGGAAGTTGTAGTACACTTTGCGTGGTGACCCCATAGGTAGCGAACCGCCACCTAAATGATATACAGTACTTTCGGGAGTAAAAACAGCTTTTAACCCCGAGTTTAACGTGCGCCAACATAGATCAATTTCTTCCATATGGAACTCAAAGTCTTCATCGAAACCACCCAGTTCAGTAAACACTTCTTTTTGAATGGCAAATGCTGCACCAGAAGCCCAGGTAATTTCAGCCTGCTGATCATACTGCCCATCGTCTTGCTCTACTGTATCGAGAATTCTTCCTCGACAAAATGGGTATCCTAAGGTGTCGAGGTAACCACCGGCAGCTCCAGCATATTCAAAATGATCAGGTTCCTCAACACTAAGCAATTTTGGTTGCACGATCGCAACTTCTTTATTCGTTTCGAAAACAGCGGATAAACCATGCAACCAATTTGGAGTAACCTCAACATCGTTATTTAAAAAGAGGAGGAGATCTTTGTCGGCAAAAGGAACAGCTCGATTATTGCCACCGGTGTATCCGTAATTGTCGTCGAAGGCTGCAATTTTAACTTCCGGATAATGCTCTTTTAGCCATTCTTTGGTGCCATCGGAAGAATTATTATCAGCAATGATAATTTCATAATCCGGATAATCGGTAGCAGCAACCGAAGGGAAAAATCGCTTTAAGTGGTGCAAACCGTTCCACGTTACAATTATAATACTGAAGCCTTGCAATGGAATAAAATATTAGCCTTTTTGATGATTGTTTTTGTAGGAGAAGACAGCGAAAAGTCCTTACTTTATCCGCTTAACAACAGCCATGATGATACCAAAATTGTATGACCAAAATTGGTCTTATTTCAGACACCCATAACTTCCTGGACCCACAGGTTTTAGATTATTTTGAAGGATGCGACGAGATTTGGCATGCCGGTGATTTTGGTACGATAAAAATTGCCAATCAGCTTAAAAAAATTGCGCCAGTTCTTGGTGTATATGGCAACATCGATGGAAAAGATATTCGAGATGAATATCCCTTGCATCAGCGTTTCACCCGAGATGGCATCGATTTTTGGATGACTCATATTGGTGGTATTCCAGGCCGATATTGTATTCCTATTCGCGAAGAAATGGAAAACAATCCGCCTGATGTCTTTATTTGTGGACATTCTCACATCTTAAAAGTGGCTCGCGATCAGAACCTGAATAAAATGCTATTTATAAACCCTGGTGCAGCTGGCAAACAAGGTTTTCAGGAAATGAGAACCATTCTTCGTTTCGAAATTGATAATGGAAAAATTCAGAATGTTGAAGTTATCAATCTTGGGAAGATGGGAAGAGCGCTCCCAATCTAACAACTATTTTTCGAAACGATTAATCAACTCAACGGCATTTAGTGCAGATTGTACCACTAGTGGAATTCCACCGCCCGGATGTGTTGATCCACCTACCAAATAAAGTCCGTTTAGGCCCTTAAATTTGTTTCTTGGGCGTACAAAAGCCGAAAACTTACTATTCGATGAAGTGCCGTAAATAGATCCTTTATTGGATGAGTATTTCTGGTAAAAATCAGAAGGAGTGATGCATTCCTTGATTATGATATGCCTAGATAAATTGTTTAACCCACGTTGTTCCAATTGTTCAACGATAAAATCTCCATAAGTTTCCTTTTTAGAATCCCAATCGTAGGCTTCAGATAGATAGGGTGCATTTACCAATACAAACAGATTTGAGCCGTTATCAGGTGCGTGTGCAGCATTGGAAAACGATGTATTTGCTACATAAATGGTTGGGTCACCAGGCATTACTTTAGCATCAAATATTTGATCAAATTCTTGCTGATAGTTTTGGCTAAAAAAAATGTTATGATGGGCCAGCTGTTCAAATTTAGTATCCACTCCTAATAACAAAACAAACCCGGAACATG
Source organism: Balneolaceae bacterium (assembly GCA_034669965.1). Lineage (GTDB taxonomy): Bacteria > Bacteroidota > Rhodothermia > Balneolales > Balneolaceae > HXMU1420-13. The sequence goes on along the minus strand of JAXMOK010000003.1, from coordinate 88,773 downwards.
ATGGTTCTATGTAAGCTGCTTTTTGTTTTTTTGAGGTTGAAATAGCACTAGAATCTAATAACTTTGTGATGGTTTCGGTAGCATCACTGTTAGAAACAACAAAATCCGATTCAATAATTTGGTCATTAACTTCGATGCCGGTTACGGTTTTACTCTTAGTGATAATTTGCTGAACGGTTGCATCAAAATGAAAAACCACACCTAGAGATTCTGCAAGGTTATATAATGATTCAGCCAACTGGTACAACCCATCATCGATATAAAAGCCACCTTGGTTGATTTCTACATGCGGAATCACATTTAGTGTAGCCGGGGCTTGATAAGGAGAACTGCCATTGTAGGTTGTAAATCGCTTGAAAAACATTCGCAGATACTCAGATTTAAACTTCTGATCAACTCGTTTAGAAACGGTACTGAAGGCATCTATCCCAAAAAATGAAAATAAATCCAGTTGTTTGAAATCGGTTAAACTGTAAAGAGGATTGTAGATAAATGCATTGGCTGTTTTTTTGTAAATATCCTCCGCGTAGTTAAGAAATTCGGTGTAAGCGAGTTCATCTTCAGGGGCTATTTTCCGGATTTCCTCAAGTGTCGCTAGTCTATCATCAAAACAATTAAACACAGTATCATCTTGATAGAAATACCGGCAAATGGGAGAAAGCTTTTTCAGAGTTAGTTCCTTCTCGAGGCTTATACCGCATTTCTGATACAGTTTTTCGAGAATGTGGGGCATGGTTAGTAAGCTTGGGCCGGTATCGAATACGAAACCATTTTTTTCAAAACGATTCATTTTTCCTCCAACATTAGCTTGCTGCTCGAATACTGTAACCTGATGATTTTCAGCCGCAAGTAGACAAGCTGAAGCTAAGCCACCAATTCCGGCTCCGATTATACTTACCTTCAAAATTTCGGTACCTTTAGCATTATTGCATTTATTATGATTCAGTCACTCCTTAACCCCAAAGTAATTCAATTCATTCGAGAAAATCTGCATGTAAATACGGCAGAATTGGTGTTGGCATCTTCAAAGAATACTGAGCTTCCTATTAAAGAAATTGCCACGCAAATCGAATCTCGACAGAAAATAATGCACAAACTACCTAAGTGGTATGCAAATTTTGAGCTGATTTTACCAAAAAAAGCGAATTTAGAACAAGCTAGTTCTGAGGCAACGGCTGAATATAAAGCTGAATGGGTTGAAGGTAATCGAGTGCTTGATTTAACTGGAGGTAGCGGTGTTGATACTGCGGCTTTTGCAGAGAAGTTTAATCACCTTGTTTATGTAGAACCAAACGAAGAGCTTTGTAAGCTTGCCCAACATAACTTCACGATTCTAGGCATTGATGCAAAAGTTATTCATTCGACCGCAGAAGCATTCGTAGGCTCAAATGAAGTGAGTTTCGATCTTGTTTATTTGGATCCATCTCGCAGAAGAGATTCAAAAAGCAGACTGGTGGCTTTAGAGAATTATCATCCCAATGTGCTTGAATTACAGGAACAGCTTTTCGAATTTACCGACCAAATATTAGTGAAAGCATCACCAATGCTCGACCTCAAAAAATCGATTAAGCAACTACTTCATGTAGAATATGCGATTTGCCTTTCGGTTGATAATGAAATGAAGGAAGTATTGTTCGTTTTGAATAAGAATACTTCATCTGATTCACCTAAGATCATTTGCGAGAACTTAGGTTCGCCAAAACCAGCTCGGTTTACAATGTTTCTGGAAGAAGAACGTCATGCTGTTTCAACCTATTCGGAACCAGCGGCTTATATTTATGACCCGTTAACTGCAATTCGAAAAGGTGGTGGCTTCAATCTATTCTCTGATCGTTTTAAGCTAGATAAACTTGCTCCAAACACGCATTTATATACCTCTGATGTATTTAATGCGGAGATTCCAGCCAGGATTTTTAAAGTGATAAAAGAAGTGCCGGCGTCATCAAAAGAAATCAAAATAATTGCCGAAAATGGGTATATAAATGTGATTTCTAAGAATTATCCTTTATCAACCAACGAGATAAAAAAGAAGTATAAACTAAAGGATGGGGGAGATCAGTTTATGATTTTCTGTACAACGCAAAGTAATAAAATAGTGTTACTGTGCGATAAAGTGTATGCTTAGCGTTAGATAGACTTACAAACTGAGTTTCTATCAAGCCCAAAACTAATTTATCGGTTCAATAAGGTCTCTTTACCCGATTCTTGGCCTAATTCGTTTGCAATAAATTGGAAATTCAAACGGAATTTATTCACAGTTTCTAAGGTGTATGTACACTCAAGTTGCTGAAGCTGTAATTTAATGAGTGTTTGGCCAAGATTCGTTGAATTTTCGAATGAATCGTTAGTTCCATATCCCGACCCATCATCTTCGTACACAAACCTAAGCTCTCGATCGATGGCTGCCATACTGATGTAAATATTGCCATCATTACGATTAACAAATGCGTATTTGACACTGTTAGTTAGCAGTTCGTTAAACATTAAACCAAGTGGAATACACTGATTCATATCTAACCGATATTCTGGTACATCGATGTGCAAGTTAATGGTTCGATCGCCCTGCATAGTTTGTAGAATACTGGGTAAAATACGTTGCAAATACTCATTGATGTTGACTGAATCCATATCGTTCGAGTCGTAGATTAGCTCATGCACTTTGGCTATAGAATGAACTCGGTTTATGCTCTGTTGGAAAGGGAGTTTTATGCTCTTGTCGTTAAATTCATTAACCTGTAATTCAAGTAAACTCGAAATAATAGTTAAGTTGTTTTTAACGCGGTGATGAATCTCAGCAAGTAGGATGGAAGCTTTATCTTGCAAGTAATATTGTTGAAGTCCGCGATCTACCGTCAGCAAAAAGTCTTCTTCATTCCATGGCTTAGTAAGGTAGCGATATAAGTCGGCCTTATTGATAGCGTTCATAGCTGAATCTAGTGCTGCCTGACCAGTAAGTAGAATTTTAATGCTTTTTGGATAGCGTTCGTGAAAAATAGTTAAGAACTCATCGCCGTACATGCCGGGCATTATCTGATCAGAAATGGCCATTACAACGGTTTGGCCGTCTTCATCAAGTTCTTCTACAATTTCCAGAGCTTCTTCGCCACTTTCGGCAAATTCATATTCAAAACGAGTACCGAACCGACGTATAAGCTGTTTACTTAATGAATTCAGAATGATCTGTTCATCATCAATACAGAGTATTACATCCTTTTTATTCATAGTTTAGCTGTGCATCTTCAATTTCTGTTCCCTAGTCTGAAGGAATATCAATGTTCTTATCGGCAGTTTTCTTTGGTTTAATAACCGGAATTTTAATTTTAAAACAAGTTTTTCCCGGTTCGGTAAGTACTTCAATTTCACCAGAATGTTCATCGATAATTTCTTTTGAAATGCTCAATCCTAAACCAGTTCCTTCACCCTTAGCATTTGTTGTAAAATATGGGTCGAAAATATGAGGCAACACGTCGTCAGAAATGCCCGGACCATTATCTTCAACTTCAACCGAAACCCATTCTTCGTCGATATTTTTTAACCGAAGGATAATAGTTCCACTACCGTTCATTGCTTGTATGGAATTATGGATTAGGTTTGTCCAAACTTGATTTAAACGCCCGGGGTAACACTTAACATTTGGCAAATCATCAAACTCTTTTTCGATTGTTATTGCACGTTTTGTTTTGTTATGCAATATAATGAGGGTGTTTTCAAGATCATCTTTCAACGAAGTATACGATTCTGTTTCGTTATCGATTCTAGAATAGGTTTTTAGCGCTTTAACTAATTGGATGATTCGAGAAATGGCAATTCTGATGTCTCTAACATGAATTTGTGACATTCCTATGTTGTGAAATGAATTAATTACCATTGGGCCAAACTCGTAGCTGAATAGAGGCTCAATTTCTTTTATTGAATCATCAGTAAAACCAACTTGAGCTAATAATCGACTATAAAATGTAGCGTCTGATAAAGAACTAATTACATCAAGATTCTTTATCGCACGTGCTTGTTTTCTAACTTCTGAGGTAGAATTTGTTTTATCGGAGCCAATAATTTTTTTGCAAGTATTCAAATACAGCACTTTTTTGTCTTCCGGTAGAGTGTCGGTTACGATAATAAGATCATTTAAAATGTCAACGTAATCCCGGTTAATTTCATCAATAGCGCTATTAATGGCCCCAGACGGAGTGTTAATTTCATGGGCCACACTTGCTACAAGTTGACCTAAAGCCGCCATTTTCTCGGATTGTACCAACTTAACTTGTGTATTCTTCAGGTCGTTTAATGTGTTTGTTGCCTTCTCTTTTTCCTCTTTTAATTGTTTACTTTGCTTCTCAAGTTTAGAGTAAGCTTTGGATATACTTTTATTGCGTTCTGAGAGTGAAACATTGAACTGCTCCATCTCAAGTATTCGCTGATTCTGCGTTTCAATTAGGGTGTCGAGCATTGAATTGAACGACTTGGCCAATACTTTAATTTCTAAACTACCATGTTGTTCATTTGCTCGTACCTCAGGGTTTTCAATCGAAAATTCTTGAGCGATATTCTTAAGAGCTTCTACCGGACGTGTAATACTATTAGCCACAATAAAAGCACACATGGAGGCGCCTATTGCTATTATTATAGTTAAAAAGGTAAGGTTAATAGCAGCCGTACGTTCCGAATCTTGAATGTATTGAGTATTAAAGCCCAGATAGATGGTCCCGTCGCCGGAAATGGAGGAATACCATTGAATTTGCTTCACAAAAACATCGGCATCCTTATCGATGTACCTTGGAATTTCATTCAGATTAAAAGTTTCGATTGATAAGGTATCAGGATAGCTTGCCAATAATGCTTCATCTTCATCATAAATAAGAATGAAATCGATGTTTTCATTACGGGTAGCCCACGAAAATACCTCGCTGATACTTTCGTAATTCTCTTCTTTCAAGCCAATCTCTAAACCAAGGCGTACTGCTTCTAGTTGAAGCTGTGCACTTGAGTCGTATTCTTTATAAACTAATCTATTTTGTATAGCACCATTTATATAGGCAAATAGTATAGTGGCAACAACGGCAATTGCCGTTACAATCACCATAAGTTGGTGTTTTAAGGGAATATCGTAGTTAGGCTTAAAGATCATTTCTAATCTCAAAGATTACTTTAACATCGGGTGGTACTCTGGTAATAGGAACATATCCAATAGTACCCGGGTTATTTACTACTAAGTCAATCATATCCGAAATAGAATCAACAACCTTTGGAGGAACCGTTCGTCCAGTAAACTGCGCACGTAGCCACAATTTTTTAATTGTTCTCGGAGTTAAATTCAATGAGTTATAAAAGTGTATACGCAGGTAATTTTCGCCTTTATAATCGGCTACTTTTATTCGGGTTTTGTCGCTCCAGTTATGATTTGAAAGAGTGTAAATTTCTAATAACTCTTCTTCTGACAAAAAATTAGATTCAATACTTTCGTGAACAATAACAGCAATGTTTTCATCGAAGTCTTGTGCGACAATACCATCCATCACAGTGCACGAAATAATAAATAATAGTAGAGCTACTCTAAACATATTCATTATTTAAAAAATTGTGCTTATTCCAACACTGAGCATATCAATAGTATATCCCAGATAGTTGTTTTCAAGTACATAGCTATCTAAATACTGTACTTTTATGGATGTGTTTTCAAATGGTCGCCAGCCACCGCCAAAACTAGTTACTAACACACCGGCAGCAGATGGCGTGCCTTGTTTTACCATTTCAAAGGATTGATCCTGATGAAAGCTTGAATATCCAAAAGCGTAAAAGTCATCATTAAAATTGTAGGTCAGATTTGCATATACGAAATATTTATTCAAGTTAGCCTGTGCAAATGCCGGGTTTTCACGAATCTCTTTGTGATTGTGAAATACACTGATAAATTCACCTTCGAAAGCAATTTTATCGAGCGTAAAAGACAAATCGTAGCCAAAACGGTAGCGTTTTACTTCACCTAAAATAGGGGTAGTAAAGCTGGACAATCGGAAAATAGAAGTTACTTCCTCCGTGCGGTTGTCTTCATCATAAGTAAATGATACACCGGTTTTAAATGTCTCATATTGATTAATCAACCCAAGTCGTCCACCAAATAGGAGAGCTGTATTCATATTTTCTCCAAGATAAAAAGCAGTTGCTGCTTCTTCATCATCGGCACTTCCAACGGGTGTTCTAGAAAGAAATGAGTTTTCAGCATTACCAATATAGAATGCATATTCAAGATATTTATTCACCAATAGTTGCTTACTTCCTGTTATCTGGAAATAGGCATTTTGAGGGTTGTAATCTTCGGGCGTTACCAAATTATTTAATAACGATTCGTACATAATCGGTCGGATCAAATAGGGGAAAAGGGGTAATCGATTTTTTATTTCTGTTAGATTATTGAACTTAGGGAGTAGTAATCCGGCTTTAATTTCTAAAAGTTCACTAAATCGGTAGGAGATCCACCCCTCAGGAATTTCTAAATGGCCACTTGGAATTTTAGAAGAATAAGAGCCTGTTGCTTCTAAATTCAGGAAGAAAATACTTCGTTCGTTAATGGGCTTTTGGAAAAATAGATTTACTTGATGAAGAGCGAATGATGTAGAATTAAATCTATTGCCATAGGCAAAAGGAATTTCATCAGATTCATATACATTATAGCTGACAGATTTTGTATTTAATAAAACCTGGCTAAAACCAAAAATATATAATTCATCATCATATTGTGCTTTTGTGCTAGTGGTTAAACTTGTTAATAGCACCAATATTAGTAAAAATAAAAGGTTCCTTTTCATTATAATGCCAACTTCAAAAATCTCAATTCTTGTACAGTTTACTTATCGGACGTGATTAATTTATATTAAATAAGTGACGATAACAGAGTATACTTTAAAATTAAATTAGTTACATAAATGAAAATCTTAGCATTAGGCTTATTAATAATCGTTGGTACAGCTTGTAATTCAACACCTTCCGGTGCCCCAGAATCAAATCCTGAAGTGTTAATTTTAGGTGCTTGGGCTGTAAGTACAGCGCAGGTAGATGGTAGCACATATCCAATCACAACGCCAGGATTTGGCCAAATTGAAGCCATATTCGAAAACAACAAGTTTACCTACGTTTACCCTGAAATAGGATCTAGTGGGACACCTAATGGAAGAACAGATACCTTGTATGCAAATTGGAGTTTTAATGCTTCGTTCGACACTTTGAGTTTTACCTACTTAGATAGCGATGAAATGGTATTTATTTGGCATGTAAAAGAGCTGCAAGTTGGGCGCTTGTCAACCGATTATACTTCACGATCTGCAGATAATCCTGATGAGCAATCTAAGTATGACATCAATTACAAACTAAAGTAATTATTTACTTTAGTTTCGGTACTTCAAATGATGCAGGGCGTTGTCAACTCTTTTGGCTCGTCCAGCGTCAAATGAAAAGTTAAGCTCAAATGTGTTGTTTGTATTGAGCGTGTAAATACTCTCTAATTGTTGTAATTGAATATTTATCAACATTAGCCCCAACGAATTAGTGTTTCTAAGCGAGCCATTGCTATCAAAGCCCGGGCCTGAATCTTGATAGCAAAATGCTAGGCGTTTCCCTTCCACATTCATCGAGATAGAAATTTTCCCTTCATTCGAATCGTTAAAGGCGTATTTAAAAGAATTTGTAATCAGTTCATTGAAAATTAACCCAAGAGGGATGGCCTGATTCACTTTTAATTGATAACTGGGTATATCGAACTCAAACTCGATGTTTTTACCAAAGTCTTGTAGGGTTGCATGGATAGTTGGGATAATTTTTTCCAAATACTTTTTGATATCCACACTTGTCATGTCGTCAGATTCATAAATTAGTTCATGAACCTTAGCAATCGAGTTAATTCGATTGATACTCTGCTGAAAGTGTGTTTTACTCTCAGGATCATTAATATCGTTAATTTGTAGTTCTAGCAAACAGGTAATGATGGTGAGATTGTTTTTTACCCGATGGTGAATTTCAGCCAGTTGTAATTCAATATTTTCTTTAATATAGAATTGCTGAATTCCTCGATTCACAATATTGATGAAATCAACTTCATCCCAAGGCTTTATCATATAACGATAAATTTCTGCCTCGTTAATTGCAGCAATTACCGATTCGAAATCAGATTTACCCGAAAACAAAATTTTAACAGCATTTGGAAATGTTTGGGCAAGTTCGGTGAGAAACTCAGTTCCTTGTTTGCCAGGTAAAATTTGGTCAACGATGGTCATTACCAACCGTCGATTCTCTTCTTTTAAATTATTTAAAATCAACTCTGCGTCTTCTGCTGTTTCGGCAAACATAAAATCAAATTGCTCACCAAAATGGACAATCAACTGAGCTCTCATCAATTTTAGTATGATTTGCTCATCGTCTATGCAGAGGATTACATCTTTATTATTCATTCTGTACTAACTTTTTATAAAAACGGAATTTCTATCTGTAAGTCCGTTATTTTATTTATCGGCAGAGTTTAGAATGGTATTAATTAAAATTATAATATTAATAAATGCTAATTAAATAGAATCTTTGAAACTGATAGTGTATGAAAATCCGTTTTTGTTAGCAAAACTTCGACTAGCTTCAATTTGATCACAAAGAGTTGCAACCAAATTTAATCCCATCGAGAGTGCATTGTTATTTTTAAGGTCGCCAGTAATTCCAGGACCGTTATCTGTAATAGTTAATACAATGTCAGAATCGATTTTCTGTAATTGAATCCAAATTATTGGATGGGTATGTCCTTTAAAAGCGTGTTTAAATGAATTAGAGACTAATTCGTTTAGAATTAACGCACATGGTAATGCTTGGTTTATATCCAAGAAAAGAGGAGTGAGATCGTATTCAATTCTTACTTCGGTATCTGTGAGGCGGCTATCTTTTAGCATGTTCACCTGATCTCGAATAAATTGAGAAAAACTAATTTTCGAGAAATCTTTTGATCGATATAATTCCTCATGAATCGTTGCAATGCTTTTAATGCGATCCATATTAATAGAAAGTCGATCTTTTAATTCCTCATTGTCAGTATCCATAACCTGGAGATACATTAGCCCAGCGATTACAGCTAAATTGTTTTTTACACGATGATGAACTTCTGCAACCAATGAGTCTTTCTCTCTCATCGATTGTTTTAATAATAATTCACGTTCCATGCGTTCTGAAATATCCTGAACCGTACCAATAACTCGTTCTGGCTCATTTTCAGAGTTGTAGATCAATTTACCGGTAGAGTTTAACCAATGGATACTTCCATCGTCCCAAACAACGCGGTAATCAACATTGTAGAAAGCATCATTTTCTAAGGCGTTATTATAATTTTCGTCAACCAATTTTCGATCATCCGGATGAACACATCCTAAAAATGTCGAATAGTCCCAATTCGGGAGAAAATCAGAAAACCCAAAACAGCGATCATGTTCTATGGTGCGCATGGTTTTTTGGGAATTGAGGTCTAAATCCCAAATACCAATTTTAGTTGACTCTAAAATTATTCGAAGGCGTTGTTCGCTTTTAAGCACCAAATTTTGAGCTAACTCTAAATCGGAGATGTCTTTAATGGTAGCTATATAGCTTATAACTTCACCCTTATCATCGTACACTTTAGAAGGCGAAACTATTACAGGAAATATTTCACCATTTTTACGCTTAAACTTTAGTTGAAACTCACTCTTTTCACCCGTTATTACTTGTCCGAAGGCTTTTTGAATATCTTCCAAGTGTTCTTCGGGCCAGTATTTATGTGGAACACCTGTGCCAATAAGTTCGTGTTCTTCAAAGCCAAGCATTTGGCATAATGCAGAATTTACCATCAAATGATTCCCTTCTAAATCTAGCATAGATAGCCCATCATTCATGCTTTCTAACACATTCATTGTTAGATTTAGAGTTTTCTCAAGCTGTTTTTCTGCATCTATGCGTTTCGTGATGTCGCGTGCATTAGCAATGATATATCCAACATTATCAATAATCTCATAACTAATCGTTATTTCAACCGGAAATTGTTTGCCTGTTGTTAGATTGGTATTCGTACTTTCGAAAATCATTCGTTTAACTTGTTTCATTTCTGAAACATGATTTTGCCAATCTTCTATCGTTTTAAAATCATCTTCGAAATCACATACATGTGTTTTGTGGATATCATTTTTAGAGATACCTATTTGTTTTAATCCTACATCATTTACATACACTAAGTAACCATCTTCTCTGGCAACTTGAAAGGAATCGAAACTGTTGTCTAAAAACTTGTTATAGAGTTGAAAAACCTCAAGTTGTTTCGCTGTATTCTGCTCTCTGTTTACTTGCTGTGTTACATCAGTGAAAATAATGGTTAATCCATTTTCTGTAGGATAAATACGATTGTCAAACCATCTATCCCATGGGCTATAATATTCTCGAATGGTTTGAACATGTTGAGTTTCTAGTGCTTTTAAAGAAACTTCGTAAATAAGCTGTTCTTTAGCCTCAGGAAATACTTCCCAAATATTTTTACCAATTAGTTCATTCGGGATTTTGCCAAGCAATTTACCGGCTGCTTTATTTACAAATGTGTACTTCCAATTGGAATCTAAGCAGACAAATCCATCAGCGATATTCTCTAATATCTCAATAGAAAATAAGTTCAATTCATAATTAGCTGGAGATTCCTGCATTTTGTATCCCTTGCATTAGTCTTTTATAAGGAGGCGAACTCTCTAATAATACTGTACAAAATGAATAATAAATAGCATTTAGTTCCAAATTTATAAATGATTGGACAAAATTAATGGACAAAAAAAAAGCGGGCTTTCACCCGCTTTCACAAATATCAGTACAAATATACCGTTATTGATCGGTAGTGACCGGATTTTTATTTAAGCCGGGAACGCGATCCAAAAACTCATTATACAATTCAATTTGTCTTGAAGTCATTGGGATTTGGTATCCATCAATAAACACTTCAATTATTTGAGTTGATGTTTCAAAGGGATCGCCGGTGGCAACAAACAAATTAGCCTTTTTGCCCACTTCAATCGAGCCGATCTGATCTTCTAACCCCATAATCTCAGCAGCATTAATAGTAATGGCTTTTAGTGCTTCTTCGCGGCCCATTCCGTAAGCAGCTGCGAAACCAGCATGATAGGGGAGGTTGCGCGAATTTTCGGTATCGTTTGTTCGTATTGCGACTTTAATGCCTGCTTTTTGCATAACCGACGGGTTTTTGTAAGCAGCATCAAAGGCATCACTACTACGGGTAGGTACACTTTGAACAGGACCTGTAATAACTGGAATTCCAGCCTCAGCAAGCTCTTCAGCAACACGCCAACCTTCAGATACACCGGTGAAAACCACATCAGAAAGTCCTTTTTCCTGTACCCATTCGATGGCACTTAGGATGTCTTTAGCGGCATTTACCTCGATGTATACCTTCATTTCGCCTTTTACAACTCGTGCAAGTGCTTCCATTTCAGGATAGTAACGTGCTTCGTCCGAGTTTTCAATTTTTGCATAAAGTTCAGCTTTATCCCACGTTTCATTCAATGTTTTTAACGCACGTTCACGGGCTCTATCAGCTTCTTCCTGCGTTTGTCGCCATCTGCGACCACTACTAGGGAAGTTGATAACCAACCCTTTTGAACCTGCAAACATTTGATCCGGAGTGTAACCGAATAAATTAATGGTAGCTGCAGTTCCGGGGAATACACCACCACTAGGTCGGGTAATTACCGTTGTAACGCCGCTAACTCGAGTAACAGGTATTGCCTCAGAATTTGGGTTTACCGCTGTCAAAGCTTCCATCTGAGGCGTGATGTCGCCGAATTCACGGATGTCTTGTGCTTCCGCGATACTGCCGATTTCGACTAACCCTAATTGGGTGCCTGAATCAATCATGCCAGGGTAGATCTCCTGCCCGGCATAGTCAATTACGATGGCGTCAGAAGGGATAGAAACATCGGTACCTACAGCTTCTATAATTCCATTTGAAATTACAATGGTTCCGTTTTCAATAACACCATTGGTAACGGTATATATCTTGGCATTTGTAAGTGCAAACTTCTCAGCTCTAGCCTGGCGCATAATATCGTTTTGCGCAACTGATAGGGTAGTGCTGAGTAACAAAACAAGGATCGTAAGTAGTAATTTAGTAGATCTCATTATTTCTCCTCGTTAACTAATTCATAAAAATTCACAAGTGATTCTTCATGCATACACATGTCGAAGTCTTCGCGATTGAAAATGACTACGTCTTCGATTGAAGCTTCCGGATCAATCATAATTCGTTGATCGGCTTCATCGGTGTTGATGTCGAAGTACTTCACGCCATCAACAAAAGTCATTTGAGGAATAGCATAGGTTGAAAGTGGGTGTTTATCGAAAATGGCGATGTCACCATCTTTACCAACTTCGATAGAACCTACATGATCATCAATTCCCAATTGCATAGCTGGATTTAGTGTAATCAAGCGAAGCGCTTCATTATCTGATAAGTTGCCATATTTTTGCGATTTAGCAGCTTCGTGGAATAAGTGACGAATCAGTTCACCCGAATCAGAGTTGATAGAAGTATTCACTCCATTTCTGGTTAGGATAGCTGCATTATACGCTGTTGAATAATACACTTCGAGCTTGTAAGCCCACCAATCAGAAAAGATGGAAGCAGAAGCGCCAAATGCAGCTAATTCAGGAGCAACTTTGTAGGCTTCATTAGCATGTTGAAAAGTTAACTTATCGATTCCGAAATCAGAAAATACTCGCATCAGCATATAAATTTCATCCGCACGGTAAGAGTGGCAGTGTACCAGAATTTCACCTTCAAGAATATCAACCAGTGTTTCCATTCTTAGATCGTATTCAGGTGCCATTTTGCGATTACTTCGGTTAGAGTTGTACGCTGCCCATGCTTCGCGATATTTAATTGCATCGTTAAATGAATTACGGACCATCGCTTCAACACCCATACGAGTTTGAGGCTGTATTCCTCTACGACGACCGCCCCGAGTTGGGTTCTCGCCTAATGCAAATTTGATCGTTCTTGGAGCACCTTCAAATCGAAGGTCATCAGGATTGGTAGAACCGTAGCGAAGCTTCATCGTTTCGTTCTGGCCTCCAATTACATTAGCAGAACCGTGCATTAGATGAATAGAAGTAACCCCACCGGCTAAGGCTCGATAAATCGAAACGTCCATTGGGTTCACAACATCTTCCATGCTTACTTCGGCTGTAACTTGGCTGGTACCTTCGTTGATGGAGGTCCCGGCAATGTGCGAGTGTGCATCGATAATTCCGGGCATCACAAACATACCTTCGGCATCAATTACAGTCACATTATTAGGTTGACGTAAATCTTTGCCGATGTTTTTGATTTTACCGTCTTCGATAAGAATATCGGTGTTTTCAAGAGTTCCATTGGTAATGGTTAAAACCGTAGCGTTTTGGATGAGCACATCACCTTTCGGAGCTTGAGCTTTTGCATCGTTCATTGAAAACAAAAGCATCAGAATGGTGAAAATACTTGCGTGTTTTAATGTTTTCATTGTTCAGGCTCTCCTTTGGTAGCAGTTATTGGAATCGACATGTTAAATGCGTCTATCGTGGCAGTTCCGACAAAGGTATCGCCGTCAATATCTCCCGATACAAACACGGTTAGCATTTGGCCACCTGCATCGAAAGCAAATTCATAGCTAAGCGAATTGTTAGCAAAATTTAGGTTATCCATGTCGGTATCTGCAGGACCGGAAGGATCATTACTTGTAAATACTCCGGTTAATTCACCGGTTTCATTAGTAAAAATCCATTTACCGGTTTGTTCACCTTCCGGCGTTGTTAACGAATAGTTCCAAGTACCAATTAGCACCGATGCAACTTCATCGCTAACCGTAGTGCTTGAACTTTCTTTAATCTCAAAATCGTACTTATCGCCGTTTACAAAAACCATTTTTACGTCCGAGTCGGAAGAGAAATAGGGTCCGGTTGCAACTAATGCATTACCCATTTTTCCGGTTTCAAGCGTGCCTGTCATCGCATCAATACCTAATAATTGGGCAGGATGTGTAGTTAAAGCTGCCAATGCATCGGTTGAATCAAACCCAAATTCTTGCAATGCAATTATGTTCTTTTTGATTTTTGAACTTGTAACTCCATGCGTTGAAAACCCAAACTTAATTCCGGCCGCTTTTAATGCAGCAAATTGCTCCATATGGCGGTTATAGAATTCTAAACGTCTTGCTTCGAGGTTTGCAACTTCTTCCGATTTATCTTCATCTTCGTTTTCCTCTGGCTTTTCTGGGATATCAAGCGACAAGAAAACTGAAACATTGTTGTTATCTAGCTCATCAATGATTTCCCAAGACTGTTCAAGACTTCCGATCATCAAATTGAACCCCATTTCTTTTTGGAGTTGTAATGCACGTCGAGCTTCTAGTAATGAAGAAGCATTAAATAAAATCGGCTGTGCTTTTTCTACAACAGGATAAAAAGCTTCAGATACACGATCGTTCATTGGTCGGCTTAATCCAGATGGATTAGATGCATATAGCTCGGTGTTTCTTTTTGATAATTCAGCATTACGATAAATATTTCTCCACTTTGCCATAATACCAAGTGTGTTACCGGGATAAGCACCAGGGGCGCCAACAAATTGTGATACGGTAGACACATCCTTTTTTAGAATCAGATGATCGACATGCTCAGCATCAGAAAGTAGAATTAGCGAGCTTTTTCCGGGGAGCATACGTCCGTGTGGGATTGTGTGCGACACTGTAAAACCAAGTTTTCGCATACTACTGATGCTGCTCTCAGTAATATCTAGCTGGGTGATAACCGAAACATGAGGTGTTATTCCTGCATAATCGTTAGGTGGATCAGGTGTGAATAAATTATCAGGACGTTCCATTGGATCCGGCCGATTTGCGCCAGTGTTAGACATGCCGTCGATGAATCCCGGATAAACCCAAAGATCGGTTCCATCAATTACTTCAGCATGGCTAGGGATAGTAACATTGGTTCCTATGGCGGTAATAACGCCGTCTGATATTATTACTGTACCGCTATCGATTTTGGCACCGGGCGAAGGGATAATTGTCGCTTTAGTTATTGCATAAGTACGAGTAACTGGAGATTCTCCGGTTGGATCGCTTTGTGCAATAACTAATGTTGATGCCATCAAGAAGGGTAGAAGTACGAACAGACGAAAAGAAAATATTCGTAGAAGTTTCATTCTTAATGAGTTAGTTAAATATTGTAGCTATTAAATAATAGTTTTGAAGTGATTAGAATAGGACAATTCACTCCAAAATGGAATAAGAATGAGTATAAAAGAAATATAGAACTGAAATGTTCTTTTAACTGCTAATTACAAAAATTTGCAAGGTTGGTTTATAAGTATTTGTGAAATCCGAAATAACAAGCTTTTGTCTTAAAACCAAAGTGTGCGTAAATATTGTAAACGCCAATATTTGAAGCTGAAATCGTTGCTTCTATTTTGGATTTTCCCGCTACTTTGTTTTGGTAGATAATTTCGTTCCACAACGACAATGCAAAAATCTCTTTTCCATGAGCTACTCCTGCAAGTACTAATGTAGTAGAATTTTCTTCGTTACTAGTCTTTTCTACACAGAATCCCACCATTTTACTTCCCATCAATGCTGCGTAGATTTTTTGGTTAGAATCCACCAAATCGTCGATCCAGTGAACATATCGATCAGAGGCTAAATCCGAAGATATGTTTGGGTCTTCATGAAAACGACCATAGTGAAAGGAAGACTTAGCAATGTCTTTAATTTCTGGAATTTGTTGAATCGTAACTTCTTCCAAAATAAGTGGGGGTAACTTCTCTTTTTCGAATGATCTAACTTTGTTTTTTGATAACAATAAACTTGTTTCACAAAAATAAAACCCTGCTTGCTGTAACGAAAATTTAAGCTGTTTTTGTTCGGAAGGAATTCTGGTATACACAAACTTAATATTTTGTGCTGTTAACTCTTTTTCCAATGTAATCCAGGATTCATAAAAAAGTGCATCATCCTGATATTCAATCTGAGTAATCTCAGCCGTTTTAAAACCGAATACTCTCGTATCCCAAGGTGTTAAACGGTATTTAATCATGCTACCATTGATTTTTTGAATCTGCTAGTAGCTTTTAATTGTTGCTTAAAGTTAATCCGAACCGGGCGTTTATACTTGTCAAGTTTTTGTAAACATTCCTTTTTAATGGCTTTTTTTAATTCAGCCTTATTAGCATCATTATTTACGATAACATTTGCACAAACCATTTGGCCTGTTATTGCATTGTTTTCGCTGTAAACAGTTGCGTCAATAACGCCAGCAACAGAGTTAATTACCTGCTCAATTTCTTCGGGCATCACTTTTAACCCGCCAACATTAATCACTTCGTTTATACGACCTTTCACCTTCATATAACCCTCTTCATCAACTTCCACCAAATCACCGGTAGCGAACCAGCCATCTGCAGTAAATTTTTCACTTTTAAGTGATTTATAGCCTTTAACTGAAGTTTTGGTTTTTAAAAATAACTGCCCTTCTTCAACTTTATACTCAACATCTTCATCTTCTATTTTAAAAAATAAACTTTGGGATGATTTACTTTTAGTTTTAACAATTCCGGTTTCACTGGTACCAAAAGTTTGAAGAAACTTTACACCTGGAATGCTCTCATTCAATTTTGAAAGCAATTCAACGGGCATACGTTCTGTGCCGTAAGTTATTAACTTTAAAGAAGAAAGATTTTTATCTTTGAAGTTGTCAAGCATTAGCAACATATTCAAGAATGTAGGACTAGTTGGTAGAACCTGAACTTGATGATTTTGAATACAATCTAACACAGTTTCAGGATTTCTATCTTTAGGAAGGATTATCGGTGAACCGTTGTTTAAGCAGCTCAATAAGGTATTTAGCCCACCAATATGATCGAACATTAAAAATAATAAAAAGCGTAAACTGCGTTGTCTTCTAGGAGCTGCAAAACTGTGTATTAGGTTCGAAAAATTGTGAACCATTACTTTTGGTGTACCGGTAGTTCCACTAGTAAAAAGGACAATTCCACTGTTAGAAGCAGAAGTAATCTCTATATGATCGGAATGGTGTTCTGGATCATCTTTAATATCGTTACAACTTATCTCATCACGATTAAGAGTTATGATCTTGTTCGCACCGGAAATAGTTTGTTTGATCATAAATTCGTCATCAGTCGTTCTTACGATGGGAACAACAATTACTGGAAACTCAGCAATTGCTAAAATTAACGAGACACTGTAAAAACTATAGTCAGAATCAATGATTACAACGTCGTGTTGATTGAGCAATGATTTAAGTTGAGTACGATAGTTAATTACTTGTTCGTAAAGTTCAGGATAAGTTTTCTCGCAGTTAGATTCGACAATCGAAGTTCCAGTGTAATATTTTAACTGTTCAATATTCATAATCCACCTAAGTAAAGGGTTTGACCGGTTATAAAATCACTTGATTGGTTGATAAAGAAATCAACTACATTTTCGATATCTCTAAATTCTCCCAATCGTTTTATGGGTTGCTTTTCTATCAAGGCATCAATTTTATCTTTTGATAGAGTCTTGATCAGATCTGTTTCAACTGGGGTAGGGCCAAGTGTGTTTACGGTTATGCCGTAATTGGCTAATTCTTTAGATAAAATTCTCGTCATTTTTTCTACGGCTGCTTTACTTGAAGCATAGATTAGTTCTCCCTCTAAATCTAGCGGTACGGCAATCGTACTCAGATTTACAATTCTACCACCGTTTTTCTGTCGAATCATTTTTTTTGCGCATTCTCTGGCAAAGAAAAATGAGCCGTTAAAATTTGTTGCGAAGATTTTTGTAACCGTTTCGCCGGGAGTTAAAAGTGCGGAATTCATCGAAGCTATACCGGCATTGTTGATGAGAATATCTATACTACCGAAGGTTTTTTTGACCTGAGTAATCATTTGTTTTACCGCTTTTTCGTCAGCTACATCGCATTCGAAATGAAGGTAGTTGGAATGTTCAAGTTCAGAAGGTCCTCGACTACAACCTGCTACGTTATAACCTTTACTTAAGTAATTCTCGGTAAGATGGCGACCAATTCCTTTCCTACTTCCTGTAATAATTATAGTCTCAAACCGTCTCATGGATTTGATCTAAAATGAAAGAGGCAAGTGTCTCTGGGTTGATGAAAGGACTCGTTCTGCGACTTAATGCTCGATCAGAAGTCAGTTCCACTTCAATGGAAAAATTTTCCATTAAGTTTTCTTCAAGTTCTACAATAAAAGTTACGAGATCTAATGAATCGAAAACTCCCTTCGAACCCATTAATCGGGTTTTGTCATCAATTTCAGAAACTTGAATGTCGTTTTCTTCTGTAAAACGTAGAATTTCTTGTTTTATAACAGTGAGCAACTCTGTATTAGTCATTGCGGTAATAGTTAGATTCAATTGTTCTAACTTAATTTTGCAAAGATAATGCCAGAGCGTTTTAAGGCACATTTATGAAAACTAACAGAGGCTAGTGCATTAAAAAGAGCTATCCTTTTAAAGTCAATTTTGTCACAGCTTCTACATGATACGTTTGAGGAAACATATCAACCGGTTGTACTTTGTCTACAGTGTATACTTCCGATAAAATTTTGAGGTCACGGGCCATCGTAGAACTATCGCAACTCACATACACAAGTTTAGGTACTTTTAACTCGCAGAGTCTCGCCACAACATCAGGGTGCATGCCTGCTCGTGGAGGATCGGTGATTAGAACATCAGGGGCACCAAATTCTTCTACCATCTCTTTGGTAAATACATCCTTCATATCGCCACGGACAAAGGATACATTTTTTACATCGTTTTCTTCGGCGTTGTACCTTGCGTTTTCAACGGCAACATCTACAAGTTCGATACCAAGTACCTTACTTGCCTTTTGGCTCATAAATAAACTTAGAGTACCTACACCGCAGTATAGGTCATAAACCACATCATCTTGCTTGAGATCGGCATATTCTCGGGCAACATCGTAGAGTTTTTCAGCCTGCGCAGTATTGGTTTGGAAGAATGCATTGGGATGAATCTTAAACTCAAACTCTCCTATTTTATCACGAATGTAACCGGGACCATAGTATACGTTTTCGAAGCGTCCTATTGCCGTTGGATTGTGCTGATCGTTTACGTTGTTTACAACCGTGGTGATTACCGGAAATTCCTTTAGAAGGGCATCAGTAATTGTTTTCATCGTTTCTGGTTCATCTCTAAAAGTGACGAGATTAACCATAAAATCTTCGGTGTGATAGGCCGTTCTGATCATCACATGCCGTAAAAAACCTTCCTTTTCAAAAATATTGAACGGTTCTATATCATTTTCTAAACAGTAACCTTTTACAAACTTGAGAATCTGAAATGATTCTTCGCGTTGCAGGTGACATTCATTCAAATTCAGGATTTTATCGAATCTACCAGGAGCGTGTAAACCGGCGGCAAATGCAGTGTCGTCTACAAAGTCTTCACTTCTTATTTCTTCTTCGGTGAGCCAGCGCTTATTACTGATACTGTACTCCATTTTATTGCGATAATAAAATTCCTGATCGGAGCCAATGGCAGAAAGAACAGGGGTTTCTAAGCCCGCAATTCTACGAATATGATCGGTGACCTGGCCGGTTTTAAACTCCAGTTGTTTTTGATAGGGCACATGTTGCCAACTACAACCACCACAAACCGTTGCGTGTTGACATTTTGGAGTTATGCGATCCGGACTTTCTTCCAGCAATTCCAGCATCTTTGCTTCGCGATAACTTTTTCGGCGTTTCACAATTCTAGCTCTAACAACATCACCGGGCATAGTTCCGGGCACAAAAATGGCGAGACCGTCAACTTTGGCCACGCCTTTACCTTTAAAAGCGGCACCTTCGATCGTTAATGTTAGTTCGGCACCTTTTTTTAAACTGATAGGGGAGTTCATTACTCTTTTTGTGGTTCGTAATATGCGTCAAATTCTATTTTAACCGCGGTGTAAGCATCGCTCAATTCTTCAATTTTATTTTGCGCGGTTTCTAGTTGTCGGAGTGCAATATTTGTTAGTGTTTGTAGAAATTTTACGGCTATTGCAGGATGTCGATCCATCAACACCTCGAAATCAGGTTTAAAGAAACCAAGCAATGTTGCATCACTTAAACATTTGGCTGATGATTTTCGACGAAGATCGTAACCAATTGAAAGAGCACCAAAACTGTCGGAGCTTTCGAGTATAAACCCATCTTTCGTTTCTTCGGGAGTTTCTTCACCCAGATTAAAGGTGAGTTCAATCGAGCCTTCTTCTATAAAATACATGCCGGTTCCCGGATCATTTCTATAGAATACATACTCGCCTTCTTTGTATTTCCTGCGATGGCAAAGCTGTAGAAATTCGTAGCGTTCAGCTGGTGTAAAGTTCTTTAGAAACTTTGACTTAAATACTACATTCGCTTGATTTTTAATCCGTTTGATTTTGTCTTTCATATGGGAACCTGAGATCTAAAAGGAATGGCCAATGCCAAAGTGAAATTGCATGTCTTTATTGTTAAACCAACCAAGCTGAAGATCATGTGCACGAAATGCAAAATCAAATCTAACTATCACATATTCCCAATCTAGGCGCAGGCCTAGGCCCGAACTTACAGCAATTTGATTGTAGAAATTATCAATTTTAAAACGCCCTTGCTCCAATTGATCGGTATTATCCTCATCGCGGAAGTCATTTCTGGCACCATACCAAACGTTTCCGGCATCTACAAACCAGGTAGCAATCCAATTTGCACTTAACAAATCACGTACGAAAGTCTGGCGTGCTTCAGTTTGTGCTAATAACTTTATTTCGCCACCGTTTATGGTAATGTCATCAGAAGTGATGGTACCCGGTCCCAATTGAAAAGGCGCATATCCACGAAGATCGTTACTTCCGCCTGCAAAGAAACGTCGGTTAAGCGGAATAGAAGTATTCTGCCCGTAAGGGTGGGCGAATCCACCAAAAAGGCGCCATGCAAATACCGATGAATTCGAAAGCGGATAATACCTTCTGTAATCCGCAGTTAAAGCGAAGAATCTACTGTAGGTAAGTTCATTATCACTAAGCTTAAATAAAGCTGGTAAATCGCCTTCTACCGTTCCCGGAGTTACGATAAACCGATCTATGGCATATGGTATGTTACCTGCAGCAGCAATTGAATATTCGCTAAAATATCCATAGTCTTTTTTTATGAGATCGGTTCTTTGGCTTCGAATGGTATAGCGAATAATGGAAGATATCTGTGGTTCGAAATCTTGCAATAACCTGATGTACTCAAACGAGTTTTCCCCGAATTTATCGATAAGAGACTGGGTGTATTCGTCAGAAGGGTTAGTGTCGATGATATCCAATTCGATTAAATCTAAAAAGGAAGACAAGCGATTATTGTGCTGAACCTCGTAGCGATAATTAAAACGAACATCCGAATTGATATCGAATAGTAACTGATCGGATCTACTATAGGCCAATGTATAACGAGTGATACCGTTGGTGAAGAATCGCTGATTGTCTAAAAAGCTGAAAGGCCATGCAATTCTGGGTACCGAATATTCTGTTCTAAGCTCATAACTTCTAAAAAAAGATGATTGAGTGGTATCTGGTGCAATATCCTCAAGGGTTGATGAACTCACAAATTCAAAGCTTGCATTAGCTCCAATAACTAGTTGTTCTGCTTTGCCAAACACATTGTTATTGGTATAATCAACACCAATACCGGTACCAAAACCGTATCTTTTCATTCCAAAAAATTCGGTGCTGATATTGTGTTTAGTGTAAGTCTCCAGATCAAAATAAGTGGGAATAACCGATTTGCTGAAATCAGGACGAACCCCATTTTCTGCCTGACCAAACCTTCGAATATATAGATTCCCAAGGTTTTGAAACTCTTTTACAGTCTCTAAATAGAGCTCTTCGTTGTAAAGCTCACCGGGCTTAAATAAAAGTTGGTCGCTAAGTAAGCTAAGTTTGGTATCAGTTTCGGGTTCAATCATCAAAACCGTTTTTAAGGTATCGGTTTCCGGATGAACACCATCAATTTCTCTCCGATCTGTGTAATTGTTGGGTGGATTTGGATCGGCTAGTTTCACTTGAATATCTCCAAAGCGATAGATATTTCCCGGATCAACTTGATATAAAACATGTAGCGAGTAGGTATCGGCGGTATCCGGACGAACGTATGCAATTACAGAATCACGTTCTGCCGCTGCATACCCATTATTTCGGAGGAAGTTTATGATTCGCAGTTGCTCATCTTTTAGTTCTTGAGCGTTAAACTGCCGATTGACTCTAAAGGTACTGTCGTTCAAACCTAAACCAGTAATTGGACTTTGAATGAAAAATCTACGCCGGCGATCAGGTTCGTTATAAAGTGGAAAACCAGAATATGTTACCGTCTCGATTCGAGAAGGATTTCCCTCGCGTATTATAAATGACACTTCAATTTTATCGGTGCGGTACTCAATAATGGTTGTGTCCACCTGTACTTCTCTATAGCCCAGCGACTGATAATACAATACAATTCGCTCCATATCAGCGGCAACTACGGTTCTATCAAGCAATGCTGGTGCTTCTCCAAAGCTTCCGTTACTTATCCGATGGAAAAAATACCAAGGCGTAAAGCGAGGAATGCCCAGAAACTCTCGGTTAGTTTTGGTTCTAACTAAGTTTTCAAGAGTTCGAGCTTTTACAAAACGATTCCCCGAAAACCGAACTCTGCGCACAACATCATCTGTTTGTACCTGCTCTTGAGATTGATCCTGAGCAAATACAACAGAGTTTGTTGGATAAAAGAATGGTAGAAATAGCACTATCACAGCAACTCGAAGAGAGTTGCTAAGTGCAC
The DNA here is from genome assembly GCA_034669965.1 of Balneolaceae bacterium. Taxonomy (GTDB): domain Bacteria; phylum Bacteroidota; class Rhodothermia; order Balneolales; family Balneolaceae; genus HXMU1420-13. Next base: position 65,888 of record JAXMOK010000003.1, on the reverse strand, counting down.
GAATTAACAAAACAGCAATAGATTGCCACACATTAGCAGAGGAGGGGAGTTTTAAACGTCGTCGTAATCGAAACCTTCGTCTTCTTCGTTGTGGAAGAAGTCTTCTTTTCGAATATAATCAGGCCAAATATCCTCAATGCTTTCATAAACGGTGTTTTCACCTTCATCAATTTCTTCAAGCTCTTCGAGGTTTACGATAACCTGATTCGGTAACCCGTTTCTCTCTGCCCATTCAATTAACTCTTCCCGACTGGCCGGAAAAGGGGCTTCATCTAAGGCAGCAGCTAGTTCAACTGTCCAAATCATAGTGTTCCTTACGTTGTTTTCTTTATTTTTTAAGGATTCGATGTATTAAACACTTGAAAGAATTAAAATTCAAGTATTCAATGAATTATTTTATACTAAAAATCGTGCCGAAAATATTGCTATCTTAGCACAAATACATCAACAATTTCCAATCAGGTTTATTATATGTTTAATGGTATAGGAGCACCCGAAATTATTATCGTCGCTATTTTTGTGCTTGTTTTTTTTGGAGCTAAGCGAATTCCCGAATTAGCAAGAGGTCTGGGACAAGGAATAAAAGAGTTTCGACAAGCGTCAAAAGATATCAAAAAAGAGATTGAAGAGAGCTCAAAAGACATTGATGACGCAGTAAATTCCGACGAAAAGACAACCACAAAGTAATCGACGATACCTTGATCCCGAAGACAATTCAGGATGCCAGAGCACAAATTTTAGCTGGTAATCTCAAACTCACCGACTTAGTTGAGCAATATTATACGAACATTGATGCCTCTAACGAGGAAATAAATGCCTTCGTTTATCTCAACAAAGATGCAGCTTTGCAACAAGCTCAAGAAATTCAGAAAAAAGCAGATGCCGGAAATCACGGTCCATTGATTGGAGCCGTGATGGGAATCAAAGATGTAATCTGCGAAAACGGCAAGCCGACAACCTGTGCATCAGAAATGTTGGGTGATTTCCATAGTGTGTACGATGCAACCGTTATTGAGCGTCTGAAAGCAGCCGATGCGATTATAGTTGGTCGAGTTAACATGGATGAATTCGCCATGGGCTCTACCAACGAGTATAGCCGATACGGTGCTGCTAAAAACCCTCACGATACTTCCAAAGTTACCGGTGGTTCATCGGGCGGGAGCGCTGCAGCTGTTGCAGCTAATATGGCCAACACCACTTTAGGATCAGATACCGGCGGATCGATTCGCCAACCTGCGTCATATTGCGGCGTGGTGGGTATCAAGCCTACGTATGGTCGTGTTTCACGCTACGGTTTAGTTGCGTTTGCTTCTTCGTTCGATTCAATTGGGCCGCTAGCACATTCGGTTGAGGATGCTGCTGCAGTTTTACAAGCCATAGCCGGCTTTGATGAACGCGATAATACTTCCGCTCAGTTAGAAGTGCCCGATTTTGTCGCTGCTACGCAAAATCCTAAGAAAGATATTAAAATCGGTGTTCCGGAAGAGTTTTTTGGAGAAGGCTTGGATGAAGGCGTTAAAGCCATCGTTGAAGCAACCATCAAAAAACTGGAAGAAAATGGGGCAGAAATTGTACCTATTCATTTGCCACACACCAAATATGGCTTAGCAACCTATTATGTTCTAGCTACTGCTGAAGCATCGAGTAACCTCGCTAGGTTTGATGGGATTCGGTATGGGCACCGTGCAGATAAAAATGCTGTACTGGATGAACTAAAGGTTGAAGAGGCAGAGATCAAAGCTAGACTTAAAGCTGCTTCGGATAAGGAAAAGCCTCTTATCGAAACTGAGCTTGAAAAACTTGATTCTGCTTTAACCCGCTTATATAAAAAATCTCGAACCGAAGGCTTTGGTCCGGAAGTGAAGCGACGCATTATGCTTGGAACCTATGTTTTAAGTGCAGGTTACTACGATGCCTATTATGGCAAAGCACAACGTGTACGAAGGCTGATCCAAAACGATTTTAAAGATGCGTTTCAGCAAGTTGATGTAATTGTTAGCCCAACTGCCCCAACCACTGCTTTCGATATTGGTTCAGAAATCAACGACCCTTTACAGATGTACTTGAATGATGCGTACACGATTTCGGCGAATCTTGCAGGGATTTGTGGGATAAGCGTTCCTGCCGGGACTCATGAAAACGGGTTACCCGTGGGAATACAGTTTTTGGGAGATGTTTTTCAAGAAGAAAAAATCATCAACGCCGGTCGATTGGTTGAGTTACTACGATAATTTGGAGTATTTAAAGCCTGTAATTCATAATCTATCACCACTATGAACAGACTTTCAGGAAAGCAGGTATTAATTACCGGTGCAACAGCCGGAATTGGTAAAGCCATTGCGGAACAACTCGCTGCGATGGGATGTCATTTGGTAATTACCGGTCGCCGTGCAGAGCGATTGCAAGAGTTAGCAAACTCCTTAATCGAAAAGCACGAAGTAAAAGTGCGACCATTCGCTTTCGATATTCAGGATCGGATAGCAATTGAAGCTTTTAACGTGAGCGTGAAGGGAATCAAATTTGATATCCTAATAAATAATGCGGGATTAGCAAAAGGGGTAGACCCTGTTCAGTCCGGTTCCTTCGATGATTGGGATGCCATGATCGATACCAATGTAAAAGGCTTGCTGGCGATGACGCGTCTTTTCCTTCCCGATATGATCGAACAAAACAGTGGGCATATCATCAATTTGGGATCAACTGCCGGGCACGAAGCTTATCCAGGCGGATCGGTGTACTGCGCTACAAAGCATGCAGTTAAGGCAATTACCGAAGCCACCAAGAAAGATGTGCATGGCACCAATGTTCGTGTAAGTATGGTTTCTCCCGGGTTGGTTGAAACCGAGTTTAGTAATGTCCGCTTTGATGGCGATCAAGACAAAGCCGATTCAGTGTATAAAGGCATACAACCCTTAACGGCTGAAGATATCGCCGAAATTGTAGTGTTTGTGGCCAACCGCCCGGCACATGTAAATATATTAGATTCAATAGTGATGCCGGTTGCTCAGTCTTCGGCACAAATGGTTCATCGAAATGAATAAATTTTTCTACTTATTAGTTGCTGTATTGTTAATCCAGGCTTGCAGTAACGAGCCTAAAACCGGACTTCAATTTTCAGAGAAAGGACGAACAGTACCTGAATTTTCGGGAGATTCTGCTTATCAATTTGTACAGGCTCAAGTTGATTTTGGTCCGAGAGTGCCTAACACCTATGGGCATGTAGAAACAAAGAAATATTTGATGAATAAACTCCGTGAATATGCCGGTCAGCAAATGGTATTCGCTCAAGAATTTACCGGCGAAGGTTATTCAGGAACGCTGGAAATGGCAAATATTATAGCAGCATTCAATCCTACCGCTGCCGATAGAATCATGCTGTGTGCGCATTGGGATACTCGTCCGCGTGCAGATATGGATACAGAACGCACGGCAGATTACATTCCGGGAGCAGATGATGGTGGTAGTGGAGTGGGTGTTTTGATGGAACTTGCCAGAATTTTTGCTGATAATCCGCCACCAATTGGGGTAGACATTGTACTATTTGATGGCGAGGATTACGGCGCTCAGGGCGACTTAGCCAATTACTTTTTAGGATCACGCCATTGGTCGCAAAACCCACCTGTTCCGGGTTATTCTCCACGTTTTGCTATACTATTGGATATGGTTGGAGCGAATGACGCCGTGTTTCCGAAAGAAGAATACTCGATCGGATATGCACCCAATTTAGTTGATGAAGTTTGGAATATCGCGGATGAAAAAGGCTACGACAACCTATTCCCGAATGAAGTTGGAGCAGGAGTCCTAGACGATCATTACATTATCGATCAATACACCGACATCCCTATCATAAATATCATCAATCATCAGCGTGGTGAAGATGGTAATATCGTATTTGGGTCACATTGGCATACGCATCAGGATGACATGCCGATTATCGGAAAAGAGACTCTGCAAGGTGTTGGCGAGGTATTACTAGAACTAATTTACAATCGAATGTAATGGATTATTTGCGCGTTCACTTATCAATCCCCGACGAATTCCAAGAGCTACTGATTGCAGAGCTTTTTGATATGGATTTTGAAGGCTTTGAAGAAGAAGACCATCGGATAATAGCATCCATCGCAGCCAAAGATTTCAACGACTACAAACGCGAAGAAATCGAGCGCATTTTGATGCATTACGGAGATGATGCTTTCATTGAAAAAGAAGAAATCGTAGCTCCGCAAAACTGGAATGCTAATTGGGAGCAAAGCATTGAGCCCCAAACCATCGGGAAGTTTTATGTGCGCCCGACTTGGGGTGAGGCTTACGAAGGTGATGAATATATCGAGCTATTGATTGATCCAAAAATGGCTTTTGGAACCGGATACCATGCAACAACCCGATTGTTACTGGAATGGATTCCCGAAGTTGTAAAAGGTGGAGAAGACGTGCTTGATGCCGGAACCGGAACAGGAATTCTGGCCATCGCAGCCTTAAAAGCAGGGGCTGAGCAGGCATTTGGTTTTGATATTGATGAATGGAGCGAGGAAAATGCTCAGGAAAATATGGAGCTGAATCACATAGAGAAATTCGAAGTCAAATTGGGCTCAATCGAAACCATACCTGAAGGAAAAGAATACGATCTAATTTTAGCGAATATCAATCGAAATGCATTGATGGAGCTCATCCCCGAATTAAACAAATTCCTAAAACCGGGCGGTAAATTGTTACTGTCGGGATTGCTTGAAACCGATGAATCTACCATCCTCAAAATAACAGATAAACAGCTGCTTACGCATGTTGCTACCCGTCAACAAAAAGAGTGGATTGCAATCCTATTGAGAAAATGAGAGCAGCCATAGATATTGGAACCAACACGGTTCTGCTTTTGATAGCTAAAGAAGACGAATCCATATTAAATGTTCTTGAAGAAGGCTATAGAATGCCTCGCCTCGGAAAAGGAGTGGATGCCAATCATAACCTGAATACGTCGAGCATTCGCCGTGTGCTGGATGTACTAAATGAGTATCAGCGAATTATTGCTGATAAATATCCCGAATGCGAAGAGGTAATTGTTACCGCAACTAGTGCCGTTCGTGATGCCGAAAATCGCGATTTGTTCTTATCGAAAGTAAAAGATGAAACCGGCTACGATGTAACGCTATTAAGTGGCGATGAAGAAGCACAGTATACCTATCGTGGAGCCCTTGCTACCATAGATCATCTCTCGGATGATGATGCTTTTGTTGTTTTAGATATTGGCGGTGGCAGTACAGAGATTGCAGCAGGTTTTGAAGGATCACTTTCAGGATTTACCTCGCTCGATGTTGGTTGTGTTCGATTCACAGAGCGATATTTAAAACATAATCCACCTTATACCGAAGAAATTTTTGAGTGCAGAGAGGCGATTCGAGAAGCCCTCGCTAATCAAAAGGTTAAAATCCCCAAAAAAGCAACGGCACTTGGTGTTGCAGGTACGATGACTTCGCTAGCAGCTATCGATCTTCAAATTGACGATACCCAAATTAGTCGTTTAAACGGACATAAGATTGATCGTGAAAAATTATCAAGAAGTATAGAAGTGTTTAGCTTGCATACTTACGATCAGCTGCTGGAATTAAACCCAACGGTACTAAAAGGGAGAGAGGATGTGTTTTTAGCCGGATTATTGATTCTTGATGAATTTCTCAAGTTTTATTCGCTCAACGAAATAATCGTGTCAACCGGTGGTATTCGCCACGGTGCTCTTTTGATGGAGAAAAAAGATTGAAAATTTGGATTTTCATTTTGCCTAAGCTTTGTATTTTAGTCGACTAAATTAACCCCATTGATGCAGGACAACTCAAAACCTATTACCAACACTTCACCTCGTGAAAATGCCTCAGCAAGCAGTATCGAAGACGATAAGCTGGTTGCAGCAGCTCTATCTGGACGAGAGGATTCATACAAAAAGTTGGTGGATAAATATGATCGCCCAATCTTTTTTCACATTCGCAAAATGATCCGCGAACAGGAAATGGTTGAAGATTTGGTGCAGGAAGTGTTTATGAAGGCCTTCAAAAACTTGGGGAGTTACAGCAACGAGTACGCATTTTCTACATGGTTATATCGTATTGCTACCAATCATACCATCGACTATCTGCGAAAAAAGAAGCTGCAAACTTTTTCGATTAGCGATCCCATCAAAACGAAAGATGGGGAGATGGAGGTTCAGATTCCGGATAACTCGTTTGCTACTGATGCACCGGTTATAAAAAGTGAACGTAAAGCCATCGTTCAAAACGCCATTCAAAATCTGCCGGAAAAATACCGTCGTGTTATCCAAATGCGCCACATGGAGGAACTCAGCTACGACGAGATTGCTACTGAACTTGAATTACCTCTAGGCACTGTAAAAGCTCATATTTTTCGAGCTCGTGAGCTTCTGTATAAGGCACTGATTGATAAGAAGGATAAGTTTTAGATATAGATTTGAGGTTTGAGGTTTGAGGTTTGAGGTTTGAGGAGTGAGAGTTGAGCGGTGAGGATTTAGGCTTACAACCTTTCGCGACGAAGTGATCTCAGTAGATTGTAAGTGCGGGACTAAAGTCCCTTCTTGATTATGTACGATCTCAATATTATTTCATCGAGTTCTCCTCCTATTGTAGGAGGAGACAGAGCAGGTCAAAAAAAGAGTTAGAAATATTCATCCCATCATTTCGCTGAAAGCGAGTTGAAAGGGCCCTTCAAAAGTCAAGAATTGATGTTTTAAAGTAGATTCCATCAGCCGTGCATTCGCCCGACAGATGGAATGATTTATACTAAATCTTATGCTTCAAAGCTTTATATCGGTGGTGATAAAATGAAACGATGCGGTCTTCCAACTACTGAGGTATTGAAAAGTGAAAAGTCGTGCCTTTTCCAGGTTCAGAATTGAACCAAATCTTACCATTATGTAGTTCTACAATTTTCTTACAATGGGCAAGGCCTACACCGGAGCCTTCATATTCCTTTGAGTTGTGTAAGCGTTGGAACATGCTAAAAATCTTGTCTTTATTTTCTTCCGCTATTCCGATTCCATTGTCATGCACTGAGAATGTCCATCCATCTTCGTTTTTTACACTTAGCGTGATATTAGGGGTAGTACCTGCTTCTTGAAATTTGATGCCATTACTAATCAAATTTTGAAACAATAATCGGAGCTCAGTTTTATATCCATTAATAGTTGGCATAGCATCAACATGGATATTAGCTACAGTGTTATTGATTTTGGCTTCTAAATCTTTCTGAACATTTTCAATTAACACATTACAATCGATGGAAGTCATTTCTTTTCCTTGTCCTAAACTATTGAAATCGAGTAATTCGGTTATCATAGTTCGCATTCTAGTAGTAGAATCGCTCAAATACTTGAAAAACTTGTCAAGTTTATCATCTAGTCGTCCCGCATATTCACGTTCAATTAATTGAAGTACAATGGTAATACTATTTAAAGGATCCTTAAGATCGTGTGAAACGATAGAAACATATTGATTTAGCTCTTTATTTTTCCGCTCCAATTCAATCTTTTTCTGCTCAAGTTCGGTTACGTTTCTAAGCATTACATACACATAGTTATCCTGAATATGATGAACGGAACATTCGTAGGTACCGGCAACTTCTTCATTCGAATATTCAACCAATCCCAAGTTTATGTTTTCACCAGTTTCAGCAACTTTTCTATAGGTTTCGATAACCGCTAAACCACCATCATGTTCAAATGCTTCGGGGGCGACTTCTATAATTTTCTTTCCAAAAACCTCATCGCGGGTTTTCCTCATTTCATATAAAACCACCTTGTTCATAAATACGTAACGAACACTTTTAATGTCGTTTAGATCTTCAACCTGAAAAATTCCAACTCCAACCGGTAAATCATCAAACGTATTTTTAAGAAGCTCGATATTTAATAAATCTTTCATACACTGTACCTGTTTAGTAAAAAAAGAGCAGACAGAGATTATACCAATAGCAGAGTTTCGGTTTATCTGAATGCGTGAGTATGTACCTGAATAACTATTATTTTTATCATTATCGGAGATAATATCAGTTCCTTTAATCAATTAGCTATTGAAATAACAAATTATGAACCAATGACTTAGTACTAGTAACATACACTATTAGTATTTCACCGATATGTGTGTAATAGAATCTTACACTTGCTCTGATGTCTACATGCTGAGGATGTCAAAAAGCTTAAGCTATACTCATTCCATCATTTCGCTAAAAGCGGGGTGATTGATTCACTTTAATGCTCAGATTTGAGGTTTTACAAGGATTCCATCAGCCGTGCATGCGCCCGACAGATGGATTACTGACCACAACCATTCACGAGGAGCTCGCGACGAAGTGATCTCAGTAGATTGTAAGTGCGGGACTAAAGTCCCTTCTTGATTATGTACGATCTCAATATTAAATCAACGAGTCCTCCTCCTAATGTAGGAGCAGACAGAGGAGGTCCATAAAAGCTGAAAACTATACTCGGATTGAATAATATGTAACTACTCAGAGCATCGTTACTAGGCGAAATAGTATCTTCCTCATTCCTCATTCCTCATTCCTCATTCCTCATTCCTCATTCCTCATTCCAAATTGCCATTCACAATCTCAAGATTCCTTTCAAAACCTCTCCATTTGGTGCGACGGACGGGCGAGCCGGCGAATAATTCGTTGAAGGATTCTTCTTTAAGCGGTTGAAAATGATCTTTAGCTGCATCCAATACTTTTTGTCGGGGATGAAGATCAACCAATTGCGCTAGCTTGGCTTTGCTGTTCCACGGACAAACATCCTGACAGATGTCGCAACCGAATACCCAGTTTTGAATATCGGTGTGGTAGCGTTGATTAATTTCGCCTTTGTGCTCGATGGTGAGGTAAGAGATGCATTTGGTGGCGTCAACGCGGTAGGGCTCGTATATGGCATCTGTGGGACAAGAATCAATGCAACGTGTACACGTTCCGCAATGATCGGTGGTAGGGGCATCGTACTCTAATTCTATATCAATGATCATTTCAGCGATAAAAAACCAGGAACCCAGATTCTTATTCAAAATATTGGAATTCTTGCCTACCCAACCGAGTCCGGCCTGCACCGCCCAAGATTTATCTAGAACAGGTGCCGAATCCACAAATACACGACCTTCGAGTCCACCTACTAAATCTGCTGTAAAATTGAATAATTCCTGTAGCTTCTTTTTCAACACTTTGTGATAATCTCGTCCTTGCGCATACTTTGCAATTAACGGAGTTTTGGTAATCCCAATTTGTTGGTTGTGGGAGGGATGATGATAGCTTGTTAGGAGCGAAACCACGGTTTTAGCACCCGGGACAAGAACAGTAGGATCAATCCTTTTTTCGAAATTGTTACCCATCCATGTCATGGTGCCTTGTCGATCTTCTTTCAGCCATTGCTCTAAACGGCGGGCATCATCGGTAAGCTCCCGAGCTTTAGCAAAACCACAGGCATCAAAGCCGAGGGATATTGCCTCATTTCGAATACGTTGGGTAAGAGTTGAAGTATTCATCACGGGATGAATATACGCAGAATCACGCTCGGGGCATGACAGGAACTAATTTATCGCCTTTCCAAGCAAGGTCCTGCACTTTACCATCCAAAATACGCACCGTGCGATAGGGATATTTTTTTACGATGGAGTAATCATGGGTAATCATCAGCACTGCGGTTCCCCGATTGTTGATGTGCTTCAAAATCTCCATGATGTCTTTGGTGGCTTTGGGATCGAGATTCCCTGTGGGCTCATCGGCTAAAAGGATGCGTGGCTCGTTGGCCAAAGCTCGAGCTATTACCACACGTTGTTGCTCGCCGCCGGATAAATCTCCGGGCATATTTTTACTTCGATGGGAAAGTCCCACCATGCTAAGTACTTCAAGTACCCGTTGCTTGATATATTTCGGTTTTTCGCCGGTTACTTGTAGAGCAAAAGCCACATTTTCGAATACATTCCGATCTTGAAGCAGCTGAAAATCTTGAAAAACAATACCGAGTTTTCGACGGAGAATAGGCACCTGCTTCATGCTGAGTTTATTCACCGGCATGTCGGTTACTCGAACGGTTCCAGAATCCGGTTCAACATCGCGATACAACATTTTGAGGATCGAACTTTTCCCAATACCGGTAGGACCTATCATGTAGCAAAATTCGCCGTTACGTAACTTGAAGTTTACGCCTTTTAAAACCTGACGGTTTTCGTAGCTGAGCGAGATATTGCTGAGTTCGATTACTGTGTTTTCTGACATCGAAGAACTATGGTTACACGTGTGCTGTTTTCATCGGCTTCCACTAAATCGAAGCCATCGTATTTTGCCACCAGATGATAGGAGGTTTGATCCAAAATAGACAGCATTTCTGATAAAGTATATGCCCGTTGCCGATGGGTCTCATTCCACGTGGAAATTACCTTTTTAGTGGATGGATCCAGTTCTTCAATTTCGAATTCATTCACGTGAATTTTATCGGCAGGTTGATACCAGCTTTTTCTGAAAAAACGAATATTCCCGCGTTCACCTTCAGCTTCATTCAAGTGATCTACCGATTCGAGTGAATTTTTAGGCGTTGAAAAATCGAAAATTAATAAGCCACCGGGTTTCAACGATCGATGAATTGCTTCCACCGATTTCAGGATTTCATCATCTGTATGCAGATAATTGATGCTATCGAACACCAAATACACGCAATCAAACTTATTTTGATAAGGGAGATCTTTAAACGCATAGGCTTCGAAAGGAACGTTGTATTCCATTTCTACTGCCTTTCGTCGCGCAACCTCAATCATATCAGCCGACATATCCGTTCCTGTAAGTCGATAACATTCCAGCTCGGCAAGGCTCAAAATAACGCTTCCCGTTCCACAAGCGGCTTCCATCACATCAATGGGATCGGGGTGATGGGTTTGCATAATTTCGTCGATGTAATCTGCCCAAGATTCATAATCCACATCGCCCATCAGAGTATCGTACAATTGTGCCAACTTCGAATACACGCCGGTTGCTTTAGGCTCCATACTTGCGCTCCGCCATTTGTACTGCCAGTGAATACGCCTGTGTAAATGAAGTTGGATTCGCCACACCTTTGCCTGCAATGTTGAACGCCGTTCCGTGATCAGGACTGGTGCGGATGATCGGCAAACCAGCCGTGAAATTCACTCCATGTCCGAACGACAGTAACTTAAACGGAGCCAGTCCTTGATCGTGATACATTGCAAGAATAGCATCGAATTGAGAATGCAATTGTTGACCGAAAAATCCATCAGCCGGGAAGGGGCCGGTAACAGGTAACATACTTTGCTCTGCCTGACGAAGAGCGGGCTCGATGATTTCAATTTCTTCCCGACCGATTATACCGCCATCACCCGCATGAGGATTCAATCCAAGTACCGCAATTTTTGGTGATGAAAGTCCGAAATCGTACTTCAAACTATGATACAGTAATTGAGCTTTACGCAGTATAAGATCTTCGGTGATGTTCTTACTCACTTCTTTTAGAGGTACATGCGCGGTAACCAGAGCGACACGAATATTTTCCGACACCAACATCATTAGCACTTCATCAACGCCACACTGTTCGGCTAAAAACTCAGTATGCCCGGGGATGTCATAGCCGGCAAGATTCACTGCTTCTTTTGAGATGGGCGCTGTTACCATAGCTTGTGCGACGCCATTCATGCACAATTCGATACAATGTTCTATCGATTGCATCGCAATTTTACCACCTGATATACTTTGCGCTCCCGGCGTTATTTCAACTTCCGAATCTCCGAAACTTACTACGTTTATTTGGTTTGCAATGATTTCATCCGGACCAGAAATCTTAACGAAGTCCAATTCAATACCCATCGCTGTGCAATAAAAATCAATTACTTTGGGTGGGGATAAGATGACGGGCGTAGTACGACTGAGATCAAGATTGCTTAGGGATTTAATAACCACTTCCGGTCCAATCCCATTAATATCACCAATACTAATCGCTACAATATGCGGCATCACTTTTTTTGATAGAAGTTACGAGCCTATACTGGCAAATCACAGTTTCTATTCAGTTCCAATCAACACAAAATCGCCAAATCCGGTGCTCGCCTCAAATACAAAACGCTTATTGGCATATTTCCAAATTTCGATGACTTCCCCGTCTTTCGGAAACTGGCGGTCTTTGGCATCAGGCGGACCAAAATTAATGTACACTTTTCCTTGGTCGCTTTCGTGGCCGGCAAGGTTTCCTCGATTTCCGAATTCCATAAATGCGTAATCAATACGGCGGTAATATTCGGCCATCAACTCGTTGTAAACGGTATTTTTTGAAGGATCTCTCTTTTCCCAGAATTCTCTGAATTTTTGCTCTTTTTCAGCATCCGAACCTGATTTCATTTTTTTAAGCTGATCATCTTCCAAAATATATTTCAGATGATTGATCGCAATATCAAGGTTATACAAACTCGCCGGCATGTCTTGCCAATACGATCGGAAGAACTTTTTTGCGATGGCTTTATCGCTTCCTGATTTCTTTAGCTCAATGGTATACGCTGCATTCTGATAATTGGAGTGCGGAATTTTCACGAAAGCATAGGTATATCCTAAATCTGAATCTTCAAAAACCAACGAAGGTTCGGTTCCTTTTTTTAATTTCGGATGCTTCCCGGTGATCAAATCAGATTCAGAAACTACTAATTCATCAATTAATTCACCTCTGGACGTATCACGACGGCTGGTTTTCATTCTATAAATATGTGCCGAATAATCCGCTGATGCATCATAATTTGGGATGCGCATCAAAGCATAAAAATCATTCCCGAATAAAATATTATCCCCTAAATTGGTGAGAGGAAGTGGCGTTTCTGCCGAAATATTAGCTTTGTTTTTGATTGTGTAAATCTCGCCCGTTGATTTCGACTGCCAATCAGGAACCTGAACATTTCTAAAATTAGAGTTTCGATCGTTGGTGTTTTCAATCAAACTTAGTTGTAGCACATAATGATACATCCCCGGATCGAGTTGAACAGATAGTGAGCCCGACGCATATAACTTTGCAGATTCGGTTTCCTCAAAGGTCTGAGTGAATAATGTATCCACCCACATGTCTCTGCTCACCACATTCACGTTGGTTGTTCGCCGATTGCGCTCAGCGCGACCTTTAAACACTTCATTATTCAATCGCACAATGGAATAAAAGCCGGCATCCTCAGGCGCATTCAACTCAGCCGATGGAGTGATTTTTTTATAAGGCAGAAAATCGTTGTTAAACCTAAAAATGATTCCAAGCTCGGCGTTACCATCAGCCGTAGGTAAAATGATGTTATCAATAAAGATCTGTGGGGTTGAAGATCGATTTATTAAATCGAGGTAGGTAACCCGCTGGCGCTGAGCCTGGCTAAGAGTGGTTGAAATAAGTAGTAATGTAAAAAGAGCAAGTAGTTGTTTACGCATTGATCATTTTTTTTTGCTTACACAAGTAAGACATAAAAAGGGAAGTGGATAATTCCTATTTTGAACGTCGGACAAATATAAACTAGTATATAAAAACATCGACATCAAACTATGAGTAGTACGGCTGATTCATCTAACTCACATTGGTTACAAGCATTAATCGAAGATTTACGATCTCAAGAAGTAGAAATTAAAAAAGGGGGCGGCGAAAAGCGCATCGAAAAAGAGCACACCAAAGGTAAATTAACCGCTCGCGAGCGCATTAATTTATTAACTGATGATGGAAGCGCTTTTTACGAACTCGGGTTGTGGGCCGGCTACGAAATGTACGAAGAAGTGGGCGGCTGCCCTGCCGGTGGCGTGGTAACCGGAATTGGAAATGTAGCCGGTAGAAAGTGCATGATCGTTGCCAACGATGCTACCGTTAAAGCCGGAGCTTGGTTTCCGATCACCGCCAAAAAGAATCTTAGAGCGCAGGAAATCGCCATTGAAAATCACATTCCGTTGATTTATCTGGTGGATTCAGCCGGAGTATTTTTGCCAATGCAAGACGAGATTTTCCCCGATAAAGAGCACTTCGGGCGCATGTTCAGAAATAATGCAGTGATTTCAGCCAAAGGAATTCCTCAAATTGCTGCCATCATGGGAAGTTGCGTAGCCGGTGGAGCTTACCTGCCGATAATGAGCGACGAAGCACTGATTGTGGACGGAACCGGTAGCGTGTTTCTAGCTGGGAGTTACTTAGTGAAAGCAGCTATTGGGGAGTCGGTAGATAACGAGACTTTAGGCGGAGCGACCACCCATACCGAAATCAGCGGCGTTACCGATTACAAAATGAAAGACGACGAAGAATGCATCTCAACCATTCGGGATTTGGTAGATAAATTAGGTCCGTTTGATACGGCCGGCTTCAACCGATCGGAACCCAAAGATACCCAACGCCCGGCTAGTGATTTGTTCGATTTGATCCCAGAATCACGGACATCACCCTACAATATGTACGATGTGATCGATTGCATGATAGACGAGGGAAGCGCCACGGAATTTAAAAAAGGATACGGAAGCACGATCATCACCATGTACGCGCGGATCGATGGTTGGAGCGTGGGGATTGTTGCTAATCAACGAACCATCAGCAAAACCAAAAAAGGCGAAATGCAGATTGGTGGGGTGATATATTCCGAGTCTGCCGATAAAGCCGCTCGGTTTATCATGAATTGTAATCAAAAGAAAATCCCCTTGGTATTTTTGCAGGATGTAACCGGTTTCATGATTGGAACCCGAAGCGAGCACGGAGGAATTATCAAAGACGGCGCCAAAATGGTGAATGCCATGGCGAATTCGACCGTGCCTAAAATCACTATTGTGTTAGGGAACAGCTACGGAGCCGGTAATTACGCGATGTGCGGTCGAGCTTACGATCCGCGGTTTATGTATGCTTGGCCCACGGCAAATATCGCAGTGATGAGTGGGGCATCCGCAGGTAAAACACTCACTCAAATTCAGGTAGCTGCCATGAAAAAGAAAGGCAAGGAAGTGAGTGCAGAAGAGCAGGCTGAGCTACAAAAAACCATCACCGACCGTTACAACAAACAAACCGATGTACGCTACGCGGCGTCTAGGCTGTGGGTTGATGGCATCATCCACCCGCTGGAAACACGAGCTCGCATTTCGAAAGCAATTGAAGTGGCGAATTTGAATCCGACTATCGAGGAGTACAAGACGGGAGTTATTCAGGTTTAGAGATTGGTCAGGATTGTGGATCAATAATATTTGACCTCACCCATTTTCCCTCTCCTACAATAGGAGAGTGAGACTTTTTTAATGTATTTGTGGATTGCATCAAAAAGTGGACTATTTGTAAACCATGATCGTCGATTTGACTTCTGAACCAGCAAACTAGAGCAAACTAGGCAAAAGTCCTCCTTTGAAGGAGGTGGCACATTGAGCGGAGCGAAATGGGACGGAGGATGTGTGATGGAACAAAGGAACAGTGGGCTTTATACACTTTCTCTTAATTATGTAGTTCCATTCCGTTATGCTTGCACGGTGCTCTGCTACGACTATAACCTGTTCAAAATATTTTATTGTGAAGAATACAAATTAAAAGATGAAGTCTTGTTTAGAATATATTTAGTATAATCCTGTTAATACAGGTTTTGTGGAGCGACCGAAATTCTGGTATTATTCATGTTTAAGAATATTTTTGCGGATGATAACAAATGAGATTATCACCATTTATGCTTCGGAAAGTGATTAATGTGCAATATTTGAATGGGAACGGAGTTCCCGCAAATGTCCTGCAGTGGAGCTGCGGAACTAGGGTAACTGAAACATCAGAACTGCTATCCAAATATTGTCTTCAGATTAAAGAGAAATATGATAATTCAATTAAGGGAGATTCTGATCGAAGCACATTATTATCTATATAGAAAAGTGCCTTACTACCATTCTAAATCTTAGAAAATGTTAATGTACACAAGACCTTATAAAGTAAACTTTTGACTATATTGTGAATAAATAAACCCAATCAGTAAATAAGGGGCCGACATGAATACGTTACGCACATTAGGAGTATTTCTCCTATCCATAATTATTTTTAGTAATTGTTCCGAATCTATTTCTAGCAATGACTACACTAATGAATTAGAAACGGAAATTTCCATCAAAGGTAAAAAGAATCAATCCTCTAATGCATCTGGACCTTCATTTTATAATATGGGACCAGGTACGAATACCGGCGACTTCGTAGTTGTGAATGGAAAAATAGCCTATAATTTTGAATATATATTATGGGCGGGTAAAGATTCAGAAGCGGGTACGATATTAGTATCATACTCTATTGATGGCATATTAGTTACTTATACAACAAACGGTTCTGCTATGTTAGGTGAAGTACACGTTTATGTATGGGAAAATGAAAGTGACGCACCAAATCACCGACCTGCACCTGGTAAAGCACCTTACACTGCTGAAAACATTAATTCTGATTCATACACGATTGAAATTCCTAATAACAACTTTAGCTGCGGAGATACTTTTTATATTTCTACGCATGCTGCATTAGTTGGTCCAGGCTCGAATGCTGGTGAAACTGCATATGCAGGTGGCGATGGATTCGGTCATATGAAAGGCGGTTCTTGGTGGGGATTTTTTGAGCATGAAGTTGATTGTTTCGATGCGAATTAGTTCGGATCAATAGATATTTATTCCAATTATAAGGCACGAGTTCGTTCTCGTGCCTTTTTTATTTTCAGAGATATAGTTTTTAAGTTTAATAATCCTTGTACTCTTTCCCCTCGTTTGTTTCGTTACCGTTGGGAATGTTCTTTTATATCTAACTAAGAAGATCCACTAACACGGAGCCTATCTCCGTTTGTGCGAAAGGAAAGCAAAGGATTTGAAAATTTTTAAGGGGATTAAAAGTTTAAGAAAGCTAAACTCATCAATCGCCCCAAAACTATTCGATTTCTAAAACGTAGCCCGATTCACTTCTAACGATAAAAGTTCTGGATTTGAATTATGTTTAGAGCAGGGGAATAGAGAATGCGCTATAAAATAAGTTTTAAGAAACCGAAGGTAATCGTCAGTGTTGAGGACAGCTTTACACTGCTCGACTTCATGGCATTGTTTGCCTGTTTGTTACTGGGCGTGTTTTTCGCGGTGTTTTTGTGGATTTTTGCAGCGGCTTTGCTGGTTAAGCTCTTTACCCGACACGAGTATATCTTCAATTCCGATACGTATAAGTTGAGCCAATACTTGCGTGTATTCAGCTATCTACGAATTCGTAGACGCGAAATCCCATTCGATGACATCGACCGATTTTTATTTTCTAATTTTGATTCGGGCAAGGCGTTGGTCGAGCGCGGGTTTGTAGACAAAGAGTGGTTTACGCTGGAGATTATTCTGAAAGATAAACAGCACATCCGAATGGTGAAGCTGGATGCGGAAGACATCGAACAAGTACATGAGCTTTATACCGAGCTAAAAAAGCTAATGAGCGATTGGTTCCATTTTGAGGTGGAATACGAGGAGTTGGTGGAGGAGTGAGCTTGGAATGTCTATATCGTTCATTTCGCTGAAAGCGGGGTGATGGATTGTTGTTCGATAGGTTCTACTCGATAGAAAAGATTCCATAAGCCGGGCATTCGCCCAACTGATGTACTTATAAGCTTAGATAAATAGTATCAAAAAAAAGCCCGATCGAATGGATCAGGCTTTTGGAATTTGATAATTGAAAACTGAAATTTCCGTGAAACGGTTATACCTCAGCTAAGATCTTATTCAAAGTTTCGCTAGGTCGCATGGCTTCATCAACCAGCGCTCTGTCTGGTTTGAAATAGCCGTTAATCTCAACCGGATTTCCTTGTACACCGATCAACTCTTCGTTGATGGCATCTTCGTTTGAGCTCAGTGTTTCAAATACTGGCTTGAATCGTTCAGCGAGCTCTGCATTTTTGCTTTGATTCGCCAGTGCTTCTGCCCAGTACATCGCCAGATAGAAGTGCGAACCACGGTTATCGATCTTGCCAAGTCGACGAGCAGGCGATTTGTCGTTCTGCAGGAATTTCGATGTCGCATCGTCTAGAGTTTCGCCTAAAATGGCTGCAATTTGATTGTCGAAGGTTTTTGAAAGGTGTTCGAGAGAAACGGCGAGGGCTAAAAACTCACCGAGAGAATCCCAGCGTAGGTAGTTTTCTTCTACAAACTGCTGAACGTGCTTTGGCGCAGATCCACCTGCACCGGTTTCGAATAATCCACCGCCGTTCATCAAAGGTACAATCGAAAGCATTTTTGCTGATGTCCCTAATTCGAGGATAGGGAAGAGGTCGGTGAGGTAATCACGCAACACATTTCCGGTTACCGAAATGGTGTCTTTTCCTTCTTTGATGCGCTCTAATGAGAATTGAGTAGCATCCACCGGATTCATTGTGTGAATTTCCAAGCCGTCGGTGTCGTGATCTTTCAAGTAAGTATTTACTTTTTTGATCAACTCGGCATCGTGGGCACGACTTTCATCCAGCCAGAAAACCGCCGGAGAGCCAGTATCACGTGCGCGGGAAACAGCCAATTTCACCCAATCCTGCACCGCAGCGTCTTTAACCTGACAAGCACGCCAGATGTCGCCGGCTTCCACATCGTGTTCCATCAATATCTTACCGGTTTCAGTTACTACACGAACTTTTCCGTCCGATTCCATTTCGAAAGTTTTGTCGTGCGAGCCGTATTCTTCGGCTTTTTGCGCCATCAAACCAACATTTGGAACCGATCCCATGGTCGTTGGATCGAAGGCTCCGTGTTTTCTACAAAAATCGATGGTGGCTTGATATACTCCGGCATACGAACTATCCGGGATCACCGCTTTGGTGTCTTGCGTGTCGCCATCTTTATTCCACATGCAGCCCGAAGTTCGGATCATAGCCGGCATCGATGCGTCGATAATTACATCAGAAGGTACGTGTAAGTTGGTGATTCCTTTATCGGAATTTACCATCGCTATGTCAGGACCGTTTTCGTAGCAAGCTTCGATATCTGCTAAAATTTCTTCTTTTTTGTCGGATGGAAGTTCTTCGATTTTCGCAATCAGATCGCCCAATCCGTTGTTTACATCTACGCCGAGTTCATCAATTTCCTGTTGATACTTTTTGAAAACTTCCTCGAAATAAACCTTTACACCATGACCAAAAATAATAGGATCTGATACCTTCATCATGGTGGCCTTCATGTGCAGTGAGAAAAGCACATCTTTTGCTTTGGCGTCTTCCACTTGTTCTTTCAAAAAGCCAACCAATGCGTTTTTGCACATAAAGGTAGAATCCATGATTTCACCTTTTTGCAGTGCAATGCCTTCTTTCAATACTGTTTTTCCGCCGCCGTTACTGTCGATAAATTCGATGTTTACCGTCGTAGCTTCATCCAAAGTAACCGACAGTTCATTTGCACGAAAATCGTTCGCACCCATAGTAGAAACATGCGATTTTGAATCTGAGCTCCATTCGCCCATGCTGTGCGGTTTTTTGCGAGCGTATTCCTTAACCGCTTTCGGTGCACGTCGATCGGAGTTTCCTTCGCGAAGTACCGGATTTACCGCGCTACCTTTCACTTTGTCGTAACGGGCTTTGATATTGCGCTCTTCATCCGAAGCTGGTTCTTCGGGGTAGTCTGGCAAGTTATATCCTTTTTCCTGCAGCTCTTTAATAGTGGCAGTTAGCTGTGGGATGGAGGCACTTATATTCGGCAGTTTGATGATGTTAGCCTCAGGAGTCTTTGCTAATTCGCCCAGTTCAGCCAGTGCATCGCTCATTTTCTGATCTTCGGTTAAAAAATCCGAAAAGTTAGCGATTACACGTCCTGCAAGCGAAATGTCGCGCGTTTCAACCGTAACACCGGCAGCTTTTGTGAATGCTTCGATGATGGGAAGAAAAGAGTGAGTGGCTAAAGCAGGAGCTTCATCTGTGTAGGTATAAATGATTTTAGCTTTATCTGAGGACATGAAAATGATTTATAGGTTTTAAAATTTTGATAAAAATACTAAGATTTCTTTGCAAACGTCCGATAAAATATAGGTTATTACATCTTACTAACTGGGTATAAGTAAATTTAGTTGGAGAATGAATGAGTTCTTTTTTTAAAATATTACTAATCGAGGATGATACAACAGTGCGTATTACCATCCGAGAAGTACTAAAAATGAGTGGTTTCGAATGTTTGGAAGCATCAAACGGTATAGAGGGCTTTGAAATGTTGGATCAAAGTACTCCAGATTTGATACTATGTGATGTTAATATGCCGGTAATGGACGGACCTGAATTTATAAGAGCTCTCAGGAATCATCAACAATTTCAACATATTCCTGTAATTTTACTTTCAGCAGATTCGATGGATGAAGTAGCTGAGGTCGTTCAAGGGACCGTACTTAAACCATTTAAAAATGATGAACTGATCGCATCGGTAAATAATTGTTTACAGCAACATGATCGTAAAATCTAATAAACTATTTCAATTAGAACAATACTAATGCAAAATAATCAACTAAACGTACTTATAGTTGAAGATGATAACGCTATCAGAGAAGTGATCTGCGATCTTCTTATGTTAGAAGGGCATAAGGTAACGAGTTCTGCAAATGGTAAAGATGCACTTAAAATACTCGCAGAAAATGAACCGGATCTTGTTATAAGTGATGTAATGATGCCGGTGATGGATGGGCATACTTTACTTGAGAAGTATAAAGCACTTCCTGAATCAACCAACATTCCGTTTCTGTTTTTAACGGCACTAGCCGACAAGAAAAGCATACGTGAAGGAATGAAACTCGGTGCAGATGATTATTTAACCAAACCCTTTTCTCGTATTGAGCTAATCGAAGCGATAAATACACAGATGACCAAGTTCAGCCAAAGAAATGGGATTATGGAAAAGGAGGTCTCAAAGAAATATAGGTCCCGTGAAAAATTAACCGAAAAAGAGATGAACTCACTGATTACGGAGCTTCATCACCGGGTTAAACATAACCTAGCGGTTATTACCTCATTTATCGAATTGGGAGAAATGTCAGGGGACCAGCGATTTATGCGAACCATTAAACAACGCATAATGGTGATCGCTACCGTACAAGAAGAAGCCTATTCTAAAGAGTTAGTAACTAGAGTACATCTTTCTGAAGCTATAAAAGGGGTATTGAATAAGATATTTGATTCACCGGAGATACGATTTCATGAGGTTCAAGAGGATAAACAAATAGAAATTGAAATTTCTGTTTCTGCAGGGTTATTGATTTTTGAACTCTTGTCGTTAATGACAGGCTCAGACTCACCTATTGATCACCATTCAGTAGATATATTGTTGAATTATGAGTCAGATAAAGTTTTTATTGAGATCACAACGAACAACTCAGATTTTTCTTTGAACACCAACGATTCTATTTGCTATACACTGATAGATTGTTATGTTCAACAACTTGATGGTAGCATAAGCGAAACATCAGTTAAAGAAGGAAAAAAAGTATCTATAGTTTTTGAAGCTGTATAATTAAAATTAATGAAAGATTTAAGGTTTAATGCTCACAAGGATGAGTCGATTTTACGTTCTGTCATCGACTCTGCCTTAGATGCAGTAATCATCATCGATCAAGAAGGAATGATTCATGAGTGGAATGATCAAGCGACCAAATCCTTCGGCTGGACCCGTGAAGAGGCTTTAAATCTCCGGATTTCTGATACCATAGTGCCCCATAGATTTCGTGAAGCTCACGAAAAAGGGTTGCGACATTTCTTATCCACCGGCGAAGGCCCGGTTTTAAATAAAAGGATTGAAATTGTAGCCATGAACAAACATGGTGATGAATTTCCTGTTGAGCTGACTATCATTCCGAATAAAGTAGATAATCAATACTTTTTCAGTTCCTTTGTTCGGGATATTACCGATCGTAAAAAAGCTGAAGAGGAATTAAAAAACGCATTAGAATCGGAACGAAGCTATAATGAATTAAACAGAAACTTTGTTTCGATGGTGTCTCATGAATTCCGAACACCTTTGACGAGTATTCAGTCTACGGCTGAACTCATTCATGACTATATAGATAAATTTAACTCAGAGGATATCAAAAAAAGGGTTAAAAGGATTTTAGAGTCATCTATAAGAATGGACAGACTAATAGAAGATGTATTGACGATCGGAAAACTTGATACTATGCATCAAATGATTAATGTCACCGACGTGGAAATGGAGGAGATGTTAGAAGATATGATCGAAGAACTAACCGTGGGAGTTCTTAAAGAACGAGTGCTGGAAATAAGAGGATTGCAACCCGGATTTAAAGTGCAGACTGATTCGAGTTTGCTTGAATTGATATTGAAAAATTTGATAGGAAATGCGGTCAAATACTCTCACCCTGATACTAAGTTGACATTAGACATATCCTCTACTGATGATGCGTTAATTTTATCAGTTACAGATAAAGGTATTGGAATTCCTGAAAATGAATTAGATCAAATATTTGAATCGTTTACCCGGGCATCCAATACAGAGGGAGTTGCAGGAAATGGTTTAGGATTATCGATCGTAAAAAAATCAGTGGAGAAGTTGAAAGGCCACATTTCTGTTGATACAGAATTAAATAAAGGTACAACTGTTACGATTGAGCTCCCTCATTTGGCTGTACCGCCTGCAGAATCATACTAAGTTGTTCTATATCGTTCACAAGTTGAACGAAAAGAGTAACGTTCTCATTTTTAATGAGTTGTGTTCGTATTTCATAAAAAGATACTCATCGACCCAGTTACCCATTTGTCAGTAATCGACCATTAAGCTCTCAACGAAGGATTAATCTTGGTTCGAATTTATAAGTTTTACCCGGGTTTCGACATTTATCTTACTAAACCATTCAACCCCACCGACATTACAGTTCGCTTAAAAAGTTCAATCACTAAGTTTGAGGCGATTTTGTAGTAGCAATACAATTACTTGCAGAAAATCGTTAAGTTGTTGATGTAATCTAAACCAAGCCGTACTGCTATGCTTCGCCCAATGTTCGGCTTCCGCCCGAAGCCTAAAAAATTTGATTTACCCCTCCGATATTATGATCCGGAGAAAGAAGAACGCGAGAAAAACAGAGCTCGGCGCAGAATAAAGTTTCAAACCCACAATCGGGTGAAACCAAAACAAAATATCAGGGTGTTATTTCTTGCTCTATTCTTATCTTTGGTGGTGTATTTAATAGGCATCCTTTAAGACATCCATTTTTTTGAGCGAAACCCGCACTACCGACAGTATTATTCATCCGCTACCTCCCGAAATCAGTAACAAGATTGCCGCCGGAGAGGTAATTCAACGTCCGGCTTCTGTTATTAAAGAGCTACTCGATAACTCCATCGATTCGGGCGCAGATTCCATCAAAATCATCATCGAAAATGCCGGAAGAACTCACCTACAGGTAATTGATAACGGTTGTGGAATGAGTGATGAAGATCTTCCACTATGTTTCGAGCGGCATGCCACCTCAAAAATATCCAGCATCGAGGATTTATTTTCTATCCGAACAATGGGTTTCCGTGGTGAAGCTATGGCTTCGATTGCTTCAGTTTCTCAGGTTCAGATTCGAACCAAACGCGCTGAAGATGCCAATGGCTGGGAATACGAAATTAATGGCGGACAAGCAGGAGGGATCATTCCCGCAGCAACACAGGATGGAACGAGTATTTCGATTCGAAATTTGTTTTTTAATGTGCCTGCACGCCGACAGTTTTTAAAGACGGATGTAACCGAATTGCGTCACATTCTTCGCACGATTCAATATGCAGCGTTGGCATTTCCGAAGATCGGCTTTCATGTGATGGCTGATGGGGATGAAATTTACAATTTGCCGGCAGATTCGCTCAAAAACCGAATCGTAAAACTGTTTGGATCGGCTTATAATGCCAGTTTGATTGAGTTTTCTGAAGAAACCAGTTATTTGAAGATTTACGGCTATGCTTCCGATCCAAAATTGGCAAAAAAGAGCAGAGGAGAGCAGTTTCTGTTTGTAAACGGTCGACCCTTTCAGCATCGCTATTTAACGCATGTGATTTTGAGTTTGTACGATGCGTGGACCCGAAATAACGAATATCCCTTTTATACGCTTTTCTTCGAGATCGATCCCAATAAAGTGGATGTGAATGTGCATCCCGCTAAAATGGAAGTGAAATTCGAAGACGAACGAAGTGTGATTCAGCTAGCAAAATCGGTGGTAAACAAAGCACTGAATAATCACTTTAATGTGCCAGGGATACCGTCGGATTCGGATCCATTTATGAGCGATGATTCGGCCAAAGGGTTTGATGCGGGTTTCAGTTTTCATCAACCTGCAAAAGATGCCGGACGCCGTTCTGGTGGTTATTCATTTCCGTCACGCATCAACACGCCAAACATAAACCGAAGGGGCGATGAATTTGCTGATAAATTGTATAGCCAAACCGATAGTGGAACGGCCTCGCATATCCCTCAAACTGATTCAGGTTTTGCTGATAAAACGGAAAAAGAGCCATTATCTAACTCGTTTTGGCAATTGCATAACACTTACGTGATTACGCAAACTCGAACCGGTTTATGTATGATCGATCAGCATTTGGCGCATAAGCGCATCATTTTTGAAAAAGCAATTAATGCTACCGAAGAAGCTTTACCAAGCACTCAGCAGCTGTTATTTGCTCAAACCTTAGAGCTTTCAGCCTCGGATTTTACTTTGTTGAAAGAGTTACATCCAATCATCCAGCGCATGGGTTTTTCGGTGCAGTTATTAAGTGGAAATACGGCCATGATAAACGGTGTTCCTGCCGATATCGATATTGGAAATGAGCAAGAAGTATTGGTTTCGATGTTGCATCAGTTTCAGGATTTGGGGCAGAAAATCAACTTAGAAGCACGTGAACGTTTGGCTATTGCTTTCGCATCGAAAGCAGCGATTCCACGTGGAAGATCGCTCTCTCACGAAGAGATGGAAGCGTTAGTTGATCAGCTTTTTGCTTGCGAACAACCCTATCTGGATCCTTTAAAAAAACCCACAATCGTGTATCTTTCGCTCGACGAATTACAGTCTAGGTTTAGGTGAATAGCTATTCGTTAATAGTTATTGGTAAATGGTTTTCCCAATAACCAATAACCATTTACCAGTAACCAACAGAAAAATGAACATACTCGCTATAGAACCATATTACAGTGGCTCGCATAAAGCTTTTCTTAAGGGATTAGAAGAGCATTCCAGTCACAATATCATTCCTATAAAATTGAATTATAGTGGGTGGAAATGGCGCATGCATGGCGATTCGGTTACGTTGGCTGAGTTGACAAAACAAGTGGAAGAACCCATTGATGTGTTAATGGTGAGTAGCATGACGAACTTGCCTGCTTTTCTGGCGCTTACCAATCCTCGTTTTGCGCATACGCCAAAGATCATGTATATGCATGATAACCAGTTTACGCGGCCCATCCCCGAAGATGAAACCCGGGATATGACCTACTGCTACATCAACTATTTGAGTATGTTGGTGGCCGATCAATTGATCTTTTCGTCGCAGTTTCATTTGGAAGATTTACTCGATGCATTGCCCGGTTTTTTAGATAATTATCCCGGCGATAAGCACTTTTCAACCGTTGATCAGATTCGGGAAAAGAGTGTAGTTTTGCATCCCGGTTTAGAGTTGAAATATTTCGATCAACATCCTGATACAAGAGACAAAAATGAACGTCCAGTCATCGTTTGGAATCAGCGTTGGCAGTTCGATCGGAATCCTGCCATGTTCTTTCGAGTGTTGAATCGTTTGAACGATATTGATTTGACCTTCGATCTGATTTTAGCCGGTGACACCAAGCACGAAAAACCCGAAGAGTTTGGGAAAGCCTGGAAACGATTTGGATCGCAAATCACCCATTTTGGTTTCGTTGACGATAAAGAAGCGTACAGCAAACTGTTACATTCCGGTGATATCGTGGTTTCTACTGCAACCTATGAATTCTTCTGTGTTGCCATTATGGAAGCCATTTATTGTGGATGTCATCCTTTGGTGCCCAACACCCTGCATTATCCCGAATTGATACCGGATAGTTTACACAATCCGCTTTTGCACGCACCGGTAATTTATGAAGATGAAGATCAGCTGTTTTTGCATCTTCGGAATTTGCTCCAAAAGAAAACGAAACCCCTTCCTAAAGCGACGCTGCAAAACATCAATAAACATCTTGATTGGAATAGGATGAGTAAAAAATTTGATCGTCTTTTTGAAAGGGTAGTGGGAGATTGAAAGTGGTTTAAACCTGAGGGTTAAATTCCAATGGGGTTAAATTCCAAAACTCAATCGATCAAATTCCAAAGGGGTTAAATTCCAAAACTCAATCGATCAAATTCCAATGGGGTTAAATTCCAAAACTCAATCGATCAAATTCCAAAGGGGTTAAATTCCAAAATTCAATCGATCAAATTCCAAACAATTGCCAATGATCAATGTTTAATTGGTGGTTTAGTGCTTTTGTGGCGGAAATAATCTGTTCAACAAAGCCAATTTAAAATTTAACCCTTAGCATTTAACATTTTTAAAATGCTACCGTGGGAAATTCTTTGGATAAAACCATTGACGATCCCACCGGTTCAAGAGGTTGCCGATGGAGTTGGGAGAAGTGATCTCTGAAATGAGTTAGATGGTGGAAACCAGATCCTGAGATTGCTTCGTCGCAGGCTCCTCGCAAATGGCTTCATTATTCTTTCGTGGTTTAGTGCTTTTGTGGCGAAAAAATCTAGCTACAACATACATTTAAAACTTAACCTTTAGCATTTAACATTTTTAAAATGCTACCGTGGGAAATTCTTTGGATAAAACCATTGACGATCCCACCGGTTCCCGAATTTGCTGATGGAGGCTGGAGAAGTGATTTCTATAATGAGTAAGATGGAATAAACAAGATCCTGAGATTGCTTCGTCGCAGGCTCCTCGCAAATGGTTTCATTATTCTTTTGTGTTTTGTGCTTCCGTGGAAGGCATTCTTAAATTTAATTTGTAAATAAATATTAACTATTACATTTTAAGCCCATAAGTATGCATAACAGTAATAAGGGTATAGTTGAGCATAAAAAAGACTTTACATAAAGCGCTGCAAGGGGATAGCACAAAAGAACGGGTTATAGTTCTACTTGCTCAAAAAATGGCACATGCCTATCTGAGAACTCACAATAAACAGCATTACCGTCTCTATCAGTTTATTACCGGGAGTTTTGAGGATTTTGCATGGGATGCAATTGCAGATTTGTTTGAAAGACGAGAAGGTAAACTTGTGAAACTTGAAAGATGGACTTCAGTTAATGATGTTTTTAATTTATCTGAGGTAGATTTTACCATCGAATTTCGAAAATTGGTGTTTACTCAAGTTAATGATCATACCTTTTCGACCTATAGAAAGAAAGATGCTACTTTAGCCAAAATAATCAGAAACTTAAAGCGGGCATTAATTGAAAAAAATGTTGATGGACTTACATATCATCGGGAATCAGGTTTAATTTATTTGCAGGATCAGAATCCATCCAATCTAAATCCATATTCACCTGAGGTTATTGAAGCAAAGTTATCTGCTGAATTGAACAAAATCAAAAATATCGTTGAGGTATTAGTTCATGTACGCAGTCTACTAGAAAATAGTACTATCGAATCTAGAACAGTTTCACTAAAAGTATTGAGTATAGCCATTCGAAATATATCTGTGCGAGTAAATGAAATTGATAATGAAGTAACAGATCTTAAGGTATTTGAAGAATATGAGTTGATAAAAGTTCTCAATAAGGTAATGCTGGCCTTAAAAGCTAAGTTTTATAATAGTTATGTGTTAAAGGGGAAACTCAGTTTAGAAGAGTTTAGTCACTATATTAGTTGTACGAATACCATTTTACATACCGAGTATATTAATGGTAAAGATAAGAAAGACTCCTTTCATGAATACTTTGTTCATGAAGTTTATGATGTCTCAGCTGAAGAATACAAAGCCAAACATAGAGTAATACTCGAGTATTTCGTAAAAACAGCTCGGAATTCATTTATTTCTACATTGAAATCAGAATTGGAATCGGCAGATAAGACAAGTTGAAAGGGATAGTTAATACAAATGCAGATTAATGAATCACATATAGAAAAGTTTGTCCGCTTTCCCGAAAGCCTAACGGCCGATGAATTGAAGGCCGTTCAAGAATACATTGCAAATGATAAAACAGCGAAAGAATTGGTAGAGTTTTATACTAATTTCTATGCGGAGCTGGATCAATTGAACCGACCACAAACAATCGCTTTAAGGTATTATAAACCAAAAATCGGATTTAATGCGCCTTTCGTGTTAGCTGCCGACTCTCATCATGATAATAGCAATACCATTGTAACCAAAGCGACGTACTCTTCTGAAGAAACCGGTACACTCGTTCGTATACTCGAAAATAAGCGAGATCAATCTTTTCAATTGCATGTACTTTCTAAATTATTGGATACAGAAGAACGGGTTCTTGTTCATTTCAACCAACCACCTTTGGATTTTGTAACAGAAAAGGGTGGCGTACTCAAAAATATTAAGATCGAGACATTGTCTGCCATCGACTGGGCTTCGCTAACCTTGGTATTAAGTTTACCTCGTTCGAATTGCTCTTACCATCCTGATAAAGGTATTTTTACAGTATGTGATGAATGCACACTTAGTGTTTCAGATAACAACAAATTCTTGTTTCAAACCACTGAAACTGATATAAAAAAGGTGCTTTTAGAACAAGACGATAGAATAGAACTCTTTTCTTTAGAAGGCTCATCACTTTTATTTACCGCTGTTGTTAATAAACCATTTACCATCTACTTATATAGCTAATGGTTTATGGCCTATTATGATCCATTACAAGTAGAATCGATATTTCAAGAGACCTTACGGCTATTAATGGCGTCGCCCTCTGAACGCATTCAGATAAATTTGATTGATCGATTTTTGGATTTTATTTCGGGAAACGAAAAAAAGTTTGAATCCTACCTTATTCAGATTGTTCAACAACTGCCGGTATTAAATAACCCATTAATATATGCCGGAATTGATCCCGAAATATTTAATAATTTTATTGGAAAACTTGAACATTCATTCTCTGTTATATCCGATGATTCTTCTGCTGATCAATTAAGAAAACACATTGAGAAATACCAAGCAGTATTATTTCAAATCTATGGATGGGTGGGAGTTGATGATGGAGTTCATGAGCATGAAAACCAATTAGTAATTCCACAGAAAGTTATAAAAGAAGAAAACGGTGATGTGATAATTCCTGTAGTTGAAGAATTCGATGGGGTTTATTCTGGTAGACTAAGGAAACTTCATATTGAGGTCATTTCTAAATCGAAAAATGGTTTTGAACTTAAACCTGCATTCGGGGTTATTGGGGCTGATGCCGGATCGTTTATCAAACCGGTTGAATCAGCTGTTGAACGTCTTGCAACTCAATCTGGTCATAAAATTACGCCTTGGAAAGCCAGCGTTTTTTTTGAAACACCCCATAGCTGGCATGCCGGAAAATCAGCTAATTTGGCCATTTCAGGCACTTTTTATTGCGAGCTTTTGAAAGCAGAGGATTTGCAAGAGCAATTTTGGATAAACCCGGCTGCTTGTATTACTGGCGAAATTGATGACTTTGGCAATGTGTTGCCTGTTGCCTATAACACCTTAAAACTAAAAGTTGAAGCCGCATTTTTTTCTTGGGTTCAGGTTTTGGTAGTACCACTTGCTCAGTTAGATGAAGCTCAAAGTCATATTCAAGATCTAAAGAAAGATTACCCGAACCGAGACCTGCCGGTGATAGCAGTTTCTCATTTAAAAGAACTCTTTTTCGATCGAAGAGTGAGTTTGTATCACAAAACCGATGCATTAAATCATAACCTGAAAAAGGTATGGAGAAGAAGAAATTCTACTGCAATTACGATCATTCTTATAACACTATTAGTGATTATTGGGAAGTTGGTTTATGGGCCTTTGGATAAGAATCCGGTAGTCGCGGATTTTGCAGGAAATTCGATGATTTTAAAGAATAGTAGTGGTGCAATATTAAAAGAAATCCAAGTAGGAACAGATTTTGTAAATAGAGAAAATGAAAAATCTCTTCATAAATACTATTTACTAGTTGATATAGATGAAGATGGGTTTAATGATGTGGTATATTTTAAATATGTACGTAACAATGAGAACTACAGAGATTCTTTATATAGTTTTTCTGTAATTAAGAATGATTTTATATGGAAGCAACCTGTAAGTATGGACCTAGATTTCTCTCATCGACCTGATATTGAAGATGATACTTGGACAATCCGTCAGTTATTAAATGTGAATTTTGGAAATGAAAAAATATTTCTAAGCAGTTATCAAAGTCGTTTGTATTTCCCTGGCACAATTAACAAGCATGATCTTAAAACAGGTCAAATTATTGATTCTTATGTGCATCCCGGAAGAATTATGTATATGATTACTGAGGATATAAATGAAGATGGTTCTGATGAGATAATTTTTTTGGCAAATAATAATGACTATTGGGGTGCAGTCCTTGGGATTCTCGATATCGATAAAATGAATGGAACGGGACCTTCAACAGATCTATATAAACCAAAAAATTTAACCTCAGCCAAAGAGAATGGGTATGTACGTTTTCCAAGAACTGTGATAGCTAAAACTGGAGGCAACCAAAAAGGAACAACACCAAGGCATGTATATTATAAATCGGAAAAAAAGATTATTACTGTAATAATAATTGATTACTTGTTCAAAAATATCATTGATAGTGAGGATAATCCTCAAATGGTTTATCGTTTCGACAAAGAGCTAAATTTGTTAAGTGTAGGGTCGTCAAACTCGTGGGATGTATTAGCTAGAGAATTTTATCAGGAGGGTAAACTAAGTTTTGAGCCGGGTTTAGAGTATTTGGAAGCTTTCAAAGACTCATTAGAATGGTGGGATGGGGAAAAGTTCGTGAATTATCCTACATTAGCCAATCCTCATCCAATTGACTGATCCCATCTACATAGAAAAGGCATTTCACTCCTTGCAAAGTGCTCTAAATGGCTTGCATTCTAAGCGGGAGCGTTTGTATGCGATTCATGATTTTCTACAGCTCCTACCACCTCATGATTCCAGGTACGACACCTACAGAGTTCAAATCATAGCTCAATTACCGGAGTTCAAAAATGTTTATGAATTAACCGGAATTGATCCGGCTCACTTAGAGTCTATTTTACTTCATTTGAAGAATCAGTTTAAAAGTGAACGTTCAGCTTCAAGATATTTGGATTCGCTAGAAGATTGGGTAAGTATTGCAAATCAATGGGTAGGGAAAACGAGCCAATCTGAGCAAAGATCGGCTGTAACTCTTTTTGATTCAAAATCAGAAATATTACCTGCAACTCATACGGTATTAGTTCCGGTAGTAGAATCCAGAGGTCATCATGCATCTGGTCGCCTCAGAAATTTAGCGGTTAAAACCATTGGCCAAACACCGGCTTCCAGGCATGAATTGACCCAAGTGTTTAGCGTACTAGCCGGTTCGAGTCAACAAGGAAGTAGTTCAATTATTGAAGACGCAGTTAAGCACCTACTGAATGAACTGAAATTAATTAACAAAAAACACTGGCAGGTAACGGCTTCCTTTGAACATAATGATGCATGGCACAGCGGAAACTCGGCCGATTTGGCAATGGGAGGATTATTTTTTTGTGCCTTGCTGGAAGCCATGGAATTAAAAGAACAATTTCGTTTAAATCCGGCAATTGCTATAACCGGTGAACTTTCAAAAACCGGAGAAGTCAAAGAAGTTGCAGCTGAAAGTATCCAGCAAAAAGTAGAAGCAGCTTTTTATTCCTGGACTCAAGTTTTGGTAGTGCCTCAATCACAATTAGGAGTTGTTTATAAACATTATGAAAAGCTCAAAGAAAAGTACCCAAATCGAGAATTACTCATTATTGGAGTACAGCATGTAAGAGATTTGTTTTATGATCGGCGCTTGACTCTGCATACCAAGAAGGGATTGATAAAACATGTGAGTCAACGAATTTGGAAGCGAAAATTTAGTGCAATTTCAGTGGTAGGATATCTGATTCTTGCTTCGATAATTGGTGCGTTGGTGATAGGGCCTGTAGACAGAAATCCTACACATTATGAGTTTATAGAAGATGCGATATTACTGAAAAATGAAATAGGGAGGGAGGTAACTAAAATTCCCGTTGATCCTTATAATATTGAAAATGCTACCAAAGATTTACCATCACAAGCTCACACGATTATTCAATTAGAGGATATTGATGGAGATGGACAAAATGAGATTCTGTTAGGATTGCAATCTGATAAATCTGCGATGATTGGAACATTTACCGTGTTAGAATCTAATGGAACAGATACCTTATGGAATAGACAATTAGAATTTGATGTGCCATATGTAAAACACCCTTATGCCTATCACACAAATTTTAGACCAATCAATTTTCAAGTCTTAGATATAGAAAAAGATGGTGACTTTGAAATTCTTGTAAACGCAGTACAGTATAATTTTTTCAAAGGAATGATTATTGTGTATGATGCGAAAACTGGTATCATTGAGAAACAGTTAAATTTTACAGGCGGTCAAAATATTCTTATTTCACATGATTTTGATGAAGATGGTTTTTTAGATTTATTAAGTTGTGGTTTATATAAAGGTTGGGATAAATCAGGTTGTTTCGTAATTGATTATAGAGATATAAATGGATTTCTGCCTTTACATGAGCGGTATATGGATGCAGAAAAAGAGATTGCACCGATTAAACTGGCTTTTCAAGTACCATTTACAATAGTTGGTAAAGTTGAGAGAAGGGAGTCCGAAAGAATAGCACCGTATGTATTAATTCTAAGAGAAAGAATGCAGCCTGAAAGGAAAGAATTCGGAATTGATGTTGGTGAAACCATTTATCCCAATGATTACCAAAAAACGAGACTGCATTTATTGATCAATTTTGATTCAAAGTTTAATGTATTGTCTATTGGTTCTGACGACGCATATGATAGAAGAGCCATTGAATTATTTGAAGATAGAAAAACGCCGTTTATAGCTGACGCCCAATATCTACATTCATTTCGCGATTCATTACTTTGGTGGAACGGCACCGACTGGATACAACAACCTACCTTAAACCCGGCCTATTTAGAATCTGTTGGGGACGATTCTACCTACTACAAAGAGTGGTATTTTAGGGAAGACTGAGATTTTTTTCTGTGGAAGGTATAAGATGCAATGGAATATGTATGATTAAAAACCTAACCAAAATATATGTTAGTAACTAGAGTCATCGTCATAGCCATCTTATTTTGTATAACACTAAATGAATCAGAAATAATTCTCAATACAGTAAAAGCAGAAGTTACTTTTAATATCAGTAACATTGAGTCTAATTTTGATTCTTATAAACATGAAAGTGAATTTACTAATTCAAAGCCTGTTCAAATTACTGAAACATCTATTGATGCATTAAGTGTTAGTAGGTCAGATCTTGTGACTTATGAAACGACCATTTTAGAAAAGGGATTTAAGACTGAATCTGAATTAGCAAAACATATTCGGGAATACAATGAACGAGAAGCTAGACTGCAAGTTTACATAGATGGTCTTGAGATTCCCGAGGAGCTTCGTCTAGAAACAGAAAAAGAATTACGAAGAGCAATTAATGAATATATACTAAACAGAAAATTTGGTAGACCCGAAGCTTTACCGGCTATAGCCGTTTATGTTGGTGGGCATGCTTTAATGGAAGGGGCGTCTTATGCAATCGGTTTATTATTTAATGATGAAGAATTTGATCCTTATACATTAGCTGGATCGATAATATGGGGTGGAATTAAAGGTGTAATTAGTTTTTATACAGTTATTTACGGAAAAGAGTTTTTAAAAGCTGCTCTGGAAGTAACTGAAATACCGGGCGCTTTATCAGTAATTGATGAGTTTATGTCGGAGATCATAGGTGACATACTTGAGTTCTATGTAAATGCAATTATTCAAATAGAAAAAATAAAAATAGCAGCCTTAAAATCATTAATAACTGGTAATCAGGAATATTTTATTGATTCAATATCACCAATAATAAATTTATTCGAAGATAAGGTAGATGAAACGGATCCTCCGATTATCAATGAACTTGACTATTACTATTTAGATTTTACTAATGAATCCGTTCAGGATAACGTTTTCTTGTTACTATCAGAGATTGATTATGACATAGATTCCGAGTCTCATATAATCAAAAAAGAAGGCGAGTTTGTATATAGAATTGAAGAGCAAAATATACCCACAGGCGTTGTTCTAAGTTTAAGAAGTGGCAATTTATCAGGAGGTTATGCACCTATTAATATATCGATTAACGGAAATGAAATTATTGGTGATTTTGATGTAGCCCAAGTCAATGCAAATTCAAATGAAATGCATATTTCCGAATTTCAGATAGCAAATTTTCTTAAACCGGGAGTAAATGATATTGTGATAGAGGCATCCGAACCTTACTCAGATCAAACACCGAATTTTT
This sequence comes from Balneolaceae bacterium, assembly GCA_034669965.1. Lineage (GTDB taxonomy): Bacteria > Bacteroidota > Rhodothermia > Balneolales > Balneolaceae > HXMU1420-13. Next base: position 31,386 of record JAXMOK010000003.1, on the reverse strand, counting down.
TACAAACTGTTCAAATCTTTGAAGGGGAAACATACTCTGAGATCGCAGTTAATGATAAGGATTATAGTATAATAGATGTTTTCAGTACCAATAATTATAACATAGTTGGTGAGCAGGCAGAAATTGTTGTTATGTTATATAATAGTGGACGAGAAGCCGAATTAATTCGGCAAATTCGTTTGTCGGTAAATGGAAACGAGGAGTCAACAACAACGACGATTCCAATATTAAGTCCAGGACAGTTATACCCTGTTAAGTTTAATGTGCAAGTTACAGATCAAGATAAATTCATTGAAGCTGAATTCTCTTCAAGTCAAGATCAAAATAGCTCTAACAACTACTCATCTTTCGTTTTAAGCGGTATTAGGCAAGGTATTTTAGAAGTGGATGGGCAAGGTAGTTATACCAAGAACTTGTCAATGCCTCCAAATTCGATAATTAATCAAACTGTTCAATTATATAATTCAGGTAGTGATGCATTAGAATTAACAAGTAACGTTACTGGGACTGATAATTCAGTAGTAACATCAAGTATGCTTAATAATTTCACTTTAGAAGCTGGTGAGATATATGAATTTGTATATCAAATTGATAATACTAATAGTAGCAAAGAACAATTATCATTTAATCTAAATTTTGAAACTGAATTCGAATCGTATACAATTATAAATCTAATTGATGTTATCCCACAGGGTAGTCAAGAGTTGGAATGGGAATTTGATGCGGGTTACCAAATTGATGGCGATGGGACAGGACAGATAATAATATTTACTGGCCCAAGTGGCAGCACTTCATTTAACTTGGATAATGACCCCAATAGTACAGCACCTCTAAATATCGAATATGATGTGTTCATATCAAATGATCAATTTAAAAGTCTAAGTTTTTCTAGTTGGTCCTACAATGTAGACGAACTTGATGGCTCCGGAAGGTTTTTCATTAGACATGTAGAGTCAAATGAAATAGAACAAACTAGCAGTTCTGGGAGTGATTCCGAAGATATACTTGAATGGTTAAGGCCAGGTACCAATACTTTTAGATTGGGTTTAACGAATATATCTACTACAGGAAATGATACAGAGTGGAGAGTAAACTCTTCTAGTGTTGGTTTACCTTTTACAAATGAAATATGGGAAAGCCCAGAGATTAACCTATCAGCAATTGAATTACAAAACTTCCAAGATTCTTGGGAAGAAGGAAATTTCTTTGTCCGAGTTGAAAATGTTCTAAATCCAGGCAAGGTTTATTTGTTCATAAATGGTGAAATGGTGGATGAAGAGGAAATTGATGACGACAGGCAATTTCGATTGAGATTCAATGAAAATGATATTGAGGAAAACAATGTTTTTATGTTAAAAGCTGATCCTTTTGATAGAACCAAGCTTGATATCGAATACTTTATAATTGAAATGGAATATTATCAAGGTACACCAAACGTATTAGCTAATAAGACTATTTCAAAAGATACGGTGCTTGTTGGGGAAAATTTTACTGTTCTAAACTCATTACAGAATGTAGGTGATAATAATGCAATTGAGGTTAGTTATGATGACTCAAACTTAAATACATTATTTAACTATGTTAGTGGCAATCTCAAGGATGATTTCAATGATATCGAACCAAACGAAGAGGAATCGTTTAACTATAGTTTGAATTCTAGCAATTCTGGGGTTTACATTTTCGGTGGTTCAGAAGTTCAGTTTACTAATCAAGGAGTTGAATATTCATCAACATTTAATCAGGTTACTATTACCGTAATGATTGGAGATTTATTCACAGAATTAGTGGCAGTGGAATCAGGTGAAATACCAAATCAATATAAAATCAGTGCAAGAGTTTTTGATTCAAGTCAAAATAGCATTATCGATGCTGATGTTAATTTAGTTGTTCAAAACCCTGATTTATCTCAGGATACGTTACTCATGTCATATGATGCCATAACTCAAATGTATCATAGAAATATAATTATCTCTCAATCTGGAGAATTCAATTTTAACTCCTTAGCCCAAAAGGAATTCTATTACAATGGAACTTCAGAAATCTTCTCTGCTAATTTAGATAAAGTATTTCTGGATGTAGATTTTTATGCTGATACATTAATAGGAGTTGCTCCTTTTGAAGTCATGTTTTATGATAATTCAAGTTCGTCATCAAATATTTCAACATGGAATTGGGATTTTGATAACGATGGAAGTACTGATTCAAATGCACAAAATCCAAAACATATATACAATACTCCTGGAATCTATACTATAAAGTTAGCAGTAGAAGACAATAACTTTGCAAAACAGAAATTGAAAGAGAACTATGTTGTTGTACAAATAGATACAATTTCTGATCCAACTGCCGACATAACTCCTCTAAGCGACTTAACTCAAACAATAAATCAAGAATATTGGGTCGAAGTAAAAGTAGGTGAAAATGATGAAGTGGAAGATTTGTTTGGGATTTCGTTTAAGCTTAATGCATCAGGTGCTGGTACAAATTATGTTGTAGATTCTGCAGAAGATGGAGGATTTCTAGGGAATTCAGTCATTCCATTTTTTGAACCTGTAGATGATCAGACCGTGGATATGGCAGTTACTAAAACCAGCGGTAGTGGTGTAAGCGGTAGCGGAGTTATTGCACGTGCTAAGTTTACATCTACTCAAGAAGGTATTGCTACATTTAGTTTGTTAGATTTTGAAGCACTGGATTCCAATGGAAATCCCATCATATTTGATATTAATTCTCTTGAAATAGAAATTACTGCTGGTGTTACTGTTTGGCCGGGAGATACTAACCACGATGGTGTTGTTTCTAGTTTTGATGTTCTATTTGTAGGTCAATGTTATGGTGAAGAAAGACCAGGTGAAAATAATCCGGGTAATCAATGGAGAGCTTATCTTCGTGAAGATTGGGTATGTGTATGTGAAGATGCGAATGGTGATGGGGTCGTTGATGGAAGAGATATATTACCAATTGGCTTGAATTATGGAAAAACTCATGATGATGGAGCTAATACAAAAGTAGCAATTAGTCAGTTAGCAGTATTACCTATTGAATCGAAATCAACAGTGATTTTAAAAGATGGGTTTTTAAACATAACGTTTGAACTAACTGATCAAATTTATGGGCTATCGGGAAGCATTAGTAGCTCATTTGGCTTGGGTTCAACCTCTTTGATATTTGACGATAAATTGACTACCGATGATTACTTGAGTTTTACGAAAGTTAACGAAGAAACAAAAACTATTGATTTCGCACTATCCAGTCTCAATCAAAATGAGATTATAAACGCTGGAAATGAGCTATTAATCAAAATAAAAGTTGATGAATCCGAATTTTTACAAGGTGAAATTGAGTTTAGTAAATTGAATCTTGTAAATACCAATGGTGAAGTGCTTGCTGTATCAGGATTCAAAACTGACGTTGATTATTCTTCTAATGAGGAAATTGATAAAGACTCTCCTTTCACATTAAGTTTGAGTTCGAATTACCCTAATCCATTTAACCCAAGCACTACAATAAAATATACACTGGATAAAAAATTAGATATTCAGCTATCTGTTTATTCGATGTCAGGTCAACTAATAACTACTCTAGTGGAGGGAAATCAAGCAGCTGGTGAATATTCAGTTGTATTTGATGCATCGGGATTAGCAAGTGGAAATTATATCTACAGACTTGAGGCAGGTAACAAAGTCTTAACTCGGTCAATGACACTCATTAAATGAGGTGTCGCACTATGTGGTTAAATAGTAATATGAAAGTAATAGTAATAGTAATTTTTCAGTTTCTGTTGCTATCAAACTTACATGCACAATCAGTATCTCTAAGTGCTAATTCAGAATCTGAACAAGCACTAGATACCGAATATTGGGTGGAGATCACGCTTGGGCAGGACGATCCGGCCGAGGATGTGTATGGGGTTTCGCTGAAGCTCCAAGCCGATCAATCTACGACCACATATGTGGAAGGCAGTGCGGAAGCTGGGGATTTCTTAGGAAGTTCTGTCATTGACTTCTACCAAACCGTGGACGCCCAGACGTTGGATATGGCGGTGAGCAAGACCTCGGGGGAGGGAGCCAGTGGAGCGGGCGTGGCCATGCGGGCTAAGTTTATGAGCAGCGCTGAAGGCGAGGTAGTCTTTAGTCTGCTGGATGCAGAAGTGCTTGATAGCGAAGGCAACGAAGTGGGCCTTGCCCTCAGTGATCTGACGGTAACTATTATCGGAGAAAAGGATACGGTGTCCATCGCTCCGGTTGCAGAGCCTGCACAAATGCTCGACACGGAATATTGGGTGGAGATTACTTTGGGAGAAGACAATCCGGCCGAGGATGTGTATGGGGTTTCGCTGAAGCTACAAGCCAATGAGTCTACTACGAGTTACGTGGAAGGCAGTGCGGAGGCCGGGGATTTCTTAGGAAGTTCTGTCATCGACTTCTATCAGGCAGTAGATGCCCAGACGTTGGATATGGCGGTGAGCAAGACCTCGGGCGTGGGAGCCAGTGGTAATGGAATAGCAATGAGAGCTAAGTTTGTGAGCAGCGCCGAAGGCGAGGTAGTCTTTAGTCTGTTGGATGCAGAAGTGCTTGATAACGAAGGCAACGAAGTGGGCCTTGCCCTCAGTGATCTGACGGTAACTATTATCGGAGAAAAGGATACGGTGTCCATCGCTCCGGTTGCGGAGCCCGAACAAATGCTCGACACGGAATATTGGGTGGAGATTACTTTGGGAGAAGACAATCCGGCCGAGGATGTGTATGGGGTTTCGCTGAAGCTACAAGCTAATGAGTCTACTACGAGTTACGTGGAAGGCAGTGCAGAGGCGGGAGACTTTTTAGGAAGCTCGGTGATCGACTTCTACCAAGCCGTTGACGCCCAGACCGTGGATATGGCGGTGAGCAAGACCTCGGGGGAGGGAGCCAGTGGAGCGGGCGTGGCCATGCGGGCTAAGTTTATGAGCAGCGCTGAAGGCGAGGTAGTCTTTAGTCTGCTGGATGCAGAAGTGCTTGATAGCGAAGGCAACGAAGTGGGCCTTGCCCTCAGTGATCTGACGGTAACTATTATCGGAGAAAAGGATACGGTGTCCATCGCTCCGGTTGCAGAGCCTGCACAAATGCTCGACACGGAATATTGGGTGGAGATTACTTTGGGAGAAGACAATCCAGCCGAGGATGTGTATGGGGTTTCGCTGAAACTTCAAGCCAATCAGTCTACTACTAGTTACGTAGAAGGCAGTGCAGGGGCCGGGGACTTCTTAGGCAGTTCTGTCATCGACTTCTACCAAGCCGTGGACGCCCAGACCGTGGATATGGCGGTGAGCAAGACCTCTGGATCAGGTGCTTCAGGCAGTGGAGTGGCGATGCGGGCGAAGTTTGTAAGCAGCGCCGAAGGTGAAGTTATCTTTAGCCTGCTGGATGCGGAAGTGCTCGACAGTGAAGGGCAGGATGTGGGGCTGGATCTGAGTAGTTTAACCATCACCATCATTGGGGAACGAGATACGGTTTCCATCTCCCCAGTTGCGGAGTCCGAACAAATGTTCGACACCGAATATTGGGTGGAAATCACGCTTGGGCAAGACAATCCGGCCGAAGATGTGTATGGAGTGTCGCTGAAGCTCCAAGCCAATCAGGCTACCACGAGTTACGTGGAGGGCAGTGCAGAGGCCGGGGACTTCTTAGGAAGTTCGGTGATCGATTTTTATCAAGCCGTGGACGCCCAGACGTTGGATATGGCGGTGAGCAAGACCTCGGGCGAGGGAGCCAGCGGAGCGGGCGTGGCCATGCGGGCCAAGTTTGTCAGTAGCGTCGAAGGTGAAGTTATCTTTAGCCTGCTGGATGCGGAAGTGCTCGACAGTGAAGGGCAGGATGTGGGGCTGGATCTGAGTAGTTTAACCATCACCATCATTGGGGAACGAGATACGGTTTCCATCTCCCCAGTTGCGGAGTCCGAACAAATGTTCGACACCGAATATTGGGTGGAAATCACGCTTGGGCAAGACAATCCGGCCGAAGATGTGTATGGAGTGTCGCTGAAGCTCCAAGCCAATCAGGCTACCACGAGTTACGTGGAGGGCAGTGCAGAGGCCGGGGACTTCTTAGGAAGTTCGGTGATCGATTTTTATCAAGCCGTGGACGCCCAGACGTTGGATATGGCGGTGAGCAAGACCTCGGGCGAGGGAGCCAGCGGAGCGGGCGTGGCCATGCGGGCCAAGTTTGTCAGTAGCGCCGAAGGTGAAGTTATCTTTAGCCTGCTCGATGCAGAAGTGCTCGATAGCGAAGGCAAGGAAGTTAACGTAGATATTAGTGATCTAGTAGTTGAGATTATCATTGTATCAAATGAATCAGAAAATAACTCGCCCAAATCTTTCCAACTATCTCAAAACTATCCAAACCCTTTTAATCCTTCCACAAACATCAGTTTTAGCATTCCAGAAGGTCAGCACATTTCCTTAAAAGTGTTTGATATTTCGGGAAGAGAGGTGGCTACTTTAGTTGATGGATTTAGAAATGTAGGTGAGTATTCAGTGTCGTTTAATGCTTCAAATTTATCCTCAGGAGTTTACTTTTACAGATTAGAAACTGCGGATTTCACTCAAACCAGAAGAATGTTATTGATCAAATAAGTTCTAGTACGACCAACATAGAACCAAGCCTCATTCATTAGCGTGGATGGGGCTTTTTATTTATGATAATTGACGCAAGAAAGATGTAGTTAAATTCCAAATTTCAAGCGATCAAATTTCAAACAATAGTTAATGATCAATGTTTAATTCGTGATTTAGTGTTTTAGTGGCAGAAATAATCTAGCCACAGTATTCATTTAAAACTTAACCCTTAGCATTTACCATTTCTAAAGTGCTTTTATGGCGAAAATTAACCAATAACCAATAACCAATAACCAATATCACAACTCATCAACAAACAGCCTAAGCAGTTTGAAGTAGTCTTCGAATTCGGTGAGTGGGAGGGTTTCGGGGCGATCGTAGACGTCGTGGTAGGCGGGGATGCCACCGAGGGTGTAAATATAGAAGCCGGGAATGTTGAGTCGGTCGAAGATGCAATGATCAGAGTTACAGGCAGAGCCTCGGATTCGGACTTGTGGAAGTAGATCGTGTTCTTCATTTAAGGCCACCATTTGATCGAATTGATTTCGATATACAGAACCGTTTACCACACGAATGCCATCATCGCCGGTTCCTGAGATATCAAAATTTAGCATAAATTTTGTTTTTGATAACTCATAGGGGGGATTATCACCAAAATGTTTAGCCCCAATTAGCCCTAATTCTTCTGCACCAAATGCCACAAACACCATGTTGTAGGGAGGTTTAATTTCAGAATAATACCGTGCAAGTGAAAGCAACAGTGCTACACCGCTAGCATTATCATTTGCTCCGGGGAAAATAGCTTGTCCCATCATCCCAAAATGATCATAATGGGCCATAAAAAGAATGGTCGAATCTATTTCGCCTTCGATAAAACCAAACACATTTTGAGTCGGATACGCATTGATAAACTCATTATTAATATTCAGTTCAATAGTTTTGGCAGATGGATCAAATACATCTTTCAGCATGCGTAAAGAGGGATTTTCATCCTCAATTTGCGAGCCATACCATGTGAGTTTTTCATTAGTTAGCAGGATGGTCGCTGCAGCTTTTATACTCGGGTGTTTTGTCAATAATTGTTGAATCTGCACCCACATATTTCGTTGCGTGTTATCCATCAAACTGTCCGGGTAATCATCTAACACAATTACTTTCCCTTCAGATTGGTCTATTTTTGACCGTAAAAGATTGAGATTGAAAATCTCATCCCTTGGAATAAATAATATTTCGTAGGTGCCCGAAATAGATGGTGAGCCGGGTAACACATGAAAATCTTTTCCAGCTATCAACGCCTGATTGTCGATTTTAACAGTTATAGAATCCGGAAAAGTATTAACCGGAATTTCGAAAGATTGGGTGTATGATCGGTTTAACGGTTGAAGTCCAAGTCGTCGAAATTCTTGTTCGATAAAGGCAGCAGCTTTTTTATCGCCGTCTTTTACATAGCCACGACCAAGAAGCGAATCCGAGGCGAGCGTATTTACAACATGTCGTGCGTAATCGATGACTTGCGCTTCAGTGGGAGTCCAAAGCAAGGTTCCCAAAAGCAGTAAAAGTGAAATCCGAACTGTCATTTAAAAAGGAGCGTCTTCATCAGGGGCTGGATTATGTGGCATCACAGGTCCGTCGTTTCCTGAGCCAACATTCGCTTCGAGCAAGTCGTTTGAAGCAGGAGGTAAGCCCATGCCACCCGCACCCTCGGCTGAGGTTAGATTTTCGAATCGAGCGTAATCTTTCACAAAATAAAGCATTTTGCTACCAACCGGACCGTTACGCTGTTTACCGATGATCAACTCGGCTAATCCTGCGGTTGATTGACCTTCGGCAGTGGTTGTTATCCCATAGTATTCAGGTCGATACAAGAAACAAACAATATCCGCATCCTGCTCAATAGAACCCGATTCACGTAAATCACTTAATTGTGGACGTTTATCACCACCACGTTGTTCCACTGCACGACTTAGCTGTGAAAGTGCAATCACAGGAACATCTAATTCTTTGGCGAGCTGTTTTAATCCACGCGAAATAGAGGCGATTTCCTGCTCACGTGATCCCGAATCTTTAGATGAGCCTTGCATCAACTGCAAATAATCGACGACGATCAGCCCGATGTCATGTTCACTTTTTAAGCGACGGCATTTAGTTCTCAATTCCATCAAAGTGATGGCGGGGGTATCATCGATAAAAATACTAGTAGAGAATAGGCGTCCGGCGGCTTCAATCAAATCTTTGAAACTTTCGTCGTTTAGTGTTCCTTTACGAGCTTCATCGGCACGTACCCGCGCTTCCATGGTCAACAAACGTTGTACCAACGATTGGTTCGACATCTCCAAAGAGAAAATGGCAACGGGTGTACGCAGAGTGTCATCGGGATGCATAGCCGCATTTCGAGCAGCGGTAAGTACAAATGCAGTCTTTCCCATCGAAGGTCGTGCTGCGATGATGATCAAATCGCCTTTTTGCCAGCCTGCCGTCATCTGATCTACAGCAAGACCGGTTGGAACCCCGGTAATCCCATATTTCTTGCCTCGCATATCTTCGAGATAGGCGAGGGTATCTTTCAAAATATCGGCAACAGGTTGAGCGCTTGATCGACTTTTTTGATTTGCCAGATCGAAAATCTTTTGTTCGGCTTCATCCAGTACATCAAAGGCATCGGAGGTAGAATCGTATGATTCTTTAATTACTTCCGTACAGTTCAGAATAAGCCTTCGCTTCAGCGCTTTTTCGATGATGATTTGCGCATGATAATCGATGTTCGCTGCAGAGCTAACCGAACGTGTTAAATCTGATAAATACGAGGGGCCGCCACTAGCATCGAGTAAACCATTATCTCGTAATTCATTTTCAACGGTGAGCAAATCGAGTGGATTGTCGCGCTCGTATAAATTGGAAAGGGTCTCGTAGATATGGCGATTGGCCGGCTTATAAAAATCGTCCGGACTTAGCATTTGTAGTGCTATTGTTGCCGCGCCATGTTCAATGAGCATTGCCCCTAGAACGGCTTCCTCAACCTCTACTGCTTGGGGTGGAACTCTGCCTTCTTGCTCCAGAACAGCATTGTTCTTTATGTAGGAATCGTTTTTGTAACCTGAACCGTTTTTTTTCGCCAATTTGAGTACGTCTTATCGTTTTAACAGGGGAAATTACTTAATTATTCGAAGCCCATTTCAGGTTCTTTTCAACAAGCTATACACAAGTTATCCACATTATGGAGTGCCTCCGAGTTCATCATAGCGAGAACGAAGGAGCTGAACGTCTTCCCAGGTTGGACGTTTCCATTGTTGATTTCGAAGCAATGCAGCCGGGTGATAGGTGACCATCAATTCTCGATTACCGAATTTGTGAAATTTTTGGCGCATCTCTTTCAAAGTAGAGTCTTTACCTATCAGAGTGGTGCCTGATACTTTACCCACGCATAGAATTAGCTTTGGATTCACTAACTCTATCTGTTTCAACAAGAAAGGGAGACTTCGTTCTCTTTCCTCGGGCTTAGGATCACGGTTATTTGGTGGGCGATGCTTTAAAATATTGGCGATATAGAAATCATTTCTGTTGAAGTTGATCGCTAACATTATTTTATCAAGAAGTTGACCTGCAGCTCCAACAAAAGGCTCACCTAGTTTGTCTTCATTTTCGCCGGGGGCTTCGCCTATGATCATCAAATCCGCATTGGGATTTCCAACACCAAACACCAAATTGGTGTTATCAAGATCAGTTTTCAACACTTCAGACCGCTCACAGAGCCTTTTTAGTTCATCCAGATTTGAACATGCATCAAGTTGCTCTTGCAGAGTCAATTTTTTTTCTACCCGAAACTCCTGATTCGGCTCGGAAACTTCACTTTGCACCTCTGTAACTTTGCTATTTTGATCTATGTCCCTTTGTCCATCAGTGCCTTTGTCCCTTTGCCCCTTCTTTAAAACTTCAAAATCGCCATACATTTCTTGCTGTTGTTTTAGCAATCGAGCTACTTTTTCGAAAATAAATTGACCGTTATCATCCGCCATCAACCAAGAATCTCCTGAATGGTTTGTTCTTCTTCAATCAGGTTATCGTCGAGTTTGCCAAAATGAAAACCTTCCTTAGAATAACTTCCGATTTCAACGGGTTGAATGGTATTTGCAAGTCGGGGAGAATAGGGTATAGCTACTCGCACATAGTTATTGGTCCAGCCGAACATAAACCCATTTTTATTTTCCTCTTCGAATAGTACAGGTCTGATTTCTCCTTCAAAACGAGTATCAAAATCGAAACGCTTTTTGGCGGATAATCTTCTCAGGCGATGCGTTCGCGATTTACGTTCCTGCTTTGGAATCACAGGTTCCAGCGTTAAGGCATGTGTATTTGGACGTTCTGAATAAGTGAACACGTGTAGATACGAAACATCCAGCGAATCAATAAAATCGAAAGTCTCCTGGAATAACTCTTCGGTTTCGCCCGGGTGACCGGTAATCACATCCACGCCTATGCAAGCATCCGGCATAAGTTCACGGATAAGTTCCACTCTTGCTCGATACAAATCGGTGCGGTAACGGCGACGCATTGTTTTCAGCATTTCATCCGATCCACTTTGTAGCGGGATATGGAAGTGAGGCTGAAGTTTATCTGATTGTGCTGCCAATCTAATAACCTCATCAGTAAGCAAGTTTGGTTCGATAGAGGAAACCCGAAGTCGCTCGATGCCATCTACTTCGTCTAGCGCTTTTAACAGTTGAAAAAAGTTTTCGTCGGTTCCGTATCCAAAATCGCCGGAATTAACGCCGGTGATGATGATTTCTTTGAAGCCTTCATCCACCAAAGTTTGAGCATTGCGAACAACCGTAGCAATTTTCGGACTTCTACTTTTGCCACGGGCAAGTGGGATGGTGCAAAACGAGCATTTATAATTGCAGCCATCCTGCACTTTAAGGAAGGCACGAGTTCGATCATCCGACGAAAACGCATTGTGGAAATCAACGGCTTCGTTCACATCAGAATTGTGAATGATGGTTTTTTCTTGTTTAACAAAATCGTCGAATAAGTCCAGCAAATGGAATTTATCCTTTGCGCCTAACACCACATCTACGCCTTCGATTTCTGCGATTTCTTCAGGTTCGAGCTGGGCGTAGCATCCTACTACTGCTACAAATGCTTCCGGGTTACGGCGAAGTGCCTGACGTACCGTTTTGCGGCACGCGCTGTTGGCATCCATCGTCACGGAACAGGTGTTAATTACATAAATATCGGCAGGGTCGGTAAACTCGGCGAGTTCGTATCCATCGTTTTCGAAATCGCGCCTCATCGATGAGGTTTCAGAAAAATTGAGTTTACAGCCCAGGGTTTCGAAGGCGACTCTTTTCATAGCCTCGAAGATAAGGAGATTTTTAATTAAGAATTAGGAATAGGCTAATTAGGAATATCTTATAGCAACAATCTCCAAACACTTTAGGATTAACTCGACCCAAGAAATTATTCCTAATTTCAATATTCCTAATTCCTAATTCCTAATTATTACAATTCTTCCGGAGGACGCTCATCTCTAAAAACCTGTGCTGCTTCTGCGAATTTGGTAGCTAAGCCCACCATTATGAGTCGATCGCCGGGTTGCAAAATGAAATCACCGGCCGGGTTACCAATGTTTTTTCCATTTCGGTTGACGGTGAGAATAGTAATCTCGAACTGATTGCGAAGTTTAAGTTCTTGCAAGCTTTTTCCATCCGCAAAAGAATGTGGACGAACGGCTACAGCTCGAGTGTGTAATCCTTCCTCATCCAGCCCTTGAAGCACCATTAAGTGAGCTTCACGAATGCTACCCCGCATAATTTGATAATCTTCTTTACGAAGTTCTTCGATGTGCTGCTGGATTTCCTCATCGGGGATCAGGTATGCACTAAGTACGCTCGAGAATAACCGAACAGTTGTTTCCATTTCTTCCGGAACCACTTTGTCGGCGCCTACTTCTTCGAGGGAGCTGGCCTCGGCTAAATATCGAGTGCGGACTATCACCTGAATGGTTGGATTGAGATATTTAGCAAGCTTGATAATTGTGGGAGAGGCCGCCGGCTCGTTGATGGCAATCACACACAATTTAGCGCTGTACACATTGGCATGTTCAAGAATCGGAGTGCGGGTGGCATCGCCATACACCGCGTTTATGCCGTCATTTCGCATTTCTTCCACCGATTTTGGATTCATCTCAATCACGATAAAAGGGATGCCCGTTTCTTTAAATACGCGAGCAAGATTTCTACCGGCAGGACCGTATCCAATTAGAATAACGTGATCTTCGAGTTCTGCTTTAGTGGCATTGGGATCGTCTTTGGGTTTTTTCCCTATGTGTTTGAGTGGTGTTTTAGCTAACAATTCTCCAATCGAAGTACTCATTTTCAAAAAGCCCGGCGTGAGCAACATGAGCAACACAGAAACAGCGATAAAGATCTGGGATCCGATTTCGCCAAAACCACCGGGAGTGAGTCCGGCAGTGCGACCGGCACGTTCCAAAACGAAAGAGAATTCCCCGATTTGTGCTAAAACCAATCCCGTTGCAGCAGAAATTCGAATAGGGTAACCCAAAACCAATAAACTTGAGGTAGCAAGTACGAATTTTAACACCAAAACAGCTACCGCAGCGCCAAGCATAAGTAATGGATATTGCAAGATAAATTGGACATCAAGCAACATCCCCACAGACACAAAGAATACCGCGTTGAAGATCGTTTTAAGTGGGAGGATTTCGCTTAATGCGTGATCACTGTAATGGCTTTCGCTTACTACTAATCCCGCTAGAAATGCGCCGAGAGCAAGACTCACATTGGCTAGATTTGTCAACGCAGCAATTCCAAAACAGATGGCTACAACGGTTAATAAAAATAGTTCCTGCCGACGTGTATGAGCTACTTTTTCGAGAATCCAAGGAACCACTTTTCGTGCCAAAATCAGTACAATAACGATTAGGATAATGGCTTTCCCTATTACTAAGAGAACATCCATCAATGAATCGCCCTCGCCGGAAAAAACAGGGATAAGCAGCACCATGGCAATAATGGCTAAATCCTGAAAGATCAGCACGGCAAGGGAGAGCCTACCGATCGGGGTATCGGTTTTGCGCTGTTCGCTCATCAAACCAAGAATGATGGCCGTTGAACTCAACGCGACCAAACAGCCTGTGTAAGCTGCTACTTTAACATCAACACCTAGGTAGACGAGAATGCCCGTTACGGCAAATACGCTCAGCAGCACCTGCAATCCACCGCCAATAATGATGGCATTTTTTATGCGGGATAACTTTTCGAGACTGAATTCAATGCCAATCGAGAAAAGAAGTAGGATAATCCCAATTTCAGCGAGCATGTCTACCAATTCCTGATCCTGAACTAAACCAAGTGCATTCGGCCCAATGATCACCCCGGCGATGAGAAACCCGGCAATGGGCACTAATTTAATGCGGTAACTCAGATACGCAATGATCACACTCACTAAAAACAGTGCAACCAATTCATTTAAAAAAGGGAGTGAAACAGCAAAAAACATATTGAACGATCAAGAATTTAAGCGTGGAATATAATGCTCTTTGTGGCCAATTTGTGTCTAGACCTGATATTATTTATTTGAAAAGTGATCGATTAGCTTCGAAATCGACAATCTTAAAAAAGGAAAGTTTAACCTTTCATTTGATCTTAAAAACAAACAAATTTGGACCCAAGATTACAATTCTCACCTCATCTACAGATATGAGTACTAACGATCAGATTCGTGAGGATGTCACCATACGTTTTGCAGGTGACTCCGGCGATGGCATGCAGCTAACAGGATCACTCTTCACCAATACCACCGCTCTTCTGGGCAATGATCTGCGAACCCTCCCTGAATTTCCTGCCGAAATACGCGCGCCTCAAGGCACCGTTCCCGGGGTTTCGTCGTTTCAGCTACAGTTTGGGAGTCGCGAAATTTTAACTCCCGGCGATGAATGCGATGCCTTAGTGGTAATGAATTCCGCCGCCTTAAAGGCCAATCTTTCTTTGTTAAAAAAAGGGGGAACCATCATCGCAAATACAGCAGGTTTTGATAAGAAGAATCTGGGTCTTGCTAAGTATCCGGTGGGAGTGAATCCCCTCGAAGACGGATCGCTGGATGAGTATGAACTCATTCAAATTGATGTGACAAAGTTGGTGAAGGAAGCTTTATCGGAATCTGATTTAGGTAATAAAGACATAGAACGAACCAAGAATATGTTTGTACTTGGCTTGTTGTATTGGATGTATAACCGCCCACTCGATTCAACGACCGATTTCTTGAATCAAAAATTTGGGAAGAAGAACCCTGAAATTGCCGACGCTAATATTAAAGTGTTAAAAGCCGGCTATTTTTATGGGGAAACAGTCGAGCTTTTCAATTCTCGGGTTACCGTAAAGCAAGCAGAATTAAGGCCCGGTGAGTATCGAAATATTACCGGTAACGAAGCGCTGGTTTTGGGTTTGGTGGCAGCAGCGAGAAAATCAAACATGCCACTATTCTTTGGTAGTTATCCAATCACACCTGCCTCGGATGTTTTACACGGCTTGGCAGCTCACAAGAAATTCGGCGTTACCACCTTTCAGGCAGAGGATGAAATTGCAGCGGTTTCGTCGGCAATTGGCGCATCGTTTGGGGGCAGTATTGCAGTAACAAGTTCATCGGGACCGGGAATTGCGCTTAAAGGCGAAGCCATTGGATTAGCAGTGATGCTTGAGTTACCATTGGTGGTGTTAAATATTCAGCGTGCAGGACCTTCAACCGGTATGCCGACCAAAACTGAGCAAGCCGACTTAATGCAGGCTGTTTACGGACGAAATGGAGAAAGTCCGTTAGTGGTGCTTGCTCCAATGTCGCCCGCCGATTGTTTTGATATGGCCTTTGAAGCGGTACGAATCAGTTTAGAACACATGATTCCGGTGATGTTTTTGTCGGATGGATACATTGCTAATGGTTCTGAACCGTGGAATTTCCCAAAAAGCTCGGACTTGAAAGACATTAATATCTCGTTTGAAGGACCGCGAACCAATGGAGATGCTTCTCAATTTTTGCCGTATTTACGGGATGACAGGTTGGTTCGAAAATGGGCAATTCCAGGAACCGAAGGCATCGAACATCGTGTGGGTGGGCTCGAAAAAGAAGATGGAACGGGGAATGTTTCTTACGATCCGGATAATCATCAGAAAATGACGAATATTCGTCGGCAAAAGCGCGATAACGTGGCGTTTAATATTCCCGAGCAGGATATCGATCAGGGATCCACTTCGGGTGATGTACTGGTAGTAGGTTGGGGCGGAACGTATGGTTCGATTCGCACTGTGGTTTATCAACTGCGGAAAGAAGGTCATGATGTTTCTCATGCTCATTTGCGTTACATCAATCCTTTCCCAAAGAATTTTGAAGTGCTATTAAAGAGCTTCAACAAAGTGATTGTACCCGAAATTAACGATGGACAACTCGTTCGATTGATCCGCTCGGAGTTTATGATTCCGGCCGTTCCTATCAACAAAGTAAAAGGGCGGCCATTTGGGGTTAGTGAGCTAAAATCCGCAATCGAAGAACAACTTTCATCACAGGCAACAGCATAGAGGTTTATTATGGTAGAAACATTGATCGACAATTTTGTGAAAGAGCACGAAGCGGATTTAACCACGCTTCCCGACTATAAAGGCAAAGATTTTGCCTCTGATCAGGATGTGCGCTGGTGCCCGGGTTGTGGCGATTACACCATCCTGAAACAAGTGCAGAACGCTATGCCTGAACTCGGTTATGCCAAAAAAGACATCGTGTTTATTTCTGGGATTGGGTGTTCATCTCGTTTTCCGTACTACATGGATACTTTTGGGATGCATTCTATACACGGACGTGCCCCTGCTATCGCAACCGGTTTAAAAGTATCCCGACCGGATCTTTCCGTGTGGATTATTACCGGAGATGGTGATTCGTTGTCGATCGGTGCCAATCATTTTGTGCAGTTGCTTCGCCGGAATGTGAATGTGAATCTGTTGTTATTTAACAATCAAATTTATGGACTAACCAAAGGGCAATATTCGCCGGCATCACCTACCGGATCGGTTACAAAATCGACGCCCTATGGTTCAATCGATCATCCATTCAATCCACTGTCGTTAAGCATGGGCGCTGATGGAACTTTCGTTGCCCGTGCAATGGATCGTGATCCTAAACATCTGAAAGAAATGATTTTGCGCTCGCATCAACACCGAGGCACCTCGATGTTAGAGATTTATCAAAATTGTATCGTGTTTAATGATGCCGCCTTCGAATTATTTACCGATAAGAAATCTCGTCCGCAGGAAGCCATTTACCTGGAACAAGGTGAGCCTTTGGTGTTCGGTAAAGACAAGAATAAAGGTGTTCGATTAGATGGATTTACTCCTGAAATCGTAGAACTCGGAGACAACTTCACAAAAGATGATCTTTGGGTACACGACGAATCTGACAAAGTGAAAGCTTACATTTTATCGAGGTTCTTTGATCAACAAAATTCCGGTGATGGGGAAGGGGAGTTGCGTTTTCCTCGTCCGTTTGGGGTGCTTTACGCTGAGGAACGTCCTACCTACGATGACGGCGTAAATGCCCAGGTTCAACACGCAAAAGAAAACCACGGAGAGGCGGATTTAGATGCGTTGTTAAGAGGAAAAGAGACGTGGACGGTGAAATAGAGAATTAGGAATTAGGAATTAGGAATAGATTCCTCAATCACTTGATTAATTTTTGGAATATCGCTGATTTAATTCTCTTTCCAGTAAAATGGTTTTCTTCTAGTATGGCCAACTGCTAAACAGAGTACTAGATTAGGTTCAATTAAATCAAAAACGATGTAGTGAGGGAATTTATCTAGTAGTTTTCTTCTACAAACACCGTCAATAACCGGAGATGATTCTGGAAATTGGCAGATTTGGTTCACTGCGCGATCAAAATCTTGAATAAATCTTTCCCCTATATCAGAATCTATGTTTGCATAGAATTCAAATGCTTTCCAAAAGTCGATCTCAGCTTCACTCTCAAATTCAATAAGCCAATCCATATTAGCTTTTCAAACGGTTTGCAGCCTCTTTTTTTATAACATCCCAGGATTTTGAAGAAGATTCCCCAGCTAAATATTTCTGCTTTCGTTCTCTAATTAAATTCAGCCATTCATCCTGATATAAAATACTTGAATCGTCTAAGCTTTCGAGGAGTGATTTTGCTAACTCAGCGCGTTCCTCCTCATTGAGTTGAAGTGCAGAATTTTTAAGTGTATTTAAATCAGTTTCCATAATGTCATAAACTAAACAACTTCAGCAACATGCTCAAGCTTGGCGGATTTGGATGCGTTGTTAAGTGGAAAAGAAACCTGGGCGGTGAAGTGATTTAGTATCGAATTACAACACTCAACATTCAAAACTCAACATTCAAAACTTAACACTTAACACTTAACACTAAACAACTTCAGGAACATGCTCAGGCTTTGGGTTTTTATAAGCAGGACGTGGTTTTAACCCAAACAACTCAAACATGTGCATGTCTTCGTCTAGCTCGTTGTTGTCGGTGGTAAGGAGTTTTTCGCCTGTGAAAATAGAATTCGCTCCGGACATAAAACAAAGTGCTTGCTCTTCGAATGTCATGCGAACACGTCCGGCAGACAATCGAACCATTGATTCTGGCATTAAGATACGAGCGGTGGCAATCATGCGCGCCATATCCCAACTGGGCACTTTGGGCTGATTTTCCATCGGAGTTCCCTCAACGGCGATCAACGCATTAACCGGAACCGATTCAGGGTGAGTTTCTAAATTGGAAAGGGTGTACAGTAATCCGATTCGATCTTCGTGGGTTTCGCCCATCCCAATAATTCCACCCGAACATACCGAAATGTTATTGTCTTGTACTTTTTTGATGGTGTCTAAACGATCATCGTAGGTGCGAGTAGTGATGATTTTCTTGTAGAAATCCTCGCTCGAATCTAAATTGTGATTGTACGCATACAAACCTGCTTCTTTCAGCTTTGCGGCTTGCTCGTCGGTAAGCATGCCTAAAGTTGCACACACTTCCAATCCAAGATCAGCAACTTCAGAAACCACATCCAACACTTGATCGAAATCTTTGTTTTGTCGAGCGCTTCTCCACGCAGCTCCCATACAAAAACGAGTGGAACCTGCTGCTTTCGCTCGTTCTGCAGAAGCTAAAATCATTTCTTTAGGCATCAACTTCTGGCTGTCAACACCCGTGTTGTAACGTGCAGATTGCGGGCAGTAGGAGCAATCTTCCGAGCAACCCCCGGTTTTAATCGACAATAACGTACATACCTGTACTTCGCCGGTTTCGTGATATTCGCGATGAACGGTTGCCGCACGATAAATCAACTCCATAAGGGGAGTGTTGTAAATTTCGCTAATCTCTTCTTTTGTCCAGTTATGACGAATTTCTGCTGACATACAATCTGTGGTTGATACTTAAATTTTTGTGAAAGTAAGGTGATTACAAGCAAATGCCAATACGATTCTGTTGATTCCGTTTGTTGCTTTCTATAATATCCGCCATCAACTTTAATCAATGGGTAAAATCATCGAAACACGTAGAGATTTTTTAAAGAAGGCTGCTTATTTAACTGCTGGTGCTACCGCATTACCTTTGGTTGGGGCGGCTTGTACATCTTCAGAAAAAACCATAGAAAAAGAAATTGGCGTTCAACTTTGGTCGGTTCGCAATCAACTGGAAATAGATTTTGAAAAAACAATTAGCGAGATAGGCGCTATAGGTTTTGATCATGTGGAAGCATTTGGTTTAAGTAATACTGGAATTTTTCCGGGCTTGATTACTCCAAATCAATACGAACGCGTGGTAAAGTCGGCCGGTATGCGAATCGCTTCTTGTCACTGTAGTTATTTTACTGTAGAAGATGCACCAACTATTATCGAATCAGCCAAACGCTTAGAAACCGATTGGGTAATAATAGCTTGGTTGGCTGAGGATCAGCGTTCAGGTTATTACCAACATGCCGAAAATTTGAATCGCATTGGTGAGCAGTTTAAAGAAGCAGGGATAGGATTCGGATATCACAATCATGATTTCGAGTTTTTTGAAACCGAAGAAGGCGAAATCCCCCTAGAAATTTTAATTGAAAATACCGATGCAGATTTAGTAAGCTTTCAAGCAGATTTATTTTGGGTTAAAAAAGCAGGTGTTGATCCACTCGGATTCGTACAAAAATATCCGGGAAGGTTTTGTTCGTATCACATTAAAGACGCAGACATGGAACTAAACCAAACGACGGTAGGTGAGGGAATTATTGATTTCGAATCGGTGCTCAAAGAAAATAGCACCACGGGTGTTCAATATGTTTTTGTTGAAGATGAACGCACTGATACCCCCATCGAAAACGTGAAAAAAGGATACGAATACCTTAATAAATTGAATTATTAATCATATCGAAATTCGAGAAAATATATAAGATTGTATGTTTTGATCGTTTTCTAATGTTTGTTAATTTCTTCTAATCGTTGTATTGCTTGAGATCAGATAAATCCTTACGATTCAAGCACCACCCACATTCACTATTATTTTGCTTGTATGAATATTTTAGTTGTTGAAGATGATCCGTCGGTAAGAACGCTGGTTAAAGCGGTTCTTGAACATAACGGAAACACCGTTTCTACCGAGGACACTGTAGCATCTGGCGAAAAAGCTGCTGTTGAGGGTAATTTTGATATGATTATTCTTGATTTAGGTTTGCCCGATGGCGATGGATATGAACTCTGTAAAAACATTCGTGATAAGAATGTGATTACGCCGGTGCTCATCTTATCAGGTGAACAAGAAGCGGATGTGAAAGTGAAATGCTTGCGCGTTGGGGCCGACGATTATCTCACAAAGCCGTTCAATACCGAAGAACTTATTGCTCGCCTCGAAGCAATTCAACGCCGTACGGAAGCTTCGGGCGATCAGGTATTAGTTTGTGGTGAACTTAAAGTAGATTTACTGAAACGTGAGTTCATGATAAATTCTGATAAAGTACAGTTGACGAACAACGAGTTTAACTTATTAGTGTACTTTATAAAGAATAAAAACAAAGTTATAACTCAAGAAGAGTTGGCTGAAAAAGTGTGGGATATCCATTTCGATACTCAGACGAATTACATTAACGTTTACATCAGCTACCTGCGTAAGAAAATTCGCGAGCATACCGAATCCGATTACATCGAAACCATTCGTAAAAAAGGTTTCACATTTCGCTGCGGATAAATCCGATATTTATTTGAATTCAGGCTGTGTCGTTCTACGATGCAGCCTTTTTTATTTTTGTATGATGAACCACAATCTGACCAAAGAACTTACTGATTACCTAACTGATTTTATTTCGGAGCAACGTTTGCAACGCATTGAAGAAATTTTAGCTAAGCGAACCAATCACGTTAGTGTTGTGCTCGAAGATTTACACAAAGCCCATAATGCCAATGCAGTGCTGCGCAGTTGTGATGGTTTTGGTGTGCAAGATGTGCACATCATCGAAAATAAAAACGAATTTGATGAAGCAGGCACGGTTTCGATTGGGGCGCATCAGTGGCTGAGTCTGCATCGCTATAACACACCCGAATACGACAATTTAAGCGATTGCTTTACTCAACTCCGTAACGATGGCTATAAAATAATTGCCACAACGCCCCACGAAAAAGACTCAAATATCAGTGAACTACCCATCACCGAAAAAGTGGCTTTAGTTTTTGGTACGGAGTTGGTGGGAGTGAGCGATCAGGTAAAAGAACAGGCGGATGGATTTGTTAAAATCCCCATGTACGGCTTCAGCGAGAGCTTCAATATCTCGGTAAGTGCAGCGGTGTGTTTGTACGAACTCACCACACGTTTACGGGCTTCAGATACTGCCTGGGGACTGGATGAGGCCTACAAAGATCGGCTCCGTTATGAATGGATCAAGCAAACGATCAAGGCCGGTGATCAGATTGTAGAAAAGTATTTGAAGGAGAGAGAAGGGTAGGAATTACGAATTAGGAATAGGAGAATTACGAATATGGGAATTAGTGCCTGTGGCATTCATTCGGAAGAATAGGGATCGCCCGCTAATAGTAGTTTTATTAATCGTAATGAGTCCACATTCTGATCACTTTAACAACCTTCTTTTTCTCGTAGACTTGATAAACTAAGCGATGTTGGATATTTATTCTTCGTGAATAAGCCCCATCTAATTTACCCACTAATTTTTCATAGGGAGGATATTCTTCAAAAGGATTTTCCTCAATGATTTTTAGTAAGTCTTCGATCTTAGGTTTTAATCCTGCTGAAACTGCTTTCTTGGCATCTTTCTTTGCTTGTTTGGTATAAACGAGTTTGTAGTTACTCACCAGTCAAGTTCTTCTTCAGTTTCTTCTAAAGGGGTAATCAGTCCTTCAATAATTGATTCCTGCATACCGGGAATTGAAGTTAGATAAAGCGTTTCTTGAATAGCCCGCCAATCATCTTCACTGATTAACACACCATTCGATCGTTTACCGGTAATTTGAATCGGCATATGTGTTTCAGAAGCTTCATCGAGCAATCGATAAATATCTTTACGTGCTTGCGTAGCTGTAAGTGTTTTCATGGACCTGAATTTTGAATTAACCTACACTAAACGTACGTTATTACGTACACATAATCAAGTTTTAGGGTTGGAAGTTTTACGATTAGAATTTTTTAGTGGTCCGCTTGCCGAAGAATCCTATGGGTAAACGCTTGTTAGGTATTTTTTTATTCCTCAAAGCACACATACTCGCGCTTTTCCATGATAAATCGCTCATTAATAAAATGAAATTCTTGAGCTGGACTAAGCCCAAAGCTCCCTGAGAGTTCATCAACAATTATCTCAGTTTTGTTAGAGTCTAGTTGAAACTTCATTAGCCCGTTGCCTTTTTTAATCTTTACAAAGACAGTAAATCTCGAAAAAGTATATGAATCAAAATCTGTAGAATAGAGACTTTCTTGCCATTCTTCAAACCATAGAAGTGAAGAATCTTTAAAAGCATACTGAACCTCTAAACCGGTTGTGGTTGTAATAAATATTGTTTTTGATTCTGAAAAGAAGTTCAATTTTCTATTATCAACAATTATAGAATCCGAAACACCGTCAGTAACACAAGCATCTATATAATCCTGCCGAGACAAACTTTTTAAAGAGGAAAGGTTTATAGGTAATTCTTGGTGTTTCTTTTCAAAAACATAAACGGCATCCATTAGATCCCAAAGTGGTTCATAGGGAAGCAACTCGTTATCACTGAATGGAGAAGTATCGAATTCTTCTTTTGAATCAGTGCAAGAAAAAGAGAGAACTAATAAAAATAGAAGACTTAGCCTGAGCATGTTTCAAAATACCTAACGACCCTGCGTTTAAGCGGCGAGCCGAGTTTAATTTATTAAAGTTCTGAACTCCGTTCGAGTCAGCTTGTCGAAGATCCCCTTGGGGAAACGCTTGTTATTTGACGATTAGTTTACGCTAGAGAATCCAAAATTGCTTTGGGTCTCTTTTCTGCAATCTTCAAAAGCACTTTCGCCGGACCCTGAGGCTTTCTCCTTCCTTGTTCCCAATTTCGAAGGGTACCTACACTGATTCCAAGCAGTGAAGAAAACTCCTGCTGGGTCATGTCATATTTTTCCCGGATTGCAACAACATCCGGTTCTTCAATTGTTGAATATCTGGATGGTTCACGTTTACCATTCCGAATGTCTCCGGCTTGCTTCACGCTTTCAAGTAATTCATTGAACATTTCATCATTCATAACAGCTGGTCCTCAACTAGTTGTTTCAGTTGCTTTAATTGATCTGCAGTGAGATCGTCCTTATTGCTTTTCGGATACGCATAAAGCATATAAATTTGTTCATCTTCAGTGAAATAGTAATAAATCACTCGGATACCACCTCGTTTTCCACGACCTGATCCAGACCATCTAATCTTTCGGATTCCACCGCTTCCTTTAATAATGTCACCAGACTCTGGACGGACTGACAACTGCAATTGAAGCATGTGATATTCTTTATCGCTAATAAGTTTTTGAATCAGTCCGCCAGCCGGCGGATGGATGTTTCAAAAAATTCCAATTGATAACGGTATGTTTTCTACAAAAGTACGTCAATGGCGTATAATCTGCAAATGAGGAATGAAATGTGGTTTTAGAGAGATACTGAAGAGTAGATTAGGCAAATAACGACCCCGCGTTTATGCGGCGAGCCTGGTTTTTGTTATTAAAGTTCCGAACCCTAACCGAGTCCGCTTGTCGAAGATCCCCTCGGGGAAACGCTTGTTATGTAGCTGATTTAGCTTGTTTAAGATTATATTTATAAAGAAATGTAATTACAATTACCCAAATAAATAATACTGTTAATTCATACCACCCATTTGGGAGATAAAAGAAAAACGATACAACATAAGCAACGACAAGCACAGGAATACTTTGTATCGAAGTTTTAATTTCTATTTGTTCTGCAAATACAACTTCATTAGTTAATTGATCAAATTTCAATTTCGAAATGATCAATTCTTGGAATTCCAATGAATTTTCAAAAGCGGTAACAATTGTTGATGATTTGGTTTTCAGTGTTTTATTACCAATATCTTGAATATCAGCAAGGTGTATTATTTTTCGAGGTCTTAGATAATAGTTGACACTTAATTTCTCATCATCAAACTCGATAGACCGAATGAGAACAAATGGAACATAAATTAAGGCTAAACTCAACAGTAAAGCGGAAACAAATAGCATTGGTTGAGATAATGGAGAAGACCAAATTTCTAATCCAATTAGTGGGATTACAGAACTAAAAAAAGGAAAAGCAGCCCAAAGCTTCCAATCATATTTAGGTTTGAATTTATTCACTGCATCAAGTTGAAAAGCTACATAACGACCCGGCGTTTAAACGGCGCAGGTGTTCGGTTTTTGTTGAAGTAACTAAATAATTTTATTGTTCACAAGCTTTCCAGTGATTCCAACCTGCGTCAGACTGAAAACGCTTGTTATATGCTTATTCTTATTAAAGGTAAACACCGCTTACAGCCATTGCGCTAATGAATCCAACATAGATACTGAATAGGAACTCCCATATTAAAACCATGACCAAACTAAAGCGTGTTTCTTTGGGGGTCTTCCATGTAAAAAAGCTACTCAGTAAAATTTGTAGTATTAGGATCCCATAAACCCAATATGTTAAAATTGGTTTGAGAATTTCATCTATGATTTCTGTTTCAGACACCAAAATTGTCGAAAAAAAGAGGATCGGGAAAATAAAACAAGTAAATGCATACTTAAGAGAAATTTTCACAAGAGGCTCTTTACTGACCCATTTAAAAAACGCAACAACAGTTATTACAACTAAAGGTAAACTTATATACCAAACGTATAATAAAGAGCTAAGCATAATTTATTGAAAGAAGCATATAACGACCCCGCGTTTAAGCGGCGAGTCGAGTTAGAATTATTATTGTTCCGAACCGCGTTCGAGTCCGCTTGTCGAAGATCCCTATGAGGAAACGCTTGTTATGCCTGAATTGCTTTGAGTGGAGTAATTTCTTTGCTTGGACGATTCGAGGATAAATCATGCATAGCTTGTAAATTTAACCAAAACTCAGGAGAGGTATTTAATGCTTTCGATAGCAGCCAAGCTGTATCCGAAGAAATGCCTCTTTTTCCCCGAACAATTTCATTAACACGCTGGATAGGAATCTCCAGATGATCTGCTAATTCTTTTTGTGTTAATCCCATGGGTTCAAGATACTCTTTGAGTAGAATCGTACCGGGATGTGTGGTTACTCTGTTTTGTGGAATCATAGGTTTCACCTTTTTTAATGATAATCAACAATAGCTACATTAGAAGCACTGGAATCTTCCCAACAAAAAATGATTCTCCATTGGGCATTAATTCGAATACTGTGATATCCTTTATAATCTCCACGCAGTGCCTCTAATCTGTTGCCTGGAGGTGATCGTAAATCATCTAAAGAAGTAGCCGCGTTCAGTATATCCAATTTGTAAATCGCTGAATCAAGGATATGAGTTGGTAGTTTTCGAACTTTACTGCTCGAAATTCCATGAAACAGATCTGATGTAGCCTTATCTCTGAATGATTTGATCATCCATAAAATTAATGGATTAACGGTATCCATGCAACATCATTGTTTTATGAAGGCATAACGACCCCGCGTTTAAGCGGCGCAGGTCTTGGTTTTTGTTGAAGTAACTGAATAATTTTATTGTTCACAAGCCCAAGTGCGAACCCTAACCGAGTCCGCTTGTCGAAGATCCCCATGGGAAAACGCTTGTTAGGTGGCGGAACGCTTAAGCAATTCTCTAATAGTTTGTGTGTTTAATTTTTGAACATACGGGTCTGGATAAAAATCTGGAAGTTTGGGATCAGCCCATTTTCGTATTGCACCAAAATGTTCATCATCCAATTCTGAAGCATCAAATCGCAGCTCTTTTGGAAGCTGAATAATATCTAATGCTTCAGCATCTACCTCACACAGTAAGAAATAATAGGCTGTCCATCCTAGTAAAAAGTTAAGTAGAGATGTACCTGCCAGAGATAAACAAGGCGAATCAATTGACTCACCAATCTCAATTATAGGAGAATCAGAAAGTTCATTTTTTTCCAACCATATTCCAAAAGTGCCATCGCTGCCATCATCTGCAAATGCTAAAACTTCATGTGGGATTTGCTTTCCCCACTTTTTGAGTTGCGTGCTAAACTGAGATAGATTCGAAAAATCGTCAGATTTGAGGGGCACGATGTTCAAATTGCCCTCAAGCAATGAAGGGCCATTGGTTATTGTGTATAATTTCTTAAGACTTTCAGGAAGAGTTTGATCAAGATGTTTTTCTACTTCAACAATATCAGAATTGATTGTACTTGGAGGAAGTTCGTTCAATTCAGACGTTACCTCCCAAGATTTACCTAATGTATTAAAATCCATTCTTTTCGATTTAAGAAATCTTTTCCACATGAAAGCCACCTAACGACCCTGCGTTTAAGCGGCGAGCCGAGTTAGAATTATTATTGTTCCGAACCGCGTTCGAGTCCGCTTGTCGAAGATCCCCTCGGGGAAACGCTTGTTTGGCAACCGTTAGTGATGTTTTTGAGGTAAAGATTGACGAACATTCCAGATTGTAAGCATATCAATGCGGTTAGATTTAAGCTCATACACCAATCGATAATTCCCATGAATTAATTCCTTTATTTCTGCTCGGTTAAATTCAGGAACCATTCTTCCACTTTCTGGTTGAGCACTTAATTGCTCGCAATGCTTGAAAACACCCTCAGCCCATTTTAAGGCAGTAGAAATATCATCTAATGCAATGTAATCTGTACATTCTTCAACTCGGGTCAAAAAACGATTTGTAAAAATTACTTCCATTTAGAAAGATGTTCTTCAATTCGCTTTTTCGCTTCTGGCATAGTAAAAGTATTGCCTTGCTCCACTTGTTGTTTTGCCTCAAGTAGATCTTCTAACATTTCCATTTTCTTGGAAATGCGTTCATACTCAGATACATCCATCAAAACAGCAGCACTTTTCCCATGTTGGGTTAAAACAATCGGCTGTTTTTCTTTTTTTAAGCGCTTTACGAAATCAGCGGATTTCTTGCGAAACTCAGAAAGTGGCTCAATATCTTTAGAGATAGAAATATTCATATAAGTACATATAAAGATTTTTAAAACACTATTAATGTACCGAAACAAATTAAAGGAACCAATTCACGTTTAAGTTGCCTAACGACCCGGCGTTTAAGCGGCGAGCCTGGTTTTTAAAATTAAAGACACGAACCGCGTCCGAGTCCGCTTGTCGAAGATCCCCTCGGGGAAACGCTTGTTAGGTGCCTGTTTGAATTTTTGTACGAGTAACTCGTATTTCATTTAAAGCTTGTTTTGTTTGAATAACCTCGTTCCTTGAAAATGATTTCACTAGAATAGAATAATTGGAAACGATCCATTTAAAATTATCCTCCCAAGAGTATAAAAAAGTAGTTTCAAGGTGCTTTTTGGACAATTTTCCATTCAGTTTTAAAACCAAAATTCGAATAGAATCAATATCAAAAAAATCCAAGTTAGCTCGATTATTTTGACCACCGATTAGTACTTCACATATTCCTCGATCATTTATAAATCTAAAACAAAGAAACTCATTTGAGTAATCAATAAAACAACCCATTCCAGAATTCATTTCATTTATGACTTGGAACTTATTCGAGTTTAGAAATTCCATATAAACTGAAACAAATTGATCGAGTTTTTTGGATAAAGTCATCTTTTAATGGAATTAAGGCACATAACGACCCGGCGTTTAAGCGGCGAGCCGAGTTATTTAAATTAAAGTTCCGAACTCCGTCCGAGTCCGCTTGTCGAAGATCCCCTCGGGGAAACGCTTGTTAGGTAAATAATAAGTGTTAACTATGCCCATAATTTTTTCTTTTTTTCAATTTGAAATGCAAATAGAGTAATGACAAAAAAGAACGCATATGCAATTGAAATTGCCCAGTCTCGTATTAACACGCTTATAAGTAAGATCAACATTTGTGTCAATATAAAACCCCAGAATCCAAATTTCTTGAGATTCAATATTGCAAATAAAAAATAGATACTTACCAGTGATAGAGCAGAGAGTAATGGGAAATAGATAAATGACGGGAAATTAGAATCTAAAGCCAGTGCTAGCCCTGAGAACACAAATCCAAAAATAAATTGATAGATAAACCCTAGAAAATGAACTGGAATTAAACAGAGTAAAAGTACTCTAACCCATTTATTGAATTGATTATTCATTTAAGTCATTTACCTAACGACCCTGCGTTTAAGCGGCGAGTCTGGTTTAATTTATTAAAGTTTCGAACCCTAACCGAGTCCGTTTGTCGAAGATCCCCTCGGGGAAACGCTTGTTATGTGAAAACTGACCCACCAACAAGCTGCCCCTAAATGTGGCAAAAGCAATGGACTAGCGCAAGCTGATATTTTGTACGTTTCCCGGACAGGCTAAACTGGAACTGTGGAGTAGGAGCCAAGTAACAAAGTCCCGAGCGCTGCGGGAATTGGAAAACAACACAGAAGCCGACCGCTTTAAATAGTTTTAAAAAACCAAGAGCGCAAATTACCCGCGAAAAAAGGGGCACACCACCAACAGCGGCGACACATTTACTTAGCAGAAATTGAAAAACGAATTACCCAAAAGCCCAACACCAAAAGGAATAGCCTGACCGGGCACATAACGACCCGGCGTTTAAGCGGCGAGTCTGGTTTGATTTATTAAAGTTCCGAACTCCGTCCGAGTCCGCTTGTCGAAGATCCCCTCGGGGAAACGCTTGTTAAAAGGCAAATAGACTAAGGATTCTTGCACTTCTTAATTCTTTACTTGGGTTATGTTTACTACACCATCCTTTTGCAGTAAAACGATGAATATGTCCAAGATCATCTAACAATTTCACACTGCACGTAAATGGTTTTCCACGCACAGTTGTTTTAATCACATTTAAATGTTCTTTCGAAGGTGTAACATCAAATGCAATTGAAAGAATAGCTTCCTGAACTTGTGATTTACGGAAACCTCTTTGCTTCAATTGTTGGCCAAGGTAATCACCAAATTCACTAGAAACTTTGTTTACATTTTTTATGTCAGGAGCACCTTGTTTTGTCAAGAGATCTAATGAAAGTGTGGTTCCTCCAACCTTTTCTAAATCTTTAAATAATATTCCTAAAGCCCAATAACCATGTAGATCATTATTTCTGGAAATAAACTTTGAAGCTATTCCGGTAGCAAGATCTGTAAGTTCTTTTCTTCGTGGCTTGATTCTTTTGCCTTATAACGACCCGGCGTTTAAGCGGCGAGTCTGGTTTTAATTATTAAAGTACCGAACTCCGTCCGAGTCCGCTTGTCGAAGATCCCCACGGGGAAACGCTTGTTAGGCTTAAAATTTCCAATCATTTGCATAATTTTTTATGAATGACCACTCATTATCCATTCTTGAATCGATTTCAATTCGATGTTCTGGGAATTTTCTGTTCAATTCTTTTTTTAATAAACCAGGATCGAAATCAGTTTTTGAATACATATAGTATATTCGTCTTCCTGCAAATGTTTCTACTAATACTGTTATTCCAGAACCATCGTCCTCGATAGATTTTACAACTTGATTATCAAAATCAAATAGGGACTCGTTGTAAACATCTTCTGGAAAACCATTATCTTTTACGTTGCTTAAATGATGAGTCAACGAAATAAACTTAGGGTAGATTTCTTTTAGTTCGTCATACTTCAATCCGTCTGGAGCTCTTAACATTAAAGGAAACCCTTCATATTCAAATATGCCTACTTTCCAATGACGATTTTGAGCTATTGCATTTCCTGTAGACAACAGTATCACAATAAAAAGGAGAAAATAGTGATTCATTGTTAAGCCTAACGACCCAGCGTTTAAGCGGCGAGTCTGGTTTTAGTTATTAAAGTTTCGAACCCTAACCGAGTCCGCTTGTAGAAGATCCCCTCGGGGAAACGCTTGTTATGCCTAATATACAGGCGTGAATGAAAAAGCTAGCACCAACCATTGTCCATCCTTTTCTATGAAATTAATTTTTGTCATGATTTTCTTTTCAGATGAAAAGGTGCAATCATAGAATAAGGCGATGGATTCTGGATAAATACTGAAGCTCCGATAATATTGTGGTCTCAAAAATTCAATGTGTTGCAACTCCCCAAAATTTTGAGATATCTGTGTTTTAATTCCCTCAACCTGATCAGGTGTAGCCTGTGATTGTAACTCTTCAGATACATTCTTAAGTATTTCTTCAGCAGAAGTTATAAAAAAGTTTTTAAACCATTCTTCACCCTCTGGTTTCAAGTTTGAAAAAGCTTCCTGATGTGCAACGTGATCAGCAGAAAGTTGAGGTATAAACTCGTCAAAACCTAGTTTAAGACTATCGATGTTTTCTACAATGCTAGAAATCGTTTTGTCATAATTAATACGAAAGAAAGGGTTTTCATTCGAACTTGTGGTGTACATACTCATTTTAATTCCAGAAGATGTAGAAGAATTATAAGAGGGTATATTAAACGCAAAATATTCAGGAGAATAGTAGAGTAGTTCGGAAGCTAGCTTTTCATTTTTTCCTGGATCAGAGTAATCGGATATCTCAATTGTCTGAATATCTTGCACGTTGATAGTGCAATGGACAAATACAAAAAGCGAAAGGAAGTATAAGAATCTCATTCTGTAATTAGGCATAACGACCCGGCGTTTAAGCGGCGAGTCTGGTTTTTGTTATTAAAGTTCCGAACCCTAACCGAGTCCGCTTGTCGAAGATCCCCTCGGGGAAACGCTTGTTATGTGAAAACTGACCCACGCCCAAGCTGCCCCTAAATGTGGCAAAAGCAACCGACTAGCGCAAGCTGATATTTTTGTACGTTTCCCGGACAGGCTAAACTGGAACTGTGGAGCAGGAGCCAAGCAACAACGCCCCGAGCGCTGCGGGAATTGGGAAAAAATGAAGAAAGCCAACCGCTTTAAACAGCCCCAAAAAACCAAGAGCGCAAATTACCCGCGAAAAAAGGGGCACACCACCAACAGCGGCGACACATTTACTTAGCAGAAATTGAAGAGCGAATTACCCAAAAGCCCAACACCAAAAGGAATAGCCTGACCGGGCACATAACGACCCGGCGTTTAAGCGGCGAGCCTGGGGTTAAAATTAAAGACCCGAACTCCGTCCGAGTCCGCTTGAAACGCTTGTTATGCAAACGAGGGAAGGAGTTTTGGTCAGTTTGTATTTTTTAA
>JAXMOK010000002.1:0-533211 GCA_034669965.1 Balneolaceae bacterium | reverse complement strand
TAGAACCAAACATTCTGTCCGAAGGAATGGGGCGCTACCTGCTGGCTTATTGGTTTCCATTAATCTGCAATTTTATACAATGAATTACTCCGTTTAACCTAAGGTTTGAAGGAGGTGGATCCCGACGAATAGTCGGGAGACGGAGGATGTTGGATTGTAGAACGCGTGATCTTTTTGCTCACTCAGCTTCGTAAATACGGGACTAAAGTCCCTTCTTGATTATGATTGTGCCACAATTTTGAGCAGCTTCACCCACCTGTTTTCAACATTCATTATTCAACAAACAACATTCAGGAATAAGGACTCACCTTCCAATAACGATAATCATTCACAAGCGGAGCGAAGTGATCTCTATAATAAGGTTGAAGGTTGATATAAGATACTGAGATTGCTTTGTCGCAGGCTCCTCGCAAATGGCTTCAATCTTCTTTTTCCGTGGTTTTGTGCTTTCATGTCGAGTCTTAATTTAACACTTAACACTTAACACTTAACACTTAACATTTAACACTTAACATTTAACACTTAACATTTAACACTTAACACTTAACATTTAAAATTACCCGCCAATCCATTTTGCCATTTAAAGAACATTGCGTTAATTCTTGCGATGATTAAAGTTCGAAATATCACCAAGAAATATGGTTCAACAATTGCACTTCAGGATGTGACACTTGCTGTTAAGAAAGGCAAGACTTCTGCATTGATTGGCCCTAGTGGATGTGGAAAATCTACATTGCTGCGCATTATGCTTGGGCTTGTAGAACCTGATACAGGCCTAATTGAGATTAATGGAGCGTTGCTGTCAAATGAGACCGCTTTAGCGATCAGACAAGAAGTTGGGTACGTGATACAAAAAGGTGGTTTATTTCCACATCTGACCGCTTATCAAAATTGTGCACTACTCCCCAAACATCTGAAATCAACAAAGGAAGAGATTGAAGAGCGATTGCATGAATTATGTGATCTAACGGGTATCGAAATCGGTGATTTATCAAAATATCCATCGCAATTTTCGGGGGGACAACAACAGCGTATTAGTTTGATTCGAGCTTTGATGATGGATCCACCAATTCTGCTTCTCGATGAACCACTCGGCTCAATTGATCCATTGGTTCGTTATGATCTCCAAAGTGATTTAAAGGACATATTTAAACGACTTAATAAAACCGTGGTTTTGGTAACTCACGATTTAGGTGAAGCAGGTTTTTTGGGCGACGAAATTGTGTTGATGAATCAAGGCCAAATTATTCAGAAAGGCACAATTCAATCCATTGTAAATCACCCGAACAACGAATTTGTTAGCCAGTTTGTGAAAGCCCAACGAAATCACTTGGAGGAGATAGAATGAAAATGCTGTTGGGCTTGATATTTATGATGGTGATTCACTCTTCGGCCATGATGGCTCAATATCCTATTAGGGTGGGAAGTAAACTTTTTAACGAATCGGTAATTTTAGGCGAGATCATTACGCAAAGTATCGAAAATGCTGGTTTTGATGTGGAATATTCCGATCAACTAGGTGGAACTCGCATACTTTGGAATGCACTTTTAACCGATGAGTTAGACATTTACCCCGACTACACAGGTACCATTGTATATGAACTTTTGGGCGAAACGGAACCACTAACCATCGCTGAAATAAATCGCAAAATTGAGGTTTTTGGTGTTCAAATAACCAATACGCTCGGCTTTAATAATACCTATGCATTAGGGATGAGGAAGGCTTATGCTGAGCAGCTTGGGATTGCTACAATATCAGATCTGAGGGAGCATCCGGAACTAAATTTCGGGTTCAGCAACGAGTTTTTGAATCGTACCGACGGTTGGCCGGGTATTCAATCCACTTATAATTTAGATGGTAGTAATGTTACCGGTTTGGATCATGATCTGGCGTACAGAGGCTTGGAAAATGAAAATATCGACGTTATCGATTTATACTCTACCGATGCCGAAATCGACTATTACGAGCTAAAAGTTTTGGAAGATGATCTTGGGTTTTTCCCCGATTATGCTTCCGTTATTGTGTATCGATCGGATTTGAATAAAGATGTACTAAAACTGCTTACAAACATCGAATCTACCATTACTGAAGCTGATATGATTTCGATGAATGCAGATGTAAAATTGAATGGCATAGACGACGAATTAGTTGCGACAAGGTTTTTAAACGGCACTTTCGGTACTGAAATAACCAATCAACCTGACAATAGATTGGATAGAATCGTTGAAACCACTATCGCTCATTTGATTCTTGTGGGTGTTTCGCTCGCTCTTGCTATACTTTTAGCTATTCCTTTAGGAATTGCCGCATTTCAGTTTAAAAAAATCGAACAAGTTATTTTGTCGATTGTGGGAATTATGCAAACCATACCATCATTAGCCTTACTGGTTTTTATGATCCCACTTTTTGGAATAGGTACCATTCCGGCTATGGCAGCATTGTTTATATACAGTTTGTTACCTATTGTTCGAAACACTCATTCTGGTTTAGTATCTATAAATAATGGAATAAAAGAATCGGCTGTGGCTCTAGGATTGCCCAAATCAGTAATTCTGAAAAAGATTGAGCTACCACTGGCATTACCTTCAATTTTGGCGGGGATCAAAACATCAGCAGTAATCAATGTGGGAACGGCAACATTAGGTGCTTTGATAGGAGCCGGAGGATACGGTCAACCGATTTTAACAGGAATAAGACTAGACGATACTGCATTGATTTTGGAAGGAGCAATTCCGGCTGCAGTATTAGCTCTTGTAGCCCAATGGCTCTTCGACCTTATTGAAAAGAGGTTTTCTTATCCGAGTTAACTATCCAACTTGTCCTATATACTCGGTGTCTTCTTTGTTTCTTTCGTGATTTCGTTGATCTCGTAATTCAGCCAGTTCTTTTGCAGTGTATAAATATGCAATCATAAACACTACTGCTACGCATGAAATAAGTATCAGCAGTAATGTATTTGTTTCTAAATAGAACATATTCTCAAAATTAGGTTAATAATATCAATTATATAAACCTCTTGGTCTGAATATAGTTCCGATAAAGTGGTTTATTCAGCTACTAGAATTCTGATTTTACATTCATTGAAATGCTTAGGGATAAATCTGCTGGAACTTTAGTTCTATAATGAGAAGATATTTTTGAATATTTTCTGTCGAATTAAAAACCATGAATAACTCAATACTATGATAAAACACATCGTAATGTGGAAACTGCTGGCTGAAGCAGAAGGAAAAACCGGCTCAGAAAATGCACGATTGATAAAAGAGAAATTAGAGGCTTTACCGGCCTTGATTGCGGAGTTGGAAAGTGCTGAAGTTGGAATCCATATGTTTAGTGATCGTAATGAAGCAGTGTGCGATGTTGTATTAACGGCAATTTGTAAAGACGAGACAGCTCTGAACTCCTATGCTCAACATCCCGAGCATATAAAGGTGGTGGAATTTATCAAAAAGGTTGTGAAAGAGCGCAGGGTTGTTGATTATTCGATCTAATCTAAAATCATTATTTAGCTTACTATTAACGGCGAAGAACACATAGAACTGCCCATTGATGGAATTTTAGATCTCCATTATTTTAAGCCAAAAGAAATAAAAGACCTTATTCCTGATTACATAGAAGCTTGCTTAGAAAAGGAAATCTATTCATTGCGCATTATTCATGGGAAAGGAAAGGGAGTGCTGAGAAGAACCGTACACTCTTTACTAGATAAAAATGAAGCTGTTGTATCATATCGCTTGGCCGACGATCGTTCGAGTTGGGGGGCTACCTTGGTTGAATTGAAAAAAATGGAACATGAGTAAACAAGTATTGAAAGAACAGCTTGATCGTCAAATTCAACGAATAACAGCTCGTATCATCGAAATTGAACAGTTAAGTTCGCGATTATCAACAATAAGAATCGCCTATTTTCTAAGTTCAATGCTGCTGTTGCTTTTACTAAGCAGTAGAGTGAGCGATTTGATATTCATCAGCTTGTTGGTTGCTTTGATTGGGGGATTTATCGTGCTGGTAGATCGACATCAGAAAACCGAAGCATCTAAAAAGCGATTTGAACAATTACTGCGCATCAAGAAAGAGCATATCGCAAGAATGCACCTTCATTGGAATGAGATTCCATCTAAAAAACTGCCCATAGAAGAGAAAGAACACCCTTTTGCACAGGATTTGGATTTACTGGGCGAGCATTCGGTATTTCATTTGCTAGACACTTCTATTTTTCAAGAAAGCGCAAATACATTAAAAAGCTGGCTTCTAAATGAACGCCCGAACGTGATAACTATCAAAAAAAGACAAGCCAACATTAAAGAACTTGTTCCATTACAGGCATTTCGAGACAAACTTAGAGTAATTGGAGCTATCACAAAATCGGATTCCCGGAATGAGTGGAGTAATTTCGAAATGCTGGAATGGCTGCGTATCCCTGCTAAAGAAGGGGTGAAAAAATCATTAATCATTTTATCGGTGCTTGCGGCTCTGAATTTTTTATTTCTCGGATTGATGCTGGCCCGAATTATCAATCCATTATTTTTGATGTCGAGTCTGGTAGCATATCTGCTATACTATAAATTCACCGATAAATTATACGCAGGCTTGTTTGATGCAGCTTTCAACATCGAAAAAATCTTGAACCGCTTTAAAGCGGTATTGATGCATTTAGAGCGTTTTCAAGCCAAAAAAGATTCGAATCTAGCTGAGATTTTGGATGTTTACCAAAGCTCTGAAGTCCGGCCATCTTTGGTGATAAAAAAGGCACAAAAACTAATGACCAGAGCGGCTTTACAGGCCAACGAAATATTGTGGTTGATCGTAAACGTGTGCGTTCCTTGGGATATGTATCATGCCTGGAAGATTGAGAAATTGAAAGAATCCATAGAGCCAAAAATCACTAAATGGCTTAATACCTTTTATGAGCTCGAAGCCCTTAACTCTTTGGCTAACTTTGCGATGCTCAACCCGGAATATTCCTGGCCT
Organism: Balneolaceae bacterium; assembly: GCA_034669965.1. GTDB lineage: Bacteria > Bacteroidota > Rhodothermia > Balneolales > Balneolaceae > HXMU1420-13. Next base: position 528,239 of record JAXMOK010000002.1, on the reverse strand, counting down.
GAGATCGATACTAAGTCAGATTCGCTGTTTGCTTCAACGGCACTTGGGCATCCGTTAATAACCAATGAACAACGGATTTCTAACGATTTTGCCGTGCACGAAAACAAAGCTTTATTTTTAATAACCGGCTCAAACATGGCCGGAAAAAGTACTTTTCTGCGAACGGTGGGCGTAAACTTGATTCTAACATTTGCAGGTGCTCCGGTTTGTGCATCCTCACTTAAAACTCGTCCATTTCGGGTATTTTCAAGTATTAATATCACCGATTCGCTCGACGAAGGATATTCGCATTTCTACACGGAGGTTCGTCGTTTAAGGTATCTGTTAGATGAATTATTGCAAGAGGATAGAGAGCCGTTATTCTTTTTGGTGGATGAAATCTATCGAGGTACCAACAACCGAGAACGTTATGTGGGCAGCGCTGCTTTTTTGAAAGAAGTGGCAGGCAAAAATGGAGTGGGTTTGGTTTCCTCGCATGATCTTGAACTTGCAGATCTGGAAACGGAAATTCCACAAATGAATAACCTTCATTTTGTAGAATCGATTAAAGACCAAAAAATGAGTTTCGAGTACATATTAAAAGAAGGGCCTTGCCCAAGTACCAATGCACTCGAAATTATGAAAATGGAAGGATTACCGACCTAATTGAACTTGGCTGGCATTAGTCTTCAAGTGCATAAACACGTACATAATCGATCTCGAAAGTTGCAGGGAAGTTATTGTCATCTAACCCCTGTGCGCCTCCCCAAGAGCCACCAACAGCCATGTTGAGTAATAGAAAATGCTGTTGAGAAAAAGGCCAATTATCAAGCGTCGGATTTTCAGGGCGATTAACTCGGAATACCGCATTAGTGACTTCATTTACAAAAAACTGGATGAAATCTTCTTCCCATACGATGCCGAAGGTATTAAACTCTTCTTCGATATTCGGCAAATTTATATCACCGGAACCAATTTGAGTGCCATCAATGTGGTTATTTGCGTTGGAATGGATTGTACAATAAAATGTATTTGGGTTATAGCTTACATATTCCATGATGTCGATTTCACCACAATCTGGCCAACTCTCGCCCTGACGAATTCCATCACCAAGCATCCAAATAGCAGGCCACAATCCATTGCCCACTTGTGCAGGCATTTTTGCTCTTATTTCGATGCGGGTACCCGGACCAAAGGTTCTTTTGGTGGTTAAACGTGCTGAGGTATAATCGCCACGATCCTGACCTTCATCAATCTTGCGAGCAATGATTTTTAATGTGCCATCGCTCACTTCGATGTTGTTATCACTAGCCGTGTAATTTTGAAGCTCTTGATTACCCCACCCAGAAGCACCTAGTTCCGGAATCCATTCGTCTCGATCCCAATCCTCACCGTCAAATTCATCGCTCCAGACTAAACCTTCAACAGTTTCGGGTTCGGTGTTACTACTGCTCTCTTTGCAGGAATAAAAGCTTAAAAAAAGACTCAGAAATAGAATGAATGGTATTCTCATCGATGATGTGGGTGAAATTGTGAATTGTTTAAAGATTGTTCATTCACTAAAGATTTTCAACTGAGAAAAAATCCCATTCAATCAAGTAAAAAAGTGAGTGGTTGGTTAATCCGCATTGCCCAATACTGCTCTTTATGATCGTGCCCATCATACTTTTTGGTTACCCAATTTTTACCGGATTCATATCCGGCTTTAATCATCATTGAGTCAACCCGTTGCTGAAATGGCTCATAATATGCATCTAAACCAAGAGTGCCGTAATCGAAATAGATTTTATGGGTTGCTGGATCGGGTAAATTCCCTTCAAGGTACTCAACAAAAACCGACCCAATTTCCGGTACTGTCCAGTGCGTCGAGAGGCATCCTGCTGAACCAAAAACTTCAGGATATTCCATGATGGCATACAACGAGATTAAGCCGCCCATACTACTTCCCATTATTGATGTGTGCATCCGCTCTGGTTTTGTGCGATAATTGGCATCGATAAAAGGCTTCAATTCTTCCACTATAAACTTTAAATAATCATCTGAAAAAATAGCTTTCCCCGAATTTCGAATTACAGACTTCTTCACTATCTCGCTATTCATTACCTCAGCCGGCTTTTGCGGCATAAATTCAGGAAAGCGTGTTATTCCGCTATTCCAGATGGCTACAACAATGGTTTTTTCTAGTCTATTTAGGGCGATAAGCTCAGTTAACGCTTCATCAAGCATCCAGTCGTTGCCGTTGTACGACGTGTTTGGATCGAACACATTTTGTCCGTCGTGAATATACAAAACCTGGTAGTGCTCATTTTCGGCATCGTAACCCTCAGGTAACCAAACTTCGATATTTCTGCTATCCACAAAGTTTGACGAAAAATCTTCATGTTCTATCACATTTCCCGTAACTGCAAGCACAGGGTTAACAAGTTCTTCTGGATTATATTGGTTGCAGGATGCTCCTATGAAAATAAGTATTCCCACTACTGCGAATCTATAAATCATTGCCACGTAATTATTTAAAAAAATGATGGATTTGTGATTCATCCCAAATCCCCGAAAAGTATACTTCTTGCTCTTAGCATAAATAAAGATGAAACAGATTTTCTACTTCTTTTTCTCTTTATTGATGCGAGACAAATATTAAAAAATTACGCTATGACTGAAGTAAAATTATGTGAGCTTTTAGATTTAAAAGATAGGGATCCGGCTCACTTTCTGATAAATGGGTTAGATTTAGTCGCAATACGATACGACGATCAGGTATCGGTTTTATATGGTAGGTGCTTGCATCGGGGAGCACTTTTAGGCGATGGATATATTGAGGGCGACAATTTAATGTGCGGGGTTCATCATTGGGATTATCGCTTAGACACAGGCGTGAGCGAATACAATAACGAGGAAGCGTTATTTAAGTTTAAAGCGTGGGTTGCAGACAGCATTGTTTGGGTTGATGCTGACGAAATTGACGATTATTTGAAAGAACACCCCCAGCCATTTAATAGAGATGAGTACTTAGGCCAATACGCGGATACACATCCCGAAGACACCGAGCCCTATACGAATTACATTAAAGAATTATCGAAAAATGGATTGAAAAATGTGGGGCACCATGGTCCTTCTGAAGCAATGGGCGTTGACAGAAACACCTTACCGAAATGGGAAGATATTCAGTTTCTACCCGCTCAATTGGCTAAACGTCCTCTTTTTGATGAAGATGAAGTTTCTTCAAAAGTGATTATTGGCAATAACGCTAAGAAACCCTTAGAACTTGAGATACCAATTTTTGTATCAGATATGAGTTTTGGGGCATTATCGAAAGAAGCCAAAATTGCACTTTCTAAAGGAGCTGAACTAGCAGGAACCGGGATTTGCAGTGGCGAAGGTGGAATGTTGCCGGAAGAACAAGAAAATAACAGTCGGTATTTCTACGAATTAGCATCCGGTAGATTCGGTTTTTCATGGGATAAAGTAAAAAAAGCCCAAGCCTTTCATTTTAAAGGCGGTCAAGGCGCTAAAACCGGTACAGGTGGACATTTACCCGGTAATAAAGTTACCAAAGAAATTGCAGAAGTTAGAGGGTTAAAGGAAGGTGAAACCGCGATTTCACCCGCCACTTTTCCTGATTTAAAAACCGTTGAGGATTTTAAAAATTTTGGGAATAAAGTTCGTGAAGAGACAGGCGGAATTCCGATTGGTTTTAAAATTGCTGCAAGTAGAATTGAAGCCGATATCGATTTCGCATTGGAGGCCGGAGCAGATTACATCATCTTGGATGGAAGAGGAGGCGGAACCGGTTCTGCACCTACTGTTTTGCGAAATAATATTAATGTACCAACAATTCCTGCACTGGCTCGGGCCCGCAAACATCTTGACAAAAAACAAGCCAAAGGAGTTACGTTAATCATAACCGGTGGACTTAGAATTGCCGATGATTTTGCAAAAGCACTGATGATGGGTGCTGATGCCGTTGCTGTTTCAAACGCGGCGATTCAGGCTATTGGATGTTTAGGTATGCGTGCGTGCAATAGTAATAATTGCCCGGTTGGAATTGCCACAATGAAAGAAAATCTTCGAAGCAGATTAATTATTGAATCATCCGCAAAACAGTTGTATAACTTTTTCGATGCTACCAACGATCTGATTAAAGTAATTGCGCGAGCTTGTGGACATGATAATGTTAGCGATTTCGATTTCGAAGATTTAAGCACCTTTAACTACGATATGCACCGGCTTACAGGAATTCAATATGCCGGCATGAAACCGGTATTGTAATGGAAAGCCTGATTAGCAGTTTTCTACAGTTTGTGCTGATTTATCTGATACTAGGATTGGTCTTCACGATAGCTTTTATGAGCAAAGGTTTGTCTGTTGTTGATGAAGGCACCAAAGAAACGTCGTGGAAGTTTAAACTTTTAATCCTGCCCGGGATGCTGGTGTTTTGGCCTCTTTTTGCTCTAAAATGGAAAAGGAGTTTGAAATGAATGCATCCCTACGAAAAAAGCATCTGCTAATCTGGGTGTGCTTAAGTTTGCTGATTATGGCACTTTTAATGGCGGTGATCTGATGGGAGTTAAGTACGAAGCCGTTCTATGGAACCGCCAAAAGAAAAACTATGACATCATCCTCTGGGGGATGATTTTTGGGATTCTTCTAGTGTTTGGTGCATCTCAATTATTTATGCATCCACAAATAACTGCTGAAACGCTCATCATTCGAGCAACTGCTTTAACCGCATTCGTACTTTTGCATCTTATTTTAATGATTGGCCCTCTCGCCCGACTCGATCGCCGGTTTCTGCCATTACTGTATAATCGACGTCATTTAGGGGTTTCGATGTTTCTGGTGGCACTGGTACACGGAGCCTTTTCAATTATACAATTTCATGCTTTGGGTGATGTAAATCCCATCGTAAGTGTATTTACTTCGAATCAGAATTATCAGGCAATTAGCGAGTTTCCATTTCAGATATTGGGTTTTTTCGCTTTGATTATTCTGTTTGTAATGGCGGCTACAAGTCACGATTTCTGGGTCAAAAATCTCAGCCCAAAAATCTGGAAAACATTACACATGAGTGTGTATATAGCATATGCGTTATTAATTGCTCACGTTGCAAAAGGTGCACTTCAATACGAGAATCATCCAGTGTACTGGGCAATCTTGATTATTGGTTTTGTTGCAGTTGCTGGCTTGCACCTCACAGCCGGAGTTAATGAATACAAACGCTTATCAAAAGAAAAGAACGCAGCGAGTAAAGATGGATTCGTTGACATTGGGTCTGTTAATGAAATTCCTGATGATTGCGCCAAAACAGTGTTTATAAACAGAGAGAACATTGCCATTTTTAAATACGATGGTAACATTTCGGCGGTTCATAATGTGTGTAAGCATCAAATGGGTCCGCTGGGCGAGGGGAAAATTGTAGACGGTTGCATTACCTGTCCATGGCATGGGTATCAATATCTTCCTCAAAACGGGCAAGCTCCATCGCCGTTCACCGAAACCTTGCATACCTACGCAGTGAAAGTAATTGGCGAAAACGTTTGGGTGAATCCAACTCCAAAACCGGAAGGCACTTTTATAGAGCCTGCAAAAATGGGGCAAGCATGAGCAAGAATGAATTTTATATCGGCTGGCAAGATAAAATGCCTGAATCCACCGCAAAATTTTTGAAAATACTGGTGATAACCGTTGCAGTTCTGGTGGTGAGTTTGGTGATTGTGATCGTGACGTTTCAACAATCATTCAACGATCATGTATTTGAATTTGGTTCACAGACAGAAGTAACCGGCGTGTACATCTCGGAGCCATATCCGATGCTTCAAATCACACATACTAATCTTACAATCGATGCTGAAAGCGTGTTATTGGTTGGGTTTGGTAAATTTGGCGCATCTAAAATCATGAAAGAAATTGAAACAGAAAATGGAGTATTGGACCTGCAAGAAATCACACTAAAAGGTACACTCATTTATGGGGATGGAGTGGCATTACTGGAATTGACTGATCAGGCCGATAGTTTTTTGAGAAAAAGTGGAAATTTCCGACAACCTTTGAGGTATGATAATACCAAAGTGAAAATAAGTATAACCGGCGAAATCCTAGATCCGAAATGTTACTTTGGAGTTATGAAACCGGGTGAAGGGAAAATTCATAAAAGTTGTGCAATCCGATGCATTAGTGGAGGCATGCCACCGGTATTTCGAGTTTGGGATTCATCATCCATGGCATATAATTATTACTTGCTAAGTGGTAAAGATGGTGGTGGAATAAATAGTGAAATACTTCCTTATGTTGCAGAAATGATCACTTTTGAAGGAATAGGGTACACCCAATTAGATTGGGACGTTTTAGAGATTGATCCAAATAAAATCACACGAACATTAGCTCATAATGAATAATTATACACAGGCAGACCAGCAATTACACCGATTATGCCAGATTATGGCAAAAGCGAATCGAAGTTTTGTGCCGGAGAAAGAAGATGATAGCCATACAAATTTAGGCTTTAACGCTGATAAAAAACAGATCGAAGGTCGATGGATAGAAACTACATCTGAGAATATCCGATTAATTTTACGTTTAACGGATGTCTGCTATGTTTGGCAGGACGAAAAGGAAGAAACGATTCAAACCGTCTCTACAGCAAAAAAGTATATCCAAGATATTGAACAGCAAGTTGCGAAAACCATTCAAGATATGGGTTTAGATGTTAACGCATTTAATGAACCGCTACATTTTGAAATCCCTGATTACCATTTTACAAATCAACCGGTAGCATTGCTTTCTCGATTGGCTTTAAACGAATGGATATTCTGGCGGGCTTTGGCGAATAAAGCTTGTGATTATTTGTTGGATAAATTGGATCAGGAAGTTGAAACTCGGATTTGGCCTCATCATTTCGATACCGGAATTTATTCTGATGTTAATGAAAATTTGGGTATCGGATTCGGACTAGCAATGAAAGACGATAAGGTAAATGCCCCTTATTTTTATGCCACTTGCTACCCAAAAAACGGAGAGGCAGATTACTCGAAAGTGCCATCTTTATCTCATGGCAAGTGGATTCTTGGCGATTGGAAAGGCGCAGTGCTTTCGTTAAACGACATGGAATTCAGAAATTCAGAAGTATCTTATAATAAAGTGAGTACTTTTATTGATGAAACCACGGGGTGGTATCTAAAAAAAGAATGATATAATTAGACTGAATTAAATAATCCGTTTCAGAACGAAATATTCTCGGAACAGTTTTGTTATACTTGGAAGGTTGCTGATGAATAGTTGGCAATGAAACTCGGGAAGGTCATCCATCGCAATTGAAAAAAGTCTACAGCTTACCATTTATACTTGTTTGGCTTGCTTTGCTAAGCAATAGTCCTCATGCTCAATGGGCATCCATTCAAGGTGTTGTTACCGATTATGAAACTTCAGAAAAACTTGAAGGTGCAAATGTAACCATCCAACAAATCGATAATAATAATCGATTTAAAGGGGTGGCAACCGATAGAAATGGATTTTACCAAATAGGTTCCATTCGCTCTGGCGTATACGAGTTTAAAGTTAGCTTTTTAGGCTACGAAACCTATGTCGATACGATTCGATTTAGATTGGAGGATGTTAAAACTCTGAGCGTAACTCTAAAATTAGATGCCAATCAGCTGGGTGAAGTTGTGGTTGAACAACAAGCTGGAGGGGTGTTACGAGAGGAAGGCCGCCAACGCGTTTCACCCATGGATTTAAGCCGAATTCCAACGCCGGTTGTTGGTGGTGATCTTGTTAGTTACTTACAAACTTTACCGGGTGTTGTATCATTGGGTAGCCGGGGTGGACAAGTATTTATTCGTGGTGGATCGCCATCAGAAAATATGGTTTTAGTTGATGGAATTCTGATTTATAAACCTTTCCATATCGTAGGTTTTTTCTCACCTTTCCCTCAAGATCTTATCACCAGTGCTGATTTTTATGCCGGTGGTTTTTCACCTTATTACAATGGTCGCATTTCTTCCGTTTTGGACATCAACATGCGCAATGGAAATAAATTCGAATATAAAGCCAGCGCAGCTGTTTCCCCATTTGTAACTGATATTGTTGCTGAAGGACCTTTTGGCGTTGAAACTGCGTCATGGATTGTATCTATGCGTAGATCACTTATCCAAACTACCAGCAAAGCATTTATCGAGCCTGAACAGCCTCTTAAGTTCGAAAGTCATTATGGTAAAGTCAGTTTCAATACAAACGATGTTCAGTGCTCAGGTTTATTTATGCACACTTACGATCGGGGGCGATTAGATTTTGAAAAAGATGAAACCATTCGATGGGGAAATATCCTACTTGGTGGGCAGTGCCAGGTGTTACCGGAAGAATCTAAATTATTACTCGAAACCAATGTGAATTTTTCTCACATGTGGAATCAATCGCAAAATGAAGATCAAAAAGATTCATTTTCGCGTGTTTCAAGAGTGTATATGGATATAAACATGACACAATATGTGAATGATATAAGGTTCATCTTTGGGGCTTTCCTTACAACCCGTTACTTGAATTATGACATAAGGGGCCGATTTCAGGATTTAGACACCGAGCGATATGGTCTATTCAATATGGGATCGCATTTTGAGGTGACAATTCCTCTCGGAAGTAACTTAAAAGTTCAGCCCGGTATCGTAGCTTCGATCTTGCCGGGAATTTATCAGCCAAGCTTTGAACCTCGATTTCGAACAGCATGGCAACCATTTGGCAGCGAAAAACAAGAATTGAGTGCAGCCTTTGGTGTGTATCGCCAACCACTTGTAGGAATTAGTGATATGCGCGATGCGAGTTCGGTTTTTACCATTTGGATGAGAGCACCTTTCGATGGTGCTCAAATGGAGGCCACTCATTATTTATTAAGCTGGCAACAATCGATCGGCAACTTTAATTGGTCGATCGAAGGTTATTATAAAGATCTCGAGAATATCTCCATCCCAACTTGGACAACCGTAGCTCGTGTTTCTACAGAATTAACCCTAGCCGATGGGTATTCTTACGGTTCAGATTTACGCTTTGAATATTCTAAAGGACGATTTTACGGAATGGTTGGCTATGGCTATAGCTTAACGATGTATGAGTCGTCGCAAGAAAATTTCGGGTTTTGGTTCGATGATCCTGTGCAAAGCTTTCATCCACCTCATGATCGTCGACATCAGGTAAATACAATGGTAAGTTACCTGTTTGGTGAGTATTTAGTGGGCGTTCGCTGGCAATTAGGAAGTGGAGTTCCATTTACGCAGCCTATTGGTTTCGATGAAGTGTTATTTTTTGATAAAGGGCTACCCGATGTTCGAGGTACTGTTGGAACTCGACGAGTAATTCTAAATAAACCATATGAAGGCAGATTGCCGATGTATCATCGCTTGGATGTTTCGATAGAACGAGACTACGAATTAGAAAACAATCTGGAATTAAACGTAAAAGCAGGGGCGATAAACACCTATGATCGACGGAACCTGTTTTTCTACGATGTATTTACCAATTCGCGTTCCGATCAATTGCCATTAGTGCCGTACATCGCATTTAAAATTGGATCGAAATAAATATGAAATCCACTAATGATATATCAGGTCTATATTTATCTAAAGTGCTATTAGTACTGCTTTTAGGAATTACTTCAATAACACTTTCTTGTGATGAATCTTTCGAGCCAAGAGAAGTAAACACTTCGTATTTTTACTCTATGTACGGGTACTTAGATGCCACTGCCGATACACAATGGTTGCGAATTACACCGGTAAGAGAAGATTTTGATCCAACGAGAGATCCGATCGATGCTACGGTTACCATCCGAAATGTTGAAACAGGGGAAGAAGCCGTAATGAACGATTCTTTGTTTAGCCCCAATCCATTGGTTGTAATGTGGAATTTTTGGACTACAATGACCATTGAGCCAGAAGCCACCTACGAAATTACGGCTACCCGATCAGACGGTATGAGTAGCACCACTCGAACAACGATTCCACCGGATTATCCAACACCCATTTACTATGTGTATAATGGTGAAGAAGTAATGATTGTTCGCGATGTAGATAACGTCGCAGATGTGCAAGCGATCTGGCATGTACGTGATACATTTTTCAATCGAGAATACATTTTTAACTTCTCGCATATTCAAGATTCATTGTTTTCCCCATTTGGTTATTCCAACGAAATCCTCTTTCGGTTAAATGCCAATCGAGATATTGGATTAATTGCACGCCAGTTTCCAGATACCGGTTTTGAAGTACTGAATCGACAAATATTCATCGCTTCTGCGGGGCCACAATGGATAAACTTATACACCCTTGATGAAAATATTTATACTTTAGCCGAAGGAGTGTCCAATATCGATGATGGGGTGGGTTTTCTATTGGGTACCATCACCAAAACCGTACCTTGGCAAGCTTGCTTCAGAGAACGAAATGGAGCTATCGAATACGCCGCCTGCGAACTGGAAAAAAGAATTCGTTAAATAATCGCCTTTCTTTTGTAACCTTCCCGAAATACATCGGTGTATAGGGTGTAAACAACATTGAAAATAATTCGGGCAGTTTGAGTTCTACGGCGGACAAAGCATTGATGATGAAGGTAAAAGATGGGCAACTGGATAAGTTAGGCCTGTTATACGAGAGATATTCTTCATCGCTATACGGCTTTTTTTATCGCAAAACCAAACAACCGCAATTAAGCGAAGATCTTGTTCAATCGGTGTTTGAGCGAATGCTCAAATATCGCGACACCTACACCGGTGATGGATCGTTTACAACCTGGATGTATAGTATCGCCAGAAATGCCCACATCGATCATTATCGTAAACAAAAACGGTTAAGAGAAGATGAAATCCTGGACGAAGAACGCATTCAAGGCGAGGATCCATCCGGTTTAGGTGAACTGGACTTAAGGGCACAACGCAAATACATTCTGGAACAAGCAATCGATGCGCTTGATGAAGATAAAAAAGAAGTAGTGATATTAAGCCGCTTCGAAGGCCTGCGATATCAAGAAATTGCTGATATCCAAGGCGTATCGGAAAGTGCCATTAAAGTGCGAATGTTTCGCGCAATGAAAGAACTAAAACAGACTGTTACAACACTCACTAATGAGTACAGCAATGAATGAAAAAAACGAACAATTAATTGCCGATTATCTACAAGGCTCGCTTTCGGATGAGCAATCGACAGAGCTTGAACACTTGATCGAAAGTGGGGCAATTGATTTAATCGACTTTAAAGCTATTGAGCATTTACACGATGAACTTGAAGTGCTCCCCGTTCCTGTACCAAGCCAGGAAATGAGGAATCGTTTTTACGATATGCTGGCCGACGAACAAGAAAAGCAGAATCAAGCACAAAGATTTGATTTAAAAGAAATCATGCAAAAAATGCTTCACCAAATTACAGGGCCAAAGCTTGCTTATGCTTTTGTTCTCTTAATTATTGGCGGGTTCATCGGTGGCACTATTGGTAATAATAACAATCAATTAGAGCAGCTCACCGGCGAGCTTGAAAGTATGCGGCAAATGATGATGGTAAGTATGCTAGAAGGACCGTCTGCTACCGACCGCTTGCGTGCCGTAAATATAAGTTCACAGTTGGCAGAATCTGACGATCGTGCTATTCGTGCATTACTCTTTACCCTAAATAATGATCCAAGTGAAAATGTACGAATTCAAACGATTGAAGCACTTGCTCGGTGGGGAAATCAAGATGTTGTTCGTGAAGGGCTAATAAAATCCATCACACGTCAGGATTCTGATTTAGTAATTGTGGCACTAGCAGACGTAATGGTAGAATTGGGGCTTCAACAAGCAGCAGGAGAGTTTGAAAAACTTAAAAATGAACGAGACCTGACCGGATCAACTCAAACTAAAATAGATAACACTATAGCCGTACTACTATGAGAATCTTAACATGTATTTTATTAATCGTAGGCATTACTATGCAAGCTACGGCGCAAGATGTAGATGAGAATATTTCGTTCGAAATTAAATCGGCTGAATTCTCGAAAGACCACAAAATTATAGTTAAAAATATAAACGGCGAACTAAATGTAACCGGATATTCGGGAGATGAGATTCGAGTTAAAGCCCGACGACAAGTTTGGAAAGAACGTGGCAGATTATCACAAAATGAAGCTGATGAGGTGCAATTAACCTACATGATTGAAGACGGTTTTGTATTTGTGTATGTAGATGCACCAGGTGTAAATATCGATTTTAATGAGGGCAGAATAGGTTACAATATGAATTGGGACGATGACAATTATCCTCGATTTAATTTTGATATAGAAGTTCAAATCCCGGAAGAATATCACATCGAAGTTGCTACTGTAAATGGCGGCGACGTGTTTGTTCAAAAAATGAATAACCAAATAAAGGCTTCGAATATTAATGGTTCTGTAAAAGTTAAAGATGCTAAAACCACGACCGAAGCACGTACTGTAAACGGCGATATTGAAGTATGGTTCGACGAAAACCCAACTGCGGATATGGATTTTGGATCGGTTAATGGAACCATTGAAATTTATTCACCAAAAGATTTTGGCGCCGTTGTAACTTTCGAAAGTTTACACGGTGAACTATACACAGACTTTAAAGATATACAGCGATTACCGCACCAATTGAACAGGGCAACACAAAAACAAGGCAACCGCTATAAAATATCAACCAGTTCACCCATACAAATCGGTGATGGCGGCCCATCGATGAGTTTTAAACTGGTAAATGGCAGTGTCTACATCAGAGAAAGAAAATCATAAAAAGAGAAAACAATGAAAATTTCTAGAATATTATTTACAGCTTTAATTGCAATACTTGCAACCACTTTGGTACAAGCTCAAAGTGACCTTAGAATTCCACTTACAAACCCAAATGCGCCTGGCAAATTAAAAGTACACTCAGTTTATGCAGACGAGATTTACATAAAAGGGTACGATGGGGATGAAGTTCGGATAATTATTAATGGTGAAGATGAAGACCTGGAGGATGCCTACAATAGAAACGGACTTAGAAAAATTTCTTCAGGCGGTGGAGGAGTTGAAGTAACTGAAGACAATAATGTGGTTTCAGTTAGAACAGCACCAAATAACGACGATCTTGATTTAGAAATTTGGGTCCCCGTAAATTTTTCGGCCATAGTAAATTTAACCCACGGCGATGTTATGGTGGAGAATATTAACGGCGAACATGAGATTAAAGCCACCAACGGCGATGTCGAAATGATGAAGATTGGTGGATCATTGATTTGCAATAGCATAAACGGAGACATCGAAGTTGAGTTTACTTCGGTAATGGAAAATGCCCCAATGTCGTTTAATGGCCTCAATGGAGATATAGAAGTGACGTTCCCTGCTGATACTCGCTTTAATGGTAAAATGAAAACCGACTATGGCGATGTATACACAAATTTTGATATGGTAATTGATAGAACCGGATCTTCTAAAGAAACATCAGAGAGAAATGGAGTGTATTCCGTTACCATTAATAAATGGATTACCGGAAAGGTAAATGGTGGTGGACCAGAATACTTATTTAAGACCCTGCACGGCGATATAGAAATAAGTAAAAACTAGTAAAGCGATGTAACGTTTTCGTTTCTAATTCGTGCAATAGCTAAACATCGCAACTGGTCATCTTTTCTGCTAAAATGTTGGAGAGCAGGCAGATATAGATTCCTTTCTAAGTCAGGTACTATGCAAAAAATAATAACCATACTATTACTATGTCTTGTTCTCGGGGCGCAAACAAATGCGCAAAATGTAACTCCGGGAAAAGAGAGCAACGAAACCTACGTAAATACCATCAAAAAAAGTGATGATGTTCGTAGAGGAACTCAAGATAACCCTAATATGACGGCTGTTAGAATTTCTACAAATTCGCAGATTAAACTTGATGGGTATCTTGATGAAGCTGAGTGGCAAAATGCACCTTATGCTACCGATTTTACCCAACGATTTCCTGTTGATGGTGGCACACCAAGCCAACGCACAGAAGCTAGAATTCTATATACCGATTCTCATATCTATGTTGGGGTGATGGCTTATGAATCTAATCCTGATTCTATAACCAAAGCACTTTTTAGGCGCGATGGTAACGAAGCAAGTGATTGGGTGTATGTGAGCTTTGATAGCTATAACGATAAAAGAACAGCATTTACATTTGCGGTTAATCCGTCTGGTGTGCAAAAAGATATTCTGTATTACGACGACGATGGGGAGGACATTCTTTGGGATGCTGTTTGGGAGGCAACTTCCAAAATAACAAACGAGGGCTGGTCAGTAGAGATGAAAATTCCATTGTCGCAATTACGCTTTAGTTCCAACCAATCGGTACAAACTTGGGGAGTGAACTTTCAGCGACGTATAGCTCGAAATAACGAGTTTAACTATTGGTCGGAAACTTCACAGCGTGAATCTGGATTGGTTTCTAAATTTGGGAGACTTTACGGAATCCGAGATTTAGAAGAACCACGCCGACTAGAAATCACACCTTATGTGTCAAGTTCATTAACAAGAGAGCCGGGTGATGCTTCCAATCCATACTATAATGCCACAGATGTAGGCGGTAATATTGGTGGCGACATTAAATATGGCATCACTTCAGATTTAACACTTACAGCAACAATTAACCCTGATTTTGGGCAAGTAGAAGCAGATCCTGCAACGATAAATTTATCACAGTTTGAAATTTTCTTCCCCGAACGTCGACCTTTCTTCTTGGAAGGAAATGATATTTTTAGGTTTGGTCGCACCAATACCAATAATTCGGCGGGTAACCCAAATACATTCTACTCACGCAGAATTGGGCGAACACCTCAAGGGAATCTAGGCATAGCAAATTCGTACAATAATGGCGCTTATTATAACGCTGATAGTGTGAATGCTAATGGCAGAACGTACCGCGACGTACCCGATCAAACTAGTATTGCAGCTGCTGCAAAACTCAGTGGTAAAACACAAAATGGTTGGTCGATTGGCGTGCTAAATGCGATTACATTAGAAGAGGAAGGAGATTTTACTGCATTGCAAGGTGCTAATTTGGGCCGCGCCCAAGGTACATTCATCGCTGAACCAACTACAAATTATTTAGTGTCGCGCGTAAAGAAAGACATTAACGAAGGTAATACAGTAGCTGGTGGCTTTTTAAGTGCTGTGAATCGCAGAATTGATAACACTTATTTCGAAACCTATTTACGTAATTCAGCATATATCGCAGGTGCTGATTTTGAACATAATTGGGATGATCGCAAATATGTGGTAAGTGGTACATTTTCTGTAAGTCAGATTAATGGAACAACCGATGTTATCACGAATGCACAAATGGCGCCACAGCGGTATTATCAACGTGTGGATTCTGATGAACTTAGTGTTGACGCGAGTAAAACCAGTTTAGAAGGCTATGCCGGTGAATTTAGCCTAAGAAAAGCAGGAGGCGATAATTTCAGTGGTTCGGTTACTTATTCTGAAGTAAGCCCGGGCTACGAAACCAATGATATTGGTTTTCAGAACCGTGCTGATTATCGAGCAATGGCTTTAGCTTTTCAATGGCAAGAAACTGCACCATTGCATGTACAGTATTGGCAAGTTTGGAGTAATCATCTCTATGGGTGGAATTTTGACGGTGATGCAATCTGGAGAAATATCAACCTTGGTGGTTTCACTCGATTTAATAATAACTGGCATTTTAATATGAATGTTAACACCTCATTTGGTCAATATTCTGATCGCTTGACTCGTGGTGGACCGCTAATGAAAGTAAATGGTGGATCGGGCTTTAACTTTAACGTCGGTTCCGATCGCTCAAAAGACATTTCATTTGGACATGGTCAGTACCATAGAAGAGACGTAGGAAACGAGTTCGATGATTACTATTGGGCTGATATATCCTTCCGTCCGGCAACAAATATTCAATTAACCTTAGAGCCACAAATAGGCTTTGAAATGGATGAAGATCAATTTGTAGCTAATATTGTTAGAGACGGTAATGCTCCAGATGCAGGTCAAACCTTTGGTCGTCGCTACATCTTTGCAGATTCCAGAAGTATGAATTTTTCGACCGAAATTCGATTGAATTGGACATTCAGCCCAACAATGAGCTTACAGACTTTTGTTCGCCCATTCATTAATTCGTTTAAATTCTCCAATTTTGGTGAGTTTAAAACTCCCGGTACCTTTGATTTCGATCGCTATGGAAAGGATGAAGGAACAATTACGGATGCCGGAAATGGAAATTATCAAGTAGATATTGACAATAACGGAGAATCAGATTTCAGCTTCCGTCGCACCGATTTCACCTTCCGCTCACTTCAAGGTAATGCCGTATTTCGATGGGAATACAAGCCGGGATCAACACTATTCCTTGTATGGCAACAAAGTAGAAATGGAAGTATAAGTGATGGGAGATTTAACATCGGCCAAGACATGATCGACATTTTTGATCCCAAACCAAGTAATATCTTTTTAGTAAAATTGAGTTATTGGTTAAGTTCTTGATAAAAAAATAGCTTATAAAAAAGGGACTTCGGTCCCTTTTTTTATGTAACACTCTGTAACTAACTCTCTCTTAGCTGTACACGTCGGCGTTAATTGGTTTTTATCGGCCCCATAATCGTTCATCAGCAATCAAAATACATGAGAATAGCAAGGGTATTTGGGCTGCTTGCAGTATTTGCAGTCTTTTTTTCAGAGTTAGAGGCACAAGATTACACAATAACAGCAACAAAAATCTCTAATGATTCAGAGTTAAATATCGATGGATTTCTAGACGATCCTATTTGGCAAAAAGCCGAATCAGTTTCCGGGTTTACACAATCAGCACCGTTTGATGGACGTCCAGCTACAGAAAGAACAGAAATGCGAGTAGTATTTTCTGACAAGTATCTTTATGTAGCAGCGTACGCTTACGATAGTAACCCCGATTCCATAACTGCAAATCTATTTCGGCGAGATGGTAGCGATGCCAGCGATTGGGTGTATGTAAATATCGACAGTTACAATGATAACAGAACTGCCTTTACTTTTGCTGCAAACCCTCTAGGCGTTCAAAAAGACATCATGTATTTCGACGATATGCAAGAAGATGTATTGTGGGATGCCGTTTGGGAAGTGAAATCGAGAATCGTTAATGATGGTTGGATCGCAGAATTCAGAATTCCACTTTCGCAACTACGCTTCACATCATCGAATAACGTACAAACGTGGGGAATTAATTTTCAACGAAGAATTGCCCGCAGAGCAGAAATTAGTTTTTGGGCACGTACTCCAAGAGAAGAATATGGCTTGGTTTCAAAATTTGGAGAGTTGAAAGGAATCTCGGATCTCGATCAGCCAACGCGACTCGAAATACTACCGTATGCATCAGCCGG
Organism: Balneolaceae bacterium; assembly: GCA_034669965.1. Lineage (GTDB taxonomy): Bacteria > Bacteroidota > Rhodothermia > Balneolales > Balneolaceae > HXMU1420-13. The sequence goes on along the minus strand of JAXMOK010000002.1, from coordinate 510,894 downwards.
GTTCACTAATAATCAGGTTGGTTCAGAGGATAATCCCTTCTACGAAAAAAATGATTTCGAGGCTAAAATAGGTGGTGATATCAAATATGGAATAACCTCAGATTTTACACTCACAGCAACTGTTAATCCCGATTTTGGCCAAGTTGAAGCCGATCCGGCAACCATAAATCTTACAGAGTTTGAATTGTTCTTCGAAGAAAGACGACCATTTTTCCTCGAAGGAAATGATATATTTAATTTTGGTGGCACAACCAGTGCAAATACCTATAAAAGCCATGTTAATTTTTATTCTAGAAGGATAGGTAGAACCCCGTTTCTAGTAAGCGAAAGCCCGCAGAGTATTTCGGTAGGCAACGAGGCGGTAAATCTAAATTATACGTCAAGAAATCCAGTAACTACTATAGCCGGGGCTGCTAAAGTGAGCGGGAAAACTCAAAATGGGTTATCAGTAGGCTTTTTAGATTCGTATACCCTTAAAGAAAACATCAATTATTTTGATGTTGTAAATAATAGAAGAGGAAGCTTAATTGCTGAACCGGCAACAAACTATATGGTTGGCCGGGTTCGTAAGGATTTATCGAAAACCGATGCACAAATCGGTGGCTTTATCAGTTCGGTTAATCGTGATTTTTCAAATTCTTATCTCTCTGAATATCTTCATGAGTCGGCCTACCAAGTAGGCTTAGATGCTCAATATTATTGGAACACTCGAAATTGGGGCGCCAGTGGTGTATTTGTGATGAGTAACGTAAATGGTAGTGAAAATGCCTTGTTACGCACTCAACAAACCTCTGCCAGATATTTCAATCGAGTAGATTCTGATGGACTCAGTATCGATTCATCAATGACTAGCATGACCGGTTACTTTGGGGAGTTTAGCATTGGTAAATACAGCGGAAGCGGACTTCGATATTCGTTTACTTATTCTGAAATGAGTCCTGAATACGAAATTAATGATATAGGATTTTTAGAGAGGGCAGATTACCGTGCGCCGCACTATTATGTTGAATATCTAAATGTGGAGTCAGACGCTTTCAATTTTTATTTGTTATGGGGAGATGTTTCGCATGCATGGAATTTTGATGGCGACATGATTTTCAATTATTATTCAATAGGTGGGTATTTTCAGTTCAATAACTTGTGGACAGTAGTTTCTACACTTGGTGTAACCGGAAAGTTTTATAACGATCGAATTGCAAGGGGTGGACCTGTGATGCGGCGACCAAAAGATTGGAATACATACATTAATATTACTACTGATGCCTCTCAAAGTTTGTATGGAAACCTTTCCAGCTCTTACCGAAGTGATGCTTCTGGAGAATTCCAATATTCAGTGGATCTCGGCTTAAATTTCCGGCCTGCAACTAATATCAATCTTAGATTTGCTCCGGGCTATTTACGTTCTAAAGATACCGATCAATACTTTAGTTATTTCGACATCACCGGTGATGATGTGCCGGATTATGTATTTTCTAATAACGACTTGAATGTGTTTTATACCGAAATTCGTGCTGATATCACTTTTAGGCCAAATTTAAGCCTCCAAACCTATTTGCGACCATTCAACTATATCGCAGATTTCTCGAACTATAAAACCTTCTCCGAAAGAAAGACATACAACTTTGATAGCATTGATCCGGAATTTGACCAATTTCTAGATGAAAACCAGGATTGGGATTTTAAATCATTGCAAGGAAATGCGGTACTTCGATGGGAATATCGTCCGGGTTCTTCACTTTTCTTAGTTTGGCAACAAGATCGAACAGAATTCAATCAAACAAATGGAATGTTTGAACCTTTTAAAGGGACGCTTGATACCTTCAAAAATAAGCCAATTAATATTTTTCTGATAAAGTTGAGCTATTGGATTGGTAGTTGATAACTATAGCAATTTTTTCCACCGAGTTTGCTACCTTTAAGCCTATAATTGATTAATAATTTTCAACACAGATTTAGACTATGCAAGCTCAATTATCAGCTCAACAAGTAGAAACAATTCAGGCTAGTTTCATCAACAAAGTATACGCATGGATGTGTTTAGCTCTGGTTCTTACAGGTTTTATTGCATTCCGCACAGTGCAATCCGACGCTCTTCTATACTTTATCGTTGGCAATCAAATAGTCTTTTTTGGAATTATTATTGCCGAGCTTGGAATTGTTTTTTGGTTAAGTAGAAACATCATGAATATGAGCTCTAATATGGCAATTGGATTATTCATGCTTTACTCTGCGTTAAATGGCCTCACACTTTCTATACTTTTGTTGATATATACACAGGCTTCGGTGGCTCAAACGTTTTTCATTACGGCCGGTACTTTTGGTTTAATGAGTGCCTATGGATACTTCACTAAAAAGGATTTATCCAGTTGGGGTAATTTACTTTTTATGGCCTTGATTGGGCTGATATTAGCTTCGGTAGTTAATATATTTTGGGCTAATCCTACAATATATTGGTTGATTTCCTATGCTGGAGTCTTAATTTTCATTGGTTTAACAGCTTATGATACTCAGAAAATAAAGCAGATGAGTTTAGAGTTGGAGGCCGACTCGGAAGCGGGAAGAAAAGGTGCAATTATGGGTGCGCTCACTCTTTATCTTGATTTCATCAACATGTTTATTTTCTTGTTACGAATTTTCGGCAATCGAAGATAAAATCAACCAATAAGCCCGAATTTTTCGGGCTTTTCTTTATTTGAGCAATGAATAATGGGTAGAAGAAATTATTGTTCAACACAGCCCGTTATAACCCATCTATAGTTTCGATTTAACGTGTTTTGTTAATAAAAATCGAAATATGCCGATGAACTTTATTCATAAAGGAAATAGAAGCTATTGGATTTTTAAGAAAAATCTAACTGTTAGGTTGTTTCATATCATGTATATAGTACATTGATCGTAGCTTCTGCGTTCTTAGTAAATTTAAACTTAATTAAGGGGTAATATGAAACGAGCAGTATTCAGCTTCATATTCACAATTGTAGCTTCAACAATGGCTTTTGGCCAACTTAGCACACCAAATGTTGAAGCCGTGTACGGCGGTAGAATTCTTGGTATCACAGGATATGCTAAAACCGCCGATTCAGTTCGAATTTTTATTTCAACTGAGAGTGCAAACACATTGTTTTATGCCGATGCACATTCAAACACCAGCTCACCAAGTGGAAATGCGTTTTCCACAATTTCGGCGGTAGACGCCGATGACAATTATGGTTCAGCGGTTCAAACTATAGCAGCTCACACAAGTTCAGGTTATTTGTTTTTTGCACATAATTCCGATGGCTTGATGAAAGTAGATGTGAATAGTAGTGCACCTACTCAAGTAGTTTCTGGTTATGTACCGGACATGCTTTTTAAAGGCGATACATTAATCTATCTAAACGCTAATAAAATATTTACATCCACTGTTGATGCATCCGCCAACGTCACTTCATTAGTTAGTGAAATCACTCCGGGTATTTCACCCGGTCAGCAAAAAATTGATGTGCATCTAATTAATGGCTCTGTGTATGTATTTAGTGAAGGTAGTAGTCCGGAGCTAAAAAAATCGGATGATAACTTAGCGGGATTAACAGCTAGTAGTACTTTTTCCACAATCTCTACATCATCACTCTCGACCAGTGTAAATTGGAAAACTTTTGCCATCGCACCATCGGGTAGATTATTCATATTTGGCGATGATAACATGAACAAATATGTTGCCTATACCGATGATGAAAGCACTTGGACTTCTTCAAGTATAGCGAGTGGCGTTACGGGCAGTAATGTTGCATTCCATGGCGATTCATCAAGCTACAGTGTGTATCATTCGAAATTGTATAATCACAATAATGGCGAAGGTAGCTGGAGTGAATTTGGAAATGCATCTCAAGAAACTCATCCAAACGATGGAGTTGTTTTTGCCGACCCATTGAACGATAGCATGGTATTTATGACCACCGACCAAGGTATTGGGTTATCGATTGATGGAGGACCATCTATTTTTGGGATAGATGATGGCGTTGAAGCTGTGCAAGTTCAAGATTTTGATATGACAGCATCAAAAAATAAAGGCTGGATGGCTTCTAAGTCTGGTATTCGAAAAGTAAGTGATTTTCTTACCAGCCCCAGTTGGAGCGAATCATATTACCCTCAGGGTGATGGCTCGCCATATTTTTCAATAGAAATTGATCCTAGCGATTCAACCTATGTATACGCTGGCAATATCCGGGTTTATAGAACATTAGATGACGGGACTACTTGGAATAGAATCTTTACACCGGAAAATGCACCTTATAATTTGCCACATGTGGGTACAATGGCCAGAGCAATTGAGGTTAGTCCTTATGATTCTAGCTTAATATTTGCAGCTTACGAGGTGCGAGATAGTTTGCAAGGCGGTTTGTTTTACAGTACTGATCGTGGTACAAATTGGGATCAACTACTAATTAAAGAGAGTGCAGAAGGCCAGGATACTGATCTAACGGATATCGTGTTTACTATAGAAAACGGCGATAGTATCGTTTATGTAAGTGCACTTTATGACCTCGAACATCCGTCAGGGCGAAGTGTGTATAAAATCACTAAAAGTGGATCGAGCTGGACAGTGGATCAAGATATGAACGGGAGCTCTACGAGTACAGGTTCGCTTATCGTAGCTTCAATATGGGATCTGGAACTTACAGCCACCGGCGACACTGTAATTGCCGTTGGTACCGATGCTGGAATTAATCATCCAATAACTTATTACAAGGCATTGAATGGTGATAATCTCTGGACACCTATTACGACTTCCGGATTTCCTTTTGTAGAAGGTAAGTTAGCACGGGCAGCTTCAATGGGCGAAGACACCCTTTTTGTAGCAGTTGATAACGAAGTGTATTACCATATACTTGGCGAAAGCAGTTGGGAGTTGGGGCATAGCTATCCGGTAGGGACAGATATTAATGTTCTTTTCTACGATGAGTTATTAGTTGGTACCGGCATTGGATTATTTTCTCATTTTAATTCGGGCACAACAGTATCGAATGAAGAAGATGCAGCTCTTATACCCACTCATATTTCTTTATCTCAGAATTACCCGAATCCATTTAACCCAAGTACCAATATTGAATTTTCAATTCCAAAAAATGGGCTTGTTCGTTTAGATGTCTTTAATGTATTAGGGCAGAAAGTTACATCATTGGTTAATAAGGCGATGGTAGCTGGTAGCCATTCTGTGTTATTTGATGCAAGCAATCTATCAAGTGGTATTTATATTTATAAGATAGAATTTGGAGATCAAATACTAACTCGAAAAATGTTACTTATTAAGTAAAACTAAAAAAGGAGGGCAACCTCCTTTTTTTATATCACTGAAAAAATTACATAATCTCATTTATGGTATCTGTATATTTAAGGCTAATTAACTTCTCATAAATTAGGTTTTGAAAAAAGGATTCTGGGACAGAATTGGAATAGGATTATCCGGTATTTGTGCCATTCATTGTTTACTAGTTCCGGTTGCTATCGCTCTTATCCCAATTTGGCCGGCCTTCGAGGAGTTTCATGCCTATACACATCTTATTTTTTTCCTGGCAATAACACCAACGGTAATCTTATCTCTTCAGCGAAAACACGAATCGAAAAAAGTATCGATATATTTACTCTCTGGAGTGTTTGTGATCTTTTTGGCGTGGTATTTTAATCAATATTTAGGCGAGTATGGTGAGGCCGGTATCACACTACTTGGTAGTGCACTACTAATTAAAGGTCATTGGACAAATTTTCAGTTAAAGACCGGGCATTCATTTAATCAATCTTTACAATAGAGTTCAATTTTCTATTTAAACACTACTAGAATTAGATAAGTTTAAATGATTGTTTGTGGCACAGATCCATATATTTCATCAACGGCCTTGATTGATTTTTTGTGACACTAAAAACTGTATTTACACTATTTTTATTCATTTCTCTAATTCAATGTGATGTTATAGAGACATCTCGTATTCCAGACTATCCCATCACCATCGATCCTTTACCGTTACTTTCTCTTGATGATTTAAATCGAGAATATCACCAGTATAATAATGGCTCGTTATGTTCAACACTTAACGAATTTGGATTTACCGGGTTTAGCAGAATTTTATTTCCAAATAACATTAATCCGTGTGCCAATAGAGTTCCCGATAAAATTGAATTATCCAACCCTGAACAACTAATTCGTTTAGCCAAACAAAGCATAGTTTTTAATGCCAAGTTTACAAATGTGGCAGACAGTAGTTCATTACAAATAAAAGAATTAGTGCCACTCTATGGATGTACAATTTGCGAAGGTCCTGAGACAAATAGTGTTCCACTCGAATGGAAGATTATTTTTCAAAACCAGCGGTATCAATCAATTTCTGTTTCCGATACCGATATAATCGTATTTGTTGATTCTAAAGGAGTAAATCGAATTTGGGGAAATTGGTTCGAAGAAATTTATGCACCCGGGCTATTAGAAGTAGGCTACATCGAAGCCCGAGAAAAGGTAATTGGGATGGAGGTGTCGTTAGTAGAAATTACTGAGCAGGATAGTATGTTGTCTATCTCAAACGAGATGGTTGGTCAACCTGATAATTTTGAGATCATACCCTTTAAGAATAAAAATAATCAACTAGAGTTGAGAAAGGCATGGATAGTGCCGATAAGCTATACAGATCAACAATACGAAGGTATAAATGTATATGTTGACGCTGTAGATGGCATTTTATTAAATTATAAAGCCATTGTTAGCGAAGATTGAAATAAATAATGAGAACTATAGATATATTATGCTTTCATTAGCATTATCTGATAAGTAACAGTAGATTTCAATTTTACTCTTTCATTCGGTAAACAACACCAAAAGACAAAAGGAACAAGACGTTGAGTGATTTAAACGGAAAAAGAAAACGAGTTTTAATAGTTGAAGATGATATGATCATTTCTCTAGTTATTGAGAATATGGTTAAAGAACTAGGGCATGAAGTGGTTGGCAAAGCTACTTCAGGCGATGAAGCAATTCGTTTAGCTACCGAACACGTACCAGACTTGGTACTAATGGATATTCGTTTGAAAGGCGATATGGATGGTATTGAAGCGGTTACTGCTATTAAAGACAGCATCAGTACTTCTGTTATCTATTTAACAGGAAACTCTGATCGAGTAAACTACGAGCGTGCTCGCGAAACCGATTTTATCGATTTAATTACAAAACCATTCACCATTTCGGACCTAACTCGTTCGATGGAATTAGTGAATTAATAATTCTTTTCTGCATCTTTCTCTTTATTATTCCGTAAGGATTTTTCATAATTGCGGGATACTATGAGTACAAAGTTCAAAAATTTAAAGAATGACCTTAAAGACCTTGAACAAGAGGTCGATGATACTGTTTTAAATACCCCCACCAGCACTTCAAGTGGGGGGAATAATAAGGTTGCAAACTATATTCTTCTGTTTGCATTTATTGCCACTCTTTTATTTTACACCGGTAACCGAGTTGGAGATTTTTTAAGTGATATCAATCCTATTGACGATATTGCTCAAGCTATTTCAGAACCCAGCGAAGACATTATTGTAGGAATGGGTAATTGGATGGCAGATATGGGTTATGGTGAGCTATCCAGAGAAGAACTGCTCGAATTAAGAAGCGAAGGCGTTACTGCAACCTATACCAATCAAATCAGAGATGTTGGGTACGAACCTAGCCTTGAGCAATTAGTGATTCTACAACGGGCTGATGTTAGCGCAACTTACGCCAGAATGATGAAAGAACTTGGCTACGACTTAACCATTGAGCAGCTAGCCGAAACAAGAAGAAATGAAGTTACTGCATTCTTCACGTCTAATATGTTGGATTTGGGCTATACATTAGAAGAAATGCCTGTTGAAAAACTCATTGGTATGCGCAGTGTAGGTGTTTCTCATAATATGGCCGAGCGTTTAAATGCAGAACGAGGCGAACGCCTCACAGTTGACGAGTTAATTCGATACGCAATAAGCAATCAATAGAAAAGCCCTTCCATTAAAAAATGGGGGTTCATGCATTATTCACATTCCGATTATAGCTTCCATTTACTACTTTCAGGCTTCTAAACCTTCAAGTAAATCGAGCTAATGGCTGAATTTGAATTACCCACTGTTGATCTGAATATATACTCACCTAAAAAACCTGCTGAAGCAACTATCGTAGAAAACTACGTTTGTACAGCTGAAAGCAGCCCTAATATTATACGTCATATAACTTTTGATGTATCGGGAACTGATTTAGAGGGTAAATTTAAAGTAGGCCAGTCAATTGGGGTACTACCACCCGGTGAAGATCATCGAGGAAAGCCACACAAACTACGCCTGTATTCAGTTTCATCGCCATCAAAAGGAGAAAATGGCAAATCGAACTTAGTTTCAACCACGGTGAAACGTGCGATGGATGAAGTAGACGGTACATTTTACATGGGGGTTTGCTCGAATTACCTATGTAATTTAAAACCAGGTGATAAGGTTAAGGTTACAGGACCTAGTGGACGCCGTTACTTACTTCCAACTAATGCAAAGGATTTCAACTATGTGTTTTTTGCAACCGGAACCGGGATAGCTCCTTTTCGAGGAATGATTATGGAACTGTTCGAGCAAGGGATTACGAACCAGGTTGCTTTGATATTTGGATGTCCATATCGCACGGATGTAATCTATCCGAAATACTTGAACGAAATGGAAGCCAAGCACGATAATTTCCATTATATCAAAATGATCTCACGAGAAGATCGCCGACCGGATGGATCGAAATACTATGTGCAAACCTCCATCGACGATCATGCGGATACACTTTCACCCATTCTAGGAGCAGAGAATACCCTGATTTACCTATGCGGGATGAAAGGCATGGAAACCGGCATTTATCAAAATCTGGCAAAGCATGGCTTCTTCAGCTACCTCACCTTAAAAGGTGATCTTGCTGATCGTGATCCAGTTACATGGACTTGGGAAGAAGCAAAAAAGATGATCAAGCCATCGGTACGAACTTTCGAAGAAGTGTACTAGATCTTTTTTATTCCACCTGTTACGCCACCGGATACGATAAAGCGCATAAAATCAGTCGAATCCATTTTAATGGGAGTTACACATTCTTTGGGTACCACATATAAATTACCAGAGAAGTTATAGGAATGAGGGCAATAAACGGCGACTTCGTCAGCCAAATCATATTGTTCGAGCGAATCTTGTGTAATAAATCCGAATCGGATCACACCGGTATCACCAAAGGTTACTTTCGCAGGTTGATTGAATTTCTTTCGTTCCCCAACAAATGCTTCGGTTAAGTCTTTTAGTGAGGTGTAAATCATGCTCACCAAAGGCATTTTGGTGATCAATCGCTCAAAAATGTGTACAATTGGTTTCGTAAAAGCACGATTGAACACATACCCAATGAGTGCGATAAACAAAAAGCCGGTAATGATTCCCAATCCGGGAATCTCCACATTTATCCATCCTAAAAGTAGATCTGAGAAAATCGAATTTAGCCAGTCGATGGTAATGGCAACCAGATAAATGGTAACACCAACGGGGAATACGATTAGCATGCCACGAAAGAAATTGTTTAATAATGTTTTCATCCCTGTTTACCGGGTTTAGTTGATGAGTTAGAGGCGGATTTTTTCTATCTTCCCAACCTTAATTTTGATCCTATATCACAAAGAAAAAATGTCGGTAAAGACTTCTTCTCAAATCAGAAAAGAATTTCTGCAATTTTTTGCAGATAAAAAGCATGCTATTGTAAAAAGTGCACCTGTTGTGCCAAAAGACGATCCTACGCTTTTATTTACAAATGCTGGGATGAATCAATTTAAACCCATTTTTTTAGGTGAGCAGAAGCAACTCAATCACGATGGGAAGAATTGGAACCGCGCCGCTGATACCCAAAAATGCATTAGAGTGAGCGGCAAACACAACGATTTGGAAGAGGTTGGTCACGACACCTATCATCATACGTTATTTGAGATGTTAGGGAACTGGTCGTTCGGCGATTATTTCAAGAAGGAAGCCATTGGTTGGGCGTGGGAATTATTGGTAGATGTTTGGGGTATGGATCCAAGCCGTATTTACGCTACCGTTTTCGCCGGTGACGAAGCAGATGGCTTACCGGTAGATGACGAAGCTATCAATCTCTGGAAATCGGAAACCAGTATTGCCCATGATCACATTCTAAAGTTTGATAAAAAAGATAATTTCTGGGAAATGGGGGATACAGGTCCATGTGGACCTTGCTCGGAACTGCACATCGATTTACGGCCGGATGCAGACCGTAAGGAAGTGGATGGGGCGAGCCTGGTAAATATGGACGATCCAAGAGTGATTGAAATTTGGAACTTAGTATTCATTCAGTTCAACCGTCAACCCGATGGAAGTTTAGATTCACTTCCCGCAAAACATGTGGATACCGGCATGGGCTTCGAGCGAGTGTGTGCTGTATTGCAGGGCAAAATGTCGAACTACGACTCGGATGTTTTCACTCCACTCCTAAATCGTATTTCTGATCTTGCAGGCATTCCTTACGGCAAAGATGAAGAGAAAGATATTGCCATGCGCGTAATATCGGATCATATACGTGCGGTAGCCTTTTCTATTGCAGATGGCGCTTCACCGGGTAATGATGGTCGTGGCTACGTGATTCGTCGAATTCAACGTCGTGCCATTCGTTATGGATGGGATAAACTAGGCTTCAAAGAGCCATTCATGTATAAACTAGTAGATGTACTCGCAACTCAGTTTAGCGATGTGTTCCCCGAAATTGTAGCCCAGCAGGAGTATATCACCAATGTAATTCATGCCGAAGAACGTAGCTTTTTGAAAACCCTAGGGCAAGGCATTGGTATTTTTAATGAAATGATTGCCAACAGCAAAGAACTCTCTGGTGCGGATGCCTTTAAATTGCACGATACGTATGGTTTTCCTATCGATTTAACACAATTGATGGCACGCGAAAATGACGTTTCTGTGGATGAGGTGGGGTTTAATAAACGCATGCAAGAGCAAAAAGATCGAGCACGGGCTGCCGGTAAGTTTTCTGTGGATCAGAGCAAGATCAACGAATGGAACGTATTAATCGATTCTGAAAATTTCGAATTTGTTGGTTATGATGAATTTGAGACCGATGCACTCATCACTGCTTATCGAAAAGAAGGCGATCGCTACGCATTTACGCTCAACAACACTCCTTTTTATGCAGAAAGTGGTGGACAGGTTGCTGATACAGGTATGCTTACAAACGGCGCCGACTATATCCATGTAACCGATGTTCAAAAAGGAAATGGAAACTATATCCATTATACCGAAGAACTTCCGGGAAATTTAGCCGGCACGTGGACAGCCTCCATCGACCTTAAAAAGCGATTTGAAATTCAAAAGCATCACTCGGCAACGCATTTAGCTCACGCCGCTTTGCGTAATGTATTAGGCGATCATGTAGCTCAGAAAGGTTCTTTGGTGAACGATTATCACCTTCGGTTCGATTTCTCGCACTTCGAGGCTATGACACGTGAAGAACTTGATAAGGTTGAAGCGGAAGTGAATGCGAAGATTCAAGAGAACATCCCCTTGATGGAAGAACGTAATGTGCCCATCGAAGAAGCCAAAGAAAAAGGAGCGATGATGCTCTTTGGGGAGAAATATGGTGATTTTGTACGAGTAATATCGTTTGATGAAGAGTATTCGGTTGAATTATGTGGGGGAACTCACGTTGGTGCAACCGGAGAAATAGGGTACTTCCGATTCCTACATGAAAGCTCGGTAGCAGCAGGGATTCGTAGAATTGAAGCAGTATGTGGTCGCGCAGCTGATAAAATACTTCGAGAAGAAAAAGAGGTCGTTAAAGAAGTAAAATCGCTATTCGGTCAAACAAACGATCCGGTAGCGAACATCAAAAAATTGATGGACGAGAAAAAGACGCTCGAAAAAGAACTCGAAAAAGTGCAGATGGAAAACTCAGGCGCTTTACTTGATGATATTTTAGCCAAAACCGAAAGTGTGGAAGACGTTCACATCTCAAAAGGGGAAATACCCGGCGCAGATGTAGCTACGTTAAAGCAATTAGGGTACGATGCTCTACAAAAAGCGAACGATGACCGGGTAATTGTGCTTGGTTCTAAAGATGAAGAAAACGGTAAAGTATTTTTGATGGTAGCTGTATCCGACAATTTAATATCGGGGAAAAACCTGAAAGCCGGCGCTTTAGTTGGTAAATTAGGTCGATTAGTTGGTGGAGGTGGAGGTGGACAGCCTAACCTTGCAACAGCAGGTGGAAAAAACCCGGAAAGGCTATCTGAAGCTTTATCAAGTGTTAAAGAAATTATTAAGGAGTCGATTTGACGACCTTTACCAAACCCAATCACGAATTCTGATAAAAAATTGATATATTCTCAGCCCGTTTTGGGTATGAGTTTTCAAAAACATATTTATGGCAAAAAAGAAAAAGGAAGAAATCAGATTTGCACCTACCGGCATCGGTGATGTTAACGAAGGAGCAGTTCAAAAAGGGGTTGATCTCCCCGCTGCAACAGATAAAACGCACAAAGATTTAGGTTTAAGCAAAGAGCAACTGTTAGCGATGTACGAGCAGATGTATCTGCAACGTCGTTTCGAGGAACGCTCGATGCAACAATACCAAAAAGGGAAATTCGGAGGTTTCTTGCACCTTTATATTGGGCAGGAAGCAATCTCAACCGGGACCACCTTTGCCCTTGATGGCGACGACGATATCATTACGGCTTATCGCGATCACGGTTGGGGACTTTGCCGCGGTATTTCTGCCAAAGAAGGCATGGCCGAGCTTTTTGGTAAAGCAACCGGAAGTTCAAGAGGAAAAGGTGGTAGCATGCACTTTGCTAATGCAAAGCAAAAATTCTGGGGTGGTTACGGTATCGTAGGCGGTCATATCCCAATTAACGCAGGTTTTGCTTTCGCCAATAAGTACAATGCAAACGGCAATATATCTACCTGTTTTTTCGGGGATGGAGCCGTAGATCAAGGAGCATTGCACGAAACGTTAAACCTGGCTCAGCTTTGGAAGCTACCGGCTGTATTTGTTGTTGAGAACAACGGTTATTCGATGGGTACGGCTGCTGCACGCCACACTGTAGCACAAATTGTAGACCGAGCAAAAGGCTACGATATGAAAAGTGCGGTAATCAACGGTATGGATGTATTCTCGGTGTATGAGAAAATGAAAGAAATTGCGGACGATGTGCGCGAAAACTCTGAGCCATGGTTTGTGGAGATCAGAACTTACCGTTACCGTGGGCATTCTATGTCGGATCCACAGAAGTATCGAACTAAAGAAGAGCTCGAAGAATTTCAGACTATCGATCCTATCCAGCGTTTGAAGACCTATATGCTGGATAACGAGCTTACTAATGAAGATCAATTAAAAGAAATCGAAGACAAGGTAGAACAAGAAGTATTGGACGCGGTTGAATTCGCGGATGAGTCACCTTTCCCTGAAGAGAAAGAGCTCTACGAAGATATGTTTGCTGAAGACGATCCTTACTTCCACGTTTAATCACATAATTTCATGGCAGAATTACAATTTAGAGAAGCTTTAAAACATGCAATCGATGAAGAAATGGGACGCGACGAGCGTGTCTTCATCATGGGAGAAGAAGTTGCCGAGTATAATGGCGCTTATAAAGTAACCGAAGGACTCCTTGATAAATATGGATTCAAACGTGTAATCGATACTCCGATTTCGGAGCTAGGTTTTGCCGGATTGGGAGTAGGTGCTGCAATGCGCGGTCTTCGCCCGATTGTTGAGTTTATGACTTTCAACTTCGCCGTATTAGCGGCCGATCAGATAATTAATCACGCAACCAAAGTGAAATATATGACGGGTGGCCAGATTGATTGCCCCATTGTATTCCGTGGACCGAATGCCTCTGCCGGGCAATTAGGCGCTACTCACTCGGTTGCTTACGATTCAATGTATGCACACTTTCCTGGTCTAAAGGTGATTTATCCATCGGAACCGGGTGATGCAAAAGGTTTATTGAAAGCAGCCATTCGTGATGATAATCCCGTTGTATTTATGGAATCGGAGCAGATGTATGGAATGAAAGGCGAAGTTTCTGACGCTGAAGATTTCATCATCCCGATTGGAAAAGGGAAAATCAAGCGCAAAGGTACCGACGTGACCTTAGTTGCACACGGTAAGATGTATCATCTTGCTGTACAGGCTGCAAATCAGCTAGCCAAAGATGGAATTGAATGTGAGATCATCGATCCGAGAACGGTTAAACCACTTGATCTTCCTTTAATTATCGAATCCATCAAAAAGACGAATCGTTGTGTGTTGATTGATGAAGCCCATCCATTCGGTGGTTTGGCTGCTGAGGTTGGGTTCTTGATCCAACGCGAAGCATTCGATTATTTGGATGCGCCTGTACAACGAGTTTGTTTGCCTGACGTGAACGCACCGTTTTCTAAAAAACTATTTGATGCCTGGTTCCCTAGCCCGAAACAGGTTATTGATGCCGTTAATCAAGTTACCTACAGAACTTAAAATCAGCTAAATATCACTCATTATGGCTATTAAAATTGAAATGCCCAAGCTTAGCGATACTATGGAAGAAGGGGTTATCGCGAAATGGAATGTACAAGAAGGTGACACCGTTTCGGCCGGTGATATCATCGCTGAAGTAGAAACCGACAAAGCCACAATGGATGTGGAAGTGTTTGATGACGGAACCATCCTAAAAATCATACCGGGTGAAGGCGATGCGGTACCATTAGGTGGCCTGATTGCCGTAATTGGAGATGAAGGCGAAGATATTTCAGATATTTTAGATGGAGCAGCAAATGCTGATTCATCGGACAGTAGTGAATCGACCGAAGAAAAAACGGAAGACAAGCCGGAAGCCAAAGAAGAGGCTAGTACTTCTGATTCATCTTCTGATAGTGATGATGGTCGCGTAAAAGCATCACCATTAGCAAAGAAAATAGCCGAAGATAAAGGCATCAATTTAAGTGATGTAAATGGTTCAGGGCCTGATGGGCGAATCATCAAAAAAGATGTTGAGTCGTACTCACCTAGTGGTGGACTCACCAAACCTGCTGCATCTTCATCAAGTGATAGCAAGCCAGCTGCGAAACAAACATTCGATAGCTTGGAAAGCAAAGAGGTTAAAATCTCACAAATGAGAAAAGTTATTGCTCGTAGATTATCTGAGAGCAAGTTTACGAATCCTCATTTCTATGAAACCATCGACATCGATATGAAGGCCGCATTCGCAGCCCGAAAAGCTATGAACGATGCTAATGATGTGCGCATCAGCTTTAACGATATTGTTGTGAAAGCGTGTGCAGTAGCATTATCCCGTCATCAAGACATTAACAGTTCGTGGATGGACGATGTGATTATGCAACACGGTGATGTGAATATTGCCGTTGCTGTGGCCATCGATGAAGGATTAATGACTCCGGTTATTAATCACGCCGATAAAAAAGGGTTATCTCAGATTTCTGCTGAAACTCGTGAATTAGCAGGCTTGGCACGTGATCGAAAACTGCAACCTGATCAAATGGAAGGAAGTACCTTTACCATTAGTAACTTAGGTATGTTTGGTATCGAAGAGTTTACGGCCATTATCAATCCACCAAATGCTTGTATTCTTGCTGTTGGGGCTATTCGCGACATTCCAGTTATTGAAAATGGTGAAATTGTGCCGGGTAAGCGCATGAAAGTTACCCTTTCAAGTGATCACCGTGTTGTGGATGGAGCTAAAGCTGCTCAATTCTTGAATACCGTTCGGAACTTGATCGAAAATCCACTTTCAATGTTGTTATAAGTCTTTTTAGACAAGACTTGTCACCAGAAATTAAACCCGGGCTCGCAAGAGTTTCGGGTTTTTTTATGGAATAACTTTTGACAATATAGTGAATGACTCAAAATCTAAGTTGAGATTCAAAGTGCGTTGTAATAAATTGGCGTATAGAAAATAAATAAATGCACGTCATGTCTGATAAACTCACTTTACGAATTGATAAGAAACTGATTGATCGGGCAAAAAAATATGCTTCTAAAAATGGTACATCGGTTTCAAAATTGGTAGCAGACTATTTCAAAGCAATCGACTCGGAAATTGATCCAATCATTGAAAATCTTCCTCCTGTCACGCAATCTTTAAGTGGTATTGTTAGGGGTTCAGAACTAGATGTAGAGGACTATAGAAGCTATTTACACGACAAATATTTGAAATGAATATCCTCTTTGATACCAACATCATCTTAGATGTTTTATTAAAACGCGAACCGCATTTTAAGTTTTCTTCAGCTTTGGTTGCATCTGTTGAGCAACAATTATTAGTTGGATGGCTGGGAGCAACTACCATTACTACTATTTATTATTTAATAGAAAAAGAGTCGAATAGAAAGACAGCAAATTTGGCGATCAAAAAAATACTTTCTCTGTTCAATATTGCATCAGTAAGTAGGGTAGTTCTGGAAGAGGCTACCCAATTAATGTTTAATGACTATGAAGACGCAGTTTTGTATCAGTCAGCAATACATTCTAATCTTGATGGAATTGTAAGTAGAAATAAAAAGGATTTTGCGAAAGCTAAGTTACCTATTTATTTGCCGGAAGAGTTGTTATTAATACTCGATAAGTAGAAGATTAGTTTACTTAGATTAAGGAATATACTCTAGATAAAAGATTACAGGATTTATGGAAAAACCTGAATTTAACAGGCGATTGAAGATCGTTTGAGTTTCGCTTTTGTTTACGGATTGTCCCGTCATCACTGAAAATCGACCGGTTACCAGTTCTTCAACGCGAGTGTTTATACCCGTTCTTGAGCGCACTTGTTGGGCCATTTCAGCCGCTTCCTGCTGAGTATTAAGCTGAGCTACTTCTATCTGAAAAGCGTACTTATAAGGCGAAGCCGTTTCCGGTTGGTGGCGGATAAAGAGATTGGAAGAAATACCCATTTCACGGAATGTTCGTAATTGGCTTAATACTTCTTCTCTTGATACATAAGGTCCAGTAAGCACATTATAAGTATCTGAAACTCGGTTCATATATGCCTGAACACCATATTGATCAAGGAGCTCTATAGTGTAATCCAATCCAGTAGCACGATTCTGGAAAGCTCCAAATTGAATTAAATACCTTACTGCTTTAGGTCGCTTTATAGTGTTATTGTAGCATTGATGAACCACACTAACGTTCTTATCATTAAATCGTGCTGAAAGTTCATCACGTAGCGTTAAAACTTCTGAGAATGAAGAAATTGGTCTAGAACGAACCGAATACTCGTTGGTATTATAAGTTAGCATGATTTCTGATAGGTTTGAAGACTCAATGTTCTCAGCACGTTGAAATGCGCTTTGTAAAGCACTGTATTCGCCTAATTGTACTGAATACTGGCACCTAGCATCCACTTTAAGCAACGAAGGCATTGCGTTTGAAGGTGCAGGTGCAGGCGGTTGGGTAGATTCGGGCTCCGGTTCTGTTATTTGTTTTTGCTCTGGTTGAGTAACTTCAGGCTCCGTTTCAGCCTGATTTTGAGGCTCTGATTCCGTTTCCTGTGATCCTTGCTCTGCTATGGCACGTTCTGCCTCAAGCTGTTCTTGAATTCTGTTTTGTTCCATTACCATTAGCAATGCCGGTTGATCTGCTAAAACAATTACATTTTCGTTTGCTGCAGGAGGTGGGAGTTCGGTGATATCTGGAATTGCACCTTTAATGCTTTCAGTTGGCATAGGTTCTTCAGCAAGTAGTTCTTGTTCTGTTTCAGGTTGAGTTAGAATTTCTTCTTTCAGATTATCCGATGAATAATAAAGACGGAGTACTACACGACGATTTTTATCCTTACTTGCTGCAAAAGGAAAACCTAAGGAATCGTATTCGATTACCGGGCGAGAATCTGCATAACCGGATGCTTTCAAGCGATTTGCCGGTATTCCAGAATCATTGAAATATTTAACTACATTGGTTGCACGAGCTGTTGACAACTCCCAATTCGAAGGATATGCAACCGACGAAATTGGGGTATTATCGGTATGACCTTCAACATCAATACTGAAATCGTTGTATTCCAATTGTTGTAAAGCTATAAGCACAGTATTCAATAGTTGTTCCGAATCCGAATCAAAGGTAGCTCTACCGGGATCGTACAAATCATCGCTTTTAAAACGTATTCTCAGGTCATTTAAATCGCGAATAATCTCAAGATTTCCTTCTTCAATTTCTGGTTGAAGCAATTCGAAAAGCTCTCGTTCTATGGCGCCTATGGGGGTGGTAAGAAACTCCGTTTCATCCGCAAGTTTACCAAAAATAGATGAGAGGGAAGAAAATTCTGATTTAGTGATTTGGGATACAGATAGGAGAATGATCAAGAAGCCTAACACGATGGTAATGATATCGAGGTAGCTGACTTGCCAGCTTTCATCCTCTTCCGATTCTTCATCCTGGATCGGAAAAAGTGAATATTTAATCCGTATGGGTTTCTTTTTCTTCAAAACAACCCACTTAAATCATATTTTTGTTGCGGCGCATATGAGCCTGTAGCTTATCGTAGATTTGTAGAGATGTTTTTTGTTCTTCGATAAGTATAATGCCTTCCAAAATAAGCTTTTCTCTAAAATATCGAAGTGAGGCAACATTATTCATCTTCTTTCCCATCGGGGTAAAAATGAAGTTTCCGATCAGGATTCCATACAAGGTGGTCATTAATGCAGCTCCTAATCCGCTTAAAAGTGATTCCACTTCACTAAAACCGGATAAGATCACAATCAGCCCAAAAAGCGTGCCCAGCATACCAAATATAGGTGATGTTTTACCCATGCTGGCAATAATCTGATTTACCATTTGCTGGCGGCTGTAATTCTCTTCGATATTGATTTCACCAAGTTCGCGTAGATCTTCGGTGTTGTAGTTAGTATCTAGGATGGAGAATAAATAGCCTTCAAACCGATCAGCATATTCTTCACTTAATTGGTTCACCGCAGCGTACTTATCTTGCTTAATCATTTTCTGCCAATCCATTACACGTTGGATATCTTCTTCCAGTACTTCGTGTGTGATGGTACTATACGAAAACAGTTTTGTGCTTTCAATCAGCGCTTTTACTACGCTGTTAAACGGATAACTAATGAACACACTAGCTGTGATCCCCCCAAATACAATTGCAAGGCTTGGGATATTCAAAAATGCAAATCTAGAAGGAATTAGATCGAATTGGGTATATCCTGTAACGAGTAGTGCGCCCCAAGCCAGTACCACTAAAGAGATAAGAAAACATAAGATATTTAGTATAGATGTTCGCATTCAGGGTTAGAAACTCTTTTTTAAGTTTTCGTCGATTAAGCCGTTGTTCTGTAGTTGTTGAATGATATAAGTTGAAGAAGGTATGGGAACCTCGGGGTCCAATTCAAGGGCTCGCCTCCAATGGTTTACAAATTCATTGATATACCCTAAGCCGAGGTACACGCTACCTCTTAATGCAAGAACGTCTGCATTTTCTTTTATTAAAGCGGCCCGATTGATAAGAAATAATGCATTTTCATAATCACCTGTATAAAAATGCTGTTGCGCTAAAATGTAGTAATTGGTAAGTGTATTAGCTTGAGCCTGATACCTCGAATAAATTTCGTCTTTATACAATTCAATAAGCGCATTGCGAAGCTCTTCTTCTTTAGCTTGTGCTTGATCTATACTATCCTGAATAGCTATTTGCAATGAATCTTCTGGCGAAATGGAGTTTTCTTCAGAAATTGGATCAACAGTTTGAATACTGGATGAGCAATGAATAATGAAAATGGTACAAAATATAAACAACAGTAACGCAGGTTTATTAATCATGAATCACCTGAACATCTATTGGTCATTTGCATTCTTTCGAATTGAGTTCATCAAAAGGGCTTTGGCATATTCTGTTTGGCGACCGGTGGTTCCTTGAAGTTCATCTAGCTCCATACGTAATAAGCGTTGCTCACGCTTAGGTCGAGCTGATAAAATACGGTCAACCATTTGAGGTGGAAGCCCAATGATTGCGTCGAGAAGGGTTTCGGTGTTTAGAGTTCGAACTGCCTTTTTAATTACTTCATCACTTAATTCCGGTAATTTCTCAATCGTAATAAATTGCTTTTCTAAAATTGCACCAACTATAGATCCGGTTGCTTTAAGCTCGTCTATATATCGTTGTTGTTCATTTACCGGAAGTCGTTCTAAAATAGGGTAGAGGTGCTCCGCACCATATTGCTCGCTACGTTCAGCTTCAACTAGATCCATCGCTTTATCAAAAAGCTCTGATGAAATTTTCTGCTGTTGTTCGTTCGTTAAATTATTCAATGTTGCCATATGAAGCATGATTTTAGCAGCAATTTCTTTGTCCAGTTTTTCAATAAAAATGGCAGCTTTATCATCGGGTAAGTATTGCAGAATAAATGCTCCCGAAAGGCTATCCTCAGTTTCAAGCAAAGTGAGAATATGTTTGTCTGAAATATGATCCAGAAATTTAAAAAGAGAAAATTTACTTCGTTTCTTTTCAGTTACGGTTTGTTTTGCTCCTTGCTGAAGCATACGGCCGAATTCTTGAATAATTTCTGATCGTTTTTCCGGCGATAAATTTTCCTGCTCAATTACGGCATCTGTCAACGTATCATAATCTTCTGGATGTAATTCATTTTTTAATGTTCTAAGCAGATGTTTATCTACAGCAACTAAATATTCAGCCGCTTTTTTAGCTCCGTTTTCCTCTTCGCTTAACCAATATCTAAATATAGTGGCGATTTCATCCGGCTTGGTAAAGAAGGCATTTACAAGTTCATCAACGGTTAAATCTTCTTCCGTTTCTTCTATCCTTTCATCAATACTTGAACCAGCTGAAGATTGAGTTGCCGCTTGTTGCTGTAAAGCCATATCATTTTTAAAAGATTCTCTAAAATCTCGCATCGGCATTTGAGGCTGTGGCTTGTTCATGAGTCGATTGAACAGCAAGGTTAACCCAAATAGTAACATGAGTGCTAAGGCAGGAATATACGTGTATATCGAGTTGTAGTCGGGCAGGGCAGGCGGTTGGGTTACCGTTGTGGCAGTAATAGGCTCAGGTGCTTCGGTATAGTCGGGAATTGCGAGTTGATTGATGTTGATTTCATCGCCACGGTTTTCATTTACCTTTACAGCAATTCCGGTGATGAAGCGCATCAACTCCAGTTGTGCGGTAGTAATCGAAGTATCTGCGTAGATGTTAACACTCATGTTTACAATACGCAGCGTTTTGATCGTATTTTCGTTTACAACTGTTTGTGGTTGAGTATTTCGACGGGCAGGTTGCCTTAAATTTTGTTGAGGTAAAAAAGGCAACCCGGGCATCATTAGGTTTTCCTCGGGTTGGCTGGTAGCAACCACTTGATTACTCGTTGTACCAATTGATTGCTCAACGAGATCAGCGTTTATGTTAACATCGATAAAGAATTTCTTCCTGTTGAAGTAGTTAGAAAGAATTTGAATGATTTGGGAATCGTATTGCTGTTCTAAGTTGGCAACTCTTAAATCGAGCGATTGAGTGCTTGAAGCATCGTAAGAAGTTTGAGAGCGAACATTTTCGAAAGGGAGAAAAAGAAAGGAAAGAAGAATTAGAGGAAAAAGGAATGTCAGGCCAAAATTTAGATGAATTTTAGCATGCATAGAGGCAAATATTTGACGTATTCTGTGCATTTTAGTCTGATGCACGCCTATTAACCCGTTCTTCCAGTAATTCCATATCAGGAATTACTAAATCAGGATTAAACCGGAGTGCTTGTTCCCAATGTCGCTGCGCCTGGTCGATATTACCTTCAAAATAATAAAAACTTCCCTTTAAAGCGTGCCCTTGTGCAGTTTCAAAAAGTTCTAATGATTCGCTCACAAATCGGAAGGCTAAGTCTATGTTATTGGAATAGAAAGCGTTCTGCGCTTGAATAATAAGCCGTAATGCGTCATCAACCTCTTTAAATACTTCCTGAGAATATTCTAATATTTCAGGAGACGATTTGATCTCGTCGGTTACTTGCGCGATGGTGATCTGTTCTTGGATGGTTTCTTGATTTTGTTCGGCATCTGCATCTGGAATTAGAACGAAACTTAATCCTTCAATAAAGTCACCATTAGTAACTGCCTCAACTTCAAAGTCTATTTTTTCAGGCTCAGATGTAGCTTGTAAAAATGATAATTGTTGGTTATCAACTTGTAAGGTGTACGTACCCGGTGGGAGAGGATAATCATAAAAACTTCCATCAGAAAATGTTCGAAGCTCTTTAACAGAATTATCTTTATTAGATGTTAAAAGTACTTTCAGTCCACCAATACCATCTTTTGCACCATCTTCGAATTGCCTTTCTACAACCCCTTCAATTACTCCAGCTTGAAAAAATGGTATATCAATTGAAGTATATTTATTTGGTTCAGTAATTATCGAGAACTTATCCACTTCGGGTACAAGCATCGGATTCTTAATGGTTGCTTTATTGACCTCAACGTTCAATTGAATATTTGGCTGAATCAATGAGTTATAAATCACATCATTTTTACTTTCAGTTTTCGTTCCACTCCGATCAATTCGTAACGAAACTTCAGGAATTATTTCGTCAACATCTTTATCGTAAACTCGATTGTTATTATTGTCTAAAAACATTCTTGTTGATAATGCTCCTCTACCAACCTGATCTCTGTTTGAGAATAATATATTATTGGTATTACTATCGTAGCCAATAGAACCTCTTAAACTCTGAGCTACACTATAAGCCCCTCGTAAACTATTAAAGGTTGTATTTGACCTGAAATTTTTAAAGTTAAATATGAGGTTAAACCTAATAGTATTAAAACCTCCACTAAAATCGCGACCTGCAGATATTTGAAATCTTCCATTTTCTGACACGTTTTTAGTAAAGAATAATTCAGCAGATTTAAATTCATTAATTCCAATAAAATATACTAACTGAGACCTAAGAGTTGCTCCTCTAAAGAACTGTAAGGTTTCCCTTGATCTTTCAAAAGAATAGCTAGCTGAGGATTCTATTTTAGATAAGTTTGATGAATTAAATGGATTAAACTCATCTATTTGTTGATCACTATAACTTGTTCTAAAGCTTAATCTTTTTATTCTGCTAATAAAATCAAATCTTAATGTATTGAAATAACCGGTTTCCCTTTTTCTCAAAAAACTGGAAGCACGGATGTTTAAAGGTACACTACCTAACCTGAAAGGTATAAAGGTGGTAGTAATTAACTGCCAATTATAATTCGATTGATTATAGAAATTTGAATTGTTTTTATAATTAACAAAGTCGATACCTAAGCTAGTCGAATTGGGAAAAATTGAATTCAATGATCCACGCAGATAGCTATCAGAAACTGCTTCGAGCGTGAAAATATTATTAGTATTAATTCTTGAAGATATTGTACTTGTAAAAAAAGTATTATTTGATGAGTCGTTATAATAGTTTTCTACACCAAGTTTGGCGGTAAGCCAGCTAGTAATACCAATACTCGTATTAAATTGCCCAATATTATTTACTTGAGTAGAGCCAATAATAAAATTATTTAATTGTCCAATATTGAGGTTATAATTGATTTCTCCTTTTGGTACAAAATTAAATGGAATTTGAAGACGTGTATTTTGTTCTTTCACTTGCCCTGTTGGACCGTAAATTCTTTGTACAATTTGGGAGTTTCCATACGAAATTGGGATTAAGAAACGGTAGTTGCCTGAGTCATCAATTCTTGAAAAACCAACAAGTCTATTATTCAAATATAACTCAACCTCAGATTGAGGAATAGCCGTACCGGAAACCTCAAACTCATCAAATAAGGTTCTTGGAATAATGGGTTCGTTTGAAACACTTATCCCCGTATAGGGAGACATCAAAACACCGTCAGAATTGAGTTGGCCAATACTAATATTCGTGAACAAGGGAGTATCAGTTGAGGTATAGACCCATCTTAAATTATCTGTTTCGTATGAGGAGACTTGATTATTAATATTTGCGAAAATATTACCACTTAAGTCACCACCAATTAAATTTAATCCAATAGAATTACTGATATTCAAAATATGCTCATTACCGTCTGTATTATATTGAACACCATAATCTAAAAAACCTAAGTCGATTAATTTACTTGATGAACGGGACTGATATAGAGGATATCTGGGAGTAGACACGGTTGTATTTGAGATTCTACGTTCTTGATTCCTTAAAGCCTGTTGAATGATAGGGAGTTCAACATTAGTTTCTAGATTTAACAAAAGTTGATTGAAATCAACACTAAAATTTAAATCGAATATTTCAGAAAATAATCGAATGGGTAAGTGGACATCTAATTCGTTTAAATAGTAATCTTCTACCTCAAGCTTATAGCTTTCATTACCAAAAACGATAACCTGACGTTCAAGATTTATAGAATATTCAATTTGTTCACTTGAAAATCTTCCGCTAATGGTTAAGCCATCATAGTCTGATTCTATTTTAAATAAATTGAAAATCTCATTAACGGGAAGGTAGAAAGTATCGTCAGCATAGTAGCTAATAACAACAGTGTTAATGATTCCCCTATGATTAAAATCTAAATAAACTTCAAAGGGGTCGTTTGATTGAGAATAAGAAAGATTAGATAATGACTGTGTGAAAAGTATTATTGAAAGAAAAGAAAGAAACCGAGATAATTTTCTTTTGATCAATTTTTAGTGAATGATATTGATTTTCTTACGGGTTGCATTCTTACTAAATCAGCTTCAGAAACGTCAGTTCTTTTAGTAGCAAACTCAACGGTTAGTTGATAGTTTCCATTAGTTAGACTAGATATATCTAGTGTCTGACGGTGAGTACCACCAAAATAATGTGATGTTGAAACAAAGTCAGAAACTAATTCACGATTATTAGAATCACGAATAGACATAGTAATTGTTCCAAGAAATGGTGAATTACCTGTACGCTCAAAATCAGCAAGTACAATCAGCTCATTTTGGTTATCCGCATTAATTTCAGGTTTGATGTCTTTAATATCAATACCAGTTGTAACAGTACCTTTTTTAAAGAATAAGCCAGTTACTTGCTCAAAGGTAATACCAACTCTAGCTGAAACAGTGGTAGTATTTTGAACTTCGATGGGAGGTGTTTCTGGCACCGATTTTGTTCTAATTCTAGCCCAATAAGTACCATCTTCAAGACTATTAGTGTCAGATAATCTTAACCGAACAATTTGACGCTGATCAGGTGCTAACGTGAAGTTTCGTGGGAATGCTCTCACTTTATTAGCAATCGAATGATTCTCAGCAAAGGTAGAATCATCTTGAATTATTCTTCGAATACCATTTTCATCGGTTGCAGAATAAGCAAAAAGAAAATCCACTGAAATTTCTTGTGCTTCGCTCGAACCATTAATAACCATGTATGTTCCAAAAGGATTACTGTCGCTTAAGAACATATTAGTTGGAGCAATAGTTACTTGCCCTTTAAGATTTGTGCATAGTAATATAAACACAAATGTAAGTGTAGCCCGTTTTAATATAGTAATAGACATGTCTGAAGATTATTTCGAGTAAAATACTTAAAAACAAAGATAGAAATCACATTATTATTCTATATCAAAAAATGTCAAAAAAAAACCCCATTAATCCAAAGATTAATGGGGTGTAATTAATACTAATTACTTTTAATTAGTTGTAGTCTACAGCAACCAAAACGCTACCTGAGTAATCAACACCTGCAAGACCACTGTTAGTAGTAATCGCCGCACCTACAAAGATAGTAGCAGTTGTTCCATCAGCGGTATAATTACCGTTATAAATCTCACTATTGGTACCTGTAATTGCTTCATCAGTTAGGTCAACAGAACCAGCACGAACAGCATCATTATCGTCAACGTTTACATCGAATGTTCCAAGAGTTAAACTTCCGGAAGAACCAGTAAGTGTTGTTGGGAATGTAACAGTTACGTTAACTAATTGTCCATCTTCAGCAGTAATAGTAGCTGAACCTGAATTTGCATCAGTTGCTGCAATTACTGGAGTTTCGGATGATAAAATGCTTCCAAAATCAAGTGCATCAACAGGAGTTACAGAAATCGCACCTACTACAGTAGCAGTTGCAGAAATATTGTCAGAATCAGAAGTGGTTTGTGCATTAGCATTAAAAGTAAGAACTAAAGCAAGTAATGAGGCGGATATAAGATTGAGCTTTTTCATAGTCGTAAAAGTTTGGTTTGGTTGTTTCTGAGAAAAAGTTATACAGAAGTAGATTATAGAACAAGTTAGAGAGTCTTAATTAGACATCTTTAATGATGAATTCATAAAAGTCAATCATAATCTATATTCAAAATTGCGTTACCCTCATAAATACCGTTTGGTATATTCCCTACATTTATAGAGCCATATACGTACAATTCAATTTCTTCCCAAACATCGGAGGTACGTGCAGTATTTACATTAAAATTACTGTCAAAAGATAGAAAACCAATATTATCATCTAGTTTCAAAGCATCTCTTACATTACGAGATATATCATTATAAGCGATATTTAAATCTAGTTGTATCTCTTCATCAACAGCAGGGTTAATGTGTCTTAAAGCTTCAGGGGGGGTAAATGAAACAAAAATATTTTGAGTATAATATGCCCGAATACGAAATATTCCCATGTCAACATCACCTAATTCGATATATTTTTCTCCTGAATTTGTTATAACTGTTCCAAAATTAAGCTCACGTTCAACAGTAGCACTCAATTCAGGTTCGATTGAAATTTGAAAATTTAAAAATTGAGCACCAACACTATTTGTGAAAAATAGAGATAAGATGATATACCCTATATATGATCTTAATTTAGTCATAAGAAACAGTTATGGTGATATCAGAAGAGTAACTTCCAGCATCAACATTACCTACATTGATAGAGCCGTATATGTATAAGTAGGCCGTTTCATTAAAAAGTGCGGGGTTGTAGCCAGAATAAACAGGAGTTGGAGGTGGACCAGGAGGTGCATTTCCACGATATTTAATTGGGAAAAGAGCAGTTGCTGTAAAACTTAATACGTTCATAATTGTGCTTTGAGCCGTATTATTTTGCCCACGGTTAGCATAAGCGGCTTGCAAAGTAAATGGAATTCTACAACTTGGATTTGTTGAGCATGATGGGTTTCCATCTTTTAATAAATATTCATCAGCCATAATTTCAACATATACGTCAAGATATCGAACACCTTCAATTGATATTACTTTGCTTTCATTAATTGATAAGCTACTTACACCTTCGTTTTTAGCTAGTAAGCCAAAATCAAGGTCTAAGCCAGGGTTTAAATCGGATATTGAAACTGAATAGATTGAACTGTAGTCACTGCCAAAGTTTAATTCTTGAGCAAATAGATTAACTTGAGTAATTGTAAGTAGTAATATTAAAATTACTTTTTGATACATTATATATAGTCTATTTCAATAGTGAAATCGCCTTCATAATTGCCTGGTAGTGCATTTTCGATGTTTACTTCGCCACCAACCCAAAAATAATATCTTCCTTCGCCGTTAAATTGAAGGTTTCGGTTTACAACCTCAAGTAGTTCAGACGAAGATTGCTCTTCAACTGAATTTCCTGAGAGTTCGTATCTAAAAATTAAAAACCCTGGTCCATCAATTTGTGTAAGTCTTCGTTCATTTAAATAATCAAGCCGAAAGGCTGCACCTGGTGTTCCCAAGGCTACCATAAATCCTGAATTAACATCGTTGATCGGATTCACATATAGTCTTTCTTGCCCAGGTTGAGCATTACCAAAGGTCATGGTATTAATTGTAATCAGATCAATTGATCTAATTATTTGTGCATTAATATTTACCTCTGCTTTAAGTTCGATACTCTCCTGAGCATAACTAAATGCCGGGGAAATGAAAATGAGTAAAATAAAAAATGCCTTTTTCATATAACGCCTCTTATATCTTTTAAGTTAAGGCAATTGGAAAAAATAAGGCAGTTAATCTTTCTTAATTAAGGTAACGTAATCAATGCTTTATTTACCACGCAAAAGCGTTAAAATAGAGGGCATCAAGCTTAATCTCTCTGCCTTGCAATAGTATAGATCTGGGAAGTTCTTCGGTTAGTTTTCTGTAATTCGAAGTCATCTCAAAATTGTAATTGAGAGTTTGCCCTCTGTAACGAGACGAAAATCGAACAGTAATGGAATAGACGCTATCTTTTGGGCTTTCATCCTCCAGATAATATGGAGTTGCCGTAATAAGAGGGTGTAAGTCACCAACAATTCGTACACGGTCTCTGCCGGGAATAAAGGTACTGTCTTCCAGTTGTGGCTTCAGATTTAAATTGAAAGTTATTTCAGATTGCGCTTTTGCAATCGGTGTTAACATTCCAATTACAAACAGCGATAATAGAATAATTTTAAAATACTTCACAGTCTATTTTATTGTTTTGATACTTCGTCTTTCCAATATACAATAGAGAAAATACTTTCTCTTGGGAAGAACGAAGGAATGGTTGTTTTTAAACGATTATCGTACTGATAATTTTTAGAATAACCGGATACAATAGTGTTTCCCGAAAATGTTCCTACCGGTCCGCGATAATTTTGAACTATACCCCCTAATATGGTTAATTCGCCTCTTGCAGTATTCCAATAATTTTCAACATAAAATGAATCTCCAAGAGCCATTATGGATGCGTGCACTGTTAAGTCCTGAGTTCCGGAATATGAATGGGCATTCTGGTCGATGGTTACATCGCTTTCGCTTACCAAACCTAATATATCTGTTGAGGAAGAATCTACTAAGGGAGATGTATTATAAGTTATATCACCAATAATGTTAATATCGTCTACAGCATGTAAGGTAATATTACCGCCAACATTGCCTACTACTTCTGCACCTGCTGTAGTTGAAATAATGCCGTTCATCGAGCTTAGGTCATAGGCAGTTGGTGCACGATAATTCGAACCGAATTTTTGGCTAATATTAGCCATGGGAGTGTCTCCACTCATATAAAATTCAACTTTAATATCTCTGGTAAAAGTTAAACCATCGGTTAGGGCTGCAGTTTGAAGTTTAGAAACTTCATAGGTTGAGGGGGCATCTTTAGTTGGTGCATTAAAATTAGAGCCTCCATAAAAATTTGGAGAGGTTGGGTTGGAGGAATGTGCTTGCCACATATTAGGACTAGTTACTAAGCCATTAAAAGTAGGAGAGCCCGACATGGCAAATTGCCCGTTAGTATGAATAGGACCTTCGATATTATCCTTATCCATAAACCAAATGGTACTACCAGAAGCACTTAATTCTGAACCGGTGTTATAAGAATATTTGGAATACGAATCTCGCTGCATCAATACTTCGGTTGTAACCTCTATATCATCATAGGTGGTGGTGCTTACTAACAAAACTTTATACTCGTTCCAGGTACCTACGCTATTGGTAGGAATATTGGAGCTACTTTGAGTATAGCTAGTTAACGAACCCGAAAGGTTTACTTGATCACCGAAAGTTTCATCTTCTATATTTTCAACTGTGCTTTGAAGTTCGTTTTCAATAGTCTCTAATTCATCCAGTGTAATTTCACCTAAGCTTAATTGCTTTCTCCCGTTTTGAGATCGTTTGTATAAAGCTTTCACATTTCCAACCTGATTCAAATCAATTGAACCGGTCCAGTTGTTATTTGCTTTCATTGTCTCAACAGCATTATCGATCATGCTTTTAGCCAAATTTTTAGCCTGCTGAGCTTTATAATATTCTGAAGTAACTACCGGTATTTCGGTGATACGTTCTTGATTATTGACTTGGATAATTCCGGTTATGATTGTTAAACCACTAACAAGAAATAATAAACTTCTTCCCATAACGGCTCCTTAATAAGGTAAATTAATATTGTTGGGAACGAATGTACGTTTCCAAATTAATCGTGGATATTCTTTGGTATCACTTGTAATCGTATATGCTTCACCAGTTTCAACGATCAGTTCCACTTCGAGTTTTTTTACCGATGATTTATTAGTAGTTGGAGTACCATCAGCAGTGTAATAGTTGATATTGAAATAAGTAACAGGGAATTCTATGGTACCATACGAACTGGTTCCAATTGGACCTTCTCGTTTCAGATAATAATCATTTGGATTGGATGAAGTACTCACCGGGTCGTTCGTATCAAAATACCATCTAATATCGGTTGATCCGTAACTATCATTATCATACACATCCCCCTGAAATTTAATATCCTGAGCTTGTATGGTAGTAAAAGGAACCGATGTTCCAGAATTAAAGCCAATTAAATCAAAGTCGTTGGCTAGAACATCAACTAAATTATCCAGGGTATTTTGGTTTAAAGAACTTAATGTAAGTTCTTGGGTTTGATTAGCTACCTGCACATTAAAAGCGAGGATAGAAATCATAAATAATCCACCAATTACAAATGTTATGACGATGCCTGTATTCATAATTAGTAAGAGTAAGATTTAATGAATTCTAGCGTCACAAATACATTTGGTGTAACATTTTGATCAAGTACTGATATCACAACCTGGAAACGTTTCATTGAACCGGTATCTTCAATTAGTTCAGAAGTTCCATTTATTATGTAAGAAGTTGAGTACTCATCATTAGGACCAAAAGTAACAGATTCTATGATAGGGTAATTAGTATATACATAACTACCGCTGGAAGGATCTAAATCATTTGGGTCGTAGATCCATTGTACTTTATCAATCTCATCTTGTGCAGCAGCTATTGCCCGATATTCGGATTCTGCCTGATACAAAGTTTGACGAGAAGAATTGAAGCTTCTGGAGGTGTTTAAGGTAAGAAACCCAAACACGATCATAGCACCTAAGAGGTAAGTAAGCTCAGCGTAACTGCTCATTTCGTTTTTTTTTAAGATTAAAATAATCTCTCAGTAGTTGGTATGCTGTTAGCTTGCTCTAATGTGATAGTAAGAAGGGCGTTTGTTACATTAGAATCCCTTAAAGATTATTCGAAATTATTAATTTACATTCGAATTATATGTATTTAAATACAATTTCAGTTAAAAGATAATCTGATTTAATACCATTAGTGTCAACTTTTTAGAATGAATTCTTATAGAAAATTTAATTAACTTCTTAAAGTTTAGTTAATTAATAACAGATGTTTAATAACAACTACTCTTCTAACTTTGTTATCGTTTCTTTCCAATATACAATCGAGAATACACTTTCACGGGGGAAAGCAGAAGGGGTAGTAGATTTCAAGCGATTATCGTATTGATAATTTTTAGAAAATCCCGAATACACGGTGTTACCTGAGAATGTACCAACGGCACCCCGGTTTTGCTGAATGATGCCACCCAGTAAATTTAGTGTGCCTCGGTTACCACCGTAATTGTAATTTTCTACATAGAAAGAGGAATTTAAAGCCATTATAGATGCATGAACGGTTACATCTGAAGATCCTGAATGTGAATGAGCACTGGCATCAATTCGTACATCGCCTTCACTTACAATACCAAGCATATCGGTTGATGATGAGTCGGCCAGAGGGCTGGTGTGGTAGGTAATGTCACCATCAATTTCTACCAACGTTTCGGAATGAAGAGTTACGTTCCCTTTAACTTCACCATATACATCAATTCGTCCGGTTGTGGATATAATTCCATTAAAGGAACTAAGGTCATAATTAGTA
The DNA here is from genome assembly GCA_034669965.1 of Balneolaceae bacterium. GTDB lineage: Bacteria > Bacteroidota > Rhodothermia > Balneolales > Balneolaceae > HXMU1420-13. The sequence continues at coordinate 479,248 of JAXMOK010000002.1, read as the reverse complement.
GGGCTCGACCAATAACCAGTAGGATATTTTTCCCATATTTTGGCATAACCAACACCACCGCTTTCGTGAAATTGAATATATAGTTGCCGGTCGAAATCTAATCCGCCGTTTACTGCTGCACTTTTAAGTTTGTCTATTTCGTAAGTAGTTGGTTCATTTTTTACCGGTGCATTAAAGTTTTCGCCCCCATAAAAATTCGGGTTTGTTGGATTGGTTGCATGTGCGAGATAATTATTAGGGCTGGTTACTAAGCCATAAAAGGAAGGTGAACCCGACATCGCAAATTGGCCATTAGTATGAATGGGACCATACACATTATCTGCATCCATAAACCAAATGGTATTGCCCGAGGCACTAAGCTCAGATTGGGTCATATATGAATACTTACTATACGAATCACGTTGCATAAGCACCTCGGTAGTAACTTTAATACCGTTGTAGGTGCTATTACTAACTAGAAGTACTTTATACTCATCCCAAGAGCTAACACTATTTGAAGGTTTATTGGTACTACTTTGCGTAAAGCTATACAATGATCCACTTATTTTAATAGGAAGGTCTTCCAGATATTCATCTTCATCACCGTCCCAATCGTCATCATCGTCATCATCGTCATCATCGTCATCATCGTCATCATCATCATCATCGTCGCGATAGCCTACCAATTGATCTTCCAGCTGTTCTTCAATTGTTTGTACTTGTGAAAATGAAATTTGACCCAATGTTAATTTTTTACGAGCATCCATCGACCGAGATGCCAGAGCTGTAGTATTAACAACATCTTCGATATTAATACTACCTGCCCAATTATTATTACCTTTCATGGTTTCAATGGCATTGTCGATTAAGCTCTTTGATAAGTTCTTTGCTTGTTGGGCTTTGTAATAACCGGTGGTTACCTTAGGAATTTCAGTTATACGTTGCTGATTATTGACATTAACAATTCCGGTAATGATGGTTAAACCACTTACAAGAAATAATAAACTTCTTCCCATAACTGCTCCTTAATAGGGTAGGTTTATATTGTTTGGTACAAATATGCGCTTCCAAATCAATCGGGGATATTCTTTGGTGTTGCTGTTAACTGTGTAGGGTTCCACGGTTTCTATCATCAATTCTACTTCGATTTTCTTAACCGAGGCCAAATCGGTAGTTGGGGTTCCATCGGCCGAGTAATAGTTTAAATCGAAATAGACCACCGGAAACTCAATAGTTCCGTACGAACTGCTACCAATGGGTCCGGTTCGTTTTAAATAATAATCGTTGGGGTTGGTGCTTTGCACAGCGTCAGAAGTGTCGAAAAACCAGCGAATGTTGGTTGAACCATAACTATCGTTGTCGTACACATCAGCTTGAAAAATAATGTTCTGATCACTAATTGTTGTAAAAGGGACAGCAGTACCGCTATTAAAGCCGATTTTGTTAAAATCGTTGGCAAGTACATCAACCAGGTTGTCTAAATTGGCTTGGTTGATCGAACTCAAAGTTAATTCTTGAGTTTGATTACTAACCTGAATGTTAAAATTCAGTATGGAGATCATAAATATTCCACCGATCACAAATGTTATGGCAAGTCCGGCACTCATGATTTAGTAGTTATAAGATTTAACATATTCGAGGGTGATGAAAGCTTCCGGAGTAACATTTTGATTTAATACCGAAACCGTTATCTGATATGTTTTCATAGATCCGGTGTCTTCTACCAATTCTGAGGTTCCATTTATTAAAAAGGTAGAATTGTATTCATCGCCGGCACCATAATTGTGTATTTCATTAACAGGGTAATTCTCATACACGTAATTAGTACTATTTGGGTCGAGCTCATCGGAATCGTAAATCCACTGCACTTTGTCTAGTTCGTCTTGTGCAACAGCAATTGCACGATATTCGGCCTCTGCTTGATAAATCGATTGGCGACTGGAATTGAAAGAACGTGCGGTATTTAAGGACAAAAATCCGAAAATAACCATTGCACCGATTAGGTAAGTAAGTTCTGCGTATGCGCTCATTGCCAATTATGCGATTTAATCAAGTAGCTGAAATGCTTTTGATTACAATCCTTATCGGCATGTTGTTAAATAATATTAAGGGCGAGCTTAATTAATAAATTAACTTCTCTTCTATAATTGTGCTTTAGAATCTAAGTAGCAGATTTTATTAGATTTCAAAAAGAATAGGCTATATCATTCAAAAGTGCTAACCTTGGTATATCTGTTTTGTTTAATATGTGTAACAGATGCCACTCTTGCATAATCAATGGCCTGGCAATCGTACTGGATTTTAAGATTCCCACCCAAATCGATATCAAGAGTTGTATTATTTCCAGGGGTATTTCCGATAAGAACCGATCCATTTAAATCGGGGGTTCCTTTACCGGTAAAATCGAATGCATTTTCAAAGATAATAAGGCCATTAAAAGTAAAATTACCCGAAACAGATAATGCCCCTTCATATTCTAATTCACCACCAGACCGGATTACCATAATTCCATATCCATCCGGAATTCCACCGGTTAATTTTGCATACGACTCAACAAAAAATATACCGGGTTCATCTTCTGAACCAAAATCCCCTTTATAGTTTCCGCTTACATCAACAACTCCTGGTTCGTTTGATAACCGCTCAATAAGTTCGTCAACCGGACTGTAAGAGACATCTGGATCGATTGCAACCAAATCTTCACTGCTTTCCATATTACTAAAATTGGCACCATCAACAACTTCAATATAGTCATCCAGTGTGGGTACTGTAATTGCAGGTATATCATCGCAGGTTCCTGAGGCATCGTTTCCACTAATAGTAGCACTACCACTCATATTAAAAGTAAAATTCCCACTGGCTACTCCTAATCCACCCGCAGCTTCAGGAACAAAATGTAAGCTTGATTTTAAATAGGTACTTATAATTTGATGTGATTCTGAATTAGCTTTGTATTCAGCCGATCCCATAGTTCCTCTTCCGCCATACCATGCATTACTATAAATTCGTATGGAATCAGGATCGATTGGGCCTGCACCCGTCGATAATGTTTCGTAATAAAGTTCTATGTAAGCCCCATCAATTTCCTGAGTCCATGGATTTGTAGAAGTTGGTTGCCATGTAGGATCCTCATTTATTTGTTCCATGGCTAATTGAATGGCCGTATGAGCAACGTTTTTTGATTGAATGTCTTTTGCGTAATCAGAATTAAAAGTTTGAATTCGCTCTCTGTGTTCAAATAAATTAAATTGAATTAGGCCTAAAACCATGAAAGCTCCAATAGCTAATATTATCATTCCACGTCCCATAAGCGCCTAATTTAAGTTGAGGTTAGATGGAGAGAAACGCTTTGTCCACGAAGTGGAGATATATCGAGCAGTTGTTTCTGATGAGTATTGCAATGCAACCGGACTTTGACTTTCGATAATCAATTCCAGTTGTACAATTGTATCTATTTTAGACTTATTACCAACTGCAGAAATAGGTAAGGTCAAGGGAGTATTTGAACCTAATTCATCATAATAGTTAATTGTGAATTCTGTAACTCCAACTCCCATTGTAGTTGTAACACCGTCGACCGTGCGGTATAAGTAATAATCGTTTGGGTTATCAGAATCGGTAATTGGGTCGGTTGAAAATTCCCAGGTAACAAGTTCTAACGATCCGTCATTACTATTATCGATATTTGAATAGAATTGAATTCTAGTTGAATCGGCAAATACCAGCATCGTATCGGGGTTGCTATTTTGATTATAGCCTATTTTCGGTAAATCATAGCTAACTGCTTCTATTACAGCATCAATTTTAATCTTTTGCGATTCATGCAAAGTGAGTTCATTTCCGCTAAAATTAACATTATACCCAACGGTTATAATGATAATAATGAGGATACCAGCAATGATATAGCTTGTTACAATTCCTAAATCCATTTAATCAGCATAAAAACTTCTTAAAAATTTGAATGAGTATCGACTTATTACTCCATTCTTTGTGAGATCATCCGAAGAGATATTAACAATCATTTGTTTGAGCGTAGATTTCTGATTGCTAGTTGCTCCGTCTTCGTAATATGAAACTTCAATTGCTACTTCATATTCCACACCACCTGAAGCTGTGATGGTTTCGGCCCAACCGTCGTAATCATCAAAATCATCAAAATCTGCTCGGGTAGTTTCGCCCCCATCAGGACCGATTGTAGAAAAGCCTTCCGGAATATTTACTGGTACGTCACCATCGGTAGTGTTTTCGTCAAATGTTGTGGAGCGAGACTCCTCAATATAATCTTGAGCAATTGCTACAATTTGATTTTCGAATTCACCATCAACAATGGTTTGATTGTTAACTACAATGGCTCTGTTCGCATTTATTACTAAAAACGAAACAATCACCATTGCCAGCATCGCTTGTAAAACTTCGGTATATCCTGCCATATTTGTTGATTATGGTACTGCCTAGTTATCGTCCGTTTTTACCTCAGACTATCACATTCTAATAAATGAGAGGATAAGTAACCAGTAGTTACAAGAAATTTAAAATTTTTAAAGTTCTTTCAGTTTGAAAGTGTAATAGCAAGAATGGTATATGCACGATATCATTTAATTAACATCATACGTCTTGTAAGAACTTTATTACTTGTTTTTAGAGTGTAAAAGTAAACACCTGATGCAAGCGAATTACCTTCGAATTCTACAGTATGTATACCAGCGTTTAGTATATCACTTACTGGTTTTGCGATTTCCCGGCCAAGAATATCAAAGATCAACAGTTCAACATTTGATTGTAACGGTAATTCAAAAGTTATTTTAGTGGTTGGGTTGAATGGATTTGGATAATTCTGATGTAGTTTAAATTCCTTAGGGAAATCAGAGCCGTCTTCTCCCGGAATAATTCGAATATAGAATTCAGAATCTGAAAGTAGTTGTTTGTTTTTAGTAGTTAATTTACCCGCAAAAGCGTCAAGAATGGTATTTGGTTTAAGTATCTCTTTGGATTTAATGGAAGGGGAAAATTTGAAATTTTCAGCGTCTCTGAGTGAATTGATTTTATTTTTATTTCTGTCAAGAAGTTCAATTTCCCAGCTCTCCGGCACCTCTTTTAAATTTTTCCATGTTAATTCGAATTCCGAATTAATGGGCTGGAAATTTTCATAGCCATTGATGTAAATGGGGATATCAATCGGTATACCAAAGTTTCTTGGTAAGTTGTTTATTACATACTGACTCCCATCATTGTTCAGTGTAAAAAATTCAAGATAAGTGCCCGTTCTAAAAGGGGTTAAGTAAAATGCATCGTAATTATCTTTCCCAAATTTACCATGTTCAGTAAACGAAAAATGTGTGGATTTCGAGAGCCCATTTGCATTCAATATTAATTCGAAACTTGGCTCACCACGTGTTTGTTTGTAAAATGTGCCCGATACGGTTTTCGAAGCTTTATTTACTTTTAAAACCGGGGTTCCATTTCCATTTGCTTTTGCCCAAAAGCCCTGAAATGGAGCTATTAAACCATCGCCCATCGAACCTGTAATGCCATTCCAGGTTAAATAGTCTCCATTGCCGGAATTAGCAGTATCTGACCAGACATAAAATGTATTATCCATGTTGGTTTTGGTCCAGTTCCCGTCATCCCAGTCAATGGTAGCAAGGAATGGATTTCCAACTAAATTCCAACCTGTATCTGCCGAAACTGTATAAGTTACCGGAAACGTGAATTCGGTACCATCTCCATCAAATTCAGCGCCTTGAACATCTAGTGTGTCTGGCAATGGGTTATCGTAACGGGCATCAGTGCCTGATTGATCATCAAAAAAGAAAACAAACATACCCTGACCTGCAGTAACAGAAGTTGATGCCGAAGCCGGGGCTCGCCAACGTTGATTATCCGTACCTGCATAGGTTTCATCGTAGTAAAGTACATTTGGCTGTAGACTGTCTAAAGCGGCATTGCCCAAAGTTGAACCGGTAAAACCTTGTGTAATAGTGGAGTCGAGTAAATCGTCATAGTCAGAATCAAGGGGGGAGCTGATCATTCTCCAGCCTTCATCACCTGTGATTAATCGTCTGGCAATGATATTAGATGTATTGCCCTGTTTCACATTACTAACAAAACTATTTCCCGACTCTATGGTAATGGTACCTGAAGTAAGAAAAAGGGTATCGGTTACTTCGATGTTGTTGTTAACAACAACACCGGCAGCATTATCGATAGTGAAAGATTTAATAGATTCAATTCCATTAATAATTTGTTCACTGGTTCCATTTAGTATATAATCAGTATTTGTTGATGTAATGGTAGCACTTCCGCCAACATTTAAATCTCCACCAATTGAGAATGAAGAACTTGTTCCAATCAAATCACCTTCAATGTTCAAATCACCTAATGCAACCAGTTGTGAGCCGGAATTCATTGTTAGGGTATTGCCCGCTTCAATTTCGAATGAAGAAAATGCTTCGAAATAGTCATTGGCCTCTACATCATTCTGGATGAATAGAGAATCTGCGGTAAAATCGTTATCAATAGTTTGAAGACTTGAACCGTTTAGATAAACATTTGATGAGCCAGAAATAAAATTAGCAATAGTTGAATTTCCGGCAAGATATACGTTGCTACTATTACCAAAAAAGCTTCCACTTCCGGTAATTGCGTCATTAATAGTAATATCTCTACTTGATAAATTTACATTGGCCCCGCTTTCAATTTCCAAAAAATCTAGCGTTGGGTCTTCTCCATCAATAACGGGATAATAGGAGAGTCCTGTTGGTATAACTACTACCTGACCTGTTGATGGAATAGAATTTAAACTCCAATTGGATGTATTTCCCCAATCAATTTTGTTACTTGGATTTCCTCCTGCATCACCTTCCCACTCATTAAATTGGCTAACTTCGACAGTTGCATCATCGGTAAAAATTGTGGATCCGTCGAGATCCGCATTTATAGTTACTGTTTCGATAGTAGTACTAGCAGTTAATGTTGCCGTGTAGCTTCCAGATCCGGCATAAGTTGCTGTTGAACTTAACGAAGCACTTGCCCCATTTTTATTCATGTTAATTGTGCCGGGATTAGTGGTTAAGTTGTTGCCGTAAGCATCTATCAGCTGAACAGTAATAGTGGTATTGTCAGACACGACATTTTGCAGAAATGGCTGCCCTGCAGTAATGGTAGTATTGGTAGCGTCCGCAATTGCAGGATTTACCGTAAATGAATTACTGGTTCCTGTTTCGGAAGAAGCCGTTTTTCGCGCGGTTATTGTTGTACTTCCGGCGCTGGTTATAGTAACAGCGTGCGAAGCGAGCACCCCGTTTGTAAACGTAGAGGTAGTTCCACTACCACTCGAAATTGTTCCTGTTGAGGTTATTTCAACAGTATTTCCGGCGCCATTAAAGTTTTCAACTATATTGTCATAAGCATCTAAGGCAGTGATTTGTAAATTGAAACTAGTACCTGCTGTTTGAGTTGGGATGTTAACTTCACCGACCTCAACTATTTCGAATGTGGATAAGTCGCCATAGGTATAAGTGGCAATTGAGTCGGAATCTTCGTTTTCGATTTTAGTACCATCAATGAACACAGTTACTGTATCAGCCCCAACAGTAGATGCTGCGGTTAAAGTATCGGTGTAAGTTCCATCGTTATTACCAGTTATAGAGCCTGTTAAAGAACCACCATTGGAAGTTATTGAGATGGTAATTGTACTATTAGTATTACTATTAAGGTTGTTACCAAATTCGTCTTTAAGCTGAGCAGTAATAATTGATGTGCTTGCACCATCAGCTATTAAAGTTGTCTCTGAAAAACTAACAAAAGAACTGTCGGTATCAGGTGAAGAGGGGAGAACTAGAAATTCGTCACTACTTCCGGCTTGCAATCCTAAACTATTTGTTGCTGTGATAGTAACTGCATTACCAGATTCTGTTAACACTACAGGGTGTGGATCATAAACACCATTTGTAAATGGCCCAATTAATGTTGTTGTGGTACTACCGGAGAAAGTACTAGAAGTTGTAAGATTTACATGCCCCGTGAAATTGTCTCTTCCCATATTGCCATCAAGTAAAGACCCAGCGCCATCTACAGCTCTAATTCGAATATTTAATGTTTCTCCGGCAACCGCTGGGCCAATCGCACCTCCTCCGGTTGTGTCAATTTCAAAACCAGCAAGTTCTCCTGCATTTGCAATTGAAAAAGTATTACTCAACCCTGAACTTACAAGACCAGTTGATGTGGCGGTAATAGATTTAGCTCCAGTTTGATTAAATGACAAAGAGTTATAAACAGCCGTACCAGAAGCATTTGAAGTTGTACTTTCTCCCGAAATATTTCCAGTTCCTACGGTTAAATTTAAATCAATTGTAGTACCCGACTCGCTTACATGGTTATCGTATTCATCAACAATTTGTACCTCAACTGCAGGAGATATGGCTGTATTCCGATTACCATTGGATGGTTGAACAAGGTAAATGAGGCCGTAGGCTGTATCTGGCACAACGGTTACAGTATTTGAAGTAACTGTAGTAAATCCTGAAGCTGAAAAATCAATATCAATATTTTCAGCAGTGGTATACGAGAGATCTGTAAATGTAGCAACGCCTCCAGAAGCTGTTATATCAACATCACCATTAAGGCTACCGGAACCTGTATTTATCGCAGCTGTAATTTCTGTGAAATTATCGGTTGTAACTATATTCGAATAATCATCAAGAATGTGAATAATCGGTTGTGTATCGAAAGCTTGACCGGCTGTATCGCTTGCCACCGGTTGAGTTGCAATGGATAAACTAGTGGCGTCGGATGGGGTTACTGTCATGGTTCCGGTTAATACAGAATCTAGATCGGTTGCTAAATCTGCTTGAATAAGTGCCGTACCAGTTAAAGTAGCAGTAAAGGTTGAAGTTGTTCCAGATGCGGTTGATAAATCAGAATCGGTTACACCACCGGTTTCATTTTCAGTGCTCCAATTTGCAGTCTCATTTCGAATAAAATTCCCAAATTGATCTCGTACATTTGCATATAAAGTAAGACTTTCGCCGGCTTCGATACTTTGTGCTGAAATTAAACTCCCACTTGAGTTGGCCGCGTCTTCTACTCGAATTTGAGCGTCGGCACCAACAACTGTTGATAAAGCGCCATAACTGGTAGTACCACCCGGTGCAGCACTACCAACATTGGTAATATTACCACTAGGAAGAGGAGACCCTTGATCCGGTCGCACTCTAATATTACTAAAAGTAACTAAATGGGGGTTATTTGGTGGTGTACCACCACTACTACCTGAGATTGCAAATACAATTTCAGTTGAACTTCGAGAGGAGAAGGTAACAGTAATTTTTTGGCTTTTTGGCGATGTTACACTTACTGTTGGAGCAGTTCCTCCGGTATCAAATTCAAAACCACTTGGTACTTTAAGTCTAAAATTTCCAGCGGTTAACTGTCCGGGAGAAGTTTCTTGAAGAGATGGCCCGCTAAGTGTTGTCCATGTACCGGATGAAAAATTATCAATAGAAATTGAAGAACCACCTGTAGCAGGGGTAATAGTCTGAGCCTGTACTATTACGGTAAGAGTACATTGAATCAGGAATACTGCAGCAATATAGCTAATTCTAAGATTCACTTTACTAGTTATTTATTATTAACTTAAATAGGTTTGTTGAAATACTTTAAGCCTATTTTAAATTTCTTCTGTACATAATAAGCTAAAAGAATGAAACACATGCTAAAAGTTACCCTCTGATTAACTCATTCTAATAGAAAGCATTAGTCATTCTGTACTTGCTTAACACAATTATCGGCATTTTATCAAAGCTCATCAATAGATGACTAATCTTGTAATAAAAATTATAAGATGGGATTTAGATTTGTGCTAAATTGTTGGGTATTCTATAAGCTTTTATTTTAGAACCAATAATGAAGTATCTCATACTAGGTGCAAACGGGCAACTTGGAAAAGAATGGAGTCGGTTTTTGGACCATACAAACTACGATTATGATGCACTGGGGTCATCAGAATTAGATATCACCGATTTTAATGCTGTTGAGAAAATACTTACTGAACTGAAACCGAATGTAATTTTCAATTGCGCCGCAAATACCAATGTAGATCAGGCCGAAGAAGATAGAGAGCAGGCTAATTTAATCAACCATCTGGCAGCTGAGAATTTGGCGAAACTCTGTGCTGAACAAGCTATAAAATTAGTTCACTATTCCACCGATTATGTGTTTTCCGGAACAGAAGAAGATCGGGCAACATATCCGGAAGGTTATACTGAAAACGCACAAACCGATCCTGTAAATTATTACGGATTATCGAAGTTGAAGGGAGAGCAAGCAATCCAACAATCCGAAGTTGAGCACTTAATATTACGTGTATCATGGCTGTGCGGTGCCTATGGGAATAATTTTGTGAAAACGATGCTTCGATTGGGACAAGAACGAGATTCACTTTCTGTAGTAAACGATCAATTCGGAACGCCTACATTTTGTGTGGATGTGGTTGAGCAAACGATGAAACTTCTCGAAAAAGATGCCCGTGGTATTTTTCACTTAGGTTCTGAAGGCATGATTACTTGGTTCGATTTCGCTAAGCAAATTTTTGAATTAAGTGGTGTTGAAGTGGATGTAAAAGAAGTATCTTCTTCCGAATTTAAGACCAAAGCAAAACGTCCACATTTCTCTAAATTGAATATCAAAAAAGCCGAAAAAGTACTCGGTGAGAAAAGCAAAACTTGGAACGTTGGCTTGCAACAGCTACTAACAGCCCTCAATAAATGAAAGTAATTAGTACACGTATTCCCGATGTAAAAGTGATCGAACCTCGGGTTTTTGAAGATGAACGAGGCTATTTTTTGGAATCTTTCCGTGAAAGTGTGTTGCAAGAATCCGGCATTACTGAAACCTTTATTCAGGATAATATCTCAAAGTCTTACCATGGCACCGTACGTGGATTGCATTACCAATTAGAGCAACCTCAAGCTAAGTTGGTGCAATGTATTGTAGGTACGATTCTGGATGTAGCGGTTGATATGCGAGCTGATTCAAAAACCTTCGGCCATTATGTAGCTACCAAACTTTCAGCCGATAATCACAAACAAATGTATGTTCCGGTGGGATTTGCTCATGGTTTTTCTGTGTTAAGTGATGAGGCTGTTGTATACTACAAATGTTCCGATTATTATCACCAACCGTCAGAAAGAGGGGTGCGGTGGGATGATCCGGACATTCGCATAAATTGGGGCGTAGATAAACCCGTGTTATCCGATAAAGACAGAGTACAACCTCTTTTAAAATCAATATCAAAGAACGAACTATTCTCATGAAAGTAATTATCACAGGAGGGGCAGGTTTTATAGGATCCAATTTAATCCTGAATTTATTTCACAAGCATAAAAATTGGACTTTCTACAACATCGATAAGCTTACCTATGCTTCCGATCGTAATTTTTTAAGTCCGATCAAAGATTCGGAGCGGTATCACTTTAAAAAAGTGGATTTAGTTGATCGCGAAGCCGTTCAGGATATCGTAAAAACCTTTCAACCCAATGGCGTGATTCACCTTGCGGCAGAATCGCATGTAGATAACTCGATTACAGGTCCCGAGCCGTTTATTCAATCGAATGTAGTGGGTACGTTCAACATTTTGGAAGAATGTCGCCAGCTTTGGAAAGACGACGAAGACAGCTGGAAGAATAATCGCTTTGTACATGTTTCTACCGATGAAGTGTATGGTGAGCTGGAAGACGACGGATTATTCACAGAAACCACCCCTTACTCACCCAATTCGCCGTATTCAGCGTCAAAAGCAGGTAGCGATATGATTGTTCGTTCGTATTATCAAACCTATGGAATGAACGTGGTTACTACGAATTGTTCAAATAATTATGGTCCTCATCAACATGATGAAAAACTGATTCCAACGGTGATCCGAAACGCCGTTTCGCACAACAATATTCCGGTGTATGGGAAAGGACAAAACGTACGTGATTGGTTGTTTGTGAAAGATCATTGCTCAGCCTTAGAGACCGTTTTCTTAACCGGTAAAGCCGGCGAAACCTATAATGTAGGTGGCAATAACGAGTGGAAGAACCTGGATCTGGTTCACAAGATCTGTGATGTTTTAAATGAGAAAGTGGGTAACGGTCCGGATGGTGATTATAAAAACCTGATTACTTTTGTAACGGATCGATTAGGGCACGATTTCCGTTACGCTATAGACGCATCTAAAATCAAACGAGAATTGAATTGGGAGCCTAATCCTGATTTTAATTCCATGCTTGATGAAACCGTGATGTGGTACGTTCAGAAATATCAAACCTCAGTAAAAGAATAGACAGATTTATGGCAAATTATTGGTTATGCAAGTCAGAACCGGATAATTATTCAATCGACGATTTAGAACGCGACGGCACTACTCATTGGGATGGTGTTCGCAATTATGGTGCACGGAATTACATGCGCGACAATATGAAACCTGGCGACGGTGTGTTTTTTTATCATTCTAATCAAAAGCCGCCTGCCATCGTGGGCATGATGGAAGTTGTAAGCGAGCCATATCCCGATGCGCTACAATTTGATGCTGATTCGAAATATTTCGATGCTAAAAGCTCGGAAGAAGATCCAACTTGGGTAAATGTAGACATGAAATTTGTTGCCAAATTCGACTCCCCGGTAGATCGTGAAGCTTTGAAAGCAAAAGCTGAACTAAGCGACATGGAGTTATTCCGATTAGGCCGATACTCGATTACCAAAGTCTCGGAAGCTGAGTGGAAAGTTATTAAGGAAATGGCCGGGGTGGAGTAAATTAACTCCATTATTATCTTTTTAGCCTTTGAAGTGAATCTTAGTCAAATTTAGACTATAGATTTCTTTTTCATGTACTTTTGTACCGACAAAAGTACCAAAAACTCCCGTCAAAGATTTGCTTTCAGGCAGCGCATTATGGCATCAGGCATAACATCGATTGCCAAATGAATTGGCCGATGTTCTGCATCTCTGATGCCTTAAAATGCCTCGCTATTCTTTCGCAAATCTAAGGCCGGACTTTAAAAATGAACTGGAATAGAATCAGTTACTCAATAAAATTCGTAATTCGTAATTCGTAATTCTCTCTTCCTAATTAATCACGCCTTCTTCACGAATTCCGATTTCAATCCCATCGCGCCAAATCCATCTACTTTGCAATCGATGTTGTGATCGCCATCAGTGAGGCGGATGTTCTTCACTTTGGTTCCGGCTTTGATAGGTTTCGGAGCTCCTTTCACGGGTAAATCTTTAACAATGATCACGGTATCGCCATCTTGCAGAGGATTCCCATTCGCATCATTAATAACCGTTTCGGATTCAGCCTCGTTTTCAACAGTATCAGGATTCCACTCGTGTCCGCATTCCGGACAAGCATACAAGAAATCGCTCATTGGATAACCGTATTCAGAGCTACATTTGGGACAGGATTTCATCGAAATAAGGGTTTTTACAGCTTGGATTATTTTGATCAAAGGTACGGTAACTGATATTAACTTCAACCCTTCACGAGGAGTACTCGACGAAGTGATCTCAGTAATGTGGGTTCTGGGTAGAAAATAGATACAGAGATTGCCGCGGAATCAGCTCGCTTTGCTCATTGTATTCCTCGCAAATGTGTCCATTCACGAGCGAAGCGAAGTGATCTCAGTAATGTGGATTATAGGTTGAAAGTAGAAACAGAGATTGCCGCGGAATCAGCTCGCTTTGCTCATTGTATTCCTCGCAAATGTGTCCCATTCACGAGCGGAGCGAAGTGATCTCAGTAATGTGGATTATGGGTAGAAAATAGAAACAGAGATTGCCGCGGGATTTGCTCCTCATGGTCGCTGAATCCCTCGCAAATGTGTCCATTCACGATCCCGACGACTGTCGGGAGAAGTGATCTCTGTATTGTGGATTATAGGTTGAAAGTAGAAACAGAGATTGCCGCGGAATCAGCTCGCATTACTCATCGGATCCCTCGCAAATGGGAGTCATTCACGAGCGGAGCGAAGTGATCTCAGTATTGTGGATCTGGGTAGAAAGTAGAAACAGAGATTGCCGCGGAATCAGCTCGCCATGCTCACCGGATTCCTCGCAAATGTGTCCATTCACGAGCGGAGCGAAGTGATCTCAGTATTATGGATTATAGGTTGAAAGTAGAAACAGAGATTGCCGCGGGATTTGCTCCCTATGGTCGCTGAATCCCTCGCAAATGTGTCCATTCACGAGCGAAGCGAAGTGATCTCAGTAATGTGGATTATGGGTAGAAAGTAGAAACAGAGATTGCCGCGGGATTTGCTCCTCATGGTCGCTGAATCCCTCGCAAATGTGTCCATTCACGAGCGGAGCGAAGTGATCTCAGTATTGTAGGTTCAGGGTAGAAAATAGATACAGAGATTGCCGCGGAATCAGTTCGCTTTGCTCATGGGATTTCTCGCAAATGTGTGCCATTCACGAGCGGAGCGAAGTGATCTCAGTATTATTAAATTCATGATGCAGTTAAATAATCTATTGAAGTGTAGCATCCTAAGCGACTTACATCTGTTTAAAACAAATCCCACCCTTTACTTAAGTCATCCCAATTGGGATTCATTTTTTCAATCAACTCAATCTTCTTAATTCTAGAACCCGCCTTAATCTGATATTCTCTTTGCTTTGCCTCTTCATCAGTTGAAAATCCTTCAAAATAAACAAGTCGGTCTATATTATACCGAGCAGTGAAAGACTTTGGAGAAAGTTTCTTTTTGTGCTCTACGACACGAACCTGTAGGTCAGATGATTTTCCGGTATACAATGATGTTCGGCGTTTATTTGCCATTATGTAAACAAAGTATGCCTGATCTAAAGTCATTCTGTACACTAATGAAAACTAATAATTTATGCACGATTTTTTTAATTACCCATTCACGAGCGGAGCGAAGTGATCTCAGTATTGTGGATTATGGGTAGAAAGTAGAAACAGAGATTGCCGCGGAATCAGCTCGCCATGCTCACCGGATTCCTCGCAAATGTGTCCATTCACGATCCCGACGACTGTCGGGAGAAGTGATCTCAGGTATGTGGATTATAGGTTGAAAGTAGAAACAGAGATTGCCGCGGGATTTGCTCCTCATGGTCGCTGAATCCCTCGCAAATGGATGCCATTCACGAGCGGAGCGAAGTGATCTCAGTATTGTGGATTATGGGTAGAAAATAGAAACAGAGATTGCTACGGAATCAGTTCGCATTGCTCACAGGATTCCTCGCAAATGGGGGACGAGAATCAAAATTTGATATACCGACGTATACGGTCTTCGCTTTCGGGTTGGGTAGCCAAACTGACAGAAACGAGTACCGTGATGTTCACAATCAAACCGTAAACTCCTTCGTGGATTGGGAAAGGTTTGAGATCCGGGAAGTAAAGGAAAATCAATGTCGTGATGATCCCGGTTACCAACGCTGATAACGCGCCGATTCCGTTAGCTCGTGGCCAGTAAAACATCACAAACATGATGGGGAACAACTGAGCAATTCCACCATAAGCGCCGAGCAAAAGTGAAACGATGTCCGTGGAGGAGAACACCGCAAAATAATAAGCGATAAGTGAAATCACGACCACGGCGATTCTAATCAATAATCGTTCATGATCACCAGCTTTAAGCCATTGATTAACCGAAGGAATCTTGGTGATACCATCTCGAACTGCTACCGAAGCCGCAGCGTGCACAATGGCATCGCCGGAACTCATTGATGCCGCAAGCGTTCCTGCACAAACTAAACCGATCAAAACTACAGGAAGATCCATGTTCAACAACACGTGAGGCAGGATGGAGTCTGCCGGAGTTACGCCCGGAAATGACGAAACAGCTGCGAATCCAATCACCAAAATAGGGACTAGAAATATCTGAAAGGTCGGATATAAAACTACCGTGAGCTTAATGGTTCGATCGCTTTTGGCGGCAAAGGCCTTCATAAAAAAGTGCGGCCACATCGAAAAACCCATGGCCGAAACGATCACTGCGGAGCTAAATCCCCACCAGTTCCATGCGTTACCGGCAGCATCTAAACCGGGAGCGGTAAGGGCTTGTTTAAAATCAGAATTTAGAAGTTCTGTAAACATGGGGCCGATACCTCCATATAACGCCTTGGGCAAATAAATCCCCAGAAACCAGGCAATAATCAGCATAAAAATGCCCTGGAAGGTATTCGTCCACCCAACGCCCATCACCCCCGAGAAAAACACATAAATCAACACTACTACATAGGCGATTCCTGCACCAAGCCAAACAGGAATAAATCCCTCGCTAATGGTGTTAAGTACCAAGCCGGCGCCTTTCATTTGCAGCGTTAAGTAGGGGATAAGTACCACCACGGTGAGCACAGCCAGTAATCCCGAAAGCCACTTGCTGTTAAATCGATCTTCGAGGATTTCGGCTTGGGTTACGAAACCATATTTCTCGCCGAGAGCCCGTGCTTTAGGACCAAAAAAGTAGAATGGAACCATCCCAACAGCTCCATACGCGATGATGTATAAAGCTGCCACGCCTCGGGAATACGCCCAACCCGGTCCGCCCAAAAAAGCAAAACTCGAGAAAATGGAAGCTCCGAGTACAAAATAAAGAATGAACACATTCATCGAGCGATCGCCAGCCACATAGCCTGTAGTGCTATGACTCACTTTCAGGCCGGGTACGATGCCCATAATCAAGGTGATGAGAAGATATATGCCACAAATTCCGAGAATAATTACCCAATCAGCCATGGATTAATCCCGCTCCTTTATTTCTTTCAGAAACAGCACCAGTAACGTTGTGAAACTAGTACACACCATCAAAATCACCCAAGCGAAAGGTTGAGGAAATCCCAAAATTAAAGGCTCTGGATCACCAAAGAGAGGGTAAATCGGCCAGATCAAACTGCATTGCACCAAAAGTAAGATGGCAACGGCAACGTACGTTCGCTTTTTACGATGGGGAGTTTTCCCCGAAAAAATAAGTGTATTTGAGATGGACGACTTTGAACTCATAGAAGGGCTAAGCTAGCAAAAATCACTTAGCCCACAAATACTCTTTTACAAATTCACCCGAGTGTACACTTTACTCACAATTTTCCACTCGCCGTCCATTTTCAGCAAGCTCATATAATCTACAAACATGAAATCGTCGTAAACGATTTCGAGTCGTGCACTGGCGGCATTGCCCGACATATTGATATCTACCACACGGGTTTTGCGATCGGAGGGAGGACCTGGTTTCATGCGGCTACCGAAGAATTCCAGGGCGTTTACGTTCATCATGTCGTTGCCCATCGAAATCATTCGTGCATCAGGGTGAAAGGCTTTTTTAAGGGTTTCGAAATCGTTGTTGGTGCCGCCATCCAGGTAATAACTAACTGCAGTTTCGATGGCTTGATAATCAGAATTGGCGCTTTCGGTGCTAAGTGATGCGGTTACAAACAAAAGCAGGGGCAAGACGAATAATTTCATAGCAAATATTATGTGTTAGGATAGATACCCAACCAATCTCTGAGATTTTGTCCACTTCTGCAAATTCGCTCTGTGAATGGCTTTAGTTGACAGGCAAACAACAGGGATTTAAGGACGAAAGAAGTGAATTAGGAATTAGGAATTACGAATATGGAAATACGACGGAAGACGACGACCGACCATGGACGGACGACCAACGAATTCGATATAGAGATACCTTCCTAACCCTATATCAAAAATTTTAAATTTTAAATTTTGAATTCAAAAATCCCCATTTAAAACTTAAAACTTAACATTTAAAACTCATCACTTGTCGCTGCACAAAACACTCCACGTAAACACAAACTCAGCCACTTGATCGCCGGTTTCGTCGATGCCAATACTTGTCAGTTCAAACGCCCGGGCTTCTTTAGTAGCAATAGCTGCTTCAATCTCTTGATCGATTTTTGAACCCTGATCACAAGTGAATACGATCTTTCCCACGGCTTTTTTGGTGAAGTTCATAGTGCCGTTAATCACCAGCGTAGACATCCGAACTCCCGTTGCCTTAATTTTGCTCAGCAACATCATTCCGCCGGCAAACTCGGCCGCCATTCCTTCCACCGCCCAGAACATACTCCCGAAAGGGTTTTGATTCATCAAACCCAGTGTAACCGAAATGGAACAGGAATTCCCATTATAACTCTCAAACCGAACCCCGGCTTCCCACGCTATTGGGATTTGAGTTTTTAGGGTGTGCTCGAAGGATTGTTGGTTCATGGTTAGGATTTAACATTTGTTAGATTTGCACCTGTGGATGCTGGAGATAGTGGGGAGGTATAATATGGAATCGTAATTATACACAGGTTTACTTTGTTAATTACATATTTCATCATAATGATATTTTAAAAATGATATATCAGGTTCGCTTACTTTCGGTTTTTTAAACTCTAGATCAGTCAAAAGTTTTTTTACCAGTTTGTCCGATTTCGGTCCAAATATTATTTTAAACTCAGAGTCTATTGAAAAGTATCCTTTGTCAAACATCTTATCGTGTAAGACACAAAAACAGATAGCATTTCGAGGATTTAATCTTTCTTCTTTGTCAGCTTTCCAAGGTTTGATATGACTACAAACAAGTAAATCAGGTTTATTTATTTCACAAATCGCACAAGCTGATTTGTAATTGTCTAGAACGATTTCCCTTAGTTTATTTTGATATACCCTGACTCTAATTTCGCTTTTAGATTCAGTAGGGTTATTCCTTTTATTTATCCCCTGATTTTTTACAAAATATTCCTCAGCTTCTTCTTCTACAAAATTCACTTCCTCAATTATTTGTAATGCTTTATTAAACATTAATTCATTTGAATTCTTTAAATCTGAAATTGATTTTTTATTCAAAAGACCTTTTTTATCTCCATGGATATTAAAGTGATGTAATAATTCCATCGCAATAAATCCTCCTCCTCTTGCTGGTGCGGGTAAATTCAAAATCTTTCTTTGAATATTTCTATGGCTGAGTCCGTCTATTAAGTAGGCTTTTATTACTTCTGCGATAATATAATTATCAAATTTGTCAGTGATTGCCATAGTTTAATTTTTGTTGCCCACAACGTTTTGGCTGTGGCTTTGGAAGGTTTCTAAGCACTTATCTGTCTACCTGAAACCAAGCTTGATAATTGCCGAGAACTTACGGAAACCACTATCTGCCCTATATTTTATACCTTTAGTTGCAAGAAGTATTTATTTTAATGTAGTTTCTCTAATTATTCCAAAATATTCGCTTTCAACCTTATCGTCAGGAATATTTTTAAAACACTTTTCAGTCTTTCTAGAGCCATTTTTCTTAAAGTCAATTGTCCAACCTTTTCTTTTTTCAAATTTCACTAGTTCGTAGTTTTCAATGCCATCAGAACCAACCCATGTGTTATCGTCTACTTGATTCCAATCAATGTGAAATCGCAATTTTCCAATTGCTTGCCTAAATTCCCCACAACTTTGAAATCTTTTATTCTTATCGTTATGAATCGACTTTTTTAGTACTCTAATAAGTTTACTAGGAATATGCGGCAGGAAAGTTCGTGGTGGAAACTTGTTTTTCTTAACGGCTTTTTTCCATTCTTCATGTGATTTGAATGTAAAAGGTAGTTTATTTGTGTTATTCAACAGTCTATAAAAGGTAATACCCATCGCATAGATATCAGCTAGCTTGTCCATTGGATTACCTTCAATAACTTCAAGCGGTTGGTGTGGACGATAACCAAGTATACTACTTGGTTCGTCATTATAATTTATAGCTAAACCAAAATCTGATAGCTTGATTTCATCATTATCTCCTATCATAATGTTACCTGGCTTGACATCTCTGTGAAGCATGTTATTATTATGAGCATGTTCTAAGCCTAGTAATGACTGGTGAATTATTCTACATGATTCTTGAATTGAAATAAACCTTTTCTCAATTTTTCCTTGTATCGAGCCTTTTGCAAGATATTCCATAATAATAATGACAACAGGGTCGCCATTGTATAAGGTAGCTCGAACATCTTTGACGTCAACAGTGTGTTTGTGCCTGCAAAGCTCAAGGGCTT
Source organism: Balneolaceae bacterium (assembly GCA_034669965.1). GTDB lineage: Bacteria > Bacteroidota > Rhodothermia > Balneolales > Balneolaceae > HXMU1420-13. Next base: position 459,235 of record JAXMOK010000002.1, on the reverse strand, counting down.
GACCTTCTTTTACAGCCTGAACAAATTTATCTGGTTTAGGTACTTTGATGACTTTTATAGCGACTTCTCGCTGTAGGAACGGGTCAAAGCATTGGAAAACATGGCCAAAGGCACCATTCCCGACATGTCTGATTATTTGAAACTTATCAAGCTTATCCATAATTACAAAAGGTTAAACCACGCCACTAAAACAGCATCTTTTGTTGCTTTATCCCAATAGGGCTTATGAATACCAATTATTGGGTCAATATGCTTGTAAACGTCCGTCTTTTTTGGTTGTCCAAACTTGGTGGCATTAATACCTTGCGGTGTATATGAGTTAATGATTAGTCCTTTCTTTTTTGCAATCAGGTTTAAAATTGCTTGAGGGTAACAGGATTGCTGAATTTGGTCAATAGTTTTAAGCTGGTTAGAAACTTTATGAGAGATAATATCAGGTTGAATTCTATCAATGATTAGGGTTAATTCTGTTTCAAACCATTCCATTAGGTCAACCACAGAGTAGTCAGGAAGAATAATTTTGTTTTTCTCAATTATTTCAGGGGGAATATTCTCGCCAGATAGTCCACAGTAACGAAAATCATTTTTGGTGAAATTGAATCCTAATGCTTTCATTTGTCATTTTTAAATTGCTGCCAACAACAGAGCAAAACGAACCCCGTTTACGTTATATCATTATATCTTATTGAATCTTAGGAGTAAAGAGAATAAATCAATTTTTTACAATTAATGGCGAGTGTTTTATTTCGAACCAAAACAAATCCCTCTGAGCAAAAACTGATTTTGTTGTATCTTTGCCACAATGAGTAGTCCAGAGTCGCCCAACATTCCCGTTTCCGAAAAAGTAGCCAATCTTCCGTTTTCTCCCGGCGTGTATATCTACCGCGATAAGGCCGGAAGTGTGTTGTATGTGGGCAAGGCTAAGAAATTGCGCAATCGGGTGCGTTCGTATTTTCAGGAATCCCGTCCGGTGGATGGGCGAATTTCACTCATGGTGTCTAAAATCGATGATCTTGAGGTGATTGTCACCGATTCGGAGGCCGAAGCACTCATCCTCGAAAACAATCTGATCAAACAATATCAGCCGCGGTACAACATCTTATATCGCGATGACAAATCGTATCCGTACATCTGCATCACCAAAGAAAGCAAGCCCCGCGTGTACCCAACGCGCACCATTATAAAAGACGGAAGCAAGTATTACGGTCCGTACGACAGTGTGGGCGCAATGAAGCGAACGCTGGAAACCATTCGCAAAGCCTTCGATTTGTGTACCTGCGCGGTAAGCATCAAAAACATCGACAAAACACGTGGCGTACCGAAATGGCATTCCTGTTTCGATGATTACCTCGAAAACTGCTCCGGCGATTGGGATGCCGAGCAATACTTAGAAACCATCAAGAAAGTGGAGCGATTGGTAAACGGACAAACCGATGCCTTACTCCGTGAACTGAAAGAGGAGATGCAGATTGCCAGCGATGCCCTTGCTTTTGAGGAAGCCGCCAAATTGCGAGACAGCTACATTGCAGTGGAGCGGTTCAGCCAGAAAATGAAAATAGTGACCGAGAAAAAAGTGGATCGTGATGTGTTTGCCGTTCGGGTGGATGATGAGCTTCAAGAAGCATGTGGAGTATTGTTCAAAATTCGGGAAGGAAAGCTAATCGGGAAATTTCATCGCTTTTTGAAGAATATTGATGGTCTAAGTATCCACGACCTGATTCAATCTTTTGTAGAGGATTATTACACGGGGCAATATACGGCGGCGATACCGGATGAGGTGTACATCAGTCATGCAATGACCGACGACGAGCCGTTGGTAGAATATTTATATCAAGAACGGGCGAAGAAAGTGCCCGTGCATGTTCCCGAACGTGGCGATAAGGCACAGCTCATAAAAATGGCGCTTTCCAATGCACGGCTGCATCTGAATGAGCGTCGGTTAGAAAAGGAAAAAGCGGAGCGAGATCGCATTCCTCATGCCGTAAAGGAATTGAAAGAGCATCTGAAGTTGCAGCGCCTGCCACGTCGCATCGAGTGTTTCGATAACTCGAACTTGCAAGGCACTGATCCGGTGGCGTCGATGGTGTGTTTTGTGGATGCCAAGCCTCGTAAAAGCGAATACAAGCGATTTAACATCAAAACGGTGGTTGGTCCGGATGATTTCGCTTCGATGAAGGAAATCCTCACTCGGAGATATTCGGCCGTGATGAAAGACGGACTCCAAATCCCCGATTTAATTGTAGTGGATGGAGGAAAAGGTCAGCTGAGTTCGGCGGTTGCGGCCTTAAAAGAAATCGGGTTTTACGGCGAATGTGAGATTATCGGCTTGGCGAAGCGTTTGGAAGAAGTGTTTGTCCCGAATCGCTCACAACCGTATATGATCCCCAAAAAATCGACGGCCTTAAAGCTCCTGCAACAAGCCAGAGATGAAGCCCACCGATTTGCAATCACCTTCCATCGCCAAAAAAGATCGAAACGAACTTTAGTTACGGAATTGACCGACATTGAGGGAGTAGGAGAAAAGAAAGCGCAAGCCTTACTTAAGGATTTTGGCTCGGTGAGTGAAATCAAAAAAGCCGACGAAGATGCGTTAAAAAATGTTATAGGGCCTAAATTAGCCGAAAAAGTGTACAACCATTTTAATGGGTAGCCCGTCTGTTACGGTATAACACGCGCATGTTACATGTGATGTGAGGACTAACATCATCATGTGATTTGGAGGTTGAGCGTGAGGTAGTATTCTAATACCAGTTAATCGAAGAAGTTGGACAGAAACGATTACTTCGGTTAGCCGATCACCAACCAGTTATTCGGAAAGTTTGAATAGCTGGATAACAAAATCCCAAAGTAGGGTGAATATTATGGAATTAGTTAAAAGAAATACCGGTAACAAATCATACGCTAACTTAAAAGATCAAGAGTTGGTGCGCATGTTCCGACGAAAAGCCGACGAGTATGCATTTAACGAACTCATGAACCGTCATCAGGCCAAAGTGTATTCCTATATATATAGCATGATTAACAATCCTGAAACGGCGAACGATATTTTTCAAGAAACCTTCACCAAGGTGATCACCAAAATGGATGATACGTACAACGAACAGGGCAAATGGATAGCCTGGGTGATGCGTATTGCTCATAATGCAACAATTGATCATATTAGAAAACAAAAACGATACATCGACGTTAACTCGTGGTATGATGAGGAAGGCGCGAAGTCGGATTACTTTGATCGATTGGAAGATAGCAGTGTTGTTGACGCCGATGACCAGATGGTTGTGAGCGAAACAAACGCAAGCTTGATGAACCACATTGCAAAATTACCCGAAGAACAGCGCACTGTTGTACTTTTAAGGCACTATTACGAGATGCCTTTCAAGGAGATAGCAGAATTAACAAATGTTTCAATAAATACGGCACTAGGACGTATGAGATATGCGTTGATTAACCTCAGAAAACATTTTGACGAGGAAAGACAATTAGAGCTAAAACATGCTAAACAGTGAAGAAGGTTGTATTCGATATCTGATGCGGGAGATGGATCCCGCTGAGGAGATCGAGTTTGAACGCGAAATGTTGAACGACGAAAATCTGCTTATTGAAGTAGAAAGTCTTCGACGAACTTATCAAAAACTCGGGCAACTCCCTTTAAAAACCCCACCAAAATCGATTATTGACGAGATTACAAAAGAAGCTGTAAAACAACAGCGTTCTCGAGTTGATGGGAGTAAAAATCTAGTCCTTACATTCTCAAAAGCAGTGGCATCAGTTGCCGCTGCTGTTTTGGTTGTAGCAACGGGCGCTTACTTTTATGGCCATAACGATGTAAACAGTGTGGCAACTCCTCAAACTAACATCGAGCAAAGCGCACAGATTGCACAACCCTGGGTAGATCGAAACGAAGTAATTGAATTTGCAGGAACTTCAGTGCAAAATGAAAACACCACCGAAGTTGAAAACGAACGGATTCAAAGTTTTGATAAACTACGCCTGGTGAACTCAGAAACGGGCTTCTCGCCACCTAATCGTAAAGTGGTACTTACCAGCACATCCAATTAACTATAAGGCAGCCAAAGGGTTGCCTTTTTAATGTGGATAACTTCCGAATAATGTGTGAATAAGTAATTTTGTATGCGATTCCACCTCGCTTTATATTAATATTAGAATAATAATGAACTTTTAGAGTAGGAATTGTTAATGGGCAAAGTCATTTCAATTGCCAATCAGAAAGGTGGCGTGGGTAAAACTACAACAGCCATCAATTTGGCTGCCAGTTTAGCTGCTATCGAACACCCAACCCTTATAATCGACATCGATCCGCAGAGTAATTCTACGAGTGGATTGGGCATCGATTCTAAAACGGTTACCAATTCTATTTACGAAATTATGATTGGGAGTGCCGATTTAACCGAATCAATTCGGGAAACGGAACTCGACTTTCTTGATCTGGTTCCGGCGCACATTAATTTGGTAGGTGCCGAAATCGAAATGATTGATCGCGATGAACGTGAGCGCATCTTAAAAAAAGCAGTAGCTGAAGCGCGTGAACGCTACGATTTCGTAATTATTGATTGCCCGCCTTCATTAGGTTTATTAACTATTAATGCACTCACGGCATCAGATTCTATCGTGATTCCGGTGCAATGTGAATATTTTGCTCTTGAAGGACTTGGTCAGCTTTTAAATACCATCAAAATTGTTCGCCAACATTTAAATCCTGAACTCGACATCGAAGGAGTTCTGCTAACCATGTACGATACTCGAACTCGACTTTCTAATCAGGTGGCAGACGAAGTGAAGCGTTATTTCGATGATAGAGTGTTTAAAGCTGTAATTTCAAGAAATGTACGTTTAGCTGAAGCTCCGAGTTTTGGTAAACCGGCATTGTTATACGATTCGATGAGTGTGGGCGCAAAAAATTACCTGGCATTGGCTCGCGAAATTATCAAAAAGAATAGAAAACTATTTAAGAACAGCCCGGTTCTATCGAACTAACATAACATGGCAAGCAAAAAAGTTTTAGGCAGAGGTTTAGGTGCATTTTTTCCGGAATACGATAATGATGATTCGGAAAATGCTAAAAAGAGTACAAACAGCAGTAAAAATGTTGTAGAAAAAACTATATCTGATCCGGTTGAACGAGTAAACGTGGTATTAAATGTCCCGGTAGATCATATTCGGGCGAATCCGCACCAACCTCGAAAAGAATTTGACGAAGACCGACTTGAAGAGTTAGCAGAGTCGATTAAAACGCATGGGCTAATTCAACCAATTACCGTTCGCTATATTGGCGAAAAAAGATTTGAGTTGATTGCTGGTGAACGTCGACTTCGGGCTTCGAAGCTGGCCGGGCTTGCTGAAATTCCCGCCTACATTCGAGAAGCTGACGATGAGCAATCGATGGCTTTTGCGTTGATTGAAAACATTCAGCGGCAGGATTTAAATCCCCTTGAAGTGGCAATGGGTTACAAGCGCTTAATCGACGAATTTGAGTACACCCAAGCTGAAGTTGCGAATCGGGTAGGTAAAAACAGAACAACAGTAACCAACATGTTACGTCTGTTAAATCTTCCGGATTTTATTCAAACTGCGTTAATAAACGATGAGATTTCGATTGGTCATGCACGTGCATTAATTACTATCGAAGACCAAGCACTTCAAGCCAAATTGCTGAAGAATATTATCAAAGAAGCATGGACGGTTCGCCAAGTAGAAGATGCAGTTCGCTCGGTAAATGCACCTGAAAAGAAGAAAAAAGCTCCATCCAAAAAACAACCGACGAATCCTTTTTACGATGAGATATCAAATCGCCTGCGTAATACGTTAAGTACCAAAGTAAACGTAAAGCCCAAAGCTAAAGGTGGCGAAATCAGCATCGAATATTATTCAGAAGAAGACCTCGAACGAATCCTTAATATCTTTGATTCGATTTAATCTATCTATCCTGTTTTTAGTGGTTGTTTTTGCCGAACCTGTAGAGGCACAGAGAACTTTAAACTTTGCAGATTTTTCACCCGAAAGATTTTCGATAACTCAAAGCGTTAATGTAGAAGAATATCCTGATCCGAAGGCTGTTTTAAGGCGTTCGCTTATTTTACCCGGTTGGGGACAAGTAACCAACAAACAGATCTGGAAAGTCCCCATTGTTTATGGGTTGATAGGTGGTTTGACTTATTACAGCATTACGCTCACCAAAGATTATCACGACTACAGAGCGGCCTATTATAATGCAACCAACGAGAATCAGGATTTTCGGTTTGGTCCAACTCCGACGTATTTAGAAGGTCAGAATAGCTCAAGTATTCGAAGCCAACGGGATTTTCTGCGAAATCGAAGAGATTTTATTTACGTTACAATCGGGCTGGCTTATTTGTTAAATGTGGTAGATGCCTATGTGTATGCGCATTTACGCCCTTTTGATGTATCTGATGACTTGAGTTTGGCACCTAGAATCAAACTAGAGTCTGGTACTGATTATCTTTCATCCAAAGAAATAATTCCAGTGTTGTCGTTCACCTTATCAATAAAATAGATTATGGATTTTAAATTTAAAGACGAAAACGGCTCTCCAAATATGTACAGATCTGGTTACGATGCCGACATCTGGAGTGTATTTAAAATAATGGGCGAATTTGTTGAAGGCTATGATAAGCTTTTTCGAGTAGGTCCTTGTGTTTCCATTTTTGGTTCAGCACGTACAAATTCCGACAATGAATACTATATATTAGCTACTGAGTTTGCTGCGCAGTTATCGCATAAAGGTTTTGGGGTGATAACTGGTGGAGGTCCCGGAATTATGGAAGCAGCCAACAAAGGTGCTTTTGATGCTGAAGGGAAATCGGTTGGTGTAGGCATAGAATTACCTTTTGAACAAGGTTTGAATAGTTTTGTTCATCCCAATTACTCCATAAATTTTAACTACTTTTTTGTTCGAAAGGTAATGTTTGTGAAATATTCGCAAGCTCTAGTTGTATTTCCCGGTGGGTTTGGAACGTTGGATGAGCTCTTCGAAAGCCTGACGTTAGTTCAAACACAGAAAATTTCAAAAATCCCAATAATCTTATTTGGTAGCAGTTATTGGCAAGGTTTGGTGGACTGGATGAATACCTCAATGAAAGAATGGGGCACAATTTCTGAACACGATACCGATCTTTTTCACGTTACAGATAGCTGTGAAGAAGGGGTGAAAATAATAACTGATTTTTACTCACACGAGGAACCCGAGCCAAATTTCTATTTCTAGATTAAGAATTAGTAACTATTTGAAGCTCCTACAATAAAATAAAATATAAGTGTGTTTAAGACTTTAAAAGGAGGGAGATTTTTCAGTAAATTACCTACTTGTCTGAACCGAACTAACAAAGTTAATCAAATGAAGCTATTTAAGAGTATATTTTTAACAGCAATTATCGCCATGGCCTCAACAGTGGCATTCGCACAAGAAGAGGCAGATGCAATTAATGCATATAATGAGGCGCAAGAGCTTGCACAAAGCAAAGACTATGATGCAGCCATCAACAAATTCGGCGAGGCTATTGAGTTGGGTGAAGCTGTTGGTAACGCAGATATTGTAACTCGTTCTAAAAATTATATCCCAAAACTATTTTATCAAAAAGCAGCAACTGCTTTCCAGGCGTTCAGAAGTTCGCCAAGTGTTTCCGGCTTAGATAACGTAATTGCGCTTTTCGAAGAGTCGCAAGCAATGGGATCTGAATATGGTGATAGCGATATCAGCAACCGTTCGCGCGGTGTTTTAGCACAGTTGCATTACCAAAAAGCAACCATGCTTTTCAAACAAGAAGATTTTACCGGCGCTGATGCTGAATTAGATGCAGCAATTCAAATCAACTCTAACTATGCTAAGGCGTACTACCAAAAAGGTTTAGTTGCTAAAAAGCTAGAAAGTGAAGTTGAAACGATTATGAGCTGGTTTGATCGTGCGATCAATATCGGAAGTCAAGTAAATGACAATGCAGTTGTTCGTCAGGCTACTAATTCAGCCCATGCCGAGCTTTTATTTCGTGGTGCAAAATCCATCGAAAATAATCGTTTATCCAGCGCCATTGAGTTGTTGCAGAGTTCACTTACTTACAATCCGGAGTCTTCAGATTCTTACTATCGTTTAGCTGAAGCATCGAATAAGCAAGGCAACTACAACAATGCTATCGATTTCGCTACCAGTGCTATCGAATTTGAGCAAGGTGGAGCAACTGATAAAGCCAAAATCTACTTCGAGCTTGGTTTTGCACAACAAAGTAAAGGCAATAAAGCACAGGCTTGTGAAGCTTTTACCAATGCAAGCTACGGTTCTTTTAAAGCTCCATCTGAGCACAAAATGGAATTCGAATTAAAGTGTGAAAGCACGAACTAATTCATTTTAATTATTTAAAAAGCTCTGAGTCAATGATTCAGAGCTTTTTTTATGTTCGAAAATGTTAAAGCTGCATTTAATGTAAATGCTACAATGCCTATCTTCGGGCGCAAAAAAATTATCATCTCAATTCTTTCAGTACTTATGTCCAATTCTTCGCTCGATAAATTATGTGCAGATACCATCCGAACTCTTTCTATGGATGCGGTTCAAAAAGCAAATTCAGGTCACCCGGGCATGCCTATGGGTATGGCAGATGTTGCTTATGTTCTTTGGACTAAGTTTCTGAAACACAACCCAAACAATCCTGATTGGGCAAACCGCGATCGATTTATCTTATCTGCAGGGCACGGCTCAATGTTGATTTACAGCTTGCTCCATTTAACAGGGTACGAAGTAAGTTTAGGGGAGATTAAAAATTTCCGAAAGATGGGAAGTATTACCCCCGGTCATCCAGAATACGGAATGACTCCTGGCGTAGAAATGACCACAGGACCGCTTGGCCAAGGTTTTGCAACCGGTATAGGCATGGCGATAGCCGAACGATTTCTTGCCTCAAAATTTAATACCGATAAATTTAATTTAATCGATCATTATACGTATGCAATTGTAAGTGATGGCGATTTGATGGAAGGTATTTCGCATGAATCTGCGTCTTTAGCAGGTCACCTCAAACTTGGAAAGCTGATTTATCTATACGATTCGAATTCTATCTCGATTGATGGTTCTACCGATTTAGCTTTTACCGAAGATGTTGCCAAGCGATTTGATGCCTATGGATGGGATGTACAGGAAATCGATGGACACGATCATGCTCAAATTGCAAAAGCCATCGAGAATGCGCAAAAATCAGAATTGCCTTCTATCGTAATTTGTAAAAGTCATATTGGTTACGGCAGCCCGAATAAGCAAGACACAGCCGGTTCTCACGGCTCACCACTTGGCGATGATGAGATTAAAATCACCAAAGAGGCCTATGGTTGGGACCCGGAGAAAAATTTCTTCATTCCCGAAGAGGCTATGACTGAGTTCAGAAAACAGGTTAATCTGGGAGATTCTAGAGAAAACGAGTGGAATTCACTTTTCGAAGCATTTGCTACGGAACACAACGACGAAGCCTTGGAGTTGGTTCGTTGGTTAAGTAGAGAGTTACCGGAAAACTTAGAAGAATTATTACCGGTATTTGAAGCCGATGCAAAAGGGTTAGCAACTCGTGCTTCATCTGGAAAAGTTCTAAACGCGTTGAAAGATGCGGTTCCTAATATGTTAGGTGGTTCTGCAGATCTTGAAGGTAGTGTGAAGACAAATCTTTCAGGCGAAGGAGTATTTAATGCAGAGAATTATGCCGGACGAAACACACATTATGGGGTAAGAGAGCATGCGATGGCTGCAGCCATGAACGGAATGGCCTTGCACGATGGTGTAATTCCATTTGGTGGTACGTTCTTTGTGTTCACCGATTATTGTCGCCCAGCAATTCGATTAGCCGCGCTGATGCAGGTTCCATCGATCTTTGTAATGACGCACGATAGCATTGGTTTGGGTGAAGATGGCCCAACACATCAACCGGTGGAGCATTTAGCCAGCTTACGCGCGATGCCTAACGTTTTAGTGCTACGCCCCGGCGATGCAAATGAAGTGGCTTACGCTTGGAAAACGGCGCTTGAAAATCAATCGGGACCTACCATCTTGGTGCTTACTCGTCAAAATCTGCCAACTTTTGCCCGAACAGCTGAAAATGCGGCATCACTCTCTGAGAATGGGGCATACACTTTAGTAGACAGCGATAAAGAATATCCGGATGCAATTTTGATCGGAACCGGTTCTGAGTTGTATCTAGCTGTAGAAGCGCAGCAGCAATTGAAAGCTAAAGGCATCGATGCTCGTGTAGTTAGTATGCCAAGTTGGGAACTTTTTGCAGAGCAGCCGCTGGAATATCGCGAATCTGTGTTGCCATCGGAAGTTACACGCCGGGTTGCTGTTGAAGCAGGTTCCTCGTTCGGCTGGGAGCGTTACATCGGTACAGAAGGTAAAATGATCGGTATCGATACCTTTGGAGAATCAGCTCCATATGAGGAATTGTACGAGCATTTCGGCATCACCGTTGAGAAAATAGTAGAAGCTGCTCAGGGTTAATCAAAAATATAGGGTCGGTAATCGGCCCACCATTTTTGTATGGGCATTTTAGGATCAGAACATACATAGAGCGGAATTCCACGTTCTTCTCCAATGGCGTAAGGATGATCAATAGTTCTTATCAACGTACAATTATTGAATATATAATTCACCGATCCGGCTTCATTTCCTAAGCTAATCCAATATTCAGCATTTGGGTTTTGATATCCCCATGCCCAAAAACTACCGTGGCGGCTAATGGGATCAGGTTAGCCATATTTGTCACCAAGAATGTGAATAGCTCCGGCTTCTCCATAATTCTCGGCCCAAATAACAATGTTTGTTCTTACATCTTCTGGGAAACTTCTATACAAACTATCCACGATTTCAACCTGTTCTTCCCACCCAAACATATCTGCATAATCGCCTGTTAACTCATAATGAGTATCACTTTTTTCGATGTCGTACAAGCTTGTGAAGGTTTCGATGGGTAAAATCGGAGTCATCTTTGGGACGTAAGGAATCATAGGAAGTAATAAAAATCCTGTAACCACTATTACTTTCCAGTTAGATGATTCTATCCAATTTTCCAATTGAACAGACGCAACAGCAAAGAGAACTGGGAAGGCTGCATAGAAGTAATACGACTTCGCACTTAAGAACCACATCATCAAAAAGATGGCAAGAACAGAAATGCCAATGTATCGAAAAGGTTTCAGAGCATCATTCCCTGAAAATGCCCAAGCTGAAATAATTATTGCAAAAAATGAGGCGGGAATTTCAATCAACCCAAATATGAAATCAAAAGGGGTTTGCTCATCAAGCTGTGAATCATTCAACTCTTTCATGTGATCAAGCAGAGGGAGATCGTTAGCAAACTGCCAGATTATGTTAGGTAAGAAGATCAGAAACGCGATTATTCCCGAAATGTATAACCATTTGTTTCTATATATTTTTTCTTTGGTATAGAAGATGAGACCGATAGCAACTCCTGCTCCCCAAATCAACATCGTGTATTTATTCATCAAACCTAAACCGGAGATTACCCCCAGCAAAATTAAAAACTTAGGATTTGAATACGTGTGATATTTAATAAGAGCGTAAAAACCAGCTATCCAAAAAAGTTGGTCGAATGCTACAGGCTGAAATAAGGTGTGATTTCGATAAAAGGGAACAAAGGCTAAAACAAATACGCCGGCTAAAATTAATGCACGTTTTTTGCCGCCGAGTTCAATTACGATTAAAAAGGTCAATAAAAGAATTAGGCATCCGGCAATAGTGGGGAATAGGCGAACTCCCCATAAAGAGTGCTCAAAAAGCAATCCCGACAACCAACCGATAAATCCAATGAAAGGAGGGAACTCAAAAAAGCCCCAATCTAAATGCTCGCCGACAGATAAGTGCAGCAGTTCATCGCGATGAAAGCCATAATTTCGATTGCCAAACAGTTGGATGATAAGTTTAACTCCAAGAAAAGGGAGAATAACCTTAGCGTATTTATTCATTTTCTGGAGAAACCTTCAGTTTGGCAAGCCCTACTTATCAATCTTTACGGTAGTTACCGCATTAATCTGTTTGGCGTTGGCTCTCTCCGGGCGATGGATACATGTAAAGGTGACGTCATCGGCTGGTGGCACTGTACCAATGAACGCTTCCAGAGATGATTGTATCTTGTTTACAATAGTTTTGGAATGCAGCGAGCCATAGATTTCCATCAAACTTTCGATGCGTTCCTCACCGTATTCCTCGCCACGCTCATTGCGAGATTCGTTTAGCCCATCGGTGTAGAGCAGCACTGAATCGCCGGGTTTAAAATGAAAGCGTTTAACTTCGAGATGCTGGCTTAGCATAGCTGTTGAGGTCATCCCCAAAGCAAAACCATTGGCACGTAAGTTGAAGGTGGTATCGCGCTCGCGGCTGTAGTAAATCGGGATGTTATGCCCGGCACGTACGTATTCGAATTCTTCTTTATCATTCGGGAAATAAGCTACACAGCCCGTAACAAAGGTTTTATCCTTCGAATTACTTTTAACGAAGTCGTTTAATTGCAGGAATAAATCTTTTGGGGATGGCTGCTCTTTATGAATCAAAAGATTCACCAAAGCCTGCATCCGAACCATATAAAGCGCGGCTGAAAGTCCTTTCCCACTAACATCCGCAATAACCACGTAGGTGCCTTTTTCGGTATCGATCACATCCAGATAATCGCCACCAACTTCTTTGGCAGTGTGGGCAAAAGAATATACTTCCAGATTCTCTTTGTTAAGCGAAGTGCCCGGTAACAAACTCAATTGGATATCCCTTGCAAGATCGATCTCTTTTTGCACATCCGACTTTTCGAGTAATTCGACCAGAAGTAGAAAAAACATCGATAGAAATCCGAATGGAAGGAGTAATTCTGAAAAAGGAATTATACCACTAAAACCGAAGATGCTTGAAACAGTACTTATTACAAAACTTACCGATCCCAACCCAAAAGCGAGTCGACGAGTTGGATTCAAACGTTGCGTAAGGTCCGAAAACACACGCATAAATTTAACGTGTCCCGGCAGCTGAGCACCCTGTTGGCGCTCAATATCCTCAACCGCTTCTTTGTAAAGCAGTTTCAATCGATCGGTATCGGCGGTTAATTCTTGGGTGATTCGATCGCGGCTCATGCCGGAGACGTATTCCTGATAGAATTTCTTGGTGCCGTAACCCTTCTGTGCTTCGTTCTTTAAACTCAAAAGATAATATTCACTTTAGTTGCCGGGTCGTGTTCGTAATTAGTGGCAAAAAGTTTAGTTTCCACCGAATAATCGTCGGAAAATAAGAATTCATGTCAAAGAAACTGCTTTTTTTGTTAGACGGAATGGCGCTGGCCTATCGAGCGCATTTCGCATTTATCAATGCAAACCTTAAAAACAGCAAAGGAATAGCTACGGGACCCATCTTGGGCTTTGCAAATACGCTGGAGAAAATGTTGGCCGAGGAAAAGCCAACGCACATTGCGGTTGCCTGGGATACCCACGCCCCAACGTTTAGGCATGAAGCCGATGAAGCTTACAAAGCGCAACGGCCGCCACAACCGGATGAATTGAGAGCCGGCATCCCATTAATAAAGGAAATGTTAGATGCGTGGGGAATCCCAAATATCGAGCAAGACGGTTACGAAGCCGATGACATTATCGGGACCATTGCCATGCAAGCCAATGCCGAAGATGTGGACGTGATGCTGGTTACACCGGACAAAGATTTTATGCAGTTGGTACACGATCATATCAAAATGATGAAGCCGAACAACAAGACGGGTGGCTTTGATATCATTGATCGGGAAGGAGTGATGGATTACTTCGGAGTGTATCCCGAGAAAGTAATTGATGTGCTAGCAATTCTTGGCGATACCGCTGATAATATTCCGGGTGTTCCCGGCATCGGGAAGAAAGGCGCACCGAAGTTGATTGATAAGTTTGGCACGCTCGAAGAATGTATTGCGAAAGCAGATACCATTACGGCTAAACGTCAGCGTGAAGGCTTGCAGCAATTTGCCGAGCAGGCCATGCATGCCAAGTTTATGGTTACTATCAAAACGGATGTGCCAAACACTATGGAATGGGAAAACATGGAATGGAAATTTGAGGACAAAAAAGCACTTGGGTTGTTCTTTAAAAAGATGGAATTCCGAACGTTTACTCGAAAGTATTTGGGCGAAGAAGGTCCGGTTGCTGAGAACACCGGCGATCAGGTTGATTTATTTGGCTCGATTTCTGAATCGGAAGAGATGGCATCTTTTGATGCTGAAAAGGTAGACTACGAGCTCGTTCAAAGCCTTGAGCGGGTTCAGGAAATGGTGAAAGAATATCAAAAAGCCGACGCACTTTGTTTTGATACCGAAACCGATGCTCCCGATCCGATTTCGGCCGGATTGGTTGGTTTTTCTTTTTCGATTGAAGCCGGAAAAGCAGCTTACATTCCTGTAAATGTAGAGGGTGGATTAGACGAGGCAAAGGTGATTGAAATCTTAAAACCCTTGCTGGAAGAAGAATCGATGGTAAAAATTGCCCATAATTTTAAGTTCGATTACACCATGTTGATGCGCCACGGCATCGAAATAAAAGGCGATTATTTCGATACGATGGTGGCTGCTTATTTGGTGGATGCCAATCAGAAGATCAAAATGGACGAGCTAGCTAAAAAGTATTTGGGCTACGAACCTGTGCCCATCACCGATTTGATCGGCAAAGGAAAAGGGCAGAAGTCGATGGCGGATTTAACTCCTGATGATGTGTACGCTTACGCTTGCGAAGATGCCGACATCACTCTGCAACTGTATCAAATACTGAAGGAAAAGCTAGAAAAGGATGAGCTGATAGAGGTCGCAAAAAATTGTGATTTTCCATTAATCAGCGTGTTGGGTGATATCGAATATCAGGGAGTGCGACTGGATTCTGAAATGTTGGCTGGTTTTTCGAAAGATTTAGAAACCGATTTGAAAGAACTGCAGATTCAGATTTTTGAGAAAGCTGGAGAGGAGTTTAATATCAATTCTCCGGCGCAGTTGGGCGTCATTTTGTTTGAAAAGATGGAGCTACCGTCCGGCAAGAAAACCAAAACAGGAAAATATTCAACCAACGAAGCAGAATTGAGCAGACTTGCAGTGAAGTATGAACTTCCTCAATTGATATTGGATTATCGTCAGCTTGCCAAACTTAAATCTACGTATATCGATGCATTGCCGTCGATGGTGAATGAAGAAACCGGACGAATTCACACTGATTTCAATCAAAGTGTGGCTGCGACGGGCCGATTAGCTTCTTCCAATCCGAACTTGCAGAATATCCCCATCCGCACTAAACGTGGTCGTGAAACGCGTAAGGCTTTTATTGCGGCGGATGGTTTTAAGATTATGTCGGCGGATTATTCGCAGGTTGAACTTCGGGTGATTGCGCACATCGCTAAAGATGAAGCCATGATTGAGGCGTTCCGAAATGGGGAAGATATTCATGCAAGAACGGCTAAAGAGATCTTTCATCTGGATTCGCTGGATGAAGTAACGGCTGATCATCGGCGCAAAGCTAAAGAAGTGAATTTTGGGATTCCCTATGGCTTAAGTGCGTACGGTTTGGCTCAGAATCTGGGCATCGAAAACAAAGAAGGGAAGCAAATGATCGAAGAATATTTTGGTCGATTCCCGAATATCCAAACCTACATTTCTGAAACGCAGGCCTTTGCCAAAGAACATGGCTTTGTAAAAACACTACTCGGTCGCCGGCGGTACATCCCGGATATCACCTCGAGTAATTGGAGTCGGCGCGGCTTTGCAGAACGTGTGGCCATAAATATGCCGATACAGGGAACGGCGGCTGATATCATCAAACTAGCAATGATTCACATTCACGATTGGTTGTTATCCAACAATAAGAAAAGCCGAATGTTACTTCAGGTGCATGATGAATTGATTTTCGAAATCCACGAAAGCGAACTAGATGAAGTGCCGGAAAAAATTGTCGATTTGATGGAAAATGCCTTTCCAATGGATGTTCCGTTGATAGTGGAATCGGGCGTTGGAGAGAATTGGCTGGAGGCGCATTGATGAATTAAGAATTAGGAATATAGAATAGAGAATAGAGAATAGAGAATAGAGAATTGGGATACTTTTTCGATAAGCATTCACTTTTATTCCTAATTCCTAATTCCTAATTCCTAATTCCTAATTTTTGGGAATGAGAACTGCGTGCGTGTTGTTAGTTCGGCTATGACTATCAACAAAGACTACGACGCTATTATTATTGGTTCGGGAATGGGAGGAATGAGTACTGCGGCTTTGCTAGCCAACGACGGCTTTAAAGTGCTGATTCTGGAGGCCGCGCAACATCCTGGCGGATGCTCTTCATCATATCCACGAAAGGGCTATGTGTTCGAAAGTGGGGCAACAACTTTGATCGGTTTTGATGAACATCAACCATTGCGATATCTGGAAGAGAAAACCGGGATAAACATCCCCAGAGTAGAACTCAACCCATCAATGAAGGTGTGGCTCGATGGCGAGAAAATCACTCGTTACAAAGACCGACATGAATGGATTGAAGAAGCTGTCCGTGTTTTTGGGAATCGAAAAGGTCAGCGCAAATTTTGGAACCTTGCCTTCGAAATCGCCGATGTAGTTTGGAAAGTGAGTGTGAAGAATCCGTTCTTCCCGCCGCGAAAAGTGTCGGAATGGGCAAGTTTGTTTACATCGAATAATCCCAAAGATGTTTGGGTGCTTCCTTATGCGCTAAAAACGGTACGGCAAGTGGCCAAACAATGTGGCATTGCTACTCCAAAATTTCTGCGTTTTCTGGATGAACAACTCATGATTACGGCACAGAATAAAAGTGATGACGTTCCCTTTCTATTTGGGGCTGCGGGAATCACCTATACCAATTACTCGAATTATTATGTACCGGGCGGACTTCTGCAAATGATTTATACTATCCGAGATTTTGTGGAAGACCGAGCCGGGAAATTGACAACCAAAGAAGCCGTGACTTCCATCAAAAGAGAAGGCGATGAATTTCTGATATCCACCAAAAAAGATCGTTCGTACCAAGCACCGATTGTGGTGTCGAATGTTCCGATTTGGAATATGAGCGAGTTAGTCGAGGATTCGATGAAAGCCCATTTTGTTGATGAAAGTAAAGACTACGAGAAAGCCTGGGGCGCACTCACAATGGGCATCGCTACCACGGATACCTATCCCTACGATCTGGGAATTCATCATCAAATTCATTTGGATGGAGCAACCGTGCCGCACACGAATTCAGAATCGATATTTATTTCCATGAGTCACAGTGAAGACACCGAACGAGCACCCGTAGGCGAACGCACGCTTAATATTTCTTGCCATGCTTCACCGGAACAATGGTTCGAAATGAACGGTACCTACGATCAAAATAAAGACGAAGCAAAAGCTTTCATCATCGAAACGTTAAAGCAAAAATTACCGGGTTTTAAGCAGGCCGAAATCAAATTAGCTGATCTAGCTACGCCTGTAACCTGGCAAAATTGGGTGTACCGCAAAAAAGGCAGGGTGGGGGGCATTCCCCAAAGTATGGCACGTAGCTTGCTCAAGTGGACAACATCAGAAACGCCGTTCAGCGGTTTATATCTGGTGGGTGATACTACTTACCCCGGGCAAGGAATTCCTGGCGTAACTTTAGGTGGTATCAACGTATATTCACGCATTGTAAAAAATCACGCAAAACCTGTTTCAGTTTGAGTCAATTTCAGCCCAATACTTCCTTCTCGTTATTTCCCCAAGGCGTTAAGAACCTGATATTTATTAATGGAATTATCTTTTTAATTACCAAAAGTATGTTTACCGGAGGCTGGACTGCGTTAGGATCCACATTCGCACCATATCTAGCTTTATGGCCATTGGGGAGTGGGCTATTTTACCCATGGCAGCTGGTTTCTTACATGTTTTTGCATGCAGATTTAAGTCACATTTTTTTCAATCTATTCGCACTTTGGATTTTTGGACAGGCCATTGAAAACCTATGGGGTACCAAACGTTTTTATGTGTATTACTTTTTAACCGGTATAGGTGCAGCGCTCATTCACATGTTTATTGGAGGTGCTGAGAGTTATACAATTGGAGCATCAGGTGCAGTGTTTGGTTTGTTATTGGCATTTGGGATGATGTTTCCAAATCAATACATCATTTTGTTGATACCGCCAATCCCCATCAAAGCAAAATATTTTGTAGCCATTTACGGTATTGTTGAGCTCTTTTCAGGCTTATCGCGAATAGATAGCGGTGTTGCTCATTTTGCTCACTTAGGCGGATTGGTGGTTGGTTTTATACTTATTAAATTCTGGAAGATTAAACGTCCGAGCATGCATGCTTAGGCAAGGAAAGATGATACGAAATGAGGAATAACATGGCTTACGATTCATTCGGAAATACGGCAAAGAGAGGGTTTATGGGCATGCCTGTAGCCATTAGAACAATAATTGCTATTAACACGGTAGTATTTGTAATACAGTGGTTTTTATCTGCAACAATTGGAATTAGACTTGATTTACTATTTGGGCTAGATTCTGAATCTTATGCAGTTGTTTTTCAGCCATGGAGAGTAATTACCTATATGTTTTTGCATTCCACACAATCCATTTGGCATTATTTATTTAATATGTTAATGCTTTGGTGGATAGGCTCACCGGTTGAACAACAAATTGGTCCTCGTAACTTTACGACTCTTTACCTAGGCTCAGGTATCTGTGGCGCTCTTGTTGATGTAATTTTAACTTTGTTTGGCTACCCAACTTTAGTTATTGGAGCATCGGGTGCAGTCTATGGGATAATGGTCGCATTTGCTTTTCTAAACCCGCGAATTCCTGTGAGTTTCTTTTTTCTACCACCAATTGAAGCACGGTATTTAGTAGGTGGATTTATATTATTAAATGTATTGTTCTTAGGAGCTGGAGATAATGTTGCTAGGATTGTCCACCTGGGTGGTGCATTGGGTGGCTATTTGCTGATGAAAGCCAGAGCGAATGGAACCGATCTTAGTTTGGTTCCCAGATATTTCGAGTATCTATACATGAAATTTAAGCCGAAGGGCTCTCCGTCTTCATCGAAAAAACCAAAGAACAAGAAGATGAGCATTGTAAGTGATGCGGAAATCATCGAAGAAGTGGATCAAAGCGAATTGGATGAAATTTTAGAGAAGATTTCGAAGAGTGGATACGATTCATTATCCAAAGAAGAGAAACGAAAATTATTTGAGCTAAGTAAGAAGAATTAAGGGCATTTATGAGCGGAATTAATCGCAAGAAAACAATTCAGGTTAAAGTTGGGGATGTAGCCATTGGGGGAAATGCTCCCATAGTTGTGCAATCGATGACGAACACCGACACGGCTGATATCGACGAAACGGTTGATCAGATAGATCATTTAAATCAGGCCGGGTCTGAACTTGTTCGCATCACCGTAAATAACGATGCTGCCGCTAAAGCGGTTCCTCACATCAAAGAAAAGCTCCTTAATCGTGGAGTTACGGTTCCAATCATTGGTGATTTTCATTACAACGGACATATTCTACTTACGAAATATCCCGACATGGCGAACGCGTTGTCAAAATTTCGTATCAATCCCGGAAATACCGGAACCAAAGCCCGCGACAAGAATTTTACCACCATTGTTGAGCAAGCCATTAAATATGATAAACCCGTTCGTATTGGAGTGAATTGGGGATCGCTTGATCAGCAACTATTGGCGGAGAAAATGGATGCGAATAACCAACTTCCCGAGCCTGAATCGGCGCGCGAGGTGATGCTTCAAACCATGATTGAATCGGCACGACGATCATCCATTATGGCTCAGGATGTTGGATTGGCTGAAGATAAAATCATCATCAGCTGCAAGATGTCGCACGTGCAGGATGTAATTGAAGTGTATACACGACTTGCCGACGTGGTGAATCACCCGTTACATGTTGGTCTTACCGAAGCAGGAATGGGCATGAAAGGGATGGTTGCCAGTTCAGCGGCTTTATCTGTGATTTTACAACGTGGTATTGGTGATACTATTCGTGTTTCCCTTACCCCGCAACCCGGTGCTGATCGAGCGAAAGAAGTGGAAGTGGCTCAACAAATCTTGCAATCACTCAACATTCGAAGTTTTATCCCACAAGTAACTGCTTGTCCGGGCTGTGGACGTACAAAAAGTACTTATTTCCAGGAATTAGCGGAAGAAATTCAAGATTACATCAAAGAATCGATGCCGGTGTGGAGCAAAACCTATCCCGGTGTTGAGGAAATGGATGTTGCTGTGATGGGATGTATTGTAAATGGTCCCGGCGAATCAAAAGCTGCGAATATTGGAATTTCGCTTCCTGGTACCTTTGAAGAACCCAAAGCTCCGGTCTATATCGATGGCGAACACTCCCAAACTTTAAAAGGGGATAACATCAGTAACGAGTTCAAACAAATCTTGAACAATTACATCGTGAAAAACTACGGGAACTGATTCGAGACAAATCCTCGCTCAGAAAATCGATTTACATTTCAAATGTAACCGTTTACATCAAAATTGAACTAATTAACTAACCCGATTCTAAATCGCTGTTATTGGTGCGTATCAGCATTGTAATTTGCTTATTATCCAGTATTAAATGCGGATGTTGTTAAGGTATTGATAAGTAATAACAAGAGGGAAAAATTTACCTAACAGTTGTACATTAAAAAAAGTTAAAAAATGGTTGAAAAAATGTAAGCGCTTTCAATATTTTAAATGAGCATCAATTCTAACTGTTGGAGTAGGTACGTTGCCATACTATGGACGCATAGTTTTTTTCTCGATCCTTTTTTTGGGTTGCTCATTTTCAGATTCTAAAACTGATGATGAGCAAGTACTTGCCCGTATTGATGATCTAACCGTTTCGGTTCCGCACTTCGAAAACGCTTTTAAGGAATATTTCTATCGAACCGGACAAGTGTTAACTCCAACCGAATCAACCAAAAAAGCCATCCTTGATTCCGAGTTTAATACCTATGTAATGGCGGTTCATGCTATGGATCTTGGGTTAGATGAATCAGCAGAAGCGAAATATCAGAAGTTGACGATTGAGAAAAGAGTACTTACCGAAGAGTTCTTAGAACAACTCCTTTTTAGCAATATTGATGTAAACGACCAAGATTTACGCGAATATTTCTTACGATTTAATGCTCGTTTGCGTGCCTCGCATTTGTACGCGCCTACCCTTGAGCAAGCAGAGTCATATTATCAGCGATTGGAAGCCGGAGAGAGATTTTCCGACTTAGCAAAAGAAGCATTTTCAAATCCTTATCTCAGTGAAAATGGGGGCGATATTGGCTGGTTTACCACGGATGAGTTGGATGTGTCATTCGAAGAAACTGCTTTCAATTTGAAACAGGGAGAATATTCGAAGCCGGTTAAAACCGCTCAAGGATACAGCATTATCAAAGTTACCGAAAGTGCGGTAAATCCATTAATAACAGAAGATGAGTTTGCTCAAAACAAAGGGAAGCTGGAATCATATGTTCGAAAGAAAAAAGAGGAATTGGCTCAACGTGAGCACTTAGCGAAGTTTGTTGATGGAATAAGTTTAAATACAGAATTAATGTCTGATTTGTATCAGATCATTTCCACATCAGCGGGACAGTGGGAGAATAAAGATCCGGAGTTTGTTTCCAATCTTTCTCAATTAAAAGGCGAACTGGCCACCAATGGTAATTATGCATTTGATGTAGACCGGTTTATCGAAGAATATTATGCGAGTTCATCGGCAATGTTGAATTCTGTGAGAGATCAATCAACCCTTGAAAACTACCTAAAAGGGGTAGCTTATCGTGCATTTATGGTTGATGAAGCAACGAAAGCCGGGATTGATCAACAAAAAGAAGTTCAGAATTCTATTCAGGAAACCTACCTGCATTATCTGGAACGCCTTGTGATGGATAATTTGGAGCAATCGATCGAAAATTCGCCGGCCGAGTTATATACAACCTTTCAAGAAAATCAGGATCGCTTCAATCAACCAATGATGGTTAATGTTCAGCGTTTAGTGGTTGATAGCGAGGAAAAAGCTCAGGCGATGATCACCGCTTACAATTCGGGAACTTCGTTTGATGAGTTAATCAACCAGCATTCGATCAATAACGAAGACCGTTTAATGAATGGCGAACTTGGGTATGTAAATATTGAAGAGTTTGGATTTAATTCCACCAAATTGGCCAATTTACAAAATGGGGAAGTTTCTACTCCAATCACCTATGCAGAAGGTGAAATCCATGTGTACAAAATTTTAGATAAAATTGAAGCTCGTCCACTTACTTTCGACGAAGCCAAAAATCAAGTAGATGCTTTTTTAACCCAGAAGAAGCTCACTGAACTTAGAAATTCTACTTTAGCTCGCGTTAAAGAAAAGCACGATGCTGAAATCAATACCGAGCGATTAAACGCACTTACTATAAAAATCTGAAAATGATTAATGAATACGCTTAAAAAAATACTCCTAACCATACTGTTTCTGAGTTTACCTACCCTTGTGTTGGCGCAATCGGGGAAAGTTACAGGAACACTTACCGATGCTGACAGTGGTGAACCCTTAATTGGTGCAACTGTAGGAATTAAGGGAACCACAAAAGGGGCCATCACCGATATTGATGGGAAATATCTCATGTTAAACGTAGCTCCCGGAGTTTACATTCTTGAGGCTCGTTATATTGGATACGCCACCGCGGTTGTTCAAGAAGTGATTGTGCGAACTGATTTAACTACTGAACAAGATTTCGTTCTTCAACCCGAATCGTTTGAGGGAGAAGAAGTGGTGGTTGTTGCACAGCGACAAGCCGTAATTAAAGATATTACCAGTTCCGAGGCTCGTGTAAGTAGTGCGGAAATCGCAAAGCTGCCGGTGCAGGAAGTTTCAGATGTAATTCAGCTACAAGCCGGGGTGAATGTAAGTAACAGTGGCGCGATTCACATTCGTGGTGGTCGTGCATCGGAAGTATCTTACGTTGTAGATGGTATTCGTGTAACCGATGACTACGATGGTTCGTCTGGGGTTAGGTTAGAAAATGAATCGATCCAGGAACTTCAAGTAATTTCAGGTTCGTTTAATGCCGAACACGGTCAGGCGCTTTCGGGGGTTGTAAATGTTGTTACCAAATCCGGTGGCAACGATTACGATGCTTCAGTTCGTGCTTGGAGTGGTGGCTACATGGCCACTAATAAAAGTAATTTATATGACGGTATTGGAACCGATTTGGGGAGTTTCAATCCTCTGCGAATGAGCAACTTTAATGCTTCTGTTTCTGGTCCGATTATTAAAGATAAAGTCACCTTTTTTGTAACTGCTCGGCAGTTTGAGAATAAAGGATACCTCACTGGTCGTAATGCATATTCGCCACATGGAAAATATGTTGATCGTGTGCCTCTTGGAACCGATTTTGATGAATACCGAACACTCTATAACGAACAGGTAGACTTTGATTTGCCTTGGTATTCGGCGGATACCGTACTAATCGAAGGTCAGCAGCTTCTTGAAATCCGTGATGACGGAACCCGTGATAGTTCGTTGGTGAACATGAATAACTTCATGTCGCGCTCTTTTCAAGGTAACATTGAGTACCGATTATCAAGTGCGTTAAAGTTTAATTTAATTGGATCGTACGCAACCGAAG
Source organism: Balneolaceae bacterium (assembly GCA_034669965.1). Taxonomy (GTDB): domain Bacteria; phylum Bacteroidota; class Rhodothermia; order Balneolales; family Balneolaceae; genus HXMU1420-13. Next base: position 435,579 of record JAXMOK010000002.1, on the reverse strand, counting down.
AAGGGCAGGGCTACAACTTCGGGAATAAATTCGTGCCACTCGGCGAAAGCACTAATTACCGTGATAACTACACGTTGAATTTGAAAACAACGATCACGCCATCCTCAAAAACCTATCTAACGGTTAACGTTGCAAATCGCTACAACGGCTACGAAAATTACTTGTACGATAATCCGTGGGATCCCCGCTATTTTAATTACGATAATCTTTCAGATCCATTACTTGGTACCTCGAATATTGAGAATGGTAATCAAATTCCAGATGCGGGTCAGTTTAATACCTTTAATACTAACAATAGCCGCTTTAGCCGTTCAACCAGCACCTATATCGGAAAGGTTGAAATTTCCAGCCAGATCAATGAGTTTCACTTTATTAAAGCCGGACTCTCGGCTCAATTTGATGAGATAAAGTTCAATAGTGTAAGCTTGTCTCCATTAATTGAAGATGGAATTGATTTTCCAGAGGGCACTCCGGATGAATTACGTTTTATTTGTGCACAAGTAAATAATCAATATCCATGTTTAGAGCTTGGCTATCCTGCGGTTAACACGCCAGGAAATCAGCGCTATACAGAGAATCCAATTACATTCAGTGGCTACATTCAGGATAAAATTGAGTATGAAAACCTAATTATTAATGTTGGACTTAGATTCGACTATTTCGATCCAAATACCTTAATTCCAGCCGACCCCGAAGATCCGGATATCGAATTACCATTGAAGCCGGAAAATCAATACACCGACTTGAATGATAACGGCCAGCGTGATGATAATGAGCCGTTTTTAACCGTAGAAGATCGAGAAGCTTATTGGTGGAAAGATGCGGATGTTAAATATCAACTTTCACCACGAATTGGAGTTGCCTATCCAATCAACGATGCCGGAGTAATTTATTTCTCGTATGGCTATTTCTTCCAAATGCCATCCTACGATCGTTTATATACAAACTCACAAATACTACTTACACAGAGTGGAGACAATCAGAGTTTATTCGGCAACCCAAACTTAAAGCCGGAACGCTCGATTCAGTACGAGCTGGGTTTGAAGCAAGAAATTCTGGAAGGCACAGCCATCGAATTAGCCGCTTATTATAAAGACACGCGCGACTATGTTTCCAGCCGTCCGCAAGTAACAGCCAGTTCATCTATTAATTATGGAATTTACTTTAACCGTGATTTCTCCAGATCAATTGGAACCACCTTCGCTTTTAATCAATATGTAAGCCAGCAATTCAACTTTGGTTTAGATTACACCTTCGGAATTGTTGAGGGTAGTAACTCTGATCCTGCTTCAGAGTACTTCGCTATCATTAATCAAGGCAGTGCAATTGATTCAACCAATCAAACACAAGCTTTAACCAAATTGGTACAGCCTTTAAACTGGGATAGAACTCATATCCTAAACGGTTCTATGTTCTATTCGGGGAAAACATGGGGAGCAAATTTACTGGCAAAATTTAGTTCAGGATCGCCTTACACTCCAGCCAGAAACATACCGGGCGTTGTTGTTGGAGAGGTTGCCACAGCCAGAGATTTAAGAAATACCTCTCGTTTACCCAATCGTTTTACGGTAGATATTAATACCTACAAAAATTTCGAAATAGGAGATAACAATCTTCAGGTGTTCCTTAACATCTATAACCTATTCGATGCCAAACTGGTGAACAGTGTATTTAGCGATTCCGGCGAACCGGATCAACCACTTCCGGTTAATATAGAGCGAAGCGCACATCCCGATTTTTATAACAACCCAAGCCGATATGCTGAGCCACGTCGCATTCAATTTGGAGTTCAACTGTCTTTCTAACATCATGAAAATTACTTTAAAATCTTATTTACTCTCCGTGTTCGCTTTGTCGCTGTTGTTAGTTGGATCTGCTTCAGCGCAGGATCAGGATCATGAGCCTAGCGAAGAACGTTCCAATTTTAACGAGCGTAAAGTTTCCATCATGGATGGGAACCAACTGCGCGCTACTTATCACAATACGGGGCATGCCGGCCGCAGAAACAGTAGTGCAATTAACGAACTTCTGTTCGAGTATCCACGGAATACAAACCGTGAATACATGTACTTTATGAGTGTGATGTTTGGTACCGAAGTACCTGATGCCAGTACTCCCGAAGACGATGTGTTCCCAATTGTAAATGTCGCATCATACAAAACCAGCCGCGATGGCCGTACAAACTGGTCGCTAAATCCAATCGAAGGTTACTCGCGCGACGATTCCGACGAAATTGCACGAAGTGATCGTGGTCCTGAATCCCCAATCGAAAATACATGGCCAAATTGCTGGCCCGATAAATTCGAAGATGGTGGCGATGGCTGGTGTGGATCTTGGAATGGCTATTTTGGTCGCGATCAGTTCAATGCCGATGTTGAATTTTACTACAAAGCCGGCGATGATCGCTACACGCGATACACTTCATCCCGATATCAACCGGATTTGACAGACCCGAGCCGTGGTGGATTAGGTATTATTATGGATACTCGAATCATGGCATGGTCGCAAACGCTGGTAAACTCAACACACTTCAATATTTTTGAGATTAAAAACGATGCCAGCTTCGATTACCCAAGAATGGCATTTGGGCTTTGGATTGCCGATTTCGTGGGTGGAAATACCAATGGCGATGAACCTGAATTTGATGAGATTCGTGGTATTGCATATTTAACCGATACCGAACGCGAAAATGGAGGCGAAGTTTTTGATGGCGGACTAATCGGGCAACTTGGATTAAAATTCATCGAAACTCCGGGTAATGCCTCCGATGGTATCGACAACGATGGCGATTCGGATACCTACTACCCATCCAGCCAGTACTACTCGGCAGACAACGACAACTTATACACTCCGCTTACAATTCAAGGTGGAGGTTTTTACACCGAAGAGTTTTTGGTTGATACACTCATCCGTGAGTTTACTGCCGATGATTTCACCGAGCGAGTAATCAATATTGGGGATAAGATTGTTCGAATCTTAGACGACAATTCGCGTGTAATTGATACTTACACCGGCGCTCCATTTGAGTCGCAAGGGGTAACCTGGGATTTCGGCGGTGGTACTATTGCAATTACCGAAGACAACCTCCCACAGTCTGATCCTAATTTTGGAATTCATATTGATGGTTTAGATAGTGATTTCGATGGGTTAATTGATGAAAACCGTCCCAATCACCTTACCAAAAATACCTTCAATCCATCAACCGGAACTTTTACGCCTCGTGCCATTCGATTCATAAATTACCTTCAGTATGAAGTTGGAGATACCCTAACTCGTGGCTTGATTGTACCAAATCAAGATATTCGAGCTAGAATGCAAAGTGATCCGGATTTCGCCGACAAAGTGAATAACCAATACAAAGGTCGTTTACAGAATTACAATACCAGTGCGCCAATGATGGATGAGGGAAGAGACGATCGTTTTGATAACGACAACGATTGGATCGCTCAAACTGATGATGTGGGTATTCAAGGCAACGAAAATTCGGCAAGTGCCGGTCAAGGCGATGGACTTCCGACTTCAGGAGCCGGAACTACTTTTCCGGGTGAGCCGAACATCGATAAAACGGATGTTAGCGAAACCGATTTAATCGGGGTTTCTCGAGTTAGAATTTTTGATGCCGGCGCTCTACAGGTTGATCAAGACGCAAGTATCTGGTTTAATTATCTAATTCCTGGTGATTTTGCGGCCGATCCGGGAACCGATTCCGATATTTTCGTTTCATCGAGTTTATTCCCGTTAGCAAAAGGTTCATCCGAACGATTTGCAGTTGCAATTACAGCAGCACAAGAAAATGGAACTACAGGCGATGATCGCGAGAAAGTAAACGCAAATTTAGATAACGCAACTCGTGCTTACGAAGCCGATTACCAGTTTGCGGTAGCTCCCGATCCACCTATCGTCACAGCGGTAGCCGGCGATGGAAAAGTTACCTTGTATTGGGATACCAGTGCTGAGGAGTCAATCGATAGATATATAAAACTACAGTCGGGCGGCGATGGCAGAGATTTTGAAGGCTACAAGATTTACCGAACTACTGATGTATCGTTTGAAGAAATCAGGACCATTTCGGATGGTTTAGGTTCACCAACCTATTTACGCCCAATTGCAATTTATGATGTCAGAAATGGAATAAGCGGCTTTCATCCGATTCCAAATAATGGCGTTCAGTTTAACATGGGTAACGATAGCGGATTACGACACGTTTTTGAGGATACCGATGTTATTAACGGACGAACATATTATTACGCAGTAGAATCGTTTGATTTTGGTTACGAACCTAATGGTATTAGTCCGTCAGCCTCACCGGTACAAATTTCATTGAATCCAGATGGTACTGTGTTTTTCGGCCAAAATGTGGTTGAAGTTCGCCCATCACGCCAGCAAGCAGGGTACATTTCACCTGAATCACCGAACGCGTCTATAGTTTCAGGCTCGCCGGGCGGAACCGTAAATGTTGAAATTATCGATCCGCGAGTACTAAAAGAAAACAACGTTTACGATGTAGTTTTTGAGGACACGCTGATTGTTGCTAACGGCGCACCTGATACCTTAAGAACCAAAAACTTTACCTTGAGGAATGTAACGGGTGGAACTCCAGACACTTTAATTACCAAGTCTACCAATTTAAATGGTGGAAACAATCCGGTAGTAGAGGGCTTTACCGTTCGCGTAAATAATGTAACCGAAACCGGAATTGATGCTGATAGAACCGGTTGGGCATTCGATACCGAAGTTGCTCCACATAACCACGAAATATTTACATTGGGTCCACCAAAAATATCCGATTATCAAATAATAATTGGTGATGCAGTTGGATTTGGTCAATCCGTGGAGAAAAGGGTAGAAACTTCACCCGGTACTTTTACGAATTTAGCTTCAGTAGCTACCAATTTCCGTATTTACAACAGTTATTTAGAGGAAGATGTTGATTTTGCGTTCCTAGATCTTCAAAATGGGTCGTCATTTCAGCAACGTTGTAATCCGACCTTTTTCCCACCTGATAATTACACCCCACCGGAAAACGGGCAATTATCTGCTGTATCAAGTTTTAGTGGCCGTTGCTCCGATTTGATTTATCTGGTTGAGGATTTCCGTGAAGTAGAAGACACGGTAACGTATCGAATTACGATGTCGGCATTTATATCAGATGGATCGTTGCTTACTCGTAATCCTGAACCGGGCGATACGCTGAAAATTTTCACCAACAAGCCATTTATACGTCGCGATAAATTCCAGTTCACCTTCGATACCGATAATCTGCCTCGTGTAGATGCTGATACCGCTCGAAGTGAGTTGGATGATATTCTGGTTATTCCAAACCCATATAAAGTGGCCAATATTTTCGAATCGGAAGCAACTACAACCAATAGGCAACATCGCAGGGAATTACATTTTACAGGTATTCCTGCACCGGCAACGCTCCGAATTTTTACATCTTCGGGCGTGATGATCAAAGAAATCGATATCGAAGAAACTGATCTGCTGAATGGCTACGGAGGAACCTACGCTTGGAACATGCTAACCAAAGACAATCTCGAAATATCCTACGGTATTTATCTCTACCACATTGAAGCACCGGGTGTTGGCGAAAAAGTTGGAAAATTTGCGGTGATAAAATGATTAAGAACATGAAAAAACTACTATCCACAGTCATTCTTATTGCCGTACTAGTTCCTTCTTCGGCAGTTCAAGCACAGCTATCAAAAGCAGGCACCACCGCTGCCGATTTCTTACGTGTGCCGGTAGGTGCCCGATCGTCGGCAATGAGTGCATTCACAGCTACTGTGAACGATGCTTCAGCAATGGTGTTAAATCCGGCAGGACTTTCCGACATTAGCTCAGGGCAGTTGCAGGTAGAAATCACCGATTGGTTCTTAGATTTCAATCATTCTTACTTTGGCACTGCCATCCCAACCGGAAAAGGAGCAGTAGGCGTGCATGTGTTAGCGATGAATTATGGCGAGTTTGATGAAACTACCGCCGAAGCTCAAGGCAAAACAGGACGTACTTTTAATGCCTATTCGGTTACTTTTGGAGCCAGCTATGCCCAGTACTTAATCCCGCAATTTACCATTGGTGGAACTGCAAAAGTGGTGTACGAGCAAATCGCAAACAGCTCGGCTTCAACACTCGCTTTTGATGTCGGAACCATCTACGACACTCCATTTTACGGTATTCGTTTTGGCGTGAGTGTAACCAACATCGGCTCGAAAATGCAAATGACCGGAAACGACTTAATTATCTCATCAGATCCGGATGAATCGGCACCGGGTAATTATGAGCCCGATGCAAGACTTGATACTGATGGCTTTGATCTGCCTTTAATGTTGAGAGTTGGCTTGGCTTGGGATGCCTTCGACCGAGATGGTACACGAGCAACTATTGCCATCGATGGGAACAATCCATCTAATAATACACAGAGCTTTAGTGTGGGGGGCGAACTTTCATTACTAAACGAAAAAGTGTTTATTCGTGGAGGAGTGCCGTACATCGGACAAGATGATGCAATCGAAAAATTTAATGGCGGAATTGGTGTGAAATACACCTTGCCAAACAATCTTGGACTCGCATTTAATTACACCTATCACGGATATACCTATCTGGGAGATGTAAATAAATTAAGCGTACAAGTTTACTTTTAACCTAAACACTAACCCATAACTAAAACAAGGGGTTCTAACATGAACAAAGCTACAAAGCTATTAATGTCGATTTCTGTATTCAGCATGCTGTTTGCAGTAAGCGCATTAGCTCAAGACCCAACAGATGCTCCGCCAGCTCCTACACAGGAAGAAGGCGTGGTAATATCGTTGTTCAGTGATGCATACGCTGATGTAACGGTAGATACCTGGAGAACAGGTTGGTCTGCTGCTGATTTCAGTGACACTACCATTGCGGGTAATGCTGTAAAGCGTTACACCTCATTGAATTTCGTAGGCATTGAAACAGTAACAGCACAAATAAACGCAACTGCGATGACCCATGTTCGTTTCGATCTATGGACACCCAACGCAACCACTTTCCGATTAAAACTGGTAGATTTCGGTCCAACCGGTGGATATAGCGGTGATGGTGGCGATGGCGAAGGTGACGATTCTGAACATGAAATTGCTTGGGAAAACCCAAGCCAAGGTGAATGGATATCATATGATATCGCACTTAATTCTTTCAGTGGACTCGCTTCACGTGGAAACATTGCACAGATTATTTTCAGTGCTGCAACTGCCGGCGAAGTAACCGCATTTATCGATAATCTTTACTTCTACAACGACGGTACCGTTGTCCCAACAACTATTGCTGATGCAAGAGGAATGGCTGGTTCTACCGTAACTATTGAAGGTGTTATGAACACACCTGATTACGGTTTCGGTAACGGTCAATTCTTTGTTCAAGATGCAACCGGTGGTATCAACGTATTTTATAGTGGCGTAGGTGGTGAAACTAATCAAGACGATCCTTCATTCACCGGATGGAGTGTTGGTGATACACTTGAAATTACAGGAACCATTGGCTCTTTCAGCGATCAGGTACAAATTACTCCTGATACTGTTATCGTAAAAGGCGCAGGTAATACTCGTCCTTCTGCTAAAGTAATCACAGCTGCTGACTTAATGGTCGATTCTGATATGCAAGGTACAATCGTAAAGATTGAAGGCGTTAGCCTTGCTGATGGCGAAACATGGCCCGCAGATGCTCAAACCAGCTCTGGTGTAAGTGTAGATGTAATGGCTGGCGACAGCGCATTTACTCTACGAATCGATCGTGGCCAATCTTTCTTCGATGGTGCTCCGGCTCCAACCGAAAGATTCAACTTGATTGGTGTTATGGCTCGCAATAATAGCGACGTTCAAATTATGCCTTTCGATTCTACCGAGATTGCGAACATTGTAAATGTAACCTTTATGGTTAACACAGCAACTCACCCTGATACCTTAATGGAAAACCATTATGTAGCAGTATTTGGTGGTGTTAACAGTTCTACCGGTTACAATGCTCCATATTTAGGTCAAACTATCGACTGGAACAACAGCACCGATTTAGTGGCTGAAAATATGGGTGGCGATTACTGGAGCGTATCTTTTGATATGGCTGCCGGTGACGAAATCAATTACAAGTGGTGGGCTGGTGTTGATGCCAACACAGGTCTAAGAAATGGTGGCGAAACCGGCTGGGAAAGCGGTGGAAACAACCAATTTAAACTTGCTGCTGATGCCAGCGCTGACGTTACTACTGAACTACAATGGTACGAAACTCGCGAAGCTCCATTCGAGCAAAAAGAAGATAGCACTGCCTTCGTATTCCGTGTAAATGTGGGTGCACAAGTACAGAATGCTGATCTAGACCTGGCTTCAGGAATAGTTGGTATCCGTGGTACAGGCGGTTTCTTTGCCGGTGGATGGGATTCTGCAACTCCAATGGAGCAGATTTCAGCACAAGGCGATGATGTTTTCTTTGCCGGTGTTGTTTATGTAGACAACGACAGCCTTGCAAACTTCACTGATCCTATCAACTACAAATTTGTAATTGAAGATCTGGATGGTACTATCTCTTGGGAAAATGGTGATAACTACACCTTTAATATCTCAGATGACGATACTACCCTTTACTGGAGATATTTCGATAACGTGCCTCCAACCGATGCAGTTATCGTAAATACAGCGCTTAACTTCGAAGTTAACGTTGGTATTCTTGAAGGTATTGGTTTCTTCAACTCTGCTATTGATACTGTTTCTGTTCGTGGATCTTTCAATGGCTGGGGCGAAAACCGTATGACCTTTAATGATATTTCAGGTAACTACGACGCACTAGCAATTCCATTTACTGCTGCAGTAGAATCTGATGTTACCTACAAATACTTCATTAAGTGGGATCAACGTCGTGACGAAGAAGGCAACGAGTTCTTCTTAGGTGGAATCACTCACGATGGCTCTGGTTGGGAAGAACCAGGCGTAACAGGTGGTGCCGATCGTAGATTCAGCATCACAAATGATGTTTCACAAACTGTGCAATCAGAAAACTATAACGGTGTATCTCCACAGGCGTTAATCACTCCGAATAACGTAACCGGTGGCGGACAAGTTACTGTTACCTTTAGTGTTGATATGAGTGCTGCTGTAACTCGCGATGATGGAACTACTCCATTCAATCCGGCAACAGATTCAGTATTCTTATTTGTAGATACTCCTTTCTTCGCACTAACAAACGGTATTACTGTTCCAGGTGATGGTGGTGAAAACTTTATTTCGCTTTCTGTTGAAGAGAGAAATCGTCTACGCTTTACTGATGACAATGCAGACATGGTTTACACTCTTGATCTTACCTTAGCACCACTTACGTTAAACCACATTGGTTTCCGTATTGCTTATGGTGAGCCTACAAGCGAAACCGGCGAGCTTATTGCTAACGGCGGTGGTTTCGATGCAGGTCGTCGTCACTACCAGTACATCCAGCCAATTGTTTCTCCTGATGGAGACGATCCGGATGATCAACCGGATGTAATGTGGCCGGCAACCTTCCAGTTCGAAACGCTTACTTGGGCTGCTGCTAATCTTGAGTGGGAAACTCCACCAGATTACACCAAAACAACAAGCTCAAGCGAAGAAGAAAATGAACTTGTTAACAGATTTGAACTACTTCAAAACTATCCAAACCCGTTTAACCCTTCAACAAACATCAGCTTTGCATTACCAACTGCATCTGACGTAAGATTGTCGGTTTACAACTTGTTAGGTCAGGAAGTAGCTACACTAATTAATGGCAAAACACTGAACAGCGGTGTACACACTGTTGCTTTCGATGCCAGCGCTCTGTCTTCAGGTATGTATATCTACCGTATTGAAGCAGGTAACTTTACAAGCACAAAGAGAATGATGCTTATTAAGTAACCAAATTCTCTATAAGTCTACTCGCAGGTACTTTGATCGGTACCTGCGTAATTAATTTTTTCTTTCCTAATGGCATCTACCATTTATGATATCGCTGAAAAAGCAGGGGTAAGTATCGCAACCGTTTCGCGTGTATTTAACCAAAGCAGTAGTGTTTCTGAAGCAACACGAAGAAAAGTGCTTCGCGTTGCAGACGCTGTTGGTTATCATCCACAGGCTTATGCTCAGGGACTTGCCCGAAGTAAGAGTAATACCATTATGGCCGTTGTACCGGTTATATCGAATTACTTTTTTATGGAAGTTCTTGGAGGCATTCAAGATAAACTGAGCGAACAAGGTTATGAACTCACCATATTTAATGTAACGGCAGGCGAAAACTTGTTCAAAGAAGTTGAGCACGTATTAAAACGCCGATGGGCCGAAGGCTACCTGTTTATATCCATCCACTTAAGCGACGACCAGTTTCTGAAGCTCAAACGCTTTAACCTGCCCATTACCTTGATCGACGAACATTACGAAGGCTTCGATTCGGTTTCGGTAGATAACATACAGGGCGCATTTCGAGCAACAAAAAGCCTGATCGAAAGTGGGTACAAAAAAATTGCCATGCTTTCGGCGCTTAGTTCATCAAAACCAATCAGAGATCGCTTAGTTGGGTATCGCAAAGCGCTGGACGAAAGCGGTATCGAGTATGATCCTAATTACGTGATTTCGGGCACTTCATTTTATCGGGATGGATTTACCGAAAAAGGGGGCTTCGAGGCGATGAAACACATTTTATCGATGGATAATCCTCCCGAGGCGTGTTTCTGTGCTTCCGATATTCAGGCCGTTGGCGCACTTAAGGCCATGAAAGATTCAGGCAAAAGAATTCCGATAGTTGGCTACGACGACATCGAGCTTTCAGAATATATTGGGTTAACCACTATCCGGCAGCCCATGCGTGATATGGGATATTTTGCCACACAAAATCTTATCGAACGATTAAACAATGCCAACAAGGCAATCTCACAAACTATCTATTCACCCGAACTCATTCAACGAACCTCAACATTTTAACATGTACTTTAAGAAACATCTATTCACGCTTAGAACACTTCTCTTACTTATCGTTGCCCTCCAAACTCAAGTATGGGCACAAGTTGTAACTTTCTCACCATCATTTGCTACTTCCGAAGATTCACTACGTGTTGTTTTGGATGCCACACAGGGGAATCAAGGGCTCGAAAATTTTGATGGTCGCGTATATTTACACACGGGCTTAATCACAAGCAAAAGCAACACGGGTAGCGACTGGAAATACGTTCCCTTTGGATGGGAAACCAACGACGCCAGTGTAGAAGCAACCGATCTTGGCGACAATAAATGGGCTTTCACGTACAAGCCATCCATTCGTGAATTTTTTGGGGTTACCGATCCCAACGAAGTAATTGAACAAGTGGCTATTGTTTATAAAGGCGTTCGTAATGGTGCGATCGTTGCCGAAGGTAAGGATGATGGCAATGCTGATATTTATATCGAGCTTACAGCAGGAGAAGCAGCAGCACGTTTTGTAACTCCCGACAGCGACTATGAGTTTATGAAAAGTGATGGTTCGCTGGAATTAGTTGGAATTGGAACCGTTGTTGGTGGTAATTTAAATCTAGAGCTTTTTAAAAATGATGTTTCTGTTGCCACAACTACCGACGATACGTTGCGCTTTACCTACGTGCCACAAGCAGGGGATACCGATATCGAATTTGATTTGGTGGCTTCAAACGGAGCTTCTCTCGCTGATACTGCTTCGTTTTTTGTAACGGTTCGTGAAAATGATGGAGCGGTTGTTGCTCGTCCGGCTGGTCTGGAAGATGGTATCACCTACAACTCTGATACCTCCGTTCAACTCTCTTTGTATGCACCGGGTAAAGATTTTATTTACGTGATCGGAGATTTCAATAATTGGACTCCATCCTCAGAGTACCTCATGAAAAAAGACATCCAAGGTGGAGATGTTTGGTATTGGACCGAAATTGATGGACTAACTGCCGGCCAGCAATATGGCATGCAATATTTAGTGGATGGCGAAATTAACATCGCTGATCCATATTCAGAATTAGTACTCGACGAATTTAACGACCAGTTTATCTCAGACGATCTTTTCCCAAACCTGAAGCCTTATCCAAAAGGAAAAACTTCGCATATGGTGAGTGTTCTTACTCCTGGTGAAGAGGAATATGCGTGGGAAGTAACTGATTTCGATGCACCTGATAACGATAAATTAGTGATCTACGAATTACTGCTTCGTGATTTCATTGCCGATCACAGTTACAGCACTTTAATTGATACGTTGGATTACATTGCAAATCTTGGTGTTAATGCCATCGAGTTTATGCCGGTAAACGAATTCGATGGTAATGAAAGTTGGGGATACAATCCGGCTTTTCATCTTGCCTTAGATAAATATTATGGAACGCCTAACGAGTTCAAGCGTTTTGTGGATGAAGCACATAAAAGAGGCATTGCTGTTATTTTAGATGTTGTGCTCAATCACTCGTTCGGGCAAAATCCATTAGTTCGACTATGGAACGAAGGTGATTTCGGGAATCCTACGGCTGAAAATCCATATTTCAATACAGCAGCACGACATCCATTCAACGTGGGTTACGATTTTAATCACGAATCATCTAAAACAAGATATTACTCTAAACGAGTGATGGAGTACTGGATCGAAGAGTATAAAGTTGACGGCTATCGATTTGACCTGAGTAAAGGATTTACCCAAACCAACAATCCTAACGATGTTGGCGCGTGGGGTAACTACGATCAATCGAGAGTCGATATCTGGTTAGATTACTATGCGCACATTAAAAGTGTTGATCCTGAAGCGTATGTAATCCTCGAACACTTTGCCGACAACAGCGAAGAGAAAGTGCTGGCAGATGCCGGAATGTTGCTTTGGGGAAATTCAAATCACGCCTATAACGAAGCAACAATGGGCTACAACGCCGGTGGGAAATCAAACTTGAGCGGAGTGCGTTCAAGCTCAAGAGGATTTCAGTTTAACCACTTGGTAAGCTACATGGAGAGTCATGACGAGCAATGGTTGATGTTCAAAAATCGGAGTTTTGGTAATTCAAGTGGCGATTACAACATTCGTGAGTTGGGAACGGCCCTCGACAGAATGGAGCTAGCGGGAGTATTTTTCTTCCCAATTCCGGGTCCACGTATGATATGGCAATTCGGCGAACTTGGGTATGGCTACGGTGATGCCGGAGAGCAGTGTTTAAATGATTCGAATGATTGTCCAGCTTCTGCTCCGGGACGTACTGCTAACAAACCAATTCGTTGGGATTACAACGAGGACGCCGATCGAAAAGATCTATATAATACCTGGGCCAATGTGATAAATCTTCGTAATAGTTCAGAGGCTTTCACCCGTCCGGATAATGCAACCTTCGCACTTTCAGGTTCTGTTAAATATTTTATATACGAGCACACCGATACCGACGTAGTGGCAATAGGTAACTTTGGGGTTACATCTACCACACAACAAGTTGACTTTACCCAAGGTGGTATTTGGTACGATTTCTTTAATAACTCAACCATGGATATAAACGGCGAAACCAATCAACAAGAAATCACACTGGCACCGGGCGAGTATCGTTTATTTACTACCAAAGAATTTAACATGTCGGTGAGTGCAGAAGAAGAACTTGCTGACAATGCTCCAAATGCGTTCAAATTATATCAAAACTATCCGAACCCGTTCAATCCATCAACAAACATTACTTTTGATGTAGCTGAGGCTGGATTTGTTAGTGTAGAGGTCTTTAACCTGTTGGGGCAAAAAGTTGCTGATCTGGTACAGGGACCAAAAGCGGCCGGCTCGTACACAGTACGTTTTGATGCAAGCGGTTTAAGCAGTGGTATTTACATTTATCGATTAACATCTGGTAATGTGGTTAAAACGCAAAAAATGATGTTGATGAAATAGTACATTGTGTACTTAATTAAACTACAAGGTTAGTTTTTATGATGTTTAATAAAAGAAATTGGGTAGGTATTCTGGTGTTAATTGTTTTAGCAACGGGATGCTCCAAGCCTACTCAAGAACCGCCGATTAGTAACGTAGAGCACCCCAATTGGAGTAAAAACGCTAGTATTTATGAAGTAAATATTCGGCAGTATACCCCCGAAGGAACCTTCAATGCTTTCCGCGAAGACTTACCTCGGTTACAAGCTTTGGGAGTAGATATTCTCTGGTTAATGCCGATACATCCCATCGGGGAAGAAAACCGTAAAGGGGCGATGGGTAGTTACTACGCCGTGAAAGATTTTAAAGCAGTAAACCCTGAGTTTGGTACAGAAGAAGATTTTCAGGCGTTGGTGGATGACGCCCATGATCTGGGTATGAAAGTGATCATCGATTGGGTAGCAAATCACTCAGCTTGGGATAATGTGTGGACCGTAAACAAAGATTGGTACACGCTCGATGAAGAAGGCAACTTCGTATCTCCGGTAGAAGACTGGAGCGATGTAATCGATTTCAATTACGATAACGAAGAGCTCCGCGCAGCAATGCTCGACGCGATGCAATATTGGGTCAGCGACTTCAACATCGATGGATACCGTTGCGATGTTGCGGGAATGGTGCCTACCGATTTTTGGGTAAACACGCACAAAGAACTCGACAAAATTAAAGATGTATTCATGCTGGCCGAAGACGGCGAAGCTGAATTGTTGATCGAAGCATTTGATATGAATTATGCTTGGGAATACGCTCATGTGATTCGTGAAATTGCTTCCGGAGAACAAAATTTCGATGATTTAGACGATCTTTTCGCTCGTGATGCCGAACAATTTCCTCCCAATGGATACCGCATGTATTTCACCACCAATCATGATGAAAATTCTTGGAATGGCAGCGACTCCGAATTGTACGGTCCAAATTTCGAAAACTTTGCGGTGTTATCTGCAACAGTTGCCGGAATGCCATTGATTTATACCGGACAAGAATCCGGGCTGGATAAACGTCTTGCGTTCTTTGAGAAAGACACGGTTGATTGGAAAAATTACGCGTACGAAGATTTTTATCGAATGCTGCTTTCCATACAAGAATCAAACAAAGCATTATGGAATGGAGAATTTGGTGGC
Organism: Balneolaceae bacterium; assembly: GCA_034669965.1. Taxonomy (GTDB): domain Bacteria; phylum Bacteroidota; class Rhodothermia; order Balneolales; family Balneolaceae; genus HXMU1420-13. The sequence continues at coordinate 420,559 of JAXMOK010000002.1, read as the reverse complement.
GAGAGAACTCGAATTGAATCGCCCGAAGGAACCTATGCGTATTCAAGAAAAAAAGACGGAAATGAGGTGATCGTTGCAATCAACATCACCGATCAGCCTGTTGAAATTTCGGTGCCAACCTGGAATTCTTCTACCTACTCGAAATATGGAGTAACAGAAGGAACTTTCAGCTCAAACAACAGAATGTACAACTTAGAATTACCGGCGCATCGTTGGTTTATTTTGGCTACAGACTAACTTTATTTAACCTAACCAAACTTAAATTATTTAAAGCATGACAGAGCTCACCTCACAAAAGCCAAGACTGAGTTTTTGGCAAATCTGGAACATGAGTTTTGGATTTCTCGGGATACAAATGGGATTTGCACTCCAAAATGCGAATACCAGTCGGATCTTTGAAACACTTGGTGCCGATACTTCGAGTTTGGCAATCTACTGGCTGGCAGCACCGGTAACAGGTTTAATAGTACAGCCTATTATTGGTTACTACTCCGATCGTACGTGGATACCAAAATGGGGGAGAAGACGTCCTTATTTCGCTCTTGGAGCAATTACCGGAGCCATAGCGCTTGTACTGATGCCGAACTCAGCCGCACTTTGGATGGCTGTAGGTATTCTTTGGATTATGGATGCATCCATAAATGTTACGATGGAGCCATTCCGTGCTTTTGTTGGTGATTTGTTGCCCGATGAACAACGAACTTCGGGCTTTGCCATGCAAAGCTTTTTTATAGGGATAGGTGCATTAGTTGCATCGTTCTTACCCTGGATTTTCGCCAACTGGTTAAGTATTCCAAATACCGCACCTGAAGGCATTATCCCGCCATCGGTTAAATATTCTTTTTACATTGGTGCAGTAATGTATTTCATCACGGTTATGTGGACGGTGTTTAGTACCAAAGAATATCCACCGGCAGAAGATGAAGACCACGATGAACCAGCAATGACTCCGGATGAAGAACCGGTATTTGCTCAGAAATTTTCAAAAATTGGAAGTGTTTCAATTGCACTTGGAGCTGCATTCTCTGCCTATGTAGCCATTTCAGGAATCGATCCACAATTACATGTGCTTGGTGGAGGCTTGATTTTTTACGGTTTAGTAAATGTAGTAGGTATGATGCTTACCAAGAAAGGCAAGACCAAAGCCGCTATGGTACACATCGTGAAAGATTTCATCACAATGCCAAAAACAATGATACAACTGGCGTATGTGCAGTTTTTTACTTGGTTCGCTCTTTTTTCCATGTGGATTTATTCTACCTCTGCGGTAACATCACATATTTACGGTACCACCGATACAACCTCGCTTTTATACAATCAAGGTGCTGATATGGTTGGTAATTTATTTGGAGGTTATAATGGTATAGCTGCCTTAGCAGCGATCATCCTTCCATGGATTGCACGCAAAACCAATCGCAAAATCACTCATATGCTTGCCTTATTTTGTGGGGGAATTGGCCTAATTTCAATGTATTTCATAAGCGCACCGGCATGGTTATGGATGAGTATGGTTGGCGTTGGAATTGCTTGGGCTAGCATACTATCTATGCCATACGCAATTCTCTCGGGCTCTTTACCGGCCGAAAAAATGGGATATTACATGGGCGTTTTTAACTTCTTTATCGTAATTCCACAAATTATGGCTGCTTCACTGCTTGGCTTTATTTTAACTACAATTTTTGGGGGCGAAACCATTATGATTTTAGTAACTGGTGGGGTATCGATGCTAATTGCAGGCTTTCTTACATTACGTGTGGATGATGATGCCGATGATCATACCGCTATCCCAACCTAAGTTTAATCACTCAAAACTAATTCAATGAAAGAACTTCTTTCCAAAGCACCGATTCTTCTATTGGTGCTTTTTTTATTCCAAACGGCAACCGCGAAATCGGTAACAACTGAAGATGAAACGCTCGAGATCGTTTCGGCTTTCATCATGTCGCCAAATCAAGTTAAAATTACGTTAACACAAGAGGTCGATTCAGACGATATCCGGGTTGTAAAAGACGGTGTTACATTAGCGGGTTTTGCATTACCTCAGCAAGGGCAATCGTACATCATAATGGTGGATGAAACCCTCGATTTCACGCGAAAATACGAAGTTCAGGTTGGCACTAAGAAGAAAGCAACACAAGTTCACTGGCAAGCAATCGACGATTTGTATTCTTACGATGGTGAGCTTGGTATCAAATATTTCGAAAACTCTACCTTGTTCCGTTTATGGGCGCCTCTGGCAACTAAAGTTGAAGTCTTGCTGTACGATTCTGCCGATGATAATAGTTTTATCGAAGCCCATGAATTGCAGATAGGGGAAAGGGGAGTATGGTTTTTGGCTCTCGAAGGTAATTATTTCGGAAAATTTTATACCTATCGAGTAACTAATTATGGTGAAGAGAAAATAGTGCTCGATCCTTATGCTTTTTCAAAAGCGGTCGACGATTCTGATGGTGTAATTGTAGGGAAAGCAGCCATTTTAGATCCTTCCGCTATCGGTCCTGAGCTTGAGTATGCAAGTATCGAAGGCTTTGAGAAACGCGAAGATGCCATTATTTGGGAAATTCATGTTCGTGATTTCACAGTAGATCCCGACATAACAACAGAAGCTCGATTCGGAACATACAAAGCGTTTACCGAACGCATCGATTACATTAAAAATCTTGGGGTAACTCATGTTCAATTACTTCCTGTAATGAGCTATGCACATGGTAGCGAACTTAAAGCAGCGAATCGTGAGATGGACTACGCGGTAGGTGTAAACTATAATTGGGGCTATGATCCGCACGGGTATTTTGCACCCGAAGGAATGTATTCTGAAGATCCCACCAACCCTGCACTTCGCATCCAAGAATTGAAAGAGTTAATCAATGCCGTTCATGAACAAGGTCTTGGTCTAACGCTCGACGTGGTATATAACCACACAGCAAGTTTAGGTATTCTGGAAGATATTGTGCCCGGTTATTATCACTTTATGGATGCTGCCGGCGAAGCAAAACAAAGCTATGGTGGAGGACGCGTAGGCACCACTCATGCAATGGCTCGTAAGTTGGTTATCGATTCAATTCTATTCTGGCTAACAGAGTATAAAGTGGATGGTTTTCGATTTGATTTGATGGGTGACCTGGATGCACTTACCGTTCAAATGTTATGGGACGAAGCCATTAAAATTAATCCACATGTGCACATGGTGGGCGAGTGCTGGCGAACCTTTGCCGGAGATGAGGGCGAGGATGTACGTCCTGCCGATCAGGATTGGATGCACCTTACCAACAGCATTGCTTGTTTCTCGGATGAAATGCGCAACGAGGTGAAATCAGGTTATGGATCTGAAGGAGAGCCACGATTTATCACAGGTGGTGCTCGAAATATTCAAACTATTTTCAATAACATTATTGCTAAGCCGAGTAATACAACCGAAGACGATCCGGGTGATATATTGCAATATATTGCCGCACATGATAACCTAACTCTTCATGATGTAATTGCGCATTCTGCCGATTTAGTTCCGGCCAGCGAAGAAGAGGAAATCCAGAAACGAATTCGTCTGGGAAACACCATCATTTTAACGAGTCAGGGTGTAGCTTTTTTGCATGCCGGACAAGAATACGGACGCACCAAACAATGGAAATCCGATGCTATTCCGGAGAAGGATTTCACCTTTGTTGAGGGTTTTGAACATCCTTATTTAATCGAAAATTCTTACGATGCCTCCGATGCCGTTAATATGTTCGATTGGGATAAAGTGGTGGAGCCGGGTATTCATAAAGAAACCATGGAATTCACCAAAGGATTAATTGCTTTACGTAAATCTACCGATGCCTTTCGCCACGACTCCGAATATATGGTGAGCGAACATGTTGAGCTTCTTGAGACGGATGATATCGCAGAAACCGATCTGCTTATTGCTTTTAAAGCCAGTTCAACCTCTGGTGAAACATATTATGTGGTAATTAACGCCGATTCGGAGTCACGTACACTTCGTATTATTGAAGATCTTAGTGGTGGTGTAGTACTGGTAGATTCTGATGAAGCCGGAACCGAAGCAGTTTCGAATCTATCGGGAGTGTTTTTTATCGATAATGAGATAACCATTGCTCCATTAACTGCTACGGTTATCAAAAAGTAAGATTCTTCGTGTGGGGAAGTTTTTGTACTTTCCCCACATGAAACTTGATCAAAAATACTTTGTACCATTTATAGGTATAGGTGCAATTATTACGATGGTATTTATCGTGTTCGCTTCGTTCAATTTTAAAGATGAACAAGAAGCTAACTTTCGCGATAATACACAGTCTTACCAGCAACTGGGTACAATTAATCATCCGATTGTGGGTGGATCAGAATCAGATAGCCTGCGATTAAACGATTTGCAAGGGAATAGAGTTATCGTTTTATTCTGGTCATCATGGTCGGATAAATCAGCTGAAATTATGATGGAGTTAGATTCATTACAGAGAAGCGATAAATATGCCGTTGTTGCAGCACTTGTGAAAGATGCAACAGAAGAAGCTATTACAGTGCTGCCAAATCATGATTTTCTTTACATCGACGGAACGCTGCTTTTTAACGAGCTGAAAGTTCCCGGAATACCAAGCTACTTTTTGTTGAATGAAAATGGCGATTTTGTGCAGAGCCATGTTGGCTATAATAAGGGCGCAGCTGATTTAATAATCCGTGAATTTAGTGCGCAATGAACAATTTTGTCGCAATGAATGGTGAAATTGTTCCTCTCGAAACATTGCGAATTTCGCCGGACAATAGGGGTTTAATGTATGGGGATGGTTGCTTTGAAACCCTACGATCGTTTAGTGGCAATTTTCTAGCTTTCGATGCTCATATTCAACGTCTTCATCAATCGATGTTGTATTTGAATCTAATTTCAGATATTCAAAAAGACGACTTTTATTCCGTAATTCAATCCCTGCTTCAAATCAATAGTTTAGCACTAACCGATGCTATAGTTCGAATTCAAATATGGAGAAGGGGAGGTCGTGGCTATGTAATAGATGAGTCTGGTTCGGATTGCCTGATTCAGGTAAGCCCGGTTTCAGATTCTAAAGAATCTGTGCGGTTGCATGTTGCAAAAACACCGGTAATACCTAGTATTGCATTGCGCAGATCAACAAAATTAAGCAATGGTTTAAATTACATTTTAGCCGGTCAGGAAGCGGTAAAACATCTGGCCGATGATGCCATTTTACTAACATTAGATGGTTATGTAAGTGAAACAACTTCTTCGAATTTGTTCTGGGGTATTGGAGATATCTTATTTACTCCTTCAACAGATTGTGATTTGCTGCATGGTATCACCAGAAATTTGTTGATAAAAGCCATTCGACGTTCAAGAACTATCGAATTAGAAGAAAAGAGCTATCGTTTAGAACACTTGTTAAACGCAGATTTTGTTTTCGTTACCAACGCCGTACACGGTCTAATTCCGGTTAGCGATATCGACGGGACATTCTTTTCTGTAAGTAATCAAAATTTTCTTACCATTAAGAAGCAATGGGAGTTAATGAAAAATAACATCTTACAGAATGAGTCAGCTTAAATCCATTAGGGATGTTTGGAATTATCTGGAAAGTATACCAATGTTTGCAACCAAAGGAATAAGTGCAGCCAATTTCAGTCTAGATAAAATTACCGCATTTTGTACCGAATTAGGAGATCCGCAAAATACGTTCCCCTCCATTCATGTGGCAGGAACTAATGGCAAAGGATCAGTTTGTTCTATTTTAGAAGCCATTTATCGGGAAGCAGGATACATCACCGGTGTGTTTACTTCGCCTCATTTGGAGCGATACAACGAACGATTTAAGATCAATGGTAAAGAGATTGAAGACAGAGTTATTCTTCAATTCTTTAAAAAAACCAAGCCATTGATTGAAAAGTATGAGCTCACTTATTTCGAGATCAGTACCGCTCTTGCTTTTTGGGCTTTCGATAAGGCTGAAGTTGATATAGCCATCATTGAAACAGGATTGGGTGGAAGGTTGGATGCTACCAATATCATAATGCCTGAACTCTCAATAATTACAAGTATTGGTCTCGACCATACTGATATACTTGGCACTACTCAAGCAAATATTGCTGAAGAAAAAGCAGGAATCATTAAAAAAGATATTCCTGTGGTTGTTGGAAATATAGAAGGTGAAGCGCTATCAGTAATTGAAAAAAAAGCCGGTAAAGAAAAAGCGCCAATAGTTAAAGCCGTAGAGGTACAACCGGTTTGGCGCGATCGAAATATCATGCTAATCGGTTGGGGAAAATTTATATCTACACAGTTTTATGAACCTGTAAATATGTGGAATGTGGCTACCTCTATCGCTGCAATTCGTACCTTATCCGAGAAATTTCCTGTAGATCTATCTGCCGAAATACGTGCCATAGAACAGTTCAGAGGCGTTCCTGCGCGATTTGAAAAATTGAATCCTCTTAAAGAATGGTACTTTTCAGGATCGCATAATTTGGTGGCCATCAACTCGATGCTGGAAGCAGCAACAGAACTGAATACCGATAAAGTGCACTTCGTTTTATCATTTATGAAAGACAAAGCACAGCCTGATGTGTTGGCAAAATTCAAAGCATTAGAGCCGTGTTACTATTACGAAATTGATTCCGAACGAGCAGCAACCACTGCCGATATTCAACCTCATTTAGCAGTTAAAACCGTCGACGAAAAGTCGATCAAAAACTTATTACACGAATTGAATGATGAAGTAGTAATTTTTACGGGAAGTTTTTACTTTTACAGTATTGTAAAGCGGTGGTTAACTCATTTGAACTAATCAGACTTTTCCACCATCATTTAAATCCTTACCTGATTGAGCGCTTTACACACATTTGCTTGCGCTCGCCCCAAATTCAGTAAGATCATACATTGCAATAGCAAAAAATATTTATGTCAGATAATCAGACCGCGGGTATTTCGGCCAAAGAACTCGAAAATATCGAATCTAAAAAACTGGGTGAACTCCAGGTAATTGCCAAATCCATAGGCATTAGAAGAGTTACCGGAGTACGCAAGAAAGACTTAATCGATCAGATAAAAGAAAAAGCAGGAGCCGGACAAACGGCACTTCCTCTTGAAGGCGAAACTAAAAAGCCTGCCGAACGAGAAAAAAGTTCTCAAAAAGAAGATGAGATGAAATCTTATGGAAATCACTCTCATATTGTTTCTTATAAGAAAGAGGAAGAGGAGAAAAAAGACGAGAAAAAGAAACAACAGAACAATAGGAATCGAAATAACAATCGGCAAAATCAGAATAATAGCCGGAATAAAAGAAATCATGAACATGATCAACTTCCGGTATCTGACAAACCAACGCTACAAGAGCGTTTAGATGAAATTATACCACAGCTTGGGCCTTATTTAGTAAATGAAGGTACGCTGGAGATTTTACCGGATGGCTATGGATTCTTGCGTTCAGTCAACTACAATTACAAAGCATCACCGGATGATATTTATGTGTCGCCATCGCAAATTAAGCGATTTCGATTACGTCAAGGCGATTGTGTAATTGGCATTATCCGTCCACCCAAAGTAGGCGAGAGATATTTTGCACTGCTCCGTGTTGAAGGCGTAAACGGCCGTATTCCAACCGACATGGACAATCGTGGAGTTTTCGATGATATGCTCCCAATCCACCCCGATGAGCGCTACAAGCTTGAATATCAGCACAATGAATACACCACACGCTTCATCGACATGTTTGCACCGGTAGGTAAAGGGCAACGACAGTTGATTGTAGCCCAACCTAAAACCGGTAAAACTACCATTCTTCGCAATATTGCGAACGCGGTAGCTCACAATCACCCTGAAGCAAAGATTTTAATTGTGTTGGTGGATGAGCGTCCTGAAGAGGTTACCGAAATGGAACGTGCCGTAAAGGGTGCCGAAGTGGTTGCATCAACATTTGATGAAAAACCGGAAAATCACAAAGGATTAGCTGAAATCGTATTCGAAAAAGCAAAACGATTGGTTGAAAGTGGACACGATGTATTGCTACTACTCGATTCTATTACGCGTTTAGCACGAGCATACAATGTGTGTGCGGGTAATAAAGGCCGTACAATGAGTGGTGGTGTGGATTCTGAAGCACTGAAAATTCCACGTCAACAGTTCAGTTCAGCTAGAAATATTGAAGGCGGTGGTTCGCTTACCATTATCGCGACGGCTTTAGTTGAAACCGGATCACGAATGGACGATGTTATTTTTGAAGAATTCAAAGGAACCGGTAACTCAGAAATCGTATTAGATCGAAGAATCTCAGATCGTAGAATTTACCCTGCAATTGATGTATTCAGAAGTGGAACACGTCGCGAAGAATTGTTAGTCAGCGATGCCGAGCGCGAAAAAGTAGTGCTATTACGTCGTTACATGACCAACATGAATTCCTTCGAAGCTGCTGAGTTCTTGCTCGACAAAGTAAAAGGAACCAAAAATAACGAAGAGTTTTTGATCTCGATGAATAAGTAGGGGAAAACTCTTCAACTCATTATTACCTTTCTTGTGTCATCCCCGCGAAGGCGGGGATCTTAAATTTTCTAAGTTGTTGTAATCATCGGTGGGGTTCAACAAGCTCACCCACCGGTTTCGGTCCAATAATTTAGGGAAACTATCCGTGCCTGAGCCTGTAGAAGGCACATTCAAGGTTCTTATAAATTCTCTCTATTCCCCGGGAGGATCGAACGTTTCCATGGAGATTTCTTCGTTGGCGATGATTTCATTCCAGATGGTTGCATTTAGAAACTCGAAGGTGTTTTCGTTACGCTCGATGCTTGCAAACGGAAAGAGGACTCCGTTTACCGGTCTGAAATCTGAATAAAGATTAATGATCTCAACATCCGGCCCAACTGCATGAATAGGCATCACTTTTCTCTGAGCTACCAATAAGAAGTTATTTTCATCAAAATAATAGGAAGCCACATAGGGTTGTTCCATAACCTGCATGGTTACTTCAAGCTCGATGGTATTTCTTCCACCAATTAATCGAGTTCCTTTTATCAGAAGCTCATTTCCTTTTTCTTTGGCATTTATAAAGGGATGATCAAATTCTGCGCCAACCAAAATGGCTTCTTTTGCTTCACCTTCGCTTAAAATTAATCCCCGATCAGAGTGATATTCCCAGGCCGTACCATTGAAACCTTCTTCGAATCCAACTCTCTCAATATCACCGATTATTCGATAATTTGGCCTTTTTTTGGTGATACTTGCGGGAATCAAAAAATCGTAAGCCGGCTCTATGTAATAGCCTCGAATCTGCAAAGTTTCTATTGCTTTGATGGCATCATAACCACCCACGGCTTCGTAATAATTGGCAACTAGCTGATCTGGAGTTAACTTTTCTGGTGATGTATTCTGAGAAACACATCCTGCATTTGCCGCAATAATTAGAATCGAGGCTAAAAGGAGAGGAAATTTGTGAAAGGTTATCATGAAATAATATTGATTCAAAATTTTGAGAATCTGTACGAAAGAAACCGTTCAAGTTTCAAAACTAAACTAAAACCTCAGTTTAAAACCGCCATTAATCACAAAGCCATCCACTGGGGCATAAATATCACGAAATTGTGGTTCATCGATGGAGCCAGTAAAAATGGTATCGAAAGCGGTTTGACGAGTATCCAGGAAGTTTTCGAAGTTTAAAAATACTGAAAGTCCTTCTCGAATCACTTTTTCAGTCATGAGACCGGCAATCCAATATGCTTGTCCTTCACTGCCATCGGTTAGCTGTTGAGGACTGAAATAATAAGCCTCCAAACCGATCCAAAACTCGCCATGTTTTTCGTACATCAGCACATTATTTAGTCGGCTTTTTGCAACAAGTGGGAATTCTGTTGAAACACCGTTTTCTTCCTGGATCACATCGGCTAAAGTGTAGCCAATAAACAGTTTAAAATGATCATAAGCCCATTTCATATTCACTTCCATTCCTTGCGACCGAACATTCCCATCGGTTTGAACGAACGCTGCTTCGTTGTCACGGATTCGCAATTGTAATGGTTGCTCGATGCGGGTGTAAAACAGCAAAGTGTTTAGTGAAAGCGTTAATTCATCGCCCAAAACAAAGTTTCGATTCACATCAAAATTAATCCCCAATGAACGCTCTGCATCGAGTAGGGAAGGATCAAGAGGTCGGATATTTCGAAACTGAATACGTTCAGCATCTTCATTAAATACGGTTGGCGTTTTATACCCTAAACCACCTCCCAAACGATAGGTGAGATCAGAATCTGCTTCGTACATCAGCGAAATTCTCGGTAGAAGAAAAGCTCCATACTCAGAATGTACATCGAATCGTAGCCCGCTCTCGAGCGTCCATTTTGAGGATAAATTGGAGGTGTTTTGAGCAAAAATTCCAACGGTGGATTCTTTAAAATCTAGTTGCTCATTGTCGGATGGAATCGACTGATCAAAGGATTCGGTCCAAAGATTGATTCCAGCAATCCATTCATAATCCTGCGAAACCCGACTTATATTAAACTCACTAAACGATGATAATTGAGTGCCCGAAAAGGTGTAGGTGGGAACTCGGATCTCTCGATCGAAATAGCTGAAGGTGTTTTTGAACTCCATTTCCATTGAATTGTTGATGGAGTGGTTAAGCTGAATCTGAGTAGAAAAACGGTCGGTATCGTTGCTTTCGAAATACTGCGAATCTTGTGGTTCGTTGCCTTTTAGCAACTCAATGTTTCCACCTTCTCGAAGTTCGCTCACAAAATTGAAGCCTGTAATCAACTGAGTTTGTTCGCTTAAATAGAAAAACACTTTTGGATTAAGTGTGACACGATCGAACTTCGGAATAGCCGTTAAACCAATATCAGCCGGATCGTAAGGGGTACCATGATTGTAAGAAGTGAAGACAGTAGTCCCGATTTTTTGATTACGAGCGGCATAAAAACCACTCAGGTCTAGTCCAAGTGCAGAAGTACCGTTTACCATAAAGCTTAATTCTGGCTCTTCAGCAGGTGTTTTTGTGATAAGATTCACAATTCCGGCAATAGCTCCACCGCCATATAAAGTGGAGGATGCACCTTTTATCACCTCTACTTGTTTGAGATCAAGAGGAGCGATTTGCATCAGACTCAATCCGCCGGAATAGCCGGAGTAGAGGGGAAGTCCGTCGCGTAATAACTGCGTGTATTTGCCATCTAATCCCTGAATTCGGATGCTGGAATTATAGCTGGTTGCCGAGGTTTGCTGTGTTCTGATGCCCGTACTTTCGTTGAGTAGCATGCGGATATCGCCGGGTTTCATATTTCCTTTTTCTGATAATTCTTCGCCGGCAATAAACTCGATGCGAGTTGGTATATCTTCAATAGTACGACTGGATCGGGTAGATTGAACTACGATTTCTTCAAATTCTTCGTGATCGTGTTTCAGTTCAACGGTTTCATTTTTAAAAGTATCGGCTAACGGAAAGGTGCGCGCAAAGCCATTGGTTTCATATCCCAAAAAGGAAATTTCGATGGTAAAAATACCGTCGGGAATATTCTTTACGGTTGCTTTTCCGGAGGCATCAGTTACGTTTCCTTTCTGCAAGCCCGGGAAATAAACACTGGCACCGGCTATAGGTTCACTCGAATCATGATCGATGACTGTAATGGAATAGGTATTTTGGGCAAAGGCTGAGGACGTAAAAAGAAAAAGTAAGGGAAGAATGAATCTCATATAAGCAAATAGAAAGTTATCTGTCAAAAATAATCATTCCTAGCGATCAGTAATCGGTAAATATTGAAAAAGCCTTACTCGTTATGATCGTTTCATTGGCTGTTTTTTCCAATAAGTTAGCGATCGCCACACCCACTCGAGCGGACCGAATTTATAACGATCTAACCACGGTTTCGACCACCAAAGTTGTAAGGCCCAAACTGCAAAAACAATAGACAATTGGAAAATACGATCAACTTCGCCGAAGAGACTAAAGCCAACACCAAAGAAAAGAAATACGCCAATTAGTGATTGTACGATGTAATTAGTGAGGGCCATTTGTCCAACTGCAGAAAGTTTAGATTTAAGGGCTTCGAATTTGCCTGATTTATCCCATAACATTACAACACAGATATAACCGAAACTCACAAATAAACTTCCCCAGTAATTAAATTGTGATCCGAGAAACATAGAGTATTCAAAGCTGAAGTCAGCATTTAGATTTTGGATCATTCCGTAAATAACAATTGGGAATCCTATTAAGAATCCTGCAATAAGTCCATTTTTATAGAAGGATGAACTTTTTTCGGCACTAAGAATTCCCATCTTATAAAGAGCCATTCCGATGAGCATTAAACCAGTAGTTTTCCAGAAAAATAAAATGGCATAAACCATGGTTTCCATCACTAATGCTCCTGCTGAATTATAATTAATTTGTTCGGTTAGAGAACCAGTTAAAGCATTGATTTCTTGTTGTATTTCGGATGCAGGCGGGTGCCACATCAACATCGTATCTTGAAGGGCTTCTTGGGGCCAATAGGGGATAGAAGTGCCTGTCATAATGTAAAGAACCGAATGAACCGAGAAAACTAAAGTTCCAAGTATGAGCAGGGTTCTTGGCTGCATCTTTCTGAAAAAGTAAACAATGAAACCACCAAGAGCATAAGCTACAAGTATATCCCCGTACCAGATTAAATGAGCATGCAGTAAGCCAATAACGAGCAGCCAAAAATTACGCTTATAGTGTAACCCGGCTGATTTACCACTTTTTTGCTCAGCTTTTTGAGTCACTAAAATAATGCCAGCCCCAAAAAGAATAGAGAATATGGTGATGAATTTTTGATCAGCAAAAATATGTCCAAATACCCAAACCCAGAAATTCAGCCCTTCCATATCACCATATGAGAATGGGTTCAGATACGCTGAACCCGGCATCGCAAAACTTTGAATGTTAAGGATTAGAATACCTAAAATGGCTATCCCACGCAGTATATCAAGTGATTGTATGCGTGCTTTTTGTTGAACGGGTTGTACAAGTGATTCCATTTTGTCCCCATTTTTGAATTGCTAACTAAGTAACCCGAATCCTCTACGGTCCCTTTAGTTAAATAGATTCAAGGGCAATATCAACACGTTGAATTAATCGTTTTGCTGTTTCGAGTTGCCGCTTATAAATGCCTTCGATGGTTGAGACACGAAGTAGACTCAATTTAATATAGTTTCTACCTTCAACTGAAAGAATACGATCTTGCAATTGCTGCTTTCTGATATCGGGATCCTGAATAATTGGAATACTATCTTGTGGAGAGGAAAAATTTATTTCGTAAGCCGCTTGCAGATTCCAGTAGTCTGATTCTTTAAGCGAAGATTCTTTATCCCATTCGTTAAAACTATTCAGGTAATCTTGATTAAACGTATAGTAGGAATTTATAGCCATGAACACAGAATCGAACTCTATGATATTCATCACATTTGGATCATTCATCCTTTGAAAAGCCTGATCGTTGGATTGAATATTGAAATATTTTTGGCTTATTAACGCAGTAAGATAATTGACATCAATGGCTGAAAAATCCTGTTGTTGTAAACCCCATGCTTTAAAATCTTTTATTTGCTCAATGGTCTTTAAAGTAGTTGAAAACACTGAGGTATCTCTGGCTAAATCTGTTTGAACATTTTTGAGATACTTTACTGCAAGTTCGTGGTTGTTGTTGTATTCGTTCCAGTTATTAATTTGCAACGCGATCATTATCCCAACAACAACCAGAAAAATTTCTCCCACGGCATATGCTGCATATTTACTCGTTTTATTCATAGATAAAGAATCCTTCTTGATAGATTTGAAGAAACGGTACATTTTAGAAAGAAATATTAAGTGATTTGCTCATCGTAGTTTCGAATATAAAAATCCTAACTGCATAGAATTGGTAATTCTTCAGCACATTCTTATTTCGAAGTTGCACCTTGTTTTTGATTTAACTAATCCTAAAACCCTTCGTTGTTGGAACCTCGTATTACTTTGCCTTTAAAAAATAGTTCATTGCCATCGGTGGCATAATCGTTGCCCAGATATCTAAATGTATCCGATTTAGCATTTTCGATAATATAATTAGTTGCGTAGCATACAGTTTGCTCATCAATTATCGTGCAATTGGTTTCGATGGGATAGTATACATGCAGCGAATCTCTCGCGTAATTCGTGTCAGTCCAAACTTGAAAAGTCTTCGTATGAGCTTCGGGTAATGAAGTGATTTCAAATGATGGATTACCTAAATGTATTTGATTGTTTAGATGCACATAAACTTCCAGGGTGTCGCCTTCATCAAGTGGCTCCCAATTGCCTGTTACTTCGCCTCTTAAACCGGCAGACTCCAGACTAATTCTATTATCTTTGCATGCCGAAATTAGCAGAATGATGAACATGCAAAAAAATAATCCAACTCGGTTAATCATCGAGATAAACTTTTCTACCGGTTTCGGCACTTTTCATAGCAGCATTCAGAATTTCCATTACAATCATATTGTTTTCTAATGATGATAAACTCATTGGTTGTTCTTGAATTTCGCCTCGAATAACGGCTTTAAAATAAGCGAAAGGATCATGAAATGGTGTAGGAAGTGAGGGGAGTTCGAAAACTTTCATTTCGACATTTTCATTTTTTTGATAACGCAACGTCTCTGCATTATCTGCAAAAGCAACGCCGGTTCTGCCATACACTTGCATATCTTTTCGCGGAATTGGCCAATTCCAACTAGCTTGTATAATGCCTTGCATTGTTGGGTATTCCAGTAAAATGGTAGCTTCATCATCTACCTCTGGATAAAGCTCCGGTTTGATCGTTTGAGTGAGAGCAAATACAGAAATCGGTCGCTCACCGTTAGTTAACCAAGTGATCAAATTTGCGCCATAACATCCAAAATCGGTTAAAGCTCCGGCTCCATTTTGCACCGGATCGGTTAACCATTCCAAGAACTCACTATTGATACCTATTTCTGCCGGGCCTTTATGGCCATCATGAACCACAACTTTTCGAAGGGGACCAATTTCGTTATCATCCACAATTTCTTTCACAGCATGATTGGCGGCGTACCAAGTTGTTTCGTAATTGGTAAGCAACTGGATATTGTGTTCTTCTGCCAAACGTTTCATTTCTTTTGCATGATCAAAGCTGACAGCTAGTGGTTTTTCTACCATTACATGGATGCCACGTGGAGCACTTTTTTGGACCACTTCCAGATGTTCATAAATGGTTCCAAATGCTGTTACAGCTTCAATTTCTACGGCAGCAAACATATCCTCCATTGTGTCGAAAACTATATCCATCGAATAGCCATGTTGCTTAGAATAACGTTGAGCTAACTCCCTGTTCGGTTCAACTATTGCAACAATTACAATATCCCCAATGTCTTCTCTTCCTAAAATCCAATGTACATGCGTATGGGTTAATCCAACTACACCAATTTTCAAAGGAGGTGATGATTGAGCAAAAACCTGTGAAAAGGATAAGGCTGTTATGATTGCTACATAGATGAATTTCATATCGACAAAACTTAAAATTTTGGACTGCGAAATAAGGAAAATTAATGATTTAAAAAACGTAAATAATCGGTTTAAAACGGAAAACTTAATTAGAGTGGTTTCTTTTAATTTAATTTTAAGTTAATTTAATTAATGACATAGAGGAACTTTTTCTCCTTATTTTCGTTTAATTTAGTGGTGCAATTAAAGTTGAATATGGTAGAGGTTGAAAATGTTATGAAAGCAACAATACATAAAATAGAAGAGGCAGATGTAGTGTACGCATGTTGGCGAGGGCCAATTACCGGTGAAGAAAGACATTCCTTTCGCGATACTATTCAAAAATATTGCGAAGAATTAGGTACAAACAAATTCATTGTTGATCTGCGGTATCAAGAAAATACAACTGATATCTCTGACAACTATGAATTTGGGAAACAACTACGCCGTAAAATGAACGGCTTTTCAATCGCAGCTTTGTATAATCCAACTGGAATTTCTGAAGAGTTTCTAATTGAGACTGTAAGTCGTGGCGGAGTGAATATTAAAGTGTTTAATAAAATTGATGCCGCAAAGAAGTGGATTTTAGATCAATAACTTAAAAAATCAGTCTTCTTTAAGTGTGTGGTTAATCGAATAAAAGACATGCTGATTGATTCTCGCTTTCCTACTTAAAATCATTTATCGCAGTTGTCTAGCTCAACTATCCATTCTAAAACCCCAAGTGGGGATTCTCTTCATATACTAAAAAATGAGCTTTACTTATAAATCAGGTATAAAGCCCATTTGCTTACTTCGATTATATAAATCATGGATGTCGTAGGCTTCAGTAATCTTACCATTCTCAACAGTGTATTTATACATGATAAAGTAATCGACTTGTTTTCCAGTTGGTTCAAATACACCTAATTTGGTCTCAACCGTTTGATCATGAGTGTAGCTCGCTTTTGCTAAAACCCAAGCATGCTTTCCATCGGAACTTATATTTATCGGCTCATAATGTAACCCTGTCATCATATTTGCAAACATATTACGAACACCCATCATGCGATCATAAGTTAGCGCCATTCCTTTGAATTCATTCGTTGGGGAGTAAAGAAATAAAGTGTCGGCTACTAAAGCTCGCCCGCCTTCCAAATCAGACATATTCCAGAATTTATCATGAAAATCAGTAGCGATCTGTCTGGTTTCTTCTGTCTGTGACTGAGTGTTCTTAGAATCATTAGTTTGAACACAAGCGACTAAAGAAAGAATAAATACTAGGCTTAGTAGGCTAATTTTTTTCAACATGTTATTAAATTTGAGATGCAAAAATGAAAATGAATATAGCCTAAAAAAATTAAAACTCTTCCAATACATATTGCTTGTTTTTATCTCGGCTTAAAATCCCTGCTTTTGTATGAATGGAATGATAAAAAATTAAAGCAGCAGACTCTTTTGATGCCTGACGTAATAAAATAGTTTTCGCTTTTTTAGATTGAAGAGGATCAACATCGGCAGTTTGCATAAAATAATGGTTCAAATGAATTTCGCTCGGAACCAAATCGCCCAAATAGTATGCTGTTTGCTTAGCATCTTCATCCTGAATTTTCACAATTTGATGCCCGGGTGTATGCCCACCGGTATGGATAAGTTGGATCCCCGGAATCAATTCAAAAGCCTTATCGGTTATTAACACCAATCGATCTTCTGCATGCAATTTATACAGCTCATCCATTTGGTATTGAGTTGCTTGATTACTGGAAGGCCCCATTGCTTGTTCTACCCCGTAATACCATTCTAGTTTTTGTACGAAATAGTGCGCATTGGGGAGAGTTGGTTTTGTAATGGCATTATTATCAACGTAGGTGGCACCGGCAGCATGATCGAAATGAAGATGAGAAAGCACAACATGAGTTACATCCTCTGGCTTAAACCCAAAAATATCGAGATTAGTTTTCAAATTCGAAGTGTCGGTATAGCTACTTCCTTTATCTAATCCCCAACCAAGACCGGTATCGAGTAGAATTACCTGTTTGCCATGTTGAATTAAAATTGGATCAATACCCACAGTTGGTGTAAAACCCATAGGATTAAAATCGGGTTGCTTACCAGTGATATCTCCTGCATTTACTTTTTTGTAGACACCTCCATCGTAAACTTCAAAAATTCCTTCACTTAATTGTTCTATGGTAAATCGACCGATATTCATATTTATGGGTGAATGGCAAGTAAATGGCTTTGGTTATTTCACACAATTATACTTAAAAAAAGTTCACTTTCATTCAATTCATTTTATTTTCATGCTATGAATTCATTTGATGCTATTATTATCGGTTCGGGACATAACGGACTTACAACGGGGTGTTATCTCGCTAAAAACGGTTTTAAAATTCTGGTTCTAGAGCGCAGAGATACAATCGGCGGAGCAGTGTGTACCGAAACTATGTTCCAAAGTGAAGAGAATCCACATGGTTTTAAGATGGATGTGGGATCCTCAGTGCATATTATGATCCATCAAACTGGGATTATTGAAGAATTAGAACTCGAGAAATATGGGCTCGATTATATCGATATGGATCCCATCATGTCGTACCCGGTGCCCACTGGTAAAGGAGTCATTCACTTTTGGAAAGATGTAGATCGCACTTTAGAATCGATATCGAAAGTTGCGCCAGAGGATGTTAAGAATTATCAGGAGTTCATTCGATTTTGGGGCAAAATTAACAAAGGGGTGCTAAAAACATTTATGAGTGTGCCCACCGGTAGTAATATCATATCGACCATGGCTAAACAGCAGATGCGCGATGGCTCGATGTTTGAACGTGGTGAGCAAATGCCCGGTTTACAAAAGATTCTCTCGAGTTATGGTAAGGTAGTGAATGATGCATTCGACAGTGAATACATGAAAGCAGCGCTACTTTGGTTTGCGGCTCAATCGGGTCCGTTACCCGATCATTCGGCTACCGGTGATTTTGCCGGGTGGCAAAGTATGTTGCACGAGTCGGGCGCGAAACATCCAAAGGGTGGAAGTGGGATGCTCACCCAAGCGATGAAAAATCTGATTGAAGCCCACGGTGGAAAAATTAGAGCTAACTCACCTGTTAAAAGGATTCTTATCGAACAAGGTAAAGCGGTTGGTGTAGAAACCGAAGATGGGGAAGATTTTAGAGCGCCGATCATTATTTCGAATGCGCATGTGCAAACCACTATGCTTAAGATGGTGGGGAAAGATCACCTCGAATCTTCAATGCTTAAAAAGGTGAAGAATATTAATGTGGGTAATGGTTTTGGAATGGTAATCCGTTGCGCTGTGGATGAACTTCCGCAATACACCGCTGCCCCCGACGACCCTCATATCCACAATGGAATTCAACTAATGGCGCCGTCGGTGCAATATATGAACAACGCCATTGGCGATTATATGCAGAAACGTCCGCCCGAGAAACCGGCGGTATTGGCAATGACTTTCTCAAAGATAGACCCAGAAGTTGCCAAAGATGGCAAACACACCATGTTTGTGTGGGCACAATGGCATCCCTATGAATTGGCTGGTGGGGTGCGTTGGGAAGACATCAGAGAACGTGAAGCACAAAAAATTTACGATGTTGTGGTAGATTATGCGCCAAATATGAAAGACAAACTCATCGATTGGTACATTCAATCTCCTTTAGACATCGAGCGAAAACATGGGTTACTACGCGGTAACGTGATGCATGTTGAAATGAGCTTCGATCAAATGTTTATGTTTCGTCCGATTCCGGAGATGAGTCGCTACGAAACCCCGATTAAAAATCTGTATTTATCCAGCGCATCGTGCCATCCGGGAGGTGGAGTTTTTGGTGCAGCCGGTTACAATGCAGCCAATGTAATTTTAAAAACTCATAGAAAATCAAAGTGGTTCAATTGAACTCTACGGTATACGTGCACACTTCAAAATTGCTGAATAATGTTACGGCGATAAAGCAACGGCTAAACAGCAATGTGCAAACCATGGCAGTGGTAAAAGACAATGCCTATGGACATGATTTAATCCAAACGGCTGAGCGACTTGAACCGGTTGTAGATTGGTTTTGTGTGGCGCGAGTTGATGAAGGAGTGAGGTTACGAGAGGCCAGTATTAAACTTCCAATCTTGGTTTTTGAAAGTCCAACAGCACAAACAGCATCATTTTATGCTGATTTTAAACTAACCGCTTCGCTAACCGATGCTTCGATTCTAGAAGTGCTTAAAGATGGGACCGAGTATCACTTAAACTTGGATACCGGGATGCGTCGACTTGGTGTGCTACCGAACGAAGTTGCGGACGTAGTTTCGAAAATGGAAAAATTTCCCGATTTAACGTGCACGGGAGTCTATACTCACTTTGCCAAGGCCGATGATCCGGGAAATCCCGAAGTGAAAACACAACTCGATATGTTTAGAAATCTAAGATCCAATTTTGATTCAGATTTGATGACTCATACAGCAAATACCGGTGCAATTTTTCATTATCCCGAACTTGATTTACAGTTTGATGCTGTTCGCCCCGGTGTTTCTTTATATGGCTATGGCGCAGGTGAGAAGCAGATTTCAGATTTAGAACCCGCTATCGAATGGAAATCGTTTTTAATGCAAGCAAAACCCATAAAGAACGGAGAAACGGTAAGTTATGGGATGCGATGGGTTGCTCCATCAGATGGCTACATTGCAGCCATTCCAACGGGGTATGCAGCAGGAGTTTCCAGGATTTTAAGCAGTAAGATAGAGTACTCTATTAATCAAAAACGCTTTGAGCAAGCCGGGACCATCAGCATGGATTATTCAATGGTGTTTCTAAAAGATCAGAAATTTGATCCCGGTACTGAAATTACATTGCTTGGAGGAAGTGCCCAAAGTGCAAAAGATTGGGCTAAAAAAGGGCAGACGATCCCGTATGAGATTACAACAAGAATCCATCCTTCTATAAATCGTATTTTTATAGATTAAAAGAGGATCGAATCTAATTCTAAATCAACAATAACTGTATCGGAATAAACGCTTTGTGTTGGAGGAATTACTGCAACGCGCTTTTCGCCTACTTTCATGCCAATAATTGCTTCAACAAAGCCATCACCTTTGGTATTTGATGCGGCCGCAATACCATTAAATTGCAGGGGAAAGGTACTGTTGTTGGCATATGAACTTTCGATTATCGCATTATTGGGCTTAAATCGAATGGTGTAATACAATAAGATATTATCGCGTGAAACAACCTCAAGTTCGCCTGAGCCATTTTCAATTTGATATAAAATAATACCGGTATCGGTAACTGATCGTTCAGCACCAGTGATGTCGAAAAGGAATTCTTCAGCTAAAGAATAGTCGACAGTAAATAAGTCGTTGTCCTCATCACAACTGGAAAGAAATACAAATGAAAATAGGACGATAAATACAGTGGAAAATGTTCTGGATGATTGCATGTAATTTTTTCGGGTAATCTTAGTTCGTTGAGTAAACCGCTTTCCGGGCGATTTATTTTTCAAAATACAAAGATAATACTCTGTGTAGTTAAATACCGAAGTTTAAGCATCGGTTTCCTTTGGTTCAGAATCGCTAAATGCACGTTCTAATTCCTTCTCGCGTCGTTTAACAGCTATGGCACTTACCCAAATAGAAAACTCGTAAAGTACTGCCAATGGCATGGCTATGAGAATCTGAGATACCGGATCGGGAGGCGTGAGTAACGCAGCGAGGATTAAACAACCAACTAAAGCATGTCGGCGATACGTTCTTAAAAAGATAGGAGTTAGTAGTCCTATTTTTGATAATGCGTAGCTCACAATCGGAATTTGGAATATGATCCCGCACGAAACTACCCAAGTAGCCAACGAACTGAAATATGCATTGATGTCGAAGTCGTTACGAACTATGCCTGAATCAGAAATATTGAATGTGGCAAAGAATTGAAGAGCAAAAGGGAGTAAGATCAAATACCCGAAAGCAACGCCCACTAAAAAACAAAAGGTGATGAGTAGAGCGCTTACTACCGTTTTCCATTTTTCTTTGGCTTCCAGAGCAGGTTCAATAAACGCCCATATTTGATAAATAAAAATCGGTGAGCCAATCAAAAAACCACTCACGAACAGCATCCCCCAAAAAGTGAAAAACTGCCCAGGTAATTTCCGGCTTTGCAAAGTGAGATCGATCGCATCTACACCAATAATATCGTACATGAAAAAGCTGGCTTTGGTCGGGCCTAGCAGCACGGTATCGATTACGAAATCAGAAAACACAAACGAAATGGTAACCCCAAGTAGAATACCAATAAAGCCTTTGATGATTCGCCATCGAAGTTCTTCCAAGTGTTCGAGAAACGACATTTGATCGGTACGATCGGGTGGTTTTACAGCTTTAGGTGGCTCAGCGCCCATCACATTTCGTTGTTGATCGGATACAGGCATTTTAAGCAATTACGAAATCATACAATGGAAAACGATCACACAAAGCATTCACTTCGGCGGCTACTTTTCGATGCACATCTTCATCGCCAGGTTTTTGAAGTACTTGATCCATCAATACCGCGATGTATTCAAACTCTTCTTCACCAAGCCCACGAGTGGTCATGGCCGGAGTGCCAATCCGAATTCCTGAAGTCACAAACGGACTTTCAGTATCGAACGGAACCATGTTTTTATTTACGGTGATTTCAGCGTTTCCTAAAGCCTCTTCTGCAATTTTACCGGTTACCCCTTTATTTCGGAGGTCGATCAATATGAGGTGATTATCGGTTCCATTACTTACAATATCATACCCTAATTCGATGAATTTATTAGCCAGTGCTTTTGCATTCTTCTGCACTTGCGTTTGATACTCTTTAAAACTTGGTTTTAACGCTTCGCCATACGCCACAGCTTTGGCTGAAATCACATGCATTAACGGTCCGCCTTGTGTTCCAGGGAATACTGCACTGTCGAGTACTTCGCTCCAGTTTTTGGTACGTCCAGATTTTGGTGCCACAACGCCAAGAGTGTTTGCGCCATCTTTACCAACCAAAATCATTCCACCTCGAGGACCACGAAGCGTTTTATGAGTGGTTGTAGTAACTACATGAGCATGAGGAAGAGGATCTTTCAAATTTCCAGTGGCAATTAACCCGGCGGTATGCGCCATATCCATCCAAAGGAGTGCGCCCACCTCGTCGGCAATACTTCGGAAAGCTTCGTAATCGTAATCTCGTGAATAAGCCGATGCGCCAATCGAAATCATTTTAGGATTCACTGCTTTGGCTTTGTCGCGGATTTTATCGTAATCCAACATCCCGGTGTCTTTTTCTACACCATAAAATTCAGGTTTGAAGAAAATCCCTGAAAAGTTCACAGGGGAACCATGCGTAAGATGACCACCATGTGAGAGATCAAAACCCAGTAGCGTTTCGCCGGGTTTCATCAAAGCAAGATATACCGCTGCATTTGCGGTAGCACCGGAATGTGGTTGTACATTTACCCAATCGGCACCAAAAAGCTCTTTAGCTCGATCACGAGCTATATCTTCTATAACATCGGCGAATTCACAACCACCATAATATCGTTTTCCGGGATATCCTTCAGCATATTTATTGGTAAGATTACTACCGTTGGCTTGCATCACGGCGCGACTTACAAAATTTTCGGAGGCAATTAATTCCAGCCCATTGTTCTGGCGATTCGTTTCATTCTCAAGTAGCTCAAATATTTTAGGATCTTGTTCCTGAATAGTTTTCATTCTTCCGATGAATTTTTTGTCAAAGTTTCAATTTTTTGGATACGTCGATTATGTCGGCCGCCTTCAAATTCGGTATCGATCCAATTATTAATGATGGCTTCAAGCTCGTCTTCATTATCCTCTAAAGCTCGCCCCGGTAGGCAAATGATATTCGCATCATTATGCAATTTGGTCATTTTGGCCACTTCCTGATTGTACACCAACGCTGCTCTCACTTTGGGGTATTTGTTTGCCGTCATACAAACGCCTTGACCGCTACCACACAGTAATATTCCAATTTCATGTTCACCAGAATTCACTCGTTCCGATACTTCAACAGCAAAGTCGGGGTAATCAACCGACTCGCTATCATGCGCGCCAAAATCAACGGGTGTATGACCTAGTTTTTCGAGAATTTTTTTAGTGATGGATTTGGCTTTAAATCCTGCGTGATCGCTCGCTATGGGGATGATCATCAATTAATGGGTTAGGAGTGATGAGTTGGTTCAAATATCCTCAAAATCTCAGTCTTTTAAAACAATAGCTATCCACAAAAAAGTTCATTTTTTCCTGCTGTTCGGTTATTCTGATATTCAAAATTTAAGGTTTAAAATACTCTGCAGGTACCTTACCTTGAATTAGACTTAAATCACTCATTTTTAATTTATCATTTTGAAATTTAATCGAGAGTTAGAAATCGCAAAAAAAGCGGCGAACGAAGCTGCAAGCATCATTCGATGCTTCCGAGCTAATCAAAGTTTTGATATCGAATTAAAAGGTAAAAATGACTTAGTTACGGATGCAGACCTTGCTTCCGAAAAGATGATTATTGAAGTTATTAAAAGTGAGTTTCCAGAGGATCAATTTTTAGCAGAAGAATCAAATACCTATTCCGCGTTGCCGCTGGGACGGATTTGGATCATTGATCCTATTGATGGTACCACTAATTTTGCTCACGGATTTTCGCCATTTTGTGTAAGTATTGCTTTTTGGGTGGATGGAGATGCAAAAGTAGCTGTGGTATTGGAAGTTGCCCATGATGAAATGTTTTCTGCCGTAAATGGGGAAGGGGCTTGGCTGAATGATGAACCGATTTCTGTTTCCAGCACTTCCGATCCAGCAAAAAGTTTGGTTGCAACGGGTTTCCCATATACTCAATTCGATTTGGTAGATCCTTACTTGGCTGTGCTCAAAATCCTGATGCAAAAAACGCATGGGATTCGAAGGGCAGGAGCGGCTTCGTACGATTTATGTTGTGTGGCAGCCGGACGTGTTGAAGGATTTTACGAGTATGGATTGTCTCCATGGGATGTGGCTGCCGGTTCGCTAATTATTAAAGAAGCAGGCGGAATGGTTACCGATTGGAAAGGCGGCGATGGCTGGCTGTTCGGGAAACGAATAATTGCCGGGAATGAAGCTTTGGTTACGTTCTTAACCAAAGAAATTCAAAACGTGTTTTTGGATGGGCATTTGACGTTTAAGGGGTTAAACAATTAGGAATTAGTGCCGAAGGCATCCCTTTGGGAGAATATGAGAATTAGGAATAATGTTCAATTTTGATTCTTGAATCCAATTCTTGGTTGTGATTTTCGAGTCATGCCAGGCTTGATCCGGCATCTTATTTAACACGTGGAGTCTGCGGTGACGGTATGCTTTGTAGCGATGAGCTTACAAATTCCCCTCCATAAGACGGGGTGGTTGTTCAATCGAACTCTGAATTAGATTTCTCACTTCGTTCGAAATGACAAGGCATTTACAGAAATCATAAACCTTTTCGTGGTTTAGTGCTTTAGTGGCGAATTTTCCTGGTTGCTTTTTCATCCCGTTTTCTTCCTATCTTTGAAACATGGAGAAAAGAAACATACAGGTAGCGCTCATTCAAATGAGCTGTTCGCCAAATCCAGAAAAAAATATGGAGAAGGTTGAACACGAAATCCGCGTGGCTGCTGGGCAAGGTGCGCAAATTGTATGTCTGCAAGAGTTATTTCGTTCGCTGTATTTTTGCGATGTGGAAGATTACAATAACTTCGCATTGGCAGAATCGATTCCCGGCCCAACGACTCATCGGTTTTCGGAATTAGCGAAAGAATTGGGCGTGGTAATTATCGCGTCCTTATTTGAAAAAAGAACAGCCGGAATTTATCACAACACTACGGCGGTACTTGATGCCGATGGCACCTATCTGGGTAAATATCGAAAGATGCACATCCCCGATGATCCAGGATATTTCGAGAAGTTTTATTTCACTCCCGGAGATTTAGGATACAAAGTATTCGAAACCAAATTTGCCAAAATTGGCGTGTTGATTTGCTGGGATCAATGGTACCCTGAAGCGGCCCGGCTTACAGCTATGAAAGGAGCAGAAATGTTGGTTTACCCAACGGCTATAGGGTGGCACCAAGATCAGGATGATCAAACCAATGAGGAGCAGTTAAACGCCTGGCAAACCATTCAGAAATCGCACTCGGTTGCCAATGGAATTCCAGTTATCTCTGTGAACCGAACCGGAAAAGAAGGGGAAATGAAATTTTGGGGTAACTCATTTGTCACCAATAGTTTTGGACACGTCACTTATCAAGCGACCTCAAGTGAAGAAGTGACTAAAGTTGTTGAAATTGATCTAAACGAATCGGACGAAAAACGAACGCATTGGCCTTTCTTTCGGGATCGCCGAATCGATAGTTATTCACCCATTTCAAAACGCTTTTTAGACGACGATGAATCTAATTAAAGCTCCGGATTTATCAACCATAGACACCTTTGAATGTAATCCTAAAAAGGACGGCTATTACTTTCCTGCAGAGTGGGAACAACACGAAGCAACATGGCTAAGCTGGCCACACAACACTGATACTTGGCCAGGTAAATTTAAACATATATTCCAGGCTTATTGCGAATTTATTAGGGTTTTGTCGTTAAGCGAGAATGTGAGGATTAATGTTGGAAGTGTAGAACTAGCGAAGTCTGCATTTACCCGAATTGCGCAATATGGAGCTGAGCTCGACAACATTTACTTTTACCTTAACCCCACAAATGATGCATGGTGTCGCGATCATGGTCCTAGTTTTTTGGTGAACGAAAATCCATCGCTAGAAAAAATTATTGTAGACTGGGGATACAACGCCTGGGGAGGAAAATACCCACCGTTTGATTTAGACAACGAAATTCCCCAAAAAGTAGCAACTCAACTTGGACTACAAATTGCAGATCCGGGAATAATTATGGAAGGGGGCTCGGTTGAATTTAACGGAGCCGGTGCGTTGATGACCTCAGAATCTTGCTTGTTGAATCCGAATCGAAATCCTGATTTGTCTAAAAAAGAAATAGAGCAAAAACTATGTGACTTCTATGGTGTGGATGAAATTCTGTGGATCAAGGATGGCATTGCCGGCGACGATACCGATGGGCATATTGATGACACAGTTCGTTTTGTGGATGAAACAACAGTGATTACGATGGTGGAGGAGAATAGGGAAGATGAGAATCATGAGCCATTACATTACAACTTGGAGTTACTTAAACAGATGAAGATCGGGGGTTCGACAAGCTCACCCACCGGATTAGCTAATGGAACGATTAACAAGTCTGTGTTAACGATTGTAGATATACAAATGCCGGAGCCATTGTTTCATAACGGTCAGCGACTTCCGGCATCTTATGCGAATTTCTACATCTCAAACGAGCATGTAATTGTGCCAATTTTCAATTCTAAACATGATGATCATGCGCTAGGTAAGATTCAGGAATGTTTCCCTACCAGAAAAGTGATGGGCATCGATTCTACTCACTTGGTGTGGGGATTGGGGAGTTTTCATTGTCTAAGCCAGCAAGAACCGAAATAGAAATTTATTCATCCAGCTCTCTCAATAACGATGGAATATCGAGTTGACGGGTAAACATTTTAATGGTGCCGTCCTCATTTTTTGGCCATTGATCTTTAGGTCGATCTACATAAAGTTCTACACCATTTCCATCAGGATCGTCTAAATAAATTGCCTCAGAAACTCCATGATCCGATGCACCGGTAATCGGGTTTTCTGCATCCATTAATCGCTTAAAAATGATGGCTAAATCTTTCCGGGATGGATAGAGAATCGCGGTATGAAATAAGCCTACACCATGAGCCGGTGCCGGTGGGGCATCTTTCGAATGCCAGGTATTCAGCCCAATATGGTGATGGTAACCTCCGGCTGAGATAAATGCAGCACTATCGCCATACATGGTAATTAATTCGAAACCGAGTAGTCCGCAGTAAAAATCAAGCGATTTATTGATATTGGAAACTTTCAGATGAACGTGACCAATCCTCGTTTGCTCGGGAATCTTGTAACTCATTTTGTGCCGTTAATTGGTTGCAATTCCCAAGATCTTAGGAAAAAATCGTTGAAATAGAAAAGTTGATTAAAATTTATGCTCGTTCAACCTTACATGTTTGAATACCGAAAATTTTATATAGCGGGCAAAAGCTTACTGCACTGGTAAAAATGAATATGAGTGCGATAAAACTAAGAATCATCGCTACTGTATCGGTGATTACATTGGAGAAATAAAGCGCGGCAAAAATTAACGCGATTACTATTCTTATTACTCGATCGGAAGTTCCCATATTTTTCTTCATAGCTCTATTAATTAGTTGTTGATTGTTCTCTTATCAACCAAAACATAGAGCAGTAAAAAGAAGAATTGATGAAGAGTTAAAACTGGCGCAAAATTTTGAAGCTGCGCACATACTGTTTACCCAACCAAGAATTATGAACTTCATCCCAAGTAGAGTGATGCCCCAGATCTGATAACCCCGAAGCAGTAACTCCCCAAGTACCCACGTTAATTTCATACTCATTAGGGAACACATTCATTGGTAGGTTCATGGTGTGATACTCGGTGTATAAATGTAATGTACTTCCAGAAAACGACTGAGCAACTTGCTGGATAAGCTTGGAACTATTCAAATGATCGGAATGGTCACCGGGATTAATAGCATCATCGGTATCAGCAATATGAAAGGATAAATTCTCGCCTAAATAATGTTCTTTAATTAATACAGAAATTAACACCTCAAGATCCATTTTTGTGAAAGAATTACGTTCATCAACACTTGTGATGGATTCAATCTCACCTGACATCAATTTTTTAAGGCTTTTATATTGATGTTTGGTGTATCCCGAACCATCTACATTACCATCAGGTAGGCGAAGAAAATAACTTCTTGTATTCCTGTATGAATAGCTCAGGATTGTATGTTCGCCAAGTTGGATCCATTTTTCATTCATGTCGCTTCCAAGTTGAGCATCGGGCCAGGCTGCATTTACCATAAAGCGAATAGCGCGTTTACTGCCTTCCTCCCTAGCCAGGGTGTAATTATTATCCATCGCTACACCTGCATCGCCCGCCGTTATGTGCAAAAATATCACTGTATGATTGGTGTCTGCCACTGTGTGATATGCATTTGGATTCATAAAAAGCTGCCAATCGTCGGGATGAGCGGCAACAAATACCGAGGTTGATTGTGCAAACCCTGTGGATGAGCTGATGAATATGCAAGCAAGAAGTAAGGAATATTTCATGGAGAATGTGATGGTAAAAGGTGAATCGAACATTTTCTGAAATCCCGAAATAAGAACCAAATTGATAATTAACTTACAAGAATTCACTTCAAAAAGACTCAAAAAAGCGCTACCATGAGAGGTAATAACTATTCAGGAAAACAGGCAAAACAATCACTACAGAGATGGAAGCGCATTTTGAACTCAACGAAGTAACTGAAAAGCTGCCAAAGCATCTTCATAAGTTTATAGTAAAACAGCCGTACGATGAATACACTCCGCAAAATCAAGCGGTTTGGCGCTATGTGATGCGAATGAATGTCGATTATCTGAGTAAAGTAGCTCACGGCTCGTATCTTGAAGGGCTAACAAAAACCGGAATCCACATCGATGAAATTCCCAGAATGGAAGGGATGAATCGCATTTTGAAAGAAATTGGTTGGGCAGCGGTATCGGTGGATGGCTTTATCCCACCCAATGCGTTCATGGAGTTTCAGGCATACAATGTGTTGGTAATTGCCAGCGAAATGCGCACCATTAATCACATCGAATACACACCGGCACCTGATATCATCCACGAGGCTGCAGGGCATGCGCCCATCATTGCAAATCCTGAATATGCAGAGTACTTACGTAGATTCGGCGAGATAGGAAGCAAAGCAATCTCATCTTCGAAAGATTACGACATGTACGAGGCTATCCGATTGCTTAGTATTTTGAAAGAAGATCCGAATTCTAAAGAAGAAGACATCGTAAAAGCCCATGCTGAGGTTGAATTTCTGCAAAACAACATGGGTCAATTGTCTGAAATGGCCATGATCAGAAACTTGCATTGGTGGACGGTTGAATATGGGTTGATCGGCGATTTAGATAACCCGAAGATTTATGGGGCAGGATTGTTATCCTCAATCGGTGAAAGTAAAAACTGCCTGCAACCGGAAGTGAAGAAAATCCCATATTCGTTGGATGCTGCTTATCAGAATTTCGATATCACTAGTGAACAACCACAGCTATTTGTAACTCCTGATTTTGCGTATCTGAGTCTAGTGCTTGAAGAGTTTGCTAACACAATGGCATTAAGAAATGGCGGGTTAAGTGGCGTTCGCAAACTAATTGACTCACAAGGACTTGGTACCATTGAGTTAAGTACCGGCATTCAAATATCCGGGAACTTTTCGAATGTAATTGAAGATCAGAAAGGCAGAGTGGCTTATGTGCAAACTACCGGGCCAACAGCTCTTTCAAATCGTGATAAAGAGTTGATTGGGCATGGCACCAATATGCATGAGTATGGTTTTGGAAGTCCTATTGGTAAGCTTCGGGGAATCAATTTACCAATCGAAGATATGGCACCACGTGATCTTGATGCATACGGCATTTATGAAGGTAAGCATGTAAAACTCGAGTTCGAAAGTGGGGTAGTAGTTGAAGGAAAAGTAATTACCGGAACGCGTGACCTAAGAGGACGGATTTTACTTGTTTCTTTTGATGAATGTACGGTGAGTTATAAAGACCAGAAATTGTTTACTCCGGATATGGGAGTGTACGATATGGCTATTGGCAAAAAAGTGGTATCGGCGTATGCAGGAGCAGCCGATGTGCGTTCTTTTGGCGATGTGGGCAAAGTATCTAAGAACAAATCCCACAAAATTTTGTATTCCGAACGTGAAAAAGCACTCTACAATTTATATGCTGAAATTAGGGAGATGAGAATATCGAATGACTCTAATGAGCAAAGGATGATTGAAATTCTGGACGTCTTAAAAAAAGAGTATTCTAATGATTGGCTACTAGTACTTGAGATGTACGAACTGGCGATCGAAGAAAACCTCCCTTTAGCCGAACAATTGATGAATTACTTAACTCAGTTGAAAGCGCATAATAATCTGGAAAAATTGATAAATAATGGCCTTGAATTGATAGATAATCAACAACTTGCTAAAGTTTGAATTAGTTATCTAAGCTGTTTAGGAAATCTGAAACTTAGAAAGTATTTGTCAACGGTATGCAGGTGCGACTTTGCCTCAATTTGATAAAGCAATGAATCAATTAAGGTTTTCCCCAATCCCGTAGATTCTTTATATGCTGTAGGTTCAATCCCTTTTCCATTATCTCGATAGGTGATTTCGTAAAAGTCTTCTTCTTCGAAACCGGAGATATGGATGTCATAGGAATCTTGTTGTTGATTAAATGCATGCTTGAGGCTGTTGGTTAACAATTCGTTTAAAATAATTCCAACAGGGACGCCATGATTGATACTCAAAAACGGAATTGCTAGGTCAAAGTGTAGATTAATCTCTTTTCCCGTTTTATTAAAACTATCCAGGATAATATCAGCGAGTTCACGAATGTATTGCGTTAATTCAATTCGGCTAGTATCCTCAGATTGATATA
The DNA here is from genome assembly GCA_034669965.1 of Balneolaceae bacterium. Lineage (GTDB taxonomy): Bacteria > Bacteroidota > Rhodothermia > Balneolales > Balneolaceae > HXMU1420-13. Next base: position 389,490 of record JAXMOK010000002.1, on the reverse strand, counting down.
GCAATTCGTGCACTTTGGAGATTGATAATATTCGATTAGTGCTAATTTTTAAATTAGATCGTGTGAAATCGTCCGTTGCTAAATTCGATTGTAAATCTAACAATCCAGAAACTACAGCCAAGTTGTTTTTAACTCGGTGATGAATTTCTTGAAGCAGAATGTTCTTTTCGTCGATTACCGAGAGTAGATAAGTATTATATGAATACACAAACATCGAAACGATGATGCTAACCAAAGAGAGAACTATACCAGTATTGATCCATTTAATAGAATTATTAACGGTGGGATCAAGTTGTGTGGGGCTAATAATTCCATTTATATACAAATAACCGATTATAGTATAGGAGAAAAGAGCCACCAAATACATCCAGATAGCTTGCCGGAAGTTAAAAGACAGAATGCCTAAAAATGGTATAAAAACGATAATGAAAAGGGTAGACGAATAAAGACCATGCTGATAAAGATTGCTTAAAAAGAACGAATACACCGTTATGATAATGCAAAACGTTTTAGCTTTTAAAGCTACTTTTTTACGAAAAACAAAAAGGCCAAAAAGTAAAATAATGTTGACGGAGTCGGCAGCAAGATCAATATTTGAACTATCCGAATCTCCAGCTATTACAGGAATAACAAATACACAAGTGGCAAAAATAGCACCCCAAATAAGAAATCTGTCTATTAGTTTTATTTTTATAACGTCAGAATTCTTTTCACTCGCATCAGCTGCTGGATTCTCTAAAGCATTTATTCCCATCATATACTAAGGCCAAAAACTTTTAAGCTCAATGCCTGTTTATCGGTCTTTGTGGTATAATTCATAGGAAATACAGGTTAGTTTATTTAATTGGCTTTTACAGTTTATGAGGTACATATAGAGTTATTACCAGCTTTGTAAAATAGAATTGCATCAGTTTTAGGGGTCAGTTTACAAGCTCTTGTATTTTTTCTTTTTAGGAAAACGGAAACTCATTTGATACTTGCCTTCTGAATCTAAATGATGTTCTGCTGCAAGCTGAGTTAATAACGACTTTATAAGTGTTTGCCCTAAGCCTCTCGGTTTATCTGTTTTAGCAAGATCTATCCCCGTACCATTGTCCTGATAGCTGATTTCATAATGATCTTTTTCTTCAAAAGCGGTTATTCGAATCTTATAATCATCTTGAACTCGATTGAAGCCATGCTTCAAGGAATTGGTCATCAACTCGTTAAGGATTATGCCTACCGGAACTCCATGATTGATATTCAAATACTGTATATGAATATCCATATCTAACTCAACGTTTTTGCCTGTTTTGTTGAAACTATCGATGATGATTCCGGACAATTCTTGAACGTACTTCTTTAAATGAATTCGACTCATATCTTCCGATTGATAGAGTAATTCGTGCACTTTAGAGATAGAAAGTATGCGATTAGTACTAAGTTTTAACGTGGCTCGAGAGAATTCATCCGGAGCCCTATTCGATTGAAGTTCAAGTAAGCCTGAAACAACCGCTAAATTATTTTTTACTCGATGGTGGATTTCTTGAAGAAGTACTTCTTTGTCCTCGATATTTTGCTTTAAAACCGTGTCCTGCTTTTGAAGTTTAAGGTAATTACTTTCGTAATTTTTGATTAGCCGAAACAGAGAATTATTCAGATTAAAAACCAAAAAGGCTACTACCAGGCAAACTAATGTGAGAATCATCGCATAAATAAACCAAATGATTACATCGTTGGTAAATTCCGGATTATCAAAGGTGAACGGCCTTTCTAAATGAATGATAGAAATCAAAAAGAAAGAAACCATTGAAAAAACATGAATAGCTACTGTTTGCTTTGCCGAAAATACTAAAATGCTAAGAAATGGCACAAGAACTAGAATTGCATTGGCTACGGAACTTAGGCCGTGTTGATAAAGGTTAGTAATAAAAAAAGAATAAACGATGAGAATTAAGTATCCGATTTTGAACGATAAAGCCAGTTTAGATCTAAAAAAATAAACCGAAGCCAGAGCAAATAAATTGAATAGATCGAAGTAAAAATCTATGGTTAAATTATTTGGGTCTAAAAGAGTGGGAATGAAAATCGCAATCAGTGCTATTATTAAGCCGTAAAATAAGAACCTGTTAACAAGCTTATTTTTTATCGAATTAATAGTATCCGTAAAGTTTTCCGCTTCATTATCAAGCGATGCACTTTTAATCATATTCTTTATCGTTGTTGCACTAGTCTGAATACATTGATAGATGAAAACCCATCTGATTCACTCACTCCAAGAAGCCTTATTTTTTTGCTTCAAAAATAGCACAGAACATCCGTTAATCAATAATAAAATTGAGTAGGATTTATTAATAAAAGTATTTTTGATGAGGATAGACTGATGTTAAAACAAAAGTTCGAACGAAATAACAGAGTGGTTATGACAATTCTTTAGGGAATCGGAAACTCATTTGATACAAATTATCCGTTTTTAGGTGGTATTCAGCTTCAATTTGCGATAAAAGTGACTCGATCAGTGTTTTTCCCAAACCCGGCTTTTTATTGGGATCTTGTTTAACTACACCGCTTCCATTGTCTTGATAGGTGATATCGAAAAAATCATCCTCTTCGATTGCAGAGATTTGAATTTTATAGCAATCCTGAGCTTCATTAAACCCATGCTTAAGGCTATTGGTAAGTAATTCGTTCAAAATAATGCCTACCGGAACACCATGATTAACGTTCAAATAATGAATATTAATATCGAGGTCAAGTTTAATATCAAGTCCGTTTTTGTTGAAACTCCCTAAAATAATGTCGGCCAATTCTTGCACGTATTTTTTAAAATGTATCCGGCTTACATCCTCCGACTGATACAACAATTCATGTACTTTCGAAATCGACAATATTCGATTCGTGCTTAGCTTTAGTGTGGATCGTGAGAAGTCATCAGGTGCTAAGTTAGATTGTAGATCCAATAACCCGGATACCACTGCTAGGTTGTTTTTTACACGGTGATGAATTTCCTGAAGTAATACCTTCTTCTCTTCAATATTTTGTTTCAGCTCCTGATCCTGTTGTACTAGTATCTTATAGTTTTGGTCTTGTTGATCTATAATCTCAATTAAAGATTGCGATAGCTTATGAACTAATAATGCAATAATACTACTCACAATTGAAAATATGATACCGTTATTTATCCATTTATAAGTTACAAGCTGTGATGGATGTGAGAAGTCATCGGTGATATAACCATTTAAATACCCATAGACAATAAGAATATAGCTGGCTAAAACTAGTAGAAATAATACAATGGCCCATTTTAATTCATAAACTAAAATTCCTAAAAATGGAATCATTACTACAATTATTTCTAAGGTTGAATAAAGTCCATTTTGGTACATATCAGCTAGATATGCAGCATAAATGGTTACGATGATTAACCCGGTTTTAAATTGTAATGACAGTCTATTTCTGAAATAAAAAACACTGAACAGGAGTACAATGTATAACAGATCAAAAAAATTGAAAAGATCGAAACTGTTTTCACCCAAAGGATACCTACCTGTAACAAAAACTAAGCTGGCAAATACAGCTCCTATTAACAGGAAGTAATCGATTAACCTTGTTTTAAGTGCCTCAATCGAAAAAATTTTGTCGTTTTTAATAGTCATTTTAAGCTGAACTCTCTTAGCATCTAAAATACCATTTATTCCACTACTAACGCCTAATATTAACTAGTTCAAATGTAGATAAGGTAATATTAAGATTTAAAGGTATTTTCATCTTTTATTATCGGCACAAAACCATTTTTCGATATGAGTAAAACCAAAGAATTAAAGAAAGCCTTAGATTAACGAGATCTTACGCTTATTGGGGTTTCCGATTTAACGTTGGTTGCGCAATTCAGCTATGCAAATGTGTAAATGTATAGAAGTTTAATTCTAAGCTTATTTATTCCAATTGGGCTTATCGTTTCTGAATTAAATGCTCGAATGCCTGGTGAAGGTGGTTTTTACCGTTGGATTCGAAATTTATTTGGTGATACTCACGGTTTTATTGCGGCGGTCGTACAGGGTTAGCAGTATTGATTGGTTCCCAACAGTTTTGCTTTTTAGTTCAACATCGGTGGTTTATTTAATGGTCGATGAAATGCGTTTTTTACTTGAAAATCGTCTCTATAATATACTTTTTGGATTGGCAATAATTTGGGGTGTAAAGTGGCTGAATATCATTGGGTTAGAGAAGGACAGTGGATTCAAAATATTGGCGGCATTCAAAACTGTCTAAGCATAATATTATTAGTTGTTTAAATGCTATATTGTGTTTAGCTATTTGGAGTTGCTCAAACATTTAGTTTTTCAGTGCTTTCATCAAAACAATGACGAATTCGTACTCTTCAGATGGTGTTGTCAAATGGTTAAATACATCGAAAAAATTTGCACTAATAACCGGAGGAGTGGCTTTTTGATAACTCTAACGGCATGTATACTTGCAATTTTACCGTCCGGCAGTATTTTTTTTCCGGGCTTATATTTAGCACAAGTTTTAGGTGGATCTATGCTTTTAAATGGAATTGGATTGATTATCTACTACCGAAATCGAAAATCAAAGCATGCAAACTAGCTTGATGCTTATTGAGCAACTATCGGAAATTGAAAAGTTAATTTAAACTTATTGTCGGTTTCAAATACATAGGTAGCATCAATTTGCCCCATTAATGATTCGATCAGCGTAAAACCAAGACTTTTTCTTGATGCGGTTTCAAAATCTTCAATACCAATACCATTGTCTTGATAACATACGTAAATAGACTCTTCATCTTTACTTACATCAATCGTAATCTTACCATCTGATGCATTTTCAAAGCCATATTTTATGGAATTAGTAATCAACTCGTTAAAAATGATTCCAAGTGGAACTCCGTGATTTATCCCGATATACTCGATTTCAATATTGGTTTGAAGGGTTACTCCTTCATTAAATTGATCCATGCTATCGAAAATAACCGTAGTTAATTCATCGATGTAGCGTTGAAAGGGGATTTTTGTAAAGTTCTTCGATTCGTAAAGCATCTCGTGTACCTTAGCGATGCTCAATATTCGATTCGTGCTTTTACGAAGCACATATTTACTTTTTTGATCGTCGATGCTGTACGATTGTAATTCTAACAGCCCTGATACAACCGCTAGATTGTTTTTTACTCGGTGATGAATTTCCTGAAGTAAAACATCTTTCTCGTCTAATGACTCTTCTAACTGATCATCTCTAAGTTTTAATTTTGTATTAGCAGATTCAAGTTTGACAATAAATTTTTCCACCGATTCATTATAGCTATACACAAAAATACTAATCACTAAGGCTATTAGAACATCTGTACTTACATGATTTACCCAATCTGTAGCATTGTACAAGTCTACTTGAAAGCCACTGTTAATTATGATCTCATTTAAGTATAAATAAGCTACTACTGAATAAGTGATTAAACTAAGAATGAAAATTAGTAAAGTTGTACGAAATTGATAAACTAGAATTGAAAGAAAGGGTATAAGAATAATTAGAGAGATACCCGTTGCATTAATGTTGTTTTCTACCAAGTCGCTAATAAATGCAATAAATATGAGGATAAGAATGATTGCAGCTTTTGTTTTAGCCTGCATTTTTCTTCTAATAAAGTAAATACCAAAGATCAGAGCTTGAACAGTAATATCAATAAAGAAATCTGCATTTAAATAAGTGGGGTCCCACGGAAATAAAGAGATTACAAAAATTAAAAGACCAAGAATGGCACCTATAAGAATAAATTTGTCAAGCAAGCGATTTTTTAGTTCGTTTACGACAGATTTTGGGGTGTCATTGCGGTTTATTTTTATCTCAGCCACTCGTGCTCAATTGTAGTCTATTAAGAACTAAAAAATACATAATACTTTATTCTGGTTATATTAATTAAGCAAATGTAATGTTTAGTCTTCGACTAATTAGAAACCACATCTGCAGAGAAACGGAACTCTAACATAAACTTATTCTTAGTATTGTAATTATATTCTGCTTCAATCTGGCTCAATAGCGAGTGAATTAATGTAAAGCCTAAACTTTTTGTGGTAGCTTTCTCGAAATTTTCAATACCAACCCCATTATCAGAGTATACAACTTTGTAAAAATCATCCTCTTTCTGAACATTGATTTCAATCACTTTTTCGTTTTGCCCATTAAAACCATACTTAACCGAATTAGTAATTAATTCGTTAAATATTATCCCGAGAGGAACGCCATGATTAATATTAAGTTGATCTATGCCTATTTTAGTTTTAATCTCGATCCCGGAACTCTCAAGATTTAGGCTATCAAAAATCATATCGGTAAGTTCGTTGATATATCTTTTAAAAGGGATTTTGGTAAAATTTTTCGATTCATAGAGCATTTCGTGAACCTTAGCAATACTCATAATCCGATTAGTGCTTTTCCGAAGTATATGCTTACTCTTTGGGTCTTCGATGTTATACGATTGTAGCTCTAATAAACCCGAAACAACTGCTAAATTATTTTTTACTCTGTGATGTATTTCTTGTAGAAGTACATTTTTTTCTTCCAGATTTTCTTCAATTAGTTTTTTGGTTTTTACATCATCAGATACATTTTCGGTAACTATTAGTAGTGATTGAACTACATCATCAACAATATTCAGGGGTAAGATTCTATACCTTAAATGTTGCTCAGCTATAACAATATTTACATTTTGCGGTGTTCCCTTAAAAGCTTGTTCATAACCATTGCGTATTTTATCAACTACATCATCCCCAAAATCCTTAAGCGTATCTAATGCGTTTACGTTATAGAAATCTTTAGGATCTAATCCAAAAGCTTCATATTCACTCCCTTCAGTAAATCGAATAATTAATTCTTTGTCGATTACAGTAAGAAAAGTACGAGGTATATTTTTTGTGATGGTTGAAAGCAAAGCCTCGCGTTCCATCAACTCATCATTTTTACGCTGAATTTGATTAAATAAACGATAAATGGTTTTGTCGAACTTGTTTAAAACCAGTGTTATAACAAATGTAACTACCGATAAGATAATGGCAGTTTCAACCCACCGCACGAAAGAATCTTGAGAACCATCATAAAAAACCGAAGTCACTACCCCAGTGGTAAATAGGTATCCAATAATCAGATAAAGTACTAAGCAGAATGCGTACAGAATTAAAGTAGTTCGCAGACTGTAAACAAGAATCGATAAAAACGGAATGATTAAAACAAGAACAACATCGGGTGTATGTAAGCCATTTTCTAAAATGTCTGATACAAAAATCAACGTTACCATCACAATAATGATGTTCGTTTTAAAAGTAACGCTTAGCTTTTTTCTAAATAGATAGGTGAAGAAAAGTGACGAAATGCCAATAACGTCGTACACCAAATCGGCGTTTATCAAATTTGGATCAAATGGAATAAAAGAAACTACAAAAGCTAGGAAACCAATTGAAGTACCGGTAGATAAAATTATATCTACAAGAACCTCTTTAATCCGGTCCAGATTTTCTTTACTGAAGGGGCGTACTTTTTGATGAGAATTATTAACCATACCTGTTCAATTCCTAAAACTGTTGCATCCGTTATCGGATACTTAAGGGACAGGCATTAATATTTATCGCAAAAAACTAACTGATTGTAACCCAACAGGGCCATTGGCTTTTTGGAATGGTTCGCCAAATTCGAATCCGGCTAAATGGCCAAAGTATCTTGCCCTGGCTTCAATCTGTTTAAAATATGCCTGATTAGAGATATATGTTTCGGGTTCTCGCTTTGGATCGCTCACATTAAATTGCGAGGAAAATGCTAAGATCGCCTCTTTTTTAGTTTCCCAGTGATCCGAAATATCAACAATAAAGTCGGGTTCAAAAGGTCGGTCTTGCATGTAATGGGCAATAGTAGGTGGGCGCCAGGGTAGAGAATTTTCTGAGTTCATAAATTTTGCCAACCCAGAATAAAACAAAGCATCCATGCAAAGATGAGTTGCTTTTCCATGATCGGGATGTCGGTCGTTAAGCGCCCCGATTAAACATAACTCAGGACGAAGTTTTCGTACCTCTAATATAATTTTAGACTGGTTATTTCGATTGTTTTCTAAAATAGAGTCACCCAAATCTAAGTTACTTCGATAATGAATCCCTAATACTTTTGATGCATTATCCACCTCAACTTGGCGGGTTTCAGCGGTTCCTCTAGTACCCATTTCACCTTTAGTAAGGTCAATAATGCCAACTTTTTTACCTTCCTTAACTAAAGAAGCTATCGTCCCGCCAGCGTTTAATTCAGCATCATCAGGATGAGCTGCAAATACTAATACATCCAATTTCATAAGTAGCTATACTATTTTTATTAAGCTGACTAAAAAAACGGCAACTTTATCAAATAAAGAAGTTTATTTTTCATTTTCTGCAACGAATTGGAATTAAGAACGTAATCGCTGGCTTATAACCCCGGGAGAATCTTATGCGATTTTTATTTAGCCTGATTGAAGGCGTTAAAGTGGCTCTTCGAGCGCTCAGTATCAACAAAGTTCGGTCTGTGTTAACAGCTCTGTGTATCATCATTGGAATTACGATGGTAACCGTTGTTGATGCAGTAACTACAGGTATGGATGAGAGTTTTGAAAGTAGCATGGCTATGCTTGGGCGAAATGTTATTTACATTCAAAAATGGCCTTGGGATGGAGATCAGGAATGGTGGGAGATCATCGGGCGAAAAGAAATGGAAGTAGGATATGCAGAGTTTATAGATGAGCGTTCGAAACTTGCATCGGTAGTTGCAGCCTATACCGAACGAAGCGTACCCATACGCTACGAAGATAAATTGATTGAAAATGTAGGTATCAATGGGGCGTCATCGAACTATTTGAATATACAAGGTATTGATATTACAGCAGGACGAATGTTTACCGATGGTGAAGTTCGATCCGCTAATAAAGTGGTGATTATAGGCCAGACTATTCGCTCAGAATTTTTTGAAGATTCTGATCCATTAGGTAAACAAATTCGCATAGGTGGGCAAAAATTTACAGTAATCGGCGTACTCGAAAAACAGGGCAATTTCTTAGGACTTGGCGATGCTGATAATCGTGTAATCATTCCCATAAATGCATATGGACAGATTTACGGCTTGCGATCGGGAGTAAATATTGGCGTAAAATTCCCGCATGAAGAAGCTATGCTGGATGGCGAATACGAAATTGAAGGGTTGATGCGGCAAGTGCGAAATTTAGACGCCACCGAAGAAAATGATTTTGCTATAAATAAGCCGCAAGCCTTCGAAGAAACTTTATCAGCCTTTAAAAATGGATTGTACATGGGTGGGTTTGTACTTGTTGGTCTTTCCTTGCTTATTGGAGGTATCGGCATTATGAATATAATGTTCGTATCGGTACGCGAACGAACGAAAGAAATTGGCATTAGAAAAGCCGTGGGTGCTAAATCGTGGGAAATTTTAACTCAATTTCTAATCGAGGCAGTAATGATTTGTATAGTTGGAGGAGTGGTTGGTGTAGCCTTGGCCGGCGCAGCAACATTGGCTATCGATCAGGTATTTACCGCAACAATGAATTTGAGCGTTGTAGCTGTAGCTTTTTTAATCTGTACATTTGTAGGTGTAATATTTGGATTTATTCCTGCCTATAAAGCCGCAAAATCTGACCCCATAGAATCACTTAGATTTGAATAAATGCAATTAACCGAATCATTTAGACAAGCAACCGACTCACTGTTAGCAAATAAATTACGCTCGTTTTTAACATTGTTAGCCTTAGTTATAGGGGTGTTCTCCGTAATTGTATCAACCACGGCAGTAGCAGTGTTGGATAATTTTTTTAGTAACACTATGAGCATTTTAGGCAGTGATGTGGTAACGGTACAGAAAAACCCTGCCGTACAAATGGGGCCTCGTGATGCCAGCCTGCGTAACCGGAAAAACATTACTTTTGAAGATGCCGAACGCCTAGAAGAATTGGTTAAACTAGCAGAAGGCGTGGGTTCAATGAACGCTTTTAGTTTTACGAGTGTATCCTTTGGTGATGAAAAAACCGATCCGAATGTGATTATTCGCGGAGGTAATTCCGAGTTTATCGAAAACAATGCGTTTACGTTAGAAGATGGCCGAAATATCAATGCCGAGGATGTTCAATACAAACGTAATGTGGTAGTTTTAGGGAAGGATGTTCAGCAAGATTTATTCAAGAATGAATACCCGTTAGGTAAAACCATTCGAATTGATGGTCAACCATATTTGGTGATTGGCTTACTCGAGAAAAAGGGACAGATTCTAGGCTCTTCGTTCGACAACATTGCGATAATCCCATACTCTACTGGTATAAAGAATTATGGAGGGAATCGCGGGATTGCCATTCAATTACGGGCACCGGAGATCTCGAAATTAAGCGAAACCATTGAGGAAGTGACCGGGATTATGAGGGTGATAAGAGAGGTTGGGCCACTCGACGATAATGATTTTGAAATAACGACTAATGATTCACTCGCTGGGACCTTCGACGGATTTACTGCTTTGCTCTATGGCCTTGGCTTTGTTGTAGGATTTATCACTTTGGCTGGAGCCGGAATTGGTGTAATGAATATCATGCTAGTATCAGTAACGGAACGAACTCGAGAAATTGGAGTACGTAAATCGGTTGGAGCAACAAAAAAGGCGATTATCACTCAGTTTTTAATGGAAGCAGTATTTATTTGCCAAATTGGTGGGTTAGTCGGTATGTTTTTTGGCATTTTGGGTGGCAATTTAGTTGCCGTTTGGATTGAAACCGACATGGTAATTCCGATGGCTTGGGTTTTTGGAAGCTTTTTTGGAATGCTGATGATTGGTTTGTTATTTGGAGTATATCCGGCATACAAAGCGGCGCAACTCGACCCGATTGAAAGTTTGCGGTACGAGTAAGATTTTGATGTTGAACCCAATGAGGTTCAGTATATTAGTGTTTAAAAATAAAAGGGCATGTTATGAACGAAGAAATCATTGAGAATATTAATGCACGACTCGATAGAGCTATCGATAAAGGGCGTGTATTGCTGGCTGACGAAGAGCTACAGCAGCAAGTAGATGAATTAAAATTAAAGGCAGAAACTACCATTCGAAAACATCCAATAAAAAGTGTGCTTGCCGGACTTGCCGTTGGATTAATTGTAGGTGCGATTTTTAGTTCAGACGACTAGATATGGATCAACTAAATGCGCGTTTAAAACAAATAACCAACGAGCTTAAACAATATTTCGAAGCCAGAATTGATTTATTGGTACTCAATATTGGCGAGAACATCACCGGTTGGCTAGGCAGTTCAATTCAAAAACTAATTGGCTTTATTGTAATAGGTGTTGGTGGATTTTTTGGTTTGATAGCCTTAGCAATTTGGCTCGGAGATGTAATTGGAAATGAAGCCTTGGGCTATTTAGTAGTAGCATTGCCATTACTTTTAGCTGGAGCATTACTAGCTTTTGCTAAACCGGGAAAAATTGCACGAGGCATCCAAAATCAATTTATGGATGGGATATTAAAAACCATCGAAAAAGAAGAGAATAAACAGGAGCGTTTACCTCCGGTTAAATCAATTGAATTAACAAAAGGGCATGAACAAAAAAATTGACAGAATTGAGGCTAAAAAAAGAGAGCTAGAAGCAAAGCTTGAACGCGTACAAAGTGGTCTGGAACACAATCTGGAGCATGTTAAACAAGATGTGACCGATAGTGTGAGTCCGGCCGAAATAGTGAGAAAACACCCCCTGCAAAGTGTTGGAATTGCGATTGTAGCAGGGTTTTTACTAACACGCCTTGGCGGTAGAAAAAAAACCGTATATAAAAGTACCACGAAAGGCACCATCGCTGATTCGATAAGTAGTTCGTTAAAAAAACGGCTCAGTAAAAAAGCAATTGATATGGCTTTGGATATCATTGAAGACAAATTAGCATCCCGCTCGTCTAATAATCAGGATGCAAAATAAATCGCTGCCTTGTAAAAGCTTATCAAGGTTAACAAAGGTTGAATAAATCCGTAACTATTTTCGGTTGTCTTCGTGGAAGGCAATCATCACTAAAAAATATAAAGACATGAAAAAAACGATTCTTGCAGCATTAAGCATAGTGCTGCTTACGAGTGGATCAATACTAGGGCAATCCGTTCAACGCATATCATTAGAAGACGCTATTCGAATATCTCTAGAGAACAATTATCTGCTTAAGCAAGCAGAAAATAATCTCGATTTAGCCGATGAAAGCATAAGAAATGAAATGGCCGATTTTCTGCCATCGTTAAATGCCAACTTTAATGGTAGTAGAACAACAGGACAGCAATTTATTTTCGAACGATTTAATGAAGGCCTAAATCCATTTGTAGATATTACTTCGAAGTCGTTTAGTGGTAATTTTGGTGCGAATATTCGAATTTTTAATGGATTTGAAAACATTATAACCTTAAGACAGAGTCAAGAAGATCAACTTTCTAGAGAGGAACGGTTACAGCGTGCCCGAGAGCAAGTAATATTCAGTACTTCAACCAGCTTTTTACAAGTTATTTTAGAAGAAGAGCTTCTTGAAATTGCTAAAGAAAATCTAGTAACATCGCAAAAACAACTAGAGCAAGTTAATGCTCAAGTTGATGTGGGGTCTCGACCTAGAGTGGATCTTTATAACCAAGAAGCACAAGTGGCCAATGATGAACTTGCTGTTACTCAACGCGAAAATGCATTAAAACTGAACAAATTACAGCTGGTGCGTCAGTTACAAATCGATCCTTTAGGTAATTACGAGTTTATTGTTCCTGAAATAGATGAAAACCAAGATTTTACTGCTGTTGAAAATTATAGTCTACAAGGCTTAATTAGCCAAGCACTTTCAACCAGAAGTGACATAAGAAGTGAAGAAGCGGATATCAAAAGTCTAGAATATCAATTACTGAATGCAAGAGCTTCACTATTACCATCTATAAATGGTAGCGCATCAGTTTCATCTCGCTACAGCGATCAATATACCTTATTGGGCGAGAGTGTAAGTTTTTCTGATCAATTCTTCGATCAACAAGTAAACCGATCAATTGGGCTAAGTATTTCTATTCCAATTTTTCAGAATTACAATCGCTTATATGCCATTCAGGCAAGCAGAGTACAGCTTAAAAATGCTGAGTTGAATTTCGAAAATACTCAACTTCAGGTTGTTCAGGAAGTTACCCAGGCTTACAACGATTATACCTCGTACCTGAAGCAGAAAGATGCTACACAAAAGAGCTTACTTGCAGCAGAAAAAGCCTTCGAAACTCAACAAGAACGATACAATGTTGGCGCGAGTACGCTTATTGAGTTAAGCCAGTCACAATCCAATTTTGTTAGCGCTCAATCCAACTACACACAATCTATTTTCAATTTGATTTTCCAAGAAAAATTACTCGATTTCTATTTAGGTAAATTGGCAAATCAAACAATCGAATTTTAATTAAAACAACATCTTTGGGGACATTTTAATGGCGAAGAAAAAGTCATCTACTAGTAAAATATTTATCTGGATTGGAGTAGTACTAATTGTTCTACTAGTTGGCGGATTCGGATTACGTAAAGCAGGTGTAATTGGTGGAGGCTTACAGGGAACGGCCGTTGAAACCGATACCGCTAAGCTAAAAACCATTACACAAGTAGTGTCTGCTTCGGGGAAAATACAGCCTGAAGTGGAAGTTATAATTCGCCCGGATGTATCGGGTGAAATTATAGAACTACCTGTGAAAGAAGGTGACTTTGTTCGGAAAGGAGATTTACTTGTTCGAATCAAACCTGATATTTATCAAGCAACGATTGATAATTTAACGGCCGCTCTACTAACTCAAAAAGCTCGCTTAGAACAAACACGTGCAAGTTTAATACAGGCAGAAGCAGCATTTCTTAAAAATGAAGAGTTGTATAAAAAGGATGTGATTTCAGAATTGGATTTCATCCAAACGAAGTCTGCTTACGACGCTGAGAAAGCAAACCTCAAAGCTGCTCAATACCAGATTCAGTCGGCCGAAGCTCAGTTGCGCAGAGCCCAAGAAGAATTAGAACAAACCGTAATTCGTGCGCCTCAAGATGGTACTGTAACCGGATTGGGTGTAGAAGAAGGGGAGCGCGTTTTGGGAAATTCCCAAATGGCAGGAACTGAAATGATGCGTGTTTCACTACTCGATCGCATGGAAGTGTTGGTTGAAGTAAACGAGAACGATATTGTTAACGTAACCCTCGAAGATACTACTAGAATTGAAGTGGATGCTTATCCAGAACGACAGTTCAACGGGATTGTAACTGAAATTGCGAATTCTGCACAGGTAACAGGGGCAGGTTCAACCGAACAGGTAACCAATTATCAGGTTAAAGTGAGAATTGTAACGCCACATAATTTGGGCTCATCCGGCGAGAAATTGATTGCAAGTGCTGCACCTGAAAATCCGGGCCAGGCTTTTGTACCAAACTTTAAACCAGGAATGTCGGCTACGGTTGATATCGAAACAGAAACGGCACTAAATATAGTATCTGTACCAATTCAAGCAGTAACGGTGCGAGATTTTGCAAAAGACAAAAATAAAGGTGAAAACACGGAAGATGCTGAAGTGCAATTAGCTTCAGATAATGGTGATTTACAAATTCAACGCGAAGACATTCGAAAAGTGGTGTTTAAAGTTGAAGATGGCAAAGCAGTTCGTGTAGAAGTTGAAACAGGAATTTCTGATAATACCCACATTCAAATCACTTCAGGTGTCTCTGCCGGTGATGAAATTGTGATTGGTGGTTATCGTGTGTTATCTCGTACATTACAAGATGGCGACGCGCTTGAAATCACCAATAAACAAGACAATACAGGAGACGAATAATGGGACAGCCTGTAATTCAAATAACTGATCTTACGCGGTTTTACCAAATGGGTGATACCACTGTAAAAGCTCTTAATGGTGTTACATTTGATATACGAAAAAACGAGTATATAGCCATAATGGGGCCTTCGGGTTCTGGGAAATCCACTTTAATGAATATGATTGGATGCCTGGACACACCTACTTCCGGCGAATATATTTTGAACAACAATCGTGTTTCGGAAATGGACGATGCGGAACTAGCTGAAGTTCGAAACCGCGAAATTGGATTCGTATTTCAAACGTTCAACTTGTTACCAAGAACTTCTTGTTTAGCCAATGTTGAATTACCTTTGATATATGCAGGTGTAAAGAGTGCTGAGCGAAAAGAGAGGGCACAAGATGTGCTTACAAAAGTTGGACTTGGTGACCGTGTTGATCACAAACCCAATGAGTTATCGGGCGGTCAGCGCCAGCGTGTAGCCATAGCTCGTGCGTTAGTAAACAATCCATCTATTTTGCTTGCTGATGAACCTACCGGTAACCTTGATTCTAAAACCGGTGAAGAGATCATGATGCTTTTCGAAGAGCTTTATCGATTGGGAAACACCATCATTTTAGTAACTCACGAAAACGAAATTGCTGATCACTCGCGAAGAGTGGTAAGATTGCGAGATGGAGTGATTGAATCGGATACACCGATTGATAATCCAACGCTTGCAAATCTAGAAGTTGTTTAACAAAAAAAGACGCCCGAGAGCGTCTTTTTTTATATCCGTAAATTTAAATTCGGTTATCGTAATCCGATACCAATACCTGCGTTGTAGGTAGTATATTCAGCTACGGTTACTTCAGCATAAATGCGGAAGATGGCCAATTTAAACTGTGCACCAGCCAAGGCATGGATAGCCGCGTCAGAATCGGAGGTGAAAGAAACAGGATCAGTAAAGTCAGTTGTGCCATTGCCATCAACATCGTAGTCGCCAAGCATTTCTAAACTGAACGAACCTGTTTGAAAACCAACACCTGCGTAAGCAGAAATAAATGGTAATTTTTTACCTACTAATGCATTAAATACAAATGTATCGGTAGTAGTGTTTACAAACTGCTCTGCCGAAGAAGAAATGGTTGCATTCAAATCGGTTTGAGAAAACGCAGCCATAATCGATAAATCAACTGGAAGTAATTTACCCCCCGGTAACCATTGATTTAAGCCGTGCTTAATACCTGCACCAATCACAGAAATGCTTCCGTAATCTCCAATATCAGTTTCAGGGATATAACGCACTGTGATGTCGGTGCCTTTAATTAGGCCAACATTACCTTGAATCATAGCCGCCGGTACAATATCAACGCCGGTTCCACCCGGCAAAGTGAAAGAGTAGCTATTTGAAAGATCTGAAATGCGTTGGCCATCACCACTGCCACCAGCAATGGTATTTGAAGATTCTCCCGTAACAACAGCATCTTCAAGATCTAATGTGCGTGCATCAAAAGTAGTACCTGAACTTGGAACGGCTGCAAATGCTAATCTGAATTGAGCACTGAAACCTAGCTTTTTAGTAGGGGCTGCGCCGGTTGTCCAGCCGGAATTTAAGGCTGTACTTAAACCGGTAGGTAGTGGTGAGGTGTACGCCTGAGCAAGTTTATTTGCATTTGCTTCTCCGGATTCTAGAAATGCTCTGATTTCGCCAAGCTGAGCATCAACAGGTTGCCATGCGAATAAAAACCCTAGCAGGACAAGAGCGATACCGCCCGTTTTTCTTAAATTTTTAGTCATTTATTTCTCCTTTATTCTTAAAAATGATTTGAGCCAATATTAGTAATAATAATTGGAAAAGATATACCCTAATATGAGCAGTTAAAGGAATTACCCACCAATCGACTCCAGCATATTGATATAAGAATTGTACCGCCCCGGATCTATTTCGCCGGCTTCGAAGGCTTCCATCACACCACAACCAGGTTCATGAATGTGCGTGCAGGTATTGAACTTACAATCTTGCCTTGGTTCAAGCATTTCAGGAAAGAATAGCGACAACTCCCACGGCTCTATATTAAACAAGCCAAATTCGCGTATTCCGGGTGTATCTACAATATAACCGCCGTTCTCTATTTCAATGAGTTTAGCAAAGGTTGTGGTGTGTTTTCCTTTGTTTGAGTAACTTGAAACTTCGCCTACTTTTTCAGAATAATTTGGGTCGATGGCGTTTAGTAAACTGGTTTTTCCCACACCGGATGGCCCCACAAAAGCCGTTGTTTTACCTTTGATGTTTTCCATCAAATGAGTGAGACATTTGGTTTCAAATGCGGTAGTCGTAAATACTTGATATCCCAATTTTTCGTACAAATCTTGCACATCTTCGAGATAGCCTTCGTCGCCCTTGGTGGCTAAATCCAACTTATTAATGATAATTGCCCCTTGTACATCATAAGCTTCACAAGTAACCAGAAATCGATCTATAAAGCCTTCTTTCATTTTAGGCTTTCGGATGGATTGTACCACAAAAGCTAAATCGAGGTTAGACACCAGAATGTGCTCACCTCGTCGGCCATGGGTTGCCTGTCGGGTGAGATAATTCTCCCGCTCATGAATTTCTTCGATGCTTCCGGATCCATCTTCGTTGATGGTAATATCAACCCAATCGCCCACTGCAATGGGGTTCGTTACTTCTTTACCTTCGAGACGGAATCTACCCGGTAACCGACTTTCAACGATCTTATCTTCAGTTTTTACTTTATACCAGCTTCCGGTAGATTGTATTACTCGTCCTTTTTGCATGCAAGAAAATACGCAAGTGTTTAGATTAGGCAAGCAATTAAAATTCAATCTTTTCAAAATGATGCGCACTCTCTTTCTTTCGTTAATTCTAGTGACCAATGTATGGGCACAATCAACCTCAACTGCAGAAATTGAATCATTTTGGGAGGAAGCAGAACGCCAAGTGACAGAAGGTGATTATGAAGCTTATGCGGCTTCTTTTCACGAAGAAGCAATTTTAGTAAACGGGATAAGTGATCGCAGTTTTCCTATTCAAACGGCACTTGATGGCTGGAAACAAGGCTTTGAGGATACCAAATCAGGAAAGATGACTGCATCCGTAGAGTTTCGATTTTCCAATCATATTCATGGTGAGTTATCAGCACATGAAACCGGAATCTTTCGATATGCCTGGCAAAACGAAGGGGAGGAACCTCAGGAAGTATTCATCCATTTTGAAGCGCTACTCACCAAATCAACCGGACAATGGCAGATGATAATGGAATTTCAAAAAGCGATTGCCACGGAGGAAGAGTGGGATTCGTTGAGTGAATAAGATAAAACCAGAGACTAAAATTAACATAACGACTGTGTTTCGTAACTGTTTACTTATTATACTCATACTATCTCCACAGCTACTATTTGCTCAAATTAACGAGAGTGATTCGTTAGATATTCAAGCTGATTTAGCTATCACCGGTTTTTTACAGAAAGGGAATGTACAAACGTTCATATTCAGAACTTCTTCGAATATTAGTGCCCGATTCTTTCATAATTTGGTATTTAAAACACAAAACTCCTACGTCTATCAAGAATTCGGTACTGTTAAAGCAGACGAAGATATACTGAGTCTCAATTTTTTGTATCTGAATCCCGATAAAGAGATTTATCCTCTTGCATTAGCATTTGTTAGTACCAATTTCCGTCGTGAGATTGAAGCACGATACTTGTTTGGTGCCGGAGCTTCTTTTCAGGTATTCGAAAAAGAAAAAAACTGGCTTAAATTATCGGTTACCACAGAATATGAACGAACTAAATTCAAGAAAGCGAATTTTAATAAACCTGAGTACGATGGTAAATTTACGATCAATGCCATGAGAACTACTTTATGGATTAACGGTAGTTATGGTGTATTTAACAGAAATTTGATAGTAACTCATGAAAGTTATTATCAACCTTCGCTACAAGATTCAGAAAATTATCGCTGGCGAGCAGATATTGGATTTGAGTTTCCTATTTGGAATCACTTGAACATAAAAATCAATTACCTGCAAACCTTCGAGAGTATTGTAATAAACGGGCAAAAACGAAGAGATCAGTTTTTCACATTCGGCTTTAATCTGAAGAGTTATTGAATATATGACTGCTTAAAGTCTATACAGTAGCAATAGGAGTATACATACTAAGATTGTAGACTCTGAATATTACGGTACAGCTTGTGTACGAATACCTTCTTTATTCTAAACACAAATTTCTCCTTCAATTTAATCCCAAACATATCGCCATTCTCCGTTCGACTGTCTTTTCCATACGGTATGAAAAATGCCGGTATTAGATTGAATATTTCCTAGTGTATCAGGATAGGTAAAGGTGAAATCTCCATAGGTATAGGCCATATCACCGGAGCTACTCACATCTATAAAAGTTGGTGTCCATGTGAGGCTTTCATTAGGCCGTACATCGGCTTCGTACCATGCAGCGATGGCTGCTTTACCTTTAATAATCTTTCTTTGTCTACGAATGACTCCATCTTCTGCGGCAAAGTGTTCAAATGCTTTTACAAGCCCTTCATCCTGCGCCATGTCGTTAAAAGCCTGTTCAACAGCTCGGATTTCCGTTTTCCATTGTTCAATATTCCTGTTGTTTGGAGCTTTTTCACATCCTGTTAATAGAATAATAACAATGATTTGTATTATTGAATGCTTATGCATTGTATTCACCTTTTATTCTGTTAGCTCACTATTCAATAAATATGAATTATGCAGCAAGTACAAGTATTAGCATCGGGTATTTATTTCATATTCGTCTTAGTGAATAATTTGATATTAATGACCCAAGAAACTTTCGTGCTATAATATCGTGAAGAATAAGCTGTTAGTTGAGCAGTGCTATTTTGCTCAACGGTTTTAACTCTTCAAGAATTTTGCCAATGTGTGAACTTAAAAGTAGGAAACAGTTTCAAGGTTTTTCCATTGTTGATGTTTGTTACCAACCCGGGGAAACTTACGGAAAGCACATCGACAGAAAGTCTCGAATTAGTGTCATTCTAAGAGGTGAGGTTCAAGAAATAGCCACCGGAAAGGAAGTGTTTGCGAAGCCGGGTAACTTAGTATTTAAACCCGGGGATTTGATGCATCAAAACAGTTTTGGAAAGAAGGGAGGCAGAATTTTATCAGTGATTTTTGAGGATGCATCCACCGAAATGGGAGATAGCAAGTGGGTAGACGATTGGCGATGGCATCAGGAAATCGATAGTACGAAGCGCGCTTTCCAATTTGCGAAATGTCTTCAAGAGTTAGAAGAAATTGACGACATCGTTGAAGAGCTAACAGATTTAAAAGCATCCTTAATTCGAAGTGAATCAATTTGTAAAAAGGAAATTCCAACCTGGCTACAAATAGTGCACGAGAACATCATGGATGATTTTAGTGTTACTCTTCGAACCAAAGATTTGGCTGAAAACATGGGCGTACACCCGGTGTATCTTGCCCGAGCATTCCGGAAATATTATGGATGTTCGATCAAACAACGAATCCAACAACGGCGAATAGATTTTGTAATCAATGCATTAAGCAAGCAAGAAACTAATATCTCTGAAATAGCAATGAATGCCGGCTTTTCTGATCAAAGTCATTTAACGCGTTCGTTTAAAGACCTATTGGATATGAGTCCGGGAAAGTTTAGAAAATGGGTGGCTTGAAATAGGTTTCATTTATTCAATTTTGTTTAGATCACATTTAATACACTGTTCGTAGAAACAAATACCTACAATTACTATGAAGAAGTTTATACTACTGGTTTACCTTATGATATTTTCAATTTCAGCACAGTCACAAATTGTAAGCAATAGCTTGACGAAGGCTCAGGTAAACGAAATTGAGGGTTTTATCCAAAAAGCGATGTCAACAGCTAAGGTAGTGCCTGGTTTAGGCATCGCGATTGTGAAGGATGGCGAAGTAGCGTATGCACACGGATTTGGGTTACGGGATGTAGAACGGCAATTACCCGTTACTGCCGAGACAGGATTTTATCTGGCGTCTAAGACTAAATCATTTTTAGGAATGACTGCCGCAATGTTAGAACATCGGAACCAATTGGACTTAGACGAGACCATGGAAGCATTTTATGCTGCAAGTGAATTTGATGCTTCCATCGACATAACCACAATTTCGCTTACTCAGTTGTTGAGCCACAGCCATGGATTATCAAATAGTGGGCTTCAATATCGCCTGGCATTTATTGATGATATGAGCGATGAAGAATTTAGACACGTTTTGTACAATCATACAACAGAGCGGGAGCAAAGTTTTTCCTATTCCAATCTGGGCTACAACATAGTTGGTAATATTATCGATGCTGAGACCGGGAAATCCTGGCGAAATGTTCTTACCGAATTAGTGTTAGAACCAGCTGGATTAAACCGAACTACTCCTTTTATGTCGGAGGCTATAAATCATGCATATGCATATCCGTATTTGTTCGAAGAGGGAGGTTTTCGCAGACTCAAAATCAAATCCGATCAACAAATGCAGTCGGCCGGAGGAATGGTTAGCACACCCATCGATCTAGCACATTGGCTAATCCTACAAATGAACAATGGTAAGCTTGATGGAAAACAAGTGTTTCCTGAAGCAGTGATGAAAAGAGTTCATCAACCCTATGCTACACTAGAACGAGATTATTACGAATATAAGCGGGAAGCCTACGAATTGGGTTGGTATCAAGCTGATTTTGATGGCGAACGAATGATCCATCATTTTGGGAGTTTTGAAGGATATATGACACATGTAAGTTATCTGCCGGATCACAGAATTGGTATAGTAGCACTTAGCAATGAGTTAGAATATGGGGGAACGCTTCCACACTTAGTGGCGAGTTATATTTACGATGTATTGTTAGGAAAAGAAGGGCTAGAATCGAATTACGATAGCAAGCTTTCCGAAATGGAAAAACGCATCAACGAAAGAAAAGAAACTACGGAAAGACGGTTACTTGAAAAGAAGAAAGTGATTGAGGAGGCTTCAACAAATCCAGAGAATTGGGCTTTTCAACCAGAGAAGTTTATTGGTACTTACCACAACTTAAGATTAGGTGCTTTTGAGGTGGAGATCAGAAATGGCGATGAATTATGGAGCACTTTTGGAGCTCATGAATCAAGAATGCTACCGGTACGGAAAAACTCATTTTTGGTAGATTGGCAACTAACGGGATATGTAAGTCCTCCCGTGGAATTAACCGTTCAAACAAATGCAGAAGGTGAGATTGAGTCGCTTAATTGGGGTGGCCGAGTATTTTCTTTGATGGATTAAACTGAATAACACGCGAGGTATTTTTACACCATCTTAGCTTAAGATAATAACTAAAAAAGCCTCCACCCGGTTAGAGCAGAGACTTTTGGGGTCATCTATGATCACTGACTATGCAGTCATCTGGGCTTTATGAATTCCTTCTCTAAACTCTTCAATCATCTTTCGATTGAAAGCGGGAAGATCTTCCGGTGATCGGCTCGTAGTTAATCCTTTATCAACCACAACTTCGTTGTCTACCCATCGAGCACCGGCGTTTTTAATATCTTTCTTTATGGCCGGATAAGAGGTCAACTCTCGACCTTGAAGCACATCGGCATCAATCAGTAACTGCGGTCCGTGGCAAATAGCTGCAACGGGTTTACCAGCCTCGAAAAATGATCGGACGAAATCGATGGCTTTACTGTTTTGGCGTAAGGTGTCGGGATTCATCACACCACCCGGAATCATCAGCCCATCAAAACTTTCGTGGGATGCCTTATCAATTGTGGTATCAATTTCAAAATCGCTACCCCAATCGTTGTTAGTCCAGCTTCGAATAGTATCGTTTTCAGGTGAAACGATAAACGTTTTTGCCCCTGCTTCGTTTAGGGCTTTTCTAGGATTAGTTAATTCAACTTCTTCGAATCCATTGGTGGCTAAAATCGCAATATTCTTTCCTTTTAGCTCGCCATTCATAATGTTTATCTCCTTATTTAAATTTAGTATTTACATCTATATAAAGAGTCTGAGCTATTTTATGTTCCAATTGAAATTTTGAGTTTGTTTATCAAGGAGATAAGAAATGTTTATCTAGGGATGGGAATCAATAATCAACAAGAAATTAACAATAATGAATCATCATCTTGAACTCTCATCGACAGGATCAGAAGTTTTAAAACTATGCTTCAATTCAGGAGCATTTCTTGCTTGGGTTGCTTGTTCAAAAGCATAGCCAATGCCTAATAATTTGGCTTCTTCAAACGGACGACCAACGATCGTTAATCCCATGGGTTGGCCTTCATCAGTATAACCCATTGGTACAGTTAAACAAGGATATTTTGCTGCTGCTGCATAGCCGGCTCCCCAATTGTTAATGGTTAGAATCACATCGAGCTTTAACGCTTGCATCGGCGTTTCGAAATATCGTACGGCTTCTTGATTCAATCTTTCTTTTATCTCAGTTAATTCGTCAGGCGATAATTCAACGTTGCTTGCTGCTTCAAACCTAGCCTGACCGTAAGGAATTCTTAGCAGTGAGTCTTCAAGATTGTAATCTACAATTTCCTTCATCGTACGTTCTTTAATTGAATCGGAAGCATATTGTTCTAAATAAGCAGGAAGATCGATTCTCATGTCAGCACTGAGCATATCACCAAAACCTTGAAACTCAATTTCAATTGGATCGAACTCAACAGGAATTCCACCATTGGCTTTTATTATTTCGATCTGTTGGGCATACAGTGGATTCGATAAACGCCGAGTATCAACACCGAATCGAATTCCTTCTAAACTTCCGTTCTTTGCAATGTCGATGTAATCCGAATTATCAGACTGCTTAACACTCACTGGATCAGAGGAATCTTTTCCCGTCATTGCAGAAAGTAGAATCGCATTATCGATAACCGACCGAGTCATAGGTCCGGGTGTATCTAAGGTGCTGGAAAGTGGAACGATTCCACCTCTGCTCAATAAACCGATGGTAGGTTTTAAACCGACTAAAGAACTTTGGGAGGATGGAGATAATATTGAACCGGAAGTTTCGGTTCCAACCGCTGCTGTGGCATAGTTCATTGCCATGGCAACTCCACTGCCAGAGCTTGATCCACCGGTTTCAAAAACTCCTCGACCGTAGGCATTTAAGGTTTGTCCGCCAACCGCGCTAAAGCCGTTAGGGCCACCCATAAACAAGAAATTTGCCCATTCACTTAAATTAGTTTTGCCTAAAATGATGGCGCCATGACTCTCTAATTGTTTCGTGATGAAAGCATCCTCGGCAACATTATCACGAAGTAAATACGTACCGGCGGTGGTGGGCATTTCTTTAGCATTGATGTTATCTTTTAAAAGGACTGGCATGCCATAAATCGGATGATCAGTTTTAGTCTTTTTTTGATCCAAGGCTCGTGCTTGCTCAACCGCATTCGGGTTGAGTGCGATAATCGAATTGGTCATCGTTTCTTTGCTGTTCTCATATTTCGCAATTCTGTACAAATACCACTGTGCTAGTTCTTCGTAGCTAAGATCTCCCGATTGAACATGTGCTTGAATGGTTGGAATATCCTGTTCATAAATGAAAGGCGTTAATCGCTGATAATCTTCTTCACTAAAATCACTGATTTGATCGGCAATGCTTTTCCAAAGATCATTTTTATCCGAAACTTGTGATTGAATCTGCTTATAGCGCATGCGTCTGGATTCGTTTTCTGCATATTCAGCAACCTGCTCCGATTCATCATAGGGTACCCATTCGGGGATAATAGTTTCAGGTTGTGAGGAGCATGCTATCGCTAGAATTAGAATAAAACAGGAAACTGCAAAGTTCTTCATATATGGTGTTATGTTCGGATTGATCTTTTTTTTGAACAGAATTGTGAAGGAATGTACTAAAGATATACCGATCAAAAGAATGCGCTTATAGAAGCATTACAAAGACGTTTCTTTTTAGCCAAATCCAACAATCCAAAGTTCTCTAATGCGTATATTTGAGCATGCAATCCAAACTTCTGTTAGTTACTCCGCCTTTTACTCAATTGAATACTGCCTATCCGGCCACCTCTTATCTGAAAGGATTTCTGGAAGAGAAAGACGTGCATGTTTCTCATTGCGATCTGAGTATCGAGTTGTTTACAACTATTTTTACGGGTGATTTTCTACGCGCCATTTTCGAAGAAGCTGAGCTTTTGGGGAATCACCATTTTCCTGAAATCGCTAAGATGAAGGAGCAGTATATATCTCGGGTTGATACGGTAATCGGTTTCCTTCAAAAACAGGATATTGAAACTGCACGAGTGATTCTTGAGCCCGATTTCCTGCCGGTTGGTCACCGATTGGAAAAAGTGAATCCGAACATCCAATGGGAGGATGGCGAGATTGGAATCATAGATAAAGCCAAGCATTACGGTACGCTGTTCGTGGAAGAAATTGGGGACTTCATACAAGTAAATGTGGATGAGTTTTTCGCTTTTACCAAATACGCTGAGCAAATCGGAAGCTCTGCAAGTAGTTTCGATCAATTGGATGAGTTTCTGCAATATCAGCCTACTTTGATTGAAGACGAAATGCTGAATATTCTGGAAGAGAAAATCCAAAAAGAAGCGCCTGATCTAGTTGGATTTACTATCCCGTTTCCGGGGAATCTATTCGCGGCTTTACGTTGTGCCCAATTCATCAAACAGTTTTACCCCGACATCAAAGTAGCCTTTGGTGGCGGTTATTGTAACACCGAATTACGCAGTTTAGAAGATCCCCGAATCTTTGAAATTGTTGATTTTATCTCGCTCGATGATGGGGAAGGTCCGCTGCTTAAAATGCTGGAATTCATCGAAGGAAAAGCCGGCGTTGATGAGCTGGAACGAACTTATATTTTGGAAGATGAGCAAGTGGTGTATAAAAATCATCTGCCAAACACGATTTACCATCACCAAAGTCTGCCCGCACCCAATTATCAGGGATTGCCTTTTGATAGATACGTTTCTTTTCTGGATGTGGTAAATCCCATGCATCGAATGTGGACCGACAAGCGGTGGAATAAACTCACCGTTTCGCATGGTTGTTACTGGCGACAGTGTTCATTTTGTGATGTGAGCCTCGATTACATCGGCAATTACCAAAACACCACGGCCGACTTATTGGTGGATAAGATCGAAATAATCATGGCGGATACGGGCATCACCGGTTTTCATTTTGTGGATGAAGCCGCGCCGCCTTCCATGTTGAAGCAGCTCTCGAAAGCCCTCATTGAGCGAGGTGTTAAAATTACGTGGTGGACGAACATCCGCTTCGAAAAGACCTTCAGCTACGAGTTATGCGAGTTGATGGCTCAGGCAGGTTGTATCGCCGTTACGGGAGGCTTGGAAGTGGCTTCCGATCGATTGCTCGCCAAAATGAAGAAAGGCGTGGATATTGCTCAGGTTACTCGAGTGACTCACAACTTCTCCCGAAATGGAGTTATGGTTCATGCTTATTTGATGTACGGTTTCCCCACCGAAACCCAGCAAGAAACCATCGATTCGTTGGAAGTGGTTCGACAATTATTTGAGAAAGACTGTATTCAATCCGGTTTCTGGCACATGTTTACGACTACGGTTCATAGTCCGATTGGCAAAAATCCGGATGCATTCGGGATTACCGTTACCGGACCGGAATTTGAAGGTTTTGCCCAAAATGATCTCTTGCACGAAGATCCCGAGGGTACGGATCATCCTAAATACACCAAAGGCTTAAACGATGCCTTGCACAGTTATTTAAATCGAACCGGTTTCGAGAAAGATTTACAGGAATGGTTTGACTTCCCGATCACGCCTACGAGTCACCCAAAAGAATTGATAGAGAGTTTTTTGATGAGTTATCAGGAGTGAGGTGTGAGGTGTGAGCTTTGAGAAGCTCAGCCACCTTTTGAGCGTAAAGAAAAAAATTGAAAAGTGGTCATCACGAGGCATCTAGGATAAAATATTGGGATGGTAGGAATCAATGAAGTGATCTCTTGGAATAGGCCAGATTTACAATGAAATATTGGCACTATAACTTCAAAGTTGAATTAAAACCACCCCGTCTCGCTTAAGCTCGACACCCCTCCGGGGGAGGGGAATTATAGAAAGATGATAACTGTGAGTTAATTATGATTTTCTGCAATATATCGATCAAGTTCTTCGATTAGTCGTTCGGAGTTTTCGAGTGAATACTCCAGATCATTTCTACTTAATCGAAACACAATTCGTTTGAAATTACTCATCCCTTGATACTTAGCAGCCAAATCTTTTAGATCAACGTTACTCCAAACTAGGGAATCGATAAGCGGCCCCTGATCGTGTAAAGCAGTTGATCCAAAAGTATAGGTATCCACATAATTGCGAATTTTGGTACGATAATCCTGAGTGATATCCTTCACCATTCCGTTTAAATAAAACTTCTGGTTATAAAAATTCTTGATGTTCATTTTCATCGAATCCGACAAGCTTTCGATCAACTCGGTATCCACCAAACTATGGTAAGCATTGGTGTTGTACAGAACGGGGTTGTCCCAGTTTGGATTGAACTCGAAACGGACAATGTGTAGTAAGGTATCGGTAGTGGCAGCCCGACTTGCAACACGAGCTCTAAGGGATTCATTTAGATCGTATTGTCGAATTATTTCTGGCAAGCTTTCGCTGATCAACAGAGTGTCTTGTATCAAATCAGATTGTAAAGCAATAAGCAAAGTCTTTACGTTTTCTGCGGTCTTCTTTTCCTCGTTCCAGTTATTAATCTGCAAGGCGATCAGAATGCCTATTACCACCAATACAATTTCTCCGATCGCATAAATCAGATACTTACTGAAATTACTATCAGAAAGCAGAGATTGACGGATTTTTCGGAAGAAGGCGAGCATCAGTTCTTACTTTCTAATTGAGATTGTATGATCAATAAGATGCTTTCAATCCGTTCTTTCATGATTTCAGACTGACTGTTCGCCGCAGTGTGAAAGGCTGCACATTCGGCTAAATAATCTTCCAGGTCCTTATTTTCAAGTAATTCAGTTACATTAAAATTCACTTCTTTTTTATGAAGCGTTAATTCGATAGATGCATCTTTGTCAATCAAGTGAAGATCGAACTGTCCCGATTCGAAATAACTATTTAAAATAATCCTGAAAGATGTCTCTTTGATTAAAAAAGGAAAATATCTGGTTTCGCGTATTTGCTTCCACGCATTTTCTTCCTCTTTGACCTGAACAATTTCACTGGTCCAGGAACTTAGTAATCGTTTTAGTTCATTGTTTTGCAGTAATTGTAGCCTCCCGGCGCTAATCAAATCATTTACAATGGGATCGAAGGTTGGAGCGGTTAACGTCTGACCGAGATTTACTAAAATTGAATCTGTTTCTCGAAGTCGAGGATTGTCGATATAGTAAAGCAGTTGTAATGCCCCGGAGATAGCATTATCCCGAATCATCATTTTCTCTTCGAGTTGAATGAGATTGCTTTCAAACTCAGCATGAAGTTGTTGCAAAAGAGCAGTTTCAGCAATGCGGTCTTTTCGGGTCTCGTTCCAGTTATTAACCTGAAGAGCAATCAAAATGCCAATCACCACCAATACAATTTCGCCTGAAGCATAAATCAGGTACTTGGTGATTTTATTTTCAGAAAGAAGATTTTGGCGAATGCGTCGAAAGATTTTGAACATCAGAAGTGCAACCCCGTTTTAAGCTGAGCCTAAAGTGATTAAAAAAGTCTAGATATACAAGAAAGAGATAGGTGTTGAGGTGTGAGATATGAGATATGAGACTTGAGGAAGGGGCTTCGACCGGCTCAACCACCTATTGAGCGTAAAGAAAAAATTGAAAAGTGGTCATCACGAGGAGGCGTTAGTTAATTAAACCAAAGACTATAATCGACGAAGTGAACTCTGTGAAATGCCTATTAATTCAATTAGAAGTAGCACAGCAAGAATAGGAGGAGCATCGGCAATACTTACGGTTGTAAAGATGCAGCGCTATCAAAAGCAAAGCCATGAGATAAGAGAATAGCTCAGCGAGTTCTAACCACACAAATTGTTCGTTGATCATCACAAAAGCCAGTGCAACCCAGCTGATCAAAAATAATGGTTTCATGAACGAACGAGAGGTAGTTTTTACAGAACGATAAACTGCAAAAAATGCAATCAACAGAAAAAAGTAGTTGAAGGAAATCCACCAGCCCGCTGCTGCTTCAGTTCCGGATAAACCGGCCATCAAAACAAATAAAAATGGCGTGGCCATGCAATGAAGCATGCAAAGCGATCCGGCAATAATGCCCAACGAATCCGGGGTAGAAATGGTTAATTTCATCGACGAGTTTGAGTGTTAAACGAAGAAATAAAGATACACAAATTTTGCTATTGCAACAAAGTTGCATTAAAATATAGGTATGGGAATAACACGAATAACAAAATCGGTTGATTTACTTCTACAGGAGTTCGAAAAAGAATCGGGTGCGATTTCTACCACCACATTAATCGATCGACTGTCGGCCGAGATTAATAAAACTACCATCTACCGCGTGTTGGATAAACTGGAAGATGACGCCGTTGTGCACTCATTTATGGGCAGCAAAGGGGTGAAGTGGTACGCTAAATGCCAAGGATGCGCAAAGCACGATCATCACGACGTGCACCCACATTTTCAATGTTTGAATTGCGGAAAAATGGAATGTCTTTCGATCGAAGTATCTATTCCAAAAATCGAAGATCGAGAAGTACTTTCAAGCAGGATTTTGATCCAAGGCAAATGCGTAGAGTGCTCAAGTTGATGCATTTTATTCGTGAGTGTTACTTTGCAATGAAACCTTTCTTGCTTTCATAGTAGGTTGGATACTTTTGCCGATGAAGCCTGTCTCGGTGTTTTTTGGTAACGGTATACGATTGATAGTCGATGATATCTTTGATAATTAGAAACCAGAGAAATGGAATTAACCAACTTAGGATGGTATTCACTCGTTTTCTCTTCCGTGTAAGTACCACACTAGCATAAATCCTTCGCTGGGCGTAAAGCGAAAAAAGTATATAAAACAATACCACGATAGTTGTAAGAACAGGATTATCATTCATTCTCTTCGGATTGCACTTAAACACATAAAAGCTGGAAATTCATTGAGTTCTTTAAAGTGTTTTGGATCTGCTTTTTCAAACTCTTTCGTTGGCTTCGGTTCTACCAATGCATCAATATAAAAACCGTTTTCCGTTAATGGTTGAATACACTCTTCAAGGGGTCTTCGATAACTGTTCATTTCAACGGGTTTGCTAAAACCAGACCATGTACATGAAACAGGCTCGATATCGAAATAACGCTTCGATTTGAAATAGGTATAATCGAAGAACGGATGTTCCATAGAAAGAATGAGATGACCTTTTGGTTTTAAGACTCTGTTAAATTCCCTAATGGTTGCGCTCCAATCTTGCAGGTAATGCATAGCCAACGCGCAAAGTACAATGTCAAAAGTTTGATCTTCGACGAAAGTCAATGGATGTTCAAGATCATGAACTAAGAACGTACCCGCTTGTCGATTGCGTTTTTTAGCAAGAGAGATCATTTCTTCGCTGAGGTCAATTCCCGTAACAGCAGCGCCTCTGGAAATTAGGATTTCAGCATATTTTCCCGGTCCGCATGCAGCGTCCAGAATAGTTTTACCTTTTACATCAGGGAAGAGTGATAATGTGTTTGGCCGATCATAAAAGGCATTATGTGGTTTGTGATCAATCGATGCATTATAGCTCTCAGCCAGTTCATCGTAGGCAGCTCGTATCTTTGAATTGGACATAAGATTATACAGGTGGTGAAGTCATTCAAGTAAAAGAAAAAATACCTCAGAAATTTAAGATGAGATTATAAGTAAAAAGAAATCTCGAATTATGTGTTATAGAATTTTGAAAAACGAATAGCACCTAACTTCTCAAAACTCAAAACTCAAAACTCAAAACTCAAAACTCAAAACTCAAAACTCAAAACTCAAAACTCAAAAACTAGCATAGTAAACTCCCTCATGATGCATAAAGGTACTGTCATTACGATTCAGATCCAGGGGAGCTCCATCAAAATTGCTAGCTCGAAAACCAAGTTCGTGAAAGAGGCAAGCCGTTGCAGCGAAATCCCACAAACTGCCCCCGCCAACTTCTTTTTTGGGATGTTTAATAAGACATGCCGGCGCTTGATGCAATACGTTGATGGCGTTTAACACCGAACCGCCACCTCGCATGACTTTAAAGCGCTTCAGGTCATGTTTTTCTACGGTTTGATTTAAAATTTCCACTAAATCATCAATTTGATGAGTAGCTTGTAGCGATTTGTCGTGAACAAATGTGAGGTAATTGTTCTTGTTTTCAATCTCCCATAGCTCATCGTTTTTATAAACGCCTTGACCTTTTGCCCCGTGATAAAGTGTATCGGTGCTTGGATCATAAACTACTCCGATTACCGGAGTTCCATCTTTAGAAACCAAGGCAATAGAAACAGAGAAATCTGGCTGCTTGTTGATGAATGCCAGCGTTCCATCGATAGGATCGATGCACCAGAAATAGTCTTTCTCGAACCTGCTGCCGTCGTCTTCGGTTTCTTCGGTAAGTAACGCCAAATCGTACGTTTCACAAGTTGGTAGCAGGTGTTTTAATATTTCATCTTCACATTCTTTGTCAACTTTGGTAACTACCTGTGATGCATAATTCACGCCACCATCGGCTTTTTCCTCAAAATCGATGTCCTCATCCATATACGATTTTATGATTTTACCGGCGGCCAAAGCAGCTTCAATGGCAATTTCTTTTAGAGGGATGAGATTCATGTTAGAGTTGGTTTATAACTTCTTTGGTGATACGTTCGCTGTAGCTGTTGATTTTCCAATGTCCTGGACTCCAGCCCTTCAAAAAACGATGGAAATCGGCCCAAGCCATTCGATACAATGGTCGCCATTCAGTTTCAATTGCCTGAGACTTTGAGCCAAGTTCCTGCTTTAAAAATCCGAAGTAAGTATCCAGGATTTGATCTTCTAATCGTTCGCAATCGTCTTCGCTTAGGCAACTTCCGATGAAATAGGCGACGTCTTTCATCCCGCAGCCACCTCCCACATATTGGAAATCAACACCGGCTACTTTTCCGTCCTTCGAGAAACAGAAATTGGCAAGTTTGGCATCCCCATGCACGAATGTTTTGAAGGTACAGGCGTTAAGTTTTTGATCAATCAGTGGTGCTGCTAATTTGAGATCACGATCACTCAAAGCCGCGAGTTCTTGCGGACGAGTATCAAGGTGCCAGTAAGTTCCGATATCCCAAAGTCCGATTGGTTCTTTCCCCATAAAACTAGCATGAAAATCGGACAGCCATTTCAAACATTTGGTAATTTCTTCCCAATTAACAGTGGATTTTCGCAGGCTAAATCCGGCTTCATCTAGATCTTCCATAACAATCAAGACTTCATCGTCTTGTTTCGCGATGTTCAAACAGTGTGGGAGTCGAGCGATGCTTCTTGCGCTGTATGTTTCATACCACGTGGTTTCAACTTCATAGGATTTAAGTTTCCGTTGATGTCCGATATCGGTATTCCAGCCTCTGGGGTGATCGTTTTTAGAATGAAGTTGCACGTGTTTTACGATCACGTTTTCCATCTTGGCACCTTTCAATCCAAACCGCATAATTTCGCCGTAACCACTCCACAATTCCTGAATTCGTTCTTTTTGAAGGAGGGAAGTCGCACCGGTACTCTCGAGAATTATCGATTTAAAATAGTCGTTCATAGGCCACAAAGATAAGAAAGTATGAACAGTGACTTTTAATAAATACTTTGAGTTAAAAATTTAATGACATGAAAAAGCTCCTTTCGATTTTATTACTGATTCCATCCTTAGCGTATGCGCAGGAATCAAACTACTCGGTTAGTTCCTATTTTGAGGAAGGCTTTAAAGCGCCAAATACCAATCACCTTGGTGAAGCCTGGCTAAACTTTCTGGTAGAAGCGGATGACGAATTTACTTACAATATTACCCAAGCGACCTTTGCGGCAAATTCAACCTTGAACTGGCACAAACATTCGAGTGCACAGGTGCTAATTGTGGTAGATGGTGAGGGATATTATCAGGAAAGAGGGAAAGAACCCATGTTGATGAAAACCGGGGATGTGATCAAATGCCCTAAAGATACCGAGCATTGGCACACGGCTTCGGTCGATAGTGCGGTGACATACATCGCCATTTACAGCAGCGATCCTACGGTATGGACAGAGCCATTATCTAGAGAATATTACAATAGTGTGGCCGAAAAATTGATGGGTAATTGAGTAATCAAAATCTTTATACCGTAGGCTGAGTTTTTTGATCTAAGACTTCCTTAAGCATTCTGGCCTGTTTAGCCATTTTCATATCGGTTAACCAGATGCCTATTTTTGAGGATTCCGATCGAATGATCATGCTTGAATATTTATAAGCATCAGCATCAGGGAAGTAGGGAACACCATTTAAGAAAGTGGTAATAACACGCATCCAAACCGATAATTTTGGAAACCAAACTCTGTTCAGCTCTACAGATTCAAGATCGCCATAAGCGTAAAAACCAGAGTGATTTTCCGTTTGATCATCGTTAAGCTGAAAACCGTCGGCCTGAAAATGGAATTCGATTTTTGGATCGGTTTTTAAAAGAATGGATTCGCTCATTTTTCACTCATTATCACAAATTACCATTTAGTTCGCAACTGTTAACACCACATTGCCAAGTTTTTGTCCCGACTCCACATAAGTATGTGTTTCAACAACTTTCTCAAATGGCATCGTTTTATCGATTACAGGTTTAATAGCACCGGATTCAACAAGTTCTTTAATGATGAGCATATCTTCCTTGCTTGCATCCGCAAATTTTGAAATCACTTTCTTTTTTGATGTCATCGTCGTCCAAAGTCCCCTAAACATTTGGCCAATACCACTTGGGTTTGCAAGTAAATAAATGCCATTTTCAGAAAGTGAATGGATGCATTTTGAGTAGCTTCCTTTACCAACCAGATCGAAGATTACGTCGTAAGCCACACCTTGTTCATCAAAGCTCTCTTTGGTGTAATCTATTACATGATCTGCACCGATTGATTGCAGCATTTCGAGTTTAGTGGAATTATCAACGGCTGTGACTTCTGCACCGTAATATTTTGCAAGTTGCACAGCAATGGTCCCAATTCCTCCTCCTGCGCCATTAACGAGTACTTTTTGTCCTTTTTGCACCGAAGCCATTCGTAGAAAATGGAGTGCATCTAAACCAAGGCCGAGTACCGAGGCTTCTTCAAAGTTGAGATTCTCCGGTTTTGGGGCAATGGCGTCATCTTCGGGAAGACACATATATTCGGCATAAGCTCCGAATCGTGGACCACTACATGCAAACACGGGGTCACCGATTTTAAAGGAAGTTACTGAACTTCCAACCGATTCAATATCACCTGCGAGATAGGCTCCCAATACCTTTTTTCTTGGTTTAAAAACTCCGAAAAAGAGTCGAACAATCAGCCATATACTATTTGGTATTTTAGGACTTCGAAGCTCGCAGTCGCCCATGTTTACTGCCACAGCTCGGATTTTAATTAATACCTGATTTTCTTTGGGGATGGGTTTACTAACTTCACTTAGTTTTAGGACTTCCGGTGGACCATACTCGTGGTAAGTAATTGCTTTCAAATCGAAATATTAGTTAGTAAAGAATCTAGAACGAGTTAACAGTGAGTTAGTTTCAATGGGTGATTATTACCAAGGACCTACGCCAGTCGTTCCAATTTACCTTTGCGCTTAGCAATGTTTTTATAGTCCCATTGAATAGCACAGGATTTTTCAACCCATCGGATAAGTTCAGTTTTGTCAATCTCATCCACCGATTGGTAAATTGTCGAAGCGTCTTTAAACTTTCCGGTTCCGGGTTTAAGTTTTGCTTCATCGAAACTCGCACCGCTCCAAAACATCAAACGTATTCCATCTTTCAATTTTCTGTATCCGACGATAGGATTTCCATCAAGAAACCAAACAGGGTGCTGATGCCAGATTTTGTTATCCGCATCAGGCAAAAGTTCGTTTAAAATAGTAGCGAGTATATGGCAAATCTCAATTTCATCTTGAGATTGGCTTTCGTTGTACGCGATTATTTCAGGTGGGATCTGGCTCATTTTATTGTCGTGATCTTATAACTCGGAGGAATAGTTCAGAGGATAAAATCTAAAGTTAGTTAAGAATCAGCACTTGGTTGATCATTCGCCTCTACATATGCTTTAATATCGTCGAGGTCGGTGCACATGGCTTCATCCATCGATTTTTTCATCATACCGCTCATGAGTTTCATCATGATCTTAGCAAAAAACGAAACGGCTTCTCCTTTGAAGGAAAAACTGAGTTTGGTCTTATCACCAATGGATTCCACCGCCATTCTGGAGATATAAATCGAGCCATGACTTTCAGCTCGTGTCTGATAATAGCTGTTTTCCTCGCATTCGGTAATCCACATAGTTTCGACGGCTTCTTTCCCAAACATAGTGCGCGATTCCTTCCACTTAAACCCGATTAAAGTATCTTCAGGTTGGTGTAATATTTCCAGACTATTAATCGCCGAGATATAGGTTTGACAATTCTCGAAGTCGGTGATGGCTTTCCAAACTTTTACTTTGGGGGCGTTAACTTCAACTGATACCGATGTTTCCATGATTGTACTCCTTTTTTAAAATTAATAAACAGGAATTACCTAGGATTTACAAGGGCAACATATTCTATAACTAAACCAGCATTTTATTCAGATTTTTGGAAATAAATTTCAGCAATTTCACTGCTTCCTATGGGAAAATCGCCGGTGTTGCTAAGTAGAATAAACACAAAGTCATGATTGGGAAACATGTGCATATTAGCGCGAAAACCGTTTAATATTCCGATGGCACCAAAAACTTGTAAGCCCTGAACTTCCGGAGTTCTTCTGCCGAAGGTTTCCTCAAACCAACCCATGAGCATATACGATTTTTTGCCAGATAGTGTAACCGGTGAGTTGAACATCAATTCTTTGGTTCGTTGAGAGATAAATCGATTTTCATTGATGCTTTTGTACCACAAATACAGGTCGCTGGGAGTACTATACATTCCACCTGAGCCGGTGGTAAAAGTATTTTGATAATCATTAACCTGCCAATCGTTTTCTTTAGAATATCCGATGGATTTATGAGGTAGGTTAATATTTGGGGAATCAATAACTACTGTATTGTTCATCCCAAGTGGAAGAAAAAAGTTTTCACTTAAAAACTCTGAATACGTCAATCCCGAGACTTGATGGATGATCTCTGAAAGCAAAATATAAGCCGTGTTGCTGTAGGAATAATCGTGACTCTGTTTGAAAGACAGGGAATCTAATTTGCTAACAAAATCAATTATAGTAGAGTTAGTTATGATTTCGTTTGTGTTTATTCGCTCATAGTTTGGGAGTCCTGAAGTATGGGTAAGCAAGTGATAAAGCGTGATATCTTTTGCAAACTCCGGAAAGTTTGGAAAATACATATCCAAAGTGTTTTCAAGCTTCAAACTACCGTTTTCATACAGTTTCAGAATGGCTAATGAAGTAAAGCTTTTACCGATGGAAGCTATGTAGAAGGGAGTAGTTGTCTCGATAGGTTTATGATCGTTCAGATTTATTAAACCTGTTGAATATTGCAGTAAAATATCCTCGTTTGTACCTACTAAAAGCGAAAAACCCGGTTCCTTATTTTGATCGAATAGCTCTAACCGTTCTTTAAGTAAATACGTGGCGTCGTTAAAAGTATATTGAGATGAGTTTTGGGCAAAGCCACTCATCGAACTTACAATTAGTAAGCAAGAAAATGATAGGAATATTTTCATCGCTACTCTGAGATATATGGGTGTTAATACATCCATCACGATAAATAAAATGAATGGTTACTTTTCGATTGTAGATATGGGATTCAAAAATCAGTTGGAAGAGCAAAGAGTAACCAAATTTTTGATTCTATGATTTAACTCATCTTCAATCTTTAGCAATAAAGAAATGAAATAGATCAAACAAATTTTAGGTTTAAACCACACCAGCTTGCTTTTCACTTGACTTCATTCTTAAGGTAAAGAATGGCATATCGTTATTTAAAAAAGGGATTACTAAGTAGGAAGAGTATTCTCTTCAGGTGGGCGCAGATAACGTAGTACTAACAATAATACAATTTGTAAGAAAAGAACGATGATTTTAGGGTTAATCTCTAAGAAATTGATAAATAGGGCTGCATGGAGTCCTATATAAATCCAGAGAATTATGAACCCAATTCTCTTTTTTAATAAGGTATATATAGCGCCAAGTGAAAGAAGTATGCCCATTATTAAAATGTAAGCGAAATATCCAATTTTTGAGAACGGAATTAGTTGTTGATCGGCACGAGTTGTAATAAACTCAGAGACTTCTACCGATGCTTTCGCAAGCTCAACGTAGTTAATAATTTCAAGGGATTGGGCAAGCAATGCACTTCCAACTCCAACACGAATTATTCCATAGCCTAGTAAGACTATAATGATAAGAAGACCAAATTTAGATTTCATATCTAATTAATTAGATGATAAGTGCCACATATATGGCACTAGATAGTTCAACTAATTGTGCAGATTATACATGAGGAAAAAAGCTTAACGTTTTTTATGAAATTGAGTTTCAATAAATAAGAGGAAATAATGCTTTATTTATTAATGTAAAAAAAGAATGAAATGTGGCTAGAAACTTAAATAAAAAACTCATTCAAACGCAGAGCATTAGAACGAGTTTTTTAAATAATTAGCATTTTACACGTCTCACGTCACTTCTTTTTCTTCACCGTCTTCTTATGCTCATCACTTACAGCAAAGTATTTTTTGGGATCTTGAACTGCTTCTTTATCAAGGATGATATCCAATAAAGGCGACATCCGTTCTAGGTATTCCACCTCGAGATCACCTATTACATCGGCTTCGATTTCGGCAACATCTTTCTCGTTTTTCTTAGGCAGAAGCACTTTTTTGATGCCCGCTCTTTTGGCCGCCAGTACTTTCTCTTTGATGCCACCAACAGGAAGCACTAAGCCTCTTAAGGTGATTTCGCCGGTTAATGCCACGGTGCCTTTCACTTTACGTTGAGTAAAGATCGACGCAATGGCCGAAAGCAACGAAACACCGGCCGAAGGACCGTCTTTTGGTACAGCGCCCGCAGGAACGTGAATGTGTAAATCCCAGTATTTGAAGGCGTCTTCGGGGATTCCGATTTCCTCGGCATGGGCTTTCAGATACGAGATCGCTAGCATTGCCGATTCTTTCATCACATCGCCAAGTTGACCGGTGATGTTTAATTTCCCGGTGCCTTTAGAAACACTCGCCTCGATGAAGAGGATATCGCCACCAAAGGGTGTCCACGCTAAACCGGTTGCTACGCCGGGAACGGTAGTTCGTTCGGCAACATCGCTGAAGAACTTTTGCTTACCCAGCAATTCTTCAATGTCTGAATCGGTAACTGTGAAATCTTCAATTTCGCCTGAAGCTACTTTCGCAGCAACGCCTCGGCATACTGCTCCAATCTGTCGATCCAAATTCCGAACACCCGACTCACGAGTATATTGATCGATCACTTTTACAATCGCTTTGTCTTCGATGGTGATCTGCTCAGGCGTTAATCCATTTTCTTTAGTTTGCTTCGGGATGAGATAATTCTTCGCAATCTCAGTTTTTTCCTCAAGCGTATAACCGCTAATGTTAATGATCTCCATACGATCACGT
This sequence comes from Balneolaceae bacterium, assembly GCA_034669965.1. Classification (GTDB taxonomy): domain Bacteria; phylum Bacteroidota; class Rhodothermia; order Balneolales; family Balneolaceae; genus HXMU1420-13. The sequence goes on along the minus strand of JAXMOK010000002.1, from coordinate 350,936 downwards.
AAAGGGGCAGGAATCGTCTCTAGTGAGTTTGCCGTAGCAATAAACATCACTTTTGATAGATCATATTCCAGCTCTAAATAATTATCGCTGAAAGTATCGTTCTGCTCCGGATCAAGAACCTCAAGCAGGGCAGAAGTAGGATCCCCTCGATAATCAGCACCAACCTTGTCAATCTCATCCAGCATAATTACAGGATTTCCTTTTCCGGCTTTTTTCATCGAGCGGATGATTCGTCCCGGCATTGCTCCTATATAAGTTCTGCGATGACCTCTAATCTCGGCTTCGTCACGGATTCCACCTAAACTGAAGCGCTCAAATTCGCGGTTTAACGAACGCGCTATAGATTTACCCAGTGAGGTTTTACCCACGCCCGGAGGTCCATAAAAACAAAGAATAGGTGCTTTCATATCCTTTTTAAGCTTTAACACAGCCAGATACTCAACAATACGCTTTTTAACTTTCTCCAAGCCATAGTGATCTTCGTCCAGCACTTTTCGAGCAAACTCAAGATCAAGCTTATCTTCGGAGTATTCCTCCCAAGGCAGATCGATAATCCACTCCACATAACTGTATATGATGCCATAGTTTGGAGATGCATTTGGTGTCATTTCCAATCTACCGAGTTCCTTTTCAGCTACTTCTCTGGCGTAGTCGGGTAATTTCTTTGAGTCTAATTTATCACGCAGTTTTTCTACTTCCTGCTGCTCAGCATCGTCACCTAATTCTTCTTGTATGGCTTTCAATTGCTGACGCAGATAGAATTCACGCTGCTGGTCGTCGATATCCGACTTTACTTTTGTTCGGATTTTTTCACTCATGTCCAACACTTGAAGCTCTTGCTCTAAGAACTCCATGATCTTGTCCAGATTATCAGAAAATTTTTGGATTTCCAGCAATTCCTGCTTGTCGTCGATATCTACATTTAAATTTGATGCAATGAAATTAAGCAGAAATATCGGGCTGTTAATATTGTTCACAGCAATGGCCGCTTCCGATGGAATATTCGGCGACTTGTTGATAATGTTTACTGCCGTCTCTTTCACATTTCTGATAGATGCACTCAACTCTAATCCCTGTATATCCATCTCCCGAGGATAGGGTTTGGTTGTAGCTCTGAAGTAAGGCTGATCCTGAGTAAATTCTTCAACTTCAAAAACAGATTTACCCTGAATCACTATGCTGCGGCTTCCATCCGGCATCTTGATCAATTTCAGGATTTGTGCAACGGTTCCAATTTGGTGTAAATCGCTGTAGCTCGGTTCTTCAATGTCTTCATCTTTTTGAGTAACCACACCGATAATCTTATCGCCGGCGTAGGCTTCTTTTACCAATGCAAGCGAGCGGTCGCGACCAACAGTGATAGGAACTACCACACCCGGGAATAAAACGGTATTTTTTAAAGGCAGGATAGGGAGCGAGTCGGGGACAATCGATTCGGTTAATTCTTTTTCTTCCTCTTCTGACATGAGCGGTATTGCCTGCTCAAAATCTTCGAATGCATCGTCTGCTCGCCCAAATTGATTATCGGTAGTAAAACGTGATTTCATTAAGTAAATATCTTCTCTGTTTCTTTTGCTTGTGTTTGGCAAATACAAAGCCAAGGTTTGTGTGCAACAACTATGCCGACAAATAATCGGAGTCTGCCAGTAGTGTAAGGCAATCTGTCAGTTTAAAAATGAAATTGCAAAGCGGCTACTGTTATCCCCGATAATGTAGGGTTTTCGTTGAAAGTACGCGAAACAAATTGGGTAGCAATGGATAAATCCCACAACTTTGTTTCTATGGCTGCGCCAAAACTAAAATAATTTGGAAGTTCGGTGGCTAGCTGCGTACCGGCACGAAGCGGTAAAAATTTCAATGGACGGATTTCTACTCCTGCCGATGCAACCAATTTAGTGGAGTTAAATGCATTGTTATTCAAGCCAAGGCTCAAATCACCCATTAATTTAATTCGATTCACTTCAAACATTACTCCGGCGTGAAGGGCAGTAGGTAGCAAAACCAAATTCGAATCGCCAACATACTGGGCAGATTTTAAAGGATTTGTTGTTGCAAATTGATCGACAAAATCCATGAATTGTCCGGGAGCTCCAACAAATGCATTCGCAGTAACATTAGTTGGAAGTGAGGTAGAGGTGGAATCGGAATTAATGCCAAGTTTTAAAGATTTGTCGTACACCACAAAGCCTATATCTGTAACAGAAACAGATAGTCTTAACGATTTTTGCGTACGCTGATCAGTATTTGCCAAGGTCGAAAAATCACTACCTAAGGTAATCAAATATGTTAAACCAAGATCTAAACCGGCACCAAAACCCTGTGGGTTAAAAATTTCGTCGGTGATATTGCGGCTAATAGCATCTTGAGCGGGAGATCCACTTCGGTAATCGTCGGTAGCTCTCGTAAAAGTGCCTGTAGTGGCATAGTTGAAGTTTTGAATTTGGCTAACTGTGCCATCGCTATTTTCGATAAAACGATTAGACCATTCTGCATTTTGATAAGCCCCCCCAATCACGAACTTTGGTGCTATACCGATGGCTAGTTCGTCGAGACGAGGCGACATATCTGAGAAAAATTGAAATGACTCTGCGAAACCCATCGAAACTTCATAGAGCGATTGATATCGATGCGTAAGTGTTCGATCAAGAAAGGTTTCGTTATCCTCAGTTTGAGTTTCGGTAGAATACCATCCTCGGCCAACCTCGAAAGAAGAAGCAATTCTGTTTCTTATCACAAATGAAAAAGCTCTGCGATCATTTCTGATTTTAAAGCCTAGGAGTGTTGCCTCAAGCCGTGTTTGATGAAGCGAGGTGCTTCGATTCCGTATATAGTTTTCGTCCAGAATCTCGGTTCGATCTGTTGATGTTATTTGATACGCTCCGGGCTGAAATGCATACAAATAATCTTCAAGGTTGGAACGCTGTTCGTTCAGATCGGTAAAGTTTTGCACCCCATTGAAATACGTTCCTGTAATTCCGATTCCAACATCTATCGTTCGAATACGATCTGGGATATAAAGGTTGGCAGGGTTATAGAAATTGGCGTTGTAGTCGGTTAAATAAGTACTTCCACCGCCCCCAAGCGCCACATTTTGCGGCGTTAACACGGGCTGCGCATTAACAGTAATATAACTGAACAGCACCATCACCCAAATAAGTGAGGTTCTTCTCCACATAAAAAATTCTTAAACCGTCTGTCTAATCGATAAGTTGTAGGGGGGCCGCTCTCAGCATTAATTTCTTTTGTCCTCGTTTTTTGAAAAATACGACAACTTTTGCATCCATTCCTAATCCGCTACGGCTGATGATCTTTCCAGCTCCGAATTTGGCATGTAACACTTCGGCACCAACAACAAAGGGATCTTCACCGGCTTCATATTCATAATGAATAGAACCCAAAGAAGATGAACCGGTTTTTTTGGTTTTTGGTTTCTGCCAATCGTATTCAACGTAGCTTGAAGTGCCGTTACCGTCCGATGTTCCCTCCGAGCTAAATCTATCTTGACGTTGAGAAATGGTAGCCCCAGTTTCGGTGCGAACCACTCCGGGATCTACTTCGTCTAAAAAGCGGGAGCGAAGCTGTTGTTGTTCTTCGCCAAATTTAAAACGCGATTTACAGTGGCTGAAATACAAGCGTTCTTCGGCTCGGGTGATGGCTACGTAAAACAAACGTCGTTCTTCTTCAATATCGGCATCAAAGCCGTCACGACCGCCAACGGGGAATAAGTTTTCCTCTAATCCAACCACAAACACCACCGGAAATTCCAATCCTTTGGAACCGTGAACCGTCATTAAAGTGATTGCTGGCTTGTTTTCATCAAATTTATCGCCATCGGTGATTAAACTTATTTCCTGCAAGAATGCACTCAATGATGGTTTAGATTTCCCTCGTTCGTAATAAGAAATTGCGTTTTGAAGTTCGAGAATATTCTCGCGCCTCATCATCGATTCCTGAGAATTTTCCTCAACCAAGGCTTTCATATATCCTGATTGCTCAAGCACAGAACGAGTTGCTTCTGTGATGGAGATTCCAAGACTAATATCCGACCGAATCTTATTAATCATATCCACAAAAGCGCGAATTCGCACCTTTGCAGGTTTATACACATTGGTTTCCTCGACGTTTTCGAGAATATCCCACATGGTTTGACCGGTTTCACGAGCTTGGATTCTAAGGTCGTTTATCGACTTATTGCCGATGCCTCGCGACGGTTCGTTGATGATTCGAACCAAGTTTGTTTCGTCGTGCTTGTTCACCAACAACGTGAGGTAGGCAAGCACATCTTTAATTTCTTTTCGCTGATAGAAGGAGAGACCTCCAATCAACTGATACGCCAAATCATGCCTACGAAGAGCTTCTTCAAACACCCTAGATTGATAGTTGGTGCGGTACAAAATCGCCATTTGATTATTGGTATAACCGTGGCGCATTTTCAGGTCGATGATGTGCTGCGCTATTCGATTAGCTTCATCTCGTTCATCGTAATTCTTTAAAAGTACAACCGGTTCGCCATAATCCTTCTCGGTCCAAAGTGTTTTATCCAGCTGGTTGCTATTCTTTTTGATGATAGAATCAGCGCACTGCAAAATAGATCTCGAAGAACGGTAATTCTGCTCTAATGGTACCTGTTTGGCGTTTTCGTAATCTTCCTTAAAGTTGAGGATGTTCGATATATCAGCACCACGGAACGAGTAAATACTTTGGGCGTCATCACCCACGACACAAATGTTATGGTACTTAGCTGCCAGCATTTTAGTCACTTTATACTGGGCGTGGTTCGTATCCTGATACTCATCAATCAAGATGTATTTAAATCGGTCTTGATATTGTTCCAGCAACTCAGGGTTCTCCTCAAACAACTCGATCGGCTTCACCAACAGATCGTCAAAGTCCATAGCGTTACTTTGCTTCAATCGCTTTTGGTAAATCGTGTACACACGCGAAGTGATGTCATCGAGTGTGGAACTCACAAATCGATTTTGGTAGGCATCGGTAGAGATCAGCTGATTTTTAGCATCGCTTATTTTGTTTCGGATGGTCTTCGGTTTGATCTCTTTGGGATCAAAATTCAGCTCTTGTAGAATCTGTTTGATTACCTGCTCCGAATCGCTGGTATCGTAGATGGTGAAGTCTTTACCGTAACCGAGTTTTTCGGCTTCGAAACGTAGGATTTTTGAGAAAATGGAGTGGAAGGTTCCCATCCATAATTTCTGCGCTTTATCACCAATGAGTTTCAAGATACGCTCTTTCATCTCACGAGCGGCCTTGTTGGTGAAGGTAAGAGCCAAGATTTCGTTTGGCGCGGCTTTGAACTGCTGAAGGAGGTAGGCAATCCTAAAAGTAAGCACACGTGTTTTACCCGATCCGGCACCTGCAACAATCAGAAGCGGACCATTTGTGGTGGTAACGGCTTCGTGCTGCTGTTTGTTCAGGCCTTTTAGGAAATCAGCGGGTTGCTGAGGCTCTTGTGGTTGTAGAGAAAATGTTTTCATATGCCATAAATAAACGAAGGGTTTAAACCCTTCGCTTGTGAAAAAGTCATTTTACCAAATGAGGGGTTTCAACGCCTCATAATTAAAAACTGTAATAAACAACTTATCGCCTTATTAATAAAAGAGCGGATGATGTTCAGTTACTCAAAATCCTTGAGCTGCTCGCGGAGTTTAGCAAGGTTTGCTTCGCCATCACGCTTTTTATTTCGCTCGTTTTCAACCACAGCATCCGGGGCGTTGTTTACAAAATTTGCGTTATTCAGCTTTCCGTTCACACCTTTCAACCAGCCATCAATGCGCTTAATTTCACTTTCGATACGCTCGAGTTCCTTGTCCACATCAATCAAACCGGCCAGTGGAACATAAAGCTCATGTCCGTCAACGATGGCAGAAGAACATGCTTTTGGCTTTTCAACGTCGGTTCCGATTGTGATCGAACTTAAAGACTGAAGTTGCTCAAAAATCCATTGGTTTGCAGTCAGGCTTTCCGCTACTTCTTTTGATTTTGTTTTGATTAAAACCTCGAGATCTTCCTTTGGCGAAAGCTGCATTTCTGCACGAATATTTCTTATCGATGAAACCACTTGCTGAAAAAGGGCAAATGTTTGGGCATCTACACTTTGATCGGAAGCTTCATTGTATTTCGGCCATTCGGAAATACATAGGGACTCTTCGGTTGAACGCTCCTGAATGTACTGCCAGATTTCCTCAGAAATAAACGGCATGAACGGATGCAGCAGCTTCATCAACACTTCGAAGAAACCAAGAGCCACGTTCATCTTTTGTGGATCAAATTCCTTGCCGTATTCCGGCTTAGCCAGTTCAATATACCAGTCACAAAAATCGTCCCAAATCAACGAATACACACGCTTTAGTGCATCGTTTAATTTGTAAGCCGCGAAATCTTCATCCACCGCTTTAATGGTTTGTTGGATGCGAGTCATCATCCAGCGATCGGCCAGATTCTCCTCATCAATCTCAAGTGTTGGCGTGTAATCCACACCGTCTTTCATGTTGAGTGTAAGGAAGCGGAAAGCATTCCAGATTTTATTCGAGAACTTCTTGCCTTGCTCGCAAATTGAAGAATCGAAAGGTAAATCGTTACCGGCAGGAGTGGAGAACAACATTCCCATGCGAACGCCATCGGCTCCGTAGGTTGAAATGAGTTCTAACGGATCGGGTGAATTCCCCAAACTCTTGCTCATTTTACGTCCGAGTTTATCGCGTACAATTCCGGTGTAATACACATTCTCGAAGGGCAATTCATTGCGGTATTCGTAACCGGCGATGATCATCCTAGCTACCCAGAAAAACATGATTTCTGGAGCAGTAACTAAATCTTTGGTCGGGTAGTAGTAATCCACTTCTTCTTTCGAGTAGAAACCGTCGAACACAGAAATAGGCCATAACCACGAGCTAAACCACGTATCGAGCACGTCTTCGTCCTGACGTAAATCGCTGAATGCCATCTCCTGATCGCCGGTTTTTTCGCGAGCCAATTCCAAAGCATCTTCTTCGTCTTTGGCTACCACAAAATCATCAGGGCCATCCCCATAATAAAACGCAGGGATTCGATGTCCCCACCAAAGCTGGCGCGAAATACACCAATCTTTTACGTTTTCCATCCAATGACGGTAGGTGTTTTTAAATTTCGGCGGATGAAACTGAATGTTATCGTTCATCACATTTTCGAGCGCAGGTTGTGCCAGCTCTTTCATAGAAACCCACCACTGCAGCGACAACCGTGGCTCAATGACAACATCGGTACGCTCCGAATAGCCCACCTTGTTCTTATAATCTTCAATCGAAACTAGATTTCCGGCTGTTTCCAGATCTTTAGCAATCTGCTTGCGCACTTCAAAACGATCCATGCCTACATAAAGCTCACCTTCTTCGCTAACCGTGCCATCCGCATTCATCATGTTGATGGTTTCGAGATTGTGGCGTTCACCCAATTCGTAATCGTTTACATCGTGGGCAGGAGTAACTTTCAAGCAACCGGTACCGAATTCCATATCCACATAATCATCGAGAATGATCGGCACTTCTCGGTTCACCAACGGCACAATAACACGTTTTCCATGCAGATGCGTGTAACGCTCATCGTTCGGATTGATACACACGGCTGTATCACCCAAAATAGTTTCCGGTCGGGTAGTGGCGATGGTTACAAAATCAGACGAATCAACAATTTGATAGCGAACATGATACAACTTAGAATTTACTTCTTTGTGAATCACCTCTTCGTCGCTCAAGGCTGTTTTTGCGGATGGATCCCAGTTGATCATCCGAGCTCCGCGATAAATCTTCCCTTTGTTAAACAGATCGATAAAGGTGTCGATTACGCTTTCTGAATACTTTTCATCCATCGTGAACGAGGTACGATTCCAATCGCAGCTCGCACCTAATTTCTTCAATTGCTCGAGGATGATCCCACCATGTTTGTGAGTCCATTCCCAGGCGTGTTCCATAAACTCGTCGCGACTCAAATCCCCTTTTTTGATGCCTTCCTCACGCAGTTTTCGCACTACTTTAGCTTCGGTAGCGATGGAAGCATGATCGGTGCCGGGAACCCAGCAGGCGTTGTAACCTTGCATCCGAGCTCGTCGAATCAACACATCTTGAATGGTGTTGTTGAGCATGTGTCCCATGTGCAAAACGCCGGTTACGTTCGGTGGCGGAATTACAATGGTATAAGGCTCTTTTGAGTGATCAACTTCGGAGTGAAAGTAGCCTTGCTCCTTCCAGTAAGCGTACCATTTATCTTCTACATTCGAAGGATCGTATTTTGAGGGAATTTCTTGTTTCATGGATTCTTGTACCACAGAGCACGCAGAGTACACTGAGTTTTTTTAGTTTACAATTCGTTTAATACCTCTTTTCATCAAGGTAACATTAAAATTTAGGAGCAAACCTACTTTGTAACCACCTAATTTTAAATAGCTCAGAATCTGAGCGGTATGAATTGGTTGTAATCGCCCCACACATTTCAGTTCGAGGACAATTGATTTTTCGACTAATAAGTCGATACGATAGCCGCAGTCTAAGCTTACCTCTTCGAATTTTACAGGAATAGCTTTTTCTCTTTCCACAAATAACCCATTTTTTACCAAAAGGTAATTTAAACACTCTTGATAAGCTGATTCTAACAATCCAGGACCTAATTCACGATGAACATGGATCGCAGCTCCGATAACTTTTTCAGTAAGATCTTGCATCGGATAATTCGTCATTTCTCAGTGTGCTTTGTGATCTCTGTGGTTAAAAAGTTGGTAATATTAAATCTGAAAAGGCGCAAAGGCACAGTGTTTTTATGCTTTGTGCCTTTGTTTCTCAGACCCTCTGTGCCTCAATCCCTTACTTAACTCGTTTGAGAAGAACACCAAAGTGTCCGTCGCAGCCGTGTTTGTGCGGGTAGGTTTGATAGGCCAATCCATCTTCGGTTAGCACTTCTTCCGGTACGAAATCTTCTAAAGGTTGTAATTCAAAATTATCATCCATCTTATCGATGAGCTTCTGAATTTGCTCCATATTCTCTTCAGGCTCGAGAGAGCATGTGCTGTACACTAATCGACCGCCAACTTTTACCATATTGGCTGCTTCTTCGAGTAATTGCTCTTGCAATTCAACAGCATTGCGTAAGCCTTGTTCGTCACGTCTCCAACGTAAATCTGCACGCTTACTAAGTACACCGGTTCCGGTACAAGGCGCATCAAGTAGCACTGCATCCGCAAGTGGGAGAGAAAGTTCGAGTACATCACCACGACGGATTTTAATATTCTCTGCGCCATGACTTAACGCACTTTCAGCAAGTTTTTCGAGTCGGGCAGCAGAAATATCCACAGAAAGGATATCGCTTTTTGCTTCGGTAAGATCAGAGATCATAATTGATTTGGTACCCGGTGCAGCACACAGATCGTAGATTTTTTCGTCCGGTTGAGGATCTAACACAAACGGAGCTAAACCGGCTGCAATGTCCTGAACCTGGCACAATCCTTTAGCTAATAACCCTTTTTCGATGAAAGGTTGAACGCTATCCACTTTATAGAAATTTGGCAACCATTCGCTTTCTTCGTACTCAACGCCCATTTTATCCATGCGAAGTTCAAAGTTTTTAGGCTTCGTACGAAGGGTGTTTACACGTACATAGTAATTTGGACGTGTATTATTGGCTTGCATCAATTGGAAAGCTTCACGCTCGCCAAAACGCTTACTCCATCGGGCAACCATCCATTCCGGGTGAGAGAAAGTAGTTGCTACTAATTTCGTACGATCTTTATGAGCCGGCTTAGGAAGGTTCTCCAAATCACGTTGCAAGTTGCGCATGATCGCGTTAACCAAATCACCTGTTTTAGAACCTAGCATTGCTTTAGCAATCTCAACAGCTTCGTTGATTGCGGCATAATCCGGAGTGCTATCCATGAAAAGGAGATCGTAGATTCCGAGACGCAAAATATTCTTTAACTCGGCTTTCATTTCATCTACGCCAATGCTGGAATAGTGATCGATTAAGAAATCGAGATAACTTCTTCGGCGAAAAATATTTTGCACGTATTCGCGCACTTGCGCACGTTCGCGTGGTTCTAATTCATCGGCGTAGGAGTAATCAAGAATCTGTTTTAGATCAAATTCTATGAGTATGTCAATACTAGCTGAGCGTTCTGAAAATTCAGTTTCCAATGGAGTACCGGTTTGTGAGTTTGTGTTATTTGTACGAAAAAAGGTGATTTGCGGTCACCTTCGGGTTGCATGCATCCAATAAAACAAGCCGATGGGTTAGACCGGCTTGCGAACAGGAAAGATAAAGTTTTATAGGCTGATTTGCTAGTTCAGAATCGTTAATAATTCTTACAAATCGAAGGGTGCATACTAAATATTGACCTTCTTTCCTTTTTGATATTCGATTTCAAATCCTAAGCGTAAATTGGTTGATTCGCCCGGCTCTAGATGCAGTTTCCAAGTCACAATACCTGTCTCATTATCCAGAACACCATTTGATAGTTCTTTAATGCTGATGTCGATGTCATCGTTGCCGGAAATAGGAATCTGATCTTCCAACACAATACTAATTGGTTCATTCTTGGTGTTCTTTACGGTGATTTCATACATCTGAAGCTCTTTAACTTTATTGCGGAAGAAATTCTTGGATGAAAAATCGGTGAGTAGTTTTCGGTTGATTACAATTTGCTCGTCTTTTCCGAGTGATACTGAAATAGAATCTTGGGTGATGTTCGGATTCAAAAAACTGGTACCAACAAACCGGTTTTCGAAGTAGATGTTAGCCTCGCCTGCTAATAAGTTAAGCTCAGATGAATTATTGAATTTAGTTTCTAAATAGGCGAAGTCTGATAGTTTTGGAACCGAACCATAGGTGAAATCACTTGCAATGTGTTCACGTTTTATATCTACTGAATGGGTTTTTCCATCGGATGGAACAGAGTATGGGGTTTCCAATTCGTAGCTGAAACTAGTTTGGTTGTTGATAACATTGTTCTGAATGATGGTTGGTTGTTCTTGTATGATTTCCGGTTCTGCGATGCTGTAATCAAGTGCTTTTCTATCGCGTTGAATTCCATAAGCTGTTACAACAACATCATCTAAACCAAAAATATCTGCCTCCATTTTAATGTCTGCTTCATACCCATTACTACGGATGAAAAGGGTGAAGTTATTTGTAACGAATCCGACAAATTCCACAGCTATTCGATATGTGCCATTCTGTAATTTTGGGAGTCTGAAATTGCCATTTGCATCGGTTGATGTTCCTATACTAGTTCCTTCTACAAAAACACTGGCACCCTGCAGAGGTTGCCCTGATTCTGAATCTAATACACGTCCGGTAACAATCCCTTCATTCATTGTTTTAATGATTTGATTGGAGGGTTTTAAAGATGTTGTTCCACGCATAATAAGTCCCGCGGATGGATAAACGTATTTTAGAAAAAGAGGATCCAGTGATGGTTTAATCGCATTTGAAGATGGATCGCCGGAGTTAATAGTAAACGAGACATCCTTCCAATCCTGACCGGTTTGTTGGTAGATGTTGGCTTTATAGGTGAGTTCAACCGGATCATTTATTGATTCCGAGCGGATGTCATAGGTCGGAAACCATCCCGCGTTATTCACTAAGTAGCTTAGCTCAAATTCGATGGTAGCAGCAGCTTCCAGAGAAATCACAGCAATCACTTCTTTAGCAGTAGAGCGAATGGTACGTCCGCTTTCATTTATCTGCTGATTTATTGTATTTAGATCTAATCTCAGATTGCGGAGTTCTTTATTGATCCGATTTTTTCTGTTTAAAGCGTCGGTTAAGTTTTCTCGATAGGAGGCAAGCAACTCATTTAGCTCAGCAGTTGAGAGTTTATTATCTGCAACAATGCTTTTTGATTGATCAATAAATGTGATTTCTTTTTGGATCACCTCAATCTGCGACTGACGAGCTGTAATTTCGTCCTCTATGTTTTCCTTTTGTTTGATTAACACCGTGAGCTTAGAAGGAGAAGAGGTGCTTTCTTCAAAACTTGTTTTGGTACTGAGTGCGAGTAAAGTAAAAGAACCGTTACCGGTTAACTGGATACTTTCTTCAATTAAAGATTCCGAAAGGTTTTGAAAGATTAGTGTCGAAATACCTGAGGGTAAAGTATGTTGGTAGGAGCGATGTGCCTGTGCCTGATTTTGATAAACCGTTATTGCTGAAATTTGAGTAGAAACTTGAATTGTATCGGTTTGAGCTGGCCCTAAGAGTGTAATTATGGATAGTAGAAGTGCAAACATAGCGGTAAGGTTCGTTAGAGTTCATCAAAAATGTGAACATTTAATCGAAGCCTTACACTTGCATAGTCATGCTATGCGATGTGACAGTTAAACGTTGATTTAGATTGGAGACTCAACCACCCCGTCACGACAATTCCTTCGTCAGTATTGTGATTATTCAAACACCATTCAAGAGGAGCTTGCGACGAAGTGATCTCAGGATATCAAAGATGAGTCATTCCCTTGCAGGCGGGAATCTAGAGGGTTGTAACTGCAGCTAGCTTGTTTAAGATCCCTGCTTTCGCAGGGAAGACATTGCTTTTAATTGGACAAGTTTCGCCTAGTATTCAAATCCCTTAACCAGCAACCAGCAACCAGCAACCAGCAACCAGCAACCAGCAACCAGCAACCAAAAACTAACCAGTAACCACTTGATTCTGATGCACCGAAAGCGATCGATCGTTTTTAATAACCATATAGCCCCAGAAAATCAGAAGAATTCCGAGTAGCTCCGTTACATACAATACATAAGTGTATCCGAATTTTGTAGCCGTGCCGCCAATTCCGGGTAAAATACCACCAATGGCAATCAACACATTGCCCCAAAATCGACCTTTAAATTCCTGCGATTTATAATATTTGAAGGCTGAGTAAAATGCTCCACCAACTAAGAAAATAACCGCGTAGATGTTTACAAAGGGAGTTATTAATCGGATGAATTTCCATTCCAAAACGTTCCCATTCAGCTTTTCTGAAACTACCGATACATCAAGTGGAGAAAGTATCACCAAAATCGATGAAATGATTAGCACGACAATCAATATAGCCGAAAGTATATGTGCGGTTTTACGCTTCATTAATAAATAGATGGTGCCTTGGGCAAGGGGAACTCCACCTAAAAACGCCCCAACGATATACCAGGTTTTAAAGAGGGCAGGACTCCATCCAAAGATTGTATGAATGCTTTCAGCTGTGGTTCCGGCGGCATAGGTTACCACGCCGATCGTCCACCACATTAAATATAGGGCGTCGGGTTTTTGTCGCCAGTGATTGAAAATCACATAAAAGAAATAGACGCAGAAAAGGGTAGTAGAAATTGGGATATACGCTACTAAAGGCATAGGTAGTAAATGATGAATAAATTATTGCTGTGATCGTAAAAGTCGACAAGAAACGAAGGGAATGTGAAGATTGTGTGAAGGGGCGCAAAGTCGCACCGAGGCATCGAGGAGTCTGCACAAATGAAATTATTGGAAGGTACTCGCTGTGCAGATTCACTCCGCCAGCCGGCGGATCTGGATGACTATTGTTAAGCGCATTCTTTTTTACAAGTCACTCCGAGGCATCGAGGAGTCTGCACAAATGAAATTATTGGAAGATACTCGCTGTGCAGATTCATTGCTTTCGCTTTGGATGACTTTGTAGATTCCAACGACAACGATCATAAAAAACTGCCGTTTTAATCATTGCCACTCTTTGTAGTTCTCACTATCTTATCCAGCCTTTGCAGCTTTGCAATTTTCATTCATTTTGAGACTCAAAATTTTTAATCTAATCGCAGTTAGTACATGAATAAAGGAACTGTAGCACAGGTTATCGGACCTGTAGTTGATGTTGATTTTTCTGAAGGCAAAACGCCGACTATCCTTAATGCCTTAACTATCAAAAACCCAACCGACGGATCTACCCTCTATTTAGAGGTAGCTCAGCACTTAGGTGAAGATCGTGTACGTACCATTGCGATGGATTCTACCGATGGTCTCGTGCGTGGTATGGAAGTAATCGATACCGGAAAAGCAATTGCTATGCCGGTTGGCGAAGACATCCGTGGACGACTATTCAACGTAGTAGGTGAGTCGATTGATGGTATTCCTCAGCCTAAAGGCGAAAACACTTACCCAATTCACCGTCCGGCTCCTCACTTCGATGAGCTTGCGACATCAGCAGAAATGCTTGAAACGGGTATCAAAGTAGTAGATTTACTTTGTCCGTACGCGAAAGGTGGTAAAATTGGTTTGTTCGGTGGTGCCGGTGTAGGTAAAACGGTATTGATCCAGGAGCTTATCAACAACATTGCAAAGCAGCATGGTGGACTTTCGGTATTCGCCGGTGTAGGTGAGCGTACCCGTGAAGGAAACGATCTTCTTCGTGAATTTATCGAGTCGGGCGTAATTAACTACGGCGACGAGTTTAAAGAAAGCATGGAGAAAGGCGAGTGGGATCTTTCGAAAGTTGATGAAGAGAAATTAAAAGAGTCGCAAGCTACGCTGGTATTTGGCCAGATGAACGAGCCTCCGGGAGCACGTGCGCGTGTAGCCCTTTCAGGTTTGACAGTAGCTGAGTACTTCCGTGACGAAGTATCGCGCGACATTCTATTGTTTATTGATAACATTTTCCGATTTACACAGGCCGGTTCTGAGGTGTCTGCACTTCTTGGACGTATGCCTTCTGCGGTAGGATATCAGCCAACGCTGGCTACCGAGATGGGTGCGATGCAAGAGCGTATCACCTCAACCAAAAAAGGATCTATCACCTCTGTACAGGCTGTTTATGTTCCTGCGGATGATTTAACAGATCCTGCACCTGCAACCACCTTTACTCACTTAGATGCAACTACCGTACTTTCTCGTGCGCTAACGCAGATCGGTATTTATCCTGCGGTAGATCCATTGGATTCTACTTCTCGTATCAACGATCCTAAAGTTGTAGGCGAATTGCATTACAACACTGCTCGTAGAACTACCACGCTTCTTCAGAACTACAAAGATCTTCAGGATATCATCGCGATTCTTGGTATGGATGAATTGTCTGACGAAGATAAGTTGGTTGTAAGCCGTGCACGTCGTGTTCAGCGTTTCTTATCGCAGCCGTTCTTCGTAGCCGAGCAGTTTACAGGTGCACCGGGTAAGTACGTGAAAATCGACGATACCGTAAAAGGTGTGAAGATGATCATCGACGGTGAGTTGGATCACTTCCCGGAAGGTGCTTTCTACATGGTTGGCGACATTAACGAAGCGATTGCGAAAGGCGAGAAGATGCTTGCCGAAGCAGCAGAAGCTGAATAAGGAGCGAAAGCATGGCAAGTTTCCAGGCACAAATATTAACTCCGAACGGCTCTTTATTTGAAGGCAAAGTAACCGGTGTGCAAATGCCGGGGGTGATGGGAAGCTTTGAAGTAAAAGCGAATCACGCACCTATCGTTTCAGCCCTTGAAAAAGGCAATGTGCTTGTTCGCAAAAGCGATGGCGAAATGAACGTTACTATTTCACGTGGATTTGTAGAAGTAGCCAACAACAAACTTACGCTACTCGCTGAATCAGTAATTTCCGAAGAGTAATTAAACCTTCTGCGAGGCACGAAGCAGTCTCAGTAAATTTGCTTCCGCATTCTAAATGATTTCGAAAGCCGATGTTAACGCATCGGCTTTTTTTGTTTGGTAAGGTTTCGCATTGTTCAATTGAATATTGGTTAAAGCGTCACGCCTGGACCATACTATATTTTTTCTTAATTAAGGCAGGTGTAATTGTAGAACCAATTTGGCATAAGTGGACAATTCTGCAATTTGTGTGGCTGATACCTTTTTATTTGATCTGAGATATACAATTTAGGATGTTTAATGAAATTGAATATTTTAGCTATAATGGTAAACATTCACCAACTAAACCAAGAATGAAGATTCTACTTATCTATCCTGAAATGCCAAGTACCTGTTGGTCGATGGATAAAGAAATTAAATTAGGAGGGTTTAAATCTATATTTCCTCCACTAGGATTACTTACAATAGCAGCCATGCTACCCGAGGAGTGGGAAAAAAAACTAATCGATGTTAATGTCGAGAAACTAAAAGATTCGCACATTATCGAATCCGATTATGTTTTTATAGGTGGTATGAATGTGCAGGAAGTTTCAATGAGAAAGATTCTTGCCAGAGTTAAGAAATTTAATAAACCAATTATAGGTGGTGGGCCTTTATTAACTCACGAATATGACAGATTTCCGGAATTCGATCATTTAATTTTAAATGAAGCGGAATTAACGCTGCCTACTTTCCTTGAAGATTTAAAAAATGGAAATCCTAAACATATTTACCAATCGGAAGAATATGCGAATGTTCAGGAAACTCCGATTCCATTGTGGAGTATTGCCAAAATGGAAAAATACGGCAGTACATTAATACAGTACTCGCGGGGTTGCCCTTACATGTGCGACTTTTGTGATGTTACTTCTTTGTTTGGGCGAAAGCCACGAACTAAATCTGCAGACCAAATAATTGCAGAATTAGATAGTATCCCAAATTTGGATTCCTTCGGGCTTGTATTTTTTGCTGATGATAATCTAATTGGTAATAGAAAAGATCTTAAAGAAAATTTATTACCTAGACTCATTGAATGGCAGGAACAAAGAAAAGAAAAAGTTTGGTTTATGACCCAGCTCACTATAAATCTGGCAGACGATGAAGAGTTGATGGACTTGATGAGCCGAGCCGGATTTGGAACTGTATTTATTGGATTAGAAACACCAGATGAACAAACGTTAATAGAATGTAGAAAGAAGCAAAATACAAAGAGAAACCTTATAGATAACATCAAATATCTTCAAGCTAAAGGTTTTGAAGTTTACGCCGGGTTTATACTGGGCTTCGACAATGACGACGATGGGGTTTTTGAAAGGCAATTAGAATTTATACAACAATCGGGTATTGTATTGGCTATAGTTGGTTTGTTAAATGCACCTCCTGGTACCGAGCTTTTTGATCGAATGAAAAGAGAAGGGAGACTTTTGGACCAAAACTGGTTTTTTGAAGGTGCCACAAATATTGTAACCAAAATGGATAGAAATCAGCTGTTAGAAGGATTCACTAAAAACGTGTCCTATATGTATGGTGGAAAAGGCTTCTATGAACGCAGTGTACAATTTTTAAAGCAATATCAAATGCCTGATATTCATAAAAACAATAAGGTAGTTTTACGATATTATATGATCAGAGCATTCTTTGCCGGCATTTATCATCTGGGTATTAATAACCCAGATCGAAAGTACTTTTGGAAACTTTTATTTTGGTGCATAAAAAATAAACCTGAAATGTGGGACTGGAGTATTAAACTATTTGCACGAGCAAGGCATTTCAGAGATGTTTATAAGGATAATCTAAAACGATCTGAAGATATGTTGAAAGAATTAAAAGTACGTGAACAAGCTAATTTTGTTGATGACATAGAACTCAAAAAGATAGTTGCCGAAGTAAATTAACAATTAGTCTGAATCCCAAGTCATCAACCGGATGGGAATTGGCACAAGTGAACACTTGAGCCAGATCGTTCAATCAAAATATTTAAATTAGGTACTTAGAAACTAGCCTAAACCCCAATCACGTAAGAAGTAATCGACTTTATTTTGATGCCTTTTGCTCCGGTAAATCGATAGAAGTCTGAAAAAGCATATTGCCTGCCATCCTGCATTTTCATGATTCCGTTTACTGCTCCTTCTTTTCCATGGGATAACACCTGATGAATTACCAACTCGGATGTTTGCACGGTTTTCATCCTTTCCAATTCTTCGGTAAAGCGCTCTTTTCCCTCAATCTTCTTATCACCGATCATTTCCCAAACAATATCATCACTTACGCTTTGAGTAATAAACTCGACGTCGCCCTTTACAAAGGCAATATTGAATGCTTTTAAAAACTCCATTTTTGGAGAATTCCCACAATCTGGACTCGAAACTATTTTTGTCATAGAAGGAGGATGTTTGTGTAAGCGGTTTATCAGCAAAGAATTTAAATGATGTTTTGAAAGACATAATTGTACACAACTGCCGGATGTAATAAGGCTAGCTCTCACTATTTTTCAAGTTCTTTATCTAACATCCGCAATGTCGTTTCCACCGAAGAAACTGCCCATGGAGTAATCATTAAAGGAAGTTGTTCACCAATATTTTGAAGCATGGCAACATTGAACCGTAATTCTTTGTCTGCTTTCATTTGTTGGACATTATTGATGCGCATGACATCAAAATCGAAATAATTTATTTCATTTAAATACTTTTCAAAATATGGTCCGAATTTGTTTACCTGTATTCTGTACATCGCCAAAAAATCGGCATATTGATTGTATCTAACCTCATACAGATAGATTATTTGAGCCCTCAGCGAATCATTATTGATTTTTTTCAAGCCAAATTGCTTCATCGTTTCGTAGGGTCCATTACGAGGAAGGAACTCACTTAGGTAAAGCGTTTTTGCGATATGCATGTTAATATCTTCAACTTCCAAGTCTTCATCATCCAGCCAGGCTATAAAGGTGTTTTGACTGTCGTTTATCTCTTCTTGAAAATTTTGAACGAAGGTCAATTGCCGCAAATCTTCTTTAAGACTTTCCCTCATTTCACTCAATAGATCGGTTTCAAGTTTTTGTTCTTTTCTGCTTTCATTCCATTGATTCACTTGAAAGGCCAACAGAATACCAACCATCACTAAGAGAATTTCGCCAAAGGCATACATCAGATATTTAGTGAACTTATTCTCGGAAAGTAATTTTTGCCTGATTTTTCGAAAGAATTTTATCATGGGAATAGGTGGGTTCGAATAGAGCGAACAATGGACATCACTCTTATCCAACACATGATGAATTCGTTACCCTATTAATTTTTAAAGCCTAACACGAAGTAAAGCGAATTGCTCCTGAATTACTAACTTTTTATTTCAGCCGGAATCTGTGCTTTTATTAAATCACGACGAATGATTAACGACGGAAGACGAATGACGAATGACGAATGACGGAAGACGAATGACGGATGATGATGACGAACGAATCTCGACTCACTCCTCAAACCTCATTTCTCACGTCTTTTTTCACTTTTCACTTTTGCCTTTTCACTTTTCACTTTCACTCATCCAACCCCAAATACTCCGTTTCTAAATAATAAATGCTCCATTCTCCGTATTCGTAGTTCCCCAGGTTTTCGGCACGACTAAAAAAGAAATACTTGCCATCTCGGGAAAACCGTGGACTGCTTTCCTCGTCTTTTGTATTCACAAGATTTCCGATGGATTTCGCCTTTCCCCAACCTGTTTCTGTTTTTTTGGATACGAAGATGTCTTCGCCGCCGGCACCGTCGGGAGCGCCATAAGAGTTAAATACTAAGTAATTTCCATCGGGGGAAATCACCGCGGAATACACCCAAAACTCGTCGTTTTCCCAGATTCCCGTAATCGCGGTAGGCTCTGAAAATGATTCTCCATCGTAGGTGGTTTGGTAGAGTTTGATGGCGTCATCACCGCGCATCATGGTTGTGAAATAGTAGGTCTGGTTGTCGTTGGTGAACAAGAAATTGTTGTTGGATGAGGGCCATTGCTCGCCCTCCATTTGCACCGCATTGATTGGCTCGGGTAGGGGGGTAGGTTCGCTCCAGCCGGCTTCTGTGTGTTCCATCATCCAGATATTCATATCAAAATTACCCAAATTAGGTTTGTTTGGAATTTCCCGCTCCGATCCAAAAAAGAGATACTTGCCATCGGGTGTAATCATAGGGGTTTCGTCGCGACTGGTAGAAAATGGCGCAAGGGTAGGGGTAGACCAACGCCCATCTACGAACTCACTTTCGTAAATCATTTGCTTGCCTTCGGGGGCTCGTCTCGAAAAGTAGATTTGCCGACCATCCTCAGAAAAGGTGAGCTCAAACTCGCTGTTTTCTTCGGTTGATATGATTCCCTCAGCAAAAAGCATAGGCGTTGATACAACTTCGTTTGAATAGGCAATTTCGGGTGCTTTCTGCTCGCCGGTACAGCTGCTAACACAGAAAATAAAGGCTAGAATTGGAAGAATGAATGTTTTCAATGCGCTAAGGTGAAAAGGTTTAAAAAGGAATGTGAAGACTAAACTCCAACGGTAATAATCATTGGAAAGAAATTTTCATTCCCTTTTGGCATTGAGTAATGGAAGTACGTTAGGTGGTGGAACCGGCACAAGTGGAGACTTGCGCTAGGTGGGGAGTGGTACTCCGTAACGATGGAATTTTCATTCTTTCGACATTATTTCTTTAAATAATTCATCAGTTGAAAGTTGATCAGAATCCTTTAAATGTCTACCTACTCTTATGCTGATTTCCAATGCTCCACCTCTTCCTGAATACCCTTTAAAACTTCCTTTATTTGACCAATCCCATGACTTCCCTGAATTGAGTATTCTTAGAAGATCTTCAGTTTTAAATTTGTCACTAAGAAGCGCTCTGTCTATTACTTGAGCACCTAAAAAACATATAGCCCAAAGCCCTGCACCGCGTAATAAAATATGCTCTTTAGGTAATTTCCATGCTTCAGGTTGCCATAACTTCACTGCACTAAAATAATTTCTAATCACTTTGAATTGTGCTTCAGCATCATTCAACCGAGGAAGTTGGGTAGACCTTGAAAGCATATACTGTATACCAGTACGTAAACTTCTCAACGGTACATCAACTCCAACTGGTTTTTTCCCACCATCATATATTCTACCATTAAGTGGGCTAGAAAATTCAGAACCTAATTTTTGTGCAATATATAAATCTGGCTGTCTTCGTTTTAATTCTTCTTCAGGTGAAAGCCTAACATCAATACCGTCAAGATGACTTGTATTCATGGCTTTTTGGTTTTTATTGATGTCTTTAAACAATTTTATTTCCTCTTCCCTTGTAATATTATAAGCAAGGCAAAATGAAACAGGTTTTTCTATTTTGGAAAACTTGGGTTCTTTACCATCTGCGTAATGAAGCCTATGATTTCCATCAACTCTTGATATTTTTATTGTACTTGAATTATTTCTGGTATTAATATCAATTTCCAATATACCAAGATTGTTATAATCTTCATTAATAGGGGTAAATTGAAGAATATCATTCTGTCTTGAGCTTAAGAATATCTCTGGCCAAAAACCTAAATCGTTATTCTTTACATATTCATATGCATCTTTAGCATGCTTAGGGCTCAAGTCTCTTTGTGTACCTTGTGGGTTCTTGACTTGATCATAAATATCTGCTTTAGACATATCAGCAAGTAAATGCAATGGAGCATATCCTCTATATACATTTACGCCTAATATTTTTGCTCGGATAACCGGGATCTTTATCGTGTCATGAATTTTACTCATTACAGTTTAATTTATTTTTTAGAAATTTCTACAGCATCATAATTATGTCCAATTTCGCAAATATTATCTTTTATTGCCTCGAGTAGCACGCAAATTGTAATTAAAGTGCATTGTATTTCTTTGATTGGATCAAGTTGAATGTCTTTAAAGTATCTTTCTTTAGTCATTGTGTATGATTTACGAGGTAGAATAATTTTTTTAAGTTCTGAAATATGTTCGCGTATTGGAGACTTTTGTGGCTCAAACTCTATTGAGTGAGCACTCCTATTTCTAATTGTTCTGACTCTCTCTAATGCCAAGAATAGCTGAAAATCAATAATTCCTAATCTATAAACCATTTTTATCCTTGATGAAAATGTTCCAATTGGATTATCGCCTTCAAGTAACTCATCTTGTAGAGATTTTTTTGCACTTTTAGGCATAAGAAACTTTTTTAATATTCGATAAAGTAACTCATCAATTCTCGAAGCTCCGACAATTATGACTGGACGTGCATTTCGTTCGCCTAAGAGATCTTCAACAAATGAATCGAATAAATCGTAATCCATATATATTTTTTAGATTGTGCCTAACACTAGAATTATAATTTCACAGTCTAAGCTACACTAATTAAAACTCTACCTTTAATCCCCATTACCCCATTGATTTACAGGCATAGCATGAATAAATGCTTCTCAATCGAAAAGTACAAGTGCCACTTCGCATAAAGTGAGCATAAACAAGTGAAAATTGGTAAAAGGGGCGAGACGACGAACGATTTACGACGGAAGACGAACGGCGAGATGAATTTCGAAAAACGAATAACGAGTCCCTTTTCACTTTTCACTTTTGCCTTTTCCCTTAATCACACAAAAACACTCATCATCAGCACCATCAGAAATCCGGTGATGGAAATCAAAGTGGTAGCTACCGACCAGCTCTTTAAGGTTTGCACCTCACTCAGTCCCAGATATTTGCTCACCAGCCAGAAACCACTGTCGTTTACGTGCGAAAGGATAGTTGCTCCGGCCGCAATGGCAATAACCACGAGCGAGGCTTCGATGGAAGTGGTACCAACCAACACAGGCGCAACTAATCCCGCAGCGGTGATCATGGCAACAGTAGCGGAACCTTGCAACACGCGAATCAAAATGGCAGAAATGTAAGCGAAGAAGAGGATGCCCAGGCCTTTGTCGGCAAAGAAAGTAGCCATCATCTCGCCGGCTCCGGTGTTCACCAGCATTTGCTTAAACACACCGCCAGCGCCCGTCAGCAGGATGATAATCCCCGCCGGACCCATCGACTTAGTCATGATATCGAGGAGGGTTTCTTTCGAAGATCCGCGTTTGAGTCCTAGCACGAGCCAAGCAATTAAGTTGGCAATGATCAAAGCCGTAAAAGGGTGACCAATTAGCTGAAAAACTGAGCGGATTCCATCCAAACCGGAAATGGATGTCATAGCCGGACTATTCAACAACGTGTTGGCTACAATCAGGAAAATCGGACTCCCGATGATCAAGGCAATAAGCCCGAAAGATGGAAGAGTTTGTTCTTCGGGTTCGTCGATCATTTCAGGAGCGGTAACATCCATTCTTTTGATGAGGTAGGAAGTAAAAATCGGTCCGCCCACAATAGCCGCCGGTAAACTGGCGATAATTCCGAATAAAATCACCCAGCCCAAATCCGCATTTAAAATATCGGCCACTGCAACGGGACCCGGAGTTGGAGGGATGAACACGTGCGCGGCTCCCAATCCTGCAAGCAGGGGAAAGGCGTAAAACAACAGCGATTTGCCCGTTTTGCGTTGCAAGGCGTACACAATGGGCACCAAAATTATAAAGGCGACATCAAAGAAAACGGGAATGGCCACTACCAAACCGGTGATCATCAACGCCCAGGGAGCACGGTCTTCGCCGAACTTTGCGATGAGCGATTTGGCAAGGGATTCCGCTCCGCCCGAGTGTTCCAAAATGGCGCCGAACATGGCTCCCAAACCTACCACAGTGGCAACAAAGCCCAGCGTGCTGCCCATGCCTTCCTGAATGGTGACAAGGACTTCAGCGGGAGATAAGCCGGCCAATAATCCCACCAAAATACTCGAAATTAATAAGCTGATGAAGGCCTGAATTTTGAATCGAAGAATCAGCACTAATAAAATTACAATCCCGGCGACAACCGCACCCAATAAGCCCAAATCAAGCATTATTCTTCCCAGTTTGTATGATGTGCAGCTCCGTTCGGATCATCCACACGTTGATAATTATGTGCCCCAAAATAATCGCGTTGGGCTTGGATTAAATTTGCCGGACCGTTGGCGGTGGTCAGACCAATCCAGTAATTCCACGCCGATGAAAATGCCGGCGAAGCAATTCGATATCGAGCAAAAGCTAGTACCGATTCAGACAACGCATCTTCCATATTTCCCAATTCTGAAATGAATTCCTTGTCGTCCATTAACGAAGGCGCAGTCTTGAATCTATCGGATAGTTCTTCCATCAAAGTAGATCGGATGATGCATCCATTGGTCCAGATTCGCGCCAATTCACTGAAATGGATGTCCCAACCGAATTCTTCGGAGGCCAAGCGAATGAGCTCAAATCCCTGCAAGTGATTCAATCGACGTGCAGCATCGTAGGCGTTTTTCAGAGTTGAAATTTCAATCTCCGAATCACTCTTTTCACGATTTGGTAGATTTAAACGAATTCGCGTTTCTTTTTGGGAAGACAAATACCGGGCAAATACTGCGGCGCTCATCATGGAATTTTCTGAGCCTAATTCCAGTGCAGAAATACTGCTCCAGCTACCGGTTCCTTTATTTCCGGCCCGATCTAGAATCTGATCTAATAAATAGCGGTCGCCTTCTTTTTTGATAAGAATGTTTGATGAGATTTCCAGTAAATAGCTGTGTAGCTCACCGTCGTTCCAGCTTTCAAAAAGCTCAGAAATCTGTTCATTTGACCAAGAACCACGCAATAATTGATACAGCTCGGCCAGCAATTGCATCTCCACATATTCGATGCCGTTGTGCACCATTTTCACAAAATGTCCTGCGCCACCTTTTCCTACAAAACTCATGCAAGGCTTTCCGTTTTTATCCTTTGCAGCAATGGCTTTCAGGTAAGGCTCAACCGCAGAAAAAGCTGTTGGTGAGCCACCGGGCATAATCGAAGGACCGAATCGTGCTCCTCGTTCTCCACCCGAAACGCCGCACCCGATAAACTCGATCTCTGATTTCGAGCAGAGTGCTTGTCGCGCTTCCGTTTCTTTGAAATGGGAATTTCCGGCATCAAGGATGATGTCGTCAGCATCGAGTAGGGGCAGGAGATCAGCGAGGACTGCATCCACGGCCGAAGCAGAAATCATCACAATGATTTTTCTGGGTCGTTCCAAATTTGAAACGAAGTCTTTGAGATCGGTAAATCCCTGAATGTTAGAATGCGTAGCGTTATCAGCAAGGAATTTTGAAACGGTGCCTTTTTCGGGTCCGCCGTCTCGGTTGTACACCGCTATTCTAAAAGATCGATCGGCAAGGTTTAAACTAAGTGCAGCGCCCATCACGCCTAAACCCAAAACCCCGATTTCCGATTGTGTATTACTCACTAAGTTGATTCAAAATTTGGTTCACAATTTCCTCGGGAGGATAATCAATTGAGCAATGAATTCCATATTTGGGAATTTCCAGTGCTTCGAATTGGCTCTGCAACATTTTGGGTTTCATAAAATGGGAACGTTGCTGCATCCGGTGATAGATTTGCTCGAAATTTCCATCCAAATACACCCAATGAATCGACGGTATACCGTGCATCAATATTTCGCGGTAAGGCTCTTTCAAAGCAGAGCAAGCCAGCACGAAGCCGGTTACCGAATAGTCCTTCATATGCTGATTTAACGCTTTGAGCCACGGTTCACGATCGGAATCATTGAGCGGAATTCCACTTTTCATTTTGTAGATGTTCGCCTCAGGATGGAAATCATCGGCCTCTATAAAAGGAACATTCAAATGTTGAGAAAGGAGAGAAGCGACGGTGCTCTTGCCCGATCCGCTTACACCAAGTACAATGATGCGCGGTTGATCGGGGATGTTATTGGCTCGTGGGTGGTTCATCAACGCGGATGATATCACTTTCCCGAATCATAATTAACACATGATAGTTTTTACCGATGTAGGCACGGTCAATCACGCCGATGGAATTGAACACGTGCTTGGATGTGACATAATGCACCGAGGAAAAGTCGTTATCGTAAGTTCGTTGCAGCGATTGAACTTTGGTGTTCAGATACTCGGAGAGGTTTTTCAGCGCGTGCTGTTTAGCTTTGGTCCAGCCCCGATCGGGGTTAAACTGTGTCTGTTCGTGATAGCCGGATGCGATCCAAAAGCCATCCACAATTTGGGGTTCGAAGAGTGCGTCGGTCCATTTTAGATTTTGAGCTTTTGCTATCAACGAGAGAGGGAATCGTTCTTGATTAGAGGGATCAGACAGATAATACACTGCCCATTCGCCCACAGCGAGGGAATCTAACTCGGTGTATTCGTGCGACTGAAGATCATCTGCGATGCCATATTCTGCTCTTAATTTTGAGCTGATGGTATTATCGCCATAATATTCGAGATACACGCTGGTTAGCAACGATGATTCCAGATCGGTGATAGCATTTCGCTTGGCTTCCTGAAAAGAACGTTCGGGATTGAAGCTCGAAAGTCGGGCAAACCCAATTCCATGCACTTGATTTGGGGAATGAATCGAAATCGATTCAAGAGAGGGAAGAGCTGGATTGTTCGTTGCAGTCGGCTTAGACGAACTACACGAAGCTAACATGACGGCTACAATCAGGATTATGAAGCGCAGATCGAACACTAGAAAATCTCCATAAATCCGATATGGAAAATTTCGCTTTCGGGGGTCACATTTTTAGGTTGCCAAGTTCGAACGTGAATCATTGGCTTTGCGGGATCTTTGAAATCTATGAGTAGGAACAAATAACCAACATCGCTATACGTGGATGAATTATAGTATTGCGTAAGCGACACACCGTAAATTTCGGAATGCTTGGGATGTCTGTAAATTGCGATATCTTCGTAGCCGACATCAATCCATTCGTTACGCGAAAAGATGCCTTTCAAACGAGTTACATACTCTTCTTTGGTGAATTGCAGGTATTCCACTTGTTGCTGATAGGCCGATTCGTCGTCGGTTTTCTGAATCACGCTTCCAACAATGATCAGTGCTTGGTCGGAAAAAACGGTGTTGATGAATTCCAGATCTTTTCGGTTGTAGGCAGTGCGGACTTGCTCCACAAATTCTAGAATAACCGTTCGATTTTTTTGATCGATGTCGTCTTCGCCTTCTTGCATCAGAGTTTGATAGCGGTGAGCTGCCAACCCAATCCTGAAATCTATAATTCGTCCGTTTGCATCAAATTGAAGCACTGTTTCTTCGTATTGCTCTTCCCCTTCGGGAGTTAGAAAATACGCCGGGATATTCCGCATCTCGAAAATGCCATAGCTAAGCTTATTCACCGTTTCGATGATGGAAAGCTCAGGAATATAAAATGGAGTGTTTTCCCACAGTTCGTTAAATGCGTCGTTGAATCGGGCAGAGAATCTATCCGTATCTGAAAAATCGATTTCTTTAGCAGGAGATGAGGCATTGATGGTAGTTAGAAAGAATCCGACATTGTTTTCGATGGTGATTCTAAGTTCGTCGTTAGGGAAATCAGCTACAAAAACCTCAACCGGTTCTTGGGCATAAGTAGTAGGTGATGCCATCCAACCAATCACCAAAACAAGAAAATAAGTGAGCAAATTACACTTCATAGCTACTTAATTAAATTGAAACCAGATTGATCCCATTCCGGCATAGGTTTCGGGCAAGGATGCATCAGCAAGTGTTTCATCGTTGTTTAAATTAGTTCGATGGCCTTCAATAAGAGGACTCAAAACGGCTTCTACCTTTCGGTTTTCGGGTTTGATGATAGCCAGATAACTGAGGTCGCTGTCGGGCATTGAGGCTTTGTTTCCCACTTCTTTCAACACGCCTCGGGATTTCAGTCGATTTAAATATTCGGTAAGACGAACTCCATCTTTAAGTCGTAAAATCTGTTTTATATACTCCGATTTGTCGCCCGGAATTTCGAAATGAACGTCACTGTTTTCTAGAATCAGGTTTTGCGTGGATTCATCTTGTTCATCAATTTCGGAAGCCAAGGTAGGCTCAATCCACGAGCCGGTTGGAGTTAAAATTCGAATCACGCTTAAATCTTCAGATGCATTTAAAGTAAGTTGAACGGGAGTATCGGTATTCAACATCGCCGGATTGATACGAAGAGAATTAGTACTGAACGTCTCGCCTTTAAAGGTCCATTGAACATCAAATACACTTAGATTCTTCACCGATGGATACAACACCCAAACTTCAGGATTTTCGTTGTCAACTTGGATAGCTATGTTGATGATTTCACTGAAATCGACCTCAAATGTAATTTGGCGCTGGGGTAGAATGTTAGCGAGAATTTCCTGTTTGTCTTCCTCAATTACGGGGTAAATTTCGGGGTTAAGCCGAGCACTAAATCGCTCAATCAGCTCATCAGGTTTATAATCGTAGAAAATAGTTGCCAGTCCATTTTTGATGGTATGCACCGGATAGCCGGGCTTGTTTAAATTAACCAAGACATTGGAAACCGGCTGATCTTTATATCGAAATTGAAGATCGAAATAGAACTCCGTGTTGGTGTTGGACGACAAGTTTCGAACGTTGGTTACTTCCCAAGCTATAGAGTTTAGCCAGCTGGTTAATTTTCTGTTTACAAACGATCGCAATTCGAATTGTTCGCCATTCACATCGGGCTGCGTGTAAAACGAAAGAGGGTAGAAGTAGGTTGAGGCGAGCACATCCATGAACACCGGAATCGCAGCGTTTATTTTTCCATTGCGTTCGTCTTCAAGGGCGTGCGAAAGCGTGCTTAAAAGCTGTGTTTCTGCATCTTCGATGGAGCGTTGGAAATCAGCTTTAGCAAGATAAGCGATGCTCTCCCAGGTGCCATCTCGACGCAGTTGCGCAGGCAGGTAATTCAGTCCTCGAAGCTCGATTCGGCTGTTGGTTTGGGTGGTTGATTTAAGCTCAACAAAATACTCGTCGTTTGTATCTCGCTCAGAAAATTGCGACTCCGACACGATCCGAACGTACATCTTTTCGATAAGATCGCGCTTGGCGTTATTTACGGCACCTTCGCGCTGTTCGCCAAATCCATGCCCCCAAAAGTAATTGCCACTGAGTTTGATTTGCTGTTCAGAGAGTTGCCCAAATACAGGTGACATTGCCGAAGAGGCAATCATCAATAAAGAAACAATAATCGGTACTGATATGTTAGCAAACTTGCTCATTCATCAAGGGAAAATGGTGAATGTATAATTAGTTTCCTGTGTATATTCGACATCCCGAAAATCAAATGAGATTTGAATATCTAGGGTAATAGAAGAGGTACCTAAGTTAGTTTCAGTTATCTCTACCCAGGTGTGTCCTAAATAAACTTCGTTAAGGTCATTGCAAAACAAACAAAGATATACATCAGGATTAGAAGTAGTGAAAGGATTA
Organism: Balneolaceae bacterium; assembly: GCA_034669965.1. GTDB lineage: Bacteria > Bacteroidota > Rhodothermia > Balneolales > Balneolaceae > HXMU1420-13. The sequence continues at coordinate 321,998 of JAXMOK010000002.1, read as the reverse complement.
ATCACACCATAGTCTAATCGTCTATTATGCCAATCCACGATATGCGTTGTATTGTTTACACCAACAATCTCCAGTTCAACATTGGTTACTGATTCAGGCAAAGGGTTTCCAATTTTTGCATCAAAATAAATGAGCTCACCCCAATTTACCATACTGTTATTTTCTTTAGCAGACTCCCCATGCAATTGAAAATCTTTTGTCACATTCATCGATAGACTAAGCTCTATATCTTCTGCAGCGATGTCATCAAAAAGAGCGTTATAAATACCTTCCGGTGATTTTTCGCATTGCACAATCAGCAAGTAGATGCCAAGTAAAACGAAAGATTTTTTAAATATTTTGCTCATCGTTTAAAACCCCAACACAATGCTGTATTTCAGTTGTTCCCACGGTCGGTATTCATCGGCAAGGCCAATATCCCAGCTTTTTCTATTGTCGATCATAAAACCAAGCCCCCAGTTTTTAGGCTTAATCGTTATTTGAAAAGCAGTAAAGGCATCGTAGGTATAATCGAAGGATTGGGAATCGGGTTCTTCATATTGAGTGAAGTCTAAGCCAACTCCGTAGCCTATTAAAACAGGACCAAAAGAAAGGGTTGGAATCAAAGAAGTTGAAATATTGTAAGAGCGAATTTCTTCAGGGAGGAGATTCAAATTCATGAAGGTGTACCGATTGTACACTAAATCGAAACTGGATGTGATAATGCCCGAATGTTTATAAAACCCAATTCCAAAACCATAGGCATCCTCAACATTCGATTCGAAGGCATTCGTGCTAGGCTTAAATAAGTTGTAGTGGAGATAAATGCCTTCAAAATCAGGGTAGTTAAAGAAACCACCACGGTCTCTTTGCTCTTGATAATAATCATTTTCATGGTCATCGTTACCAGTAGATTGATCTTCTCGCGTTAGATCGTTGGTCAATACTCTTTCGTTGATTATCTCCATTCTGATATCAACCTCGGTTACACGACCTTCTCTGATCACAATTTCACGTTCGTAATCTTTGTAATCGGTTGCGCTCGCCTCGATTGTATATCGGCCTGCCGGTAAATTGTTAAATCGATTAGCACCTTGCCATTCATCAATCAACATTCCGTCGTCATCAAGTAAAGTAACTACAGCAAAAATGGGCCGAACGGTTTGTTGTAGAGTTCCAACCAGCTGCCGTAGTGAGATATCCCGTGTAACTATTGCATTTTCTAACACAACAATCGGCTCAGAGTATGATTCATATCCATCCGCAGATACTGCTAAAGTGTAGGTGCCGGGATCAACTTTTGCATTTCCATTTATTAATTGTACTGGCTGCTCGTTCAAAAGAATTTCAGCATGAGCTGGGGAAACCCTTAAATTTAAATCACCACCGAATTCTTCCAGCTCAAAGTGATAAGAATTAGTGTCGCCTTCAAAAATGGTTATTGTTTGTTGGGCAGATTTGTATCCATTTTTGGCAACTCGAACGAAATAATCACCGGGGAATAGAAAACCTTGATAATTAGTAAGCCCGCGTTCAACGTCGTTTACTTCAACTCTGGCACCTTCTGGGTTCGACGATATGGTAACAAGCTGAGTTTGCATGGGTTCCATTTCATACTTACGTATGTTTTGGTTGATGGATACCTCTATTTCTTCAGTAATGGTTCGATAACCCACTTTCTCTATACGAAGCTGGTGCGATCCCTCAACCAGATTTACTGCCTTATTGATATCTACTTCCTGATTATCGATAAATACAGTGGCATCCATTGCCTGAGCCGGACTGATCGCAAAAAAGGTTGGAACCAGATTTAATTCTTCTTCTTTGGGTTCAATGGAGTAGAAGAGAACTTCCCTTGCTTCAGAAACAGGAACCGTGAAGCGAAGCTGTTTATAATTATCAGCGTACACCGAAATGGTTTGCCTAAAAGGAGGGATTATCAACCGATATTCGCCGGTTGCCGGTTCACTCCGGTCAGCGATAATTTCGACATTCGAATCGAAGCGTAAATTAGTTAGTGATGATGTGATAATGATGGCTGCATTATCAGGGAAATCAACAAAAACAGGGATTGTTGTAGTTGGATTTTCTATAGGTGTTGCTACCAAGTCGTTTAATTGTTGTGCTTTTACGGTTGATAAGCCAACAGTAAGGTTGAGCACTAAAATGGCAGCCGAAATGTATTGTAAACCCGAATTCAAAGTATTCCTAAACATGTTTTATCAGTTTGGACAGGCAGATAAATGGAAAATAAAGATTGTGTTACGAACCAGATGGTTCAAAAGTTCATCATAATGTTAAACTGATTGTACCGGATAACATCTGTGCTAAAAATAAAACAGGAGCATTTTAAAGCTCCTGTTCATTCTAATGATCGAGTTTTTGGATTACTGATCGTAACCTAAACGCTCCAAATTTTCCATCAACTCTTCGAAAGCTTTTGATTCTTTAAATCGAATGTAAAGCTCTTCATCCTGCGAAAGCGCATTGTCAATAATTTCACGAGCGTCGCCAATGGGTAATCTCATCAAAACATAGGAGGTATACTGCCCGCTTGCTGTAGGTACAAAAGCTTGTTCCGATACCGACGCAGCTCTTAAATCCTGCGAAATTACGTTTTGGTTGGCAGCAGTAAACGCAGCGCTGTACACCGACTCATTTCCATTGGTAACTTCTTCTTCGAATAATTTCTGTAATGCTTCAACTTTTACACCAAGTTTTGCACTTAATGCCGTTCGGCCTTGAATAATTGCCGATTGACGGGCAGAACTACGACGACTCATCGTTACTTCAGCTATTTCGTACATGTATTCGTCGTTATCCTGAGGTGGATTTAAATACCAAGCTGGCATTTTATCGATCTCTCGCTGGGCTGCTTTTTCAGCTTTAGTCATTTTAGATGACCCGCATCCAATAGCAGAGACTGCAACAATCAATGCTAGTATTACAAATAAGAATTTTGGAGTGGTGAATTTCCCCTTGTTCATAAGGTACCTGTTTAGGTTTAGATTAATTTTTTTGAGTAGAATTTTACTATTTAATGATTTAAAACGAAAAATATTTTATCCGCTGCGCTTGATGGTTAATTTTATTAAGATTCGGATAAATAGTGGTTTACAATCATTTCTATAATGTCAAATTCATGTAGAATAGACCATTATAGATCAGAGTTCTTAAAAAGTTCCTACCACCCAATTCTACCGCGTTCATTGTCTCTTAACATCTCATTTCGGGCTTCTTCTGGGTCTTCGGGCATAATGAATCCTGGAGGTGGAGTGAACGAATCGTACGCCCAATATGCATCCGGATCTGCAGTAACCATGTTGATGAATTCACCTACAATCGGGAGTGCTGTTCTGGCACCTTGACCAATACTGTAATTCAAATCCGTTGGGAAGCGAATTCTACGATCCTCGCCACCAACCCACGAACCCATTACAATATGTGGGGTCATGGCTATAAACCAGTTATCCGCCGAATTCTGTGTTGTACCTGTTTTGCCGGCGATGTCTTGGCGAACTCCGTAAACATTTCGTAATCGCACTCCGGTTCCATTGTAGCCCTCGCCACCACGGATTACACCGCGCATCATATCAGTCATTATATAAGCTGTTTCGGGGCTTATTACTTCCTGGCGATAATCTGGATGATATTCCACCAATACATTACCTTCACGATCTTCAATGCGTGTGATTGCAATCGGGTCGATATGCACACCTTGATTGGCAAATGTGGTGTAGGCACTCGTAATTTCTAAGAGTGAAACTTCGGCCGTTCCTAATGCGATAGAAGGGTAGGCCGGCGATCCCGACATATCGATACCAAGATTAGCAGCCATTTCTTTAATCTTGCGAGCTGCAGGATCAAGGCGCCATAACTCGTTGGTATCCGGGGCACCGGCAATCTCGGGGAGCAATCGAACGGTTACATTGTTCATACTTCTGGCAAGCGCTTCTCTCAAAGATACCATAATAGGCCCTGAGCCTACCGTTTGATCTTTTGGCGCCCAAACATTTCCGTTTCGATCGTAAAACTTGGTGGGATATTTCGAAAACTTATGATACGGTTTATAACCATTGTCGATGGCCACCGCATACACAAAAGGCTTGAACGTTGACCCTGCTTGTCGGCGCGATTGATACACATGATCAAATTGCACATTCCCATAATTTGAGCCACCTACCCAAGCAAGTATATTGCCGTTGGTAGGATCAATAGCTACAAATCCGGCTTCTAAGCGAGTTCGTGACTTCATCACCGAATCAATAAACATCGAATCTGTTTTTAAGCTATCCAATACCACTTTGCGAATGTTGGTATCATACGTTTGGAAGCCATTTTTATACTCATCGGTATCTTCCAAAAAGCTGTCTTTAAAGGTTGGAAATTCTTCCCACAAGCGATCCATATACATACCGCTGTTACTGGAAGTCCACTCACTCTCGAAGATTTTTTGCAATGAATCTAACTTGGTTCTCATCGCAAGTTCGGCATGTTTCTGTAAACGCGAATCAATGGTAGTGTGAATCACTAATCCATCGGTGTAAATGTCGTAGCCGTTTTCATCAGCCCATTCGGTAACGTTTTGTCGTACGTACTCCCCAAAATAACGAGAAACACGCCCGGCTTTACTTGGTGGTTGATAATCGAGTTGGATGGGTTCACTTTTAAGCGAAACGGTTGTATTGGCGTCGATAAAGCCTTGGCGATTCATCAGTGTGAGTACAATATCACGCCGTTGTTTTGATCGCTCCGGAAAAAGTCTTGGATTGTAGGCATAAACCGCATTCACGCTACCTACTAGAGTTGCGGCCTCGGTTACATTAAGATCTGCAGCAGATTTATTGTAATGTGTGCGAGCGGCTGCTTCGATACCAAATGCACTGTTACTATACTCTACGGTATTCAAATACATTTCAATAATTTCGCGCTTTGTATAGTTTTTCTCGATTTGAACGGCAGTGATCATCTCGCGAAACTTCCGGGAAACCGAAAATGCCTGACCAATTTCTTTATATAAATTTCTTGCTAACTGCTGGCTAATAGTTGAACCACCTTGACGCCTTCCCATCATTAGATGGTAAGGAATAGCCAGAGTTCTGACCATATCCATGCCCCAGTGGTTGAAGAAACGGTGATCTTCGGTGGCTACAAGTGCATCAATTGCATGAGGAGAGATGTCGTCGAATCGAACCCAAGTTCGATTTTCAGTAAAATATTTGTCGAGCACAACGCCGTCCCGGCTACGAACTTCGGTGGCAATAGCGGTATCGGGGTTTTCAAGTTGTTCGATGCTTGGAAGCCCTTGAAACAAAATGTAGATGTAGCTGGATGCACCTACAAAACAGAGTAATAAAAAGATTCCGGTGTATTTAAAAATCGCTTTGGTAAGATTGTATTCAGAGTTCGGTTTTTTCTTACTTCCATTACTACCCGTTGGTTCAGCAGCTTCTCGTTCGGCTAGAATCTTACTTCGATATTCCGGATCGTTAAAATATCTGTGTTGATCGATTGGTTCTCGTTTAGATGAACTCATGAGTGTTGATGATGTTTTTCAAATGAAGTAAATGTGCTCGATTCGGCATCCCAATGCACTAAATCGAAGGAATTCTCAAACCCTCGTACTAACGTGCCATGATGGAAAAAGGTACCCAGATTTATATACAAACCTGAATTAAAAGTTTCCACCCTCGGTATGTGATCGTGTCCGGTCAGTACAACGTTTGCATCCGATTGTTCCAAAATTAACTTAGCATTGTTATTCAACGGGTTAGGATCTTTATCATCAATTCTTCGAGTAGTGTTTGAAAAATGCCGCATAAGGTTAATTGCAATGCTTTTTGGGAAAAAACCTTGGTATGCGAAAAGAAATAACTTGGAACGTAAAATCCGATGTAATAGTGGTCTTGAGAGCGATAGATGATTCTGCCAATGACCATCACCATGCATAACAAGCACACTTCGTTCAAATATTTGTAGGATTCGAAAGTTTGGCTCAACATCAAAACCGAGCGATTTGAAATACCCACGAGTCCAATTATCATGATTACCGGTAATATACAAGCATGGACCAACCTCGGTATTGTATTTTTTAAAAGCTTCAAGTACCGGTTTTCCTACTTGAGGGGTAAAATCAGAATTGGGAAACTCCATCCAGTAATCAAATAAATCGCCGAGAACGTACAGTTTTGCCTTTTTTTGGATGGCATATTCGATCAGGCAAATCAACGAATGTTCAATTTCAGCTTCTACTTTTGGCGGATGAGCGCCTAAATGAACATCAGATATAAATAAATGCTCAGTCGACACTTACTTCTTCCTGGTGATGATGTAATGAATTAAATCCACAAAATCGGCTGTGTGAGGGGATGGTGGAAGCAGTTCTAACTTTTCGATAGCCTGATTTGCGTATTGATACATCGTTTTTTTGGCGTATTCCATCCCACAATTAGCATGCACAAACTCTACAATTCGGTCTACATCCTTCGCCGACTTTTTACGCTTCTTCATTAATGCCCGAATTTTTACACCTTCCTTTTTGTCGGCATGTTCGATGGCTTTAATTAAAGGGAGAGTAACTTTGCGTTCTTGAATATCATTGCGCTTAGGTTTGCCGATATCGTACTTGCCATAATCGAATAAATCGTCTCGAATTTGGAATGCGATACCCACGCACATGCCAACATCGCGCATTATAAGTTGATGTTCTACATTCTCAGTTGAAGAAACGGCTCCTACTTCACAACAAGTTGAAATCAAGCTGGCTGTTTTTTCGGAGATGATCTGAAAGTAGCGCTCTTCCGTCATATTAAATAAACCAGCTGTTTTGAGCTGCCGAAGCTCACCTTCGCTCATTTTTTGCACAGCTTTCGATTGTATCTCAAGCATTCGATATTCTTTGTGATGCAGTGCTACCTGTAGACCTTTGGCAAGTAGGAAATCACCCAGAAGTACACCGGCTTTGTTTTTCCATATTTTATTTATGCTTACAAAACCACGTCGCGAATTGGCTTCATCTACCACATCGTCGTGAATTAAGGTAGCTGTGTGCAACAATTCGATCATGGTTGCAGCTACATGACTTTTTTGGTTGATTTTGCCGAACAGATTCGCTGACATGAACACCAACATGGGGCGAACTTCTTTGCCTTTTTGTTTGCTCAGATAGCGTAATATTTTATCGAGCAGGAACACATCCGTTTTGATCGTTTCACGAAAAAATCCACGGAATTCCTCTAGATGAGCTTTTACCGGCTCAGTAATTTCATCAAGAGACTTTCTAGACACTGTATCTGAATTAATTCTTTCTAGTACTGCAGTATCGATCATTAATTGTGTTCAAATTTTCTTAAACTTGGCTGCCTTAAGTTAGTTAATAATGCTAACAAAAAATTAAGGCGTTTTTCTCACTCATTATCACAAATAAGTATTTAATTATGCTTGACCCAATTACCGAAGTAAAATCAATAGCCGTTCTTACAAGTGGAGGGGACTCTCCGGGCATGAATGCGGCTGTTCGTGCTGTAGTTCGCAGTGCAGCAGCAAATTCTATTACTGTTCATGCTGTTTTTCGTGGATACCAAGGATTAATAGACGGAGAGTTTAAGGAATTTAAAACCTATGATGTTTCCAACATTATACAAAGAGGTGGTACCATACTTAAATCTGCCCGATCTAAGGAGTTTCGCACCGAAGAAGGTCGCGCTAAAGCCGCAGCAAATCTTAAAGAAAAAGGGATCGATGCACTGGTTGTTATTGGTGGAGATGGCACATTCACTGGTGCTAACATTCTCAGTAAAGAGCATGGTATCAATGTAGTTGGCATTCCTGCTACTATAGACAACGATATTATTGGTACCGATGAAACCATCGGCTACGATACAGCACTAAACACGGCAACTGAGGCCATCGATAAAATTCGTGATACTGCTGATGCACACGAACGAATGTTTTTGGTTGAAGTGATGGGCCGGGATGCTGGTTTTATTGCCTTGGAGACTTCAATCGCAGGTGGAGCCGAGCTAGCACTTTTACCCGAAGAATTGACAAACATCAGCGAGGTGAAAACACTGCTGAAAAATATGTTACAAGAGCAAAAGCGTAGCAGTTTGGTGGTTGTTGCAGAAGGGGATGAAACCGGTGGAGCACTTAAACTTGCCGAAAATATCAAAGGTGATTTTGCGCAATATGATGTTCGTGTTTGTATTTTAGGGCATACCCAGCGTGGTGGCTCACCAACAGCCCGAGATCGTGTGCTGGCAAGTAGATTAGGGGCAGCAGCTGTAAAAGTATTACTCGAAGGGCATAGCGAGATAATGGTGGGAATCGTTAATAATTCACTTAAAATAACACCAATGAGAGTGGCCGTTTCCAAGAAAAAAAATCTGGACTACACTCTGGTTCAACTCGCAAAACTTCTTAGATAATTATGATTAAATGTGACGTAAAGATCGCACGATCTTTCATCTCCGACGAAGAATATATTACTGCACACGGGAAAGCATCGCTAGGGTACAAACAACTGACGGAAAAATCTGGGCCTGGTTCCGAATGGTTAGGTTGGCGTGATATTCTGGCAGACCCTAATGATGCAATCTTAGAAGAAATTGATAGTCTTGCAGCCTCCATCAGAAATAAAGCAGATATTTTTATTGTTTGCGGAATCGGTGGTTCATACTTGGGCGCTAAAGCAGTTATCGATGCGCTATCATCTCATTTTTCTTCAAATGGACCTGAAATCATTTATGCAGGTCACCACATGGGTGGAAAATATTTGCAAGAGTTATTGCAATACATCCAAGCACCAAAGGTCGATGGCAGCCAGAAAAGGGTATATATGAATGTGATTTCAAAATCCGGTTCTACGCTTGAAACAGCACTTTCTTTTAGAGCTATTCGCAAACTGTTGGAAGAAATGTATGGTGATGAAGCTTCGAAACATATTATTTGCACTACCAGTGAAGAAGGTGGGATTCTTAATCAGTTGATTGAAGCGAAAGGATATCAGAAATTCGTTATTCCAAACGATATTGGGGGACGATTTTCGGTGCTAACGCCCGTTGGGTTAATACCCATCGCAGTTGCCGGAATCGATATTAAAGCACTTTATTATGGTGCTGTTGCAGCTTACAATCGATATGAAGAAGACAACGAAGATATTATCGAATACACATCGCTTAGAAACGCACTTCACAAGGCAGGGAAAACCATCGATGTAATTTCTTGTTTTGAGCCGGAATTGGCATCGTTTGGTGGTTGGATTCAACAACTTATGGGCGAAAGTGAAGGAAAAGAAGGCAAAGGAATTTTTCCTGCAGTTGCTTCATTCTCAACCGATTTACACAGTCTCGGGCAGTTTATTCAGCAAGGGAAAAGAAGTTTAATGGAAACTTTTTTAATTGTTGAAAATTCGTTTTCTAACATCGAAGTTGAAGAATTGGATGGCGATGACGACAAGCTCAATTATCTTGCGGGGATGTCGCTTCACGATATCAACAAGAAGGCAAGACTTGGAACCACTGAAGCGCATCAGGATGGTAATGTGCCTATCATTAACTTAACAATAGATGCATTAAATGCTGAAAATCTTGGCGAACTCATCTATTTTTACGAATTGTCGACGGGTGTATTTGTATATAGCTTAGGAGTTAATCCATTTAACCAACCGGGCGTAGAAGATTATAAAAAAGCCATGTTTAGATTACTTGGCAAAGACTAATAAATTATCAGACGTGCAGGAACAAAAAAAATCAAAATATATTGCGGTTGCCGGTAATATCGGGGCAGGGAAGTCGTCGTTAACAGGCTTGTTATCTAAACATTTTAATTGGGAGGCTTTTTATGAATCGGTTGATGACAACCCATATTTAGCTGACTTTTATGAAGACATGCTCCGGTGGAGTTTCAATCTTCAAATTTATTTTCTTTCGAGCCGATTTAGGCACCAAAAAGAAATGCTCGAGCAACAAATAAGTCTCATACAGGATAGAACTATCTATGAGGATGTTGAGATTTTTGCAAAAAACTTGCACGAAATGAATTTGATGAGTGATCGTGATTTCGCAAATTACGAGGCGTTGTTTCATGAGATGAGCCACTACCTGAAGCCGCCGGATTTATTAATCTACTTACGGGCACAGGTTCCAACGTTGGTACGGCAAATTCAGCAGCGAGGCAGAGACTACGAAAACACCATACGCATTGATTATTTGGAAAGATTAAATCGATTATACGAAGATTGGATCGACAGATACCCATATGAGAAGTTGATTATTGATACCGATGATCTTGATTTTGTTAATGATCCGGAAGATCTTGGTAAGATCATCGCACTCATTGAGCAACGCTTGTACGGATTATTTAACTAATTGTACTACAAGGCTAAGTTCCTTATCTTTGTAAGCTGTAAAGTAAATGAACTATGTTTACCTTTAAGATCTTTGAAATACCTGATGGCAAAAGCCAATATTCGATAAAGATGGATCCCGATTTGTTAGACCTCGGTGATGTTAATCTAAAGCAGGGTAGTGTGGAAATTGATTTTGATAAAAATCCACGTTTTATCCGTGCTGAGCTCGATATAAAGGCTACAATGGAATTAATTTGCGATCGTTCGCTCGAACCTTTTGATTATGAGGTAGAGCGGCCTTACGAAATTCTGTTTAAATTCGACGAGACCGAAGAATCGGAAGACGATCGAGGCGCCATCAGAACCATAGATCACCAAAGGAATGAAATTAGTATTGAACAAGATGTTCTTGATACATTACTAGTTCATTTACCGGTAAAGAAATTACATCCCCGTTTTTTGGATGAGGATGGCAATCCTAAAGAATTCGTTGCTGAGTCGTTTGGCGAAGCTGATGACGAAGACGAGGATGCTATCGATCCGAGATGGGAAGCATTGAAAGATTTAAAGAATAAATAGTTATAGAACATGGCACATCCTAAACGAAAGACATCAAAAGCCAGAAGAGATAAGCGACGTTCACATCATGCAATTGCCGATGTAACACTTGCAAAATGCTCTAATTGTGGCGAAATGCACCGTTACCACCACGCATGTCCCTCATGCGGATATTACAGAGGACGCCAGGTAGTTAACGTAGCAAACGCGTAATACCATGGTTATTGCTGTAGATGCAGCCGGCGGTGATTTTTATCCAGCAAACCCTGTTGAGGGTGGGATTCTTGCATTAGCAGAATACCCAACTTTGCAGATTATTTTTGTTGGCCCAGAGGCTATGATTCGTGAAGAGCTTACTAAACATGAATACGACTTAGATCGTGTACATGTGCAAGACGCTCCCGAAATCATCGGTATGGAAGAGTCACCTGCATCAGCAGTAAAAAATAAACGAAATTCGTCCATTACTATTGGGCTTGGCATGCACAAAGCCGGTAAGTGCCATGCATTCGTTTCTGCCGGAAATACCGGCGCTTTATTAGCGGCATCTACATTTATATTAGGTAAACTGGAAGGCGTTTCTCGTCCTACCATTGCCGCTTACTTTCCTACTTTAAAAGGATTTAGGTTATTAGTTGATGCCGGTGCAAATTTGGAATTGAAGCCTGAAATGGCGGTTCAATTTGCAAAAATGGCTCAAGTATACAGTGAAGCTGTAATGGGAATTTCTTCACCTAAAGTTGGCTTAATGAACGTTGGTGAAGAAGACGAAAAAGGCACCGAAACAACCAAAGAAATTCACGCTGCTTTAAAATCATTAGATGGTTTTATAGGTAATGTGGAAGGTCGGGACGTTTTTCCTGCTAAAGCCGATGTGTTTATAACCGATGGTATGGTGGGCAATATCTTGCTGAAATTCGGTGAATCTATCCCAGACGCTTTATTCAAAATGGTGCATTCAGCATTTTCTCAAGTTCAACTTGAAGAAAAAGAAATGAAAAGCGTTCAAAAAGTTTTAAAAACTGCCCTAAATCCTTTTAATTACGAAAATGTTGGTGGCTTACCTTTTCTAGGAGTAAATGGGGTAAGTATTGTTGGGCATGGCGGCAGTTCTGCACCGGCTATAAAAAATATGATTAAAGCCGCCGTTGACTGTATCGAAAGTGATATTAACGGCAAAATAGTTGCATCTCTAAACTGATCAATCTCTATCTATGAGTATTAAACGAGCAAAGATATCTGCTGTAGGGCATTATCTTCCAGAGTATCGTCTAACCAATTTCGAGCTCGAGAAAATGGTAGACACTAACGATGAATGGATCAGAACAAGGACGGGAATTAGTGAACGTCGAATTTTAAAAGATCCTGATAAAGCTACCGCATTTATGGGGGCAGAAGCTGCCAAAGAAGCACTAGAAGAAGCTGGTGTTGATCCCCTAGAATTGGATTTAATTGTAATTGCTACTGTTACCCCAGATTATATGTTTCCGGCAACCGCTTGCTTAGTGCAAGAGTTGATTGGCGCGAAAAATGCATTCGCGTTTGATCTGTCTGCCGCTTGTTCAGGGTTCTTGTATGCTTTATCCACAGGCGCATCATTTATTGAAGCAGGAAACGCCAAAAAAGTTTTGATTATTGGCGCGGATAAGATGTCATCAATTTTAGACTACACCGACAGAAATACTTGTATTTTATTTGGTGATGGGGCCGGAGCAGTAATACTAGAAGAATCGGATGATGAAACCGGTATCATTAATAGTATTCATCACAGCGAAGGCGATACAAATTGCAGTTTATACCAGCATGCAGGTGGCTCTTTAAATCCAGCTACTCTTGATACCGTGAAATCTCGCCAACATTATTTAACACAAGAAGGTCGAGCTGTTTTCAAGAAAGCAACAATGGGTATGGCTGATGTTTCTCTAGAGATAATGAAGAAAAATAATCTTACAGCAGACGATGTAGATTGGTTGGTTCCTCATCAGGCAAATTTGCGAATTATCGAAGCTACAGCAAATAGAATGGGCGTAACTTCTGAAAAAGTGATGATCAACATCAACAAATACGGAAATACCACTGCAGGTACTATTCCACTTTGTTTGTATGATTGGAAGAGCAAATTGAATAAAGGCGATAATTTGATTTTGGCAGCATTTGGTGGCGGTTTCACCTGGGGCGCTACGTATGTAAAATGGAGTATGTAAGATGAGTTCAGCTTATTTATTTCCGGGTCAGGGATCTCAATTTGTAGGCATGGCCAAAGATCATTACGATAGCAATGAAGCCTTCAAAGCACTTTGTGATCGAGCGAATGATGTACTTGGTATCGACCTGACCTCGATCATGTTTGAAGGACCTGAAGAAACCCTAAAACAAACGGAATTTACGCAACCTGCAATATTCTTACACTCTGTAGCACTTTATAATACCTTAGATGCTACACCGGATATGGTAGCAGGGCACAGCTTAGGCGAGTTTTCAGCCTTAGTAGCTTGTGGTGCACTCGACTTTGAAAGTGCGCTTAAAATTGTTCGAAAACGTGGGCAGTTAATGCAAAAAGCAGGAACTGATAATCCCGGTACAATGGCTGCCATTATCGGAATGGAAGATGAAGCTGTTGAAGCAATTTGCGCTGACGCAACCAATCTGTCAGGAAAAGAAGCGGTGGCCGCTAACTATAATTGTCCGGGACAGTTAGTGATTTCAGGATATGTTGAAGCGGTAGAAAAGGCCGTTGAGTTGGCCACAGAAGGCGGTGCGCGCATGGCGAAATTACTACCGGTATCCGGGGCATTTCATTCATCGTTAATGCAACCTGCATTCGATGGTTTGAAATCGGAACTTGAAAATGCAACGTTTAATATTCCTACTTGTCCGGTTTATAGTAATTACACCGCAAAACCAACTACCGATCCGGAAGAGATTCGAGCCAATGTACTCGAACAGTTGTTAAATCCGGTACGATGGACACAAACCATCCAAGGTATGATTGAAAACGGCGCTACTTCTTTTGTAGAAGTAGGTCCGGGTAGAGTGTTACAGGGATTGGTTAAAAGAACACATCGCAAAGCAGAAATTTTAGGTCATCAATAAAAGAATTATGGGATTATCACTCGAAGGTAAAACATGTTTAGTAACCGGTGGTAGCCGGGGAATTGGAAAAGCAATTGCACTTTCATTAGCCGAATTTGGTGCTGATGTTGCCATTACTTACGCTAGATCTGCAGAAGCTGCCGAAGCAGTTAAAGCTGAAATCGAAGCTAAAGGTAGAAAAGCAAAATGTATGCAAGCCGATGCTGTTGACTTTGATGGAGCTACTAAAGTTATTGAAGAAATTGTAGGCGATTGGGGCAAACTAGACATTCTGGTTAACAATGCAGGTATCACTCGCGACAATCTGATTTTACGCATGAATGAAAACGATTGGGACGATGTGATCACCACAAACCTAAAAAGCATTTTTAATTACTCGAAAGCGGTAGCTCGCCCGATGATGAAAAACCGAAGTGGTTCTATCATCAACATTGGATCGGTAGTAGGATTGAATGGTAATGCCGGCCAAAGTAATTACTCGGCTTCAAAAGCCGGAATCATAGGATTTACGAAATCATACGCCAAAGAATTAGCTTCTAGAAATATCCGAGCAAATGTAATTGCTCCGGGATACATTACAACCGACATGACAGAAGCTCTTGGCGATAAAGTTTTAGAAGGCATCAAAGCTGCTACTCCATTAGGAAGAGCAGGCGAAGCGCAAGAAATTGCGGATGCCGTTGTATTTTTAGCGTCGGACATGAGTACATACATTACCGGCGAAGTTATTCGAGTGGATGGCGGAATGGCCATGTAAGTGGTTGCGCATCCAATGCCGAATAGTTAATTTTCTCAAGTTTTATACATAAACACCCTTAACAATTATATAACAGGACACATTATTATGTCACAAGATGTAGAATCAAAAGTAAAAGCCATTATCGTTGATAAATTAGGAGTTGACGATTCTGAAGTAACCGCAGATGCTAACTTCACAAACGACCTTGGCGCAGATTCTTTGGATACCGTTGAGCTAATTATGGAGTTCGAAAAAGAATTTGACGTTAGCATTCCAGACGAAGATGCAGAGAACATCGCAACTGTTGGCGATGCTGTAACTTACCTTTCTGGTAAATTATCATAATTCTTCTCTCACTAACTAATTATGAGTGAATGTAGAGTCGTAATTACGGGAATAGGCGCTCTTACCCCGATTGGTAAGAGCGCACCCGATTTCTGGAACGGATTAGTTTCAGGAACAAGTGGCGCCCGTACCATCGAACATTTCGATACCACCGATTTTCCAACCAGCTTTGCTGCACAAATCGATAATTATAATCCCGAGGATTTTTTCGAAAGAAAAGATGCCCGACGTTTAGATTTGGTTGCTCAATACGCAATAGTTGCCAGTAACGAAGCTATTGAAGATTCCGGGCTAGACCTCGAAGAAATCAATAAAGATCGCGTTGCTGTAATCGTTGGAACCGGAATTGGTGGCATGAAGACGTTCTACGATCAGTCTATTTCTTTTCATGAACGCGGACCCCGAGGCGTGTCCCCATTCTTTATTCCAATGCTCATCCCTGACTTAGTTTCAGGACAGATCTCGATTAGGCACGGCTTTAGAGGGCCAAATTTCTGCGCTGTTTCGGCATGTGCTACCGGCTCTCATAATATTGGTATTGCATACGATATGATTCGTTATGGCCAATCGGATTACGCGGTAACTGGCGGAACCGAAGCACCCATTACTCGAATTGGGATATCTGGCTTTAATGCCATGAGGGCTATGTCGACCAGAAACGACGAGCCTGAACGAGCTTCCAGACCATTTGATACCGATCGTGATGGTTTTGTTTTAGGAGAAGGTTCAGGGATTTTTATCCTCGAAGAACTAGAATCTGCTCGCGCTCGTGGCGCTCGTATTTATGGAGAAATTGTAGGCTACGGATATTCTGCAGATGCCTATCATATTACTGCTCCCGATCCGGATGGTGGAGGAGTTCAATTAAGCATGAATAATGCGCTAAATGCCGCCGGAATAGAACCGGAAGATGTTGATCACATCAACATGCACGGGACATCCACACCGTTAGGTGATATTGCTGAAACCAATTCTATTAAAAAGGTATTTGGCGAACACGCTTATACAATTAATTTAAATTCAACCAAATCGATGACCGGTCACACGCTTGGTGCTGCCGGAGCTATCGAATCGGTAGCTGCACTTCTTGCTATTTATCATGGCATAGTTCCACCCACTATCAATATTGATAATCAAGATCCTGAGTGCGATCTCAACTATACTGCGAACAAGGCAGTAGTTAGGGATATTCGATACGCCCTTAACAATGCATTTGGTTTCGGTGGGCACAACTCAACCTTAGTGTTCAAGAAATACGAGGAATGAAATGAGGTCAATTTTCCGGTCTTTATTTTTCAAAATCGGAAATAAACCCACCGGTAAAAGCGACCGACTTGTTCAACTCGAAAAAATACTTGGTGTTCAAATTGAAGAGCCATCGCTATTTCAAAGAGCTCTTCGCCATCGTTCAATGCTATCGCAAGAACAATATGCAAAGTTTGATAGCTACGAACGGCTAGAATTTCTCGGTGATGCAGTTTTGGATCTCATTGCTGCGGAAATCCTATTTAATCGATATCCAAAAAAAGACGAAGGCTTTCTCACTAAAACACGTGCTAAATTAGTGCGTGGTGAAACTTTGGCGTTGTTATCCAATAAGTTAGGCTTCGAAGACCTGATGGAAATTGGAGAGAATAACAGCGTAGTAAAAATTTCAAAGAGTATTCTCGCTGATGTTTTTGAATCGCTTGTTGCTGCAATTTATATCACACAAGGATATTCTAAAGCATTCGAATTTGTTGAGCGTGTATACGACCAACATATAGACTTCGAAGACTTGGTTACCACCATCGATAACTACAAGAGTGCCTTGCTCGAATATACCCAAGCAGAGCGTTTGCCATTGCCTCAGTATAAATTGATTAATGAATCCGGGCCAGGCCACAATCGAACTTTCGAAGTAAAAGTTATAGTAGGCGAAGATGAACTAGGCACAGGGATAGGGAAAAGTAAAAAGAAAGCCGAACAATTAGCCGCAGAAGTTGCTCTGCAGACGCTAAATCAGAGTTAAACAAATCCAGCAGAAAACTTGTTTTTTGGGTGATTAAGCCCGATTCTTAGCGTGCTTTAAACAGGCATTATCTTCTCATCTTTAGAATTAGGCAAAGGATGTTAGTTCAGCTATTAAAACCGGAATTTCAAGAGCTTATAGAAGCAAAAAATTGGGTTGCCCTTAAAGAGGTGCTTACCGACGTCCCCGCCGCAGATATCTCAGAATTGTTGGTTGAACTACCCGGTGATATTGCCGTTGTTGTTTTTCGTTTACTCAAAAAATCTACTGCTGCGGATGTATTCGCTGAAATGCCTTCAGGGAAAGGGGTTGAGCTCATCGAGTTGTTTACCAAACAGCAGCTCACCGACGTTATGGGAAACCTGGAACCGGATGAACAAGTAGCACTTTTAGAAGAACTTCCGGGGCATCTTACTCAAATGGTAATGAACACCATGGGGCAGGATGATCAAAAGCAGGTGAAAAAATTGCTCGGTTATCCCGAAGAGTCAATTGGGCGGTTAATGACCCCAAGATATGTTCGGGTGAAATCAGATTGGACGGTAGCTCGAAGCATGGAGCATATCCGAAAGTATGCCAACATTGCCGAAACACTCAACGTAATCTATGTGGTAGATGATAAAGAGCGACTTATTGATGATTTACGAATTACCCAATTAATTGTAGCCGAATTAGATGCCACCATTGAAACATTAATGGATGATTCCTTCAATGCATTATTAGTTTACGACGATCAGGAAGATGCCGTAAAAATGTTCGCCAAATACGATCGCGTAGCATTGCCGGTGATAGACACAGATGGCGTACTAGTGGGAATTGTAACCGTTGATGATGTTATTGACGTTGCCGAAGAAGAAACCACCGAGGATATGCAGAAAATGGCTGCGATGGATGCCCTCGACGATTACTATTCGCAAACCTCTATCGGCGAAATGGTGAAGAAGCGCTTAGGTTGGTTGGTAGTTCTTTTTATTGGCCAGATTTTAACTGCTTTAACAATGGGACAGTACGAAGAACTGCTAAGTAAAGTGGTATTTCTATCGTTTTTTGTGCCTTTGATTATATCTAGTGGGGGGAACTCAGGAGCCCAAGCTGCAACCTTAGTAATTCGTGCGCTTGCTACCGACGATATCAAATCCGACGACTGGAAAATGGTTTTTAAGCGTGAGTTTATTTCAGGATTTATGCTGGGTGGATTGATAGGTTTACTTGGTTTCGTAACTATGATTGGCTGGGACTTGATAGAAGGGAGTCCATTCGGGTACGAGATGATAATGACAGCTTTAGTAATAGGATTAAGTCTGCTTTCTATTGTTCTGTTTGGTAATTTTGTAGGAGCTATGTTGCCATTCATCTTATCAAGATTGGGCTTGGATCCGGCTGTTTCATCAGCACCATTTGTAGCAACCATTGTAGATGTAACAGGCATCATCATTTATTTTTCAATTGCCATATTATTTTTAAGTGGCGTAATATTATAGTTTTAAGATATGAAGCAATATCACGATTTAGTTAAAAACGTTTTGGAAAATGGAGTTCGAAAAGAGAACCGAACCGGAACGGATACTATCTCTGGATTCGCAGAATTTTATAAAGTTAATTTAGCGGATGGTTTTCCTCTGTTAACCACCAAAAAAGTATATTTCCGATCTGTAATTCTTGAGTTACTGTGGTATTTACGCGGAGAAGATCACATTCGTTGGCTGAGAGACGAAAACGATTGCCATATCTGGGATGCCTGGGCTGATGAAGACGGACATGTAGGACCAATTTACCCGGTTTTGTGGCGTCGATTTCCATATCTGCAAAAAGAAGCTGTTGATGGAAAAGAAGATGAGTTTACGTGGGTTCGGAAAGAGTTCGATCAGGTTCAACGGGCAATTGATATGCTCAAAACCAATCCGAATAGCAGAAGAATTGTGGTTAGCACTTGGCATCCGGGTTTGTTAGGAGAAATGGCTTTACCTCCTTGTCACTTGATGTATATATTTAATGTAGCGGATGGGAAATTAAATTGTCATCTCACTCAACGATCCGGTGATATCGCCCTTGGAATTCCATTTAATCTTGCGTGCTACTCTGCTTTAACCATGGCCATTGCACAGGAAGTAGGACTAGAGCCGGGCACGTTTGCACATACTATAGTTGATGCGCATATCTACGTAAATCATGTGGATGGCTTAAAAGAGCAACTTAAAAGAGAACCGAGAGAGTTGCCTACTCTAACCATAAATAAAAAGCCTGTTGACGAACTCACTTTCGACGATTTTACCCTAGAGAATTACAATCCTGATCCGGGAATTAAATTTGAGGTTGCAGTATGATAGTCACCTTGATTGCTGCTCACGATCCCAATTTAGTTATAGGAAAAGATGGTGAACTGCCCTGGCGATATAGTGAAGATCTGAAATTCTTTAAGCAACAAACACTCGGTAAAACCATGATAATGGGGCGTGGGGTTTTCGAGGAATTAGGAGAAAAACCTCTTCCGGGTCGAACAAACATTGTTCTTTCGACTTCAAAAACCTACGATTCGGTAAAAACCTATACTTCGCTCGATGAAGCTTTAAAAAATATCGATGAGCCGGAAGTGATGATTATCGGTGGTGGGGTTTTGTACAAAGAGACCTTGCCTCAAGCTGACCGCCTACTCATAACAGAGATAAAGCAAGAATATAAAGGGGATACTTTTTTCCCGGAATACAGAGATAAGATCGGTACGCAATGGGAGTTGATCTCAGAAAATGATACTGATGAATTGCGTTTCTTAGAGTATAGAAGAATACTCGAGCATTAGGAAATGCTAACTCCATTCGCTTAAAAGTTTACGTAGTTTTACCGGTAACTAAATTAAGCTTTGAACTATTTACCGGTATTTATTGCCTCGCTTCCATCAACAGAATTTATTCTGCTAGCTATTCTTATGCTGTTGATAGGCTATTTATGCTACCGAATCATTAATCGGCGATTTGAACTGAAATTTAAACAGTTACTAATTGACACAATTATTGATGAGCATGATCAATTAATTTGCATCCTTGATCACAAAAGCAAAGTGGTATTTTCAAATCATCGTTTTGATGAACTCCTGAGCTTACCAAAGGAAAAAATACTGGGAAATACAATTGACGATCTGCCGATCAAAAATGATCTTATCAATGCACTTACAAAAAGTGATGATAAAATAAATCCGGCTACTACAACCCATATTAGTTACAACCACAAAGTGGTGTTATTTAAAGAAGTTTGTTGGTTAAACATCCAAAAACGTACGTTAAATTTAGCCGAAACAGATAAGTTTTATGTTCAGGTATTAATAACTGATATCACGGATAAGAAAAAGGTTGAAGAACGGTTGTTTAATGCTCAAGTGCAGTATAAACAGTTGGTAGAGTCGGCCACTGATGTTATTTATAAATCGGATATAGCCGGTAATGTTACCTACTCGAATAAGGCCCTTAATAAAGTTCTGGGTTATGATTTAGAGATGCCCAGCAAAATAAACGTACTCGATTTTGTTCACGAAGAAGATCTGGAAGCGATCACAAACTATTTTACGTCGCAACTTAATGAGATTAAAGACCAAAACTACATTGAGTACAGAGTAGTTACCCGCAATGGTAGTATTAAATGGCTGGGACAAACTACATCTGTAATTAAAGACAGCGATGAAATTATTGGCTTACAATCGGTTGCCCGTGATATCACTTCGAAAATCGATGCTGAGAATGAGCTAATCAGAGCAAAAGAAATTGCAGAAAATGCAAGTGATGCAAAATCGAATTTTATTTCCAGCCTTTCGCACGAATTTAGAACACCTCTTAATGCAATTCTTGGGTATTCTCAGATACTAGAACGTAATGCATCTATTTTACCAAACGAAAAATCGCATATTAAGGAAATTAAATATGCCGGCGAGCAATTGCTTTCTATGGTGGATGACATTTTGGAACTCACATCATTAGATGCACAACACAACAATGAGTCGATAGAAGAGCAAAGTTTCAGCGAATATATTAATACGTTTAGTCGTCGATTTGAAGAGTTATCGAAATCAGAAGGTTTAGAGTTCAATGTAATTCACCCTGAAGAATTACCAGAGTTGGTTGCTACCGATTACAACAGATTATCGATGGTGCTGAAAAATTTACTCGATAATGCTATAAAGTTTACAGTTAAAGGGTCGGTTGAATTAGGGTATAATTTTGCAGCCTCTGAGAAGAGAGAGTTTACACTAAATATGTGGGTTAATGATACCGGGTCAGGTATTCATGAAGAAGATCTAGAGCAAATTTATAATCCATTTTGGCAACACGAACCGCTTAAGAAAGCAGGAACCGGTTTGGGATTAACGCTTTGTAAACGAATCATCGATTACTTTGGAGGAACCATAGAGGCGAAAAATCGCACTAAAGGTGGATTCAGAGTTTCTTTCAATATCCCTGTTTCAGTTAAACAAAGTGTTTCAATCAATCGATCGATGCACATTAAACGATCAACAGGCGAAACCGAAGTAAAAATTCATAGAGACGCACCTGTTCGAGTATTAATTGTGGATGATTTGACACCAAACCGTACCATTTCTCGCATCATTCTTAAAGAAAACGGATACGATTTCAAAGAAGCTGAAGACGGTTTAGAGGCCCTCTCTTTGATGGAGGATTTCGATCCTGATATAATATTGATGGATATTAATATGCCGATTATGGATGGAATTGAAGCCATGCTTAAAATTCGATCCCGAGACTGGAAGTATCAAAAAATGCCAATTTTAGCTGTCACAGCTGGCGACAAAGGTGGGAAAGCGGAACTTATAGAGCAAGGTTTTACGGATTATTTGCAAAAGCCATATCGTGAGCATGAATTATTAGGGATGATTGAAGAAAGCCTTAATCATAGCCTAACCAATCTACTTACCGATCATGCTACCGAATATAATCAACTTATTAATTCACCTAGAGAAGTAGCAGAGTATTTTTTATTGGTTCATCCAAATAAAAGAGATGAACTCACTAATTTATTAGAACAACAATACTTGCAAAAACTAACTACAAGTAAATTGCCTGATTTGCTTAGCGTAATTTCTCTTTCCGATGCCGAACAAATGTTGGCAGATGCGGCCGAAAAATACGATTTCAGCTTTTTGAATAAAGTGCTAATTCACCTTAAAGATTCAGATCTTTTTAAATCGTAATCGATTTTAAGTGAACCACATAATGCCGAACTATCGGCTCAGTTAGTGCTATGATATTTTTGGTATCTGCAGCTTTTGAAAACTCGATGGCCTCATTATCATCCAAAATCCAGATGCTTTCATTCCGATACTTGTATGCCTCAGTTTTATTCAGATCAAATTGATAGTAGTACGAAGCTTGTTCTTTTGGGATTGGGAATCCCGATTCGACCAGTGAATTGTACGTTTTCTCGTTGACTTTATTCAACAATTCTTTTGACGGCTTCTTATCTAAAAAGGTAGTTCGAAACAGATCGCGATTTAAAAAACGTGTACAAAGATCAGCAAGAATAATATCCTTCGAATACTGCCAGTCTTTGATGTTTTGATATACATCGTAATCGTCTAATGCAGCATATAAGTCTATAGCCTTTCTAGAGATTTTCTTCTTGGCAGATGGCTTTTCTTTTACGAAATACTCGAGTTTTGGTGAGGCAAAGTGCAATTCTACTCCTGTTTCCAGAATATCACTAACGCGCTTGAAAATCATTCGCAGCAGAGCATCAGCGCTTAGCACAGTTTTATGTAAATAAACCTGCATATACATCAAACGCCGGGCAATGATATAGTTCTCGAGGGCGTAAATCCCTTTCTTTTCGATTACGATATTGCCATTGAAAACCCGCATGGTTTTTAGAATACGATTTATGCCAACCGTGCCTTCTGAAACTCCGGTAAAAAAACTATCCCTACGAAGATAATCGAGTCGATCAAGATCGAGCTGAGAGGAAACCAACTGATACAGAAATTTCTTTGGATATTGATTCGTGAAAATTTGAATGGCTGTATCCAATGCCCCATCAAACTGTTTATTCAGTTCTTTCATGATGGCAAGACTCATCATCTCGTGTGTGAAGTTCTTGATGAGCGTATGCTCCAAGGTGTGGGACAGAGGGCCATGCCCAACATCGTGCAACAGCAAAGCGATTAGCGTGCCTTCGTATTCTTTATCGCTGATGGTAGTGTCTTTTTCGCGCAAATTCTGGAGCACTCGTTGTCCAAGCTCTAACGCACCAAGTGCATGCGAAAAACGAGAATGTTCAGCCCCCGGGAATACTAAGTAACCCAAACCAAGCTGACGAATACGTCGCAATCGTTGCACATAGGGATGATCGATCAATCGAAGGATAATGCCTTTCGGTACTGTGATGAATCCCTGAACAGGATCGTTAAATATTTTGTAGCGCGTACTTTTATCCATCGCGCTTTACCAACATTTCTTCAAGATTAGCCACTTCAGGAACTCGTGTGGGTCGTTGTTTCTTGATATCGAACCAAACCCCTGTGGTAATTGCGATTGCGTGAAGGGCGTGCGTTTCTTTATCAAAAATGGCCTGAAAAGCTTCTACACTCGAATTCCCAACGGAAAGGCATCCTGTACCGATCAACAATGTTTGTGGATATACAATGGGTTTGATGTACTCAACGGTGCATTTTACCAGCACAAACGATTCGCCCCGTTCAAAACTATTTGCAAGTTCCGGTACGCTTTCTACAAAATGAATACGAGCTTCCTCGAAATAGGAATTGAACACAGCATTATTCACATGGTGTAAAGGATCGAGATCTCGAAATCGCGTTTTAATAGTGTGCCAGTGATAAAATAAGTCAGGATTGTAAGTAAGTCGTGCCATCGAAATTTTTTAGGAAGGAAAATGCGATTATGACTAACGAAATCAAAGGAATTAATGGCAAATTCTAGTCATGCCGGACTTGATCCGGCATCTCCAGTTACAAAGCGAGACCGCGGATCAAGTCCGCGGTGACGGTGGGGGATAGTGGCAAAAACCCAGCAGAAATATTACGAATGATTCCTTCACCACTAGCGTATGATTTTATATCTTTGCCTAACAAAAAATCAAAGCCTTAGAAAGTATCATGACAGAAGCATCCAGAACGTTTTTAGAAAATTTGTTGATTACTCCATCACCAACCGGTTGGGAAAAGGAAGGAGTGAAGGTGTGGAAAAATTATGTTGATCAGTTTTCGGATGAAGTGGTTACGGATGCTTACGGATCATGTGCAGCAAAGCTAACCACCAGTGGCGATGTAGCTACTGTGATGCTAGAAGCCCACTGCGACGAAATCGGGATGGTAGTACAGCATATCACCGAAAAAGGCTTTGTGTATGTAAATAAATTAGGCGGAAGTGATTCGACCATCGCTCGCGCTAAAAAAGTATACATCCACAACAAAAAAGGAAAAGTTGTTGGGGTTACAGGTAACACGGCAATCCATTTACAAACCACCAAAAACGGTGGTGGAAACCAGCCGGCATGGAAAGATATTTATGTGGATATCGGAGTGAGTAATAAAGAGGAAGCCTTAGAATTGGTTCAAATTGGTGATCCTATTACCTACGCCAGTGATTCTGAGTTTTTGAACGATGAGATCTTAACCGGACGAGCACTAGATAACCGAATCGGTGGTTTTATCATCGCTGAAGCCATGAAAAGGCTCTCAGAACGTCGATCGGAGCTAAAGGTGAATGTGATTGCGTTGAACTCCATTCAGGAAGAAGTAGGCGGTTTTGGAGCCCGAATGATGAGTTACCGATTTATGCCGGATGTAGCAATCGTTACGGATGTTACGCATGCCACCGACAGCCCGGACATCGACAGGAAAGCGAACGGCTTTGTGCAACTTGGTAAAGGTCCAACTATCCAACACGGTGGTGCCAACCATCCAAAATTAGTAGACTTCCTGGAAACTGTTTGCGAAAAAGCCGAGATCGAGGTTCAACACGAAGCTACTAGCATTCGAACAGGAACCGATACCGATAGTATTTTCTACCAGCAGACCGGAATTCCAAGCGCATTGATTTCACTTCCGCTACGGTACATGCATTCTCCGGTTGAAATGTGCTCGATTAACGATGTGGAACACCTGATTCAGATAATGGTGGAAGCAGTTATAGCAATGAGTCCGGATCAGACTTTCTCAGTGTTTGAGGACTAGGAAAACAAATATTTAAGATTGACCTTATTGGAAAGAATAGATTTGTCCATTACAAGAGTATTGGTGACTGTGTGAAGTAAAGTGCACTGATGGGTAGGATAAAATTTTAAAGTGCATAATTATGCGGTCAGGTTTACTCAGTACCAAATACTTTTCCATTTAGTGTATGGGTACAACAATCACAAAAAGGAGATAAATCTTTCGCTGTTAAATCCGGATTTGTTAATTGTAGTTTCCCAGTATTATCTACAAACAGTCCAGAGAAATAAGATGATTCTCCGGTTCTAACATAATCTTCTTTGTCATCTTCAGTGAGAGCAACCAACCAATAAATGGGCTCAGGTTTATCTAACCTAGAGGTTGCTTCCTTTAATACGTTATTCCAATCAGAACCTACTTTAGATAGTAGAAATCTAAAAAGTGGTGTATAATCGAGACCTCGTTCTTTTTTTCCGTGCATAGAGCCTTTTATTTGCTCAACTGAATCTCGTTTCTTATGTCTTGAATATTTAAAATCACCACCAAAGTTATGACGAACTCCTCTAGCTCTGGTGTTTACTTTTCTATAAAGTGGTTTTTTAACTCTGTTCATTATTTGGGCTTAGTTTCTTATCAGTAAACTTATGAGATATATCTCAAATGGTGCTATTTTTAAAACTTATGTATCCAAAATTTTACCCTTTAATAGGAGTTGTGAAAGTTCTGTCGGTATATAGTCTTATTGGAAGTTCATACTTTATAACCATTTGCATCACTTTCATGCTTTCTTCTGGAGGTTCACTCGTAACATTAGCTCTGGAATAATAAATGATTCCATTTTTATCTTTTAAGTCTTTTAGTTGTTCATCAAGGATTACTAACCTAACAATAACATTATTCGCCGAGATTTTACCATCCTTATCTACATAAACCTTCAGAACAGCATGTTCATTTAATTCCATTGATTCTTTTTTTTGGTTTGGATTTTCAATTATCAATTCGTTATTACAACTACTAAATACTGAAATTAAACCAATAGTAAATAATAGTTTAGTCATTATTCAAATCATCATTAGAATAACACATATTGTGTTCATTTAATCTCTAATACATTTTTAATTTTTGATCAGATTATCTTTAACAAATAGCGAAAAATCCTGAATAAACCACTTCTTTTAGTAACTAACAAACATCGTGTTAGCCTTAGTGCAGTATTAAAATGATTATCACCCGATGGCTTTGGAAATGCGGTTTTTTAGGGCACCGAAAATGGGATCCTTATCATCAAAAGGTTGAATGGCAACCGTAGAAAAATTCTCCAGATCAGCTTCCCTAAATCGATCATATAATTCCTTTGCCATGCGATCTAAATCGCCATTGTATTGGATTACATTCGATGAAATAACAGATGAGGATTGCACCAAATATAGTGTCCGCACATCGTCGGTAGATTCGCCTTCCTTCAACCAACGCACTTCGGCTTTAGGCTTGTAATGCGAGTACTTTTGTCCGGGGCTTCGTGGCTTCTCCGGTTGTTGAAAAAAGGATTCTTCCACAAAAGTTTCGAGTACGTCTTCGATTTGTTTGCGGCTGATGCTTCCCGGACGCAAAATCGCCGGAATAGAATCGGTCAAATCTATCACAGTTGATTCCAGACCAATTCGGGTTGCTTCGCCATCAATTACGGGGAAATCGTCCCCAAAATCTGCGTGGACATGCTTTGCTTTAGTGGGGGATGGACTACCGGATTTGTTGGCGCTTGGTGCTACTAGTGGTCCGCTTTGCGAGATCAGTTCCAGGGCTTTTTCGTGATCAGGCATACGTAGTGCGACGGTATCAAGTCCGGCGGTTACAGCATCTAGAACCTCGGGTTTTTTGTGCAACACTAAAGTTAGCGGACCCGGCCAAAAAGCCTCAATTAATTGATGAGCTGCATCAGGAATATCACGAGCAAATGCCTCGATCTGTCTTTCTTCCGAAATGTGGACAATCAACGGATTATCCGACGGGCGACCTTTGATTTCAAAGACTTTGGCAATGGCATCGGGATTCCATGCGTCAGCTCCTAAACCGTACACGGTTTCGGTCGGGAAGGCTACCACTTCGCCGGCTTTTAATAAGAGTGTGTATCTTTTTAAATCCATCTGAATTAAAGATACGCAGAATGGAAATTCGAACCTCGAACGAATGGAAAATAATACTGTTTCCTAGAATTAGTAAGGCCAATTCATGAATTGGCCCAACGGTAAGTTTGGAGATATTCTATCTGAACGAAAACAATCAGTTTTCCAGCTTCTTCAAAAACGTTAAGGCTGCATCGTAATTTGGAATTTCCTGAATCACGAAACGAACTACATCGTTTTTTTGGATGAGTTGAAACTTGTTTGGTTTCATCTTTTCTAGTTTCTCGAGCGTACTTTGGAAGAGCTTTTTTTGATAATAATACTCGCCCATTTCCGTGCCGGTTTTTGGGCACACACACCACATACGATCTGCACGGATCGTAACTTTAGTGAAGAAATTCCTCGAAGCAAAAAGCTTGATTTTTGAAACCGTTATCAGCGTTTCGGCTTCAACCGGTGGGCGACCAAATCGATCTTCGATTTCCTCACGCCATTCGTCAATTTCTTTCTCCGTTTTAGCCTGCGAAAGCTTTCGGTACAGATTCAAACGCTCCACATTATCTAACACATAACTGTTTGGAAGCAGGGCGGTCTTGTCGATTTCTACATTCGTTTCCGGATAATCTATTTCGGCTTCTACACCTTCGAAAAGCTCTGCAAATTCGCTTTCTTTGAGCTCGCGAACGGCATCGTTCAGGATTTTGGTGTACAAATCGAAACCAATGTCGTTGATGAAACCACTTTGTTCACCACCCAGTATATCGCCGGCTCCGCGTATATCGAGATCGCGCATAGCGATATTAAATCCTGAGCCCAAATCTGAAAATTCCTCTAACGCAAGCAATCGTTTGCGTGCTTCAGTCGTAAGCGTTTCGATTGGTCGAGTGATCAAATAGCAAAAGGCTTTACGATTAGATCGACCAACACGGCCACGTAACTGATGCAGTTCAGCTAATCCAAAATTGTCGGCATTGTTTATGATAATCGTATTCGCATTCCCGATATCGATCCCGTTTTCAACAATATTTGTGGAAACGAGCACATCGAATTTATGGGCGTAAAAATCGCCGATAATTTTCTCTAGTTGAGGCCCGGTCATTTGTCCGTGTCCAAATCTTACCCGGCTATCAGGAACCAGCCTTCGAATCATCTCTGCGGTTGCTTCGATATTCTTCACCCGATTGTGGATGAAAAATACCTGTCCGCCACGACTCATTTCTTGTAGGATTGCATCACGAATCAGCTCTTCGTTGAACGAGTGAATTTCGGTGTACACCGGCTGCCGATTGGGAGGAGGGGTGTTGATGATGCTCAAATCTCGAGCTCCCATCAACGAAAATTGTAGCGTTCTTGGGATCGGAGTTGCGGTGAGGGTCAATACATCTACCGTTGCGCGAAACTGTTTCAATTTCTCTTTTGCGCTCACACCAAATCGCTGTTCTTCATCCACAACAATCAAACCCAAATCTTTGAATTTGATGTCTTTGGATAAGATTCGATGCGTGCCAATCACAATATCCACTTCGCCTTTTTCCAGCGCTTTAATTACTGTGGTTTGCTCGGCTTTGGTTCGAAATCGGCTTAATACTTCGATGCGAACCGGGAAGTTCTTCATTCTTTTGATGAAGGTCTTGGCATGTTGCTCGGCTAGAATGGTGGTTGGAACCAACACGCCCACTTGTTTGTGATCCATCACGGCTTTAAACGCTGCACGGACAGCTACCTCGGTTTTGCCGAAGCCCACATCCCCACACACCAAACGATCCATAGGTTGTTTGGTCTCCATATCCTGCTTTACCGCTTTGATGGCCTCATCCTGATCGGGCGTTTCTTCGTATTCAAAGCGAGCTTCCATCTCAACCTGCCAGCTGGAATCGGTTGAAAAAGCATGTGCTTTCTGTAGCTTTCGCTTCGCATACAACCGGATAAGCTCACGGGCGATGTCCTTAACTTTCTTCTTCGTCTGCGCTTTCTTTCGAGCCCATTCGCCCGAACCTAACTTGGTAATTCTTGGTTCGGTGCCTTCCTTGCCCGAATACTTTTGCAGCTTGTGCAACGACGACACATTCACATAAAGCAGGGATTCTTCTTTGTAGCGAAGAACCACGACTTCCTGCTCCGAGTTTTTGACTTGGATTTTCTTGAATCCGGCGAATTTTCCAATCCCGTAATCCACATGAACTACATAATCGCCGATGGAAAGGTCTTTGAGTTCTTTAAAGGAGATGCCGCCCGAATAACGTCGTTTTTTGATTTTAGGACGATGATAACGGTTGAAAATCTGGTGATCGGTGTACAGAGCTAGTTTAATTGACTCAAGGATAAATCCTTCGTGGATGGATTCAACAACCAGAATGTAATTAAAATGGGGCTCGGGATCGCCAAGTAGCTCGGTAAACCGCTTTTGCTGGCCGTCGTTATCGCAAAAGATCACCGTTTTGATGCCTTGTTCAGAATTCAGCTCGATGTTCTGTTTCAGCAGCTCAAAATTCCCGTGAAAATCCGGTTGAGGTTTACATTCAATAGTTAGATTCTCGATTCCCGGAATAGTGGGGGAGTTACCATAGAACAATTGACTCTTAAATCGTGAAGTCTCGTCTCTAAATTCATCGATGGATGTAAACAAATGCGTCGGTTCAGTAGCCTCTTCATTAGTTTCGGCAAATGCCGTTTCAGCAGCTTCAAATTTCTTATCAAAAACCGACTCTACAATGGGCTGATCTTTGATATAGAGCACCACATCGTCTTCGAAATAAGAAAGGACATTCTTTTTCTCAACATCCGGGAGGTTGGTCAAATCCGGTACGATTTTCACCTCATTCAAAAACGAAATAGATCGTTGCGAGCTGGCATCAAATTCTCGAATGGATTCCACTTCATCCCCAAAAAACTCAAGCCGAATTGGATACTCGCCGGTAAACGGGAAGATATCCATGATTCCACCACGAACCGCAAATTCACCGGGTTGATCCACAAAACGAACGGGTTGGTAGCCTTGATCCACCAGTTCCTCGCGTAATACATCGGGATCGCGATCAGTGCCTCGTTTAATTTTGAGACTTACCTCGTTAATTTGCGAAGGAGGGGCAACTTTGTCGAAAATTGCCTCAGCCGAACTTACCACCAACGAGTGTTTGTTTGATTGGATTTGCTGCAGCGCTTCCGAGCGTTGTACCAATAACGAAGTATCCTGAATTTGCTCGGAATCGTAAGGCTTGTGATTGGTTGCAGGGAAGTAAACGACGTCAGAATCAGCAATGATGGAAAGATCTGATTTCAGAAATCGGGCATTTTCGTCGGTATCGGTTAGCACTAGAACGGTGTGCTTGTCACTCAATCGCTCGGCAATAAACGATGCAGATGAACCCACTACGCCCTTGAGATGAAGTTGGGATCCCGTGCTTAAATGTTCGTTTAATGACGTGAAAAACGAGGTTTTGGTAATGGCTTGCTTAAAATCAGCTACAGACATTCGATAGTTATTCAGAATGAAACAAAGACTTCAAAGATAAGACTTTGAATCGGAGGATTAACACTTTTTCGAGAGTAATTTGTTTGGGATTACTTTTCGGTGAATCCTCGTAACCAAACTTTATCGGAAAGAAATCCAATCACCATTAATGAAAGAGCAAGAGCCAGATAATTAGGGTATTTATCTTCATAATCGGTGTAGATTAACTCTTCCACTTTAGAACGCTCCAGAACATCAATTTCGTCGTAAATGCTTTCGAGTTGCTCGGTATTAGTTGCTCGGTAATATTTACCACCGGTAAGTTCCGCTACGGATGTAAGCATTTCTTCGTCGATGTTTACCTGGATATTTTGATAACGCCGACCGAAAATAGGATCCTGAACAGGGTAGGGAGCTGTCCCCCGAGTTCCGGCTCCAATGGTATAAATTTTAATGCCATACGTAACGGCTAGATCAGCAGCCGTAACGGGATCGATTTCACCGGCGTTGTTTTGTCCGTCGGTTAGAAGAATGATGACCTTGCTCGTTGCTTCGCTGTCTTTTAGTCGATTGATCGCAGTAGCAATTCCCATTCCGATTGCGGTTCCGTCTTCAATTACGCCCATCGAAACTTCGTCCACTAGTTGCTTCAAAAGTCGGTAATCGAGGGTAGGAGGGCATACGGTAAAGCTTTTCATGGCAAAGGTGACGAGTCCAATTCGATCAGAGATTCTCTTATCCACAAACTGCTTGGCTACTTCGCGGGCAGCTTCAAAGCGATTTGGTTTCAGATCTTCAGCTTTCATGCTCGAACTCATATCCAGCACCATCACAATGTCGATACCTTCTGCGTTTCGTTCGATGGTGGTCAATTTATTTTGGGGTCGGGCAAGGGCTAGGATCAGAAAAGTAAGTCCGCCCACAAACAGTAATTTATTTATCCAATGGATGTGCGATCGCCAGTTGCCGTCAAGGCCTTCGAAATAACTCACTGATGAAAATGTAAGTGCAGGATGCTTTTTAGAAAAATGTCGATAGAGATAGATACCGATTATAAACGGGATGATAACAAGTGCCCACAACCATTCAGGATTAGCCCATTCCATTAGTTTGCCTCCACGTTAGTTTCAACTTCTTCGACGGTTGATTCTTCATCATCAACTGTTTCCCAATGCGAATCGTATTCGGCTTTTTTGCGAGCAACTCGTGAAGCATCGATTAATTTGGCTCTGTTCAAAAAGTCGATGGCATCACCGTAACATTCCCAGGCACTATCCAAAGTTGGGGTGTATTTCGCAAATTTCACCATGTCGGCACGGTTTAACACTTTTCGGGTGCTTTGGATCATCTCGTGATCAACACCAAAAGCATCCAAATAACGAAGCACCTCACGTGAGGTCGATTCAAGAGCAGGGATGTCATACAAGTCCTCAAAATATCGACGGATAGAATCGCTGACGGTTGAATAGAAATACTTGAAATCTTTGGTTTGGCTAAGGTTGTAATCATTTTTTAGGGCAATTAAGGTTTGCTCTAATTGATCAACCGGGCTTGCAAAAGGAATGGTTTTTACCACTTTCTGAACTTGAACAGGTTCTTCTTTCTTAATATAGGTGTAATAAGCCCAAACAGCAGCGGCAATCAGCACCAACAGAATTAAGGCAATCGCCCATGGAAATCCATCGATAGGCAAAATGGGTTTAATCGGTTTTAAAGCTGCATCTTCTGAAGGCAATACCGTTTTAAATGGGATAGTGAGAGAGTTACTATATAAGGTTGTTGTATCATTGCCGGATACCACGCCAATAGGAAAAGCCGGTATGTAGACATCTTGGTTTGCAAAATATTGAACTCGATAGCGAAGGCTGTCGGCAAAATCGGTGAGTTGAAAACGCTGCAGTTCAAGGAAAGTGAGATCTTCAGGAAAAGATGAGGAATCCGGAAATAGGAGCTCATCAGCTGTTTGGTTTAGCTGAATTTTTAAATTTAACGATATTACATCACCAACAGTAACAGAGTCTGCTTCGGTACTTAGTACTACAGTCTGAGCATAAGCCTGATACGAAGTCATCAATCCAATAAAAAAAATAAACAGAATTAAACGTGAGCGTCTAAAAATCGGGGTCATATTTCGTTTTCAACATTTTGTTCTAAAATAGTAGATATAACTATTAGAATGGAATTCCATTACAGTTGAAAAATGTAAAAATAGACAGATATGAAAAAAAGCCAGAAATTCGTATCATTTGCCGCTTAATCATCTACCATTTTAAAAAATAATTTTGAGTCGGGTTAAATCAGTTTTCTTTCTAGTCGTTGGCGCATTCTGTCTTTCAAACTGTTCACTATGGCAATCGAAAGATGTTTCTTTTAACGAAGAAATACCAGCCATTACGCTTACTAATTTCGAAGAAATTAAGGAGCAGCAACTCGTTGATGAATATGGTTTTAAGCAACGATTTTTGGTTGAAGAAAACACCATTAAACGCAACGAAAGTATTTATACTATTCTTAGTGGGTTTGATGTTTCACCTCAAACTATTTATGCTATAAATAATGAAGCGAAGGGTGTTTTTCGAACCAATTCTTTACGCCCCGGACAGCGATATCTTGTTTACAAAAATCCAATCACCGATAAGGTGGATCGATTAATTGTACATTTTGATAAAGTGAATTATGTGGTGTTCGATTGGGCTGACAAAATCTGGGTTGATCGTGGAGCGAAAGAGGTCTCAACCATTCAAAAAGTAACAAGCGGTGTAATTACTTCATCGTTATATCAATCGCTTAAAGATAACGAAGTGAATCCGCTGCTTGGTAGCAAATTGAGTGAAATTTTTGCCTGGCAGGTTGATTTCTTTAGTTTGCGACCCAACGATCAATTTACCATTGTTTATGAGCAGCCAATCGTTGATGGTGAGCCTTATGGAATCGGTGATATTGTTGCAGCCTCCTTTACTCACAAGGGCAAGTCATACGATGCCTTTTTCTATGAAACCGATGAACGAGCCGGTTACTTTGACAAGAATGGAAACGGCCTACAAAAGGCGCTCTTAAAAGCTCCTTTCAAGTATTCTCAACGGGTCAGTTCAGGCTTCTCACATAGTCGATTTCATCCTGTGCTAAAGAAGAGTATGCCACATTATGGCGTTGATTATGCAGCACCTATTGGAACGCCTGTAATTGCGGTAGGTGAAGGTGAAGTTGTAGAAGCTAGATACCGGGGACCTAACGGGAATATCGTTAAGATTAAGCACAACGGGGTATATACCACAGCCTACTTACATCTCAATGGATTTGCTCCGGGTGTAAGAAAAGGTGTACGCGTAAAGCAAGGACAAACTATCGGATACGTTGGGAAAACGGGAAGGGTGACCGGGGTGCATCTTGATTATCGGATATATAAAAACGATCAGCCGGTAAATCCTTTATCTATTGATCTTCCGGCTTCAAAATCACTTTCCGGTGCTGATTTGGAAGAATACAAATTATATATAGAACGCTACAAATATCTGATGCGAGATGAACTCATTAATCTGTTAGCATCAAACGATTAATTAGTAACGGCTTAATCTTCGTCTAAAGAAGTTCATTAATGGCCGAACGTACGACTCATTAGTACAAACGTTTACGGCGTCTACTTTCATTTTTAGGAGTGCTTCATCGAGTTCCTTTTTGTGGATAAAACGCCGTTTTTTGTAGGCATCCCGAACCCTCTGGCTTGAAGTATCAATGAGAATTTCTCGTTGAGTTTCAGCATCTCTAAATGGAACAATTCCAATATCAGGCAATTCATCTTCAAAAGAATCATGAATTACAATGCTTACTAAGTCGTGCTTTTGGTTAGTAATTCTAAGTTGTTTCTCATAATTCTGGTCTTGAAAATCGGATGCCAAAATAACAATAGCACGGCGGTCGAGCAGTCGGTTTACATAGCCAAGTGCATCTGCAATTTTAGTTCCTGTACCTGTAGGCTTTGTGGTATATAACTCTCTGATTAATCTCAGCACATGTGTTCTTCCTTTCTTTGGAGGCACAACCTTCTCAATTTTGTCTGAGAATAAAACGAGCCCAACTTTATCTCCATTATTGATTGCCGAAAATGCTAAAACTGCACTAATTTCGATGGCAATATCCATCTTTCGTTGATGGTTAGAGCCGAACACTCCACTAGCAGATATGTCTACACAAAGCATTAGAGTTTGCTCTCTTTCTTCCTCAAATATCTTGATAAACGGGTCGCCTGTACGTGCAGTTACGTTCCAATCTATCTGCCTGATGTCATCACCATAATTGTATGCGCGAACCTCAGAAAACGCCATTCCCCGTCCTTTAAAGGCCGATTGGTACTCACCACCAAACAAGGTATTTACAAGACCTTTTGTCTGAATTTCGAGCTTCCTGATTTTCTTAAGAACTTCTTTTGAGATCATAAATTTTTAGCATGAATATAAAGCAGAATTTCTTGAGAGAGGAGTAAAAATAAATAATAGTATAAAAAGTAACTCCAGATATATAATAAAATATCTAATTAAAAATTAATATAAATTTTAATGTAAGCGCTCTCATGTTCGGAATTGTTAATTAATACTTTTCTAAAAAACAAGCTCTATACATTAAAAACCCCACATTTAGATTAGAATCGGTTAACAAATCAGCCTATATGTAACAGGCCATTCTTAAGGCACTCTAACTGCGCTTGCTTGGGTATCAGTGTATTTTGATTAAACCATAATTGGGTTAACACACAAACATAATCTCTGCTATGAAAAACAAGTGTATTTTTTTAACGATGATGATTCTGGGTTTTGCAGCCACAGCAATGGCTCAGCAAAGCGAAGGGGTAACTTCAGTGCTTGAAGTATTCCAAGTAACCGTTGATACAAACGGGCAAGAAATTTTAACTCCTACTGAGGAGGTTACACCTGGCGACACGTTGCAGTATCGCTTGGTTTACACAAACAATTTGGATAACGGCATATCCCAACTGCAGCCTGTTCTGCCAATTCCCATTGGTTTCGAATACCTGCTGGATAGTGCTTCTCCAAACGCAGAGGGTGCCAGTCTCTCCAATACTGGCAATTCTTTCCAAAACCTTCCCTTAACTCGTCAAGTGCGACAACCTGACGGAACCACCAATGAAGAATTGGTTCCGGGCCGAGAATATCGGCGTTTACGCTGGGTGGTTCCGTCACTAGAGGCGGGGGAGCAAGTCATTCTGGTCGCCAGAGTTAAGGTGATAGATAATTAAGCTTTTGGAAAATCAAACAAACAACAAATCAAATATTCTAAACCTAAACAGGATAGAAATCATGAAAAAACAAACAACACACACAATCAGTAACAAGGTTTCACGCCTTGTGGGGTTGTTTTTGGTTTTTGGCGTTTTACTAGGTGTTTCGTCGCAAGACGTATTCGCTCAGGTGCCACCTGCCAATACACAAATTGGTAACCAAGCCAGTGCAACCTATGTAGATAACGGAGGTAATAATCAATCCATTACTTCTAACACGGTTCAAACGATCGTTCAACAAGTAGCCGGTGTAGATATCTCAGATGGTATCACATTAACCGGTAGCCCGGGTGGTCAAGTATACTTTCCACATACAGTTACTAATACAGGTAACGGTGTAGATAGTTATAACTTAACGCATGTTGAAGGCTCCGGCGATTTTGATTTTGATTCGATTGTAATTTACGCGGATGAGGATCAAGATGGTGTACCTGATAACTTTAACCCAATTACCGTAACACCAAATATCGATCCGGCTGGTTCTCCGAATGGAAATACTTATGGTATCGTAATTGTGGTTAATGTACCTCTTGGCCAAGGAGCTGTAGATGGTGCTTCAGAAACATTTAATGTAACTGCAACAAGTGCATTTGATGGTAATGAATTTGATGTTGCAACTAACACAGTAAATGTTACTTCAGACGCCAACATTCAAGTTCAAAAGCAACGCGATAAGCAATTTGTAATTGCAGGTGAAACTGTAACCTATACATTCAGCTATAACGAAGCTAGTGGTTTCGCTAATGGTTCTAATCTAGTAATTAAAGATCCATTACCAGAAGGCGTTAGTTATGTACCAGGTTCAGGTGTATGGTCAGGTGCGGCAGGTACTCCCCTAACTGATGCGCCAGCAGAAAATGCTTCAGGAATTCAATACGAATTCAAACTCCCTGCTACGAATCCACAAGACCCTGATTCTGTAATCATCGAGATTGCAAATATTAACGCAGGTGCTACAGGTACAGTAAGTTTTCAGGTTACTGTTGACGTAGGACAAGAAGGTAATACCATTGTAAACAATGGTACGTACAGCCACGATGATTCACCAACACCGGTATTAACGAACAATGCCAGTATTACTGTTGATCAAATTTTTGCAATCACAGCTCTTGGTGCAGATTCCGTAATAATTGAATCAGCTGAGCAAGGAAATATTCTTAATTTCTTGAATACATTCAGAAACGATGGTTCTGGTACTGATAGATTTAACATATCGCTTGCTGGTAGTACTTACCCTACTGGTACCGCTTTCCTTTTTTACAAGGTTGATGCAAATGGACAACCTTCTTCAACCTTTACGGATACTAACAACGATGGTATTCCAGATACAGGCCCAGTTCCTGCTGATAGTGTAATTCAAGTAATCTTGCAGGTTCAATTACCTTCAGGTGAAAGTGGTAGCGATTATGGTGTAACTAAAACACTTACATCAATTGGCGATCCAAATGAAAGTGATTTCCATATCGATGCATTAGGTGAGATAACTACACCAACAGTAGATATCACAAATCTTGCAGCACTTGGACAACCAGGGGTAATTGGTGTAGGAGAAGGACCTGAAGAGTTCGCGATTACTACAGAAACTGCAAATCCGGGTACAACAGTTAACTTTGGCTTATTCATAAACAATACATCAACACTTGATGATACTTATGATTTAGCGGTTGCAATCGATACTACCCTCGCTGGTGATTTAGACAATCCAGGTACATTACCAACAGGATGGACAGCTTCTTTCCGTGATCCAAATAATGGCAACAATACCATTACTTCTGTTGATGTTGATGCCGGAACTTATAAGGAAGTTACTTTCAGAGTGAATATTCCGGCGGGCTATCAG
This sequence comes from Balneolaceae bacterium, assembly GCA_034669965.1. GTDB lineage: Bacteria > Bacteroidota > Rhodothermia > Balneolales > Balneolaceae > HXMU1420-13. The sequence goes on along the minus strand of JAXMOK010000002.1, from coordinate 284,048 downwards.
CCAGGAAACGTTTCACTATATGTGAGAGCGTTATCGCAAATCACAGGTGCTAAGGATATCAAACATGAAGCTGTTGTTGTAGAAACAGTACGTTTAATGACCTTAGTAGCCGGGCAAAGTGGTACGGTTTCTCCGGGTGGTACGGTAGATTACCAGCATACGCTTACTATTAACTCAAACGTTGATGAAAACGTAGGTGGAAGTTCACCTGAATCTGAACTAAGAGTAGATTTATCTAACTCGGTTCCGGTAGGTTGGACAGCCCTTGTATTTTTGGATACCAATAACGATGGGCAGGTTACAAGTGGCGTGGATTCATTGCTAACAAGTGCAGCCTCTTCTGGAGCTGTTGTGCTTCCGCCATCTGTTGGTGTTTTACAATATGGTGATCAGTTGAAATTTATTGTACAGGTTACAGCCAGTACCGGTCTTGATGATGGTGCTTCTGTTACAACAACTATTTCAGTTATAGATAATCTTGGAAGTTTAGCAAACGTATCAAATGATGATCAGACCGACGTTCAAGCTGGTCGCCTTTCTATTGATAAATGGCAAGCGCCTACTATAAATGAAGTAGCTGGTACTTATACGAAAGCTGACTTTAATGTATTCCCTGGTGATACCGTATGGTATAAAATAACCATCGTAAACGATGGTTCTGAGCCGGTAACTAATGTAGTTATTCAGGATAACGTGCCATCATATACTCTAATCGCAGTTGAAGGCACCTTTACTGTAGATAACGGTTCTATTCCTGGAATAGCATTAGATGCAAACAATCCTGCAGTTGGGGCTAGCGGCATTGTGAAAATTACGGCACCTCAACTTGACCCTACGGAGCAATTCACGCTCTATTTCGCAGTCAAAGTTGACGAATAATCAATCTTAACCCAGACATGAGGGTGAGGTTGACACCTTGCCCTCCTTTTTTAAAAAATATTTGAGACACTTTTTTCTACATATCATCCTTTTAGTTTTGCTTAGCATAGCAGGCGTAGGAGAATTGTATGCTCAAATTTATACTTCCTCTGGCGATCAGGTAATAAATCAGGCCAGTGTAACCTATACAGAAGAAGGGAGTGGGCTTGAAGTAATACAGTATACCAACGAAGTTACTGTGACGATTGAAGCGAATCCTGAATTCGATTTCTTCCCCAATAATAGCATTGTAGAATTCCGTGGTACACAAGTTGAAATCACTCACTTCTTAACTAACACCGGAAATACAACAGCAACATATACTATAAAAGGGTTTAATCTGCAGGAAGGAGACGATTACGATCTTCAAGATCTTAGTTGGAATACTTTACAGGTTACTCAAGCTAAAGTAAATACACTATTCAATACTGACACCTTAACTACTCAAATTACATTAGAACCAAACGAGCAGTTTGAGGTTTCTTATTTAGGCACCATATCTATTACCGAACCAAAAGATTCTCTGTTGGCGCAAATGGTTTTCGAGGCAACTGATATTGCTACAGGTACAACAAAATTTAATGTAGATGATATTCGAATACGAATTGGTGCAGTTGTAGAGTTAGAGAAATCGCAATCAGGTAACGAGGATAAACAAAGAGGAGACGAGTTTACTTACACCATTTCCGGTGAGAATACGGGTGACATGACCGCTTTCCCTCTTGATATTACCGTTGATGGTGTTCCTCAACAAAGTGTTGTTCTTACAGATTCAATTCCTGCAAATCTTACCTTTACAAGATTTGAATCATTAAGCAAAGGAAGCCCTCTTTATCATGTAGCTGAAACCGGTAAATTCAATTTTCAAACTACACCACCGGCTAATCTCGATGATGTAGATTTGATCGGTGTTGCCTTTGATTCGCTGGAGGTTGGCGAGTTTTTTGAAGTTAATTTCGGTGTTAGAATCAATGATAATGCTTCCGGTGAGATTGTTAACATCGCTGATATTTCTTATGTAGATCCTGATGGTACAGTTACAACAGAAGGGGCTTCGAATGATGTTGCAACAAATGTAGATGGTGCAACAGCTGAAATCGATTACTTTACGGATGAGGATTTTGAAGAAAAAACGGCTACATCTAGTATTGGGGAGCCACTAAATATTCAAGCTACTGCTTCTGCTTGTAACGAGAACCGAGCCCGAGTTGAACGTGTATTTATTACCATACTTTCAGAGCTAACCGGCGATGAAGAACAATTCGAAGGTATTGAAACCGGACGTAACACCGGTGTTTTCCAAATACCTGAGCCTGTACCAACCCGAGATGGTTTTGAATTTGAAGTAATTAAATTCAACGAAATCCTAGAAACTGCTGAGGAAGATGTAGTAACTGCGGTTCTCGATTGTGCCGGTTTAGACGGTGGTATTGGTGGTCCTGCAAGTATCGAAGCTGCAGTAATTGTAGATCCATTCGGATTTGTATTTAATAGTGAAACTAATGAAGTAGTTCAGGGTGCAGAAATTAGACTTATTGATGTAACCGGACAAAACAATGGTGGAAATCCTGGTGGACTTGCAAATGTTTACCGTCCGAATGGTCGTGATCTTACGAATAATATCGAAAACTCTGATGTTCAAGGTAAATACAGATTCCCATTCTTACGACCGGGAACCTATCGTCTACAAGTAATTCCACCGCAAGGTTATAAATTTGCTTCCGAACTTTTCCTTAATCAATTACCTGAAGACAGAAAAGTAGATAGCTTAGCTTCTTATGGAATGGACTTCACCATTGTTGGCGACCCTACAGGTTTAGATATTGATATCCCACTCGATCCATTAGCTCAGGGTGTTCTTTTTGCTGAAAAAACAGTAGATCGAAAAGTAGCAGACATCGGTGATTACCTGAACTACAAAATTGAAGTTAATAGTAAGGCTATAAATACTATTAACGACATGAGAGTTAATGATGTGTTGCCTTTTGGATTCAAATATGTATTAGGTACTACTCGTGTTGATGGTGATACCTTGGCAGATCCAAATGGTGGACAAGGTCCAAATTTAGAATTCAATATTGGAAGCATCGATCCGGGTGAGAAAAAGACTTTAACCTATCGCGTATATATAGGACCGGGCGCTGAACGCGGTGATGGTATAAACAAAGCACAGGTGTTAGGAGATAGTCTGATTATCAAAATCTCTAACGAAGCTAAAGTAAATGTAGAAGTTCGAGGTGGAGTATTTAGCGAAGAAGCACTAATCGTAGGTAAAGTATTCCTCGATTGTGATGAAAATAACATGCAAGATGCTTCAGAGCTTGGCATCCCGGGTGTACGTTTATATATGGAAAATGGTAACTACGTAATTACCGATAGTGAAGGTAAATACTCGTTTTATGCTGTTAAAGCGAACAAGCACGTGCTTAAAATTGATAACCATTCGCTACCAACCGGAAGTAAGCTTAAAGTATTAGACAACCGCCATGCTTTCGATCCTTCAAGTAGATTTGTGGATGTGAAAAAAGGAGAGCTACATCGAGCTGATTTCGCTGTTTGTGAATGTACTGAGCAAGTTTATAACGAAATCACAGAAAGAGCAGATGCGCTTACATCAAGAAAAGATGCATTAGAATCTTCGCTCAAACAATCTTTTTCGGTTAAAGAATCTAGCACTAATCGAAGTTCAGGCCGTTTCGATCAGGCAAGTGGTACGATAGGTAATACAAAAGCGGCTAACATTAGTGAAAACAGAGCAGAACCTAAGCCTGAAGATATTCAATCATCACCGGGTGAAATTGTAGAGAATGATTCGATCGATGTAGCACCACAAATTGATATTGAGCAACTTCTAGTTAATGCTGATTCAGGAACAGAAATTCTAAACATAGTAGATCAGGATACCTTGGCTCTAGATAAAGTTACCATTTTAGCGAAAGGTGCAAATGGTGGTGTATTCGATTTATATGTAAACGGTGAGATTATCCCTGCTTCGAGAATAGGTCAACGTTCTAGTTCAAATCAAAATGGTCTGCAAGTTTGGGAATATGTAAGTATTCAATTACAGCCGGGCGTAAATACAATTTTATTACACGAAGGCGATCCTTTTGGGAATTTAAGAGGCAGTGATACCAAACAGGTGTATGTGCCGGGGACTCTGGCTAATGTTGAATTGAATGTTATTAGAAATAATGTAGCGGCAGACGGAAATTCTACTGCGTTAATTGAGGCTAAATTTGTTGATAATGCAGGTATTCAAATCGGTTCTAGACTTCCTGTTACTCTCGATACAGAGCATGGTATATGGTTAGTGCAAGATCTTAACCCAGAGCAAAAAGGAACGCAAACTTTTGTGGAAAATGGTATAGCTCAATTCCAACTAAAAGCTCCTGTTAAGCCATATTCATCATTAACAAGAATTTCGGTAGGTGATGTATATGGTGAAGCCAAAATCGAATTTTTACCGGATTTACGTCCTCTTATTGCTGCGGGTATCATAGAAGGTACGTTACGATTGCGTGAACCATTAAACATTGCGAATACCGAGAATGATGGCTTTGAACGTGAATTGAAAGAGCTGTCATACTCAATGAATAATTTTACGGCTGATGCTCGATTCGCTTTCTTCCTAAAAGGTAAAGTTTCAGGTAAAACACTACTAACAGCCGGATTCGATTCTGAGAAAGAAAAAGAAGAGCGTTTATTCCGTGATATACGCCCTGAAGAGTATTACCCTATTTATGGAGAGGCTGCCATCAGAGGATATGATGCACAATCTTCAGGTCGTCTATATATTCGATTAGATCGCGGTAAAACGTATGCGCTTTATGGTGATTTCATCACACAACAAAATGAAGCTGACATTCAGTTAGGTGGGTACACACGTGCACAAAGTGGTGTAAAAACACACTTTGAGCAAGGTTCCCTTCAAGTTGATGCATACGGTGTAAGTTCAGTAAGTGCTCGCCGTATTCGTGAGTTAAGAGGACAAGGTATTTCTCGCTATGAGCTACCTGATAACGATTTGATAGAAAATTCAGAAATCATTGAAATCATCACTTATGATCGTGAACAAATAAGTACGCTCGACTCTACAGGTGTTCCAAGCGATCCTAGTATGATTATAAACCGTGAGCGTTTAACTCGTTTTACCGATTATGTGATCGATCCATTTACCGGAGTTATCACCTTTAAATCTCCAATCTCAAGTGTTGATGCAAACTTCAACCCTGTTTACATCAGAGCTACTTATGAAGTAGAAAATGATGAAGAGCGCTATCTAATTGGAGGCGTTGATGCCAAACTTGAAGTTAGAGATGGTATTAATGTAGGTGCCGGTTTAGTACAGGATAATAACCCGGACGAAAATTTTACTATGGCTTCGGGGAATGTAAACATCGAGTTGGGCGAGAATACTCAAATTATTGGTGAAGTTGCCCATACCATGACCGACTCTGATGGAAACGGTACTGCAGGTCGAGTAGAATTTCGCCATCGAGGTAAAAAATTCGATATGCTTACCCAGGTTGGTAAATCTGGTGCTAACTTTAATAATAAAGGCGCTTCTTTAGGCCAGGCAAGAACTGAAGCTCGCTCACGTGCCCGAGTTAATTTAACTAAGTCTACAAATATAGGTGCAGAGTTCCTTCTTTCGAGAAATGATACTACAGGCGACCAAACATTAGGTGGTTTATTATCTCTTCAACAACAAGTAGCAAAAGGTGTTAATGCTGAGGTTGGTATTCGGTATTCTGATAAAACCAGTAAATCAGCAGAAGCAGTTACCAATACAAATTTACGAGGTAAAGTAACGGCTCAGGTTCCATTTGTAAAAGGGGCAAGCACCTTTGGTGAGTACGAACAAGATATTAATGCATCCGACCGTAAATTAATTGCCATTGGTGGCGATTACAAAATCAAAAGCTTTGCAAAGGCATTTGCTCGCCACGAGTTTGTATCAAGCACGGGTGGGCAATACACCTTACAGAGTAATGCACAGCGTAATAGCACTGTTTTTGGTTTAAGTGCAAATTACCTGAAAAACGGGCAGATTTTTAGTGAGTATCGAATGAACGATGCGGTAGAAGGACGTTCAGGTCAAGCATCTCTCGGACTTCGCAATCGATTTGTAATTAAAGAGGGCTTAGGCATGAACGTTGGGTTCGAGCGAATCTTTACAGTTCAAGGGCCAAACCGAAACGATGGAACTTCAATTTCTACTGCTATCGATTATACAGGTAGCGACAAATGGAAAGGTACCGCAAGAGCTGAAACTAGATTTAGCCAAAACCAAGACACATACTTGAATAGCTTAGGTTACGGTGTTCGACTTTCAGAAGACTGGACTATGCTTGCTAGAAATATCATTTCTTTTAGTAGTGATAAAAATGTAGCAGGTGTTCAAAAAATTCAAGAGCGTTTCCAATTTGGTGCCGCTTATCGTGATACATACACCAACATGTTTGACGCTCTTATCAGATATGAATTTAAGTATGAGAAAGATGATAACATTGCCCCTGATTTTTCACGTACAGCACATGTATTCTCAACACATGCCAATTACAAGCCACAATCTGATTTAGTAATTTCCGGTCGAGTAGCCGCTAAATACACTAAATCTGAAGACGATTTAAATAGTGATACCAGTTTCCTTGAATTGGTAAGCGGTCGCGTGCTTTATGACTTAAATGATCGTTGGGATGCGGGCATCAACGCAAGCCTACTTGCAAACAGCGATTTTACAACTAAAAATTACGGCTTAGGTGTTGAACTTGGTTATATCGTAGCAACGAACCTTCGTTTAGCAGGTGGTTTTAACTTCTTTGGTTACGAAGATGAAGACCTAGCGGCTAACAATTACACTCAGCCCGGCGCTTACTTAGGCTTTGCTTACAAATTTGATGAACAAGTATTCCGAAATCTTGCACCAAACCGAGCTATGGATTTACTCGACGAGTCGGTGTACTTGAAGTGTGTTCCTTGCGAAATTCCAGAAATCAAAACTATGCCGGTTGATATGCTAGCTCATGAGCTTGAGCCGGTTATCCTAACACGTGAGCTTTTCGAATTTGAGCCATTGGCTACTTTAGTAATCCTACCTCGTCAAATTCATTTCGACAACGATATGTCGTACATCAATGCTTCTGCAGCTCAGATGCTTGACAAGCTTGCTAAGTACTTGATCAACAAAGACGAATACTTGATCGATCTTAATGGCTTTACCGATACAAAAGCCTCTCTAGCATATAATGCAGCACTATCTGAGCGCCGTTCATTAGCAGTTCGCGCTTACTTAGTTGCAGCCGGTGTCGATAAGAGAAGATTACTAATCGAAGGATTTGGTGAATTAGATGCAACCGGTAAAAATGCAGTAGAAATGGCTTTGGAACGTCGTGTAGAATTTGACTTAAACGAATTGAATGAAGAAGTAACGTTTGTTGATCAAGTAGAAGATTTACAAGTACAACAAAAAGCTAAGAATGTTGGCCCTTGGGATTACATCTTCAAATTCGAGCATAATGCAGTTCCAACCAACATCAACTTACAAGCTGGTTCTGATGAGCTGAACTTCTTGAATCGCTACATGATCGAACGTATTTCCATCGCCATGGACAAGTATCCTGAAATTGGAGTTCGTATCGCACTTCCTGCAGATGATCGTTTCGTGAATTTACAAATGGAAATACTTGCTGAATTAGAACGTACAGGAGCCGACATCAACCGATACATGTTTGCCAGAGGCGTTCAAGGTGATCAGAACACCATTCAAATCAGCTATACTAATGATAGCCTACTTGAATTATTCGAGCAGAAAGATGACATCAAATTCTTAAATAATTCTCAGATCAACGAGCTAATCGAAAGCTTACTAAGAATTCTAAAGTCACGTGTAGATTACGAGCTAATTCAAGATCTATCGCAAAGTTATGTTGTGCCGGATCGCGTGAATTTTATGGTAAACAGCACCAAGTTGGATAACGAATCGCAAGCAGTTATGTCGCGCATTGGTTCTTATCTGCGAAACAATCCTGGTGTGTATTTAGAGCTTCGCGGTAACGGCTCGCAACGCGACAGAAACCGCATGATTGAAATGCAACGATACCTACAACAATGGGGCGTTGAAGGTGGCCGAGTTGAATTCAGCCAAGTTACTGTTCAAACCGATGGTACTGCCATTCGAGTGGAGTATAAAAATGCAGATTCCATCAACCTGCTAAATGTTAAGTCGCTAAACCTTAAACCGGGCGCAGGCACTGCAGGGAGATAAGAATGAATGTTTGGGTAATTAAATATATGAATCTTCTAACCGCATATAGCACCACTCTTGCCAGAGGATTTAAGACACTGTTAGTGCTAATTCTATCTATAGTAACTTCAGCTGTTGTTGTAGCTCAACCATCAGGCTATTCATACTATAAGGAAGTAACTATACAATCAAGTCAGGTTGTTGGAACACATACAAATTTTCCTGTACTAATAAATATTAATGATAGTGATTTAGCAACAAATGCACGTAGTGATGGGTTTGATATTATTTTTACTTCCAATGATGGTAACACTATTCTGGATCATCAGCTCGAAAGTTATTCTTCGGGTAATTTAGTTGCATGGGTAAAGGTACCATCAATTTCATCTGCTTCGAATACCTCAATTAGAATGTATTATGCAAACCCATCAATTAGTACAAATCAATCGGTAAATACGGTATGGGATAACAACTACCAATTGGTTATGCATATGAATGGATTATCCAATTCTTCTACGGTTAGCCAGGCTATTACTAATAGTGGAACTACTTCAGGCACCGGTAAAATTGGGAATGCAAGAGCCTTTAATTCTGCTCAAAGCCAGTTTATCCAGGTTGCTGACAATGCAAGCTTAGATATAACTGGAAATCTTACAATTTCTTTCTGGTATAATGCAATAGATGGAAATCCTGATATTATCTCAAAAGGAATAGGTAGTGGCTCTACCTATGAAGCAGATGTTAGTGGCGGCTCACGTCCTCGATTCCGAAAAAACAATTCAAACGGAAATAATTTACGTGCGAACAATAGTCTCAATACTAATACATGGTATTACCTAACCTTTGTTCAAAGTAATAGTGGGCGAGAAATTAGAATTAACGGAGTATTAGATGTATCAGATAATAATACCGGTTCATTTAATACTAATAATGATCCACTATATATTTCTAGAAGCGGAGATCCAATTAATGGACGATTAGATGAAGTTAGAATTTCGAATATTGCACGATCAGCAAATTGGATAACTACCGAATATCAAAATCAGAATAATCCATCAACGTTTCTAAGTTTTGGGCAACAGCAAAATTCAGATGTTACACCACCCGGTGCCCCTCAGAATGTAGTTGCTACAGCTATTGAAGCTGGAAATGTTAGAATTACCTTTAATGATGTAAACGAATCTGGGTCGGGAGTAAGCTCATATTCAATAAAAAGAGCTTCAAATTCTGGCGGGCCGTATTCTCAAGTAGGCACAGTTACGGATAATGAAACTGCTACCTATAGTTATACTGATAATACTTCTGATAATGGTAGTACATATTATTATGTGGTTTCTGCGATAGATGGTGTTGGAAACGAAAGTGTAAACTCAGTTGAGGTAAATGCAACTACCGATAATATTACACCGACTTTACAAACTGCATCAATAAATAATGCCGAAATTACACTTGACTATGATGAAACCTTAAAGCAGACACCAGTTCCTCTAGTTACAGATTTTTCAGTACTCGTAAATGGATCTAATAGGTCTGTTACTCAAGTTTCAATTTCAGGTGATATAGTAACACTTACTCTGAGTAGTGCCGTAATAGAGAACGATAATGTAACACTAAATTACACATCTGGAACTAACCCAATAGAAGATTCTGTAGGTAATAATGTTGCTAACTTATCTGGTCAAACGGTAACAAATAATACTATTTCGTCTGTTCCTAGCCCACCTATAGTGCTTTCTGCAAGAGCTATTTCAGGTGGTGATATAGAAATTACCTTCGACGATATTGATGCAACAACAACTATCACAAGTTACACAATTTACAGAGCTACTATTCAAGGTGGCTCATATACACAAATTGGAACCGTTTCTGATAACGAAAGTGCAAATTATACATTTATAGATACTAATACTTCAAATGGAACCGAATACTTCTATGTAATAACTTCAACAAATTCAAATGCAATTGAAAGTTCTGAGTCGCAAGAGATATCGGCTATTTCAGATGCATTAAATCCAACACTCTCATTAAACTCTGTAAACTTCGGATTTGTTACACTCGATTATAATGAACTCTTGGATAATAATTCGGTACCTGCAACCGGAGATTTCGATGTTAAGCTAAATTCAAGTTCAATCACTATTGATAATGTTGATATAAGTGGTTCAAGAGTTATTCTGGAAATTACACCTGAAGCTATTGCCGGTGATAACCTAACCGTTGATTATGTAGTTGGTACCAATCCTATTCAGGATGAAGCCGGTAACCCTGCTAGTGCTTTTTTAAATAATACCGCTACCAATAATACACCAGGTTCAGGTAACTATGGGCCAGATCCATGCCCAATTTTTAATGGCAAAGACGTATCGTGGGCATGTTTTAGTGGAGTATTTAATGGAACCTCAATGACTGCTAATGTTGGAGGTTTAGACATTGCTACGGTTACATCGGCATCAGGATCGGCAACTACATTTGCGCCTAATGCTCTTCAAGAGTGGTCATCTGGAGATTTTGCGGGCGATCAATTTAATGGGCCACAGGCAAACCCGGTTGGAACTGCCGGCGATGCAACTTCTTTAGATATTAGCATTCCATCAAACATTCCATCAGATGCCCTGGTTTTTTCACTGAACAGGCTTCGTCCAGCAAGTGGTGCAGGTACCTCATACACATTAGAAGCATTTGATAGTGGCAATAATAAATTAACTACCAATGATTGGATTACCGGACAAGGACTTGATGGGGGAGTATGTACCAACAATGTGGTATTAAATTATATCAATAGTAATACCACAATCGAATTTCAGCCAACTATTTCAGGTAATCAATCGTGTGCTTCATCTTCTAATCCAATTTGGTTCCGAATTACCGACGATAATGTTGAGAGAATAGAACTACGAAAAGTAGCTACCGGCGCTGATAATATTCATATTGGATTAGGACTTGTAGCCGATTATGGTGATAGTGATGCAACCTATGGTACAGCATATAACGGTAGTGGTTCACCTCCGGCATTTCACTTATTAAATAATGGTTCTCCAAATACGGTGTATCTAGGAGCTGTTGTTGATGGGGATGGAAATGGCATACCGTCTGCTAATAATAACAGCGATGATACCGAAACTAGTAGTATTGGTGGGGGAGATGATGAAGATGCTATATCTCAATTAATTGACATCAATACTTCTCAAACCACTTACGAAACCACCTTAGTTTGTACGAGTGGTGGGTATGTTTCTGGCTGGATCGATTTTGATCAATCGGGTTATTTTGATCCTGACGAATTCGCGAATAAAATATGTTCGTCGGGTAGTGCAACATTAAAATGGACTGGAATTTCAGGGTTGATAACTGGGTCAACAGCTGCACGATTCCGAATTGCTTCAATCAACTCTCAAGTTTCAGTTCCTGTTGGTCCTGCTTTTGATGGCGAGGTTGAAGATTATTCTCTCGAAATTATTGAACCCCCAAAGCCTGATCTTGAAATCACTAAAACAGTAAGTAATTCAAGTCCTGTTGTAAATGAAACAATTTCCTATACAATTTTATTAACTAATCCAGGAGAGTATATAGCCTCGGGAGTGCAAGTAACGGATCTATTACCATCAGGTATTAGCTTTATCTCAGCTACACCTACCCAAGGAACATATAACTCTTCATCTGGTATCTGGAATATTGGAACCCTTCCTGCTGGTGATTCTACAACCGTATCGTTAACTATAAATGCAACAGTAAATTCAGGAACACTTGGAAATACCATCACAAATACGGCTTCAATTACTGCACTAAATGAAACCGACCCTGAATTGAATAATAATTCAGCTTCAGCCGGTATTACCGTTGTGCCTGAAGCGGCCGACATTTCCATCTCTAAAATTGTAGATGACGCTACACCAATAGAGGGGCAAGAACTTACTTTCACAATTATTGTAGATAATAACGGCCCTAAAAACGCCACAAATTTCTCGGTTATTGATCAAATCCCTTCAGGATTATCATTTGTGGAGGCTAATCCTAGTGTAGGAAGCTATTCCAGCTCAACAGGCATCTGGAATATCGGAACACTGGAAAACGCTGCCCAGGCAACCTTAGTGCTAAATCTATCAGTTGAAGGTGGCACTCAAGGAAATACTATCACGAACACTGCGGATGTAAATACCGTTGACCAGAACGATCCAACGCCAGAAAACAACAGCGGAAGTGTACAAATAGATGTTGTTCCTGCAGGTTTCCCTAGCAGTTGTTCTGAAGTAACATCACTAGATTTTTCGAATTTCTTACTAATTAGCGGTTCTGCAGGTCAAGTTGGAGCAATATATGAATATACCTCTGTTGCCCCGGGTATTAATGCACACATAGAGATTGTAACAAAATTTAATGCAACGCTAACAAATTTTGATCAATCAGATTCAGGAACTGCTCAAAACTTCCAGCCACAGATCGAAGCTGTAGATAAAAACCAACCGGAAGGATTCTTTGATTTTGAAGTTCGTTTTATTGATTCAGTTTCATCTAATACCAAATATATGACTTATACCGCATCAGCTATTGATGTAGATGGTGATGATGTTGAAACACGTGAGTTTGTAGGATTCCAACGCTTAACTTCTTTTACAATAGAAGGCACCACAAATTTAGCAGTAGGATCATCTGGGATTTACACTACCTTCGAATCTGCTACTACACAAGAGATTAGTGGAATTGATCCTAGTGCTACAACAAATATAGCTTACACTACATATACAAATGAACCACAATTCAGAATACGTGCAGGAGTAAAGGACCCAACTAATGTTACTGGAACACAAGCACAACGAAAATTTTCAATTAATTTTGAACCCTGTATAATCGAAGATTTTATTGATCCACAAGAAACAAATATTGTTGATATTGGCATAACTAAAGCAGTTGATCAAAATAACATAGAAGTTGGAGATACTTTAACCTATACCATTACAGTTTCAAATAATCAGGGAAATGCTGTAGGAACTACCGAAAATCCAGTTGAAGTTACTGATCAGTTGCCTGCAGGTTTAACATTAGTTTCTGCAACTGCAAGTCAGGGTACCTATACCCCAGGTACAGGAGTATGGGATATTGGATCATTAGTAGGCTTCCAGAATGTGAATCTTGTAATTGAAGCGAGTGTAAATTTAGGGCAAGAAGGAAATACCATCACAAATACAGCAACAATTACAGGTTATTCCGGTACGGATGGCAATCTAAACAACAATACGGCAACTGCGGATACTTATGTGGATGATCCGTTGATTACTTCATGTAATGAAATTCCTTTGTTCGACTTCAGAAACCCTGTCCTTGAACTAGGAGTACCTCTACAGGTTAACTCCATTTATCGTTTTAGTAATATTGCCTCTGGATTGGATGCTTTAGTAAAAGTTAAAGCCATAAGTAATGCGACCTTAGATAATATTGATTATGGAGCCATCGCAAATAGTGAGGCTAATTTCAGTCCGTTTTTTACCGCAACCGCTGCAAATGGGTACATCGATTTTGAAATAAAATATGTTCAAGCCGGTACAACTACTCCTGTTAAACGTAATTTTGCACTAACAGGTCTCGATATTGATGGATTTGATGTAGGTGGAGGTCAAACAATTAAAGATTATCTGGGTTTTTCTCAAAATCAGTCTAATACTGTGCAATCGGGTAATAATTTAATCGAAGCTTCATCGGGACCTTTTCAAACATTCGAATCTTCTACAACTACCGATGGTTCAGGTTCATTTGACATCAATCATATGGCCTATATTGTCTATAATTATACATCAGTATACGATATTCGAATTGGGTCAATCACAACAGGTGGTTACTCTGATGACCGATTGGTAGATATTGACTTTACACAATGTAGAAATCAGGATTTTACTAATCCTGTTGTTTCAACACGCAATGCTGATATTCAGGTTGTTAAAACCGTAGATGAAGAATATCCGCTTGTAGGTGAGAACATCAAATTCACAATAACTGTAACTAACAATGGACCTGAAAATGCTACCGAAATTGATATTAATGAAGCCATTCCGACTGGATTAACCTTAGTACAATCAACTCCAAGCAATGGTTCCTATGATCAATTAAATGATGTATGGGTTCTGGGATCTCTTAATAGTGGATCTTCTGCAACTCTTCAATTGGAAACTACTGTTGATCAGAATTTGCAGGTTGATTCGCTTGTGAACCAAGCCTTTTTGAAAGGCTTAAATCAGGTAGATCCAAATAATGCAAATGATTCTTCATTGGTAGTAATAAAAGTAGGGTTCGAAATTAAAGGGATTGTATTTCAGGATATTACCGGAAATGGCTTCAGCGAAGATCTAACTTTTAATGATGCTGCGGGCGATCAACAAGCTTTGGAAAATGTTGAAGTACATTTATTTAAAGATGGTGGAGATGGAATTGCAGATGGTAATGATGACTTATTCATTGAAACAAAATTAACCAATAATTTAGGTGAGTACACCTTTAGAATTGGCGATAATAGTGATTATTGGGTAGTAGTTGATTCCAAAACAGGTGAACTAACCGATGGTAGTTCATGGGGTGAGCAAACGTATGGTCCAATTGGAGGTTACTGTGAAGACGGAACTAGTAATGTAGTTGTTAAGACCGCAGCAGGGCATTGTTTTGGTGGGCGAAGAGGTAATCAATCTGATAATATATCCGAGACACCAGTAGTTACTGATTTACCAAATGCCGAACACCTCGCAAAAGTCACAATAAGTGGAACCGGTGTAAATAATATTAACTTCGGGTTTAGCTTTAATGTTGTAACCAATAACAGAGATGGAGACGACGACGGTGCTACACCTAGAAGTGTACAAGGTTCATTAAGACAGTTTATTACCAATGCCAACCAAATTACAGGCGCAAACACCATGAGATTTGTTCCATCGGTACCAACGAATTCCTCTGGTAATGGTGGCAACTGGTGGACAACAACATTGACTTCAGAACTTCCGGCTATAGTTGATGCATTAACAACAATTGCCGGTACGGCCTATCTAAATACATCACCCAAAACCAGTAGAGATGACAATCCCGGCACGGTTGGCTTAGGTGGTTCGGTTGGAGTAGATAATTTATCCGGAATGACAACCACCCGTAAAGAATTTGAAGTGAACTTAGCAGATATCGGGAACAATGCATTACTGGTGAATTCAACCGGAGCATATACCATTAGAAATATTGCACTATATAATAATAGTACCGGTATACGGGTACAGGCTGGAAACAATGGTTTACTTGAGAAAAATATCATTGGTGCCCGTGCAGATGGTACCGACCCTACAAGTAATTTACGATTAGATAATGGAATTGTATTCGATGGGGCTTCATCAGTAAATCCATTAATCCAGGAAAATTATATCGCATTTACAAACTCAAGCGCGATACTTTCTACGAATCAATCTTCAGTTCTAAATGTATTTAAGAATGAAATTTATAAGGCTGCTCTAGCTGGTTCTAATACTAATGGTATCGAAGGTTTAGGTACGTGGACTATCCAACAGAATAGAATTCATGAAGTAGGGAATAGTTCAAGCTCTGCAATAAATGGTGGAAATGGTATAGAATTAGGTAGCGAATCCGGTACATCATCGAATAATACCGTTCGCAATAATAGTATGTACAGTAATGCAGTAACTGGTATAAGTGTATTGAATGGAGTAACAGGATCTGTTTTGGAACGAAATTTGATTTATCAAAATGGTACAAACTATTCGGGATCTGGTACGAAATTAGGAGCAGGCATAAAATTAGCTACCCCTGCTGGTGTTACACAAAGTGGTATACGCATCGGTCGAAATAGTTTCTATGACAACTATGGAATTTCAATAGATTTAGTAAGCGGTGGGGCAGGAGAAGCAGATAATGTTAATCCGAACGATGGGGCATTAGTATCAGCAACTCAAACTCCCAATCGAGGGCTTGATTATCCGGTATTTACACTCACAACTCTAGAAAATGGCGTTCTACATGTTGAAGGATATGTAGGTACTACTACCACTAAATTAAACGGTACGTTTACCTTACAAGTTTATAAAGCAGATGATGATGGAGATAGTAATGCATTAGTTGAGGTTGGTGGTACCTATCCATTACCGCACGGAGAGGGTAAAGATTTAATCGGTGTAATTACTACAAACTCAGATGGAACCTTTAATACAGATATTCCCGTACCGGGTAATGTTTCTTTAGCGTTCAACGATTTCGTTACGGCTACTGCAATTAGTTCAGTTAATAACACTTCAGAATTTAGTGCCAACTCGAGATTAATTCCTACAGGTGTATCAATAAGTGGGTATGTATATCATGATGCAAATCATAATCAGAATAGAGATGGAAGTGAGGATGGATTAGAAAATGTATCCATTGTGTTATATAACAGCCAAGAAAATAACTGTAAGAGTGTATTAACGAACTCAGATGGATATTATCAATTCACAAATGTATTAAATGGAACATATGATTTAATCGAATCATTTGGCCAAAGTGTGCCAACTCCAGATGTATGTACCCCGGCTCAAAATGATCCAGACGATTATATTTCTACCACTCCAAACCTAAGAACTGTTACAGTAAACAACTTACCGGCATTTCAGGATTTTGGTGATTTCGAAGGATCAAAAATTACCGGTACTATATTTAATGATAATGGCATCACAAATGGTACTGCTAACGACGGAATTAAAAATGGTGGTGAAGGTGGAATATCATCTGTATCAGTGAGCGCATTTGACGGTAATGATGTTCTAATTGAGCAAACAACCTCAGCTGCGGATGGTACATACAAATTGTATGTGCCAAAATCGGTTGTCGATAATGGTGGCAACGTTAAAGTAGTTGAGTCAGATGCAACCGGATTTATTACAACCGGTGGTAATGTCGGTACGACAGGTGGTACTTACACTATTGGGGATGACAAAACTGTTTTTGTTAACACTTTAGCTACAGAATATACCAATGTTGATTTTGGAGATGTTCAAGTGTCAACACTTATAACCGACGGTTCTAAAACAACTCAACCGGGATCTGTATCATTATTTGAGCATGTATTTACTGCCCAAACTGCAGGAACTGTAACATTTACTACCAATACAGTAAATAATCCGAATATCAATTTCCCGGTTGCATTATTTAAGGATTTAAATTGTGATGGTGACCTAGATCAAGGGGAACCTGCTCTAACGGCAAGCGATAATATTAGTGTAACAGCAGGACAATCAATTTGTCTTGTGTTAAGGGTGAACGTTCCAAACGGAACAAATGATGGTGCTACAAGCACAACCACTATATCTGCCACTTTGGACTTTGCAAACAGTGCAACTAACATTGAACAGGTATTAACCCGAACAGATATTGTATTAGTAAGTACATCAGAAGGTGGTTTTGTGATCATAAAAGCTGTAGATAAAGCACAAGCACTTCCGGGTGATACACTCACCTATACTATTGAATATGAGAATCTGGGTGATGAACCCATTTCTCAGGTTGAAGTAGTAGATGAAGTACCCGCATATACCACTTATTTCTCAAGTTCATGCGGAACGTTACCATCAGGCTTTACAAACTGTACAATAGTTGCACCTTCGGTAGGGGTTAGAGGTGCAATAAGATGGACATTCACCGGAGTGTTAAATCCGGGTGAGACAGGAACCGTAAGTTATAAAGTATTAATAGACAACTAGCTATAATGACAAAATCAATAAAAAAAGACAAACCATTGGTGTTTATTGTTGAAGACAATCAAGCCTATCGTTTGTTATTGGGTAAAGTACTCGAAAAGAGAGGGTTTTTAGTGATGTTATTCGAACATGGGCGTAAAGCAGCGGATATGCTGAAATACGTACAGCCGTCACTCATTTTATCCGATATTTCAATGCCTTGTATGAACGGGTTCGAATTTCACACTTATGTAAAAGAAAACTATGGGGAATTAGATATTCCTTTTGTGTATTTGACCTCAAATACTTCGAAAGAATATGTTGATAAGGCAATAGACCTAGGCGCACGAAAGATGCTCGGTAAACCATTTGAAACTCATGCCCTAGTTGAAACGATTGATCTGGTTTTAAACGAAGTAGTTTAATATTCAGTGTTTTAATTAAACAACAGCAAGGCTAATTTGTAGTATGATAACTCATACGCAGGCCATCATTTTAAAAAGTGTAGATTATCAGGATTCCAGTAAAATCCTGACCGTATTATCACAAAAACATGGCAAAATTGCATTAATAGCCAGAGGGGTAAAGCGTCCAAAGAGTAAACTTGCTGGCGTTATAGAAATTGGTAACATTCTAGACGTAGTTTATTATTATAAACCAACCCGCTCGGTTCAAAGCCTTACCGAAGCTTCTATAAATTCAGGATCGCTGGTGTTTCGAAGCGATTTTCAAAAAGCTGCTATATTATATAGTGTACTTGAGTTTTCTAGCCAGCTAATCCACGAGAACGAAGAAAACTCATCGCTGTTCAATTTTTTATCTACCTTTATTACTTGGTTAGCTGAGGTTGATTCAGTACATCCATCGATTTTTCCATATGTACAAGTGCGTTGCGCAGAGTTATTGGGATTTAATATCAGCTTTGATCAAGCCGATACGTTTAATAACATGTTTTTTGATATATCGCATGGGCAGGTATCTCAAAATTACCAAACGGAACTTTCCTATAAGTTAACCGTGAAACAAAGTCGGTTTTTGCACCTTGCAATAAGCTCAAGAAGTTTGAGCATATTGCAATTAGGATTAGCAGGTTCGGAACTAAAGCAATTAATACATCATTTAGATGTTTATTATAAGTATCATATCGATGGATATCAGGATCGTAAATCAGATTCAATATTTGATCAGATGTTAAAGGATTTTTGATGAAAAAAAGAGAACTCTATTTAACGGCATTACTTTTACTACTCGTTGGGATTTCAATCGGTACCATAGTAGCTCTATACAGCATCAATCCGGAATTGGCCCCTCTGAGCGAAGTAAATGTCACCGAAGTAACTCGTAGCGAAACTCCATTTATCGAAGACGAAGACCTAGCTGGTTACGATGCACGATTCATTTTCAAAAAAATTGCAGAAGAAGTAACCCCAACCGTAGTTTATATAGAAACAATTATTCCTGTTAATGTGCCAGAAGATGAGATGCACAATTTTAGCGATGAACTTTGGGACCGATTGATGCCACAAAGAGCCCGTACGGTTGGTTCCGGTGTACTAATTACTTCCGATGGATACATTTTAACCAATTATCATGTAATTGAAGGTGCTGTGCGGAATGGGCTTAAAGTAGTTTTAAATGATAAACGAGAATACCCGGCTCGCTTAGTAGGTCAAGATCCCAGTACCGATTTAGCTGTCATCAAAATAAATGAAGAAAATCTGCCCGCAGTAATTATTGGAAATTCTGATACTGTGGATGTTGGGGAGTGGGTTTTGGCAATTGGAAATCCATTTCGGCTTAGATCTACCGTAACGGCAGGAATAGTTAGCGCCTTAGGTCGCGATGTGCAAATTATTAACGATAGAATGCGCATCGAAAGTTTTATCCAAACAGATGCAGCCATAAATAAGGGGAACAGTGGTGGAGCATTAGTAAACACAGCTGGAGAATTGATTGGCATTAACACGGCAATTGCATCTCAAAGTGGTTCATATCAAGGTTATGGGTTTGCAGTACCTAGTAACTTAGCACTGAAAGTAGCTACAGATATCATTGAATTTGGTGAGGTTCAAAGAGGATTACTTGGAGTTACAATAGCGGCTGTAGATTTCGATCGGGCAAAGGATATTGGCCTAGAAGAAGTAAAAGGCGTAGAAATTATTGGTACTCCACAAGATGGAGCCGCCTATAATGCAGGGTTAAAATCCGGGGATGTAATCTTATCGGTAAACGGGCAAACCGTAAATGAATCAAACGAGTTACAAGAAAAAGTAGCAGTTATGCGCCCCGGCGAATATGTTGATTTAACCATTTGGAGAAGTGGAGATGTGTTCAGTTTAGATGTTCAGCTTAAAAAACTAGAACCAGCACCAATCGAAGAATTAGCTTTTGAGGATGAACCTATATTAGAAGATACACCTCCAGAAGACAATAACTATGGGGTAGATTTTCACGAATTTGATTTAGGCTTTAAAGTTATGGCATTGGCAAAACCCGAGAACGCCCAATCTTTCGACTTAATAATCTCGCACGTTTACAAATATTCTGAAGCCTGGAATCGGGGCTTACGCGAGTCTCAAATAATTATTGCTATAAATGAAGAAACAGTTGAAGATCTCGAAACTTTAGAAGAACTTGTTGCAGATAAACTTTCAATCTATGATTCAATTATCATTAAAGTTGTAAACGACGAAAACGCAATAGGCTATATCGAGCTGCAAAAAAACTAAATGAAATTTTCTTCTTTTTTATCCGGATCTATTCTTCTTTTAACTGTGCTAGTTTCGTGTACTGGAAGCACAAAAGAGCTAAGTTCAACTACAACCTCTTCGTCCGGCCTATTTCCATCGTGGTTTAGTAGTACTGGGTTTTCATCTGATTCATTAGCATTCTACGGTTATGGGGTAGCAATTGCAGCCGATTCAACCGATGCGATTGAACGTGCTACTATCGATGCTCAAAACAAACTAAGCTCTAACTTAGGTAAACTGGCCGAAGATATTCGCCTCCAGATGGAAAGAGATAATGCAGCGGCAGCAAAAAATACCGATTTTATACTCCTCCTTAGAAACGCCCACAGTGGATTAGATTCATTTTCTGAAATTAAAAATAGCTTCTTATCCAGTCCTGATGACAGTTATCGAGCTATGGTTCAGATTACAATCTCCAAAAAACAAGCTCATCAAATGTTCAAATCTGGATTCAATGGCCATCCTAGATATTGGGCAGCATTTTCAGGTACCTCTTCATATCAATCTGCTTTTAGCGATTAACACTGTTAATTATTAGAATAATTTAAGAAAGCGCTTTTCTGTATCTAAAAAGGGGGTAGACCCCTTTAAACAGAATAACTTACAGCTTCCAAATGTATTATTAGAACGGTCTAATTTGTATCAGATTGTAAAAAAACAGGGTGCAATTCAACGTAGATTTTACGTACTTAATTACCTTGATATATATCCTTATTTCGGGGGAAATAAGGGGTTATCAATTCTAGATTAATAATAACAAATCATACCAGAGGGTTCTATGATTAATAGATCAATAAGGGGTCTGCTTTTGTTGCTTGCAGTTGTACTAGGGTACAGTGCCAGTGTACAGGCTCAGATCAAAACCACAACATTTAATGATAAAACTGTTGCAGATAACAGTATTGTTGTTAAATACAGCGATGAAGCTATTATTGTAAAGGGTAAGGCATTTGCTCCTAAACAGTTAGCGGCTACACTTCGTTCTCAACTAAATGCTTCTGTTGGCAGAACAATTGAAGCTAATGGGGTTGAAGAATGGATTATTAAAGGTGATATGAAAGCTGCATTAGCGCAGTTAAACCGAATACCAGGTGTAAGAGCATTTCCAAACTATGTTTTTTATAGAGACGAAATGGAGTCTACTCCTGTTGATTTTTCAAACCAGAAAACAATAAACGCAGTAGGTCAAAATCCATTTCCGTCACTAACAGCTCTCTATGGAGATGAATTGGTTATCGGTGGAGAATTTACAGGTGGGTTTACTTCAAACTGGAGTTCATTCTTAGCAGATTGGCAAGGTACACTTGCTGACATTACTGTTATGACCGATTCTGTTGATGGTGTCGGTTCAAATGATTTTGCTGCTGTTACAAATATAGCCGGACCAACCGGAGAGTCTTGGTACATACAATTGATCAATGGATTCAGCGATGGCGATATTGATCAAATGGAAATTGGTGGGGCTTATGAATTAAGTTTTACTGCTTGGGCAGATTCAGGAGTTGTAAAAGATGTTACAGCTTACTTTGGCCAGAATTTTGATGCTTTCGTACCAATGCTTCAAGAAGTAGTAACGGTAGATGATCAGCCAGCGATGTACACGTTCCAATTTTTCCTTCAGGATAAATTTTATTCCCCTGATGGTGTTATTGCAGGTATGAAAATAAGCCTCGAAGCTGGTTTTGATTCTAGTTCAGTATATTTTGATGATGTTTCCCTTCGCCAAGTGAACACCCCCATCACTGCGGCCCCAGCTCCTGAAGTAGACTCTGCAATGGTAATTTCTATTTTCAGCGACTCTTATGACGATGTACCTGTAGATACATACCGTACCGATTGGTCATCAGCTACCTTCGAAATAGATACCGTAGATAGTAATGCATTCTTAAGCTATTCAGATTTAGATTTTGTAGGTATTGAGACTGTAGCAAATCAAATTGACGTTACAGAAATGACAAATCTTCACTTCAATGTGTGGACGCCGAATACAGACGTTATGCGCATTAAATTAGTTGATTTCGGACCAGATAGTACATTTGGTGGTGGTGACGATTCAGAACATGAAATCGAATTTACAGGATATCCGCAAAGTATGTGGCTAACTGCTGATATCTCACTTACTGCTTTTGAAGGACTACAAAACACTTCAAACATTGCTCAAATTATCTTTAGTGCAAATCCTACCGGAGAATCAAATCTGGCTATTGATAATTTATTCTTCTATGACAACGGGTCTCCAACAGATGATCCGCTATTGTCACTGCAATATGGCCTTAATAACGACGGCTCATTCAATTCAGGCTATTCTATTGAAGGAGCAGATGTTGACGCTTTCGCTGCATGGGAAATGACTACAGGTAGCGATGATGTTATAATGGTTGTATACGATGATGGTGTTGATTTCTCTCACCCTGATCTTTATGAAAATCGCTGGGTAAATCCGGGTGAGGATTTAAATGGTGATGGTATGATTTCCGATGATGAATGGAACGGCATCGATGATGATGGAAACGGATACCCGGATGATTTCTGGGGATGGAGTTCTGTTTACAACGACAACAGATTCCTAAATGCTGGTAGTTTCCACGGAACACACGTAGCTGGTATCCTTGGTGCGCAAGGTAATAACGGTATTGGTGTTTCTGGTGTAGCTCAAGACGTTAAGATTATCAATGTGATGATATTTAACGAATGGGGCGGAACCGATGCCATTTCGATTATGGCTGCTTACCAGTATATCAGTGACCTTCTAGATACTGGTGTTGATATTACAGGTATTAACCAATCTTGGGGTGGTGGAGGTTATCTCGACCTTGAGTCAGACCAACAATTTGTTAGCGTTATGACTGATTATGCACTTGATCATGCTGAGCATGCTGCTCTTTGGGTAGTAAGTGCGGGTAACAGTGCTTCTAACAGAGATGATTTACCATTCTACTCATACCCAAACAACATTCAATCACCTAACATCATAACTGTTGCTAGTTCTGATGATGCTGATAATCTTTCCGGATTCTCTGATTTCGGTTATTTCACAGTTGATGTGTCTGCACCGGGCTCTTCAATTCTATCAACATTACCACCTAGTACTACAGGTGCAGAATATGGTTTCCTTAGTGGAACCTCGATGGCTTCTCCACATGTATCCGGTATTTTAGCGTTAGCTAAATCTATGTACCCAGATGAAGATGGATACGCGTTGATGACTCGTGTTTTAGCAGGTAATGAGCCTGTTTCTTCGTTAGACGGTGTAACAGGTGCAGGTGGACGTGTAAGTGCATTGGGTGCTCTTGATGTAACTGCGTATGGTAACAGCGGTGATATTGCCGGTGGTAGTACTAATCAATTCCACAGAACTTTTGTGGATGGTGATGCTATGGAAACATCAGGTATTGTTAACAACACCGATGGTGATGTTACAGTTCAATCATTAACCATTACCGGTGATAATGCGGATAACTTCTACATTATATCAGATACTGAAAACTTGCCAACTCTTGCAGCTGGTGAAGCATTCGGTATTCTAGTTGGTTTCGATAATCAAGGAATGAGCGGTGATCTTAGTGCCGCTTTGGAAGTGCAAACTTCTGCTGGTGGAGTTGGATTAGCTCTATATGGCCATGAACAAGGTTTTGCTTTTGTTGATGTAACTCCTGGTTACGAAAACTTTGGTTCTGTTCCATATGGTGAAGAGCTTAATTCTACCTTTACTGTGTCGAACCTTGGTAATGCCAATATGGAGTTCAATCTGTTCCAGGCAATGTTTTATTATGATCTTGAGTGGTCAAATTTCGTTAATGATTTGGTAACCTTCGAGAAAGGTACTGCTCCAATTAATAAAACAGGTGATAACGACGAAATCGAACTTCTGAATGATATTACAACTAAAGTAATGTTAGAACGTGGAGACCGTGAACGTCCGGTTATCAAAGCCAATCCAAGCCCAACTGAAACTAATGAACTTGCCGGACCTGAATGGATTTGGTGGGATGATTTAAACGACGCCGATACTGTTGATTTGTATTGGGATGTTCTGGATTTCAGTGATGGCGAAGGTGATGTATGGAATCTTGTAGATATCGGTGATGGAGCAGGTGGACTAAACAATGTATTTATGTTTGGTGACTTCTTTGCTGGATATGCAAATAACTCTGTAACAGTTGCTGCTACACCTATGTTTGATTTCAGTGGGTACGAAGCAGGACGTGGACCGGCATATCTCTCTTTTGATGTAGACGTTGCATTAGAGAATTTCTGGGACGAGTTCTTCCTAAACATTGTTGTTGATGGTCAACCATACGCATACATTGGTGGAACAAATACCGGTGAAATTATCAACTATGGCGGTTATTACCGTGTTTGGGTTGATATTTCTAATTTCTCTGGGTTCGAAAATGTTGAATTCTGGTTCATTGCTACTTCTGATTTCAGTTATGCAGGTGGCTTTGGTGCTTTATTTGATAACGTAGGTATTCTTGTAGATGACTTCCCATACTTCACTTCCGACAAAGGTGGTGAACTAGCACCGGGTGAGACGATGGATATCGACTATACCATTAGAACAGAACTACTGCCTCCAGGTGATTTCGTAATGTTTACCGACATTTTCGCCAATGGCTTTATTTCTTACTACGGTAATGGTGGAGACTATGCAGGACATGTTGCTGAATTCTCTGCTCGTAATGTTGCTTTAGAAATTGATCCAATGGAAATCTGGTTGGGCGAAGTATCAACAGAAGAACCATTGAACTTTAGTTTCGATGCATACAATGCAGGTACAGTAGATGTAGACTACTTTGCAAGAACCTATGTTTTCTGGGATCAGCCGGATGATTTCCTTAACTCAACCATGACTGAATCCAGAGATAAGGCACTCGAACGTTTTGCTGCATCTGATAAAGGTGAAGGCGAAGGCATCGATCTTGTAAAACACAGAAATGCAGTGATAGCAAATGCTGAAAAGCGTTCAACGACTCGTGTTGAAGTTCGAAGTTCAGATCGCCCACGTATGACCCCAGCCACAGATGCTGTGGACATCTATTTCGAAGATTTCGAAACTGGCGAATTATCAGAAGAATGGACTGTTTTTGATGGATCATTCGGACTTGGAAATACATTTGAAGTGGAAAACTTCGGAACCGAAGAAAATCCATTCCATATGTTAGATGTAGGAGACCGAAGTATGGACGGTACTGTTGCTGGATATTATATCCTCAACAATACATACACACTGGCATTCTCACCTACGTTTGACTTATCAAGTGTTCCTATTAGTGAGGCAGTAATAATGGAATTCACCTATAGCTTCTTACTTGAAGCCGGTTGGGATTTCGCTTCTGTTTGGGTTGGTGTTGAAACTGAAGAAGGTATTGATCTAATCTATGCCGGAAGTAGTGAAGACGCTTTCTTTAATGATGGCGGTTTCCATCGTACTGGATTCAATATTTCTCAGTTTGCAGGAGAAGAAAACGTATTCTTGGCCTTCCTGGTAGAAACTGATCAATCAGTTCAGTCTGCTTGGGCAAGTTGGGATGATTTGGATGTTTATACCGCAGACAGATTGGCTTATGTTGATCCGGCAGATGGTGTAATTGATTCAGCTGCTACTCAATCTTTCAATGTTACAGTTAATACACCATGGTTATGGCCTGGCTATTATGCTGCAGTAACATTTATCGATTACTACAACGCTGACCTATTTGTTGGTCGCCATGCAGAGCAAGTAACACACTTCGAAATACCAAACATGAAACCGGTTGCAAACGACGACTTCACAGCAGTGCTTGAAGGTAGTATCATCGATGTTGAATTTGAGATGATTGGATTTATCCTTTCGAACGATTTCGATATAGATGGTAATGTTTGGCTTTACGATATAGAAGAACCTTATCGTGGACAAGTAAAGTACACATTGGATGGTCCTATGTATGTTGCACCACATAACTTCGATGGTTGGGATTGGTTCAGATATGTAATTACCGATGGACAGTTAACCGATACTGCCACTGTATTCATCTCTGTTAGAAATACTCCGCATTTCCCAACTGGAAGTGATCAACAGTATGTATTTTTAGAAGATGAGGATCTGATGTTAAGCACAATTCGTATGGCTGCCGGTGTAGGTGGACAAGACGATGAACTTTTCGTTTGGGCTAACTCGATGCATGAAGCTGTTACGATTACTCATAATAGTGAAAATCATACGCTGGCATTCTCTGCCGACGAGAACTTCTTCGGCCAAACCAATGCAATGTTGTATGTTGGCCACGAAGGTGAGCCAATGGATTCGATGATGGTTTCTATCATTATTACTCCAATTAACGACGCCCCAACAGCTGAGTTCTCTGCTAATGTAGATGGCTCTACTGTTACCTTCGCCGACATGTCTAGCGATGCTATTGATATGCAGGCAGGTGGAATCGTGGCTTGGGAATGGAGCTTCGGTGATGGAACATCCAGCACAGATCAAAACCCAACTTATGATTACGGTACTACCGGTGACTTCACTGTTACCCTAACCGTTACAGATAATGGTGGCTTGACAGATACGTTCGAAGGAAACGTGAATATCATGTCGGTTTCTAACGAAGTAGATGGTGCGGTTCCAACCGAGTTTGCTATCCAGCAAAACTACCCGAACCCATTCAACCCATCAACAAACATTAACTACAGCTTACCTGAGGCTTCTAAAGTATCCATCGTTGTATACGATATGCTTGGCCAACGTATAGCTGAATTAGTGAATACTGAGAAATCAGCCGGTTACCATACCGTAACCTTTGATGCATCAGCTCTTTCTTCTGGTATGTATGTGTATCAGATCAAAGCAGGTGCTTTTGCTCAGACCAAGAAAATGATGCTTATTAAGTAAAAATCATTTTCAAGCTTTTTACAAAAACCCTGCCTGTATTCAGGCAGGGTTTTTTATTTTACTACTATCACTCATCTTCCGATATTCATCATAAAAAATACAATCAGTTGAAAGAATCAATTCGAATCGCGTCCGGTCAAGGTTTTTGGGGTGATCTACCAAATGCTCCTGTAAATCAAGTTAAACAGGGTCCAATCGATTATTTAGTTATGGACTACCTCGCAGAGGTAACAATGTCAATCATGCAAAAACAAAAATTACGAAACCCGGAATGGGGCTATGCTCGTGATTTTGTTAATGTGATTGATCAAATTTTGCCGGAGATTGAAAACGATGGCATTAAAGTAATAAGCAATGCAGGTGGGGTAAATCCTCATGCATGTAAGGATGAAATTTTAAAAATCGCCAAAGAAAAAGGTGTTAAGAATATCAAAGTGGCCGTAGTTGCCGGCGATAATATTTTACCAAATATTGACGAGTTGATAGACGATGATCACGCTCTGAAAAACATGGAAACCGGCGAACCTATTTCAACGGTTAAAGAAAATCTGCTCAGTGCCAATGTTTATTTTGGATGCAGAGCTGTTGTTGAAGCGCTCGAAAATGGAGCAAATGTAATTATTACTGGTCGCGTCACTGATACAGGCCTAACACTCGCTCCTATGATTTATGAGTTCGGTTGGGACTATTCCGATTACGATAAAATGGCGATTGGCACTATTGCCGGACATATTATCGAATGTGGAGCACAAGTTTCCGGTGGTAATTTTACTGATTGGGAACAGGTTGAAGATTTCACCAATATTGGATTCCCAATAATCGAAGCTAAACCTGATGGAACCTTTTTTGTTACCAAACACGAAGGCACCGGTGGGCTGGTAAATCAAATGACCGTAAAAGAACAATTATTGTACGAAATCGGGAATCCGAAAGAATATATTACACCCGATGTAATTGCTGATTTTACCACTGTACATCTAGAAGATGCGGGTAAAAATCGAGTTAAAGTAACGGGAATTAAAGGTAGACCGGAAACACCAACTTATAAAATATCAGCAAGCTATAATGATGGCTACAAGCTTTCAGCAACTTTGGTGTATTGCTGGCCTGATGCATTGAAAAAAGCTCAAAAAGGGGCTGAGATTCTCGAAGAACGTGCCAAAGCACTAAATCTCTCGATCGATGAATTTCATAGCGAATTTGTTGGTTATAATGGAACTACAGAAAAACCTGCATCGGATGCTGATGACAACGATTTTGATGAAATTCAGATGCGCGTTTCTATTTGTGGGATGAACAAAAATGATATCAATCGGTTTGGGATGGAAATTGCCCCCTTAATTCTTACCGGACCTAGTGGAGTTACAGGTTTTGCCGGTGGAAGACCTAAAGCAAGCGAGATTGTTGCTTACTGGCCAGCATTGTTAGATAAAAAAGCAGTTACACCAACCGTAGAGGTATTTTCAGTTTAACACTGAATCATCAATTTGGAAGCATTAAAAGAGTTAAATAAGTATCTGAAGAAATATAGGCTAACCGTAGTGTTAGGCGCGATATTTCTAACGGCTGCTAATTTTTTCCTGGTCTGGATCCCGGTTCTTATCCGTAAAACTATGGATAGAATTGAGCAATTATCGGAAGGAGATTTCCAAGTACCGGATAATTTATTAGATACTCTTTTTGCAAGCGAAGTTGGTAAAATATTGGCAACGAACTCGCTGTACTTGTTAGGAGCAGTTATTCTGTATGGATTTTTCCTCTTTTTAACTCGTCAGACTCTTATCGTAAGTTCACGCAAGGTGGAATATGATATCAGAAACGATATGATTCGAAAGCTGATGGCATTACCGCAAAGTTTTTATGCCAAATACTCGCAAGGTGAAGTGTATGTTCGTGCTACCGAAGACATCAACAAAGTGCGCGAATACTACGGCCCGGTAATCATGTACAGCATTAATACGGTAACTCGTGCTGGTTTTGTAATAACTATGATGTATCTGGTAAATTCCGAACTCATGGTTTGGGCGTTACTGCCGCTACCTTTGTTATCTTTATTTGCATATTGGATTACCGGCTACATCCATAAACACAGCATAATCATACAGGAACAATATTCTAAACTTGCCGGGCAAGCCAAAGAAACCTTTTCCAGCATTCGTCTAATCAAAGCATATAATCGAGCTCAAAGCGAACAAGATAAATTTGAATTACTGAGTGAGGATTATAGAAAAAAGAAGTTACGGCTCGATATGATCGAATCATTGTTTCATCCGGGACTAAATTTTCTAATTGGGATTTCGCTCATTATAGTAATCTGGAAGGGTGGTAATATGATTATTGAAGGGAGTTTATCGGTGGGGAATATCGCAGAATTCTTGATCTATGTAGCGTATTTGATTTGGCCGGTTGCTGCCTTAGGATACACCACAAATAGATTTCAAAAATCGCTGGCTTCGTGGTATCGCATTAAAGAAATTTTGGATTATCCGTTGGAAATTGAATCCGAAAAAAGTGATGATTACAAACCCATCTCCGGAAAAATTGAATTCAGAAATGTGTGGTTCAAATATCCAGATTCCGACGAATTTGTAATCAAAAACCTAAACCTAACCATCGAAGCCGGACAGAATGTTGCCATAGTTGGACGTACAGGATCGGGCAAAACTACTTTAATACAGTTAATTCCACGTTTATTTGATACAACGGAAGGTGAAGTTTTTATCGATGACGTAAATGTAAAAGAGCTGCCTTTAGAAAATCTTCGCCGAGATATTGGATTTGTTCCGCAGGGAACGTTTTTGTTTTCGGATACGATTGGTGATAATATCGCGTTCGGTATTCAAGACGCGTCTGATCAACAAATTGAAAAAGCCGCAGAAATGGCAATGGTTAAAGAGAATATTTTGGATTTTGAGAAAAAATTTAAGACTATGCTCGGCGAACGGGGAATAACACTATCCGGAGGACAGAAGCAACGTACAGCTATCGCAAGAGCATTAATAAAGAGTCCTGAAATGCTTATATTCGACGATTCTTTAAGTGCAGTAGATACAAAAACAGAAGACGCAATATTGAAAAACTTAAAGAACGAGCTGGGCGATATAACTACCATCACGATAAGTCATAGAATCTCTACAATAAAAGACGCAGACAAAATATTTTACATCGAAGATGGGCAGATTACAGAAAAAGGCACCCACGAAGAGCTTTTAAAATACGACGGTCGCTATAAGGCTATGTATAAAAAACAAATACTTGAACAAGAACTAGCACAAATCTAACTAAAAAATAAAAACCAACAGGCAACGATGTTGAACGCATCGTACCACAGGTAATTGGGAGAACAACATGATTGTAGTACCACTAGGCATTGCATCCGCCACACCAACAGCAATAAGACACTTACCCGCTGTAGCACTCTGGAGAGAAGGAAGCGTTTATCTATTTGATTGCGGAGAAAACGCACAAATGAGAATGCTTCAAGCTGGATTAAAAAGATCCAAAATCGACAGTATATTCATTTCACATTTTGACGTTGATCATTATTCGGGATTGATGGGACTGATCTCAACGCTTCAGTTGCAACGCCGCGACAAAATGCTGAACATTGTTGGGCCAAAAGGAATTAAAGAATTTGTAGAATGGAACCTCAACTTTTCGGGAGTTACGCTAAGTTTTGATGTGAATTTCGTTGAGGTGGAAGAAGATATTGAGGAACAAAGAGTTCTTGAAGGCGACGACTTTTATGTTGAAGCCCGACCGTTAAAGCATAAAAGGTTTTGCTTAGGTTACCGATTCCAGGAAAAAGATAAACCCGGTAAAGTTGATGCAGACAAAGCAGCATCGTTAGGAATTACTGAAGACGATCATTTTAAAGAATTGAAAGCCGGAAATGATATTACCCTTGAAGACGGAACGGTAATTGAAAGTTATGAAATTGTAGGGCATCCACGCCCGGGCGACAGTTTTGCTTATATTTCTGACACCGAATACTGCCCGAATTCAGTGAAATTGGCGATGAATACTAACATCCTATATCACGAAGCAACATTCAGTAACCAACTTGCTGATAAAGCACGCGAAACGGGGCATTCTACAGCGGCAGATGCTGCACGAGTAGCTACCGAGGCTCAAACTAAATTATTAGTACTTGGGCACTTCTCAGCTCGCTATACAAATCTGCATGTACTCCTCAAGGAAGCACGCGACGGATTTTATCCAGCATGGTTGGCAAATGAATTAAGACCTATTTTTACAGACCCTTCACATGAACGTGGAATTGTAGAAGCCAAAGTTGAACTCAAAGACCTTACCAAGCCCGATCAAGGTAACTATCGCGGAGGCGGTGGAGGCGGCAGAGGTCGTTCGCATGGTGGCCGTGATAGCCGTGGTGGTGGAAACCGAAACTTCCGATCGAGAAAACCAAGAGGTAGAGATGATCGCGGTGGTGGCGGCGGTTACCGAAGCAGAGATGATCGTGGAGGAGGAGGTTACCGAAGCAGAGATGATCGTGGAGGTGGTGGCCGTTATGATAATAACCGAGGTGATAGATATAACAGTGGCGGTCGTAGCGATTATAATCGCAGCGATAGAAACAACGATCGAAGATATAAAAATGATGATCCAGATCGATTTAAACCTCGATTTAAAGATGATCAAGGTAAAGATGAAATGCCTAAGCGCTCAATCAGTCCTAGAACATCTTACGACGATTTCGATCGCTTCTAAATCATTTAAATGAGTAAGAACAATTCTACTAAAGCCGTTGACAGAACTCTGATCAAACGGCTTTACTTTTTTGTACGTCCTTATAGGTATTTCATACTTCTTGCAGTTGTACTTACGCTTTCTGCGTCATTCTTAGGCACCATTCGTCCAAAACTTACGCAGGTTGCCATCGATGATTATATTGCTGTGGATGATTTTGAAGGCTTATTCAATATCATTTTACTACTCTTTGGAGCGTTGATAGGTGAGTTTCTACTTCAAATGAGTAATACTTATCTAACCCGTTGGTTTGGCCAGGGAACACTCTATTCTTTACGGAATGCGATCTTCAAAAAGATTCAATCTCTGCATGTTCAATTTTATGATAAAAACCCAATAGGGCGACTCATAACCCGAACCACCAGTGATGTAGAAGCGCTTAGTGAGTTACTTTCGGATGGTGTTGTAGCGATAATTGGTGATCTGTTCCGCATCATTTTTATACTGTATTTCATGTTCAGTATGAACTGGGAATTGAGTTTAGTAACCATTGCAGTACTCCCGATCTTGTTCTATGCCACATTTTGGTTCAAAGAAAAAGTGAGGGTCGCTTTCCTGAACGTGAGGGATCAAATCTCAAATCTTAATTCCTTTGTACAAGAACACATTAATGGAATGGACGTGGTTCAGTTGTTTAACCGAGAAGATAAACAACGAGAAAAGTTCAATAAAATTAACGCAAAGCATAAAGAAGCGCACGTTGAAACCATCTTTTACTTCTCGATTTTTTGGCCATTAGTTGAAGTGTTTTCCAGCTTTGCGATGGCACTAATCGTCTGGTATGGTGGTGGTCGAGCTATGATGGGGGGAGTCACATTTGGTGTACTTTTGGCCTTTATCCAGTATGCTCGCCAGTTCTTTATGCCCATTCGCGGACTTTCAGAAAAATTCAACACCTTGCAATCTGCGTTGGCATCGTCAGAGCGAATTTTCAATGTGATTGATACCGATACCGATATTAAAGAAGTAGAAAAACCTAAGCGTATCGAGGATCCAAAAGGAGAAATTCAATTCGAAAATGTGTGGTTTAAATATAACGATGGAGAAGAATGGGTGCTTCGCGATGTATCATTTACCGCGAAACCGGGTGAAAATATTGCGATTGTTGGTGCTACAGGTGCCGGAAAAACCACCATCATCAACCTGTTACTTCGATTTTATGAAATTCAAAAAGGCTCTATAAAACTGGACGGTATAGACATCAAAGAATTGGGGTTATCCGATTTACGCTATTACTTTTCGTTAGTATTGCAAGATCATACGTTGTTCACCGGTTCTATTTTAGATAACATAACTCTAGGTGAAGAAGGAATTACCAGAGAGCAGGTGATCGCTGCGAGTCATCAGGTTGAGGCACATCGCTTTATCGAAAAACTACCGGGCAAATACGATTATGTGCTAAGAGAGCAGGGGAAATCATTGTCGATGGGGCAGAAACAACTGATTTGTTTTGTTCGAGCGATGGTGTTCGATCCAAAGATTTTAGTGTTGGATGAAGCCACTTCCAGCGTGGATTCCGAAACTGAAAGTCTGGTAACCGAAGCCTCATCAAAAATGATGAAAGGCAGAACATCCATCGTAATTGCTCACCGTTTATCAACTATCCAAGATGCCGATACTATTCTGGTGATGCATAAAGGGGAAATCAGAGAGAAAGGGGCACACGCTGATCTTATCCAACAAGAAAACGGTATCTACAAAAAACTGTACGAGTTACAGTATAAAGAGCAAGTGTTGGTTACGACGAACGACGATTGACGAACGACAAATGATTCTCAAAAAAGAAGAATGTCCAATATTGTAATCCGTCAATGGTTATAACTCAGATAGTTTAAGCTGATTACAATTTCCATTTTAAGAGACTTTTATCATTACAAAGTCATTCATATATTGGCAAATAATGAATTAGATGAGTTCACGATGCCTTCAACAATCAACCTTTCTCTTACCGACGAACTAAAAGAATTTATTCAAAACAATTCGGGTGATGGTACTTTGCACAGCACTCCTAGTGATTTTGTTCGAGACCTCATTCGTCATGAAATGGATAGGAAAGAGGCAGAACTGGCTCGAAGCAATATTCTAAAAGGCTATCAGGATGCAATTAAGGGTAAACTGAATACCTATAAGGGTGATTTAAAATCCGGATTGGAAAAGTATAAAGCGAATACAAAATGAAGGTTCAGATACTTCTAACCGATCATTTTTACGAAGAATTAGAGAAGCTTATTGAGTTTTCAACAAATGAATGGGGAGTAAAACTAACTCAGAAATATTTAGAAGATATAGATGGTGCTTTAGATTTAATTAGTCTAAACCCAGATGTATTAACAACTCGAGATTCCATCAGTCCAAATTTCAATACTTATCTTGTTAATAAACATTGGTTAATCTGTCATAGACTTAAAGAAACTGTGATAGTATTAACTATTATACACACATCAAGAAATGTGATTGAAAATTTAACAAAGTATGAACCACTCTTGATACAGGAAATTAAGACTTTATCCGAAAAACTTAATCAGAATTTGTAAGTATTTTCATCATCAAATCATACGCCCGATCATAGATTCCGGGACAGTTTCTCTCACTCGGCCCGGCTACATTCAGAACTTCTATTTTGTTACATGATATCCAGTTAGTTATTTCCGTAACACTTATTTTTTTGCTGATATCTACTACTAAGAAAGGCTTTCCAAGCTTTTTGGCGGTCTCAACTGCTAACTCTGTCCCATGATCTCTTTGTGCCTTTGATCCTTTACCCCTCTGATCCTGTTCAATAATCAATAATCCATCGGCATCACGCACATTCCAGATCGTTCTTTGAGATCGTGGAATTTCAAGAGCCGAAATATCTCGCTCGACCGGTGTTTCTTTCAATTTGAAATGACTCGGAATCTCTCCTGAATCACACACTCTTCCAGGTGGGCACCATCCGCCATGTTTGAATCCAGAATCCATTGCTGCTTGAAGAGCTGCATGATCAACTCCTGTTTGGCCACCCGAAATGATTTTACGAAGACTCATTTTGAACAGACGAATGTGGAATACGTGAACAATCCACCAAAAGCAGATTGTGTTTGAATCGATGTTACTTCGAAACCATTTTCCAGCTTGTTAAATAATTGAACATCGAAATTAACATGATTCCGTTTCATCCATCTTGAAAACCATGTGTATGGAGTGGAATTAAAATCTACAACCACCAACTTCCCATTCGGTTTCAGATGCAGTTTAATGGATTCCAGAACCTGTTCTATGTCATTCATCATGGTGAGTGAATACGAAGCTGTAATCAGATTGAATTTCTCAGTATCAAAACTGTTGCTTTGATAGGATTGGTGTATCCATTGAACATTTTGAAGGTTTTTGGACTGAGCACGTTCAAGCATATAGGAGGAAGCGTCTAACCCAATTATTTTGTTTTCTGGATATGAAAAGCATAGGGCCTCGGTGATTGCACCCGTACCGCATCCTAGGTCCAGAATCGAAGCATTTTCGGGCAAAACTGGAAAATGGTGCATAAGCGATGATCGTCCGAATAAAAAACTCCAGCGGGTGAAATCGTAAATTGGCGCATGCCATTTGTAGTAATCCGAAATAGAAGTGGAAATCATTTTATCACTCCTAAATACGTTCCGGTGTAGGTTCCAACACGATCATTTTCTTTCAGCCATTCTTTATCAATTTGTTCAATAACACACTTTTTCTGGACAAAGTCGGGGATGAAATCAATATGATCGAATGCAGTACGAAATAGCACCTTTGCTCCTGGTTCAGCTCTTTCTAAAATGTGCTCCCATTCTTTGTCTAATGCCTGTTTATCATGACCAACCATCCAGTCCATGTGATCTAAAAGCACAAAATGTGTGAACTTTTGAGTGGTTTGACTTAAGTAATCAGAAAACGAAGTTGTTGAAAAGTGGATTCGTTCTGATCGATCTCTCAATTTTGAAAAATTCTCTTTTTGAAGATATTCAAGTGTCGGATTTTTAAGCGTTGGGAGCTTTAAATATCGACCCCAATATGGGTTATCAGCTGCTCGTTGATCTACGAAAATCTGTCGCAGAACTTTCAGCATGAATTGATTGATGTTGCCAATGGCATTGCGTTGAACGGCTGGTATACCGGCAAGACTTAAAAATCCATTAGTTTGCCAAATCTTAGATTCCGCTCCACTCCAAAGTACATTTTCTATATAATTGAAAATCTGTTCACGCTCTTCTTTATCATTCGAAGAACTCAACTGAATGATCTCATTTCTAAGTGATTTACGATCAATAATTTTATTCAAAAAGCGTGCAAACATTCCGCTGCCACCTTCAAAATGAAAACCGCGCCGATTAGGAAAGAAGTACTCGATGTGTTCATCCCAAAATACCTTCGATTCTTCACT
The DNA here is from genome assembly GCA_034669965.1 of Balneolaceae bacterium. Classification (GTDB taxonomy): domain Bacteria; phylum Bacteroidota; class Rhodothermia; order Balneolales; family Balneolaceae; genus HXMU1420-13. The sequence goes on along the minus strand of JAXMOK010000002.1, from coordinate 247,417 downwards.
AAGAGATTTTCGAATTCTTGAATAAACGTGTTGATAATCCGAACTACTTCCATCCCAAAAAAAAGAAAAAAATGTTGGATAGTTACACTTTTTTAGGATACTCAACTTCAGTTCAAGTAAAGCCGTTTGTCGAGGATTAATATCAACGCTGTGTATAGATATTGGGTTATCCAATAAGTAAGATAATGCGTTGCAGCCGGCAGAGGTTATCATCATAATTTTACTCTGCTCATCTATGCCAAGTAGTTGCCGGTCAACCGAGGCATCTTCCCAACACATGTTATAAATTAGATAGTGCTGAAGTATATAACTGAACCAAAAATAGGAGGGAGTAAATCGCAATAATCTGTGAGTTTGGAGCTTTCTTCGAACAAATAAACTTACAAACTATTTCGGTTCATATTTGTATTTTCAATTCAAACTTAAAACAAATTTACCATGGTAGAATCAAATAAAATCGACGACGTACAAAAGAAAATCGGACGAGCTGTTTCAGATACTTCCGAGATTCTTCAAGAGAAAGTAGAAATGAAATACGACGATGTAATTGATCGACTGAAAGACGAAAGAGATTGGATCGAGCGCGAATTACGTCACGAGTACCGCAACGCTCGCCGATATGTTCGTGCAAATCCCGAAAAAGGAGTTGGCTTTGCACTGGCTGCTGGTATCGTAATTGGGATTCTTTTAGGCCGATCTTCGAAATAACCAATAATTTTCACTTATATTTTCACTTTTCATATAACACATGGCAATAAATAAAGATCATCTACAGGAAAACTACGAGCGATTGGACGCGCTCAGGGGGTATCTTTGACTACGATAAACGAAATGTACGGGTAATAGAACTTACCGAGCGTACACAAAACCCTGAGTTCTGGAACGACCCGGATAACGCTCGTGTGGTGATGCAAGAGCTAGATAACGAGAAGAGTCTTGTTAAGGCATGGGACGATTTGAACGCGGTTCGTGAGAGTATTAATGTCTATTTAGAGTTTGCCGAAATGGGCGAAGAAGTTGATGACGAACTTGATGCTGAGTACGAAAAACTCTTGAAAGGTCTCGAATCACTTGAGCTTCGAAATATGCTCAAAGGGTCTGATGATCATCGTGATGCGGTTGTTTCTTTTAATCCGGGTGCCGGCGGAACCGAGAGCCAGGATTGGGGACAAATGTTGTATCGCATGTACACGCGTTGGGCCGATAGAAACGATTTTAAGGTGTCGGTGATCGATTATCAGGATGGAGACGTTGCCGGAATTAAAAGCGCAACCATCGAAGTTCAGGGCACCAATGCTTACGGTTTTTTGAAAGCTGAAAGTGGGGTTCATCGATTGGTTCGTGTATCACCGTTTGATAGCAATGCGCGTCGCCACACTTCCTTTTGTTCGGTGTTCGTATCGCCATTGATTGATGATACCATCGAAGTAGACATCAACGAAAGCGATGTTGAATTGCAACGATTCCATTCGAGTGGAGCCGGTGGGCAGAACGTAAACAAGGTTGAAACTGGTGTACGTTTGATCTGGACAGGAACATTATCTGATGGCACTGAAAAGCGAGTGGTGGCCGAATGTCAACAAGAACGATCGCAGTTGCAAAACCGTGAAAAAGCAATGGTTTTGCTGAAATCACGAATTTACGAACACGAAAAAGAAATTCAGGAAGCCGAAAAAGCGCGACTTGAAGGCTCGAAAGGTAAGAACGAATGGGGATCGCAAATTCGTAGTTATGTATTCGACGATCAACGAGTGAAGGATCATCGCACCAACCACGAAACTTCAAATGTAAGTGCGGTTATGGATGGTGATTTGGATGATTTTATTAAAGCCTATTTGTTAATGATTTCCACCGAAGAACAAGAATAGTTTATGCGAAATTTTGATTTCCTCGTAATTGGTAGTGGTCTCGCCGGACTCACTTTTGCGCTAAAAGCAGCAGAGTTCGGTTCGGTGGCTATTGTAACCAAAAGGGAAATCAACGAAGCAAATACCAGCTATGCGCAAGGCGGTATATCCGGGGTGATGAATCTTGTAGACGATTCTTATGAGAAGCATATCAATGATACGCTGGTAGCCGGGGCCGGATTATGCGATAAAGTCGCCGTTGAAGCGATGGTGAAAGAAGCACCACGGTTAATAAATGAATTGATGACCAGGGGCGTCGAGTTTACCAAAAAAAATGGCAAACTTCATTTAGGGCGCGAAGGTGGACATTCAGAAAATCGGGTAGTTCATGTTGATGACGCAACCGGAATGGAAGTAGAAAATGTGATGGTTCGGAATGTGCGTAATCATCCGAATATCACTGTGTTTGAGCACCATTTTGCAATGGAATTGCTTACCGAGCATCATCTTGGAAAAAAGGCAAAGTACTTAAAAAACATTCATTGTTACGGCGCCTATGTTTTGGATGAAGCTACCGGAAAAGTATTTCGGATGTTGGCTAAACGCACGATTTTGGCCACAGGAGGGGCTGGTGCTGTATACGCAAAAACTACCAATCCTGATATTGCAACAGGAGATGGAATTGCGATGGCATATCGGGCCAAAGCTAAGATTAGAAACATGGAATTTGTGCAATTTCATCCCACTGCACTAAATGTTCCTGAGGCCGATTCTTTTCTGATTTCAGAAGCACTACGTGGACACGGAGCCATTCTAAGAAATGCTGATGGCGTGGCATTTATGGAAAAATACGATGCTCGAAAAGAGCTTGCCCCTCGTGATATTGTTGCTCGTGCAATTGATGATCAACTCAAGAAAAGAGGGGATAAGTCAGTTTTCCTGGATATAACGCATCTGCCGGCTGATGAAACCCGAAATGCATTCCCGAATATCTATGAAACTTGCTTAGAATACGGCATCGATATCACCAAGCAATTAATACCGGTGGTGCCCGCGGCACATTACTTTTGCGGTGGTGTAGAAACCGATTTAGATGGGAGAACCTCTGTCAAACAATTATATGCCTGTGGGGAAGTTGCTTGTACCGGAGTTCATGGTGCAAATCGATTGGCTTCCAATAGTTTACTTGAAGCACTTTACTTTGCAGATCGGGCAGTTGATGCTGCTAGAATTGGTGTTGATAAAACCACTTTTAACGAGAAAATTCCACAGTGGGATGAAAGCGGAACATTCAATACAAAAGAGTGGGTATTGATTTCTCACAACCGCGAAGAGCTTCAACAGATAATGAGCAATTATGTGGGCATTGTTCGAAGTGATTTGCGACTAGAACGGGCTCTTCGTCGGCAAACATTGCTCTACGAAGAAGTGGAAGATTTTTACAGTCGTACCAGAGTTAGTATTCCTCTTTTTGAGCTGCGTAATTTGATCAGCATTGCCTACCTCATTATTCGGGCAGCAATGGCTCGCAAAGAAAGTTGTGGCTTGCACTTTAATATCGATTTTGAAGATAGTTTAGGTCAACTGGTATGATTCGGATTGGAATAACAGGTGGGATCGGATCTGGTAAAACAACTTTGTGCAAAGAATGGGAAAAACGTGGTGCTTTTGTTGTATTAGCAGATGATATTGCAAAAGAATTGATGATCTCAGACGAACAACTAATTCAGCAGATAAAAGACACTTTTGGGGATGAAGCTTATAATCCGGATGGAAGCTTAAATAGGGCATTTCTGGCAGAGGAAGCTTTTGCAAAAAATCGGGTAGAAGAACTTAATGCACTGGTTCACCCGGTTGTGTGGAAGCATATTGATGAACTTGCTCTTATCAAAGAAAGAGAAGGCGTTAAAGTATTTGTAAAAGAGGCAGCTCTTTTACTTAAAAATGGGCGGCCTAAAAATGTAGATCGTGTTGTTATATTGCTAGCGGATGAACAACAACGTATAGAAAGAGTTCTACACAGAGATGGGGCTAAAGAAAGCCAGGTTAAGGATAGAATCAACAAGCAAAATTCATTTGATGAGTTAACACATCTGGCAGATTATGTGATAAAAAATGACGGTACACTAGATGATTTGAAGATAAAAGCTAGTGAATTGTATGATCGAATTATTAAAGAGGTGTAAAATATTTAAAAATTCTACTGTTTTCTGATATAAAAACATTCTTATATTCATCAGAAAAGCGCTTCCAAAACAAATCATATGCAGACAGTATCAGAAGCTAGGTTGGTTACTCTCGAAGAGTACATTATTCAATCACAAAATCGCTTTCCGGGTGCAAAAGGGGAACTTTCACAATTACTACGCGATATAGGCCTTGCCGCAAAAATTATTTCGCGTGAGGTAAACAAAGCCGGAATCACAAATATTCTAGGGGTTGATGGTTCCAAAAATGTGCACGGCGAAGAAGTGAAGAAACTCGATGTTTTTTCAGATCACCAATTAATATCAGCACTTGAACGATCTCAAATCACTTGTATGGTGATTTCAGAAGAAAATGATGGCATTGTACGGCTGAGCAGTAAAGGAGGTAAGTACATTGTGTATTTAGATCCTCTTGATGGCTCATCCAATATTGATGTTAATGTTTCGGTTGGATCAATTTTCTCGATTTACATGCGAGAAGCCCGATTTGATCCCGCGGTTAAAGAATCTGACGCCCTACAACCTGGTGTTCGTCAGGTTGCTGCCGGCTATGTTCTCTACGGTTCCAGCACCACATTGGCTTACACCACAGGGTTAGGTGTATCCCTTTTTACGTTGGATCCAAGCATCGGCGAGTTTATTCTTTGCGATCGCAATATTAAAATTCCACAAAAAGGGCATATTTATAGTATTAACGAGGGCAGTTACAACAGTTGGGATCTCGGGCTAAAGAAATACATCAAATATTGCCAAGAAGATGATCCTGAAACTGGTAGACCTTACACTGCTCGTTATATTGGTTCGATGGTTGCAGATGTACATCGTACGTTGATAAAAGGCGGGATTTTCATCTACCCACATAGTAAAAGATACCCGGAAGGTAAATTACGACTTATGTACGAGTGTAATCCTTTAAGTATGATTATAGAACAGGCGGGAGGAATGGCTTCGAATGGTGAACGTAGAATTATGGAAATTGAGCCAACTGCTATTCACCAGCGAACTCCAATATATATGGGATCGCCATCAAATGTTCGAAAAGCGTTAGACTTTTTAGTTGAATATGCCGAAGAAAAATCGATGGCTTAAATGCACTTTTGTGGCTTTTTCCATCGATTCTAATCCATTCGTAAATATGTTCATCGATATTTATTAGGGAAGAAGGGAACCCTTGTTCGAATAATTCACCTGTTTTTAAAATCGAATTTTCATTCCTTCAGTTATCCCTTTGGCTATTGCATATCCGGCATTGGTTTCCACTACAAAAATAGCCGGTGCTTCAGAAGGTAAGGTAGTTTCTGAATAGGGAGATGTATTTGAATAAATACGCACGATGGTTGAATCGCTGTTTACATACATTATATCTAACGATAGTGGAGTATTTGCCATCCAAAAACTAAGCGGACGTTCTTCCTCAAAAATGAACAGCATACCCAGGTTTTCATCCATCGACCGCACATCCATCAAACCTTGATTGCGTTCAGGCTGTTCGTCGGCTATTGCAATATCAATTGTAGATATGATGCTTCCATCTTCAGCAATAAATGATAACTCTGATTCGGGAGTTACAATTCTGCCAACCGGTTTGTTATCAATTGTTGGTTGTTTTTCTGTATTTGAGCATGCAAGTGCACACCCAAATACTAAAACAGTGAATAGCTTACTTAATCTCAAAGCTCACCTCGTGGTTAGATCGTCCGGTTTTGAAGGTTGCTGTGTACGTTCCTTTCGATAAGAATTCATAATCACCATTGCTTTCATCGATGATAAGATTCCAGTCGTATACATTAAACCCGTAATTTCCTTCGGTTTTCAATTCGGTAATTACATCGCCATTTTCATCTTTAATTTCGATAGTAACACGTTGATTTTGCCCCTCATTAGCTAAATAATAAATTAGTCGATGCTCCGGTAAGAACGGATCTCGATAGGCAACGGGTTGACTTCCCCATCGGTTTGAGTGGCGAACATTTTCGGGTTTAATACCGGTAATTCGCTCATCTAAGCGATCAAATACCTGATGCAGTGGCTCTATGTCCATTACATAAATGGAGCGACCGTGTGTTGCAATAACAAGGTCTAAATCGCGTGGATGAACCACCATATCGTACGTTGCCACGTTGGGAATAGAAGAAAGAAAATGCCAGTTTTCACCATCATTTAAACTCACATACGAGCCATGATCAAGCCCTGCGTATAAAATCGATTGGTTTATGGGATCCTGAACAATAATATTAACTACATCTTCCGGTAAGTCCCCTTTTATAGAACTCCAAGTTTGGCCAAAGTCCTCAGTTTTGTAGATGTACGTTTTAAACTCATCGTTACGGTAACCGTTCATTGATACGTAGGCAGAAGCTTCATCAAATTCTGATGCATGCACTTCGCTAATCCAACGCCCTTGAGGTAGAAAATCAGATACTTTTGTCCAATTTGCGCCACCATCTTTTGTAAGTTGAATATTTCCATCATCGGTTCCTACCCAAATTACGCTAAAGTTAAGCGGTGATTCTGCGATTGAAGTAAGGGTAGAGTAGGGCACATCGCCATTTGGTAAATCGTTGGTTAAGTCGGGACTAATAGGTGTCCATGTTTTGCCTTCATCCATGCTTCGATTGAGACGTTGTGAACCAAAATAAATGATATCAGGGTTATGATGACTAATGGTAACCGGAGTGTTCCAATTGTAACGGTATCTAGGTTCTCCAACATCATGACGAGGAGTAATTCTATTGAATGAACCATCATCAAGATTACTTCTGAAATAATTGCCGTACTGAAAGCCAACATAAACGATATCAGAATTACCTGGTTTAGGTGCAACGTGCATTCCATCGCCACCAAAAAGACGAGTCCAAGGTTGCTCACGATTTCCGGTGCTTGTTGAAGGTCCTTTAAAAGTTCCGTTATCTTGCAAGCCACCATAAATGTTATAAGGCTCTTCCATATCTATATTAACCGTATAGAATTGCCCTACAGCAGGTGTATTATGATGGATGAAGTTTTCGCCACCATCATGACTTTCATACAATCCACCGTCGTTTCCAACAAGCAAATGTTCTGAATCGGCGGGATCAATCCACATCGCTTGATAATCGCTATGCACACGTTGGTTTCGTGCTTTCTGTTCCCAGGTTTTTCCACCATCGGTAGATTTAAGGAAGGGCACTCCTAAAATGTAAATTGTCTCCGAATCATTTGGATCAACACGGATCTCGCCGAAATAGTACCCATAAGTGAAATACACATTATCAAGTTTGTACTCATTTGCAAGGCTCCAAGAGGCTCCTCCATCATCAGAACGGTAAACTTCGGCGCCTTTAATTTCTGTATCGAATAAAGCTGAGTTAGCATCGCCAACAAATTCGGCTAAGGCTTTTGTTTCGTACTCACCCGCTTCAACATCAGCTTTAACCTTAGCGGCATCATACTCGCTTGGAAAACCACTTCTGCGTAAATATTGATTCAATTTCTGATTGTCGAGTTTTTTGAAATCAGATTTCGAGATGTTAATAAAGGTGTTTTGGGTGATTTGATCCGCATCTATTTCTCGCTCAGTTTTAGTTTCTTCCTGATTATCAATAAGTACATACATGATATCCGGATTGCTTTGGCTGATATCGATACCAATTCGCCCAACATGAGCTCCATCGGGTAAACCGTTGGTAATTTTAGTCCAGGTTTCGCCACCATCGGTTGAGTGGTAGAGCCCACTGCCAACGCCGCCTTCTTTAAAGTTCCAAGCTTTTCTGTCGCGTTCCCAAGTGGCAGCCCACATTTCATTGGGGTTTTCGGGATGCATCACAAGATCAATAACTCCCGTTGAGTCGTTAATGAATAGCGTTTTTGTCCAGGTTTCGCCACCGTCGGTAGTTTTGTATACGCCGCGTTCTTCATTATTGCTATACAAAGCTCCCATACTACCAACCCAAGCAGTATTTACGTCGGTTGGGTGCGCAATAATTCGCCCGATGTGTTGTGTATTTCTTAAACCTGTATAGATCCACGATTTGCCGCCATCCGTGCTTTTGTACACTCCTGTTCCGGCATAAGTTGAGCGTGAACTATTGTTTTCACCGGTTCCGGCCCAAATTACATCCGAATTTGCCGGGGAAAGAGCAATATCTCCAATTCCTAGAGCACCACCTGCATGATCGAAAACTGGAAGCATGGAGTTTCCACTGTTGGTTGTTTTAAAAATACCACTACTGCCAAAAGCAGTATAAAATATTCTTGGGTTGTCGGGATGTACAGCGATATCAGAAACTCGCCCACTCATAACAACTGGACCTACATTGCGAACTGGGTATGCTTTAAGAATACTTTGTTCATAATGTTGTTGCCTGAGTTCTAAGGATTCTTCAATCTCGGAAACAGTTGAAGGTTGAATTTGTGCCCAGCTAGGGGCTGAAATCATTAAAGAAATGCAGAGAATGCGAAAGATATGGCGCATAGAATTTAGTTGGTTAGTTTTGCAGCATGATGATATAAAATGCAGTTATTAATTTTCTTAAAAAATCGTTGCGTCATCATTAATAAATAATGCTGGTAAAATCATTGAAATTCTGCACAAATAAGCATACCTTTGATGCCCGGTGAGCGTCGTAAGGCACTCACTTTTTTTTGTTTCTGGAATTTGGATATGACCCCTGACATTACTACTCAAATAAAGGAACTCGCGGCTCCCCTAGTAGAGGAACGCGGGTTATTTTTGGTTGACATCGAGCTTAAAAGCGGCGGTGGCACCGAGCTATGGGTGTATTTGGATGCCGAAGACCGAGGTGTTAATCTAGATGAATGTGCCGATATTAGTCGCGAATTAGGCTTTTTAATTGATGCTCACGAGCTACTAGATAGCAAGTATCGTTTAAATGTATCCTCACCCGGATTAAGTCGTCCATTATCCGATTTAAGGCAATATCCTAAAAATGTAGGAAGAACACTGAAACTCAGATACAGAACCGACGACGGTGTAAACAAAATAGCCGCACAGCTGAAGGCTGTCGACAAAAATGAACTAACTGTTATTATTACTGAAGGAAAGGAAGAAATTACCGAAAAAATCGCATTTGAATCGGTGATAGAAGCCAAAGTAATTCCTCAAATTTAAGTTGAAATAAATTCATGCAGAACGATCTATCTAAACAAATTATCTCGTCATTTGCGGAAATTGCCAAAGACAAAGGCATCGACCGCGATTTACTGCTCTCTATTCTAGAGGATGTTTTCCGAACTATGATTCGGAAAAAGTATGAGACTGATGACGCATTCGAAGTTATTTTGAATGCCGATCGTGGCGAGATTCAAATTTTGCATGTGCAAGAAGTAGTGCCTGCCGAGGAATTGTCGGACGAAGTTGCTGAAATCAGTTTAGAAAATGCGCAGAAAATCGATCCGGATATCGAGCTTTATGATGAGCTGGCACAAGAAGTGCAGATCTTTGACTTTGGTCGCCGAGCGGTAATGATGGCGCGCCAGCAATTAGCGCAACGAATCCGCGAGATTGAAAAAGATAATATTTACGAAGATTACACCGATCGTGTTGGTGAGATAATCTTAGGTGATGTGTATCAGGTTCGTCATAATAAAGACATCCTAGTAAATCACAATGGCGTAGAGCTATTATTGCCTAAAAATGAACAAATTTACAAAGATCGCTACCGCAAAGGGGATACTATCCGTGCGGTTGTAATTGGTGTTCACATGAAAAATGGTAACCCAACGGTTATTATTTCAAGAACGTCAGAGTTGTTTCTCGAGCGATTATTTGAAAATGAAATTCCTGAAGTATTCGATGGCATTATCGATTTAGTGAAAATTGCTCGTGCACCGGGCGATCGTTCAAAAGTTGCGGTTCAATCGCACGACGAACGAGTTGATCCTGTTGGCGCTTGCGTTGGTATGAAAGGTATTCGAATTCATGCCATTGTACGTGAGCTGCAAAACGAAAATATTGACGTTATAAACTACACAAACGATAAAATTGAGTTTATTAAGCGGGCACTTCAACCGGCGGATGTATTAAAAGTTGAGCTTACCGAAGATGGTAAGAAAGCGAATGTACTTGTGCCGGCGAACGAAGTGTCGAAAGCAATTGGTAAAGGTGGAGTTAACATCCGTTTAGCCTCTCGTTTAACCGAATGTGAAATCGACGTTTATCGCGAAGTAGAAGAAGAAGATGATATTGATATTAATGAGTTTGAAGAAGACTTTGGACCAGACACTATCAAATTATTACATGATATTGGTTGTGATACAGCACGTTCTGTACTCGACCTTGATAAAGATGAAATTGTTCGTAGAACTAATGGCGATATTAGCGCTGAACAAGCAGCTAAAATCATTCAAGTAATTGCTTACGAATTCGACGAGTAGTAATTACACATTTACAAACAATTTTCTTTAGTTTAAAAGACCAGAATTAAGCACCACATATGCCCATAAACCGACCTAAACCATTATTCAAAGTAGCATCTGAGTTCAATGTATCTACACAAACTATTGTTGATACACTTTCGGATAATGGCTTAACTGCAGCAAATCGACCAAACTTCAAAATCACCCCAGAGATGTATGAAGTATTGGATAACGTATATGGGGAAGACAAAGCAAAAAGTCTTGATCATGAACGTGCTAAAGAAGAGTATGAAAGTCGACGTAGCCACATGATAAACCAGCGTAACGATAGTGTTACTTTGGATAATATTCTTGAGCCACTCGATGAACTTGAGCCAAAAGATGAAGCGCCCGGTAGCAGCATCGAAGAAGAGTTAATGGGAGGGCTTGAACCATTGACTGAGCCTGAAGAAGAACTTACTCCCGAGGAACCTGAAACAGCTGAGGAAGAAACTGCAGAAGAAACAACTGAAGCAGAACCTGAAGTTGAAGAAGAAGTAGCAGAGACTGTAGAGGTAGAACCTGAAGAAGAATCAACCAAAGAAGAGGTTGAAGAACCGGTAGCTGATAAAGAAGTTGCTGCTGAGCCTGTTGAAGCTGAAGCTGAAGTCGAGGAAGAAGGAGTAATGGAAGAAGAAGTTGAAGAAGACGATTCTGATTCTGTTGAAGAAGACGAGGTTTCTGATGATGATGATGATGCAGATGAAGAGGAGGATGAGGACGAAGTTGATGATGAGGATGAAGACTCCGATGAAGATTCAGATACTGAAGATTCAGAAGAAAGTGATGACGAACAGCCTGAAAAAGGAAAGCCAATTATTCGCGCCAAAGCTGGGCAATTAAAAGGAACAAAAGTTCTTGGTAAGACATCATTTACTAACGATTTAACCTCTGATTCTAAGGTTAGAAAGAAACGAAAACGAAGAAAGGATCGCCCTTCTGATGACGACCTGAAGACGAATAAGAAGAAGGAAGAAGAAAAGAAGAAAACCAGAAAACCTTCTCCTAATACTAAGAAAGCAAAACCTAAGAAAGAGAAAACAGAGGTTGAGCAGGTTGATGTTGATAAGATGATGCGCGAGACCCTGAAAAAAATGCAGGGTAAAGCTACCGTTGGTAGTAAACGAGGAAAGCGTCGTCGTCAACGTAAAGAAGAGCGCGAAGAGGAATTGCAACATCAGCAGGAAATGCAGGATATGGAGAGCGAGGTAATTGAGGTTACCGAGTTTATCACCGCAAATGATCTTGCTGAAGAATTAAATGTAGGCGTTAACGATATTATTTCGGCTTGTATGAGCATTGGTTTGATGATTACCATCAACCAACGTTTAGATGCAGGAACCATTGAACTTGTAGCCGGTGAATTCGATAAAGAAGTTAAATTTATCGACGCCGAAGAATTGGTTGTAGAACTCGAAGTTGAGGAAGATTCAGAAGAAGATCTTCAACCTCGCGCGCCAATCATTACCGTTATGGGGCACGTTGATCACGGTAAAACATCTCTGCTTGATTATATCCGTGAAGCACGTGTAGCAGAAGGCGAAGCCGGTGGTATTACCCAGCACGTAGGTGCTTACGAAGTAGTGCACAACGATAAGAAAATCACATTTTTGGATACTCCGGGTCACGAAGCCTTTACTGCAATGCGTTCTCGTGGTGCTCAGGCTACCGATATTGTAATTCTGGTAGTTGCAGCCGATGACTCAGTGATGCCGCAAACGATTGAGGCGATTAATCACGCTAAAGCTGCAGGCGTTCCAATGGTAGTTGCCATCAACAAGATGGATAAAGATGGAGCTTCACCCGACAGAATTAAACAACAGCTTACCGATCACGATGTTTTGGTTGAGGATTGGGGCGGTACAGTACAGTATGCACTGGTTTCTGCCAAAACAGGTATGGGACTCGATGATCTACTTGAAAAAGTATTGATCGAAGCTGAACTGCTTGAATTGCAAGCGAATCCGGATCGCCGTGCCGATGGCGTTGTGCTTGAAGCTCGCTTAGATAAAGGAAAAGGTATTGTAGCGAATATTTTAGTACAAAACGGTACAATGAATGTTGGTGATCCTTTTGTAGCAGGACCATGTTTCGGTCGTGTTCGAGCTATGGAAAACTCTCGTGGTCAAAGAATTGAAGTAGCCGGACCTGCAACTCCATTGCAGTTAACCGGTTTCGACGACATGCCGCAAGCAGGTGATAAGATTGTAGTAGCTGCTGATGAGAAAACAGCTAAAGAAGTAGCTAATCAACGACAACAAATTCGAAGAGAGCAAGCTTTACGTAAAACTAAGCACATGACGCTCGACGATCTTTCTCGTCGTCTTGCACTTGGTGAGGTTTCTGAACTTAACATCATTATTAAAGCTGATGTTGATGGTTCTATCGAAGCACTTTCCGGTTCGTTACAGAAAATCAGTACCGATGAAGTTGCTGTAAACATTATCCATACCGGAGCCGGAGCTATTTCTGAGTCGGATGTATTACTTGCTTCAGCTTCTGATGCGATCATCATCGGTTTCCAGGTTCGTCCTACACAACAAGCTAGAAAACTTGCGGAAACTGAAGAAATAGATATCCGATTATTCTCGGTAATCTACGATGCCATCGATGAAGTAAAAGATGCTCTTGAAGGTCTATTAAGTCCTGAATTGAAAGAGCTAATGTTGGGTAATGTGGAAGTTCGCGAGATCTTCAAAGTATCGAAAGTTGGTACTATTGCCGGTTGTTATGTTACCGATGGCAAAATCGATCGCAATAACCCAATCCGAATTATTCGAGAAGGTGTTGTAATTTATGACGGTGCAATTGGAGCACTCAAACGCTTCAAAGACGACGTGAAAGAAGTTGCAGCTGGCTACGAATGTGGAATTAGTATTCAGGGTTACAACGATATTAAAGTTGGCGACATGTTCGAGAGCTATAAGATCACTGAAGAAAAACGTACCCTGGAAGACGCCAACTAACGCGTAATCCAAATTAGCATGAGTATAAGAGTAGAACGCCTTGGCGCTTTGATCAAGAAAGATCTTGGTGAAATCATTCAGCGAGAATTTCAACCGGAAGGCACTTTTGTAACCGTAACAAACGTGAGGGTTACTCCCGATTTGTCGATTGCAAAAGTGTATCTGAGTGTATTTGCTCCCGGAAGAGATAAAGAAGTGGTGTATGAATTCATCGATGAGCGAGTAACGCAAATTCGTTACAAGCTCGCTAGTAGAATTAAAAATCAGGTTCGCAAAATTCCTGAACTTCATTTCTTTGCCGATGATACCGCAGAGTATGTGAATAAAATGGAAAATCTTTTCAAAAAGGTTGACGATCAACCAAAAGCACCTACCGACAAAGAGGAATAATGGCAAAGCCCATCGACATTGCCGATCTGCCGGTGTTCGGGGCTCATAATCCACCATCACCTGAATTTGATTTCCTACAAGGTGCTATTTTATTGGTGAATAAACCAAAAAGCTGGACTAGTTTCGATGCAGTTAAGTATCTGCGCGGAAGGGTGAAGTGCAAGAAAGTTGGCCATGCCGGAACCTTAGATCCAATGGCAACTGGATTATTGGTGATTTGCACAGGCAAGGCAACTAAATCCATCGAACAGATTCAAAGCCAACAAAAAGCATATCGCGCTGAAATAACCTTTGGCAGCAGTACCCCAAGCTACGATGCCGAATCAGAACCGAATGCAACCGCCAATACCGATCATATTACACTTGAAATGATCCAAGAGAAAATTTCTAATGAGTTTTCGGGCGAAATTCAACAAGTTCCACCCATGTACAGTGCATTAAAACGTGGTGGGAAAAAGTTATATGAGTTGGCTCGCAGGGGAAAAAAAATTGAGCTGCAACCTCGTCCAGTTACCATTTACGATTCAAAAATTCATGCTTTTGATGCTCCAGTTTTAGATATGGACATCACTTGCAGCAAAGGCACCTACATTCGATCCATTGCTCACGATCTTGGAAAAGCATTAAATTCGTTGGCACATCTTACAGCATTAGAACGAACTTTTATTGGAAACTATGCTAACGATGATGCACTTTCACCTCATCAATACAACGATATTTTGAACGCCGATGGCTAAATTAACCCATCTAAACGAAGTTGAAAGAATAGAAAATACTGTACTTACGGTTGGTACTTTTGATGGAGTACACGAAGGGCACCGTGCACTGATGGAAACTGTTGTTGAAAAAGCAAAAAAGCGCAAAGCTCGCAGTGTAGTTGTTACTTTTGATCCTCATCCACGAACCATTATTCATTCCAAATCGGACGGCATTAAACTTCTTACCACCTTAAAAGAACGTGCCGAAATACTGGAGACGTTAGGTATCGATGTGTTAGTAGTAATTCCTTTCACCCGTGATTTTTCTTTGTTGAGCAGCGAAGAATTTGTGAAAGATGTAATCCATAAAAAAATCGGCATTTCTGAATTTATTATTGGCTATGATCATCATTTTGGTAAAGATCGATCTGGAACTATCGGAACTTTAGAGCGACTTGGCCCGGAACTCAATTTTGATGTACAGGTGGTTTCTAAAAAAGAGATGGGAGATACGACTATCAGCAGCACAGTAATTCGTCATGAAATCATCGAGGAAGGTAATATGCCGAAAGCTGCTGAGTTACTCGGCCGACCTTACCTGTTAAACGCATTAGTAATTCATGGAGATGAACGTGGGCGTAAAATTGGATACCCAACGGCGAATCTGCAACCTGAACATCAAGATAAAGCTATACCAAAAAATGGAATTTATGCTGTAAAAGTTAGAGTGGATGGCGAATGGTTTTCAGGGATGATGAATATCGGAGTTCGTCCAACTTTTGATGGGGTAACCAAATCTCTGGAAGTGAATATTTTCGAATTTGAAAAAATGATTTACGGCAAAACGGTTCAAATTCGCTTTATTAAACGGATAAGAGACGAGCAGAAATTTTCTTCCGTTGATGAGTTGATCACACAACTAAATACCGATAAAGAAGCAGTTTTACAGTTATTGAATTGACGATTTTTTAAAAAATTGTTCAATCAAAATTGGCTTATTAGGCTAATAAGAAGATTCAATATTCTTTTTATTTCCTTTTGTAATAGATTCGCGAATAAACGAAAAATCTAAAAATCTGATCTAATGGCTTACGAGGCAAACGACAAGACCAACCACGACCATAAAAGTGGTGATATAAGTAAATGCCCATTCCATAATGGGGCGATGAGAAATGCAGCAGGAGAAGGCACCAGAAACAGAGACTGGTGGCCAAACAAATTGAATTTAAACATCTTACGTCAGCATTCGGAGAAAACCAATCCGATGGGCGAAGACTTTGATTATAAAGAGGCTTTCCTTTCGCTAGATTTGGAAGAAGTGAAAAAAGACCTTACTGATTTAATGACCAAATCTCAGGATTGGTGGCCGGCCGATTTCGGACACTACGGTCCATTAATGATTCGCATGGCATGGCATAGTGCAGGTACTTACCGAGTAACAGATGGTCGAGGTGGTGGAGGAGCCGGAACTCAACGTTTTGCCCCATTAAACAGCTGGCCAGATAACGTGAATTTGGATAAAGCTCGATTGTTGCTTTGGCCAATCAAACAAAAGTATGGCCGTAAATTATCTTGGGCCGATTTAATGATTCTTGCCGGCAATGTAGCGCTGGAATCAATGGGATTTGAAACCTATGGATTTGCCGGTGGTCGTGAAGACGTTTGGGAACCAGAAGAAGATATTTATTGGGGATCGGAAGGCGAGTGGCTTGGATCACATCGCCATACAGAAGACGGTGATTTAGAGAAGCCGCTGGGTGCAGATCATATGGGATTGATTTATGTAAATCCTGAGGGGCCTAATGGTGAGCCTGATCCTGCGAAATCTGCTCATTTTATTCGTCAAACTTTTGCCCGAATGGCAATGAATGATGAAGAAACCGTTGCCTTGATTGCAGGTGGACATACTTTTGGTAAGACTCACGGAGCTGCTCCGGAATCTCATTTAGGAGATGATCCTGAAGCTGCAGATATCACACAAATGGGTATGGGTTGGGCAAGTACTCATGGTACAGGAAAAGGCGCAGATACCATCACAAGTGGATTGGAAGGAGCTTGGACTCAAAAACCAACCGAATGGAGTAACCTCTTTTTCGAGAATCTGTTTAAGTATGAGTGGGAAAAGTATAAAAGTCCTGCCGGAGCTTGGCAGTGGAGACCGGTTGATGGTGGAGGAGAAGGTACTTTCCCTGATGCACACGATCCGGAGAAAAAGCATGCTCCTTTTATGTTAACTACGGATTTGGCACTTCGTGTAGATCCTGATTACGAGAAAATTTCACGTCGTTTTTACGAAAATCCCGATGAGTTTGCGGATGCGTTTGCCAAAGCTTGGTTCAAATTAACGCACCGTGATATGGGACCGAAGACACTATATCTGGGATCCGAAGTACCTGAAGAAGATTTGCTATGGCAAGATCCACTGCCTGAAGTTGATTTCGAAATCATCAACGAAAACGACATCAAAACACTAAAAGGTCAGATTTTAGATACTGGACTTTCGGTATCGGAATTGGTTTCTACAGCGTGGGCATCAGCATCAACATTCCGTGGATCAGACAAAAGAGGCGGCGCCAATGGAGCCCGTGTTCGTTTAGCACCTCAGAAAGACTGGGAAGTAAACAATCCTGAACAGTTAGCAAAAGTGTTGAACGCTTTGGAAGTGATTCAGCAAGGCTTTAATGACAGTCAGGATGGAAATAAAAGAGTTTCTATAGCTGATTTGATTGTCTTAGGTGGATGCGCAGCCATAGAAAAAGCCGCAAATGATGCAGGAGTTGAAGTAGAAGTTCCATTCACTCCCGGACGTGTAGACGCAACTGAGGAGCAAACCGAAGTAGAATCTTTCGAATGGTTAGAACCAGAAGCGGATGGCTTTCGAAATTACTTTAATGCCAAGCACAGAACTACCGCAGAAGAAATGTTGGTGGATAGAGCACAGCTCTTAACATTAACTGCACCTGAAATGACAGTGCTTGTTGGAGGTAAGCGAGTTCTTGGTACTAATTTTAATAACTCGCGCCACGGTGTATTTACAGAAAAACCGGGAGCACTCACTAACGATTTCTTTAAGAATCTGTTAGATATGAGTACAACCTGGACGGCAACAACCGACAAACAAGATGTTTTTGTTGGTAGTGATCGTAAAACAAGCGATATCAAATGGTCGGCTACACGTGCAGACTTAATCTTTGGTTCAAATTCAGAACTTCGTGCACTCGCCGAAGTGTATGGCTGTGAAGATGCCAAGGATAAGTTTGTAAACGACTTTGTTGCTGTTTGGAATAAGGTAATGATGTTAGATCGTTTCGATCTGGATTAATATTTTTTCGAATGAATATTAGATGGGTAGTCACATTATGGCTACCCTTTTTCATTTATTGGATCTGTGTAGACTTTAAATAATTTTAATTCTTAGAAAAAGACTTAATAAAATGCGCTCTATACCGATAATAATATTTGACAAACCGGCAATCGGGTAATTTGAATAATTCTATTGTGAATTGATTGTTGCTTAAACTCAAATACCGTATCTTTGAGGTCTGTAAATCGATTTAAATAGTTATAACTGAATATTGCAATGAGCATAACTGCAGAAGAAAAAAAGGATATCTTTAAGAAATTTGGTGGCGAAGAAGCTAACACAGGCACTACTGAAGGCCAGATCGCTTTATTTACTCACAGAATTAACCATCTGACAGAGCATTTAAAAACTAATCAGAAAGATCACGCCTCTCGTCGTGGCCTATTAAAGCTGGTAGGTAAGCGTCGCCGTTTACTCAACTACCTAATGAAAAAAGATATTCAGAAATACAGAGAGCTTATCAAAGAGCTCGGTATTCGTAAATAATATATCAAGGCTCCGGTCAATCGGAGCCTTTTTCAATTCCTTCCCGTTCGGCTTTAACATTTGCTAACTATACAAAGCCTATCAACAATTCCCGAGCGGGAATAAAGCAACAATCAAAGTAAAAATAGAATGAAAGAAGATTTTAGAAGTGTAGAATTTGCACCGGGCAAGGTGCTTTCCGTAGAAACCGGAAGAATTGCTAAGCAAGCCGATGGATCGGTTGTAGTACGCATGGGAGATACCATGGTACTTTGTACGGCTGTAAGTGCTAAAGAGCCAAAGCCGGGTCAGGATTTTTTCCCGCTTACTGTTGATCATAAAGAAAGTTTTTCAGCTGCCGGACGTTTTCCGGGTGGCTTTATGAAGCGCGAAGGGCGCTCAAATGAGAAAGAAGTTTTATCAAGTCGTTTAATCGACCGTGTACTTCGTCCGCTTTTCCCTAAAGGATACGTATGCGATACGCAGGTAATTTCAAGTGTAATTTCATCTGATGATGAAAACGATGGTGATGTGTTAGGTGCCGTAGGTGCTTCGCTGGCTATTCACCTTTCTGATATCCCGTTCGACGGCCCAATGGCTGAAGTTCGTGTAGGTCGTATCGAAGGTAATTTCGTAATCAACCCAACGGTATCTGAGCTGAAAGAAAGCGACATCGACATGGTTGTGGGTGGTACTGCCAACTCAATTCTTATGATTGAAGGCGAAATGAAAGAGATTTCTGAAAAAGAAATGCTTGAGGCTATCAAAGCTGCTCACGTAGCCATCCAAAAATTATGTGCTTTCCAGGAAGAACTCCGTCAGGAACTTGGCAAGCCAAAGCGTGTATTTGTGCCCGCTCAAGTTGATGCTGATTTAGAGAGTAAAGTGAAAGAACTTGCTGAGTCTCAAATCAAAGACATTGTTAACATTGGTCTTGGAAAAGAAGAATACAACGAGAAAATTAGTGAAGTTAAATCCGCTGTTCTAGCTAAGTTCGAAGAAGACGAAGCTTCAGACGATGTGATCAAAGAAGTGAAAAAACTTCTCGGTACTATCGAAAAAGATTCGCTTCGAAACATGATTCTTGAGCAAGAGCGTCGCATCGATGGCCGTACTCCGGTTGATATCCGCGATATCTGGACTCAAGTTGGATATATAGCACGTGCACACGGTTCTTCAATTTTTACTCGTGGCGAAACGCAAGCATTAGTTTCAGCTACTTTAGGTACAAAACGAGATGAGCAATCGGTTGATACTTTATTCGATCAAGAAGCTAAATCGTTTTACCTACACTACAATTTTCCTCCATACTCGGTTGGTGAAGCCGGATTTATGAGAGGCCCGGGCCGACGTGAAATCGGTCATGGTCACTTAGCAGAACGCTCGCTTCGAATGATGATGCCAACTTTTGAAGAGTTTGGTTATGTAGTTCGTGTGATTTCTGATATTACTGAATCGAATGGTTCGTCTTCGATGGCGTCTGTTTGTGGTGGCTCAATGGCCATGATGGATGCCGGTGTACCAATCAAAAAGCCGGTTGCGGGTATTGCAATGGGTATGATTGTTGGTGACGAAAAAACGGTTGTTCTTTCTGATATCCGTGGCGAAGAAGATTTCATGGGCGACATGGACTTTAAAACTGCAGGTACTTCTGATGGAATCACAGCTTGCCAAATGGATATGAAAGTTCAGGGCATCAGCTTCGAAATCATCGAAAAAGCATTAGATCAGGCTCACGATGGCCGTTTACATATACTTGGTGAAATGGCAAAAACCATTTCTTCATCAAGAGAAAGCATCTCTCAATACGCTCCTCAATTCCTTAAAATGGAAATCGACGGTAGCGATATTGGTGCGGTAATCGGACCTGGTGGTAAAGTGATTCAGACGCTTCAAAAAGAGACAGGAACT
Organism: Balneolaceae bacterium; assembly: GCA_034669965.1. GTDB lineage: Bacteria > Bacteroidota > Rhodothermia > Balneolales > Balneolaceae > HXMU1420-13. Next base: position 227,173 of record JAXMOK010000002.1, on the reverse strand, counting down.
GAAATTCTAATCGAAGAAGATTCGAAAGGAAAAGGTCAGATCACAATCTCTGCGAACGATCTTGATAAAGCGGAAGAAGCCAAAAAACGTATTAAAATGATTGTAGGTCACCTTGAAGAAGGCGCAACTTACAAAGGAATCGTTAAGTCGATCAAAGACTTCGGAGCATTCATCGAGATTGCACCGGGTAAAGACGGTCTGCTTCATATTTCTGAAATCGATCACAAACGCGTTGAAAGAGTTACTGATTACCTTCAATTAGGTGATGAGCTTGACGTGAAATTGCTGAAAGTAGAACACGGCGGAAAGCTTCGTCTTTCTAGAAAAGCATTGCTCGAACGAGAAGACTAAGCTAAACTAGTTTATTTATTAATGAAGGGTTGAAACTCTTCGTTTGGTAAATCTGAAAAGATTTAAAAGCATCCTCATTTTGTGGGGATGCTTTTTTTATGCTAATACATCCATCATTTCACTGAAAGCGGGGTGATGGAAGCTTTATATCAACTGGGTTTAATCTTAACCATAAAATCCATCAGCCATGCATTCGCCCGACAGATGGATAGCTAGCCGCCATCAATCACAAGGAGCCTGCGAACCGAAGCCTTTTGGCGTAGGTTTGGCAGAGAACCATGGTGTGATAAAACCTCAGCCATTTTTTACGTACTAGATTCCCACCTTCGTGAGAATGACTTTTTTACTCCTAAGTTGGCTCATTTTATAACAACGAGTCCTCCTCCTAATGTAGGAGGAGACAGAGGAGGTCTAAAATTTTAAAGTGGAGTATATATCTCTTTGGTTTGTCAATGCGGGACTAAAGTCCCTTCTTGATTATGTTCGATGCATTACCTCGATAATTAACAAGTAAGGGTTTCAGTCCTGCGATATTTAACTAGTTTTCGCCATCAAAATCCGGTTCAGTCGGACCATCATTTCGCTGAAAGCGGGGTGATGGAATCTTTATATCAACTTGGTTTAATCTTAACCATAAAATCCATCGGCTGTGCATTCGCCCGACAGATGGATTGCTGGCACAAAGTCATCCCTGCGGAGGCAGGGATCTAAAGTTAGATCAAAGAAGTAATCCTATTGGTAGGTAAGAGCGGGACTGAAGTCCCTACTTTTTTATGTTCGATGTTTGACAACGTTTCCTCTCATTCCGAATCTATTCGTAGTGAGAACAGAACGAAACAACGCAATGCTCCTTTACGAGCATTTTTGTTCTTAGTGCCTCTGTCCCTCTGTCCCTCTGATCCTTTGTTCCTTTGCTCCTCAATTCCCCCCAACATTATTGCCAGATTTCACATCAAATCGGGTGTTTCTCGGTGTGTAACCTCGTATATTTGCCCACCAAAATAGAGACGCACACAGCAAATACATTTGATGGAAAACTTAAAAGAAATTGACTACGTCACTAAATCGACCCTGCCAAACGGATTACGCATTGTAACCGAGCGTATTGAAAGCGTTAAGAGCATCTCGGTTGGGATATGGGTGAAAACAGGGTCAAGAAACGAGACGGCAAAACAAGCTGGAATTACGCACTTTTTAGAGCATATGCTCTTCAAAGGCACCGATAAACGCACGGCTTTTGATATTGCCCAAAGCATGGAATCGGTTGGTGGATACCTGAATGCCTTTACATCCAGCGAATACACCTGTTACTACGCCCGCTGTGTGGATGATCAACTAGGTAGAGCATTGGATGTGTTGTCTGATATGGTACTGAATCCAATTTTCCCAGAGGAGGAAATCGAAAAGGAAAAGAAAGTGGTAGTAGAGGAGATGAAGATGTATCGCGATTCTCCCGACGATTATCTCTTTGAAGAGTTTACCACAAAGTTATTTGAAGGTCATCCGTTAGGTCGGCCGGTTATTGGATTTGAGGATACCGTAAACGCATTTAATCGCGAAGATCTTTATCAGTACATGAGCGATCGCTATCGTCCGGATAATTTATTGATTGCGATTGCCGGTAATGTGGATCATGAGGAAGTGATAAAAGTAGTTTCAGAGTACTTTGCTGATTTGGAGGCAAAAACTACGGATAAGACCATTCAGCCTATGACGGAGTTTAAACCGGAAAAACTGAAACTCACCAAGGCAATCGAACAAACGCATTATGTGATGGGTCGACGTGGACTGCATTTTGATCATGAAGATAAATATCTGCTTTTGCTGGCAAATACCGTGTTGGGCGGAGGAATGAGTTCTCGTCTGCATCAAAATGTGCGTGAGAAATATGGATATTGTTATTCTATTCAGGCATTCAATCAAAGTTATTCGGATGCCGGAATCTGGGGCGTGTATGTGGGTACCGACAAAGAATACGTTGATCACGTGCACGAATTGGTTGTGGCCGAGTTGGATAAAATCAGCACAGAATTGATCCCTGAAAAGGAATTTGAAGAAGCGAAATCGCAACTGAAAGGGAAGTTGCTGCTTAGCCAGGAAAATACCAGTAACCGAATGATGCGATTGGCGAAAAGTGAAATGTATTTCGAGCGATTTATCACTTTAGATGAATTGGAAGAAAACATCGACAGTGTGAAGGCTGAAGATGTACTCGTATTCGCCAAAAACTTCTTCGATCAAACACACTTTATGGACGCCGTTTTAACGCCAGAAGAGTAAACAATTATCAATGATTCAATAATCAATTAAGAACTATTTTGTCATTTCGAACGAAGTGAGAATTCTAATTTTTCTTTAAAAGCTATTTTTAGATTTCTCGTTCCACTCGAAATGACAAGCTTTGTAATTCTTAATTGAAACATTCTTAATTCTAAATTGAAAAATGATCTACATCAACCAATTAGCGAATCACGTTGACACTGAAATCACCCTAAAAGGATGGGTGTATAATTACCGAAGCAGTGGAAGCTTGGTATTTATCGAACTACGTGACGGCACCGGAATTACCCAATGTGTAGTAGCCAAAGACGAAGTTTCGGAAGAAGCTTGGGAAGCGGCAACCTCGTTGAAACAGGAAAGTTCGGTAGAAATTACAGGTAAAGTGAAAGCAGATGAACGCAGTGTAGGTGGACATGAGATGCATGTTTCTAATGTGGGTGTTATTCAAGTTGCTGAAGATTACCCGATTACACCCAAAGAGCATGGTGTAGAGTTTTTGATGAACAATCGCCATTTATGGTTGAGAAGCCAAAAACAGTGGGCAGCGATGCGGGTTCGAAATGAGATCATTTTTGCAATCCATACCTTTTTCCAGAATCGGAATTTCGTACAGATGGATTCCCCTATCTTCACCGGAAATGCCGCTGAAGGGAGTACTACGTTATTCGAAACCGATTACTTTGATGAGAAAGCATATCTGGCGCAAACCGGTCAGCTTTACGGCGAAGCACTAGCTATGGCGCATGGGTTGATTTACACCTTTGGTCCAACGTTTAGAGCAGAGAAGTCGAAAACCCGTCGTCACTTGACTGAATTCTGGATGATGGAGCCGGAAATGGCTTTTTACGATCTTGAAATGAACATGGATTTGGCGGAAGATATGATCCGCTTCATAGTGAAAACTGCTATCGAAAAGCGATCAAAAGAACTTGAAATCCTTGAACGAGATATTTCGAAATTGCAGCCATTGGTTGAAAAACCATTCGTTCGAATGCAATACACCGAAGCGGTTAATATCCTGAAAAGTGAGGAAACTGCTCAATTGCTGGATGATATGCTTGCATCCCGAAAAGAAGAAGAAAAAGCCTTGAAAGAGGAGAGAGAGGCGATCAAAAAAGAGCATGGTTCGGCAAAAAAGTGGCGAAAAAAGCAGATTGAAGGTCGACAAGTTGAAATTGCTCAGCGTTTAGATCAGATCGAAGAAGATTATCGAAATATCCCGAGATGGAAAGAGTCTGCACAGAATTTCGAATGGGGCAACGATTTTGGTGGCTCCGACGAAACTGTACTAATGATGCAGTATGATGTGCCTGTAGTAGTAACGCACTGGCCGGCCCAGATCAAAGCTTTCTACATGAAACGCGACGAAACCGATAAGCTGGCGCTTGGTATGGATGTGCTTGCTCCGGAAGGTTACGGAGAGATTATTGGGGGCTCACAGCGTGAAGATAGCTTGGAAGTGCTTGAAGAACGCATCGCCGAAGAAGAACTCGACAAAGAAGTGTTTGAATGGTATTTAGATCTACGCCGTTTTGGTTCTGTGCCGCATTCTGGATTTGGTCTGGGCATTGAACGAACGGTTGCATGGATCTGTGGCTTATCACATGTTAGAGAAACCATTCCGTTTCCACGAATGATGGGCAGATTGAAGCCTTAATAGCTAGTGGTTATTGGTTGATAGTATGGGAGGGTTTCCATTAACTATTAACCAATAACGTACTTTATCCTGCTTTCTTTTGAAATGATACTTCGTTTACCGGCTGTTCTTCAAGTACGTTAACACCCGGGCCTGTTTTAATAGTACCATTGATTTCAGCCCCATGCTCGGTAATTAGATGCTTTGCATATATATTGCCGTTTACTTTTGCGCTGGCATGTAATGTGAGCGTTTGAGATACACGAATGTCGCCCTCAATAATCCCTGAGATCATGGCAGTTTGAGCAATGGTATTGCCGGTAATTTTACCTTTGTTATTTAAGATCAAAAGTAGCTTGGTCTTAATTTCACCCATCACAGATCCGGATATATGAATGTTTCCATCTGAGTTGATATCTGCCGTGATCGTAGTGCCTTCAGCAATAAAGCTGGTGTTATTTGGATTGGATTGCTTTTTCATAATACTAAGAGTAGCCTTGACCGTAATTATTACGAATTTCTCTAATTTTTTTAGTAGTCCTTCTAAGCGCTCAATTTACGGAACAATCAGTACTTCTTTTTAGAAATTCTGTTATTTGTGATAACTTTTTGGGCACTTGATTTAAAACGATTTACCCCTTCACTTCTAAGTGCTCGATGTTTAGTGCTACGTCCTGAAACCCTGGCTCTCCATTTCTTCCAGTTGTTCAATTTCATTTGATCTTTCATAATTCGAATTACTTCCGATTCGGTCACCCCAAATTGAAATTCGATAGCATCAAAAGGAGTACGATCTTCCCATGCCATTTCAACTATTCTGTCCAGATCAAACTTGCCTAAGTTGTACTTTTCGATAATATTTTGTGCCATGTTGATTAAACCAATCTCAACATGCTAAGCGTTCAATCGTAGGTTAATTATCCGGTTTTTCCGTCACCGTCGATGTCGGTACCCACGTGCTCTTCCAAAACCTGTAATGTTTTGCGAAGTAACTCCCGCGTTTCTTTAAGTTCAGATTCCAGCATTTCAACCCGATCTTCTATTGAATCGGCTTGTTTTTGCTGATCATCCAGCATGCTTTGTTGCATTAAATCGAAAAAGATGCCCATAGTGTTAGTTTTTTGAGTTTAATTGTTGATGGAGATTCTTTGTAGAATAGTAAGTCCCATTCTTGATGGTAATTTTTACTGATTTCGTATTCGCAATATTTACAAGAGGACTTTCTTCTAGAAGAATGATATCAGCCATTTTTCCTGCTTCAAGGCTTCCGTACTCATCCTCCATATCAAAAAAGCGTGGACCATTTATGATAGAGGTAGACAATGCTTCTTGAGGCGAAAGACCAGCATTCACCAATTCTTTTAATTCCTCGTGAATGGAAGCACCCGGATATACAAACGAATTAAAGGGACCACAATCCGATCCCGCCAAAATTTGAATGCCGGCATCATGCATTGGTTCAACCATTGCCCGAAAAGCCTCGCCCCAGCGTTGACGTTGATTGGTGTAATTTTCACCACCACGAGCTGCTGACCTAATTCGGCGTTGATAAGTATCAACGATTTCCGGTGCCATGTAAGCAAGTAACGAATCATTGGTGTGATCGTTGATATTCAACTCTGCCAAAATACGACCAATATGAAGGGTAGGGGTTACATAAAATTCGGATTCGGCGAGTTGAGCGTACGTCTGATTGGCAAATTCAGCATTATAGTTATCCATTAACGGAGTAATTGCAGCATAGCCGGGATTTTCTTGCTGAATTTCATTGGCGTTTACTGCAGTTTCAGTTAGCGCGTAGTATAAATGTTCGATGCCGTCTAATCCCAGATTTACGGCAGTTATCAAATCGGCCGAGAGTGGCATGTGTCCGGTAACTTTTAATCCACGAGCTTCCGCTTCTGAAATAACTGCGTAATAGGCATCGGGGGTTAGGTTGCCGTCATAAATCTTCACAAAATCGGCAGAAATACCTTCTAAAGAGTCGAGAGCGGTTAGGGCGTCTTCTATGGCTATTACTTTGATTGAGCCATCCCACGCCGGATTTGAACCGTCTATCTTTGGTCCGGGAGTAAAGATCGTTGGCCCTGCAAGTTCACCTTTTTCAATTTCTTGCTGCCAATCGCGAATGGCAGGTGTGATATCGCCGCCGCCATCTCTAACGGTGGTAACCCCAAAAGCCAGAAACATGGGCAACAACGCTTTGTTTTGTTCGATAAGATCCTCGCCACCACGGAAATGAACATGATTATCCCATAAGCCCGGCATCGCAAAAGTTCCATCACCATCCAACATTTTTTTGTACATGTAATTCGCTGAATTCGATGCATCATCTACAGCAATAATTCTATTATCGGATATGGCAATCATTTGATTTTTGCTCACTTCACCATTTTCTACATCGATGATATGAATGTTGGTAACCAATAAATCTACTTGATTTGGGCTAGAGCAATTCAATGCTAAAACTAGAAATAAGATGGGTAGTTTTTTCATCGGATAATTTTTAGCCCATAAATATGAAAATGCATTGGCAATTGGAATTCATAATGTGATATTTTCGATCAATGGCTCGAAAAGCAACAAGCGCAGATCACTATCAAACTATTCTTCAACAGGTGCAAACCGGTAACCCAAAACCGGTGTATTATTTGTATGGACAAGAAGAGTTTTATTTGGATAGATTGGTTGAATTCTTTGGAAATTTATTGCCTGCGCACGAGAAAGACTTCAATTTCGATTTATTATATGGGCAGGAGGTAACTCCAGCCAAAGTGTTAGCCATTGCCCGCAGTTTCCCAATGATGGCTGAACGCCGAGTACTAATTGTTAGAAACTTTCTGCAAACGGCGAAAGGAGCTTCGGGCGAGGGAGACATGAACGATTTTATTCCATATTTCGAGCAACCCAATCCTTCCTGTTTATTGGTGATGTTCGATACCGGTAAGCCTGCCGGAAATACCAAAATCGGAAAAGCTTTATCAAAAAATAAAAATGTAGGCTTTTTTCACTTCGAACCTATTCCCGATTATATGGCCGGCGAATGGGTGATGAAGTGGGCACAATCCCATCACAAAAAGAAAATTCAGCCCGCTGCGGCTCAGTTATTAGCCCAATTTGTAGGTAATAATCTACAGCTGTTGTCCAGCGAAATAGACAAAGTGTGTACTTTTGTAGACACTAAAAATGAAGTTTCAGAAGCCGATGTAAAGCAAATAATCGGCTCATATCGCGAATATTCGGCGATTGAGCTAAAAGAAGCGGTAATTCGGCGAAATTTGGAACAAGCCCTTTTTATATCGGAACAGATATTGCAACACAGTAAATCAGACACGGGAGAATTAATTCGACTCGTGGGGTTCTTTTACAGTGTGTTTGTGAATATCTGGCAAATTCGACGTCTTGCCGAAAAAGGTGTTTCGAAAGCAGACATTCAATCTCGAATGGGAATGAATGGCTGGTACTTCGACCGACTTTGGAAAGACTCAGCTAATTTTAGCAATGCCGATATGCCTCGAATATTTGAGGCTCTGCTTGATGCAGACAAATCCATTAAAGGATTTTCCACACTCGACTCCACCACGATTTTATTTCTCCTTGTCAAGCGAATGATCGGCTAAAAGCCATCATCGTTCTGAACTGGAACACGAAATAAAATATTGGGAAACATCATAATGACTACGGTTAAAAGGGCTAAATTAACTAACCTAAGCGACGAAGATTTAATGGAATTATTTCAAGACGGAAAGGAGACAGCATTTAATGAGCTGGTTCGTCGCTACACTGATAGACTTCACAACTTTTTATTCCGTTACACGCAGAACCACAACGATTGCCAGGATTTGGTGCAAGAGACCTTTCTAAGAGTGCACAAGAGTAAGCACAGCTACGAGCGCATTGCAAAATTTAGTACGTGGATGTATACCATTGCCATCAATTTGGCAAAGAGTTTATATAAAAAGAAAAAGAGAATGCAGTTGACTTCCATTCACAGAGATGAGTCAAATCCTGACTCGTACGAAATGATTTTACCAGATAAGGATATTCTACCGGATCAAGAGCTGCATCAAAAATTCAGTATGAAAGCGTTAGAAGCAGCTTTAGATTCGCTTCCTGAAGATTTCAAAAGCGTAGTTATACTTCGTGATATTGAGCAATTAAGCTACGAAGAGATTTCAGAAAAACTGGATGTTCCGATGGGAACTGTGAAGTCGCGCATTAACCGTGGACGTGCTCAAATTAGCCACAAAATAAAATCTTACGTTGATCTGGGAACTTCTTTCTGAAACTCGACTTTAAAGGGGTGAAGAATAATTACTGAGCCCTTTTAATATGGATTTTTTAGAAAAAGAATTACACCCGGTTATCGAAGAATTTGTAAACGATTACACAGAAGATCGTTTGACGACCACAGAGAGAGACACTTTCGAGGAGGTGTTGGTTACCGATGATCAACTTCGGGAACTAACATTCTCCGCGAAAGATGGCAAAAATTTGATGGAACAACTTAGGGTGATGAAATCAATTCAAGCCGTTTAATTAGGAATACGACAATTATGAATTACGAATAAAATCCATTCAGGTATTCGTAATTTTATATTCTTTATTCCTAATTACTTAATCAACATCATTTTTCGGGTTTCAGAAAACTCGCCTGCCTCAATTTTGTAGAAATACATTCCGCTCGAAAGGGCAGAGGCATCGAATGGAATTACATGGCTACCCGCATTTCTTAAGCCATTTTCCAACGTAGCTACTAACCTACCTGTTACATCATACACTGTTAACTGTACTTCAGCGCTTTGTGGTAAATAAAAACTGATATTGGTCGACGGATTAAATGGATTCGGATAGTTATGATGAAGTTTGTACTCAGCTATTCGGTCACTTGCTTTAACTAATTCATTAGTAACTCCCATTCCTTCAATGGTATAAGTGATGGTTTTTGACAACCCTGTAATTTCATCTAAAATTGTTATTTCTGCACTTTCACCAACTTCACCTGTTGCTTCTATTACAACCTTATTTTTATGAAACGGATGTGCCTGAATAGAAACAACACTCGAATCACTAGTTGACCAATTAAAAATTGAGAAGGTATTATCAACATTCGTTTCTGCTTTAAGTTCAACTTTAGCTGATGGTTCACTAGAAATGGAACCTGCTCCAAACGGATTTTTAAACGTCCTATTTACAATGATTTGATCATCTGAGGGAGAAAATGTAAATGAGTCGAATCTCTCATCAAAATATTGGTTGTTTGAATTAACAAACCTGAGAGAAACAAGGGCTTCATGTTCACCTACAAACGTAGTGAAAAAGGTGAGACCATAATAACTGTTAAAGTGATTCTTTAAGGCTCCATACGTTTCGGGTAACTGTGTTCTTAATTCACTAAAACTAGCGTTGTAATAATATCCTTCGGTTTGTAGGGCAAATAAATCTTGAGATAGGCTATGCTCCAATTCACCGAGTGCATGGATGTAAATACTTTTATTAACTGTAGCTTCTTCCAACTCTTCTTTTTCGTTATCCGTTAATGCGAAATTTGACGTAGTAAATACTACTACATTTTCAATCACTAATGAATCTCCGAACACTACACTCTCAACATCATCAAATGCTTGTTTCAGAGAGTTGTACAGCTCAGCTTTGGAATCAATAATAGATAGTGACTCAATCGCCTGTTTTAATTCCGATACATCAGCGGAAAAATTTTGAACCGTAGTAGGACCTTGATTCATCACCACTAACTTTAGCTGATGTTTATGGACTTTATGATTTACAAAATCAATTAAAGCAGATTTAAGTAGCTCCAGATCACTTTCGGTTTCTAAATTAGTATCAATTACTAAAATCGTTTTTAATGAACTTGGTATCTCATTGACGGAAGACAGGGAAGGGTGAATATCCTTTACATTTCGATTTTCTGAGTTTTCCTCAATATGCATATCATCAATTTTATTAAACCCACCTAAATGTTGATCTAATATTGGTCGATCTAGCTTAAAAATAAATCTCATCACATCGGTACCATAGATATCAGAATACAATTCTTCTATCTCGATGGGATGTGAATCTACTGATGCATACACCGGAAAGAGGTAATGCCTATCGTTCTGATCTTTTAAAACCAGAGTATCCAGGTATTCACCGGGCTGTTGAGGGGTAAACTCAAAGCTTAACGACGAGCTTTTTTGTGTTGATAATCGCAGAGAATTTTCATTTAGTATTTTGAAATGATTGGGCATCGACACTACATCTAACTCAATCGACTCTTCATTTACATTAGTAATGGACAAGTTTTTATGTTTTAAATCGTATTGATTTACATTTCCAAAGTCTATAAGTCGATTATAACTGAGAGGTGAATAAGTTAAAATTCTAATTACACCATTGGTTCCGCAATGGGTCACAAATAGTGTTTCCATTTCAGATGTTAAATTATCACCAAAGCAGTAGCCTCCATAAATTGAAGTTGTTTCGAACCATGAGTTTTCATCTGAATTGAAAGAAAATTGATGATATCTCTCTCTATTGTTTGCAGTTGTTATATCCGATTTAATCAATAATTGTTCGTCGGTGAAATACACAGCTTGCCCAAATTGTCCATATTGTTTGGTTGGTTCCGGTAGGATTTCCTGGGTCATTCCCCAATTATTTTCACCTCCTAAATCACGCTTAAATACATAAACAGCACCTCCATCTAGAGCAGTTACGTTACTTCGGGGGGCACCAACTACTAATAAATCGTTTTTCAAATCAACAGAATGCCCAAATCTGGCTCTGTCTCTACCACCCGGAATGGTCAGCGTTTTTTGTAGTCCCCAGTTTTCTTCACCGCCTAGATTTCGCTCAAAAATATAAACAACTCCGGAGTTTTCCCCTTCACGGTCGTCATTATCAGCGCCAACAACCAATATATCACCTAAAAGTTTGATCTCTTCACCGAAAGTATCGAAAGCGGACACTGTTTCTGGGAGAAGTCGTTTTTGAAATTCCCATGCACCCGTAGTTTTGTTTAAAGTATACACATCTACCGAACCGGCATTTTCTCCGGCAAAAGAGCTGTTGTGATCTGATACGAATATGGTTGAATCATCTGCAGCAATCGATGAGGCATTCGATTTATAATTGGTAGAATCTTGAGGGGGGAGAATTTGAGCTAAAGTAAATTCTCCTGACTCGTTTTTATTATAGATTCGTATATAGTTTGATTCTAATCCTGCTACCAAAAAATCATTTTGAAGATGCAGATTGTTGACAAAGCTTCTCGACCAAGTGGTATCCTCTTGAAAAATAATCTGCTTTAATTCTACAACTTCGGGCGACTCAGGTTTGTATTCAAAAATCTGAATCTGACCATTGTAATATTGGTTTATGTTATCATCAAACCGAAGTAAGGAATTTGCTACAATGATATTGCCTTTTACATCAATTGAGCTTGCGAATTCGGAGGTGTTTTCGATCGCAGATTTAATGGTGTAAGAAGTTGAATAGGTTTGAGATTTTGCAGAAGTGAAGAAGATTAAAGATGCCCAGAATAAGAATAATGCCCTGATCATATGCCCAATTTTAATTTGTTGTTTTACCACTAACTAACATAATATTAGTTTATTGTACAGGTCTTTAAAAGAATTTAAAATTCCCGCTTGTCAATTAGATTTTGGTGATGATTATGAAGAACTCACCTTATTTGATAATTGATAATTGATAATTGATAATTGATCAAATGCTTATGGCAAGACCTGTTATGTCGGTTTTAAATCGTTCGATTTCAGTTTTTGCTTTCTGGCTGATTTCGCCCCATTGTTCGGATTTTTCATCGAAAAACGATTCGTAAAAGGTAATTCCATCCTCCAGATTTCGAAGAAATTTTTTAAGGTAATTAAACTGTTTACCTGATTGTTCTTTCAAATCATTCTTCAGGTTTTTTACGTACTTCACATATAATTCCAGTTCTTTAATGAACATGTTCGGTCGGTTCTGAAGTGCGATTAAATCTACTCGGCCGTAAATATGATCCACCATTTCTTTTAAGCTCACCACATTTTTAAAATACGCGGTATTCGGTCCGGGACAGATCGCTACACCAAGGGTTCCTTTGTTGACAGATTCTCCTTTTTCGATAAGAGCACCATTGCCTAAGCCTACACAAAGACACACTTTTTCTACGATTTTATTGAACTCCGCCTTCATTTCCAGATGTGGTAAATCTTTCGCTAAGAGATCATCAATTTTGGCTTTTTGATATTTTACCGATGCTGTACAAAGCAGTTCATCGCCTACTTCATTATTGAAGGCAAGATGTTTCTTCACACAGGGAGCGCCCGGTTTTCCGGCATCAATCCGCGCTTCGCGTTCTAACTCAGCCGAATTCCCTTTAATCGTATTAAAAGACACTCCCAATGGCGAAACTTCACTTAGGTAGTAGTCTTCTTCTTTGGCATTTGTAAGTAAATTCAACGACTGCTCATCAATAGAAACAGCTTCTGGAACCAGTAGGAAAGGGGAGCCCCAACCCACAGAATTAGTGTGTTCCTGATTGAGTAAATATTCATGTTCAACAGAAGTGCCAACTCCGCCTTGTACAGTAAGGTGAATATTAAGCTTTTGAACTTGTACACTATGTTTACTATCAACTAAAGAATCAGTCAATAATGGAATGAGTGCTTCTTTAAGAGCTTGTTTATTCTCATTGAATTCTTTCAAGATCGGGCCCATCAAGTAGCCGTCGGTTGCAAAAGCATGTCCACCGCAATTCAAGCCTGATTCCAATCTGTATTCAGAAACCCAGATACCTTTTTTCGCTAAAAACTTCCCTTGAATAAGAGCGGAACGGTAATCACTGATTTTAAGAATCACTTTCTTTTTGATGTCTCCGTTTTCATCGGGCAAAAAATCTTCAAATTGTGCCAAATACCCATATAAACGAGGGTTTAGTCCCGCTGAAAACACTACCGAAGATTCCAAATTACTGAGAGCGAAACCGCGAAGAGCAGCATGGGCATCGTTAAACTCAACCGTATCCTCATCTTTTGCTCGCTTGATTCCACCACCATCAATTTTTGTCATGATGTTTACATCAATAGAACCGGGGGTGATCAATGCTCGTAATTCATTTTCTGCCTGGGTTCTTTTCGATCCAACCTGCGTAAGCATGTTCAGGTACTGCGCTTTTAGCGGGGAGTTTTCCGGTAGCATTTCGAAATATTTGGTGATTTCAGAGCCTTCTTCAAAAGCAGAAGTCCGCAATGCTTCTTTATTCTGATCAACAATCTGCTTCACAAGATTCAGATATGCCGTTATTCTACGAGCTCTGCAATCGCCTTCGGTTTCTTTTATGGGGATAAACTCTTGCTGATACTTCTTGCAATAGAACTCGCGCATTTTTTCGGTTAGGCGGTGATCAATAATCGAAATCACTGATGAAATACCGTAGTGCGCAACTTTAATGGGCGTATCGATGGTATATCCTGTACCCATAACAGGAATATGGAAAGTGTGGGGGCTATTATAACTCATTGTACCTCTAGCTTTTAATTTGGACATCAAATCAACGTAGAGGATAATTGTGAAGAAAAGGTGAAGGGACTTTTTTCTAATCTTAGGTTTGCAAGAGTAACACAAAAGCCAAAGCAGCCAATAATGAAATCAGGTTTCCGATAAGGAAGTAATCGTTCGATATTTTGTGCTCTTTATCGTTTATACGAGTGCCAATTTTAAGCGCGGCGAAAGCGGTAATTACGTGAGGAAACCCATTCATCAATCCGAGTATGAGCAGAAGTCGCTCCATGATTCCCTTTAGCACGGCTATCAGCGTTATGCCGGTTTGGTTGTCTTCTTTAACCGAAAATACCTTTGAGTTTAAGAAGTGAAACACAATAGTGAGGATAGTTTCCATCAACAACCAGAGGAGAATAAAAGGTCCGATCATACTTTATGCGCTGTTAAATCTGCGATTACTTGAGAAGTTAAGCGATATGCTTCAATCTGCAAGGTGTTTCTGCGTTTCCAGATTTGAGCTCTGTTCTTTTGATGCTGATCTGCCACCGTTTGGTTGTTCTGATGCTCCAGCATCGATAAAATCAGTTCGAAATCTTCGGGTTTCCAATTTTGTGAAAGCGTATCGAGCACCTCAAATAAGCGATTGAGTTGAGTGGTTTTAAATTCGTCGGTCAGTCGTAGTTCAAATCGTTTTCGGTCGCGCTTTTTAGAACTAAGTAATTCCCGAGCCTGTGTTAACCCGGTTCCCAACATTCCATATGCGGTTTCGGCATTGATTTCGGTATCGATTTCGCCTTCCATCACCACGAAATGCATGCGAAAGGGGAGTTGTTGTGCTAATGCCAGTTTCTCCATTTCTAGTAATAAATGGATGCCAGTCTCCGTGTTTTTGCACACTCCCTGAAATTCATCTCCCAACGTAATGGTAAGCGGAGATAGAATGGAATCGCTGAAAGTTTGATTCACCGTTTCCACGAAGGATTTGAGTTTCTGTTGCACCAGTTCGGCGTCAAGATCAGAGCTTCCTTCTACATCGCCCATGAGTATGGTAAAGATTTTAGACATACTCAATTGTATCAAAAAAAATGAAACAAAGCAATATGTATCAATAATAATGAAACAATTGAGTTTGTATCAGAAAAGGTGTATCAGAAATCCCATTCGGATAAAAACCAAGCAACGCACCTAAAATTCTGTATAACATAGTAGAAAACAGATTACCATGATAACACTTCGGTATCAATCAAACTGTGAAACCAGCCAATAAGCCCAATCGAAAAAATGCAAACAATCAGGACATCCATCCATTTTTTATTGATCGCCATCCCTAATGCGAAAAGGGTAAACCACACCGAAAGTGTAGCAAATTGACCAACATCGAGAGGCAGGTCAGTATTTGAATACTCAAGTAAGCCATCTGTGGCATCTACTAGTGTGAAAACCAAACCGAGTAGATAAAAGCGAAATCTGTTTGATGTAAAATGTGCCTCAAAATTGGTGACTTCAACACCTTCAACAGGAAAGATCAACCCGCTCATCAGATAAGTAACAATGGAATAACCAAGAAGTGTTAGAAAATGAATGGCGCTAATGTGACTGAGTGGAGAGAGCACAAAGCTGCTCAACCAAACCAACACTACGGCAAACAGCATGTTGATCGCCCATAGCGTATGAATCCAATAAGTGCTTGTTTTCACACGTGTATCGATCATCGAAGAGATTCCGCCCAATAAATGAACTACTGCCAGACCAAGAATTAGCGAAATAAAAACGGAGACATGCGCTAGAATATTCATAGGCAAGTAAAAAGAGTTTAGTGGAATTAGGATAGTGTAAGAAAGTAAAACTCAAATTACCAATCACCATCGGTTGAATCATTAATTACTAAAAATGGGAGTTACATAGGTAATGCATTCTCATTCAACTTTAGTCCATGTAGAGTTGGTGAATACCCAACTTTCGTTGGTTTTAACACGCTCGGAAGTTGCCATATCCTGGCCAATAATGCCACCAAAGCTAAAAAATCCAACTTCCGGTATGTAAACTCCTTCATGCTCGGCCCGAACTTCAGGTCCCGGAGCCGATTGATCAACCCACTTGTTTCCATCGTAAATCCAAACATCCTGTTCGCGTTGCTCTGTGCTAAAGCCACCGAAAATCAACAAAGCATTTAGCTCTGTACTAAATGCGAGTGCACTGTGAAGTCGGGGAGGGGTTGATTCATTATCGATGCGAATCCAATTTGAGCCATCCCATTCCCAATGGTCACTTTCCACAATGCTGGAATACCCACCAATTAAGGTAACGCGTCCCGACTTATTATTAAATGCCATTAGTTGGGCGCCACGGGCTGAAGGAATACTATCCGGCATCATTTCTGCCCATGATGTTCCATCCCATAACCAGGTGTCGTTTAATCGTGCTCTACCCGGACCGCTTCCACCGAATAACACTACATTATTTGTTGATTTATCGAATGTCATGGCTCCAAGTTGCCGTTCTTGTGGACCGGTTGTATCTGCCAATGCCCAAGAATTTCCATCCCAAACCCAAGTTTCTTTAGTCCTTCCATTGGAAGTTCGACCGCCAAATAATACGACTTCATCCCGATTCGAATCATAAGCGAATTGCGCATCTGCCCGAGGAGATGGTCCTGTGACTTCAATTTGAGTCCACCCGGTTTTGGTGTTCCATTTCCAGGTATCTCCAAGAAGCGTGTTTGTACTGTCCGATCCACCAAAAAGAAGCACCGACTTATCAAGATCATCATAGACCAAAGCAAAACCACTGCGAGGAGAAGGAATAGCCTTTTTGGTTGGGGATTGACAGGCTATGAAAAGCAAGAATATACTCGGAATGATTATTCGAAAAAGTGCCATTAGCTTAAGGGTATTTGGGTTATCAAAAGATGATCAATTCACGGAAGATTAAACAGAAAGGTTTCAGATAGAAAAATTTGAAATATAAGATTGCTCGAAAGTCACTCACTTTTATTCCGATTTACAATTGACGCCTTTTATAGCAGTTTAATTTTGATTTACTTCTTTCGAATTAAAAATCTACTTATCAAGATGAATATTAAAAACACTTTGTTAATCACGTTCTTTGTTTGCTTGCCAACATTTGCTGCAGCGCAAGGGGTACTCACCTTCGAAGATGTGATGAAATTTGAAAACATCACCTCGTCGAGTATTTCTGATAATGGCAATTGGCTAATCTATGGTGTTTGGCCCGATCGAGGGGATGGATACGTTGTAGTTCAATCGGTAAATGGAACTGAAGAATATGAAATTGAGCTTGGGGATAATCCAAAAATAGCATCCAACGAACAGTGGGTGGTAGCTACTCGCAAAGTGCCGTTGGCGATTCAAATCAAAGAAAAGAAAGACGCGCCAAAAGTAGGAATGAGTTTGCTTTCCCTTGCTGATGGAAGTATTGCACAATTTGACAGCGTTACGAGCTTTGAGTTTTCGAATAATGGTGAATGGTTGGCTTACAAGCGTTTGCAAAGCAAATCTGTAGAAGATATAAAATCAAAAAATAAACGATTGGGGACAGAACTAGTACTTCGTGAACTGTACACGGAAGAGGAGATTTCTTTTAATTTTGTAAGCCATTTTGAGTTTGATAGCCTTTCAAATTTTCTAGCATATTCGATAGTCGATACTTCCAATGCGATGAATGGGGTTTACGTTTTCGATTTAAAAAACAAAGAGTCCCACACCGTTCAACAAACTGAATCGGGTTTTTTCAGTAATTTAACTTGGGAGGCAAAATCTTCTAATCTAGCATTTACCGCAGCTACGTATGATTCTTCTTTTGTTGATACCGATGCCTCGCTGATGATATGGACATCACGCAATAAAAAAGTAGAGACACTTATTTCAGCCGATAAAATAAATGGTGAATATGCACTTCGATCTCGCAATCGGTTAACCTTTACCAACGATGGGAACCGTCTGTTTTTTGGCTTGATGGATCGTGAAATGGTTGAACTAGATCAACAAAAAGAAAACGGAAACGATGAAGTAGATATTTATGATATCGACACAATCATCGGCGACCGTGGATTAGATATATGGCATGGCGATGACCCACTAATCAAAACCCATGAAATTCAAACTTGGAATAACCGAAAAAATCATCTGTATACGGCAGTTTATCATTTTGGGAGACGAGCAAAATGGGTACAACTAGCTGATAAATCTATGCCGGATGTGCAAATAGCTCACAATGCTAATTCAGTGCTGGGTTCAAGTGATTTGCCATACCGCAAGGAAATGACATGGGATGGATTTTATGCAGATTGGTTTGTTGTAGATCTAAATTCCGGAGAAAAGACAAAAATTGCAGAACGACTAGGTTCAAATGTTCAGCAATCGCCGATGGGTAACTTCGCTGTGTTTTATCATAATAAAAACTGGCATTTGTATAATGTGGAGAAAGGATCTACCCGAACTTTAACCGAAGGGATGGAGACTCCGTTTTATAACGAAGATCACGATTACCCGAGTGCAGTTCCGGGATATGGCGTTGGTGGCTGGACTTCCAAAGATGCTCATGTAATCATCTACGATAAATTCGATATCTGGAAGTTTGATACTAAAACCGGGAATGCCACAAACATAACCGGTGGAGCAGGAAGAGCAGAAAATCGCATATTTAGAATCAGAAGACTCGAAAATAACAGAGACGCTTTTGCTACCAATGAAGAACTCTTTCTTACTTCTTATCATGATTTGAACAAGAATTTCGGTTTTTATTCCACCCGAATTAACGATACATCGGTAACGCCACTACTCGAAGAAGACAAAAAATTCACTTTTGTTGGAAAAGCTAAAAACTCGGATGCTATTCTATATAAACGAGAAGCCTACGATGAATTCCCTAATCTGTGGGTGGCTGATAATTGGCAGTTTAAGGGCGTAAAAAAGCATACAAATTTGCATGAAGACCTTTCAGAGCGTTGGAATTGGGGGAAAGCCGAATTGGTGGATTGGTTAAGTACAGATGGAACCTACATGCAAGGGATCGTGATCAAACCGGATAATTATGATCCAAATAAGCGCTACCCAATTATGACCTACTACTACAGATTCTTTACCAATCGATTGCATGATTTTAACGAGCCACGAACCAATCACCGTCCCGTTTTCGCCCAATATGTGAGCGACGATTATGTAGTATTTCTACCCGATGTTCGATTTGAAATCGGTCGGCCCGGTTTTGCCGCTACAAAAAGTGTAGTACCGGGAATGCATAAATTGGTGGAACTTGGTATCGCCGATCCCGATAAACTTGGCCTTCACGGACATTCGTGGAGTGGCTATCAAACAGCGTTTATTGTAACCCAAACCGATATTTTCGATGCTGCCGTATCAGGAGCTCCGGTTAGTAATATGACCAGTGCTTATGGCGGAATTCGATGGGCTTCGGGATTAGCTCGAAGTTTTCAGTACGAAAAAACGCAAAGTAGAATAGGAGAAACGTTGGTTGAAGCACCTCTAAAGTATGTGGAAAATTCACCTGTGTTTTATGCCGATCAAATCACGACCCCAATGCTCATCCAGCATGGCGATGAAGATGGAGCTGTACCTTGGTATCAAAGCATTGAAATGTATTTAGCGATGCGCCGCTACAACAAAGACGTGATATTTCTGCAATACCATGGCGAGCCCCATCACTTGCAACGCTTCGAAAACAAGCTAGATTACGCCATCCGCATGAAAGAGTATTTCGATTATTACTTGAAAGGCATCGGCGAACCAGAATGGATTATCTCAGGGGAGACGTATCAAGGGCGATGATTAATATTCAATTAGGAGTAGGACTCGTTAATAAAAAAATAGCGATCCAAGCAGTTTAAAAGTCATTCCCACGAAGGTGGGAATCTAAAATGTTATTAAAGTTTGAGGTTTTATCACACTTTAGATCCCTGCCAAACCTACACCAAAAGGCTTTGGTTCGCAGGCTACGCAGGGATGACATTGAATTAGCAACCCATCTGTCGGGCGGATGCACGGTTAATGGAGTCTATGATAAACCTCAATTCTAGTCAATGCGTTAATGAGAATCCTTTTAGACCTCCTCTGTCTCCTCCTTCGCAAGGAGGAGAACTCTTTGATATAGTTTATTTGTTATTGAAATTCCCTCTCCTTTAACTGGTCTCGTAGCTCTACTGCGGAATCCTCATTAGGAACTTCAGCCCACGTACTAGTTCAAGCATCCGCTTTGACAGAAAAGAAAACGCACAAGCGGACGCTTGCGCTAGGTGGAAAGATTAAATTATTTCAAAATTTCTTAACCACTTTTCGGACACTTTCTCTAGCGTTTGTTTAGAATTTTGGAAATCAAATTCTTCATAAAGTTTTCCAACAAGATCCGAATGTAGGGAAGTGAGAGTACTATCTTTCAATAGAAGTATAGGTTTTTTTAAAGCCATGATGTATCCAATTTCAAGTGAAACATTTGGATTAAAATAATTGGTGTTTATTCGATCAAACAAGGCGACGCCAAAAGAGCAACAATGCATATAGGTCTTTATATTCGCTAGAAGTTCATCAGAATAATACTTTTCATCAGCTCTTAATAGTTCTAAAGAATGAGATTTGAATATTTCTTTGAGCTCGCTGACTATTCTGTCTTGAATCTGTGAGTTTTCATATTTCATCATTAAAAATCCACATTCTTTAGGGTTAGGATAGTCTTTTAGAAATTTTTTAATACTTGAAGAAAGCTCGACTGCATATTTTATGTTATAAGAATGATTTAAATCAATAACATCAGTAGGATTAACAAGAAATTTTATTTCTGTGCTTGAAATACGAGGTGGTTGATCCTCAAATTCTCCGTATGGATCAGGTATCTCACTCTGTAGAAATTCAGGTTCAATAGTGATTTCCCCGTTTAAATACTCAACATGGGATAGGAAATGATAGGATTGTTTTAATAAATCTAAGTCAATTTCCCACTCTTCAGTTAATCTGCCAACAGGTTTTAACCAATTGAGTTTATTCGTTTGCAAATGTTTATAGTAAGATTTTAAAATCTCATGCTTTGTATAATCACCATCCAAACTAAAACTAATAAGTATTGGACTATCCTTTGGTGTGCTGTCCTTACCAATTGTATCCTGAATCAATCCTCCAGCGAAAACACGATGATAAATAACGAACATAATTCAGATTATTATGACATTTTAAGCGAATACCAAGGAATTATATGAATTTTTGAATTCATATCTGTTATTATTTAGTATACATATCTAGCTCGGAATTATTTTTCTCTATCAGTTTTGGAAAGTAAAAGCTTTCCTGCGGCTTCATTAATACTCAAGTAGTTGATTTAACTTTTGCTTGAATGTACTCAAATTCAAATACCCCGCTTCCAGCTTTTTGTTGAAGGGGATGGGCGTATCGATCGGGGCAGCTCGTAGGACGGGAGCATCTAAATATTCGAAACAATGCTCGTTTATAAGGGCAGACACTTCGCTCATTGGTCCCATAGTTATAGACGGTTCTTGCAGCAGCAAAACACGACCTGTTTTCTGCACACTTTGGTAAATGGCTTCTTTATCTAGCGGAGCTAAACATCGCAAATCTAGAATTTCGAGCGAAACACCTTGTTTCTCGTATTCATCGGTCAGCTCAAAAGCCCATTGCACGCCAAAGCCATAGGTGATGATGGTTGCATCGGTTCCGGATCGTTGGATTTTCGCTTTGCCCAGTGGTTCGTACACTGCATGATCAGGAGTTGTTGCCCGTAAGCTTCGATACAGTTTTTTGTGTTCGAAAAATAATACTGGGTTTGGATCAAATAAAGAGGAATACATTAAATTCTGGGCATCCTCAACCGTTCCGGGAACTACGATTTTAAGTCCTGCATGGGGCATAAACCAGCCTTCCGGCGATTGGGAATGAAACGGCCCTGCACCCACACCGGCACCGTGTGGCATGCGAATAGTAATGTTCAGAGGGGGCGACCATCGATATCTCGACTTCGCAATATTTTGGATGATCTGATTCATCCCGCAACTCACAAAATCGGAAAATTGCATTTCCACGACAGGTTTAAAGCCTTCGAGGGCGAGTCCTACTGCAGCGCCCAGTATTCCCGATTCAATGATCGGCGTATTTCGGATACGTTCAGCACCAAATCGATCGAGAAAGCCTTCGGTGATTTTGAATACACCTCCATATCCGGCAATGTCCTGACCCATAATCATGAGTTTATCATCTTCGGCGAATGCTTGTCGGAGGGAGGATTGGATTACATCCACAAAACGTTTTTCAGAGCTACTGCCTTTGTGATTGGAGGCTTTGGGAACTACGGGTTCTTCCTCAGCATAAACGGCCTTCATTTCTGTTTCCAGATCGAATTCCGGCTCTGCGGCATTTAATGCACGTTCCAGATCAGGCATAAACATTGCGTCTACTTCGTCCTGAATCTCTGCAAATTCTTCTTTGGTATGCATATGATGCGTTTCCATGTACTTCTCGAAACGGATGATAGGGTCCTTCTTTGACCATTCATCGAACATATCATCCGGCACATACGCTGTTCCTGAAGCTTCCTCATGTCCGCGCATACGAAAGGTTTTGGCTTCGATGAGCACAGGGCCTTCAGTGAGCGCTCGCCGACGTGCATCTTTCATAGTGTCGATGACTTCCAGCACGTTATTTCCATCGATGTGATAGCCATGGATGCCGTAGCCTTTAGCACGATCGGAAAGGTGTTCGCAGGCATATTGTTCGCTGGATGGGGTAGAGAGTCCGTATCCATTATTTTCGATAATGAAAACCACCGGAAGTTTCCAAACAGCAGCCAGGTTTATGGCTTCGTGGAAATCGCCCTCACTAGTAGCTCCATCTCCACAAAAAGAGAATGCAACCGCTTCTTCACCTTTGAGTTTTTTGGCCAGCGCAAGTCCGTCGGCAACAGGCATCATCGCTGCAAGATGGGAGATCATCCCCACAATATTATAATCCATTACACCGAAATGAAACGAGCGTTCTCGTCCTTTCGAGAAGCCATCGGCTTTGCCAAAAAGCTGGCAAAATAATTCGTAAAAAGGAACTTCACGAGTGGTGAAAACTCCAAGGTTTCGGTGCATCGGAAGGATGTAATCTTCTTTTTCGCTGGCGAGCGTAACACCAACGGCTACAGCTTCTTGTCCAATCCCAGAAAACCATTTAGAGATGCGGTTTTGACGCAATAACTTGAGCATGCGCTCTTCAATACGTCGTGGCAATAATAGTGCTTTGTAGATGTCGAGCGCCTTGGAGCGCTTCAGTTTTTTCTTCGGTTCGATCACGTGTTAAATCAGACTCCATTTAGTTTAACCGCAGGTAGATACCCAAATTTAAATCCATCGACAATCGTCATTTTTCAATTTTACAATTATCTGTTTGAATTAGGAATTAGGAGTAAGATAATTAGGAATATTTTTTTGTCACGAAAGCACTTTTTTAAATGTTAAATGTTAAATGTTAAATGTTGAATTTTAAATGTAGTGTCAAGTTTCGCTACTAAACCCTAAAAACCTCTAAGGTGGGTAAGCCTGTCGAACCCCGCCAATTCCCTGCCTTGGATTTACGAACCACCCCGTCCACCTCCTTCGACGAGCTCAGGAACCGGTGGACACCCCTCCAGCGGAGGGGAATTATCGAAATGAAGAACAAACCATACAAGAGGAAGCGAGAGTCAAAGTTGAATATTATTCCTAATTATCCTATTCCTAATTGCTAATTGCTAATTGCTAATTGCCCTATTCCTAATTGCATCACCACCCAAGGAGGTAAGCAAAAATAAGAGGCGCAACTATGGTGGCGTCTGACTCGATGATAAATTTTGGAGTTTCGATGCCTAGCTTTCCCCAAGTGATTTTTTCATTAGGGACTGCGCCGGAGTAGGAGCCGTAGCTGGTTGTAGAGTCTGAAATTTGACAGAAATAGCTCCAAAGAGGCGCATCGATACCTAAGTCCTGATCCAGCATTGGAACTACGCATATCGGAAAATCGCCAGCGATACCACCACCAATCTGGAAGAAACCAATTCCGTTTTCTGCGTTTTTCCGATACCAATCCGCCAAAAACATCATGTATTCGATACCTGATTTCATTGCGTTTGGTGTGGTTCGACCTTCGATACAATGCGAAGCAAAGAAATTGCCACAGGTTGAATCTTCCCATCCGGGGACGATAATCGGCAGATTCTTTTCGGCAGCGGCTAGTAACCAGGAGTTTTTTGGGTCTATTTGATATTCAGATTCTAAATCACCGGAAAGGAGTATATCATAGAAATATTCGTGTGGTAAATAGCGCTTGCCAGATTCCGAAGCATCAACCCATCGCTTCACCAAATGCTCTTCGATAGCTCTCATGGCTTCTTCTTCGGGGATGCACGTATCAGTAACTCGATTGAAGTGGTTGTCGAGCAATTCCTGCTCGTCTTGCGGACTCAAATCCCGGTAATTTGGGATGCGTTTATAATGATTATGTGCCACTAGATTGAATACATCTTCTTCGAGATTCGCTCCGGTACATGTAATGATTTGCACCTTATCTTGACGAATCATTTCGGCCAATGAAATACCGAGTTCAGCAGTACTCATTGCACCGGCTAGCGTGATCATCATCTTTGAATTATTATTCAGTTGATCTTCGTAAGCCTTTGCTGCATCAACTAATGAGGCTGCGTTAAAATGTCTATAATGATGTTGAATAAATTCTGAAACGGGGCCTTTTTTCATTAACTAAGATAATATGGTTTGGTTTTTTACAGCAATATCGTGTAGGAATTCCGGTGAAAAATCTGCACCGTTTTCCCAGTAGATTGTCCAATCATTTAATTTAAAATCCGAGAATAAAGTTTTCTCTTTTAAAGGTTCAAACATTGTTCCTTTTAGGTAATCAGTAAAATCAACGTAACCGGATTCACCGGTGCTAAAAGTGAGTCTGATTTTATACTCACCAATATATTCTGCATGTGTAACTCTGATCGTTGTCATACTGATTAAGCTAAAGGTTCAATTTTCTTTAAAGGTTCGCCGTCTTGGGCTAAATTCCAATCTTCCAATAATTCGTCGCGGTGTAAATCCATCCATTCAAATATAAGATTTAATGCGCGTTTTGGCATAGTGCCGTGAACGAGCTGATCTTTAATCGAAATTACAACGCGGTATTCACCATAAGTAGCATGAATATGAGGTGGATTGTGATCGAAATAGAACATCTGCACCACAATCCCATAAAAGGTCGATATAACAGGCATATCAGTAGTTTAATCGTTATAGCCTAAAATGTCTAACATGGTTTGAACGGATTGTTCATCGCGGTAGAGATACTCAATTTGATTGCCATTGTCGTCAACATCCACCACAATTTGTTTTGGGGATGGAATCAGGCAATGTTTAATTCCGCCGTAGCCACTGATGGCATCCTGATAGGCGCCGGTATGGAAAAAACCAATGTACAACGGCTCAGGATCATCGTTTGGATAGGTGGGAAGTACTACGTGTTGATCAAGTTGCTCGGAATTATAATAATCGTGTTGATCGCAGCTGATGCCGCCTATGTTTATCCTTTTTGATGGATTTCCCCATTTGTTAACCGGCAATAAAATAAATTTCTCGTTAATCGACCAGGCATCGGGGATGGTATTCATCAGGCTGTTATTGATGATGTACCACAGTTCGGCATCGTTTTGCTGCTTTTTCGCAATTACTTCGAATATTACGGCTCCACTTTCGCCAACTGTATATTTGCCAAACTCGGTATAAATATCCGGGTGGGGAATATTGTCAACCTCACAATGATCCACAATTCCTTCGATGATGTAATTGACAACTTCTTTGTAATCGTACTCAAAGCCTAAAGAATTGCTTATTGGAAATCCACCACCAATGTTTAACGCGCATATTTCCGGTGTAAGATTTTTAAGATCAGAATATAAGTTCAACGCCTTTTTAAACTCTCCCCAATAGTACATCGAGTCGGTGATACCAGAGTCCACAAAGAAGTGAAGCATGCGCAAATCAAACTTCGGATTGTCTTTAATTTTTGACTCAACTAATTCGATGATCTTACTGTGACTCAATCCCATACGGGAAGTATAGTAAGCTGCCGAGGGCTCTTGTTCTACCGATAATCGAATCCCAATCTTGATCGGGCCGTGAATATCTAATTGCTCTAAACGTTCAAGTTCATCCTCCGAATCAATAATGGTAATGGAATTGTGAAAACCGAGTTTATGCAGTCGCTCGATCTTTTGTAAATAGTTCTCCGTTTTATACCCATTATGGATAATGTATCGCTCTTCGCCGATGCGATGATTTTCAAACAGCCGGTCTATCAAATCAATATCGAAGCTTGAAGATGTTTCGAGGCTTACGTTTTCTTTCATGGCTGAGCGCACTACATGACTGAAATGACAGCATTTGGTGCAATAACAAAATTCATACGTTCCTTGATAGGCATGCGTTTGCATCACATCCTGAAATATTGAACGCGCTTTTTGGATCTGAGATCTGATTTTTGGCAGATAGGTTAAACGAAAAGGAGTTCCGTATTTTTTTATAAGTTCAGTGAGATTTACACTATTAAATTGTAAGCTTCCATCAACCAATTCAAAACCCTCTTGCGGGAATTCAAAGCTTTGCTCGATCAGCTCTTGATACGTATGATTCATTTATTATTTCGATTTAAAATGAGGGTAACAAAGGTACTTAGAATACTTCAGATTTGTAATAAGTCCGATTTTTTTAGTCTGATACAGTTTCGCCTGCTTGCTTTGTTTTTTGTAATGTTGATCGGATTTTCATCCCAATCGGAAGCTCAACAATTTCAATTTCTTCTGGCAGATGGAACCGATATCCTCATACCGAAATCCATCGAAAACCATGTTCGAAGTGAGCCCGATTCAGGGGTCGAAGTTCTTGCAGCCTACTTTGCCGACCAAGGATTTTTGAGCGTAAAAGTGAGTCGGCAAGGCGATTCTTTTTTGATTGACCATGGAAAGGCCTATTTGATGAGGTTGGTCATATCTGAGGGAGGCTTAACCATTGATTCTGTTTCCACAGTGCCGTACCAAAAGCAAAAAGTAGAAGAGTTGATCGGGGCTGCGCTTGATTCGTTAATCGAAGACGGATTTTACTTTGCAGAAGCTGAGATCATCCATTTTGAGGTGGATACAACGGTTTTGTTGGTTGAAATCCAAACTAAGATAGTAAAAGGAGAACGGGTGTTTATTAATGGGTTGATCACAGAAGGCAATCGTCTGAATTCTGAGGAATATATTAACCGAATTTCAGGTTTAGGCGATTCATTGGTTGCAAGCCCCACGAACATCAATCAAATAGAAGAAAGCATTCGTCAAAGCGAGTTATTTGAAACGATAAATAAGCCTGTGCTTCGTTTAATTGATGAAGAAGCCTATCTGTTGGTGGAAGTAGAGGAACGGCGTTTAAATCAATTTGATGGCGTTTTAGGCTATGTTCCAGATGCAAATGGTAATGGACAAGTGGTTGGCGATGTGTCGCTAAATTTGTGGTCGGTTTTAGCGGAGGGTAACGGAATTGATTTTTCTTATCAACGTATCGAACCTGAAGTAAGTCGCTTACAAGCGCAAATCAAACAATATTGGATTGGAACGCTTCCAATTGGTTTAGACGCCGGAATTCGATTTTTCCAGAACGATACCACCTATCAACACCGCGAGTTTTCGATGGGCGGGTTTTACCGGACATCATCGCAACTGAAACTCACTGCCGGCCTTTCTTTCGAAGGGACTACCGGTTCGCAAGGTAATATCATTGAACCCGGTGGAAATCGAAGAACGGCCTCACTTGGATTCGATATTTCCACTTTAGATCAATTTGAAGTGCCAACCCGTGGATTTAGAGCTGTACTTAGTGTAGGATTCTCGGATAAATCCATCGATATCGATTCATTCAAATCTAGTTCTCAGCAGCATCTCCGAGGCTATTTAGCTGGTTTTACTTCAGTATCTGATCAAAGTGTGCTGACTGCAAGATTACAATCGTTTTTTCTTAATGGCGATGGTATCACTGACAGCGATTTATTCCGATTTGGTGGTGCTAAATCGTTACGTGGTTTTGCTGAAGAACAGTTTGCAGCATCAACAATGGTATGGGGCGATTTGGAATATCGATTTTTGACCAATCCAGATTCCTACTTATTCACCTTTGTTGCTGCGGGAAGGTATCATCGGCCAAAATTAGTGACTGAACAAGCCAATCAGTTTGTACAAACCGATTGGTTACAGTCGTTTGGGTTTGGCTTGAATTACCGAGTGAAAGTAGGGCGTTTGAGCTTTTCCTATGCCATATCACCCAAAAGTGGTTTTGGAAACGGCAAAGTGCATGTAGCGTTAAGTACTCGTTTATAAGAATTATTGGAGCTGAAATCCTAACGTTTTCAATACCATTTATTATTTATACTAATTTGACGAGAGAAAAGAGTAAGCTTGCTATATAAATGTAGTTATAGCGTTGTTAGATAAATCTAAGACAACAAACATGCAGTATCTTATTTTCATTGTTTGTCTATTGATGAACAGTTATTACCTAGAAAGTAAAGAACAACTTTCAATTAATGCTGCAGAAGCTTCAGTTTCATTATCTCAGAATCTAAATCAAAGTGATTCAGTTCAAGTTGTTCAGTTCATCGATGACATCAAAACTTTTCGATTTTCAGAACCAGAGAAAGCTAGATTATTTGCAGATTCGGCTCTTGTAATTGCTCGGTCAGCCAATCTAAAATTTCAAGAGGCAGAGATTTTAAATCAGTTAGGCATCATAGCAAGTGTGCTCGGTGATGCACCTTCTGCCTTAGAAAACTTTTTAGCTGTTCTTAGAGTGCGAGAAGAGATACAGGATTTGCATGGGATTGCACGTATTCAAAATAATATTGGAATTTTATACAAGAATATTGGCGATTTAGATAAGTCGCTGAATTTTCACAATCAATCTTTAAGAACTAAGAAAATACTCGACGATTCTCTCGGTATTGCACGAAGCTTAAATAACATTGGTGAAATCCATCTTCAAAAAGGTGAAATTACAACCTCAAAGGGGTTTTTCGATGAAGCTTTGGGTTTAATGTTGACGCTTGATTTTGAACAAGGTAAAGCAGCTGTTTTTAATAATCTGGGAGAGGTTTATAAACTTCAGGATGATATCAATACAGCAATTTCCTATCACACAAAATCTCTTGAAATAGAAAAGGAACAAGGGAATATTCCAGGAATTGGTTACAGCTACCTTAACATAGCGTCACTGTTTTTATTGGTTGATCAACCTGAGATTGCGATAAAAAATTATGAAGAAGCAATTACTTATTTCGAACAAATAAACGATCTATCAGGTTTAAAAGATGCTTATAAAAATTTGGCTGCCACCTATTCTGATGTCGAAGCATTTGAAGAATCGTTGTATTACTTTCAATTACATGCCAGCCTTAAAGACAGTCTAGTTTCGATTGAAACCAATCGACAAATTGCAGAATTGCAAACTCAGTACGAGTCGGAGAAACAAAAGCAAGAGATCGAATTGCTAAATGAAAGATCGAGGCTACAAGTGGCTCAATTAGAGCATAACGCCAATACAAGAAATATGCTTTTTCTAGTTTTAGCATTGTTGGTTGTTATCGCAATTGTACTTTTTAGAACGAATAGAATAAGTAAAAAAGCAAATGAGTTGCTAAGGCAGAAAAATAAAGAAATTGAAGAGGCCGCACGTTTAAAGACTCAATTTCTATCGGTGATGAGCCATGAAATTCGTACACCGATGAATGCTGTAATTGGAATGACCAATTTATTGGCAAACGAAAACCCGAGAGAGGATCAGAAAGAGTACTTAGATACGCTAGATTTTTCTGCTAAGAATTTGCTTGAAATAGTAAATGATGTGTTGGATTATAACCGAGTGGAATCGGGGAAGGTTTCTCTAGAGGTCATCGAATTTAAGCCGTTATTTCTGTTTTCCAATGTGTATCAATCCTTTTACCACCAAGCGGTTAAAAAAAATATACATTTAACAGTTACACCCGATGAGAAGATACCTGAGGTGTTAAAAGGGGATCCAACACGACTAACTCAAATTCTCAACAATCTGATTTCAAACGCCATCAAGTTTACTGAAACGGGTTCTGTAACGGTAGACGTTTCTCTTTCTGAGCAAACCGAATCGACAGCAACGCTTGAATTCAGAGTTTCTGATACCGGCATTGGAATTCCAGCCGATAAAGTTGATATAATTTTTGAAAGCTTTATACAGGCGAGTGAAAAAACACATCGTAAATATGGTGGATCAGGATTAGGTCTCGCAATAACCAAAAAATTACTCGAACTACACGGCAGCCAGATAAAAGTAGTTAGTACGGTTGGTAAAGGAACTACATTTTCGTTTTCTGTAACCTATTTAAAAGCAGAGAAAGTAAGTGTTCCAAACTTGGGGAAGAGAGATTTAGCTTCACTCGAAAGTTTAGAAGGGGCAAAGGTGTTGGTGGTGGAAGATAATCTGGTGAACACTCAAGTATTACTCCACTTTTTAAAGCGATGGGATATCACCCCAAAAGTGTGTACTGATGGTAAAAAAGCCATTGAAGCCGTAAAAGAATCAAACTATGATGTAGTTCTTATGGATCTTCATATGCCTATAATGGATGGATATGAGGCAACAAAACGTATTCGATTACTGGAAGATAAATCCATAAGCACCATCCCGATTGTTGCTCTCACGGCATCTAATGTATTCGAGGAACATGCACAGGCGTTTGATGCAGGTGTTAATGAGATAGTGCCAAAACCTTTCGAACCGTCCATGCTGCACGAAGTAATTCAGAAATATTTAGGAACTTACAGATCAAGAATCAACTAGAGATAAAGATTTCGAGTTTCCAAAGTTTCCTACTATCTTAAAATCATTATTTAATGCTTATTAAGAAAGACTGAGGGAATGGGCCCGTTGATGTCTTGGCAACCGTCTAAACTAACTACTTAGAAAAGGTGCCAAATCCCACTTCGCTATTATTGCGAAGACAAATAAGTGAGTTTTTTCCATCACTCTTTGTTAATAAGCCAATCCCGAACAGAGTGAACATCAAAGAAATTTTACAACAACGCGTATTGGTTCTCGATGGAGCTATGGGCACTATGATCCAACGATTCGATCTTAAGGAAGAGGATTTTCGAGGTGATCGTTTTCTGAATTCAGTCGTGGATCTTAAAGGTAATAACGATCTACTTTCAATTACTCGTCCGGATGTGATTCAAATCATTCATGAGCAGTATTTGGAGGCTGGTGCCGATATCGTTGAAACGAATTCATTTAGCGGAACAAGCATAGCGCAAGCTGATTATGAGCTTGAATCTATTGTTTACGATCTAAATTTTGAATCGGCGCGTATTGCCAAAATTTCCTGCGATAATTACACCGCAAAAAATCCATCAAAACCGCGATTTGTAGCCGGAGCGATGGGACCAACCAATAAAACGGCATCTCTTTCGCCGGATGTTAGCCGTCCTGAATACCGAGCCATTAGCTTCGATCAACTCGCTTCAGCCTACAAAGAACAGGCTCGAGGATTAATGGATGGTGGTTCCGATTTACTGCTCATCGAAACCATTTTTGACACACTAAATGCAAAAGCGGCAATATTTGGAATACTGGATCTC
Organism: Balneolaceae bacterium; assembly: GCA_034669965.1. Taxonomy (GTDB): domain Bacteria; phylum Bacteroidota; class Rhodothermia; order Balneolales; family Balneolaceae; genus HXMU1420-13. The sequence goes on along the minus strand of JAXMOK010000002.1, from coordinate 195,705 downwards.
TTCGAGGAATCTGGAAATGAGCTTCCAATTATGATTTCCGGCACTATCACCGATGCAAGTGGACGCACTCTTTCCGGACAAACTGTGGAGGCATTTCTGATTTCACTTTCGCATGCGCCTATTTTGTCGATTGGATTAAACTGTGCACTGGGAGCATCTCAATTAAAACCGTACGTGAAGTCACTGGCTAAGAATGCCGGATATTTCATAAGTGCCTATCCGAATGCTGGACTGCCCAACGAATTTGGTGAATACGATCAAGGTCCTGTAGAGATGGGCGAAGAAGTTAAATCGTATCTCGAAGATGGATTGGTGAATATTTTGGGTGGATGTTGTGGCACAACGCCTGATCATATCAAGGTAATGGCCGATTTGGCTGCCGGTTATCAACCAAGAACCAATGGCAAAGGAGTGCTGGCAGGATGAAACCAAATCCAATTACCTTAAGCGGACTCGAACCTCTCATCATTACACCCGATTCTAATTTCGTGAATGTGGGAGAACGAACAAATGTCACCGGGTCGAAACGATTTCTGAACTTGATAAAAGCCGGCGATTACGAAACCGCCTTAGAAGTGGCCTTAGATCAAGTGCAGGGCGGCGCCCAAATTCTTGATGTGAATATGGATGAAGGGATGCTGGATTCGGCTCAGGAAATGACCACTTTTCTCAATTTGATAGCTTCAGAGCCCGATATCGCTCGAATTCCAATCATGATTGATTCCTCAAAATGGGAGGTGATTGTAGCCGGCTTAAAAGTGATTCAGGGAAAGGGCGTTGTGAATTCCATCAGCCTAAAAGATGGAGAGGAAGAGTTTATTCGCAGAGCAAATCTGGTTAGAAAATATGGTGCTGCTGTAATCGCCATGGCTTTTGATGAAGACGGACAAGCAGATACCTTGGATCGAAGAATCGAGATTTGTGATCGATCGTATCATTTGTTAGTTGATCGAGTTGGGTTCAATCCCTCGGATGTGATTCTGGATCCGAACATCTTTCCGGTAGCCACAGGCATGGAAGAACACCGGCGAAATGCGCTCGATTACTTCCATGCTGCAAAATGGATTCGTAAACATTTACCCGGTGCTCATATTATTGGTGGTGTAAGCAACGTTTCATTTTCGTTTCGTGGGAATAATCCGGTTCGTGAAGCGATGCATTCTGCATTTCTGTATCACGCCATCAAACATGGAATGGATATGGGAATCGTAAATCCGACGCAATTAGAAGTGTATGATGAAATTCCAAAAGAGCTGCTCCAACGGGTAGAAGATGTTTTGCTTGATCGGAGAGAGGATGCCACCGAACGATTACTTGAAATCGCTGAAAAGTATCGGGGAACGGGCGAAATCAAACAAAAAGAAACGCAGGAATGGAGGACCAAATCGGTTGAGGGAAGGCTGAGTTACTCGTTGGTAAAAGGAATCACAGAATTCATCGAAGCCGATACCGAAGAGGCAAGGCAAAAGATTGGAAGTCCACTTCAAGTGATTGAAGGTCCGCTCATGGACGGGATGAATATTGTGGGAGATCTATTTGGCGATGGAAAGATGTTTCTGCCTCAGGTTGTGAAAAGTGCTCGAGTAATGAAGCAAGCTGTAGCTTATTTAACTCCGTTTTTGGAAGAGGAAAAAGCGAAAAATAAAGACACATCGCAGCGGGCTAAAGTTCTACTGGCAACGGTGAAAGGCGACGTGCACGATATCGGAAAAAACATTGTAGGCGTAGTTCTGGCGTGCAATAATTTCGATATCATCGATTTGGGAGTGATGGTGCCGACGGATAAAATTTTAGATGAAGCGCAGAACACCGGAGCAGATGTAATCGGCTTAAGTGGTTTGATAACTCCTTCGCTGGATGAAATGGTGGGCGTTGCCAAAGAGATGGAAAAACGTGGATTGAAAACGCCTTTGTTGATTGGTGGAGCTACCACATCACGTATTCATACCGCAGTAAAAATTGATTCTAATTATTCATCGCCGGTGGTACATGTGAACGATGCATCACGTTCTGTATCCATTTGCAGCGATTTGTTGAATCATCAAAATCGAGAGGCGCTTACACAGCATTATAAAAAAGAATATGCCGATTTACGGGATGCCCACGAACGAAAGTCGCAATTGCGAAAGATGCTTAGTTTTGAACAGGCCCGAGATAACCGTTTTGATATCGACTGGAAACAAAGCGACATCAAAACACCGGCTAAAATCGGTGTTCAGGTAAACGATAAAGTAGATTTAAGCACACTCCGAAAGTTTATAGATTGGTCGCCATTTTTTAGAACTTGGATGCTTACCGGCAAATATCCTGCTATTTTAGAAGATAAAACGGTGGGCGAACAGGCTACCAATTTGTTTGAAGATGCCAATCGAATGCTGGATGAAATCATCGAAAATGAATCACTTACAGCGAAAGCGGTTTATGGGTTATTTCCGGCGAATTCGGTGGATGAAGATGTGATTTTATTCACTGATGAAGATCGCTCGGAAGAATTGACACGATTTCATTTTCTTCGCCAACAAGCTGAGAAAAGATCAGGGCAGCCGAATCATTGTCTAGCCGACTTTGTAGCTCCGCTGGAATCGGGCCTGAGCGATTATTTGGGATTGTTTGCTGTAACGGCGGGCATCGGCATCGAGAAAATGCTTGAAAGGTTTAAAGCCCAACACGATGATTACAATTCCATATTGGTGAAGGCACTGGCAGATCGATTAGCTGAGGCTCACGCAGAATACCTACACTTCAAAATTCGGACCGAGTTTTGGGGATATTCATCAGAAGATTTCGATAACGAACGGTTTATCGAGGAAAAGTACCAAGGAATTCGTCCTGCTCCGGGATATCCGGCATGCCCCGATCACACCGAAAAACAGACCCTATTCGATACGCTTCAGGTTGAGAAGAACACCGGGATTTGCCTTACCGAATCGTTTGCCATGTATCCGGCTAGTTCGGTAAGTGGATTCTATTTTTCGCATCCTAAATCACGGTATTTCAATGTGGGCAAGTTTGGGAAAGATCAAATTAAAGTGTACGCCGCTAGAAAAGGGCAAAGCATTGAAGAAACAGAAAAGTGGCTTTCGCCGAATTTGGGGTATTAATTAGGAATTAGGAATATGGCAATTAATAATATTTTCGTGGTTTTGTGTTTTAGTGTCATGAATAAAGAAGATCAAGTATGAAAGTAACCGACTATTTTAAAGAGGCGAAGGGTAAGACCTTGTTTACCTTTGAGGTGCTACCACCGTTAAAGGGACAAAATATTCGTACGCTGTTCGATCATATCGATCCTTTGATGGAATTCAATCCACCATTTATTGATGTGACTTATCACCGGGAAGAATACTCTTATAAAATGCGTGAAAATGGCTTGCTCGAACGTAAAACGGTGCGAAAACGCCCCGGAACGGTGGGGATGTGTGCGGCCATACAAAATCACTATAATGTGGATGCAGTGCCTCACATCATTTGTGGCGGTTTCAGCAAAGAAGAAACTGAGAACGCACTAATCGATCTCAATTTTTTAGGCATCGATAATGTTCTAGTTCTCCAGGGTGATGTTCGTAAACCTGATCGTGATTTTGTACCCGAACCGGGCGGGCATGCTTATGCTTCGGAACTGTTGGGACAAGTAATTGATATGAATAACGGCATTTATTTGGACGAGGATATCGAAAATGCAATGTCCTCAGATTTTTGCATCGGTGTGGCCGGATATCCGGAGAAACATGTGACCGCTCCAAACATGGAAACGGATTTACGTTATCTGAAAAATAAAGTAGAAGGCGGTGCGGATTATATCGTAACTCAAATGTTCTACGACAATCAGAAATACTTCGATTTTGTGCAATGTTGCCAAGATATTGGTATCGATATTCCTATTGTTCCGGGGCTAAAACCAATCACCACAAAGCGACAGGTTACACTGCTGCCTCAGCTTTTTCATATCGATATTCCTGAGGCTTTAAGCGTTGAGCTTGAATATTGTAAAGATAATGATGCTGCCCGGCAAATTGGCATTGAATGGGCTATTCAACAATCTAAAGAGTTGATTGATTTTGGAGTTCCCACACTGCATTATTATTCGATGGGTAAAGCAAAATCTGTTTTTGAAGTAGCTAAAGAAGTGTTTTAGCCACTTAAAGCTTCTTACGATGCTTAACTAGTTGATCAATTTTTTTGTTTTCATCTTGATCTAAGAAATTAAACTCTTCAGCTACGTCGAATGTAGCAGTAACTTTATCGCCGATGTTAACCGCGTCGAATTGAGTGGGTGAGGCTACAATTTCTTTAACTTCCCCTAATTCAATGAGATGCCTTTCAGCTCCGGATGCATCATCGGAATTCCAATCAGATTCAATTCTCTTATCGGTAATTAAACCTGTTAGTGCTCTTTTCTCGCCATCGTGTTTTAACTCTTTATAGAAACTGATTTTCTTATAATTTTCGATGTAGGAATAGCCCATGATTAAAGCAATCACTAACAGGAATGCTATTAATGAAACAGTAAATAGTTGGCTCGAAAATGTTCCCGTCTTGAATAAAAGAAATATCATGACAGGGGCAAGAATAGAGAAGGACAATCCCATCAAAAGTGAGGTCCTTGATTCTTTGGCTTGGTTTATTGTTCTCCTGATATAATGCAAATCGCGCGTATTCAATTCAGCGCTGTGTTCTTGATAAATACTCATTGTAATTTGATGTAAGTAATTAATATTTCACTATTAATTACCAGGATTTCACCCTTTTTGTTCCTTAAGTAAATCTCTGATCTCACTCAACAACTCAATGTCTTTACGGGTTGGAACGGTTTTCTCTTTGGGTTCCAGCGATTTAGTGCGAAGTTTGTTGAAGGTTTTTATCACCAAAAATATGGTGAAAGCAATAATGAGAAAGTCGAAAGTGCTTTCAAGAAAAACACCATAATTAATTGATACCGCTTGTTGGGTAACAGCGCCGGCTTCGTTAATTATTTCGGGTTTGAGGGTAATTTTTAAGTCTTGAAAAGGAGCGTCTCCAATCCAAAAACCAAATAATGGAGTGATGATATCTTTAACTAACGAGGAAACGATGTTGTTGAACGCTGTTCCGATTATGATCCCCACAGCCATATCGAACATGTTGCCTTTGATGGCAAATTCTTTAAACTCTTTGATGATTCCCATACGTTGCTAAATTGGTTTTGAATTAATATAGGTCGATAGTTTCGGTTACTACTTTGAAGGTATTCTAATTTTATATTGATTTAATAAGCTTCAATATCTTCACCAATACAATTTTCCATGAAGCGGTGAATTCGAGTCATTTGTTTGTGCCCAAATCGTTGCCCAAAATATGCAACAAGATATAAGGTAAAAAATAGAAGTATTAGCCCTGGCACTGCCCATAGAATATCTGCAGGCTGCCCAATGGTTCGAAAAGAGAGACCGATCATAGCAACAATAATAGTTGCAAAACCGATAATTGAATAAATGAAAACGAACATCGTCCAAACTGCCGGACGCGGGCCATATAACCCGCTAACTAAGGTTCCGTCTTCGTGTTCTTCAAGGGTTATTGTTAACTGTGGTGACCAATAATGTTGCTCATCCACAGGCGGATAAATAGTGGCAAAGTTTTTGGTAACCTGCCCTTGACAACTACTTAGGCCTGATCGTAATTTTGTTTTAATTTCGCCGGTAATTTCATTGGAAGTTTTAGAAGAATAAAAATGAATTCTTGGGCGAATTCTTTGAAAATGGATGTGATCTTCTTTAAGTGATGCAGTTTTTAAACCCATTCTTGCTGATCTTCATTTTTTGTTCTTTCAGTTATCACATCGCCGGTATGCGCGGTTCCTTTGGGCTCGATAAGCATCACCCAACATTCTTTTTCAGCAACCGGAAAGTGTTCAGTTGCTTTGGGTACGATGTGCAAGTCACCGGCATTCAATGTCACACTTTTATCCTGATAGCGTATTTCAAGTTCGCCCTTAACGATATAGAATAACTCATCTTCATTCTCATGAGCATGCCAAACAAATTCGCCTTTTAACTTCGCAATTTTGATGAGTTGACCATTGAATTCACCTAGAATTTTAGGCGTCCAATACTCTTCAAAAAGTTCAAATTTCTCTTTTAGGTTGATGGGGAGCATGTTAAAACTGACTGAGAAGATTTTCGTTTTCCAGTACTTCTTTTCGAAGGTGCTCGGTTTTCTCTTTTTTCGATTCTCGAAGGTCGATGACAACAGTACTGGCTATTTTATCGTGAATGGCTTGCCGATTGGCATCCCAATAAATTTGAAAGAAACCAATTAATCCCGTTGCAAACCCAGCGGCATAGCCCCCAAAGCGTTCGAAGGCGAAAAACAAGCCAACGGGTTTATTGTTTAATCGAACGACTCGAATTTTAAGAAGCTTTTTACCAAGGGTTTGTCCTTTAAAAAAGGCAATGGTTGTGATGAAATACAAGCCAACCCAGCCCAACGAAAGTCCCATCATTTTAAGCGTTCGTTTTGTTGCGATGTACATGCTTGGGTTCTCGATTTGTTCAGCTAAATCTTTGTTTCTCTCTCGTAAATCGTCGACTCTTCCATCGAGTTTATCAATTTCAGTTTCCAGTTCATGTAGTTCGGGTTTTGCAAGTATTTGAGCTATATCAATACGAAGTAAGTCTATTTGCGCGGAATCATTTTCTGAAAAAGCAGTCTCGAACTCATTTAATTGCGAAATAAAATTCTCGGGATATTCAACTTGAACTATAGTACTCTCATTTTCGTCGAATCCCATAGCTTTTTCGAGGTCATCAAACTGTTCTTCCATTTTATCCGGATCAGTATAATCCATGGTTGCCATAGCATTGCCAAATTCTTCCCAATTGATATCTTGCCCTGTTTTCAAATTAGGATCGAAGTAGAAATCATTACTAGAAGGGCTAAATGCTTCTAACACTCCTAAAGCTATAGCAAATACAAAAATACTTGAAATAGTAGCTGTAGCATATCGTAATAAGTTCTTAAAAGTGCTATTACTTCTGGTTCGAATAACAATCCAGAATATCAGAATTGTAACAGCAGTTGCCAGAAAAATGTTACCAAGTTCAGCTAATAAATAAGCAATTAATAAGTCGATGAGAATTGCAAATATTCTTCTTTTTGGTGTAGCTAACGGCTGACCCAACAAATCGGGATGAACCGAGAAAGCGAAAGGAGTTACGATTTGTTTGGGGTCTTTAATCATACTAGTTATTCAAAGTCGTTACAAAAGTAATGAGTTGTTGCTCTTTCACCGGTTTTCCAATCAGAAAATGGCCGCATTTTAAAAACGAAATATTCAGAATACTCAGGGTAATTACTGCACATTTTTTGATAAAGCAAAAGATGAGCGTTTTTAGAAGGATACATTGCTATTTTTAGCTCGTTCATAGCCCATGACGTTGGCACGGCAATATGTTCTATACCATTGTAGGCAGCCTTATATTTCCCCTCGATTTTTTCAGCTAGTTCATCTGGGATATGAATCTCGGATTTTATTTTATTTCCGGAATACAATGCTGCTGAAAGATGCTTAGGCCAAAGATTTATTAGACTTATAAGCGGTAACAGAATAAATACTACAATAATAACACCGGTTGATATTAGGTGTTTTGGTTTAGACAAATACGCAACTAAGTTGGTTTTACTTCTCACGAAAATTATAAACAGCATTATCATAAAAGCGATATTCCAAGGCCAAACTACTGCATTTGTGTTCCTGCCTATTGGACCAATCATCAATAAGATGAAAACATGCATTCCAATTAATAAGAATGCGGACCAACGTGATGTTTTACGAAACAATAAACCGATTCCACAAAAAAGCTCCACAGCAGGACCTATCCAAAACAATGAATACAATTTCTCCATCAACTGATTAGAAAAAAATCGCGTTAATGGCTCAAGCATCCACGGGTGAGTGTAGAAAGCAAAGCCTCCATTTATTTTTTGCACTCCACTTATTATATAAATACATGCTAAAATTAAAGCAATGCTTTGAATACCATGTTTAGGATTTCTTTGGTTATTAATTATGCCGAGAAAAACTAAAAAATAGAAATACCAGGGTTGTACTCGGTTGTAATCGCCGAGTGCAAACAACACTACATAGAGCAATGCAATATTTATTAGCAGTTGCGAATTGTGAAGACTAATTAAAGTGATTGAACCTGCAAATAAGAATGCAAAGAGTAATTGAAGTGGGAAGAAATCAACAGAAAAGAAAATTGGTAGGACAGGGAAATGATTTTCAATCGGAACCCAAACACGGAACGAAATAATCACACAACAAACTAACGCAGTAACACAAATTGTGTGTATGAGTTGATAGGCTGATTTAGCTGAAAAATTATCCAGGTGCATTATCGAAAATAAAAAAAGCCAATAGAAATTCTATCGGCTTTTTCGTGTTTATTATCGATGATCAAAAATCGAGATTATATATTTGTTTCACTTGCTCAAAATTTGAATAATCTACGTTTTTCCCTTTGAAAAGATGTCCGGGTGGAATAGCGATTACCCGAATGATATCACCATCAAAAATGCCTTCATTAATCTGATTGTTATTTGGCGATTCACCTTCTAAAATTAAATCGAAATTGTCGATATCAAATCCATAACGAAGAACAACTACATCATTCTCAAATGGGGTAGATAAAGGAAGGGATTGCCATGCCGTTGAGCCATCAAATTGGATATACGCCAAAACTAGGCCTTCGTCAACAGTACTCTCGTCTAATATTCCCCACGAATAGGATGCAACGGAAATAAATTCGTCTTCAACACCGAAATCGTTATCTGAATCGATAACAAATGTACCGTTATAAATTTCTACTTCTCCATCTGAGCCGTCTCGCCCACGTGGACCTTCAGGACCAATTGTAGCAATGCACGATGAAAGTATAATTCCAGCTGATAGTAGTAATAATGTAACTTTTGCTCTCATAGTAGCCTCCATAAATGTTAAATCTTGATTGAATCTACTTTCTTGAACTCAAACACAATATCACATGAAGGGGTTAGGCAAAACATGCGATATAAACGATTTCGCAGTTAGAAGAGTTAGCCTCGAAGTTTAAGACTATAATTATTTTCCCTAACTTCTCTACATAGTTTAAATGCAAAACAGGATAGAATATTGAGTAAAGTACTGATGGACATATTGGGCCTATCTACCAGTCCAAGTAGTGGAGGGGCTTACGCCTTGATATTAACAGAGGTTAATGGAATGCGCAGGTTACCCATTATCATTGGTTCCTTCGAAGCTCAAGCTATTGCATTAGAACTAGAGAATATTAAACCACCCCGCCCTATGACTCATGATTTGTTGAAAAATATGATTCAAGGATTTGAAGCTAAAGTAAAGCATGTGGTGGTGAGTGATTTATCAGAAGGCACTTTTTATTCTAAAATTATTGTTGAGCGAGGCGATGAATTATTCGAAGTAGATGCGCGCCCAAGTGATGCTATTGCACTATCGGTTCGATTTGGTTGCGAAATTTATGTTAGTGAACGTATCCTGAAAGAAGCAGGAATCTCTGCTGATCAAGAATCGGAAGAGAAAACTCCTAAGAGTGAAACGAAAAAAGATATGGACACTGTTAACGATAATCTTTCCAAGTTAGAACAGCTGAAAATAGATTTACATACCGCTATCGAAACTGAGAACTATGAAAAAGCGGCTAAACTCAGAGATCAAATATCAAAAATGAAAGGATAATTAGTGGAAAAAAGTCAGTGTTCGTTTAAACAACTCCCATTTTCATCTCTATTTTCTACCTATATATACGACTATCAAAAACTAAATCGTTTTTTTTCGACCAATCCTTTCAACGACCAGGAAATTAAGGGTCGCATATCACGCATTCCTTCATCAAAAAACAGAGCTGCAGTGGTTTCGGCGTTCGCCAAATACCACGACGAATTAGGAATATCAGCAGATCAAAAAGAAGCACTCGCTAAATTTTCTGAACCTTCAGCACTTGCTATTGTTACCGGGCAACAACTTGGGGTAGCAGGAGGGCCGTTGTATACCGTATTCAAGACCATGACCACCATTATTCTTGCCAAAGAATGGGAGAAAAAACTGAACCGCCCTGTTGTACCGGTTTTTTGGTTGGCAGATGAAGACCACGACTTCGAAGAAATAGCCCATTTAGGTATTCCTGGAAACGATGACTTTACTAAGTTGAATTTAGATCAAAAAGGAAATGGCAATCCTGTTTCTGAGGTAGTAGTTGATAAATCGATGACGGACTTGCTTGAGCAACTTCGAGGCGAATTCCCAGAAACTGATTTTACAGAAAGTCTATTCGATCAGCTTACAACTTGCTACACCATTGACAAAACTCACGCTCAAGCTTTTGCCCAATTGATGAGTGCTTGGTTCAGCAAACAAGGATTATTAATTGTAGGTAGTAATTTCTCGGCTATTAAAGAACTATGTACTACGGTCTTTTCAAATTCCGTATCAAAAGCTGATGAAATTCATCAAGCACTTGAATCTCAAAGTTCCGAGCTGGAGAAAGACTATCACAGGCAAGTGATTATTGGATCTTCGAATCTCTTTTATTTTGATGAAAAAGGTAGAACTAAACTTGATCGAGAAGGGGATAGCTGGACTATTAACGACAAGTCTTTGACTACAAGCGAATTGTTGATGAAAATCGAAGCTGAGCCGCAAAATTTTTCACCTAATGTTTTTCTTCGCCCAGTTTTACAGGATGTACTTTTACCAACTATCGGTTATGTTGCCGGACCCGGCGAAATCGCCTACTATGCACAAATGAAATCGTATTACGAGCAATTTGATATGGTAATGCCTGTGATTTTTCCTAGAATCAGTGCAACGTTATTGGAGTCGGGAATAGATCGCATCATGCAAAAATTGCCGTTTGAAATGTGCAGCTACAATCAACGAATCGAAGATTTAGAATCGCAGTACATTGAAATAAATAGCCCTGCAGATCTCGATAAATTATTTAATAATTGGGTTTCTGAAATCAAAGAATCCGCAAAGCAACCCATTCAAAGAATTGCCTCTATCGACTCTACTTTGGAAGGTACAGCTGGGAAAACTGTAAGTGGTTTCGAAAATGAGCTTAATAAGTTGAAAGGCCGGGTTTTTCGATCATTAAAGCAACAAGAGGAAACGCAACTTAAACGAATTAGAAAGATAAAAGCTCAGCTCTTTCCGGATGGTTTGCAGGAAAGAGCGGTGAATCCAACCTATTTTATGAACAAATATGGAATGGATGTCTGGGAGAGGTTGCTGGACGATTTTGCTTCCAAAGATCTGGATCTGCAAACACATCATATCGTTAAACTCTAACAACCGATGGCGCTCGATAAGAACGAATTACGGGCAAAAATCAAAAAGCAACGATCGTTATTGGATCAAAAGTTGTGGAATGATTGGTCGGCACAGATTTACAAAAGTGTTATCGAGTCTAAATTTTACTCTCAAGCTCATAGCATTCACTGTTATGTATCGATGAATGCGAGAAAAGAAGTTGATACTCATGCAATTATCAATCATTGCTTAAATGGCGGGAAAGCGGTTTTTATTCCGGTTATGGATACCGCTTCCAATAAGTTATTCCACACTGAGATTGCCGATTTAAACGATTTAAAAGCCAATATTTGGGGAGTGTTGGAACCGGATAATCCAACATTAAAAAAATATTTTTTGGGCGATGCGATTATAATTCCATTGTTGGCTGCTGATGCAAATGGGAACCGCCTTGGATACGGAAAAGGTTACTATGATCGGTTTTTAGCTACAACAAATGCACTTAAAATTGGATTAATTTTCGACCAATTTTTGGTAGACCATGTACCGGTTGAGGATCATGATATACCCCTAGATATAATTATCACAGAAACGCAGACAATTAATGTGTAACCTGTATATTTTTAGCTCGTAGCATCACCGAGGAGGAATTTTTAAATGTCACAACGAACAAGAACTAAAACATCATCTAAAACGGGCACAGCATCGTTAGAGTTTGACGACTTTGATTTGCATGCGACCATGCAGAATTTTTTGGATGAAGATCAGCAAAAAGAAACTGAAAAGGGTATTTGGAATTTTGCGACCATTTCGGGTATAGCCATGTTATTCACGGGCATGATGTTTGTGTTACAATGGATTGGTTTACCGGTTGGAATGGGATTCTCAGAATTTGCGCAAGGAGCTATATCGGCACTACCATTTTTAGGTGGGGCACTTGTTACCTTAGTAGGTTTTGGATATTTGGTAGGCGATCGCCGAAGAGTGAAAGCAGCAGAGCGAAAAATTAAACGAGAAATGAAAGCTCGAAAAGCATCAGCAAGTAAAAAGAATATGGATGATGTGCACGGCTCTACTAGTCGCTTTGGGCGCAGATCAAAATCTAAAAGTAAAACTACTGCAAAAGATGATGATGTATTTGGTTCTGGTTATAGTACACTTCGAAACGATCTAGATTCAGAGAGTAAATCAAGCAGCTCCTCTGCATTTAGCTCCGAGTTTGATACATTCAGTTCTACATCTTATGGGTTAAAGCAATCCAAAAAACTCATGAAATCTCGTTCTGATAAAAAATGGGCTGGAGTTTGTGGAGGGTTAGCAAAATATTTCGGTATTTCTTCTACTGTAGTTCGTCTTTTATTTGTTATTGCATTTTTCATGACCTCAGGTGCTAGTATCCCAATTTATATTGGCTTGGCGCTAGCTATGCCTAAAGAACCTGTAGAGATGATGGATGATTTCGATTTTTAAAATTCTTAACTATTTATGCTGATAAGCTTTGAGGGCATCGATGGGTGTGGTAAATCTACCCAGATACAATTATTAAAAGACTACCTCGATAAAAAGGGTAAACAGGTAGAAGTATTTAGAGAACCGGGTGGATCTGCTATTTCTGAGCAAATCCGTTCTATTCTATTAAATTCAGATGCTGATATCCATCCTGTTTCAGAACTATTACTTTTTTCTGCTGCTCGTGCTCAGTTAATTTCTGAAAAAGTAGAACCTGCATTAAAAAAAGGCAACATTGTAATACTAGATCGATTTTATGATTCTACAACTGCCTATCAAGGATTTGGAAGAGAAAGCGTGCCTACTGAAAAAATTCAATCCATAAATGCGATTGCCTCGCTCGGAAATACTCCCGACCTGACATTTTATTTGAAGATTAGTTGGGAAGAATCAAAAAAAAGAACAGCACATTTGCTTGAAGATAGGATGGAAAAAGCCGGAAAAGAATTTTTTGAACGAGTGATAGAAGGATACGATTTCCTGTCAAAGAATGAAGAACGATACGTTGAAATAGATGCTTCACAGTCGATTAATGCTATTCATGAAACAATTTTAATGAATTTGCCGCAAAAATAAATCGCAGGCTAAAAAAGCTAATTACGAAGTTTTATTGATTTTAATTACCTGATTTCTTACAAATTTGGCGGTGAATAATTGTTGTATAGATAATTGAGGCTTAATCATATTATCCGTATTTTTAGAACAATATGGATGAATCCTACCTTTTTCATCGAAATCTGGTTCATCGCAGAAATACCCAACGATTAATATATCCAAGATATCTATTATGGCGCACGAAAGAATCGAAATTGATTTGCCACTAGCTAAAGTTTATGAATTACTAAGCAACCCTGTTGATTTCCCTAAATTCATGGATAGAGTAGACGCAGTTGAGAGAATTAATTCTCAAACCTTCGAATACCACACAAAAATTGGCAACGAAGATTTCGTTTGGACTACAAATTTAATTGACAACCTTCGAAATACACGTTTCGCTTGGATTACAATTAATGGTAACCTCAATCAAACTGGTACCATTCGTTTTACTCCTCTTGATAACGGTACTCGTACTCGTGTTGAGTTTTCTTTAGACTATCGTACATTTTTTGGAGATCCAACCGATGATTTGGCAACCTTCATCGAAGAATCTCCAGCACAATTAGTTAAAGATCTTGAAAAGTTCAAAGAACTTGCAGAGTCAGATACTTTCAAAGAAACTCAGCTTGAGCCAAAAGAGGAAGTAACTGCTTAAAAAAGCTTTTATATAATATTTATAATGCGCATCTAACCAATGCGCATTTTTTTTGTCTATACTTTATCAAAATATGACGTTTCCACAGTTTTTAAAGTCAGAAGCATCTGAAAAACCACATTATCTGCTTATTGGAAATCCAGTAAGCCATAGTGTTTCTCCATTGATGCACAACACAGCATTAAAACATCATCAAATAGAAGCAGCATATACTGCACTACAAGTTGAGTTGAACGAGATTCCATCTCTAATTGCTCATTTTAACAGCCCTTTATTTTTAGGTGCGAACATAACTATTCCCTTTAAAGTAGAATTACTTCAAGCTGTGGATGAACTCACATCGGTTGCTGAAGCTATTGGAGCAATTAACACAATCATTAAAAATAATGGGAAATTAGTTGGCCATAACACAGATGCTTATGGTTTTGTGCAACCAATACATGATATTGATCTGGAAGATTTTGATACAAATAGAGCGTTAATTTTTGGTACAGGTGGTGCAACTAAAGCAATTATTTATGCTCTGAATGATTTAGGGTTCGAAGAGGTTTGTATGGTATCAAGGGAGCCGAAGAGAATAGAGTACAAACAGAATACTTTATGCTGTTCGTACGACAATTGGATTGATTACGCGCAAGAAGCGTCCTTGATAATTAATGCAACACCATTGGGAATGTATCCAAATGTTGATAATTCGCCGGTAAAAGACTATCAAATAGAATTTTTAGCTGAAAAAATTTGCTACGACATTGTATATAACCCATTGGAAACTAAATTTATCAGACAGGCTAGGCAAGTACATGGACTTCCGATTTATGGCCTCGATATGTTGATATATCAAGGTGATGAATCGTTTAATTTGTGGACAGGTAAACGTTTTCCTGTTGGATTGATAAAAATGAAATTGGATGAACACTTTTCCATTTGAATTTATAAGACCCTATCAACTGAATAATTCACGCATTATGTCGTGGTTTAGCTATAAGAATGCTGAATACAATTCAGACGGAGCTCAAATAGACGGGCTCAATGTGGGCTTTAGCTCAGAAGAAGATCAGCATGTTGTATTGCGGCATATACATACATTATGCGAATCAATTGGTATCAAACATCGTGATCTGGCCTTGGCTAATCAAATCCACAGTAATAATGTGTTGGCTGTTGAAAGAGGAGGAGTTTATCCCAATGTAGATGCATTTGTTTCAAGCACCCCTGGTGTTGCATTAGGTATTCAAGTAGCTGATTGTGGGGCTCTTTTATTAGGTGATTTCGAGAATAAAGTGATAGCTGCCATTCATGCAGGTTGGCGAGGAACTGTTGGTGAAATTGTACCACAAACCATTGCCAAAATGCAGGAATTAGGTGCAGAAAAGCAGAATATAACTGCATTTATTAGTCCATGTTTAGGAGTTCATAATTTCGAAGTAGGAGAAGAAGTTGCTTCAAAATTTCCCGGGCATTTAGTAAACGATGATGAATATGATAAACCACATGTTAATATGGTTGGGTTGTTAAAAGAGCAACTCATTGGTTCGGGTGTATTATCAGCCAATATCGAAGCTGATGGGCGGTGCACCATCGATGAAGAATCGCTTTTTTATTCCTATCGAAGAGAAAAAGAGAAAAGCGGCAGAATGCTGGCAATCATCAAATTGAATAAATTTTAAGCAGCATAAAAAGTGAATTATTTTTCTGCACTTTGAGGTTAGTGTTCTTATACTCAATTAGATAAAAAATGGCTTTTGGATAGAAAGAGACTCGCAATACTTGGATCAACCGGATCAATCGGTACACAGACACTTGAAATTGTTCGGCAGCACCCCGAAACATTCGAAATAGTTGCTCTCACTGCAAATTCAAATGTTGAGTTATTGATTGAGCAGATCAAAGAATTTAGCCCTGAATATGCGCTCATCTGTAACGATGAAAAGTTTCCAACATTAAAGAATCAATCAGCTTCATCTACCAACGTACTAAGCGGAGGTGATGCTCTGAAAGACTTAGCCGAGTTGGACCAAGTTGATATTGTTCTGAATAGTTTAGTCGGCTTTGCAGGTTTTGAACCAACCGTTGCTGCTCTAAAAGCCGGAAAAAAGGTGGCACTCGCCAATAAAGAATCATTGGTTGTAGGTGGAAAGCTAATTAATGAGCTTTTAAAGAATTCAAATGCCGAGTTATTGCCGGTGGATTCTGAACACTCTGCCATGCTTCAAAGTTTGGTAGGTGAACCTCGCGATTCCATCGAAAAGATTATTATTACTGCAAGTGGTGGACCTTTCCGGGATTATTCCATCGAGCAAATGCAAACTATAACAGTGGAACAAGCCTTAAAGCACCCGAATTGGGAAATGGGTGCTAAAATCACAATTGATTCATCTACTATGATGAACAAAGGCTTGGAAATTATCGAAGCACATTGGCTTTTTGACCTACCGGTTGAGAAAATTGAACCGGTGATTCATCCTCAAAGCATTGTTCATTCGATGGTTACCTTCGTGGACGGAAGTAGTAAAGCACAACTTGGTCCGCCCGATATGAAAGTGCCTATTATTTATGCCTTAACTTACCCGGAACGATTGCAGTTGGATACCCCCAGAATGGATTGGACAAAAGCACATGAGTTAACCTTTTATCCTGTTGATTATGCTAAGTTTCCATGTGTAAAACTAGCCATGGATGCGATCAACGATTCCGACATTGCTCCGGCCATTTTAAATGCTGCAAATGAGATTGCAGTACAGCGCTTTTTGGACAAAGAAATTGATTATATTTCCATCCCAAAAATTGTTGAAAAAAGTTTAGAGACGTTATCTGACAGTACAGAAATAAATCTCCAAAATCTGATAGAAATAGATAAAAGAACAAGGGAATTTGCATCCCGAATTAATTGATTACATGGAAGTTATAGAGATATTAAAGACAATTGGAATTTTTGTAGGAGCGCTGATGATTCTCGTGTTTATTCACGAATTGGGTCATTTTTTGGCAGCCAAATTATTTGGGATGCGAGTTGAACGCTTCTCTGTAGGATTTCCACCCAGAATTTGGGGCATTAAAGTTGGCGAAACCGACTACTGCCTCGGTGCAACACCCCTTGGTGGTTATGTGAAAATTTCTGGTATGGTTGACGAAAGTATGGATACCGAGCACCTCGAACAAGAACCTCAGCCATGGGAATATCGCAGTAAACCGGTTTGGCAAAGAATGATTGTAATTACTGCCGGAGTGATATTTAATATGATTCTCGCATTTCTCATTTTCACCGGAATGACTTTAAACAGTGGTAAGCTTACACTTCCGCTTGAAAATGTTTCGGGATTATACATACCTGAAAGCAGTTTATTGCACGAAATCGGTTTTGAAACCGATGACCGAATTGTAGGAGTAAATGGCGAGCCGGTTGAGGCATTTGAGGATCTTGTTTCTCCTTCTGTTCTTACTTCGAGTAATCTTAACTATCAAGTGATGAGAGATGGTCAAGAGATTGATATCAGTGTGCCGCCAAGCTTTTTAGACAGTTTACAAACACGGGATTTCATCAGCCCAATTTTTGCTTTTCCAAGTTCCATTTCCAGCGTTTCTTTAGGCACTCCGGCCTACGAAGCCGGCTTAAAAGCAGGAGATAAATTTATCTCCGCGGATAGTGTTGATATTAAATATTGGATACAGCTTACCGAGATAATTCGCGCTGCGGAAGGTGCAATTAATTTCACCATTCAAAGAGGTGATTCAATCTTCGTTGCTTCAATCATTCCGGATAATCAAGCCATCGGTATAGCATCCCCGACACTCGCAATGGCAGGTGGTGAACGTGTAACTTTAGGATTTTTTGCTTCGATTGGCGATGGATGGGATCAAACCATTGATCAAACTGAAGGGATTATTGGTGGTTTTTCTAGAATGATTTCCGGTGACATATCAGTGCGCCAAAATTTAGGTGGACCAATTGCTATCGCAAATATCACACGTCAAGCTACTGATCAATCGGGTTGGGATGGCTTTTGGATGATCACCGCACTTCTTAGTATCACGCTTGCTATCATGAATATCTTGCCTATCCCGGCTTTAGATGGTGGACATCTTGTATTCCTTATTTACGAAGGAATTGCTCGCAGAGAGCCATCTGAAAAAGTGAAAATTGTAGCCCAAAATATTGGCTTCGTAATTTTGCTTACCTTGATGGTGTTTGTAATCTTTAACGACGTTCTAAAGTACTTCTAAATGTTCGCAAAAGACGGCTACGCGAGTATGACCTTGGCTACAGTAGTAGCGGCTCTCGTTTTTTATCTAACGTACACTTTTATTCAGCATTGGATTGCGTATCCCATTTATATCACTTTTTTTGTGATGTGGGCCATCGTGATTTACTTTTTCCGCGATCCGGAACGAACGCCACCTGAAGGTGAAAATCTAGTGATCTCGCCGGCGGATGGAAAAGTAGTGTTGATTAAGAAAATTCAGGAAGATGTGTATCTCAAATCGGAGGCTACTCAGGTTAGTATTTTCCTATCTCCGTTGGATGTACATGTTAACAGAAATCCAATTTCCGGAGTTCTGGAATATCTGAAATACCATCCCGGTAAATATCTGATGGCGTGGGATGAAAATGCTTCGAATCTAAATGAACGAGCAGATTTCGGTGTAAAGCACTCAAGTGGAACCAAGCTTTTTTTTAAACAAATCACCGGGTTTTTAGCTCGCAGAATTGTTTATCACATAAAAGAAGGGGACGATCTGAAAGCGGGGGAACGCTTTGGAATGATGAAATTTGGTAGTAGAATGGATATTATTGTACCTGCTAATGTAGAAATTAAGGTAAAGGAAGGAGATCGCACATGGGCAGGTCAATCTGTGTTGGCTGTGATCAACTAACATGAAATACCCCATCCAAAAACAATATCAAACATTTAAGAAACGAAGAGAAATCATTCGCGGTTCAAAACCGCCCGTAAACAAGCGTATTGCAGTTCCAAGTTTCTTTACGTTGATGAACCTCTTTTCGGGGTTTCTAGCAATAATCTCGATCGCAGATGGAGATTTAACCCGTGGCGCATGGTTGATTATGGCTGCCGGTATGTTCGATGTTTTTGATGGTATGATGGCACGTCTTGCCAATGCGTATTCTGATTTTGGAATCGAACTTGATTCCCTTAGTGATATGGTTTCTTTTGGTGTGGCACCCGGTTTTTTGATCTATACCTTTGCACTTTCAGATCTTGGGATGCTTGGTATTTTAGTCGCCGCTTTACCGCCACTTTGCGGGGCAGTACGTTTAGCTCGTTTTAATGTAAACGCTCGACTTGAACCAAGATCGGATGTATTTATTGGGCTTCCTATTCCTTCAGTTGCTATCACAATAATTGCGTTTTTCCTAACTTTTAGAGATGACCTCAGCCTGTTTGAATACTTCAATAATGGAGTTTTCAGTGTTGTAATCCCATTAGTTGCTCTGGTTAGTTTTTTAATGGTAAGCTCCATTCAGTTTGAGAAAATCCCACGGTTCGACCGAGAATCCATCCGGTCAAAAAAGCTCTCGTTCGTACTCTTTATCATGTATTTGTTGTTAATCGCAACACTTCATGAATACGGACTTATGGTTGCCATCGTTATCTATATCTCCAAATCAATCATCGATAGTGCTATTAAGTTCTTCAATGATGATTATGCCGAGGAAGATACCTTTCAGGATTTTAGTTAAGGCAATCTTTATACACTGCGGCGGTCTTCTTAGCTACTTTATCCCAGATGTAGTTGCTTAATATTCTATTCTTAAGCGCATCACTTTTTGGTGCTTCAATAGCTGAGTGAATTGCGTTTTTCAGCGATTCATTTGAATGGGGATCTGAGTAAAAAGCATACTCTTTAAAATATTCTTTCGTTCCTCCTTTTTTTGTGATTACAATTTTTGCTCCAGTCAGAGCTGCTTCCATTGCTGCGATACCGGGTGTTTCAAACAACGAGGGTAAACAAAATATTTCACATGCTGCATAGGCGCTTTCCAGCATTGGATCATCGTGGTTTAAGGTTGGGATCAGATGAACATTCTGAGCTTTTTCAGCCATCGATTGACATTCTCGACTGTATTCATTCTCATAAAAATCGCCTATAATTACGATTTCTCTTTCTATAGAAGGAGCAATCTGAAGCAGTTGAATTGCATTCTTTCGTGCTGCACCGGCCTGCCCGGCAAATAAAATGAAATCCTGAATTCCATACTTATTGATGAACACATCAGGATCTGCATGTTGAAAACGAGACTCCACACCATTTGGGATAACGGTCAGTTTCGATTCGTCTACCCCGAAAGCCTGCTGAACTAGTTCTTTCTCCTTTCCTGTGTTGGGAAGGATTTTATCAGCGTAACTACAAACTTCTGATTTAATGCCATATTCTGAACGAATTCCCGATCCAATTTTAGAAATGAATCGTTCTACTTTCAGCATATTAGCGATACTTATCCCACTTCTATTTGAATAAAAAACAGGGGATAAGACTAAAGGAATGCCTTTATTTTTTACTTGTTTGGCAATTCCAATGGTCTCAGTTGAAGCAGAGAATAGGTGAACTAAATCGAAGTCAAAATGCGAGCTGTCGGATTGAATTATTTCAACATCGACTCCGATACCTCTTAGATGTCGCACCGTTTCTGTTACTTGGGTACGCACTCCGCCATTAACCGCGGCAAGGCTTAAAGGTGCTGCAATTCCTATTTTCATAAGCTTTTCCGGTTACGCCAATCTAAGAGCGAGGTTTTAATTAAATTTAAGCGACCTTTTTGCAGTTCTTGTTGCTCATCACTGGAAGGAAAAGTAGGGTCAATCCAATCAAATTCTGAAACAGAATGTAAAGGTTTATTGGTTTTGGATGCAGGCATTAATCGGTATTTATTGCTTTTAAATGCAATCTGAATGAACATCGAATTATCCGAACTATCTATCGATAACACTCTTTGATCTGCATCAAAGTTAGCTTCAATAATAGCGCCATTACGTTTTCTCCAAAATTTGGCATAATCCAGAAAAGTGATTGGATGCAACTCTGCATTCCGAACTTTTGCGAAAATCGTTTCCCAAACCGACAATCCCCGTTGCATCGGATGATGGTAAAAGAAAACCGGCTGCCGAGATTTCAATTTATCATTCAATACCATTTCAAAATATTCCAGCATTTCAGTTTCATCGGCCGATCTACGATTTAAACTTCCGGTACAAATAGGATGGATTGGAATTTGTAAAGTTGGATGAAGCTCGTTTTTATGGATCGGGTGAAATGGTAAGGCATCGTACCCAAGTGTGAACTCAGAGCTATATTCGAATTCGAACTTTTGTAACACATCGCCGAGCGCCTCATTCCAAATGCCATAGGGGACGCAAAAACCTTTTGGATCAAATCCTGCATCAACCATTTTTTGATAACCCCGCTCAATGTTATTGTAGATGTGTTCGTAGCTATCAGATGTACCATGTTCAAACCCGTGCAAGGCTAGTTCTTGATCCTCAAACTCTCTAAAAACTGATAACCATTCTTCGTGAGCTTTTACATGTAAAAACCAGGTAAACGGAATACCAAACTTCCGGGATAACTCATACAGACTTTGAATAGAATTCTGAGTACCGAAATCTGAATCTATCCGAAATCCAAATACCGTATGCTCGTTAGGGGAATGCCATTTTTTGATATACGGCAAGGTTCTATGGAAATGTAGCTCAGACAGAACTCGATCAAGCATAACTAACAATGCATTCTTATCAACCGTGTTCATCAATTCATCGGGGTGCATCATCGGACGAAAATAGAACCGTTTTCGTGCATAATTGGTGTTGGAAAACTCTTGATCAGGATTAGATTCCCATCGAATTATTAATCCGGTACCATGTGTAAATGCTTCTACTTTATCGGAATATACAGGAGGTATAGTTGAAGAGATTCCATTATTTATCTTTGTCCCTTGAAAATGGGAAATATCCACGCTTTTAGTTATCAATATCGACCCGGAATTGCTCAAAAACTGATTGATGGAAGTTTTCTGATCAGGGGTTGCAGTTTGATTAACTATCAAACACGAATAGCGTGAACCGAGGAGTTGATCAAAATCGATAGATTCGTAGCGAACACCAAGTGTATCGAGCAAAGATGCCCATTGCGGAGTTAGATTCAATATGCCTATACAAATCCTATTCATAGTCCCATTTTAGCCCGAAACATAGCGATGTCTTTTTTCCGAATTACTCTACCAAAAAGTAACATTACCAGTACTAAAAATGATCCAATAATCGCTTCTAACCAATAGAATAGCTGAACAATATCCATGAGTTTATAGGCTACAAATGAGGCTAGAATTGTCAATACGAAAGGCATTAAATAGCGAAGCGTCATATGTTTTGTAAACCAATAATACGATAATGCTCCAATTAAAAATTCGCTTAAAACTACTGCTGCAGCAACTGCCCGAACTCCAAATTGCGATGCAGCAACGGCGATAATTATCAGTGCAAATCCGCCTCCTAATGCGGTTGCTTTGAGATAATCAATGTCTTTGCCAATGGCTACTAATCCATGCGAAAAAAGACTGTTTTGAAAGGTAAAAAACAAGAAAAAACTAAGAATGTGAAGTATTGGGATGGAGTTTACATATTCGCTACCAAATACCCAGATTAAAAAATCTGGAGCTCCTAAAAATAGCCCTATGCTTACCATAGAACCAAGTACCAACATTAAGCGAATGGTATGATCCATATTTACGCCAGCAATTTTACGATTATCGCTCCATTGTTTGGATAGATTGGGAATCAATAATTGAACAAATATTCTATCAATCAGCATGCCAATAATGATAATTCGATAAGCAGCACTGTATTCGCCTGCGTCGATATTTGTTAAAAAATATCCAATTGCAATAGGAGGGAATAGCTGAATAACTTGTGCAAAGAAGGTGCCACTTCCTACTGTTAGTGCGGCTTTTAGGCCATCCCATAAAATATGAAAACCACGAATAGCTAATTGAAAAGGTCGATCTTTCAGAAAAAGAATAAATAGGATTATAGTGGAAACAATTAGCCCGGAGATGTAATAAACTGGTAATTGATTGACATCATCCAATGAATCAACAAAAAGATAGATCAGAATTAAATAGATGGCGTTTTTTAAAACGTGTGAGAGGGCATTCACTTGATATTTTTGCGAACCAATGAAATACCATTCCACTAAAAACGCATGAGGTATCAATGCCAGGATAAATCCTCGGGTTAAAGAAAGGAGTTGAGAATCGTCGATGATAAATGGAATAGCAAACCACCCGATAATTAACACAATTGCAGCCAATAAGATACGTAAGGCAAGCAATTCGCTAATGCGATAACTCCGCTTGTCTTCATCGCGGGCAACTTCACGGCCGGCGATATTCGATAACCCAAAATCAGCAAAAAATACTAAATAGCCCAAATAGGCCATAGCAATACTCAGCAAACCAAAGCCCTCGGTTCCTAGCACACGCGCTAAATAAACAGTAATCAGAAATGAAATCGCACGTGAGAGGATGTCACCGGTAAAAATATGCGCTATTTTTCGCGTAAGGCTAGCCAATAGATGAACCGATTAATTGCGAAAGAATAGTTTTAAATTCTTCATCAGTTGAGAATAAGTGTACCCGTTCATTCTCTTTATAATCAAGAAGAGCCGGAAACCGAGGGGCTACAATCAATTTATTGTATGATAACGCCATTTCTATACCCCCAGAAGTAAGAATATCTCTAAAGTTAAACACGCAAATATCTAAAGCATTCATTATTTCCGATAGGTTTTTTTCGCCTATAAAACCTTGCTGGTATTCCAACCAATCGTATTTATTTGAATATACATGTATATGCTGATCCACTTCCTGCATCTCCTTTTTTAAATAGCCGGCAATCAACAATTGTTTTGGTGCGGAAACTTGAGAAATCAATTCGATGAGCGATGGAATACCTTTGTAGGCACTTATAGCCCCGATACAGCCGATAAGTGGAATGTTAGACTTTAAATGAATGCCGAAATCTCTATTTAAGCTATTAATCGCTTGGGTCTTATCGATTTCTTCAGTTGGGAACTTGGGATGGGGTACCAGAATGATTTTATCATCCTCGATACCATATTCATCTGCAACTATTTTCATTGCAGATGAAGAATGCACAATTAGGCGATCAGATTTGCTTGCCATCCAGTGATAGATCCCTTTATGCAGCGAAATCCACTTTTTATTATGTGGATAGAGATTATGAACCGTCCAAATGAGTTTCCCTCCTAAGGCGGTAAAGATACCAATGCACAGTAATTTAAAAATGATACCAAGCGCAGATTTCCAATCTTGAAATTCGAGCCAATGATAATGCAAAATGGCATTGGTATCTTTGATTGGAGCAATCATTAATCGATAATGAGCACTCGCGCTAAGGCTGTGAATGTTGATAGAATCGTTCTCTGATAACTCTTTATACAGCAAATAAAGATAATCCGTGGCCGGATACTCACGTCGGATTAGTGGCACCACGTAAACGTTTGATACCTCTTTGGCAACTTCGTTATAAATGTGCAACAGCGATTTATCCGACATTCAGTGCAATGGGTTCTCTATAACTGATAGGTTAATCCGATTGAATGTACTGTTCCAAAGCCGGTATTAAAAGGAACAAGTGCATAATTAAATCGAACTTTATCAGCGATAAATCCTACTCCAAAAGAGATGGGGCGGACATTGTCGGAGGTCTTAAAACCGGCTCTAACTTCCACAATTTCAGAGATCAGTAATTTAAGCCCGAAGTTAAAATAATTATTTTCAGGATTAATCTCGTCAAGTTCATCGGTTTGAGGATGCAAAGGAATTACATAATCGGCCATAACGGTGGCTAAAATTGGCAAATCCGGACTTTGCCAATGCACAAATTCAAGCAAGTCGATAGAAACACCTGTAGTAAATTTTGTAGGGAGTTCGGTTGCACGTTGGTCAAGTTTTTCCATCTCACCCGCATTTGTTAATGCTGCACCTATTCGAATACGTTCGTCAATTGCTGAGCTTACAATGCCGGCGTTCACAGCAAAACCGTTTGCTCTAAAAGGATACACATCTTCGTTTAAATACTGCCCGGTAACACCGATCGCAAAAAGACCAAAATCGTAGGCATAGGCTCCGGCAATGGAAACATATTGAATACTAAAGTCTCCATTTGATTCACCGGGACCATTTCGTTGCTCAAAACCCGAAACTCCGGATGTATAAAATGCAAAGGCCATTGCTCGGTTTCCTCGAACAAGATTTATCCCACCAAATAAATTATTAGAATCATCAATCCAACTTGTATACCCCAAACTGATGGAAGGTCGGTCAGCTTTGGCAAGCAAAGCAGGATTCGAATAGATTGAAGTTGAGCCAAAAGGGGTGGCAACGGTAGCCTCCGAAAGTGAAAGTTCAGCTGCGCTTGGCCCAATATTCAAAAGTTGAAAACCGGCAGTTTGTGCGTTTGAAATCACCGGAACCAACAGCAGTAACCAAATCAGATTTTTCTTCATAGATGTAAACGTAAAGCAAAAACATGAAAGTTAGAAACGCCGAATGGTTCACGAATAAATGCGTAATCGATAGAAGGTGAGAAACGATCGAAGGGGAGATGTACTGAGAATCCGGCACTTATTGAATTGCTCCCATCGGTTTTAGTATCTGTAATTCTATACCCAGCACGTAAAGTAAAGCGCTCGTGAGCTAACCAAGAGCCCCCAATTTTAAATTTCCCGGAGCTGGTATTTATAGTTTCGGAATTGGTTATCGATATTGGAATACCGGTACGATTGATAAATATTTCGTTTGTACTAACTTCGCTGGAATATATCTGAAGTTCATATTCTGTATTCAGATTGAACTTCTCTTTTTGATAAGAAACCGCCCATTTTAGTCTGGTTGGAAAGTTGTTTACAACATTGCGCGACTGCGACTGCCCATATAAATCTCCCGAATTCCACGTGTAGTTGGCGAATAAGTCTTGTACGGTTACTCCAACATTAATCACATTACTTATCTGATAAAGCATGCCTAAATCCAAACCAACAGCAGTAGCTGGAGTTAGCTCTTCGTGATAGTTAGCATAATTGAGCTTAATGCCAACCCCACCATAAAATTTTTCGCTGAAACGAATTCCAAATGCAGTTGTAAGTTGATATTCAGCTATTTCGAAGGTCCCGTTAGGGTAGCCACTTAATGTTCGTCCGTCTATATCTTTGACCCCGGTACGAATCAAACCAAAAGCGATGCCGGCATTCGGCGGTAACTGAAAATGAGCTCCAAGGTTTTGATAAATACGGTCGAAGTCCATTGATGAAGCAGAAAAGTCGATTTGTTTCTCGTCTTGAAAAACTGCGGCCAGTGCCGGATTATAAAACGGATAAATTCCTTCGCTGGTTGAAGCGCTCATCGCATTACTCATAGCCATGCCTCTGGGACCAAAGCCCGATTGAAACGCAGCACCGGCAAAGCCACCATTTTGGGCACATAATTCTGTGCTTAAAAACATCAGAAAACAAAGAGTGATGTATGTGAAAACTCGTTTCATTCGATTAGTAAGAGTTTGCCTTTAATTGTTTCGTTTGCAGCCTCGATAACATAAAAGTAAGGCCCGTTAGCCACTTTCCGTCCATGTTGATCAATACCATTCCAAATGGCTTCATATTCACCTGAGGTTGCTTCAATCTGATCTAATTCCCGCACCAGGTTCATTCCAAAGTCAAAAATTCTCACTTTGATAGCACCTGCCGATGACGATTTAAAGCGTATGCGAACAATTTCGTGCTGTATGGGTGAAAAAGGATTAGGGTAAGCATACGAATCGACAGATGCAGCGTCTTCATCATATGTATTACCACCTGAAAGCGGGAAATTCACACGTGTAATTTCCCATGTTTTTCCTAAGTCGCCGGTTGAAATAATTCCATCGCTGGTGCTTATCCAAACACGATCGGTTGATGCCGTTGCAGCTTGAAACTCGGCGGTAGTTTTGAGAAAAGTATTCGCGCTTTTTATCTGTGGAGATTTAGTCCACGTATCACCGCCATCTTTAGAAATAAACAAACCGTTTTCACCGGCAGCGAATACATATCCATCTTTAAATGTGATTCCTAAAATCTTTTGCCCGATTAATCGCTGTTTAAACGATTCACCACCATCATCGGTATATACTATCCCAAATTGATCGAGCCCTTGAAAAGCGGATCCTGTACTTTCAGCCAACCAGTTCGTCATCCAAATTCTTCCATTCGATGGATCTTCTTGTATTTCGATAATCCAGCGAGCAAGAAGTCCGTTTGACGAGTTGTCGAAATTAACATTTTTCCAACGGATACTATCAAGAGGAGCGGTTAATGCATTTTCTGAAACATTTATACCACCAGCACTACCAAACCAAACACGGTTCTGAGAATCAATATGCAGTGCAAATCCTTTCAAATTGTCATCGGCAACAGGATCATATCGGTTAATAATCACCGATTCGCTGGAACCATCATTGCCAACATATGAGAATGAAGACGCCCAACTATATTCCTGATCAGGATTCAACCCCGGCGAATTAAAAGGAGGGAGTATCACACGTTCCCAGGATTCGCCTAGATTGGTGCTACGTAACAAACCCGAAGCCCAGTTGGCAGAGAATATTACATTCCCTTTAAAAGCTACATTATATGGTGGTGATTGCTGCGGAACCGTAATTCGAATTCGATTATAAGTTCGTCCGCCATAAGTAAACTGGATATCGCAATCAGGATCGTAATCACCGGGACTTGATGGATTTTCGTATTCTGATGAACTTGGATTGCAATTTGCAGGTGGATCCACATCTAGCAGAAAATCACTGAATCTCCAGGTGTCTCCACCATCAGTGCTAATGTAGTAACCGAAACCGGCTGGTTGATTTCCGGCCAACGTCTCTGAAGTAAATCCTAGCCCGGCAACAACAGAATCACCATTTACATCGATAGAGAAAACCCGAGCTTTGCCTTCATCGATAAAATCTAAACCATCAAGGCGATCCCATTCGGGCGCATTCTCAATATTTCGATTTAGTGAAGGGCTGATCCATACAGTATCGCCCGAAGCTACGATGGTAGAAACTCCATTTTGTCGAATACTATTGAATTCTGATGTAATGGGGCCTGTAATCTGGGCAGATAAGAAAATAGGGACGAATAAAAGTGAAACAAGAATCAGAAAATGCTTCAAAACTAATTACTTGAAATTCTAAAGGTTGTTTTGGTAGTATCGCTTACTAATCCACCAATATCTTTGGCGTAGTAAAGTATGTTGTAGCTTTGAGGGTCGTTATTGGCATTAATGGTAAAACTGGCCGTAAAAATAGAATCAGCCGCAACTTCGTCTTCTTGAGTTCCATTATCCTGCAAAGTGAAAGGGGAGCCCGATACTTCGCCACTAGCTGTACTAATCAATCGTAAGAAAACACCGTCGATGGTATCTTGGCCATCTAGATCGGTTACTTTGGCTTTAAATGAAACAACTTTGGAGCCTTGTTCTGGCAACGACACTTTGGATGGATTCTCAGCAAAAACAATAACCGGTACTGCATTTTGGAAACCGTTTATCTCGATATAAGATTGAGCAAACGTACTGTTACCATTGGCATTAAACGCATTAACCTCTACAATTAAATTCATTACCGAAGTTGTTTTTGTTTCGATAAAAAAATTGGTGGTGTAGCTTTCTCCATTTGTTGCAAGTGAACCGGATTTTACAAGCGTATTTTTTAATTGA
This sequence comes from Balneolaceae bacterium, assembly GCA_034669965.1. GTDB lineage: Bacteria > Bacteroidota > Rhodothermia > Balneolales > Balneolaceae > HXMU1420-13. Next base: position 166,857 of record JAXMOK010000002.1, on the reverse strand, counting down.
TCGATTACTATAAAGTTAAATGATACGGGCTCTGATATATCTTCCGGGGTAACACTTATCGTAAAGGTAAGCGTAGTATCTTTATAGCCATCTGTTTCTTTGTCGAACGAAACTAGCGATGGTGAAACCTCGAAATTTGAAATTTCGGGTGCATTTGGTGTGGTTGAAGGTGGCTCGCCGGTGGCGTCACAACCGATAATTACAACCAAAAATATGAGTAAAAAGGATGAATAGTGAGTGAGGTTTTTCAAACCAAAAGCTGATATAATTTTCTGCGTCAATGTTACGGATATGCGGTCCTCAAATCCACTACGATATTGATTGCTATAAATTGTGGAATTTCTTCGTTGCATTTAGAAAAGTGCCCCTTTATCTTCAGCGCGTTATGCAAATTATCGTTTTAAATAAAACTACTTGGTGGTGGCCTGTTGAAAACTCAACAGCGGGCTTGCTGCATTAATTTGCTGCTAACAGAAATTGACTAAATACCCGCTGTTCCTTTGGAAGAGTGGGTTTTTTTTTGAAATCCATTTTTCAGCAGTGGTTTCAAATAAACAATCGGCTTTGGATAAATCAGAATTTCTTTCACTCGCACAATCTAATACAGCTATTCCGGTATACAAACGGCTTCTTGCTGATGTACTCACACCGGTATCTCTGTTTTTAAACATTCGGGAAAACGCTCGATCTCCCTTTCTTCTCGAATCGGTTGAAGGGGGCGAGCAATTAGCCCGTTATTCCTTTTTGGGGCGAAATCCGTATCAAGTGTTAACCTTCGATGGTGAACGAACTACGCTTGAAAAGCATGGAAAAACTTCAACGCTTGATCAAGATTATTTCGATGCACTCCGAAACCTCACTACGGCATATTCAGAGCCTTTTATTCCAGATTTACCACGATTGACAGGCGGCGCAGTCGGCTTTTCGGCCTATGATACTTTTCGATTGGTGGAACATCTTCCAAACACTCCGCCCGACGATCTAAATATTCCCGAGGCCATTTGGTCGTTTTACGATGAAATCTTTGCTTTCGATCACGTGAAGCATCAAGTTGTTCTGATTAAAACGGTATTTGTGGATGAGCATGACGATCTGGAACAAGCCTACGATGAAGCTATCGCTGCCTTAGATGAGATGGAAGCCGCCGCAACCGGTGGGAACTATCAAAAGCGCTCGTTTAAAATTCACCCCGAAACACTTTCCAGCAACATGGAGAAATCCTATTTCGAGGAAATTGTGAACAAAGGGAAAGATTACATTTACGAGGGAGATATCTTTCAAGTGGTGCTTTCGCAGCGTTTTCAAGCAGATATGGAGGGCGATGCCTTTATGTTGTATCGGGCGCTACGAATGGTGAATCCTTCGCCGTATTTGTTTTTCCTAGATTTTGATGGATTTCATATTGTTGGATCCTCGCCCGAAGTTTTGGTAAGTGTGCAAGATCGAAAAGTGAAAGTGTTGCCGATCGCCGGAACTCGTCCCAGAGGTAAAAGCCATGCCGAAGATGTTGCTTTAGAGCAGGATTTACTCGCTGATCCCAAAGAACTAGCAGAACACGTTATGTTGGTTGATTTAGGTAGAAATGATTTATCACGCGTATGCACACCGGGTACAGTTATACTTGTTCGTGATCACGTGATCGAACGATATTCGCATGTGATGCACATTGTGAGCGAAGTGGAAGGCCATTTGGCCGAAGAAAATACCTCGGTTGACGCATTGATGCAGTGTTTCCCGGCAGGAACGGTGAGTGGCGCTCCTAAAATCAGAGCGATGGAAATAATCGACGAGTTTGAGCCCACCAAAAGAGGCATTTATGCAGGAGCCGTTGGTTATTTCGATTTTTCCGGAAATATGGACACCTGCATTGCAATCCGAACCATGGTAGTAACGCCAAACAAAGTGTACATTCAAGCCGGGGCAGGAATTGTGGCCGATTCCGATCCGCACAAAGAATTCGAAGAAACTCAAAATAAAGCCGGAGCATTAGTTCAGGCGCTAAGCATTGCACTAGACATACAATGAGCAAAAAGAAAACTATTTTATCAGGAATTCAGCCGTCTGGTAAACTTCATATCGGTAATTATTTCGGGGCTATTCGTCAACATATTGCTATGCAGAACGAAGGTGATGCGTTCTACTTTATTGCTAATTATCACTCGCTAACAAGCGTACGAGATGGCAAGCAGTTGTATCAAAATACCATTGATGTAACACTGGATTACCTCGCTCTTGGCTTAGATCCCGAAAAAGCGACCTTTTTCGCACAATCAGATGTACCGCAAGTAACTGAGTTGGCATGGATTCTCGGAACTCTCTCTCCTGTAAGTTTGATGGAGAAAGGCGTTTCTTATAAAGATAAAATCGCAGCTGGATTAAGCCCGAACATCGGGTTATTTACCTATCCGATCCTTCAAGCAGCCGATATTTTAATTTATCATTCGGATGTGGTTCCAGTTGGGGAAGATCAAAAACAAAACATTGAGATTTGCCGTGATTTAGCGGGGAAATTCAACCGAGAGTACGATGGTGAGTTCTTAGTGATTCCCGAAGATCATATCGTAAAATCTGTTGCTGTGGTTCCCGGTACCGATGGACGAAAAATGAGCAAGAGTTATGGTAACACCATTTCCATTTTTGGAGAAGGGAAAGCCTATAAAAAAACGATTATGTCGATTCTGACTGACTCAACTGCATTGGAAGATCCCAAAGACCCTGAAACCGACAATGTGTTTGCACTGATTAAGCTGTTTGCATCGAAAGAGGAGCAAGAGGAAATCGCTGCCAAATATCGAGCCGGTGGCTATGGCTACGGACATGCAAAAAAAGAGCTGCTGGGCTTTATCCAAAACTATTTTGGGGATGCACTCGAAAAGCGGAAACAGCTAGAACAAGATATCGATTATGTGAAAGATGTACTTGCCGAAGGCGGAAAGAAAGCCCGAATCAGAGCCGAGCAAGTGATGGAACCAATCCGTGAAGTGACCGGAATTATAAGGAGCTTCTGATGGTACTCATAATCGACAACTACGATTCGTTCACCTACAATTTAGTGCACCTGATTGCTGTAGAAACTGAGGACTATAAAGTGATCAGAAACGATGCGATGAGCATCGAAGAAATACGAAAACTAAATCCAACTAAGATTTTAATTTCGCCAGGCCCCGGTAGACCACACGAAGCGGGAATCACCGAGAAAGTAATACAAGAACTTGGCGATGAGATTCCGATATTAGGAGTTTGTTTAGGGCATCAGGCAATAGGCGAAGTGTTTGGGGCAAAAGTAGTTCACGCGCCCACCTTAATGCACGGTAAGGTGAGTGACGTGGCTCATGATGGGAAATCCATCTTCGAAAATGTTGAGAAAGATTTCACGGCAACACGCTATCATTCCTTAATTCTTGATCCTGAAACAATTCCTGAAGAATTAGAAGTTACAGCCCGAAGTGGCGATATTGTGATGGGCGTTCGGCATCGAACAAAACCCATTGAAGGCATACAATTTCATCCGGAAAGTATTCTTACCACAGAAGGGCCTAAAATGATTTCAAACTGGTTAAAACAATAATGGATTTTAAAGAAATATTAGAGCGTTTATCCTTTTCAGAAGATCTAGTTCCAGCTGATGCGGACTTTGCTATTCGACAAATTATGTCGGGGAAAGTGAGTAATGAGCAAGTAGCGGGATTTCTCACGGCAATGCGCCTTAAAGGAGAGACTCACCAAGAGCTGACCGCTTTTGTAAAAGTGATGCGGGAGAAATCTGAAAAAGTAAACGTAAACGTTGATGGTGCTATCGATTTAGTAGGTACGGGTGGCGATAAATCCGGAACTTTTAATATTTCAACGATTTCATCTTTTATTGTTGCCGGAGCAGGAGTGCCGGTTATTAAACACAACAACCGTAGTGCTTCAAGTAAGTGCGGTAGTGCGGATGTGTTAGAAAAAATGGGTGCCGAAATCGAGTTAAGAGCCAGTCAGGTTGAACGTGTCTTTAAAGAAGTCGGAATTGCCTTCATGTTTGCCCCTATGTTTCACCCAACTATGAAATACGTAATGCCGGCTCGGCGTGCATTAGGTTTCCGAACGTTTTTCAACATACTTGGACCAATGTGTAATCCCGCTGGTGTACGCCGATATGTGATCGGGGCATTTAGTAAAGGAGTTGCGGAAAAAATGGCTCACATTTTAGCAAATCTCGAAACCGAGTTCGCGTACACCATAAATTCGCATGATGGATTAGATGAACTTAGTTTAACGTCTCAAGCGGATGTATTCGAATTAAAAGACAGCATTCTATCGATGCCTATTCTTTTCGATCCTGAATCTTTGGGTTTTGAACGCTATTCTATGGCTAATATCACTGGTGGCGGTCCTGAAGAAAATGCACAGATTTTTGAAAATATTTTGGATAACAACGCTACCGATGCTCAACGCGATATCGTGTTACTGAACGCGGCCTTTGGGATTCAGGCTTCGGGCAAAGTGGTTAGTTTAGGAGAGGCGAAAATCCTGGCAGAAGAAAGTCTGGAATCCGGAAAAGCACGTGATATTTTTGATGCTTATGTGGAGGCGAGTAGAAACGTATAATTATGCCAACCATTCTAGATAAGATTGTTATACAAACAGCCGAAGACCTCAAAAAGAGGAAAAGAAAGCTGCATTTTAACGACCTACATTCTCTTGAAGGTTTCGAGAAAGAAAGGATATCGTTGAAAAAAGCACTTCGAGCTGAAGGTGTTTCGGTGATTGCCGAAGTCAAGAAAGCATCTCCTTCGAAAGGAATAATTCGGGAAGATTTCAATCCGGTGGATATTGCGCTTCGGTATCAGGATGGCGGGGCGTCGGCTATTTCAGTGCTCACCGACGAACCATTTTTTAAAGGGGATTTAGCTTATTTATCGGCTATCTCTACACGTGTGGAGCTGCCACTTCTTCGAAAGGATTTCATCATCGATCCATATCAAATTAAAGAAGCTCGAGCCTTTGGTGCAGATGCCTTTTTAATCATCATGGCCATCGTTTCGGATGCACAATTGGATGAGTTACTTGCAGCCGGAAAAGAGTTTGGTTTGGATGCATTGGTAGAATGTTACGATCAGGAAGACTTTGATCGAGTGCCTTTTGATCGGGTGGATATTTTGGGCGTGAATAATCGCGATCTCAAGAATTTTGAAGTAGACGTACATCGCGGAATTTCCATCTTACATCAAGCTCCGGAAGGTACCGTTTTGGTTTCTGAAAGTGGGATTTCAACAGGAAAAGATATAGCGTTGCTGCAACAGAATAAGATCGATTCGGTGCTGATAGGAGAACACTTTATGCGACAACCCGACCCCGGAAAGGCAGTATCTTTATTGAAAGAACAAGGCGAAGAAATCTACGAGCGGAGTTTGCAAAATGGCTAATCAAACCAAAGTGAAAATATGTGGAATCACCAATTTGGAGGATGCCCGCTTCGCATCCGGTGCCATGGTTGATTATCTGGGATTCATCTTCGTAGAATCGAGTCCGCGTTACATCGATCCTGAAAAAGCAGGAGCCATTGTAAACTGGGTGGAAGGACCGAAAAAAGTAGGTGTATTCATGGATCAACCACTGGATGATGTAAACGTTCTAGCAAAATTTTCGGGAATAGATTTAGTGCAATTGCATGGAAACGAAACGCTCGAGTACTGCCAACTCATCGAAAAGTCGATCATTAAGGTGATTCATGTTGGGGAAACATCCACAAAAGAAGAAATTGAAACGCAGGTAGCACTTTACAGCGAGGTTGCAGAATTTCTATTATTCGATACCAAAGCTAACGGCAAATTTGGTGGAACGGGACAGACATTTGATTGGTCGTTATTAAACGAGATTGCTGATGATATCCCGTTCTTTCTCGCCGGTGGATTAAATCCCAAAAACGTATCTGGAGCCATTGAAATGGTTCAGCCTTTTGCGGTGGATTTGAACAGTGGTGTAGAAGAAGAACCCGGACTCAAAGATTTCGAAAAAATTGAACAACTGATGGAAAACCTGAAGTCGTATAAAATATGATTTCAATTTAACGTCATCCTGAGGTTTTGCCGAAGGATCAACAATATTAATAAATAGGCAGATTCAACACCGATAAATTCGGCTCGCTGAATCACATCGAACGACATGCAAACAACAGAAACCAAGACAACTTACAATCAACCAAACGCCCGTGGTTATTTTGGCGATTATGGCGGAAAGTTTGTACCCGAAATTCTGATTCCGGCTATCACTGCCTTGGAAGAGGAATATGAAAAAGCGCGAAATGATCCTGAGTTTTTACGCGAATACCATGAATTACTGGATGAATATGTAGGACGCCCAACTAAGTTAACATTCGCCGATAAACTTACTGCACATTACGGCAAAGCCAAGATTTATTTAAAGCGCGAGGATTTGTGCCACACCGGTGCGCATAAAATCAATAATGCAATCGGGCAGATTTTACTGGCTAGACGCATGGGCAAAACCCGCATCATCGCCGAGACGGGTGCTGGTCAGCATGGCGTAGCAACCGCTACCGCTTGTGCAAAGTTTGGGATGGAGTGCATCGTATACATGGGTGCAGAAGACACGGTTCGTCAAAAGTTAAATGTAGATCGCATGCAGCTGATGGGAGCTGAGGTTCGAGAAGTTACCAGTGGTTCGCAAACATTGAAAGATGCTACCAACGAAGCCATTCGCGATTGGGTGACTAACGTTGAAGATACATTTTACATCATCGGTTCGGTGGTTGGTCCTCATCCTTATCCGATGATGGTTCGCAATTTTCATCGCGTGATTGGTGATGAAGCCAAACGACAGATTTTGGAGAAAGAAGGGCGATTGCCCGATTATTTGGTTGCTTGCGTTGGTGGAGGCTCGAACGCTTTAGGACTGTTTTATCCCTTTATGGACGACGATGTACAGATTATTGGTGTAGAGGCAGCTGGTTATGGAGTGGATTCAGGCCAAACTGCGGCTACCATCACCAAAGGAACGCCGGGAATTTTGCATGGTTCGTTGAGTTATTTACTCCACGATCAAAACGGACAAATAGAATTAGCTCATTCTATTTCTGCAGGACTCGATTACCCGGGAATTGGTCCTGAGCACTCTTATCTGCATGATTCAGGACGAGTGCAATATCATGCGGTAACGGATGAAGAAGCCATGGAAGCAGTGAAATTGTTGTCTCAAAAAGAAGGAATTATCCCAGCACTAGAGACTGCCCACGCATTTGCTTGGTTAGAAAACCTGATGCCAACCACCTCCGAAGATGAAATCGTGATTTTGAATCTCTCCGGTCGTGGCGATAAAGACATGAAAACCATATCTGAAAATCTGTAAGGGCGGATTGCTATCCGACCAACTAACGTCTGAATAGATGAACCGAATTACAAAGAAATTTCAAAAAAAAGGTGCCGATGAAAAGCTTATGAGCTTGTTCATCACGGCAGGATACCCTGATTTAGAATCAACCGTTGATTTGGTGCTGGGTTTTGAGAAAAACGGGGCAGATGTCATCGAATTAGGGATGCCATTCAGCGATCCATTGGCCGATGGGCCGACCATTCAGTATTCAAGTGACATTGCCATTGAAAAAGGCATCTCCATCGACAAAATCATGGACATGGTCGCCGAAATTCGCAAGCAATCTGAGATTCCTATCATTTTGATGGGATATATGAATCCGGTGCTTCGATACGGCGTTGCAAAGTTTTGCGAGCGAGCAAAAGCAGTGGGTGTGGATGGTTTTATCTTGCCGGACATCCCCGTTGAAGAAAGTGGATTGATCGAAAATGAAGCTGCAAAGGTGGATATCCCGATTATCTATTTAGTAGCTCCCAATACAAGCGACGAACGTATGCAGCTTGCCGATCAGAAATCGGGTGGATTTGTGTATTGTGTTTCGGTTACTGGCGTGACCGGAGCCCGAAGCGGGGAAGAAGTTTCGCAATCAGTTAATACCTTCATCGAAAGAGTTGGTAAAAATGTGACTAAGAATCCGAAAATGGTAGGGTTTGGGATAAAATCTTATCAAGATGCGCAACAAATTGCGGAAAAAGCCGATGGGTTTATTGTGGGTAGTGCTTTGATCAATACGATAAAAGATGTGTATCCACAACAAAACTGGAAAGACCACGTCTTTGAATTCGTACATTCTTTAAAATTTGGAAAATAGTTAACGCGTTTATGAGGTATTTGAAAAGTATAGTTTTACTGGTAGCTGTTGTAAGTTTAATTGCTTGCGAAGGGGATTTCAGGGAAAGAGCTGATGGAAACCCACGTGAATTTGTTGTAGTGATGGATTCCACCAAATGGGAAAGTGAAACAGCCCAAGCCATTCGAGATACATTTGGTAAGTTGATATATACACTTCCAAATCCCGAAGCAAATTACGATTTGAGTTTCATGCCAATTCGATCTCGTCAACAATTGGAGCGCATCAGAAAGGGTAGAAATGTAATTTTCGCCGCACCTTTGAATGAAGACACCAATGTAGGTAGGCAGATAAAAGCGTTTTTGGATGATGGAGTAGAAGCACGCGTTGAATCTGGTGAAAGCTTCGCCTTTCCGATCGAAGATCAATGGTATAAAGATCAATATGTGCTAATTCTTACTTCCTCTTCAGATTCGTTGCTTGCCGATAAGATTCGTAATTCCGAGCAAGCGCTGTTATCAAGTGCCTTAGAAAAAGAGCTTCAACGTTGGAATTGGGACGTGTACGAGAAAAAAGAACAGACTCAATACTCTGATTCCCTTTGGGACGATCATGGCTTTATGGTGCGATTTCAACATGATTATTACAAAGGAGTGGATACGTTAAATTTTCAAACTTATCGACGATTATTGCCGGATAACGAACGCAGAATGTGGATATGGTGGAAGGATAATGTGACCGACATTAGCTTTTTGGATGACGACTGGATTAATGCCACTCGTGATAGCTTACTGCAAACATATTTCAAAGGCAGCCGAGATAACCAATACGTATCAACAGAATATCGTCGACCGGTTGAAACGACTTCCTTTCAAAAAGACCGATATATTGGCTATGAAACACTGGGAACCTGGCAGTTGATTAACGGCGCTATGGGCGGCCCTTTTGTAAATTTCACGTATTATGATCCTGCTACCAATCGCCTATTTATGATCGAGTATCAACAATTTGCGCCACGTGTGCGCAAGAAGTTGACCTTTGTGCGACAGTTCAGAGCGATGGGGCGTACCTTTGAAAGTGATTCTACCTGGACATCAAACTAAATCGATATTGTGGATAAGCACTCGGAAAAGTACAAGTTTATCCACGACGCGCTCGATGAGCGTAAAAAGAACAATCAGTTACGATCGTTACAAGCATTAGTGCCAGCTTTAGATTCGATGGAAATTGACCGGGAAGGAAAGCGCTTAATCAACTTTTCTTCCAACGATTACCTAGGACTATCAAAACATCCCAAAGTGATTGAAAAGGCGCAAGACTATCTTCAGAAATACGGTGCGGGATCGGGGGCAAGTCGTTTAGTTACAGGTACACTATCCATTCATGAGCAGCTCGAAGAAAAACTCGCACACACTTTTGGCACCGAAGCTGCATTATTGTTCAATTCCGGCTTTCAGGCCAATACCTCTATTATTCCTGCTCTGGTTGATCGAAATTCGTGCATTTATATTGATAAGAAATGTCACAATAGCCTGATTCAAGGTTCAATTTTAAGTCGGGCAACCATTAAGCGTTTTAGCCATAATGATATCAACCACTTAAAGAGTCTTCTAAAGCAATCTCAATCAGAGAATTTCAATCGAACTCTGATTGTGAGCGAGACGATATTCAGTATGGATGGGGATCGAAGTCCTGTTGATAAAATTGCTGAGTTAGCTGAACAATTTGGAGCACTTTTTTACTCAGATGATGCCCACGCAATAGGTGTGATAGGGGAAAAAGGACTTGGTTTAAATTACCGGCAACCCGGAATTGATATCTCACTTGGAGCCTTTGGAAAGGCCTTTGGAAGCTTCGGAGCATTTGTAGGTTGTACCAACGTGATGCGGGAATACTTGATCAATCATTCCGGTGGATTTATTTACACCACCGCGTTACCACCGGCAATTATTGGTGCACTGGATGCCGCGTTGGATTTGATTCCCGAAATGGATGCTGACCGAAAAGAATTGCATCACAAAATATCTTCTTTCAAAGAGATCATAAAAGATGCCGGATTTGAAATTGGAGATACAGATTCTCAGATCATCCCCATAATTATTAGAGATGAAGAAGAAACTATGAACCTATCCAATTATCTGAGCAGTAACGGATTATGGGTATCAGCTATACGTCCACCTACGGTAGAAAGAGGTGCATCCCGCATTCGGATAACGTTTACAACCATGCACTCAAACAGCGATATCGAACGGCTCATTGATGCTTTAATAAAGTGGAAGCAGTGATAGAAATTCATGCATATCACGGTTGGGGATTTGATGCCACATTTTGGGATAAATTGAAATCAGAGATTCCATTGGAAGTTCGATTCAAAGCCGCCGATCGGGGATATTTTGATCAGGAATTAATACCGGAATTCGAAGCTGATTCAACTTCTAAAATTGTATTTGCTCATTCTTTTGGTTTACACTGGCTAGAAGAATCAATACTAGCACAATGTGATTGCCTTGTTGTGTTTAATGGCTTCGATCACTTTGTTGCACAGGAGGGCGTTGATCAAAAAAGAGAACTTAAGGTGCTGCAGCGAATGATTACTCAATTTGAAAAACACCCGAAAGAAGTACTGAACGCATTTTATGACAACTGTTTTTATCCCCAGCAACATGATAAGAATGCTCCTGAGTTCTTAAATAAAGAACGATTATTAGCCGATCTGAAATCGCTCGCTCAATGTGAACTGAGTTGGAAGTTACCAGATGTGAAAGTATTTGGCTTAAGTGGGAAAGAGGATCAGATTGTACCATACCAGCGAACCAAGTCCTTAATTGAGCAATGGGGCGGGAATCATTTCAAGCTTTTTAAGAATAGCGGACATGCAATGCCGGTTGTAAATTCTTCAGAATGTTGGTCGTTTCTAAGTAGTGTAGTTCCTATTTTTGGGCAGCATGCAGAAAGAAAAACATCTGAATAAAAACATCGCCCGAAATTTCGGTCGATCCGCACAAACCTATCATCAACGAGCAGAAATTCAACGCAAAGTAGCGAATGGTTTAGTGGCTTCTTTACGTCCATGGAAAGATATTCTGCCGCCCGGGCCGATTTTAGAGGTAGGATGTGGAACCGGCTTTTTAACCGGAAACATGATTAATGAATTTCCGGAACGAGATTTTGTAATCACCGATGCATCCGACGAAATGGTTCACTTTGCTAAAGAACAACTTGGGGAAGTTGGGAACCGATCCTTTAAGGTTCTCAATGTAGATGAAATTGAGAAGACAGAACCCAAATATGCCTGCATTGTAAGTAACTTTGCGGCACAATGGTTTGATGATACGGCGGTAGGTCTTGAGAAACTGGGTGAAATGTTGCTTCCCGGTGGTTTGCTGTTAGTTGCTTTTCCGGGTGACCACAGTTTTGCGGAATGGTACGAAAACTGCCTTGAGCTTGGACTTCCATTTACAGCGAACCCAATGCCTAATGTGGAAGAAGTAGTGGTAAAACTATCGGTTGGCGCGTTTCAAATCGATTACTACGAAAACGATTTATACCAAGAATTTGAGTATGCTTTGAGTTTCTTTCGGCACATTAAAGAAATTGGAGCAGGGGAGTCGATAACAGGTAAAGCACTAACAGCTAAGCAATTACGCCTGTTATCTAAACATTGGGATGAAAAGTGTAATCCAGTGAAAGTAAAATGGCACGTCGTTTATCTTGCCGCTAAAAAGGATGGGTAATGATTGAAATTCCAAAGCAATTTTTTGTAACCGGGACAGATACTGAAATCGGAAAAACCGTGGTATCTGCAATGTTTATGTCGGCACTTGATGCTTCATATTGGAAACCGATTCAATCTGGATTAGAAGAAGAGACTGATTCGCAGTTTGTAAAACGCGTTTCTGAGGCAGATGAATCAAGAATTATCCCCGAGCGATGGGTGTTAAACGCGCCTATGAGTCCACACGCCAGCGCTGATATTGACGGAGTTCATATTTCATTAGATGATTTTGAATTGCCAAAATATGAAAGCAGGCATCTGATCGTAGAAGGGGCCGGTGGGTTAATTGTACCAATCAATTGGGAGCACACCATGCTTGATCTGATCGAAAAACTAGAATTGCCGGTTTTACTTGTGGCACGATCAGGTTTGGGGACTTTAAACCACACTCTGTTATCACTAAAAGCACTTCATGATCGTGGGATTCGAGTGTTTGCAATCATGATGTGCGGTCATTACCACGATAGCAATCGCGAAACTTTGCGTCGTTTCAGCGGCATTCCAGTATACGAACTTGGGCAATTACCCAAAATTGATAAAAAAGCTCTGCAAGTAGCATTTAGTCAACTTGTAAGCCTTGAAGCTTAATCCAATTAATCATGCATAAGAACATTTGGCAGCCGTTTACAATTCTGAAGGGCACTCCGGATCCGTTAAAAGTTAATTCTGGAAAAGGCGCTTATCTAAAGCTTGCTGATGATCGAAAAGTGCTGGATTGCATTTCAAGTTGGTGGGTAAACTTGCATGGACATGCACATCCGGAAATTGCAAAAGCAGTGTATGAGCAAGCACAAAAATTGGAGCATGTGATCTTTGCGGGATTTACGCACGATCCGGCGGAGCAATTAGCCGAGAGAATCACTTCTAAGCTACCCAAAAGTTTGAATCGGGTATTCTACTCAGATAACGGCTCAACGGCTGTTGAGGTGGCTCTGAAAGTCTCTTATCAGTATTGGCAGAACGTAGGCGAGAACCGAACTGCCTTTATTTGTTTTGATGGCGCTTATCATGGCGATACGTTGGGTGCAATGTCGGTTGGGGAAAGAGGTAATTTCTTTGCAGATACCTTCAATGATCTGCTTTTTGACGTTGAGGTGATTCCATTTCCCGAAACTTGGATAGGGGATCCTGACAGAGCTAAGAAAGAAGACGCAGTAATCGAACATCTTGAGAACTTGTTAGACGAGAATCCCGAGAAATACGCCGGCATTGTGATGGAACCGCTGATTCAAGGCGCAGGAGGGATGCGGATGTGTAGCGAAGAGTTTATGCAAAAGCTGCACTGGGTAAACCGACAGTTTGATGTACTGCTTATTTTAGATGAAGTGATGACAGGTTTTGGGCGAACCGGAGATTATTTCGCCTGCCTGAAATCACAAGTTGAACCAGATATTATTTGCCTAAGTAAAGGAATAACGGGTGGCTTTACTCCATTAGCAGCAACCGTTTGTAGCGATCATATTTACGAAACTTTCAATACTGATGATCCCATAAAAACCTTTTGGCATGCACATAGCTACACAGGTAATCCGATTGGTTGTGCAGCTGGAATTGCTTCATGGGATCTATTGCTTGAAAGCGAGCAACGATTTAAAGGGATGGAGAATGTTCATCAAAAAAATATTGAGCGGATTAAATATCATCCTAAACTTAAAAACCCCCGGGTGAAAGGAACAATCGCTGCAGTAGATATCATCAATGATGAAGCCGACGGGTACTATAATTCTGTTGCGAATCGAATTAAAAAAGACTGCATTGATCTTGGGTATTTATTTAGACCATTAGGCAACGCGTTTTACCTTATGCCGCCTTATTGCGTAACGGAATCTGAAATTGATGGGATGTATGATGCGCTTATAAAATTGATTGAGAATAAGCAGTAGTCATTTATTCACGGGTACAATTCGTGAATTGTCCCAACGAAACCACAACAGGAATCTGTTTGAGGTTATCTAATCCTCTGAAAACTCTCTACCAATTCGTCCGAGATGGGTGTGCTTGAAATCATCGGAATATTTTAAACTATAACCGAAAATTCGATCCATCGATGCGTGACCGAACAATGCAGCTCCAAGTAATAATAATGGATCATGTTGAGTATAAACTCCTGTCATAAAAACTATGATAGCCAACGCTTTGTGATGAAATATGTTGTACACAATTGCACCAACTTTTGCATTTATCGCATAACCAAACATTCCAATATCAGGACCAATAAACAGAATTAAATACCACCACCAATCCGCTTCAATAAATACTAAAAAAATGATGGTTGCTATCAGTTGAGCGGCTTCTTCAAGTTTTAGTAGTCTTTCCATTATCCCAGTTCTCCATATGCTTTTAAAATTCGATCCATCATAGAATTGGTTTCATCACGAACTATCATTCTTTTGGGGTCTGCTTCAAACCAAGCCAACGTTTCTTTAATGCCTTCAGAAAATGGAATGGTTGCGCAGTAATCAGGTACATAACTTTTAATCTTTGAGTTATCAAAGATCCCACAATGCGCTTTATCACCCCAGAGACCATCTTTTTCGCCGGGAGCAATTTTATCGATGAAATTAGTTGCAATATGCACGGCGTTAAGCTCAACACCGGTTGCATCCGCCACACACTGATAAATTTGATTCCAAGTAAGCCATTCATCGCTGGTAATGTGGAATGCATGACCAATTGCCCGATGATTGCCGAGCAAACCATTAAAACCCTTTGCGAAATCCCGGGAATGGGTTACGGTCCATAAACTGGTTCCATCACCTTGAATGATCACTTTTTGGCCTTTCTTCATGCGATCAACTACCGTGTATTCGGTCCAGCCACCAATGGTAACAGGAATTACTGTTTCGTAAGTGTGGGAGGGACGAACAATAGTTAACGGGAAGTCAAACTCTCTGTACGCCTTCATTAACGCATCTTCGCAGGCTATTTTGTTTCTCGAATATTCCCAATAAGGATTATAAAGTGGGGTAGATTCCGTAATAATCGGATGAGTGGGCGGTTTTTGATAGGCCGATGCAGTACTGATAAAAATATACTGCTTTGTCTTGCCTCTAAACAGTTCGAGATCGTTTTGAATATGCTCAGGGGTAAAGGCGATCCAGTTTACCACTACATCCCAAGTGTGCTCTTTCAGGAGTTGTGCAGTTTGAGCTTTATCGTAAATATTGCCGATTAATGTGGTAGCCCCAAGAATTTCCGTTGCTGAATTACCACGATTCAATAAATACAGGTCGATACCTTGTTCTACCGCTGCCTTACTACTTGCAGTGCTGATGTTACCGGTTCCACCAATGTAGAGTACTTTCATATCGATTTAGTTTAATGCAGGAACATACTCATCGATCGATAAGTTTAGTTTTTGAGCATATATCAAAATCAGTTCTTTCTTGTAAGGCAATAAGTTACGCGTATTACCTTCAACTAATTCTTTGATCAATCGATTGTTGATTATGAAGGTTTTTGTGTGATCACCATAATCTTCTTTTAAGGCTTTTTGGATAGGGCGAAAGAAGGCTTGTTTAACAGTTTTTACCTTTCTTTCAAGATCTCGCCAGCGTTCGTATTCTTCTTTAGAAGGTTTTTTGTAGGCTTTCCTTTTTTTAGATAATTCTAAAGTCAGCGCTTCTGCCAACGCTTCTTCGATTTCAAACTGAAGTTTGTCGACGAATTCTTCGTTTTTGGTGGTACGGTGATTAGATTTAATCATCTTCCAATCGCCGGCGAGTTCCGGATTCTTGGCGATATCAATAAGGGTTTTTCGCTCAGAAATATGGTAGGGTGGACGATTCACTGATTCGGCATGTCGATCGCGTAAATGCATCAACTTAGAAAAAAGATGCCATTCCACTTCATTTAAATCCCCTTTATATTTTTCTTTCAAAATCTCATTCTGATTCGCATCTTCGTGATTTTCATTTTCAAATTGATGAATTTCCTGTTCAATCCAATCATTTACTGAGCGTTCATTAGCTTGATCCTTAAATACATCAAACAAAGCAGGAAGATGAACTACATCAAGAACGGCATACTTAATTTGTGCATCGGTAAGTGGCCTGGAATACCAATTACTTTGTTGATAGGTTTTAGAGAGCTTAATGTCCAATACTTCATCGAGTAAGGTGGCCAACGAGGATGGTGAATAATTTAACAAAGCACTCGCTATCTGCAGATCGTACAAACCTTTTGGGAAACACCCTAAAGAGTGTAGTAACCGAAGATCTTCCCCGAAAGAGAAAACAATTTTTGGTAAATCAGGCTTTTCAAAGAGTTTGAATATCTCTGATAAATCCAATTCATTTTGAATAGGATCGATCAAAAAGGTATCGGTTCCATCAAAAATCTGAATCAAACAAAGATTAAAACCATATCTGAAACGGTTTTTATCAAATTCGAGATCAACAGAAAGCTGGGTTGCTTCTGATAGTTTGTCTGCGGCTTCATCTACCGATGATTGCTCGTTTATGTAGGTATATGGGAAATCTGGTTGTTTACTCATGCGCGATGAGTATAACGAATGATGCGAATAGTTTGAAGGGGCGGGACGATTCTTTTGGGTTTTCTAAATCTTAAACAATAACCTTCCAACTTAGTTTTCGAAGATATTTAACTATCGATGTTTGTCGTACTGGTTTCGAGGAAGAACCTGCTGAAGATGTTCCAGTCTTCGAGTATCAGTTACAGTATCAATGGACCTAAGATTCGATTCCAGTTGCTCTGTGGTCCTCATTCCTAAAACCGCACTGGCTACTTCCTGATGCTGCAAAACAAAATCAATGGCATACGACAGAGGATTACCGGTTTCTTTTAGGTAAGATTGTAGTTGCGCAATATCAGTTGCTTCAAAATTTAGATAATCTTTTGGAGCTTTATCCACCAGCAAGCCTTTAGCTAAGCTTCCACGAGTTATCACCGAAATCCTGTTTTGAAAAAGTAAGTCCAACGCTTCTTCTTCGGGTCGCCGATCTAAAAGACTGTATTGCATCATTACGGATGACATGTTCGATTTTTCTACCCATTCACGAATCACATTTGGTCGGATGGAGGAGATGCCGTACTCCCGAATTTTCCCTTGTTTTTTCAGGATTTCGAAAGCCTCGATGGTCTCTTCGATTGGATCCTCAATAGTGCCACCATGCAATTGATACAAATCGATGTAATCGGTATTCAAACGCCGCAAAGAGTCTTCAACCGCTTTTAGAATATAATTTTTGCTTGGATTCCAATCCCAGCTGGAGCCGTCTTTTCGTAATTGATTTCCAACTTTGGTAGCAATAATAATTTGGTCTCTGACATCGTTCAGTGCTTTGCCGAGCAGGACTTCATTTTCACCTTTATCATATAAATCGGCGGTATCAAAAAAATTGATTCCATTATCAAAAGCAGATTGTAGTAATGTGATAGATTCGGGGGCGTGAACATCCAGCGCCATACAGCCAAAACTGATTTCCGATACGGATATGGATGAACGGCCTAGTCTTCTATATTTCATGTATTAACAGAGATTTGGATAAAATAAGTGATATAATTTAATTTCGATTATGTATAATAGAAATAGATTTTTACTTGTTGCTTTTTTAATGCTTTTAGCCTGTTCTCCATCAAAAATAATAGTTGATCATTCATCTGAACATTCAGTTCTAGAATTGAATCGAGAGATGGAGATTAAGAAAACGATAATTTATTTAAAAGACGGCAGGATTTTAAGGAAGGGTGATTTTGAGCTTGTGTCTGATTCACTTTTCCAGGCAATTGAAAAGGATACTATTGCTTATTCGATTACAGAAATTAATTCCATCAAAACAGTTGGTAATCACTCTTCAACTACAATCATTTCATTAATGGCGATTGGAGCTGGAGTAGCAATACTCGCTACAACTCCGAAAGATTATTCTGATCAATATCCTACTCCACATTCGATAGAAGAATCGAGAAGTGAGTCATTATCGGACACTTTTAAGGAGAATTTTCTGGGGTCATTACTGACCATTTTTGGGATTATTATGCTGATTGGAGGTATTCGACAGGTTACAACCTTGTACGAAATACGCTAGTTATTTATCAGCTTTGGCTATGATCCAGACCGCGTGGATTAATCCCAAAATATAAAAGCCAAAAATGGTGAGTAATATATTTATCCAAAATGCACCTTTGACGCCTACTGTAAGGAAAACACCTAGTGGTGGAAGTAAAATGGTAAGGATGATTCTTAGTATGCTCATTATTGAATATTAATTGAATTTCCGGTTTGGGTACGAGAAGATTTTTTTAATGATTCGTTTTTTAGTGAGATGTGAGATGTGAGATGTGAGATGTGAGATGTGAGAAATGAGACGTGAGATGTGAGAAATGAGACGTGAGATGTGAGAAATGAGACGTGAGATGTGAGACGTGAGATGTGAGACGTGAGAAGGTAATTTCTTATGCATTCTCTAGTGATTCAAAAATGTAGAATCGAATCATTTCCACATCAATTGTTTCATCAACAGCTAGTGGAATAATACGCACAAATTTACGGGAACCGGATTCCAAAACATTATAAGGATCGGGCAGAAGGTGTCCTTGAGTAAACCCTAAATGTACTGTGTTTTGAGGCACATTTCCCCACGGAATACTTGCCGGCCAAATAAAGAAAAGGTTTTTGCTGAGTGCATAAAAAGGCACATTATAAGCTAATTTCTCCTTAACCTGAGGATTGCATTCTTTAATCAACGTACGTAATTGTTCTACGATAAGGAGCTCTTCATCGGGAAGATAATCCAGAAATTCATCCACCGAATGGAAAGATATCTTTTGAATGTTATTCACTGGATTGTGAAGTTGAATGTTGAAGCATGGAATCCTGATGGGCGATGGCAAATTGATGAATGTAATTGAAATCTTCGAAAAACTCAGGAATCACCTCCAAAGCAAAACTACTGTTTGAGTTTAACAGAATGCTAATGCCGATTTTTCGCTCACGATCAAAAGCAATTTCACTTCTATAACCATTTACATATCCACCGTGATAAACAATAGTTTGGTTGCCGTTATTGAGAACTCGCCAACCCATTCCGTACGCAGATTCACTCGCTTTCTCATAATGCCTACTAAATCGTTTGTTGGGTATTCTGGAAACTGGAGTGAAAATTTCATCTAAGGTAGTTTCTGAAATCAGGTCAGAGCGGTTTCCGGTAAGTAGTAGTAACCAATTTCCCATATCGGCGACTGAGGCATTAATTCCCCCTGCTGAAATAGCATTGAAGTAATTATTCTTTACGGGTATTGAAACGCGTTTTTTCTGGCGATAGCTGTACAAATGAGGTTGTGCTACATTAGTATTAGTTTCGAACACAGAGTAATGTGCCGAAGCCTGAGTCATCCCCAATGGATCAAAAACTTCTTCTTCTAGAAGGGTTTTGAAATCGGTATTGGTTCTCTGTTCAAGTACTTTTTCAATTACGCTGTAGGCCGCGTTGGTATAGGCATGTTGCCGTCCCTCACGATCGATAAGGGGCACATCTTCGAATCGAGGTATGATGCGCTCCAACGATAATCCATCTTCGACTAAATTGGTGTAAGCGTGGCGCGGTAGTCCGGTTGTGTGCTCTAACAAATGTCGCACTTTCACTCTTTCCGACTGTTCCCGATCCTGAAGTTTGAAGTATGGCAAAATATGAGCTACGGTGTCATCGAATGAAAGAAACTCTTGATCCACCATCATCCCTGTAAGTACAGAAGCAAAGCCTTTAGAAACGCTTCCCAATCTAAAAACGGTGTATTCGTCGATGGGCATGGTTGAGCCGAGCTCTCGAATTCCAAATCCTTCTGAGGCGAGTACCGCATCGCCATAGGTAATTACATACGCTCCACCGGGTAATCCTCTTGCAGCGGCTCCGGCTTTAATCGTTGAATCAAATTGCTGAATAAATAGCTGAAGTGAATCTCTAACCGGATCGGTTAGTTCTTGTTGAGGGACAACGGGAACTGAATCTGAAGGTTGATAGATTTTGATGAATCCAAATATCAACATGAGCAACCCGATAAAGAATATAGCTTTTGGCACGAACGAATTTATTTTTGAGTGAGCGATCAAAGTTAACAATTATATACACACGAAGGGGAGAAAATGTGAAAGAAAGAGGAGTGTGGAATTCGAGTTTTTTGATTGTTGATGATGAGATTTATTCAATGTGTCTTTCGTGACAGATATTCGCGAAGTACTTGCCATTGGTATAGCGCGAAGCACTTGCCAAGGGCATCCCTATAGGAGAAGTACTTCGCTTGGTAAAAAGGATTTTATATCTAATTGATGCAATAGCATCTGTCTGACGGCTAAAGTCCGTCCGACAGATTTATTGGGTTAGCAATAATATCGTCCATTAGATTTCTCAATTCGTTTGGAAAGATTCGCTATCCTAATTCCGTGTTCAGTGTTTGTGTGGCTAATTAGAGGAGCATGGAGAAAGGGGAAATAGTCATCAAGAGGAATGACTATTGCATATTTATTTCGTGGTCTAAATAATGCGAAGCACTAAAGTACTTCGCTTGGTAAAAGGATTTGGTATCTAAAATGATGCAATAGCTTCTGTCTGACGGCTAAAGTCCGTCCGACAGATTTGAAGGGTTTGCAATATTATCGTCCATTAGATTCCTCACTCCGTTCGGAATGACAAACTTCTACTTATTTCGTGATTTAGTGCTTTTGTAGCTTAACGAAGAATTCAGGAGAAAGGGGAAATAGTCATCTATAGGAATGAATATTGCATATTTATTTCGTGGTCAAAATAATGCGAAGCACTAAAGTACTTCGCTTGGTAAAAGGATTTGGTATCTAAAATGATGCAATAAATCTGTCTGACGGCTAAAGTCCGTCCGACAGATTTATTGGATTAGCAGTTGCTTAGAATCTTCCCTTGATAAGCCAATGGCGTTAGCTTCGTTTGAAATGACTAGCAATCCTAATTACGTGGTTTAGTGCTTTTGTGGAGAAACTTATCGCGATCGAAACATTCATTTAAAACTTAAACTTTAGCATTTAATATTTCCTTAAGTGCTTTGGTGGCCAAATAAATTGTGTTTTTTAAAGGCTAATTATCGTAATAAATCCCGACCACATTGCAGCCGGGATTTCGAATATTGATAAGAGAGCAAGTCTATTTCAGGAACGAACTGTACATCCACACTTTCTTTTCTTGTTCGCGAATGTAGTCACTCATCATTGCGTTCGTGCCTTCGTCATCCATTAAATCGGATAGATTTAAAATTGTGCGTTGTTTTTGTAGCAATTTTTTGAACGCACTTAATATCTCCATCACTGCTTTTTCGCCATCACTTACTTCTACACTTTCCGGAATCTCAGCAATTTTCAAATATTCTGTAAACTGGTGATCAGGTGCAAAACCAAGTGTTAGAATTCGTTCAGCTACTTCGTCAATCTTTTCGAATAAATCGTTGTACAACTCTTCGAATTTTTCATGAAGTTCAAAGAACTTGTCACCTTCAATGTTCCAGTGGTAACCTCTTACGTTTTGATAAAACACCGAGTAGTTTGCCAATAATTCAGTCAAGTGCTTTGCGAGCTCTTCGCTCTTTTCAATATCAAGTCCAATTCTGTTTAATTGTTCTGCTTCTTTCGTTACGGTACTCATAATCTGTTCCTTTTGTTTATTAGTTTCAAGAGCTTAAACCCGAGAAAGGAAGAAATGATTCAGAACATTACATCGTTTAAAATTATAGCAGATATAGGTAGAAACTAAGAAGGTTTTTGAGCCATCACATGCCAAAAGATAGAGCTTAGTTGTTCATGTCTAATTTTTACTAAAGAAGTATGAGCGATCAACTCATCTACGTCACGATCGATTGAAGTAGCAATCATTTCTGTGAAGAGATTAACAACTTTGCGAAGGATTCCTACTTTCTTGCCTGGCGCAACGAATTTATCCATAATGGTACAGACACCACCCGGTTTAAGTACGCGCTCAGTTTCGGTGATGCAGCCCACAGGATCGGGAATCACAGCAAGAATTAAATGCAGAATCACAAAATCAAAGGAATTACTTTCGAACGTTAGATTACTGCCGTCCATCACTTCATTGGTAATATTTAGCCCAAGAATGTCACCTTTTTGCCGGCATGCTTTCACCATTGCAGGGGTTATGTCGATGGCAGCAATTTCAACATCTTTGGGAAACAAGGGGAGATCCAAACCTGTTCCGGCACCTAAAATCAGCACTTTGTCGCCGGCTTTTAGCTCCAATGCTTCGATAGATTTTTTTCGCTTTTGCTTGAAATATCCTTCAATAATATCATACACCGGGCGATAGAGCGAGTATCTAATCTTATTCCAAGCGTTGGTATTAATCATCCCATCAAAAAATTACGGAATGCATCAAAATCAGCCGAGAATGGGATGCTTTTCTTTTCAAAATCGGTTTCTTGAACATGCGCGGGAATTGGGACTTTCCGTAAAATCTGTTCTTCAACTGTTTTTTTGAATTTGATTGGGTGTGCAGTTTCTAGAACAATCCCAGTTGCGGTTTGGGAACGGAAATAATCCATCAATCCCAAATATCCCACGGCTCCATGTGGATCTAGAATGTAACCGTACAACGCATACGTTTTGCGGATGGCATCGCGGGTAGTATCGTCGGTATAAGCGTAGCCAGTCACATGATTGATCATCTTTTTATAAGAACCATTAAACAAATCCAGCATCCTGAAAAAGTTACTAGGATTTCCCACATCCATCGCATTTGAAATAGTGGCCACACTGGGCTTGGGTTCAAATTTTCCATTCCACAAATACATGGGAACGGTATCATTGGTGTTGGAACAGGCTAAAAAGTGTTTTACCGGAAGTCCCATCTTTTGGGCAATCAATCCTGCAGAAAGGTTGCCATAATTCCCACTTGGCACCGAAAATACAGCTTCAGATTTCAATTCAGCAGGTAGTTGTGCCCAGGCATAAAAATAGTAAATGCTTTGGGGAAGGAGTCGTGCAATATTAATGGAATTAGCAGATGTTAGTTGCTTGGCTTCACGTAAATCATCATCCAAAAAAGCCTGTTTTACTAGCGTTTGACAATCATCAAAGGTGCCGTCCACTTCAAGAGCTGTGATGTTTCCGCCCAAGGTGGTCATTTGTTGTTCCTGAAAACCACTCACTTTTCCGGATGGATACAGAATTACCACTTCAATGTCATCAACATTATGAAATCCATTAGCTACTGCACTGCCAGTATCGCCTGAAGTAGCAACTAAAACGGTTAGTTTTTTATGGTTTTTCTTAGTGAAATAGCTCAAACTGCGGGCTAAAAATCGTGCCCCAACATCCTTAAATGCCATAGTCGGCCCATGATATAACTCGAGTGCATACACCGAGTCATTGATCCTTTCCAGTGGGATATCAAAACTGAGTGTTTCTTCGACAATGGTTTTTAATTCATCGTTGGGAATCTCACCATCTACAAAATGTCGTAGCACTTCGAATCCTATTTCCGGCAAGGTCATTTCCGGGATTTCATCAAAAAAAGAGGAGGGAAGCGTTGGAATATGTTCCGGCATGAAAAGCCCATTGTCGGCCGGTAAGCCTCGAAAAATGGCCTCCTGAAAATTAACCGGCTCTACTTGACCTTTAGTGCTGTAGAATTTCATTCTAAAACCTGCGTGCCTTTTGAATTTACTTGTGAGATATACACGTTGGCTAGAATTCCGTTCGATGCATATACATTATTAAATGCGATTGCAATACTTTCAGCAATTTTGCGACTAAAAGATAGGGCGAAAATAGAAGGTCCAGAACCGGAAATACTGGAGCCTAGAGCGCCTTCTTGCATTGCAACTTCCTTGGCCTTTTTGAAATAAGGGATCAACATAGATCGAGCAGGTTCTGCAATTACATCCTGCAATGATCTACCTATGAGTTCGTAATCCGGTTTCGCCAAGCCTGAAACTAATCCACCAACGTTTCCCCATTGTGTGATAGCATCTTGTAGAGGCACATCTTTTTTCAGAATTTTTTTAGAATCGGAAGTTTTAATTTCGATTTGAGGATGCACCACACTCGCGTACAGCATATCGGGGTATTGCAGTTCAATTACATCTAGCGGATCGTAACTTCTTATCAGCGTAAAACCTCCTAACAGGCAGGGAGCTACATTATCAGCATGTGCCGCACCCGATGCCGCCCGTTCGCCTTCCATAGCAAAACGAATTAATTCTTTTCTCGAAAAGGGTTTTCCTAATAATTGATTAACTCCAAATACCGCCGCGGATGCACTAGACGCACTTGATCCCAATCCGCTGCCCGGCATTATATTTTTAGTGGTGTAAAAATGAAAACCATGATCAATAGGTTTGTCGTATGCCTGCATCATTGCTTCTACTGCAACGCCAATTACATTCTCTGTGGGTTTTATGGGCAGACCTTCACAGCCACGACCATTTTCAATGACCCATTTTTTGGAGGCAATTTTTCTGATGTTCATGGTATCGCCAATATCTTTCATGGCAAAACCCATTACATCGTACCCGCAAGCCACATTTGCAACCGTTGCCGGTGCAAAAATTTTTATTTCATCCATGTTCTAAGCTGAGGTTATTCTCATGACATCTGCAAATATCCCTGAAGCAGTAACCGCAGCTCCGGCTCCGGCACCTTTTACAACAAGGGGTTGCTCACTATAGCGCTTCGTATAAAATAATACAATGTTGTCTTTTCCATCTAGTTCGTAAAACGGATGGTCGGGGCCAAACGATTGCAATCCTGTTGAAGCGTTTTTGCTTTCACTTTCGAAAGTCGCCACGTATTTTATTCTTTTTCCGGCATCTGCTGCCTGTTTATACATTTCTTTAAACACATCATCGTGTTTATCCAACATATTATAAAACTCATCTAACGAATCGGTATCCATGCATTCGGCAGGTACAAATGGTTCGTTTCCGATGTCAGTTAATTCCAATTTATGCCCACTTTCACGTGCCAAGATCAGAATTTTTCGCATTACATCCACTCCGGATAAATCCAGCCTTGGGTCGGGCTCGGTGTAACCTTCAGCTTTGGCTTGTTTAACCACATCGCTGAACTTTTGGGTGCCATCGTAGGTGTTAAACAGAAAATTCAATGTTCCGGAAAGCACCGCTTGAATTTTCGTGATTCGATCACCGCTTTTCAATAAATCACTCAAAGTAGAAATTACCGGTAATCCTGCTCCTACATTGGTTTCGAAAAGGAATTTGGCTTGATAACGAGTTGCCGTTTTCTTTAAATCGAGGTAGGCATCGAAATTAGATGAACACGCCACTTTATTTGGAGTTACCACCGAAATACTGTTTCGAAGAATCTGATCATATAAATTGGGGATGTCGTTGCTAGCCGTGCAATCAATAAAAATGCTGTTTCGAATATTCATAGCAATCATTGCATCAACGAAACCCTGGTCCGTCATTTCCACGCCATGGTTTTCGATTTCTTGCTGCCAGTTTTCCAGATTGATGGAGTCTTCATTAAAAAGCATCTTTCTGGAATTAGCCAGTCCACACACATTTATCTGAACTTTAAATGCTTCGGATAGGAAGTCGTTTTGGGTGTTGATCTGATCCAGAAAAGCTCTACCCACGTTACCTACACCGATCATAAAAATGTAGAACTTGCGAATGTCGGATAAAAAGAAGCTCTCGTGTAAGGAATTCAACGACTTTTTGAGATGCTTTCGATCTATCACCACCGAAATATTCAATTCGGTAGAACCCTGAGCAATCGCTTTGACGTTAATTCCGTTGTGACTTAGTGTTTCGAATAAATTCGCACTTACACCCACTTGTTCACGCATTCGAGTGCCTACCAATGCAATAATCGAAAGATGTGTTTCAACGGTAAGTGGATTCACTTTTCTAAGTCGGATTTCATGCTCAAATTCGACTTCAATCGCTATTCGTGCACGTTCAGCATCATGTTCGGCAATCCCAACTGTAATAGTATGCTCCGAAGAAGCCTGCGTGATCATAATTACATTAATGCCTTCGCGACTTAATGATGCAAACAATCTATAAGAAAAATTCGGCACTGCTACCATCCCGGAACCCGATAGCGTACAAAGCGCTACGTCTTCAATGCTTGATAACCCTTTCACCAGATCGCCATCTTCGGCGCCTTTTTTGGTGATAAGCGTTCCGTGATCATCGGGAGCAAAGGTGTTTTTCACTTCAACGGCAATGCCTTTATCCAACACGGGTTGAATGGTAGGCGGATAAATTACCTTGGCACCAAAATGCGAAAGCTCCATAGCTTCCTCGTACGACAGATGCTGAATCGGATGAGCGAGAGGCACCATGCGAGGATTGGCCGTCATCATCCCCGATACATCGGTCCAAATCTGTAATTTTTCAGCATCCAGAGCGGCGGCAATAAGCGCGGCAGAATAATCGGAGCCGCCTCGACCTAACGTTGTGGTTAAATTTCCATCGTTTGATGAAGCCAAAAAACCCGGTACAATAC
Organism: Balneolaceae bacterium; assembly: GCA_034669965.1. Lineage (GTDB taxonomy): Bacteria > Bacteroidota > Rhodothermia > Balneolales > Balneolaceae > HXMU1420-13. Next base: position 140,445 of record JAXMOK010000002.1, on the reverse strand, counting down.
TTATTCCGCTGTAATCCTCAAACGCAGATCTAATGTTTTGATATGTCAGCTCTTGATCAACCACTGCATTTCCAAACTGTGCATCGGTCTTAATGATCGTACGTGCATCGATTAATCGAACATCTAAACCGGTTGAAAAAAGATAATCGTGAATTAATGAAGAGGATAGTCGCTCGCCGTAACTGAGGATATTATCGCTAGATCGTGGAGAAAGTTCTTGAATGAGGAAGACCCCACGGCAAATATCTTCCAGATCGTTGAATAGTAATTTTAAGGTAGTAATGGTGCCACTTCGATTGGTGGCTGGAATTAAATCTTCACATACCGAAAGGTGGCGTTCCTCAATCGTAGATAAAATCTTTGTGTAATTTTCGTTCCCGGCCTCGGCCTGTAAAGCAAGTTCCACCAATTGATTGGTAACGCCGCCAAGCGCCGAAACAACCACTGCCTGAGAGGTATTCTTGGCAGCATGCGATTGTAATATTTTTTGTACCTGCCGTAAGCTTTCAGATGTACCGACAGAGGTTCCGCCAAATTTTAAAACGTACATAGATAATACTTCGATGAAGTTAAGTTGAGTGTTATCGAAGGTAGGAAACTCTGTTAAGGGATGTAACTTTTTCTTAGCTCATAAGCCTTTAAATAACTGAAAGCGTTTTTTTGAAAAGGGTTACAGGATTATAGATTTACTTTTAGCCGAATTTGGGTTAAATACAAGGCTACATTCAAAGGGTGGATGATTCGAAAATTCTCTTTGCTCTTTGGAGTAATCACTTAGTTACATTCAACTTAATCATCGGAGTATGAGTACAAATAATAAAACGGAAGGAAAGAAAGCCATAAACTCACGGCGGGAATTTCTTAAAACTACCGGAGCACTCGCTGCGGGAGTTACAATTCTTCCAAGTTCGGTAATAGCAGGGTTAGGGCATAAAGCACCAAGCGATAAGTTAAACATCGCAGGAATTGGAGTAGGGGGCATGGGGCGCGGCAATTTGCGCGCAATGAATTCGGAGAATATTGTGGCTCTGGCCGATGTTGATTGGAAGTATGCAGCCAAATGCTTCAACGACTATCCCGGGGCACAAAAATATATGGATTACCGCGAAATGCTAGACGAAATGGGCGATGAAATTGATGCGGTAATGGTTTCTACACCCGATCACACCCATTATGTGGCTGCGGCAGATTCGATGCGAGCCGGAAAACATGTGTATGTGCAAAAGCCACTTACACACTCGGTGTACGAGTCGCGAATGTTGACTCAATTGGCGGAAGAAACCGGTGTGGCAACCCAAATGGGTAATCAAGGAAACTCCGGAGAAGGAATCCGTTTGGTTTGCGAATGGATTTGGGCTGGAGAAATTGGAGAAGTGACCGAAGTTCATGCATGGACAAACCGTCCGATTTGGCCACAAGGTTTAATGCGCCCGATGGAAACGCCATCCACACCACCAACCTTAGATTGGAACAATTTTATAGGACCGGCACCTTGGCGACCGTATCACCCAAAATATACGCCTTGGAACTGGAGAGCTTGGTGGGATTTTGGAACCGGTGCACTTGGCGATATGGGTTGTCATATTATTGATCCCGTATTTAAAGCCTTAGAATTGGGACAACCAACCGTTATTGAAGGTTCATCTACACAAGTAAATACCGAAAGTGCTCCTGTTGGCAGTACGGTACATTATCACTTCCCGAAACGCGGTAAAAAAGGCAATGTAAACATGCCTGCGGTTGACTTTACTTGGTATGATGGAGGCTTGATGCCTAAACGTCCCGAAGGACTTGCTCCCGGAAAATGGATCGGCGATGAATGGGGAGGAGCGATGTTTGTTGGAACAAAAGGTGTTCTGATTTGCGGAACCTACGCCCGTGATCCGTTTATTGTAGGTCGCGAGAATGATCCGCCTAGAGTTGCTCAAACTTTACGCAGAGTTCTGACTCCTGAATCCATTGCTGCACAAACCGACGCTTCAGCCATTACTTCGCACGAGATGGATTGGGTTCGAGCGTGTAAAGAATCGAGACGAGATCGGGTAGAACCAAGTTCGCATTTTGGATATTCCGGTCCACTTAACGAAGTGGTTGTGATGGGTAATTTAGCCATTCGATTACAAGATTTACGCCGACCTTTACAATGGGATGGTGAAAACATGAGGATTACCAATATTGATGAAAACGAGGAAATTCGTGTGGTTACCACCGATACCTTTGAGGTAATTGATGGCGATCCGAAATTCAATACAAATTACGCGACTATAAATGCAGCCCAAGCTGCACGAAATTACATCAAACGACCATACCGCAATGGTTGGAGCTATTAATTTGAAACAAAGAAAATCTAAACGAACAATGAAATTCAATTTAAATAATGCATTAAGTGCCGGACTAATAGCTGTTTTTTTATTTAGTGCCTGTGCTCAACAGAAAGAACAAACTTCGACAGAACCTATGGAAGCTAAACCAAATACCTTAACCCAAGCCGAAATTGATGACGGTTGGATGTTGTTATTTGATGGTAAAACGACCGACGGCTGGCGCGGCTACAAGAAGGATAATTTCCCGAACGCGTGGATGATTTCCGATGACGGATCATTACACATTCAAGGCTCAGGTCGCGGTGAATTAGGGAATGCCGAAGGTGGTGATATTATTTACGATCAGGTATTTAGCGATTTCCATTTTAAAGTAGAATGGAAAGTAGCCGAAGCTGCCAATGCAGGCATTTTTTACCGAGGCGTTGAACATCCTGACTTCGATTACATCTGGATGTCGGCCCCTGAAATGCAGGTGTTGGATAATATCAATCACCCGGATGCTGCTTTAGGCAAAAACGGAAACCGCAAGGCAGGTTCGTTGTACGATTTAATCCCTGCTGACCCTCAAAATGCTAAGCCTTTCGGCGAATGGAATTCTGCGGAAGTGATCGCCCGTGGAAACAACATTCAGCATATCCAAAATGGGGAAGTTGTGGTAGAATACACCATTGGATCAGAGCGTATGGAAGCACTTATAGCCGATTCTAAATGGCCGGGAATTAATGACGATTGGGGCAACATTGCCATGGAAGGTATCCTAGGATTGCAAGATCACGGCGATGACGTTTGGTTCCGAAATATTAAGATTAAAGAGCTAGAGTCGGAGTGAGGTGTGAGATGTGAGGAATGAGGTTTTTTCACTTAGTCCAAGCAAGTATAAATTAAAAAACTGGCGCAAGGCTTTTGTCTTGTGCCTTTTTTGTTATTTTTTCCGGAGTACCACTTTGTAATGGTAATTAATGTCCCGCAGCAGAGCTATTGAACTAGAGTTACTGTTTTCGCAAATAGTTCTAGGGTAAAACCTGATGAAATAAGGCAATTACGTTAAGCAAAAGCACTATAGATACCAGAATTAAGAAAAAGATTAGGGTGAATTGAAATGAGCTATCTGACTAAAGAACACATTAGAGTAGGACTATTTCAAATAGGGCTTGGGGTAGGAATCCTTGTCTTTCTTTTAATCTATTTAGCTGATATTGGTTATAATTTGAATGATTTTGAATTATTAGTTTTTATAACTGAATATTTAAAAGGATTGCCAGTAACAATGATTTTAGGGGTTTTTATAGTAAGACTTAGAAATAGTTTTAATTCAGACAAGATTAAAGAATCAGATATATAAAAACCCCAGCTAGTCCAAATGAAGAAGGAATTATTTCAGTATCACAATTTATGGGTTAAATTTTGAATACATGGAAGCTGGAGCTAGGGAACGAGGTGAAGTCTGGAGACTTGTTAATCGTTGACTTTCAAGTTACAAACTTGAAAGATCGCGGGGGTTCTCCTCGTTACGGAGTTCCACTCCGTAATGCCAACATGGAGCTCCGCTCCGATTAATACCTGTCCAAAAGATTTTTGTAAGGAATACCTGTTCAATTGAGTCTTACCCATAAAAAAGGTATGGGAAGAAGCAGGTTTGAATTTCATGAAGAACATTATCCTTACTTTATAACACATTCTGTGGTTGGAGGGATATCCATTTCGACAATTCATTGATTGCTAGTATCATATTGGATTCGCTGAAGTTTATGAATAAAGAATGTAAGTTGAAGATCTATGGTTTTGTCATCATGCATCATCATGTGCACCCCCGAAAGATCACGGGGGAATCAAAATCAAAAGAATATCGAATTTTTTGGTAGTTACTATCCCAACTTTAATTTTAAGCTTGATTATTTCTGGACAGATTTAATTCCTAAAGGACGTGTTGGAATACTTGAACCAAATACAAAAGTATTAGATTAGAAATAATGATAAAAAGAACTTGCTACATCCTGATTTCAATTATAATCATAATTTTTCTTCTAAATATTATACCTTTTTTTTTCAAGAGTTTAAGATATGATTGGAAGAATGGTGGTAATCGCTCACCTGCATATTCTAGTTCAATAGACGAGTCAGTTGAAAGAGGTGTATTTATTGGAGAATTAGAAATCTCCAAAGAAGCTACAACCTTAGGTAACTCTATATCTATTTCAGCAGAAAGAATATGGATAGAAAGGGCTTGGAATTCAGGGTATAGATATTGGGATACCTATATAGATTCTTCGATGTATAATATATATTTAGATGGAGTAATGTTAAATGGATTCAAGTCTTTTTCATCTAATCATTCTACATACCATCAATTCTTTAAAACTATACAATATGATAGCTCGGTAAGTACTGAGTATTTATCATATTATGAAGATAAAAGTATGTACAAAGGTAGGTTTACTTTGAGTAGGATTGATACAATTGAAATTCCATTATATGAGATTACAAAGTTAAAAATTGGTAAGCAGACGGAAAACTTAGACAGATTAGTGTTGTATCTCCACCAGTGATGTTTGCCCCCCAAGATGTTTTAAGTCTGTGACTTAAAACAGATAGTAAATCAAGTTTACAACGTGCATAATATTTTCAAAAAAAAAAGAACAGTTTTCCAAGGAGGAGCTAGGGAATGAGCGGAAGGCTGGAGACTTGCTAATCGTTGACTTTCAAGTTTCAAATTTGAAAAATCGCGGGGGTTCATAATCTTGGATGGAGCAAACTTTGTATAGGATGATTAAATAGCAGAGGATCATATGATTTCAGATTTGGTTTTAATAGTGTTCTTAATTGGTTTATTTTCGCATATAATAAGTGCGATTATCACCTTCAATCTAATGTTTGATTTAGATGAAAAGCTAAAGAAAAATTTAACATTAACGGAAAAAATGAAAATATTGAAAAGTAGTAAATGGTATAGTTTATTTGCCTATAACTCATATGTTTTTTATGCGCTCGCATTAATAATATTTATAATTGGGGGTTTTATTGGTTTTTAAGATGTGTTGCCCCAAAATGTTTTAAGTCTGTGACTTAAAACTGGTAGTAAAGCAAGTTTGCAACTTGTGTAAAAGCTTCAAAATAAATGAACAGTTTTCCAAGGAGGAGCTTGGAATAAGGCCAATAATGAAAACTACGCTTTTAATATTTTTGTTGACAATCAATAGCTGTAATTCCAAAAGTGATTCAAATGAACGATTGCCTGATTCGTTTTTCACAATTCCAATTGAATTTTCTGGGGATATTCCTTCAAAAAACACAACCTTTGAGTTGAATTATCAATCAGATCACTTTTATGAATATTTTTTATTCGGATTCGAAGGTTCTGACATGTTTATCGAATACTCTGATTCTATATATCAGATTTCTATAGTGAGTAGAGAAATAAATAATGAATTAAAAGCTTATTACCATAAAGTAGAAAGGCACTTTTCTGAGATTCCTATGAGCTTTGATTATAAAGCTGAATCGAACATAGTTGATACAAATCTTATAAAAGACTACCTGCCATTATACACTGGATACGAAAAGGTTCAGTTTGATTCTATTTATATAGATTTTGAAAGAAAACTAATAAATCTTTCATTTTTTAAGAGTATTAAATTCGAATGAATTAAACCCTTTAACGCTGGTTTTGTGGAGCGACCGAATTATTGGTGTTATTCGTCGGTAAAAGTATATTTGGGGACAAAAGCTAATGAGATTATTACGATTTATAGATCGGAATATAATTGATGGGCAACACAAGAATGGGAGCGGAGCCTGCCTTTGCCGGCAGGCAGGCTCCCCTTGATGTCTCGCAGCACAGCTACGGAACTAGTGTAAGCACAACTTCACTTTGTAACTCTGTCACTCAGTAACTCTGTGTCTTTTTTCTTGACCTCACCCATGTTCCTCCTCCAACAATAGGAGAGGGAGACTTTTTTAATGAGCTACCAGTTGGATCGAACTAACAAAAGTCATCTTGAGTGAAAGCGAAGGATCAGCAGGGTGAAATTATTTGCCGAAATTGATCTTTATCGAACACTCGTAAGACTATGTAACTCTGTCACTTTGTAACTTTGTGTCTTTTTTTAGATTGAAATTCGGAGCTAATCATGTACCTTCACCCTCAATTACTAACAGATGATGCACATCCATTGATCGACTAACCGAATCAACGAATCGAATGAAAAAGAAATTAAGTTTTTGGCAAATCTGGAATATGAATGTGGGCTTTTTGGGCATTCAGTACAGTTTTGGACTTCAACAAACGGCAATAAATCCCATATTTTTGTTCTTGGGAGCCTCCGAAGAAATGCTTCCCATCCTAAATATTGCAGGACCGGTAACAGGCCTGATCGTTCAACCTATTGTTGGGGCTATATCCGACAGAACCTGGCATCCTCGGTGGGGCCGAAGAAAACCGTTCTTTTTGATTGGTGCCGTTCTTGGGAGTTTGTGTTTATTTGCCTTTCCGTTAAGTCCTACCTTATGGTTTGCCGTTGGACTACTGTGGCTTTTAGATGTAGGTAACAATATGGCGATGGAACCTTATCGTGCATTTGTGGGCGATAAACTGCCCGATGAGCAATTGAGTCTCGGTTACCAAATGCAAAGCCTGTTTGTGGGTGCGGGTATCCTTCTTGCTAACGGTTCTATATTCCTGTTTCAGGATTGGTTCGGTGGAGCTGAGGAAGTCGCGCAGACCATTCCTAAATGGTTGTACTACTCGTTTTTTATCGGTTCGTTTTTATCGATAACAACTATTTTATGGTCGGTGCTGAAAACACCAGAGATTCCGCCAACTGATGAAGAACTGAAGGATATCCTAGCTCATAAAGCGCAATCGTTCCTAATTAAATTTAAAGCTCCATTTATTGAGATTGCCGATGCCGTCAGAGTGATGCCCAAATTTATGTGGAAGCTTTCGGCAGTGTATTTGTTTCAGTGGTATGCATTGTTTGTCTATTGGCAGTACATCACTCCGTTGTTCAGGAATACTTTAGGCTTTACTACTTCAGAAGCCGCAGCTCAAGCAGCTAAAATGAGTACAACGTACAATGTTGTAACTGCCTTAGTAGCATTGGTATTGGTGCCGTTAACGGTTCGGTTTGGTGGCAAAAAGATCTATGCCGCCAGTTTACTTGGAACAGGTATAGCGCTCTTGCTTATCCCGAATATCCAGGATCCGATTTACGTACTTTTCCCTATGGTGTTATTTGGAATTGGCTGGGCGGCCATGATGGGAATACCGTATAGTATGGTTTCGAAAATTGTACCACAGGACCGAAGAGGGGTTTACATGGGGATCCTAAACATGATGATTGTTATTCCGATGGGAATTCAAACATTGTCGTTTGGACCGATTTATAAATTTTTATTGGGTGGGGAAGCTGCCAACGCTATGTTTTTTGCTGGTATCTTTTTTGTAATTGCAGCCACACTCGCATTGCGACTGAATGAGAAAAAAGACACTACTGAAAATGAGTGATGACCAGAGGCATTTATAGAATTGACACTAAAACACTAAGGCACAAAAGGATTTTTTGACTGACGAACTGATCGATAGTTTGTGTTTATGGTTTTTCAAAAACTTTCCTCGTTACACTCGCTGCGGAGTTCCAGTTCGTAATTCCAGTTCTGTACCTGGCTGCCGGAAAAGGCTGGATTAGCTTCGACCTCACCCATGTTCCTCCTCCAACAATAGGAGAGGGAGACTTTTTTAATGAGCTACCAGTTGGATCGAACTAACAAAAGTCATCTTGAGTGAAAGCGAAGGATCAGCAGGGTGAAATTATTTGCCGAAATTGATCTTTATCGAACACTCGTAAGACTATGTAACTCTGTCACTTTGTAACTTTGTGTCTTTTTTTAGATTGAAATTCGGAGCTAATCATGTACCTTCACCCTCAATTACTAACAGATGATGCACATCCATTGATCGACTAACCGAATCAACGAATCGAATGAAAAAGAAATTAAGTTTTTGGCAAATCTGGAATATGAATGTGGGCTTTTTGGGCATTCAGTACAGTTTTGGACTTCAACAAACGGCAATAAATCCCATATTTTTGTTCTTGGGAGCCTCCGAAGAAATGCTTCCCATCCTAAATATTGCAGGACCGGTAACAGGCCTGATCGTTCAACCTATTGTTGGGGCTATATCCGACAGAACCTGGCATCCTCGGTGGGGCCGAAGAAAACCGTTCTTTTTGATTGGTGCCGTTCTTGGGAGTTTGTGTTTATTTGCCTTTCCGTTAAGTCCTACCTTATGGTTTGCCGTTGGACTACTGTGGCTTTTAGATGTAGGTAACAATATGGCGATGGAACCTTATCGTGCATTTGTGGGCGATAAACTGCCCGATGAGCAATTGAGTCTCGGTTACCAAATGCAAAGCCTGTTTGTGGGTGCGGGTATCCTTCTTGCTAACGGTTCTATATTCCTGTTTCAGGATTGGTTCGGTGGAGCTGAGGAAGTCGCGCAGACCATTCCTAAATGGTTGTACTACTCGTTTTTTATCGGTTCGTTTTTATCGATAACAACTATTTTATGGTCGGTGCTGAAAACACCAGAGATTCCGCCAACTGATGAAGAACTGAAGGATATCCTAGCTCATAAAGCGCAATCGTTCCTAATTAAATTTAAAGCTCCATTTATTGAGATTGCCGATGCCGTCAGAGTGATGCCCAAATTTATGTGGAAGCTTTCGGCAGTGTATTTGTTTCAGTGGTATGCATTGTTTGTCTATTGGCAGTACATCACTCCGTTGTTCAGGAATACTTTAGGCTTTACTACTTCAGAAGCCGCAGCTCAAGCAGCTAAAATGAGTACAACGTACAATGTTGTAACTGCCTTAGTAGCATTGGTATTGGTGCCGTTAACGGTTCGGTTTGGTGGCAAAAAGATCTATGCCGCCAGTTTACTTGGAACAGGTATAGCGCTCTTGCTTATCCCGAATATCCAGGATCCGATTTACGTACTTTTCCCTATGGTGTTATTTGGAATTGGCTGGGCGGCCATGATGGGAATACCGTATAGTATGGTTTCGAAAATTGTACCACAGGACCGAAGAGGGGTTTACATGGGGATCCTAAACATGATGATTGTTATTCCGATGGGAATTCAAACATTGTCGTTTGGACCGATTTATAAATTTTTATTGGGTGGGGAAGCTGCCAACGCTATGTTTTTTGCGGGTATCTTTTTTGTGATTGCAGCCACACTCGCATTGCGACTGAATGAGAAAAAAACCGCAGCTGAAAATGAGTGATGACCAGAAGCATTTAAAAATTTGACAGTAAAACACTAAGGCACTAAAGGGCTTTGACTACCTTGCACAACGAAGGTTTGTGTTTATGGTTTGTCAAAAACTCTCCTCGTTACACTCGTTACGGAGTTCCAGTTCGGTGCCTGGCTACCGGTAAAGGCTGGATCAGCTTCGATTTCTCACCCTTGTCCACTCTTCTACAATAGGGATTGTTGGGTCAAATCATGAATTGTCCTTACGCTAAATTCCCTACCTAGCGCATACCTCCGCTTGTGCGGTTATACATTCAATCAGGTCCAAGCCTCCACTTAAACCAGTTTCGAATTCAAAAACCATGCATTAAGCCTTGTTTCTATATCTTTTAAATCACTTAAGTGGGAAAATCATAACAAATATGGAACAATCTCTCTATAGGCTACTAAGAAATAATGAACGTTAACTATTAATAAAATTAATACTTAAGAACGAATCATTATGGATTTTCCAAGATTTGAAATACGAAACAGTGAATCAGAAGACCAACCTTTTTACTTCGTGTTGCGCTCGCAAAATAACGGCGAGGTAATCCTCACCAGCGAGATGTACACCACAAAAAGTGATTGCGAAAACGGAATCGAATCCTTGAAAAATAACGCCTCTGATATCGAGAATTACGAACGCAAAACATCGAAAACCGGCGAACCGTACTTTGTGCTAAAAGCAGCTAATGGCGAAATCATTGGCCGTAGCGAAATGTACAGCTCGGAAGTTAATCGCGATAACGGAATTAAAGCCGTTCAACGGGATGGCGCTCAGGTTGAAACGGAGCTAGCTGTCTGATTCTAAATCACAAATTTTGATATGAACTGAGATTCAAATCTCTATTTAAAAAATTGCCCTTATCCATTCGATAAGGGCTTTTTTTATTTGATGACAGTTGTAGATCTCGTTAATAAACTAACAATAAATGTGGTGGGACTTCCCGCTAGGGCGGGACAAGCTTCTCGTCTCTAGTTTTATAAATAAAAAAAGCTGACATGAGATAAACTCATATCAGCTTTTATTGTACCAAAGGTCGGGATCGAACCGACACTCCCGAAGGAACACGATTTTGAGTCGTGCGCGTCTACCAATTCCGCCACTTTGGCTTTTTGACAAGACTCAAATATAAGACTTCTTGCCACTAATCTTCAAAGAAGAGTTTATCTATTTTTTTTTCTGGTTTCTGGTTTCTGGTTTCTGGTTTCTGGTTTCTGGTTACTGTTGCTATTTCTTTATTCCTAATTCCTAATTCCTAATTCCTAATTCTCCCGTAGGGATGCCTATTTCATAATTCTAAATTTCTAATTCCCCTCATATAATTTTACAGCCAATCTCGAAAATCCATAGTAGATTTCGCCGAATCTAAAAACCAGTATTCCATGAAAAAAGCATTCAACTCTCTATTCTTTTTGCTGATTGCAGTCACGCAATTATCACTAGCTCAACAACCTTTTCAACGGCTAGATGTCTTTGATCTGCAGTGGGTTGATAATCCTCAAATCTCACCCGAAGGGGAACACATTGTTTATCAACGAAGAGGGTTTGATATAATGACCGATCGCCGAACTTCTACTCTGTGGTTGATCGATGCCGATGGGGAAAATCACCAAAAACTGACCAGCTTTTCCTGGAATGAATCACAGCCCCAATGGTCACCTGATGGAAAAAGAATCGCATTTGTAACCTCGGATGAAACACATGGAGCCGAATTATTTATCTATTGGGTTGAAACCGGTAAAGTTGCTAGAATCACTCAATTAGAACGCGGTCCGGGCGGATTAAGCTGGTCGCCGGATGGAAATTACATCGCGTTTACTATGAAAATCGAGGAGCGGAATCCTGTATTGGTAAAAAGTCCGAAAAAACCTGAAGGTGCAAATTGGGCAGCAGCTCCGCGAGTTACCGATCGTTTTAAATACGAGCAGGATGGAGCCGGATATCTAGACCCCGGATTCACGCATATTTTTATGGTAAACGCCGGCGGTGGAGCTGTGCGTCAGCTTAGTTCTGGGGATTTCAATCATGGCGGAACTCCAAAATGGGCTCCGGATGGGGAAACGATTTATTTTTCTGCGAATCGGCATCCCGAGTGGGAACGTGTTCGTCGCAATTCGGAGGTATATGCCCTAGATGTTGCCACAGGTGATATTAATCAACTTACCGACCGTTTTGGGCCTGATGGTTCTCCGGCCGTTTCACCCGATGGAAATACGATTGCATATCTTGGCTATGAGGATAAAATTCAGACCTATCAGATTGCTAAAATCAATCTTATGGATGCAGATGGAAGTAATCAAAGAGTGCTCAATCTGGATTTAGATCGGTCAATTTCTGATGTTCAATGGGCTTCAAACGGGCACGGGCTATATTTCCAATATGCCGATGAAGGAATTTCAAAAATTGGTTACACGGATCTTAATGGAAGGATGGAAGTGGTTGCAGAACGCATTGGTGGAAACTCAATAGGTCGACCTTATGGTGGTGGTTCTTTTTCGAAGTCTAATGAGGACATAATCGCGACGAATGTAGCTTCACCTTATCATCCGGCAGAATTAGGTGTGGTACGTAAAGGTGGGGCGTTGAACAAAATAACTTCATTAAATGATGATTTAATTGCTCAGCGAACTTTGGGCGAGGTTCGTGATATCTGGTATACATCTTCGGTTGATGGGCGAGAAATCCAAGGGTGGTTGATTTATCCCCCGAATTACGATGACTCAAAAACTTATCCACTATTGGTTGAGATTCATGGTGGCCCAATTTCGCATTACGGACCTCATTTCACGCCCGAGTTCCAGTTGTTTGCAACTGAAGGATATGTAGTATTTTATCCTAACATGAGAGGAAGTACCAGTTACGGCGAGGAATTTGGCAATCTGTTATATCACAATTATCCCGGCGATGACTACCATGATATTATGGATGGGGTAGATGTGTTGATTTCGGAAGGCATCACCAGCGAAGATAGTTTGTATGTAACGGGCGGAAGCGCGGGCGGAATTATGACAGCCTGGATTATCGGGAAAAATAATCGATTTGAAGCCTCAGCGGTGGTTAAGCCGGTTATGAACTGGATTAGTAAGACGTTAGTGGCCGATAATTATTACGGCTATGCCAATTATCGATATCCCGGTCAACCTTGGGAAAATGTTGAAGATTATTGGAAGTTCTCACCGATTTCGTTGGTTGGAAATGTAGAAACACCTACGCTAGTGATGGTAGGATCGAACGATTTGAGAACCCCACTTTCTGAGTCGAAGCAGTTGTACAATGCACTACAAATCCGTGAGATTGAAACTGCGTTAGTTGAAATTCCGGGTGCGAGTCATTTCATTGCGAATCGACCCAGCCAGCTAATTACCAAAGTGGATCATATTCTTGCATGGTTCGAACGCTATCGCTAGGAATTAGCAATAGGAGAATTAGGAATATAAAAATAGTCCCCTCTTGAGAGGGGATTTAGGGGTGTGTAATTCTAGTTTCGAGCTATAGCTTAAACATTCAATAACTATTCACGAAGTTAATTATTCCTATGGTATCCGAAAGAATGTTAGCGCTGGGGTTCGACAGGCTCACCCACCGTTTACCTGAATAATTATTTTCAAATTCAGATTTAAAAACTATTCCTAATTCACCTATTCCTAATTATTCCCTATATCCATTTGGGTTATTCGATTGCCAACGCCAGGTATCTTCACACATTCTATGGATATCAAACTCCGCTTTCCATCCGAGCTCTTGCTCTGCTTTTGAAGGATCGGCATAACATTCGGCGGCGTCACCGGGGCGACGAGGAACAATTTTATAAGGAATATCAACTCCAGAAGCTGCTTTAAAGGCATTTACCATATCCAGAACTGATGATCCTGAACCGGTTCCTAAATTGTAAGTGACAACACCGGGATTTTCATTAAGCTTTTCAAGAGCTTTTAGATGACCTCTTGCAAGATCTACAACGTGAATATAATCGCGCACACCAGTACCATCTTTGGTAGGATAATCATCCCCAAAAACTGAAAGCTCCTTCAGTTTACCAACAGCAACTTGCGAGATATAGGGTAGAAGATTGTTCGGAATGCCATTCGGATCTTCGCCTATTAATCCGGAATGATGAGCTCCAATGGGATTGAAATAGCGTAATAATGCAATATTCCAGCTATTATCCGAGGTATGCACATCTCGAAGAATCTGTTCGCACATTAGTTTTGTATAACCGTACGGGTTTTGTGCTGAAATAGGAAAATCTTCCGTAATCGGTACTTCATCAGGCTCGCCATACACAGTTGCTGAAGAGCTAAAAACTAAATTCTTAACTCCATACTTGGCCATAATTTCGCACAAGTACATCGTTGAGTTTAGGTTGTTTTTATAATACTTGAGGGGTTCTTCAACCGATTCGCCTACCGCTTTATAGCCGGCAAAATGAATCACAGCATCAATTTGGTGACGGTTAAATACTTCATCAATCGCAGGTTTATTAAGTAGATTAAATTGATAAAAAATGGGTTTACGACCTGTTATATGCGACATCCGAATCAGTGATTGTTCGCTACTGTTCGATAGATTATCGATTACAATTACTTTAAATCCAGCTTCTAATAATTCGAGCACGGCATGGCTACCAATATAGCCGGCACCCCCTGTAACTAAAATGGTCATTGATGATATTTGAAGTTTAATTTCGATGGAAACTAAGGCTCATCAAAATAAAAAGCCCCATTAACTTTCAATAATGGGGCTCTGGGTTTTGACCACACCAATGGTCATCTCTATTCGGGGTACAAATCGGAATACGAAGCGATCCTAGAACTAGATTGGTTCTATCGCAAAAAATTTATACTTCAACTAAATCTAGTTTCCGGAAGAATTTAGCCTGACTCTTAAAAGAGCTGTAACTTGTTATAAATCGACCTTTATACTCTGTTGTTTCAAATTCTAGAACAGTTTCACGGTGTAAGCCTGAATCATCCACAAAAACATTAATTATCCGAAAACTGTCTGATCTCATCAACACAGCGCGTTGGTAGTTACTGCGGTTAACAAGTAAAGCGAGTCCTTCTTCGTACCGCTGAAAGATTCCTTTCGAATCTTCCCAGATTAGTACCTCTTCGCCTTCGGTTGTGGTAAGCTCCTTAATAAAATAATAACTAGAACCCGTAACGGTTAGCCACTTACCCGGTTCTTTGTAAGGATTGCCTAAAAATGGGATAATATTATCCTGCTCAATCTCACTCTCTTTTAAAATCATAAATGGATGAATTAGTTTTTGTCTACGTAATGAACGAGACTAAAACTAAAAGTCGTTCCCTGATTTAGGGCACTTTGTACAGAAAGTTTTGCACCATGCAATTCAATAATCTTTTGAGCAATTGAAAGTCCTAATCCTGCACCTGTTCCAGGACTTCGGCTTGCATCTCCCTGATAAAAACGATCGAAAATTCTACTTAATTGATCTTCAGAAATGCCCTTTCCTGTATCTGTTATTTGTACTGTTACTTGATCTCCGGCGTTGGTAGGAGTGATGCTAACTTCCCCACCTTCAGGTGTGTTTTTAATAGCGTTATCGATCAGGTTTGAGATAGCTCGTTCCATCAAAGCAATATCAGCAGTTACCATTTTGATAGGCTCGTCGGGCAATACTGCTTTGAGTTGTATATTTTTTGCTTTTGCCAAAGGTTGAAATTGCATCACTACATCTTGAGCTAGTTCAGCAATAGAAACGGGCTCTAGGTCTGGTTGTACATTTTTGGCATCAAGTTTAGAAAGTTCAAATAATTCAGATATCAGTTTTCCGAGCTTTTTGGTGTTCCGAATTACTACATCGTAATATTTTTCACGGTCTGCTTCAGAAAGAGTATTCTCAGCCTCTTTTTGTTGAATGGTTTCAAGGTAACCTTGTATAGATGCAAGCGGACTTCTTAAATCGTGAGATACATTAGCTATTAACTCGCGCCGTAAACGATCTACTTGCTTTATTTCATCCATGTTGGCAACAATGGTGTCTGCCATTTGATTAAAGGATGCAGAAAGAATGCCCAATTCGTCGTTCGATTTTACATCAACACGCTCGTCAAGTTGACCGTGTTCGAAAGCAACTACGGTTTTAGTAACGTTGCGTAATCGATGGGTGAGTAAACGAAATACTAATAAACCTAAAAAAACTGTGGTTAACAGAATGATTAGCAAACCAATCATCGAGTTTTTGATGATATAACTTTCGGCAAGCATTCCGGCAATTTCACTGTATTGTTTACTTTCCAAAATCACATATAAATAACAGCCATTGCTGCCCATAATAGAAATATTGGCTACCGAAAATGGTTTTTTGATCTCCGGATTTAATGGATCTTGTCCCATAATGGGTAAGGCATCGCCCCGAAGAAAAGCATCAAGAGGGGAGGTATCTACCGTTGCCATTGCAAGTTCAGGGGGCGCATTTTCACCTAGAAATGATTCTTTGATCATTCCATTACTCTTTAATAAATATATATCTATCTGGGGATTGATTCCTTTCAGGTGTTGAATCTTTTTTACAATACTATCGCTTTCTATGGCATCTATTAAGTAGGGTTGAAGCTCATTTGCTAATTCCTCAGCCAAATTTACATTCACTTTTTGCGTGGTTTCCTCCACAAACATCATAGATGAGTTGAGAGTGATGTAGGCCAAAGTTCCGCCCAAAAAAAGCACACAGAATAAAAATACACCTGATATTTTAGCGTAAAAGCTGTTGGTTAATATCTTCATGTTGTAAACTCTTCCAGTTCAACAAATCGGTATCCAACACCCCATACAGTTTTAATATATGTTGGATTAGATGGATCCTCTTCGATTTTGCTTCGAAGTCGATTAATATGACTGTTTACTGTGTGGCTGTAACCACTGTATTGATATCCCCATACTACATCTAGCAATTCTTGCCTACTGTATGCCCGTCCCGGATTTGAGGCAAATAACATTAACAAATCAAATTCTTTACTAGTTAAATCGAAAGATTCTCCATTTAATTCGATGCTCCTTTTTTGAGGATAAATGGTGAGCTCTCCAAAAGTGATAGCTTCGTTAATTCCAGGAGTATCATCGTTTTGCAGCTGACTGCGCCGAAGCAAGGCTTTTACTCGAGCAGTTAGTTCGCGAATACTAAACGGTTTGGTGAGATAATCGTCGGCACCAAACTCTAGACCCATAATTTTATCAATCTCCTCCGCTTTTGCAGTAAGCATTAGAATGGGAGTCTTTGAATCGTTAGCTCGTATTTTTTTACAAATTTCGAAGCCATCTATCCCTGGTAACATCACATCAAGGATCAACAGAGAGTACGTTTTGGTATTAAATGAAGCTAGGCCTGAAGTGCCGTCAAATTCTTGTTCTACTTCGTAATTTTGATCAAGTAGTTGAATTTTGATGAGTTCTGAGAGGTCTCTGTCGTCTTCAATAATTAAGATAGGATTGGACACCATGTTCTATTTTTTTGTAAGAAAATAGAAATCGTCGCCAATTAAAAGTATCACGAGAACGTAACATTTAGGCGTTCTCAGCCACCTCGCGAAGTTCAGCTAATACACGATCGATAATTTTACTCATGCGTTGAGAAGAGTCGCCAAGTTCGGAATCTGTTTTTTCTTCCCATATTAACTCTTTGGCTATCTCATATTCATCCAAAATCATATTTAGACCAAGCATTTGTGCAACTGGTTTAATTTTATGTCCGGCCTTTCTGAAGTTTACTTCATCGCGTTTAATCAGAAATAAGGTGTAATTCTCGTTGAATTCCTCGAATGATATAACAGCTGCTTCAGCAAATTCTTTAATATATTTTGCTTCCCCAAAGAGCATTTCGTTTAGGGTAGTAAAATCAACAATTTTTTCTTCGTTACTCACTACAAAATTTATTCGTTTACAGGTTCTGTTATATTATGAGGAATGGGGATACCATTTGCGTCAATATGAACAAAAACAATTCGATCAATCGTGATAATTGTATCTTTACTGAATTTTGTTCTTACCTCGCATTTCACAGTTATTGAAGTTCTGCCAAATTTAACAGTTTCCATGCCAATCTCAATCACATCTCCTAATTTTGCTGAACTAACAAAATTTATTTCCGACATGTACTTGGTTACAATGCGGCCTTGCCCCAGTTGACAAAGTACATAAATTGCTGCTTCTTCATCAATCCAACTTAATACTGCCCCTCCGAATAAAGTACCATTGGGATTAAGATCTTGAGGTTTTACAATTTTACGGCTGAAAAATCTCATGAATGAGTTATGTTAAATTTAGTTGGCTCAAGTTAAGAAACTATACTTAGGTTCGATACTAATAAAAGAATTATTATACATTTATTTAGCTATGTAAAAATTCATGATTTAACAATTTGTGAGAGTTTCTATTAGAAAATTAACCGATTCTAACTACCTTATATTACAAGTTAATGCTATTTACGCATTCTCATGTAACATTCGATAATTATATCCTCTTTAATACTCCATATTAGATATTAGTACGGCATTTATACGTTATGAAAACCATTGCTTTTACAAATCAAAAAGGCGGAGTTGGCAAAACAACATCTACAATTAATGTGGGTGCAGGTTTAGCTAAACTGGGCAAAAAGGTACTTTTAATAGATCTCGATCCTCAGGCGAATTTAACTTATTCGTTGCGGATGCATTCTCAACGGCTCGAAAAAACAATTTATCAAGCCTTGAAAGGGCAAGTTAAAGTGGAAGATGTAGTGATCAAACACACAAGTTTCGATTATATAGCTTCATCGCTAGAACTTTCGGGTGCAGAACTTGAGTTGGCTAATGAGCCTGCGAGAGAAAGTTTGTTGAGAAATTTTTTGAGCCAATTGAAGGGGAATGAATACGACTATGTGCTAATTGATTGCCCTCCGAATTTAGGACTACTTACACTAAATGCATTTACTGCTGTGCAAGATGTATTTATAGTTTTGCAATCGGAGTATTTGGCACTTCACGGGCTTTCAAAATTACTGGACCTTATTAAAGTTGTTCAACAACGTTTAAATGCCGATTTGGAAGTTGGTGGAATTATCTGCACGTTATATGATAGCAGAAAAAACTTGAATAAAGAGGTGGTAGGACACATCAAAGATTACTTTGGTAAGAAAGTGTTTAACACCATTATTCGCGATAATGTTGCCCTTGCAGAGGCTCCGAGTCACCATAAAACTATTTTTGAATACGACGGCAGTAGTAACGGTGCAAAGGATTATTTAGCCCTGGCCAAGGAGATTAAAAACGGGCAGTAACGATATGGATAAGAAAAAGGTGATGGGGCATAATCCCCTAGGTATGAATCACCTGGCAGACGCTAAATTTAAGTTTATTCCTTTTACCGAGTCAGGTTCGGTACAACAGGAGTCTGAACCGGTTAAAAAGCGAAAAAAACGTAAAGTGGTGAGCTATTATTTAGAGGAAGAGCTAATCTCGCAAATTCGAGATAAAGCAACCGAAAACAGCGAAACATATTCCGGGTTTGTTAGCCGAACTTTGAAGGAAGCTATCAAAGACTAATCGTATTGTACTGAGAATTCTCAGCTTAATTTTGGTATACTAAACCAAAATTTCACTGATGATACATTTCTATTCTGCACAATCATTAAATACATTAGCACCGGTATTTGCCGAAAAATTGCTGAATTATCATAGGCAAAATGATCCCTTTGCTGCACCATGGATCATTGTACAAAACAAAGAAACCGAAACTTGGTTGCATTCAAAGATTGCAAAGGCAAACAAGATATCAGCCAATCTGGATTTCATACTTCCAAATCAGTTTGTATTTAAACTGTATCGGATGCTTGATGAAAAACTACCTTCGGTACTACCATCCGATCGGATGCCGATGCAGTGGCATTTATTATCTCTCTTTGAAAAATCAGCAGACAAACTCACCGCTTTCGGGTTAAACATTCCTGACACAATTGAAGCGAAGATTGCACTTGCCGAAGAAATCGCTGATGTATTCGATTTGTATCAAATTTACCGACCTCAAATGCTTACTGTTTGGGAAAATAGACCATTCGATAATGAATTTGACCATTGGCAAGTTGGCAGCTGGCAATTATTAATAAAAGTTCTAAAAGAGAACTATGCCGAAATACCACTCAGATCAACAATCCCTTCCTTACTTATAGATCCTATTAAAAATGGTAAGCTTGAAGTGCCAACAGATATATTTGTTGTTGGTGTCTCGCATTGGAATCAAGCATTTAATGATTTAATGGTTGAGTTATCCGAGAAAGCTACGATTCATTGGATTCAGCAAGCGATGGAACTTCCCGACTCAATGTTATCGATTGCAAAATCGTGGATGCAACCTCAGGAAGAAATTAAAAAAAGCTTAATCAGTTCATTAAAAAATAGATCGCTAGACTTTAAGGTTCACTCGTTCGATGGAACAGAACCAGTAGCAACATTAAATGATCGAAATATCACTCTTCATTCTTGTCACAACCCAAAAAGGGAAGTTGAAGTATTATATCAGGAGCTACTAAAATTATTAAATGATGATCCGATGCTTGCAGCCAAGGATTTATTAATTATGGTTCCTGAACTGGATGAATATTTACCACACTTTGAAACCGTTTTTAGTGATCCTAAAGCGGATACTAAATTGCCCATTCAAATTCTAAAACAAAGAAATGGCAATCCTGAAGAGGTTTTTCTAAAGCTTTTAAAGTTTTATTCAGAAGGGGAAAAAGTAACACATTTTCTTGATTTAATAGCTTCAAAACCAGTTCGCACACAATTTGGCATCACAGACGATCTGTTGGTTTTTGTTGAGAAATGGTTCGAAGAGATGAACATTCATAATGGGCTTCGAGAAAGTGACTCTGACTACAGCATTGAGAAAGGAGTAGTACAACTTTTTGAAGGTTTATTGTTAAAGATGCCGGCTTTTGAGCTTTATCAAAATCATGTACCATTTTCACTTCCGCTCAAAAGTGATGCATTCTTTTATGTGTCGCAGCTGCACGCAATATTTCGAGCTTTAGTTAGTGTAAAAGTTCAAATTGAAGAAGATAAATCCATTGATCATTGGCTAGATTCTGCTATCGAATGGTGTGCAAAGTTTATGAGTGAGGCTTCAGGTGTAAAGAAGATGCTTACGAAGCTGAAAGATGAAATCTCGATGGCAGAATTTGAGGAATTATTGTCGTTTGATGTTTTCAAAAAATGGCTTTCTGATCAATTAACGAGTAATTCAGCATCGGCAACTCAATTTGGGACGGGCATTCAAATTAGTACTTATATACCATTTCGGAATATTCCGTTTAAATTCACAGCTATTCTTGGTTTGAATGAAGGGGTTTTTCCAAGAAACCCTAAACGACCAAATTTTGATTTTATCCAAAATGTACCACAACCCGGAGATCGAATTGTAAAAAATGACGATCAGTTATTATTTCTTGAGCGAATTTTATCCACGGATAAACATATACATATCAGCTATATTGGTGAGGGAGAAAATGGTTCACTTGTTTCGCCCATTGTGCAACAGCTAAAGGATTCTTCGATTTTAAAAGAGGAAAAGAAACATAAATTGCATGCATTTGAAGAATCGATTAACTCTCAATCAGCGGTCTTTGCCTCAACAAATACACATTTGGCAAAAAAAATAATAGACGAAACTGGAAAGTCGTGGAGACCGATTTCGTCGAATTTTCCACCAAACATTGAAAATGAAATCAGCCTCAAGGAAATCATCGCTTTTTACGTTGATCCCGCAAAGTATGTGTGTACAAGTAGATTAGAAATACAGAATGTGTTTGAAGATAATCTACTGGATGATCGGCAATTGTTTAAGCTTGATGGATTGAATAAGTATAGAATTCGTCAGCGCTTAGAGCAATCATTTAACCTAAAGGAAATGAGTGAGATTAAATCCTATCTGACTGGTAAAGGGGAGCTCCCGAAAGGCTTTAACGCTGATAAAACCTTTTTAAAAGAATTCTCTAAAATCGAAAAAATGGCGGGTGTTATTAAACAAAAATATCCTGACCAATTGCGTAAAGAATACATTGATTTAAAAATTGGTGCATTCCGGATTTTCGGCTCCATTGCTGATATTAGCAACCAAACCTTGGTGAAAAGTCAGATTTCGACGGTGAAAGGGAAACACATCATTCAATTATGGATCGAGTTTTTAATATCTCAAATCTGTTTGAATATAAACTCAGCAGAATTGATCGCTTTTAATAAAGATGAGATAGTCAGGTATAAATTTATGCCGATATCAGATCCTGAATCTCATTTAAATACATTTCTAAATCACTTCAACAAATCACCATTTACAGACTCAGATGCTTGTATTTTGCCCGATCTTTGTTGGGAATATGTAACAAATGAGAAAGGCGAAAATCAGCGACTAAAAAAATTAAATGACTTATGGGAGGGAGGCTATTATTCAAATGGTTTAATTGAAAACTATTACAACCAGCTTCTTTTTGGGGATACGAATCCTATACAAAACAAGAATTTCAATTCTTTATGTGAGGATATTTATTCTCCAATTGCTGAACACTGGGTTGAGGTAGAATTATGAGTACCGCACTGGAAGTGTTCGACCTACCGTTGAGCGGTAAGTTTTTAATTGAAGCCGGTGCCGGAACCGGAAAAACATATAACATCACATCGTTATATGTTCGCGTGTTGATAGAGAAAAAAATGTTGCCCAACCAAGTGTTAGTGCTCACGTTTACAAACGACGCTACTAACGAGCTAAAACTGCGCCTTAGAGCGCGATTGCAAGAGGTATTAGATGTTTATGTTGGGCAAGAAACAAATGACAATTTTTTGAAAACATGTGTTTCAAATATGTCAATCGAGCAGTATCAACATCTTCAAAATTGTATCTATGCCTTCGATGATGCTGCAGTGTCTACCATTCACGGATTCAGCCAACGATTGCTCAGTGAATATGCCATCGACTTCCAAGTTTCTCCAAATTTCGACTTGCTTACTGATGAACTAACTTTGTTAACTGAGGCAACCGATAACTTTTGGATCGATTTCTTTTTTAAACCCACCGGTGATTCAGAATTTGAAAGATGGTATAAAGTTTTGTTCGAGGAGATTTACAAAGCACCGGAGGATTTCATAAAAAAATACCGTGAAATTTTATTGAATCCAGATTTAGAAATTTCAGCGTATAGCAAGCCATTTGATGAATTCGAAACAACTTATGAAGAGGCTTCAACAGCCTTTGAGAGATTGAAAAAAAGCGTTGAACACTATGAAAACGAACTAACTGAATTATTCGAAATTGGACCATTGAGTGGTACATATTACAAGAATAAGCCACAAATGTTGGCTGAGTTTTTGAGTTTGGTTAAATCAACAACCGCACCCGGACTAATTTTCAATAATGAGCAGGCTACTCCAGATAAGGTTGAAGAGAGATTTGAGA
The DNA here is from genome assembly GCA_034669965.1 of Balneolaceae bacterium. Classification (GTDB taxonomy): domain Bacteria; phylum Bacteroidota; class Rhodothermia; order Balneolales; family Balneolaceae; genus HXMU1420-13. Next base: position 117,380 of record JAXMOK010000002.1, on the reverse strand, counting down.
AGTTTGGGAATTACATTCACGATCATTTATTAAAAAATAAAACGATATCCCATCTTCCTCTTTTTGATAGGGTGGATGAATTTTATGCTGCAAATACAGAATTACTTCAGATAAGAGATGCGTTCTTTTACTATGCAGTTACTGAAATACGAAATCGTTTTGCTGAATTAAAACATAATAGAAATCTGGTTGGTTATAATGACCTATTAATAAGAGTTCGTGATACATTTAAGCAATCTCCCGGGTTTGCAAACAAAATAACGCGTCGTTTTCCAGTAGCTTTTATCGATGAATTTCAGGATACCGATCACATTCAATTCTCGATATTTCAACAGATTTATGATAACAATCCCAATATACTTTGGGTGATGATTGGCGATCCGAAACAGGCTATTTATCGCTTTCGTGGGGCGGATATTAAAACCTATTTGTATGCAAAGTCAGTTGTAGATGCTGCAAATCACCGAACACTATTACATAATTACCGAAGTTCGAAGGTACTCATACAGGGTGTAAATGCTTTTTTTAATTATTCTGATCAGCCATTTGGGTTGCAAGGTTTAAACTTCGAAAATGCAATTTTTCCAAAAAATAAGCCTAATCAGTTAAATGTTAGCAGTTCAAAAGAAACGGTGTTTCCGCTAACAGTAATCGAATTTGATCAAGATGGACGAAATCTAAGTGAGTTAAAGTCACAGATTATGGAATCTGTGTGCACGGAGATAGTCATTTTGTTGAAATCTGATTATAAAATAGATGGTCGACTTTTAAGTTCCGCTGATATCGCCATTTTGGTGGACAAACATGAGCATGCAAGTGAGCTCCAGAAAAAGCTGAAACATCGGGGAATCAAGAGTATCATAAGAGGTAAGAAGTCGGTATTTGAAACTCAACAGGCAGATGAACTTTACCGCATTTTAAGAGCTGTAGCTGAATATGTAAATGAACGATACATTCGAGCATCAATGCTAACCGAATGCCTCCAATACACTTCAGATCAAATGCTTCAATTATTTGAGACGGACGATCAATCGAACCAAATAATGCAACGGTTTAGCCACTTAAACGAGAAATGGCAAAATGAAGGCTTTTCTAAGTTCATCAATAATTTGTTTATCGAGTTCGATATTGAAGAACATCTGGCAACTTCGGAGCAACCCGAGCGTGCGCTAACTAATTTATATCATTTAAAAGAGCTGTTGGTTCGTGAAGTTCGAGATCAGGGTCATGGGGTGCAGGGTGTACTTCGATATTTCCAAGAAAAGCGAGAAAATCCGAATACAGATAATGATGCTGAAATTATTCGCTTAGAAAGTGATGGTGATTTGATTCAAATTGTTACACATCACTCAAGTAAAGGACTCGAGTACCCCATTGTGTTTTGTCCTTTCTTGTGGGATATGAAGAAAAGCCATCCCGATTATGTGGTTCAATCAGATGGAAAAAGTACTCACGTAGTATTAAAAAATGATTCAGAAGCATTTATAGAGGTACTTGAATCGTACAGAGTAGAGGAGTTATCTGAACAAAAACGATTGGTTTATGTGGCACTTACTCGAGCTCAACTTAAGTGTATTGTGTATGTACCTACTTCAAAAAAATTAAGCGGTGCAAGAGGAAATAACACCATTAAAATGTTGTGGGATGACAATGTTGCTCCTCAGATAGATCAGATAGATCAGATAGATCAGATAGATCAGATAGATCAGATAGATCAGATAGATCAGATTGAAGAAATTGAAAGAAAGACTTTGACCACCATTTCTGGGATGTTATACGGTACCAATATTGATGCAAATTTAAGTGTTGAAACCACATCTTTTACCCGATCTGATATTTGGCAATACCCAAGAGTTGTAAGTTATAGCTCTTTATCGGGTGATAAACACTCACCGTTTGAAGAAAATGATTTTAAAGATGTGGATGCTGTGCAAAGTTCTCCATTGGCAGGAGAAAGTACTGAAGATACGGATCCGATTTTTGAAATCCCCAAAGGCAAAAACACAGGAAATTTAGTTCATTCCATTTTCGAAGAGATTGAATTTGATGATCCAACGAATCATTCGAAGATTATTAAAGAACAAATGGAAGCCTACCAAATCGAGAATAAATGGGAGCCTGCTGTAAATGAATTAATTTATCGCAGTTTAACGGTGAAGTTAACAGATCAAATACGACTAAATAAAATTACGAAAGCTCAGAAATTGGTAGAGATGGAGTTTTTTATTCCAATTTATGGGCTTTCGCGATCGGAATTACTAAGCACTTTGGGTAAACAAAAGAGTATAGAGCATGAACAAATAGATGGATTTTTGAAGGGTTTTATCGATTTAATCTTTAGAGTTGGAGACACTTATTATATACTCGATTATAAAACTAATCATCTGGGTTCAACCTTCGAAGATTACTCGCAAGAAGCACTCCGTGAGGAAATGAAAACAGCTAATTACGATATACAATATCACTTATACACGCTGGCATTGTATCGGTTTTTAGAAAAACGCATTCCTAATTTTAGCTATTCAAAGCATTTTGGGGGCGTATTTTATTTATTTGTACGAGGTGTGAATCCCGAAGAAACCGGATCAGGAGTGTTTTACGGTAAACCAGAGGAAAAACTCATTAAAAAGCTTGATTCCTTAATTACTGAGGTTGTGGTATGAGTGAAAACAACTCAACGTTTAACCTGTTAAAGCGACTGGAAAATCAGCAAAAAATGAAGCCTGAATTGCTCGAGTTTGGATACTTCCTTTCCAGTAAAAATCGAGATCTGAGCCCGAATACATTTATAACGTGTTTAGCATGTATGAATGGTTTTGTGGAAGGGCGTACTGCGATAAATGATGATTATTTAAAAGAATTCATCTCCGATTTTTCCCTTAATGAATTCCAAACTATAACAATTGATGAACAACTTTGCGAAGCATCAATAATTGGATATCCCGGCGATTTAAATCTATTTATCTACGAAAAAGACTTGTTATACCTGCATTCGTTTTATGAATATGAAAAAGAATTAGCCAATTGGATTCTAGAAAAAGCCGAAGTAACACAACATTTGGATGAAGTACAGCAGCAATTAGTAAATCAATATTATCCTGAACATTCATCTGATGAGGAAGACCTTCAAGTTTCAGCTGTCAAACTATCGTTGAGTAAACCGCTCATGTTTTTGACAGGAGGACCAGGTACAGGAAAAACCTATACCGTTCAGAAAATTATTGAAATCCATAAAGCAATTTATGGTCAAGATTTTAATATAGAACTAGCGGCACCAACGGGAAAGGCAGCCCAAAGAATAAATGATTCGATCTCAAGCCTTAACGATGACTCACTTAAAGCTCAAACCGTTCATCGATTATTAGGTGCTCGGAGAGGTTTTCAGGATTTCAAATACTCGAAGGATAATCCCTTAAATGTTGATTTATTGATTATTGATGAAGCTTCTATGATGGATTTATCTTTATGGATTGCAATTTTAAATGCCATACCAGACCATGCAAAGCTTATCATTGTTGGTGATAGTAACCAATTAGCCTCGGTTGAAGCAGGAGCCGTTTTAAGTGATATCTGCAAACCTGCAGATAATATATTTTCTAACGAAATAGGTTCAAAAATTGGGATAGAACGTAAATCGAAGACTGCCAATGTTTTAAACGATTGCATCATTAGGTTGGAAAAAAGTAAACGTTTTGGTGCTCAAACGGGAATTCAGAAGTTGGCAGAGGCGATTAGACTTGAAGACTTTGACCTTGCGCATTCAGTTTTAACGGATAGTTCATATACTGATGTTTCTGTTTTAGATACCCATGCTAAGAATCTAGAGTTTGTGAAAAATGAATTTGCCATTTCAGCTTTTTTCGAACAGGATACACACGAAGCAATGACTCAAAAGGCTATTTTGTGTGCGGTTAAAAATGGGGAGACTGGGAGCCGAACTTTGAATAGACAAATTGAGGAAACTATAAAAAGTAAGTTAGCGTCTTCTAAATCTAACGAATGGTATGCTAATCGAAAAATTATTGTAAATCGCAATCAACATGCTTTGGATATACGGAATGGCGAAATCGGGTTTTATTCCTACGAAAATGATTCTGTTATCTTTGATGATCGGTCGGTTCCAGTAGGAAGACTTCAATTTTATGATCCGGGGTATTGTATTACAATCCACAAAAGCCAAGGAAGCGAATATAAGCACGTTGCAATTGTGCTTCCAAGCAAGAAAAACAGAGTACTTTCTAAAGAACTTTTATATACAGGTGTAACAAGAGCGGGTGAAAGTGTTCTTATAGTAGGAGATATGCAGTTAATGGAAGAAACTATTCATTCTCCAACGGTAAGAAGCAGCGGATTAAAACGGAAACTCTGGGACTGAATTAATCGGGGAATACCAATTTTTTGATACAAAAAAAGCTGTAGCGCTAACTACAGCTAATTTTCTGTACCCCGAAAAAGCCAACGTATTCATGGATGGCGGGTTGATAGCCTGCCATCTTTCTTTTTTCAAGGCAATAGAATATCTACGCTTTTCGATATTGTTTCCTATAGTTTTATCTAATCTTTATTACATACTTATAATGTGATTGTGGAGGTTTTTCGGAACAATGTTTACTGATGGGTGCTATAACTGAGTGAACCAAGTAAATAACCAAAACCAAAAAACAACATTATGAAGTTTAGTAGATCACTTAAGTCAATAATCTTTGTACTCGGTGTTGCCGTTTTAGGACTTAATTGTTCAGACGATAACAATACATCAGGCACTAGTTCTGATAATGCAACTATATCGGGTCAAGTAGAAAATTCTAAATCAAAAGCTAAAACATCACAAGCAACAGTAGTTTCTGCTGCATATGTAACAGCTAACGGTAGTGTAGAAACTATCAGTAATACTGAAACTAATGTGGATGCATCAGGTAATTTCGAATTACAAGTTGATGCAGAAGCGTATCAAAATATCGTAGTAGAAGCTAAATCAGATGCTGAAACTACAATGGGATTTGTAGCCGGATCGGTAGAAAACGGATCTGAATATACCATAAAGCCAATCGATGCAGAATCGAAGTCAGAGACCATGGTATTTGCTGAATTAGTAGCAAATAACGGATCAGACAATGTATCAAAAGCAGAAATCGAAGCTGTAGTAAGCTCAGAAAGTTCTGCAGAATTTAATTCTAGCGATGCAACCAAAATTGCCGCTTCATTAAAGAAAGGTGCTGAAGTTAGAGCAGCTTACTTCCATAGTAAATTTAACTCAGAAGCTGATGCGAAAACCGAAGCTATGATGAGTGCAATGGCAACTGCACAGTCTAATCTAGAGGCGAAATTACAATCTTCAAGTTCAGCTAGTGCAGAAGCAAATGCGTATGCAGAGTTTGAACAAGATTTATTCAACTCTTATTTAGAAGCAGATTCTGATGCAAGTGTTGCAGCAAAATCAGCTGAGATGTGGAGCCGTGCTGTAATTAACGGAACTGCTAGTGCATCAAACAATGCCAGAGCAATTGCTAGCACACAGAGTTCAATCGTTCTTGCAAACCTAATTGATATGGCCGTAAAAGCCGAAATGGAAGCTGCAGGTGCAAGTGAAACCACTGTAGAAACTGCAAGCCAAGCTGCTGTTCAATTACGTTCTGATATTAAAGCGTCGGCAGGTACCGAATCAGAAATTAGAGCTGCATTCGAAACCTACCGTAACGAAGTAAGAACAGCTATTGAAAATGATAGTAACTTTGAAGCTGCTATAATTGTAGAAATCGATACCGAAATTAACGCCACAACAGGTGCGAAAACAGTATTTGAATCCTCAATTGCAACAACAGCTTCAGCCGACCTTATGGTTGATGTTTACGAAACCTTCTTTAGTTCTATCGAAAGTAGCGTAAGTTCATCGCTTGAAGGTAGTAGCCAAAGCAAAATCGAAGCGGTAACTGAATTAATGATATTAATTAATGCAGCATCGTAACAAGATAGCTTAAGAAACTAAAAAAGGAGCTCAAATTGAGCTCCTTTTTTTATATCCACACTTTTTTTACTACTTAATTTCAAGTAGTTCTACTTTAAATATTAGAGCATCATTTGGCATTATTGCCCCACCAGGTCGTGGGTTTTCTCCATAAGCTAATTCTGACGGAATGTAGAATTCAAATTCAGATCCCACGTTCATCAATTGTAACCCTTCAATCCAACCTGGTATCATTTGCCCAAGTACAAACTCAGCAGGTTCGCCACTTCCGTAATTAGAATCGAAGATAGTACCATCAAGTAATCGACCTTCATACATCACAACAACTGTATTTTGAGGCAAAGGTTTTAACCCTTCACTTTCTTTAATAACTTTATATTGGAGCCCAGAAGTAGTTTCAAGTACGCCCTCTTTTTGTCTGTTCTCAGCAAAAAACTCTTCAGCTTCTAACCGATTTTCATTTTTGATTTTATCTTGAATGAACTGATTAAATCGTTGAAACATAGCTCTCATTTCTGCTTCAGATATTTGATTTTCATCGCCATCAACACCGTTCATAAATCCAGCTACATAGGCATTGAATGCTACATTTGGAAAGCCTTGTGAACTCAAGCGACTGCCATTTTGAAATCCTATTGCATAGCTGGCTGAGTCAACCAAAGAGTAGAGTTGCACCTCTTTTGTGAGGCCAGTATCAGATTTTGTGCAAGCAAATGTTGCGAATAATATTATCGGGATTGTTAATATTAATTGAGAAAAACGCATAGTTGTCTTTTAGTTTGATGAATTAATTTAGGTGCCAAAGATAGAAGAATTGTGATTGTAATACACTTTATAAAGGTTCTGTGTATATTCCATGCTGTATTGATTAACAAGCATTTATATTACTTTGACGTTTAAAGATTTTGACTTAAATGAGTCGCTACAAATGGGGTTGCAAGACATTGGTTTTACCGAACCTACACCCATTCAGGAAAAAAGCATACCATTAATTTTATCCGGGCAGGACGTTCTTGGTGCCGCCCAAACAGGTACCGGCAAAACCGGTGCGTTCGTTATTCCTATACTCAATCAAATTTTATCTGAGCCAAAAGAGGGGACAAAAGCACTCATATTGTCGCCCACTAGAGAATTAGCTCAGCAAATTGATGAGCAAATTTTTGCTCTAGGTTATCATACCGGTTTGAGTTCATCAACTATTATTGGTGGGGAAGATTTTTCTAAACAGGCCGAGGCAATTCGTGCCGGTGTCGACTTAATTGTTGCTACGCCCGGGCGCTTGATAGATCAAATGAAAGTGTTGGATGTGGATTTCAGCAACATTAAATATTTGATATTAGATGAAGCCGATCGCATGCTCGATATGGGGTTTTTGCCGGATGTGAACCACATCATCGACAAATTGCCAAAAGAAAGGCAAACGTTGTTGTTCTCAGCAACAATGCCCAAAGAAATTCAAAATTTGGCACAGAAGATTCAAAAGAATCCTGAGTTGATTAAAATTGCGATGTCTAAGCCGTCGAATAGTGTAGCACAACGAGCTTATCAAGTAGATGGGCGCGAGAAGTTGAAGCTTACCCAGTTTCTACTCGATGAGCTAGAGTGGACGTCCTGTATCATTTTTACGGCCACAAAACGAGGTACCGATCAACTCGAACGATTACTTTCAAAAAAAGGAATTAACGTTGCAAGTATTCACGGTGATCGTAGCCAAGATGAGCGAACTAAAGCTTTAAATAGTTTCAAAAACGGTAAAGTACCGATTATTGTAGCTACTGATGTTTTAGCACGTGGAATTGATATCGCTGACGTTTCTCTGATCATCAATTACGATGTTCCCCAAGCTGTAGATGATTACATCCATCGAATTGGCAGAACCGGGAGGTACGACAAATCCGGAATGGCTATTACCTTAGTTAGTAAAAAAGACTCAAAGCTTTTCAGGCCCATAAAAGATAAAGCCGGAAAAGATCTTGAAATTATTGATGGGGATGCACTTTTAAAAACAGGTCATGCCGGTTCAGGCGAAAATCAGCCAAAGAAATCTTCTGAAAAACTCAAGAGAAAGCAAAAACCTGAGGAAAAATCTGAAGCAACATCAGATGTATCAAAAGAAGATTCTAAAGCTAACAAAACAGATTCTAAGGAAGTTAAGGCACCAGATTTTTCGAATGTAAAAACCATCGATGTTTCGAAAAATGAAGAAGGAAACTATATTTTTGCTCTAAAAAATAAGCCAAGTAAAGAGCCTACTTCCCAAGAAAAACCTGTTAAGGCTAAGCAACCAAAGAAAGAGGCAAAATCAGCTCCTAAAAAGCAATCCGATAAACAAGCTAAAACGCCATCAAAAAAGCAGGAAAAACAACCTAGAGGAAGTAAAGAAAGTCGCCAGACTAAAAAGAAAATCGAAATTAAAACAATCGATAAGGCTGCAGAACGTAATAAAAAGGCTCATAAACCTGCGAAAGGTATTTGGGGATTAATTAAAAGTTTTCTACCGAAATTTTAGTATAGAATTAACATTGATTTAACCCTTTAGTTAATTCAAAACCACACATTCAGATAAAAATAGTTATGCGTTTTTTTCTTTCAATCATCTTCGTTGCCACAATTTTCTCAACTACTTCGGTTGCTCAGGTGTTAAAATCGGATACGATTTCAGTGCAGGTTCCATCTATGGAAGCATCCGAAAAATATCCATTAGTTGAAGATGGTCCGATCAAAAACGTGATTTTTATTATCGGTGATGGAACCGGATTAGCACAACTATATTCCGGTCAACTTAATTTGGTTGGGAAAAACGGTCGTTTACATATCCAAAGGATGCCCGTTTCTGGCATTGTAAATACTCATGCTGCAAATCGTTTAATTACCGATTCAGCGGCCGGAGCAACTGCTTATTCTTGTGGAGCAAAAACCAATAATGGGATGATTGGGTATCTGCCAAACGGCGAACACTGTAAAACAGCACTTGAATTAGCCCAAGATCAAGGTAAAAGTACCGGATTGGTTGCTACATCAACTATAACTCATGCAACTCCTGCCAGTTATGCTGCACATATAGATTCGAGAGCGAAACAAGCTGAAATTGCGGCTCAATATCTAAATTCTGGTGTGGATGTATTTCTAGGTGGTGGAAAAGAGTATTTTATCCCACAAAGCGAGGAGGGAAGCAGACGCGAAGATGATCGTAACTTAATTAAAGAATTTACAGCAAATGGCTATGCTTTTGTGGATAAAGCCAACACGCTGGAAAGTGAAAAAAGCGATCATTTACTCGGTTTGTTTTCTCACGCAGGCATGCCTTCAAAAAACAGAACACCGACCTTAGCTGAAATGTCTACCAAAGCGATAGATGTGCTTTCAAAAAACGAAAATGGCTTTTTTCTTATGATCGAAGGTTCACAAATTGATTGGGCCGGACATGATAATAATTCTGAATATGCAATGCGCGAAGTTGCTGATTTTGATGCCATGATAGAGGCGGTAGTTAAATTTGCAATGGAGAATGGAGAGACGTTAGTTGTAGTAACAGCAGACCACGAAACCGGTGGGATGACTTTACAATCTAGCGCGAATGAAAACGAAATGACCATTGCTTGGACCACAGGGTACCATACCGGTATTCCGGTTCCATTAATGGCCTTCGGGCCGCATGCCATTGAATTTACCGGCTGGCACGACAATACTGAGGTTGGTCGATTGGTAACTCGTTTAGCCGGTCTTGGAACTCTTCCTCAGATTATCGAATAAGTTTAGTGCGAATTCTGGGCTGATCTTCTGATACATCAGTCCAAGCTACAATTTTTGTATTGCCGATTAGCTCTAATTGGGGGAATCCTCCACTGCGTGATGGAGATACTTCATTGATAACTTGCAACGATAGTTGATTTCCGGCCTCATCAAAAGAAGCGAGCTTTAGAACGGCGGTATCTTCAACTCTGCTCAACCAACTTACCCAAATAATGTCGTCGGGAGTAATGGCGACATCAACACGGCCTAACGCTGTTTCGCTTTCCAACACTTTGGCTTCTAACCAATTGTCGCCACCATCTGTAGAAGTTCTAAGTTTTACTTTAGCGATGTCATCAGCTCCAGTGAACCAAGCTAGGGCTACTAAATCATTATTTGCCGCTAACTGAGGGCCATTTACAGGGCAAGCGTTTATCTGCCAATTATCGTTGCTAATATACTCCGGTTCCGACCACACACCGGTTTGGATGTCCATTTTGGCAATATAGATATCACGAACTTCATCAGCAGTTCGATTTCTATAAGCCGCAATCAAGCTGTTTCCGGATCGAGCGAAGGAAGTCCCACAACATTCGCATACCGAATTATCAATCACCGTTTCTTGCATTGGTTGATCAGTAGTAATTATAGCACCACGAAGAGTCATTGCTTGATCGAGAGTAGAACCATGATCATCTGATTCGGATCCATGTCCGCCGGTCATATTTCTTCCATCCAACCAAATGGCGTAAAAAACATCATCCGACATTGGAATCATACTCACAAATCCGTGCTCAGTCGCGGTATTGTCGGCATGAGGGACCACCGGACTAGTGAACTCGTTATCTTTAAACTGTGAAATGGTTACGTCATAAGAGTAAGTACCACCCGGCTTTTTTTGCAACCAATGTGCTGCTACAGGTTCGCCATTCCTACCGATAATGGATGGGAAATCTGCCCAGTTAACGAACCAAGAATCAGAAGCCGAAATTAGAGTAGGGCTAGTCCATTCTTCATTTTCGTATTTAGAATAGTACAAGGAGGTAGTATCGTTGTTAGTGATCATCCAGCTCATAAAAACTGCACCGGTGTTATCGGTATATAAGCGTGGATATTTACCTTGTTCGCTTGCCGGGTTTTCGATTTCGATATCGGATGGCGGTTCAGAACAATTAAGTAAGAAAAAGCTAATCAGCAGGGTGTACAGGAGTGTTTTCGATCTGTTCATCAATTTTTTGTTTGGTGATATAGGCAAGCAACAAAGCAATTGCATGCATTAAAACTAGGATTAAGCTAAATGATAATTCCGGTTCAGGATTAGCAAAATACTCACTCATTCGCCAGGTGGTCATCAATAAAAGTAAAAGTCCAAAATTAAGGGGATGAGCAGAGTTCATGATTGTTGCATTCAGCATTGCTGCTATCCAGCTGGATATTAAGATGGCAACTGCAAAAATGGCTATCCATTGCCAACCCGGCAAAGAAGCTGTGCCGTAAAATGTGAACTCAGTTTGCTGATATATGATGATTACAATTCGAACAAAAAGTTCACAAAAAACAGCAAATAAAAAGGTTCCAAACAGCGTGATTATTCGTTTCAATAAATTCTTTTCACTTTTTTAAGAGTTTGTGATAGTCAAGCCTAAATAGGATTGAATTCTTTCTTATTTTACGCAAAAAATACTGCTATGCGATCACTAGTTATAATTCTTTTTGTCTTTTTACCTTTTACATCTATCAACGCACAGGACGAAGTTGTTCGACTTTCGGAACCTGTAGATCAATCCGAGGCTTTTGAGACTTTTGGATCACCGCTGGAGCTAGATGAAAAGGCGGAAATCGTGTCTTTAGACAAAGCCATCGAAATGATTGGAAGTGAGGGAGAGGTATTCATCAAGGCAACCATTAAACAGGTTTGTGCGAAGAAGGGATGCTTCTTCATCGCTGAAGGAGACGAATTTGAAGCACGAGTTACTTTCGTGGATTATTCTTTTTTTATCCCAACAAACACTACCGGAAAAGAGGTGGTTTTTAGAGGGAATATTGAGGAGAAGGTATTATCAACCGATCAGGCAAAGCATTATGCCGAAGATGCAGGTGAAGACCCAGATCAAGTCACCGAAGAGCAAAAAGAATATGCTATAGTAGCGAGCAGCATTCGCATTCCTAAAACAAAATAATTTATGCCAGAGAACGATTTTTTAGCACCAGAAGAGACTACATCAAGCGATAAACAATTAATGGAATCGCCCGAAATTGAAGCGATCGCACAAAAAGTGACCAAGGACTACAAGATGGAGTTTGGTCCTGCAGAGATTGGCTATTTTTTAGTGTATCCACACATCAGTAAGCAAAAAGCAGCTAAATGCATTAAAGCAACCCGCGAAGTAAAGTACTACTCGGGCAACGATTACCTGATTGAAGTATCAGGCGAGTTGTGGGATATGTTGGACACCAAAACCAAAGAAATGATGATCTACCATCAATTGCTGCATCTTGATCCAACGTTTAAATCGAAAACGCAAGAGTGGAAGATGAATTTGCGTAAACCCGATTTTGCTGATTTTTATGAGATCAACGATAAGTTCGGCAACGATTGGTACAAAACCATTCAGGCTACGGCGTCATCTTTATACGATTTAGATCCTAAGCAGGAAAGCAAAGTTTCGCTGTAATTACTGAACAGTGAAGCCTTCGGTTTCTAGAATTTTTGACACTTTGGGAAGGTGATTACCTTGAATTTCAATCACTTTCCCTTTGATTGTCCCTCCGGTTCCCAATTGTGATTTTATTTTTTTGGTAAGCTTTTCTATCACTTGTGGGTTATGAGTAATCCCTCTTATCACGGTTACTTGTTTACCGCGTCTACCACCGGTTTCTAGTGTTACTTTAACTTTCATCTATACGTCTATTTTTTTCCATTTTCCTTGCCGGAATATAATAAAGCCTATCACCCCAAGTAAACTTTCGGCTACAACAATTGCGTAAAAAACGCCGTCTTGTTTTAAGCCGAATTCCATTGCTAGCACATAGGCTAATGGAATTTCAATCAACCAAAAGCATATAAAATTTATAATAGTTGGGGTAGTGGTATCGCCGGCACCGTTAAACGCTTGGATAATTATCATACCAAATGCGTAGGCTAAGTACCCGTAACTAATAATTCGGAGACATTGTGCACCAATTCTTATTATCTCAGGATCTTTTGAAAAAAGTGCGATCAGAGAATCCGCGAAGATATAAAAAGTGATACCAACCATTGATAAGAAAACCATATTCACAATAGCGGTAGTCCAGACTGATTTTTCAGCACGATCGGGTTTTTTGGCTCCAAGATTTTGCCCAACTAAAGTAGCAGCGGCGTTACTCATTCCCCAAGAAGGAAGTATCGAAAAGATGAAAATTCGGATGGCAATGGTGTAGCCGGCAACGGTAATACTTCCAAATTCTGCGAGTATACGAACCAAGCCAATCCAACTAGAAGTTGCTATAATGAACTGACCGATCCCGCCTAAACTAAGCCTTATCAGACGCTTCATAATGTCCCATTGTATAACCAATGTTTCTTTGATGATGGTAATTCGCGTTTGATTTTTCGAGAGCAAAAAAAGCTGATATAGTACTCCAATCCCTCGACCAATAAATGTGGCTATTGCGGCACCTTTTATCCCAAAAGCAGGAATAAATCCTATACCAAAAATGAGTATGGGATCTAGAATGATGTTTAATCCATTAGCCAGCCAAAGCACCCGCATAGAAATGGCAGCGTCACCAGCTCCTCGAAAAATGGCGTTAATCACAAAAAGCAACATGATCACAACATTTCCGCCAATCATTATGGTGGTGTAGCTGTACATCGTTTCAACGATAACCGGCTCGGCACCCATCAAACGTAGTAAATCTTTTGCGTAGAAAATGCCAAGTAAACTGATAGGTAACGAAACAAGGAAGCCTACAACAATTGCCTGAACTGCTGATTTAGCTGCTCCGATTTTGTCCTTTTCGCCAATTCTGCGGGCAACCATTGCAGTTGTACCCATCGAGAGTCCGATTCCGATTGCATAAACGATGGTTATTAACGATTCTGTGATTCCAACCGTAGCTACTGCATCGGCACCCAAACGTGAAACAAAAAAGATATCGACGATAGCAAACACCGATTCCATAGCCATTTCCAAAACCATTGGAATGGAAAGTAGCAAGATGGCTCTACTTAATTTACCTTCAGTAAAATCCTGATCGTTGCCGGCAATGGAGGCTTTGATGTCTGCCCAAAGAGTGGGCTCTGTATTAGAGATAGGCAATTAAATTATTTTCTAGATAGTACAGATAATACTAATAACAAAAAAAGTGCTGACGGTTGAGCCAGCACTTTTTAAATATTCAGAATAATTAGTTAGAAAGTTTTTCGGCGAGTACCATTTATAGGAGTTAAGGTAGTTTCGTTGCCAGAAGGCGTGACTACCGTAATGCTAATCGATAGGTCTGCAGGTTCGCTTGAATCGTCGTCTATATCTCTTATAGAGAAGGTAAATTCTGTAGCTCCTGGCCCTGGAAAGATCTGATTACCTAAAGTAAGATTAACATCTCCGGTTAGTTCGATTCCAGAACCTGCGTCTACGGTAATCGTTGTTCCTGCAGCCATTGGGTTACCATTTAAATCGGTAACGGTGTAAGTAAATGTATCTCCACCGCCCGGTTGAAGGTCAAAAGTGGTAGGATCAGCTGTGATAGTAGCTGACGAAGTAGAGAAAACAACGTTTACAGATTGCTCAATCAATTCGTTGTCTTTATTTACTGTTGATGCAGTAATTGTAGCCAGACCGTCGCGCGGGAATGGAGTACCATCAACTGTTTCAGTATCGCTTGGTCTTCGTGCACCTGATATCAATTGAACTGAAGCAAAGCCTTGGTTATTGGTGTTACCCTGAGCTGATCCTTCGATGATGCCACCTGTGGTGCTAAAATAAACCGCGGTTCCTGGTTTTACTGGATTACTAAACTCATCACCAAGAATTGCAGTGATTTGATTAGTATTTCCGTTTATGCTGTAGCCTTCGAAGTTGTATTTATCCGGAGCAAGACTAAAGTGATCTGCGTCAGGGAAACCGCCGTGAATGGTTACTGCCACCGGTTGTGAGCGAATGGTTAAGCCGATATCTGCGCGTATGATTTCTGCTTGAACCTGTACAACGCCCGACTTAGTACCTGAATAAAGATTGGTTGTAACTCTACCCGATGCATTTGTGGAGCCTGTTTCAGGAAGTAAGCCTTCGCCACCGTCTGGACCAACTAAAATGCTGAAGTTTACATCAATTTGATTATCAAGATCTAAGTTTCTACCGGCACTATCCTGCACTTGGAATGTGAATGTACTGTTCACAGTACCACCTGTTCCTTGAATATTGATCACATCTTCAGAAACGCTACTTAGAATAATTGTAGCTGCACCGGATGGCGGACCGCTTACTCCATCAGCCGTACTGCTACCTCTAATTTCGTCGTAGGTGGTGGTAAAATTACTCGGAGTTTCTACACTGATGGTGATTATAATTACGTCATCAGCTCCGCCGATATCTTCTACCGTAATTTCAAAATCTGTGGTGCCATCACCGGCATCCATATCGTTGCCTAAGGCTACAAAATCATCGCCGGTGATGTTTACCGATCCTTCTGCCGTAGCTCGGATGAGTGTTCCGGTAGGCATTGGGCCTCCGTTTTGATTGGTTACTGTAAAAGGTATGGTCACTTGTCCGCCGGCATCCAAGCTGAATTCATTTACATTTGAATTGATGATAGCTTCGCTGTCGCTACAAGTAAATTCTAAATCTCTGGAAATTGGATTTCCATCCTGATCGGTTGTAGCGGCTGTTACAACACCTCTTCCTAGATCACCTGAGCCATCTAAGCCAATACAACGTAACCACACAGGGGTATTTCCATTTATTAGGGCTTCACCATCAGCATTAGTGAAAGCAGAACCTGCAACTGTGCCTAGATCTGTTGAAAAATAAACCGCGGTTCCTGGTTTTACAGCATTTCCAAACTGATCGGTAAGTGTAACAGCAATAGTTTCTTCTTGCCCAACTTCAAGGTTTCTGTTCTCTAGAAATACATCTACACCTTCCTCAACCGGAAAGCCACCAAAGATGGTTAATGCAATTGGTTTAGAACGAATTGTTAGGCCAACATCATCGCGTACAATTTCAGCTTGAATTTGAACTACTCCAGCTGAATTACCTGAATAGAAATTAGTACTGGCTTTACCGGATGCATCCGTTGAAACACTTTCAGGTAATAAGCCTTCACCGCCGCCCGGACCGGAAAGTACACTGAAGTTAACCGTTACTTGATTGTTGATATCCACGCTACGTCCGGATGAATCTTGTACTTGAAAAGTGAGTACCGAGTTAACAATTCCACCGGTTTCACTTATATTCAACTCGGTTTCAGATATCGAATCAAGAATTATAGCAGCAGCACCTTCTGATGGACCGGAGATTTCACCACCTGATGAATTCCCAACAATATTAAATGTAGTGATGAATCCGGAAGGAGAGGTTACAGTTACAGGTACAAGTAACTCGTTGGATTGGCTTCCAAAATACTCTAAAACAAACTCAAACTCGGTTTTACCCGGCCCTGCAGTGGTTGCGTTCGGAATAGCCACAGCCGTATTTCCTGTTATTGAGTAACTAGCATCGTTATCGATAATTCGAAGTTGCGACCCTTGAGCCATTGGGCGACCAGATACGTCTGTTATCGTAACTGTAAAGCTTTGTGTGCCACCTGGATCAACAGCAAAAGTAGGGGGGCTTACTACAATTAATGCTTCACTATTCGAGCAGACAACATCTAATGTTTGGGTAATCTGTTGGTTATTTTCGTCAACGGTAGTTGCAGTAATAACACCCGATCCGAAGTTTCCATCGCACCAAAAACGCACAGCAACTTCACCGTCCTGGTTACTTTGATTGTCTTGAGAACCTTCGATCGATCCTATTGAAGTTGTAAAATAAACCGCGGTACCCGGTTTCACAGGGTTATTAAATCGATCAACTAGCTTAGCAGTTATTTCGGTTTCCTGAGAAGAACTAGATTCAATATTGGTTCGGTCTGAGGTTAAGTAAAAACCTTCTTGAGTTGGGAATCCACCATGGATGGTAATGGCAACCGGAGAAGATTGAATCGTTAAATTTACATCATCGCGTATAATTTCAGCTTGAATTTGAACAACTCCGGCAAGGTTTCCGGCAAATAAACTGGAAGTAGCTCTACCGGCTGCATTCGTTCTTACCGATGTAGGCAGTATTCCTTCGCCGCCTCCTGGCCCTGATACTATGGAAAAGTTTACTTCAACAGCATTATTAAGATCAAGATTACGCCCGGCTGAATCTTGAACTTGAAAAGTGAACTCTGTACTGATGATGCCCCCCGTTTCTTTAATATTTAACGACGATTGGCCTATTGATACTAATTCAATCGCTGCAGCTCCTTCCGATGGCCCGGAAACTTGTTGTCCACCGTCGTCACCGCCATCACCACCATCTCCAGTATCAACAGGGGTAAGTTCTATAGGTTGATCAAGAGCAATTTCCAATCCGCCTGAAACCGGAACATTTAATGTGTTATCAACAAACCCCGTTTTCTTAATTGAGAGAGTAAGTGTGGCAGATTCTGTAACGGTTAATTCAGTAAAACTAAAGGCGCCATTTTCGTCGGTTACTTTAGCAGTTCCTGAAAACTCTTCAGGCGAAGTAATTTCAACAATGGCTTGGTTGATTGGGTCGCCAGATAGTTCGTTTATCACGTTCCCGGATATGGTAACGTCATTATTAGTACTTGTTGTTTGGCAACCAAGGTACACCGAAAATGCAATGATAATAAGGACCGAAAAAGGGGCTAATCGTTTCATAAAATTTTTATCTATTAAGAGAAAGGAACTGTAGATCAGTTACAATTTATGAGCTTTAGTAGAATACTAAGCATAACAGATGTAGGAAAGCAAAGAAATAATATTAAGTCTGTCTTATATTTTCTGAGTTACTAATTCAGGTTCTGGTACAAATCTCCAAACCACATAAGCAGTAATAACTATGGTTGTTGCACCGAATACAGTATTTGATAAATAGCCATAATATTCAAATAAAGGACCTGCAAGTACGCCGGCCAGACCAGAGCCGATATTGCCGATAGCAACTAATAAGCTCATGAGAGAGCCTCTGTTGTTTGCTTTTACCAGTTCGCTAGATAATGCTTGAAATGGGCTGATTCGCATAGCAATGAGGATCATAGCAACCGGGAATAAAATAAATGCCACCCAAAAGCTGATTGTGATATAAGTAGTAATAGCCATTAAAATGGCAAGCCCCATACACGACCAAATAATCATATTCTTTCTACCAATTGTGTCAGACAGCTTTCCGGCTCGTGGCCCGGTGATAGCGTTCATGATACCACCTGCAAAAAACACCCAGCCAATATCCGAAACTGAAACGTCGAACTCTTTAGTTAACCAAGCCGGTAAATAAATGATATATATAGATAGGCTAAGGAACATTAATAGATAGGAAAACGCGACGGCTTTAATATCGTTTTGCTTAAGTAGCTCTCTATACTTAATGAATGTTGTTTTAATGGTGATTTTACTGGTCTGGAGTATGACATCCGGTTGTGGAACCTTAATTAGTATAAGAATGAAGGTGAAAGCCATTATTATTCCAAATAGTATAAATGGGAATTTGAACCCAAAATGTTCTGCTAAAAAAGTTCCTAATGGGATACCAAGAATTTGCCCCATTGCTATTCCACTCATTATCCATCCGTTAGCCCAACCTCTTTGCTCGTATGGGAAATAATCACCTACATAAGACACTGCAGCACCACTCAATACTCCACCCGCCATTCCAGTTAAAGAACGAAGAATTAATAATGATAAAAAAGAATCGGCTACGCCATGGAGTAAAAGGAATAATGTCATTCCTGAACTACCTATCAAAAGTATTTTCCTTCTTCCAATTTTATCCGATAAAGGCCCTACAACAATAGCACATAATCCAAGCATTGTAGCATATACGGTTACCAAATAACCAAGTAAACTTTCTGACGTATTTAATTCAGATCCTATTTTTGGGAGGATGGGAGCGATAATCATTACTTGGCTACTTGCTGCAAAAACTAGTAGCCACAAAGAAAAAATTATAAAATAGTGATTGCCCTTATCTTTCATTAAAAAGTGTCGATAAGAGAATTGAGAGAGAATGCATTTAATAATGTACGTGTTATCATAATTTAATATGAAATATTCATCAATGTTTTATTAGTTTGTAACATCATCTATCAGTATTACTCATACGTAATATAGTGTAATTAAACCGGCTAAGAATATTCTAATTTTGTTTTAAAAGAGTATTTCTGAACTTGTTTTCAAACATAAAAGTTTTAAATAAACAAATAATAAATCCTAGGAGATCATCATGGGTCAACAACAATTACTTCTCGTAATTCTAGTAACAATTATCGTTGGTATCGCAACAGTAGTTGCAATTAATACCTTCTCAAGCGCAGCTGATTCAGCTAATTTAGATGCAGTTCGACAAGATCTTGCACAAATTGCTTCTTCAGCTCAAGCATATTACATCAAGCCTACCATGCTTGGTGGTGGTGGTAACGATTGGAGTTCTGTAACTTTCAATAACATTACCTTCCCATCAGATAGTATTTTTAACAGTGGTGTATCTGCTGCAAATACTAACGGTTCTTATGAAATGACTACAAGAGCTTCTGGACAGCTTATTGTAACTGCAACACCAACAAGTGGTGCCGTTACAAGTATTGTAGCCACAATTACCCCTGATAACATGACTCAGGCTACTAACGAGTAATCGTTATTATAAAATTTCAATAAAAAGCTTCTTCAACTATTGAAGAAGCTTTTTTTATTTATACTATGGGACAGCAACAACTCATGCTTATAATTCTTGTAACCGTCGTTGTAGGTATAATGACCGTGGTTGCAATTACTTTGTTTAGCAATTCAAGAGATGAGTCGATTAAAGATATTATTAGGCAAGATGTGATGGAGGCCGCAACATTAGGGCAAATGTATTATAAGAAACACCCGATGCTTGGTGGTGGTGGAGGAACTTTCAATAATATTACATTAAACGATATTCAATTAGATTCGGCCACAGCAATTAATACTTTTGAAATCTCGGAAACTTCAAGTAGTTATTTTAAATTACTGGCGACTCCAACATTAGGAGAAACTGATCCTTTTACTGCTGTAGTAACAGTAGATAATGTGGTTTGGGAATAATCATCTAACTAGGCAATGATATGGCACAATTTCGATTAAAAGCAGTTTCTCAGAAAGGAAAAGTTGTACAAACTGAATTTGAGGCAAACAATAAAAAAGATGCTCAAATCAAAGTTGATAGATTATCAAAAACTAATGGATTAAGAATACAATCTCTTGATCAAAAATTTACCTTTGTATATAAAGTAAAAAAAGCCGGTAGTAAAAAGGCAATAGCCGGTGAACAGGAAGCATATACAAAAGAAGAACTTGAACGCGCATTAATTAAACTTGGCTACCAAGTTGTAAGTGTAAATAAAAAGCTGTTCAATTTTGCCGGCGGTGTACCAATGAGTGAGGTAGTTTCATTCATTAGTTTATCAGCCGATCTGCTCAAACAACAACTTACTTTTGATGAAATCCTCAATCTATTAATTGAAGATACTACCAATAAGAGGATGAAAGAGGTAATCAAAGAAATTCAGAAAGATCTGAAAGATGGTAAAGAAGGGGGGCAGGTTTATGGAAAACATGAACCAATTTTCGGAAAATTTGCAGCCTATATGTTAAGTGTAGCTTCTACCTCAGGTAACATGGCGTTAGTATTTGAGAGTACCGCTAAATTTCTTGAAAGAGATGCCGAATTTAAAAAGAATTTAAAAAGATCATTAATGATGCCGGCGGTAACAGTTTTCGCGGTAATCGGCGTTGTTCTATTTTATGTGGGATATATTTTCCCATCTACCGCTGAGCTTTTTGTTGAAATGGGGATTGATTTGCCTCCTATGACTCAGTCGACTCTTGATTTAAGTTACTGGTTAAGAGATAATTGGGTGCTACTTTTAATATCCTTTATTGCTCCAATTGTCACCTTTATATGGTTTGTTAATACTAAAAAAGGAAAATTAGTTGTCGATCGTGTAATAATTAGAATACCAGTAATTGGAGATTTACTCCATAAAACAAGTATCGAAATTTTTTCACGAGTTTTTTACACTTTATACAGTGGTTCAGGGCAGAATATCGAAGTAATTAGGGTAGCATCGGAGGCTTGTAGAAATACCTACATGGAAAAGCAGATAAAGGAAGTGGCAATTAAAAAGATGTTGAAAGACGGTGCAGGATTAATAGAAAGTATTGAAGAAACCGGAGTATTCACTCAAACAGCGATTAGTAGATTCAGATTAGGAGCTGAATCGGGTGCTTTACGAGAGAATGCTAAACAACTTGCTGAATATTATGAAATTCAAACCACTTATAAGATGCAATCGGTAATTGATACTATTAATTTGTTTATAAATTTGTTTATCATGATCTCATTAATTGGTATTACCGTTGTATCATCAGAATCGGCTGTTATTAAACCTAACTCAGGCATCTAACCTCATTTACATTACTCCTAATGGGTAAAATCAATATAAGACGACATATTGGCGATATCCTTGTACGCAAAGGAGTAGTATCGGAAGACCAACTCACACAGGCTCTGCAAATCTTAGAGGAAGAACCTACCGGAAGTACGCGAAGGTTAGGGCAAATTCTTTTCCAGGATATAGGCCTGAATCGGCACCTAATTATGCGCGAAATCTCAAAAGTGTATGCTTTTAGAGAGATTTTAGCCGATGTCGAAATTGTACCCGATGATGTGATAGATACAATAAAAAATTATGTAGAGAAATTACCTGAAGACATTGTAGATGAGCTTGTTCATCATAAAGCTCTGCCATATCAGGCTTCAAGAGTTGAGCTTACAATTGCTGCAGCTGACCCATCTGATCCAAATTTACAGACCATAATCAACAAGCTTAATTTTAAACAGACAGAGCTTGTTTACTGTAATTATGATCTTGTTGAACAGATACTTGGTAAAGTTTACGAACGGAAAAATGAGTTTCTAGATCTACTCGAAGAGATCGATTACGAAGAAACTAATATTGAAGCCGACGAAGAGAATATTGACGAAGAAGAGATTGATGCTGAAATCAATCAAAGTATGCTCAATTCTTTGGTTGAAGGGATGTTGGTTGAATCTGTTCGTCAAGGCGTTAGTGATTTACATATTTTACCTAGTGGACCTACGTCTACGGATATTCGATTTAGAATTGATGGTAAGCTTCAACTTTGGTATCAACAAAAGAATGTAAAGCCAGAAGCAATTTCTGCAGTAATTAAAGATAAAACTCGGAACGTGGATCGTTTCGAAAGAGATTCATCTCAAGATGGTTTTATTCAGCGCCAAATTGATGGTTTTAATATCCGATACCGTGTTTCAATAATGCCAATTGTTGGAAATCAATACGACCGAAAGTTTGAGTCCATTGTAATTCGGATTTTGGATGATAGAAAAGTTATTCGCGATTTAGATTTATTAGGGCTTCAAAAAATTGCAAAAGATAATTTTGTTAAATCCATTCAGCAACCGTCAGGGATTGTAATTATTACTGGGCCGACAGGTAGTGGTAAATCAACCACTTTAGTGGCTGCGTTATATTATGTAATCGATCCTACTAAAAACGTATTAACTGTTGAAGAACCGGTAGAATACATTATTGACGGTGCTCGTCAATTAAAGATTTCAACAGCAATGACCTTCGACCAGAGTATCCGTGGTATTCTGCGACATGATCCCGATATTGTGTTGGTAGGGGAGATTCGTGACTTGAAAACCGCCGAAATTGCTATCAAATTAGCAAATACCGGTCACTTAACCTTCTCAACTTTGCACACCAACGATGCGCCAAGCGCAGTTTCACGTTTGTTTAAAATGGGGGTAGAACCATTTTTGATTGCGAATGCCGTAAACCTGGTAATGGCTCAGCGTTTGATAAGAAGATTGTGCAAAGAGTGTAAAGAACAATTTGACCCACACCCTGAAATAGCACGTGGTTTAGGCTTTACAGATGAAGAAATTGAAACGACAACCTTTTATAAAGCAGTAGGTTGCGATGTTTGCGGTGGTAGTGGGTACAAGGGAAGATCAGCAATTCACGAGGCGTTATTTTTCTCAAAAGAGATCAAACAAATGGTTCTAGATGCCGGTGGTGATATTGATGAAAATGCGATCAAAGATTTGGCTGTAAGTCAGGGTATGTTAACCTTACGTGGCTCTGGTCGCGAGCGAATAAAAGAAGGTGTAACAACCATTGAGGAAATTATTGCATCAACCATAGAGGATTGATCAATATTTAGTTTTTTTATTGATGATTTTAACACATATTTAAAAGCATGTGCAAAATAGTGAGGTTTTATGAATTCAGGTAACGAGTCATCGAAAGATTGGATGGCAGATTACATAAAAAAGTTTCTAAAAGAGCCACCTTTACTCTTAAAGAACTTTCATTATGAAGATGTATTGGAGTTTCTACAATTAGGAATTGAAGAAAAATTTCAGGCAGATGACATCATATTAAATGAATCAGAATACGTTAATTCGGCATATCTGGTAGCTGAAGGGAAAGTTGCAATTTGGAAAGACAACATACAGTTGGCTACACTTTCGGAAGGAAATTTTCTTGGAGAAGCATTTTTATTTAGTAAAAATAGCCGAATGGCTAAAGTTACTGCCGAGGGCGAATGTATTCTATTAAGATATGAACGCTATGAGGCTTTAAACTTTTTTAGAAAAAAGCCTGAAAAATTATTCAATATTTTCACAAAAAATATCATCGAAATTCAACAGAGAAAAATAAGTAATATGAACATTCAGTTATTGAATCTAAAAAAGCGATTATTGAATGACTCAAATTGGTAACACTGCTTTATACAATTAACCAATCCTTATTATTATTTTTTTCGTAACAATAGGTAAGTAAGATTATCTATTGATTCCATCAAAAACGATGGATATATCATGGCGGCAATTGATTTAGACAGAATATCGGGGCTTATAAAGCCAATTGTAGATCGCGTACCAAAAACTGCGCGAGGGACAGAATTGCATCGAAGAATCGGTGATTTAATTGAGAATGCTGATATTAGCTTGCGCGTTGACCTAAAAGAAGCAATGGATTCTTTTCTGGTTAATATGATCAAAATTAGTGCTTCTGATATTGATTTAGGTGGCCCAGGATGTAATGGGAAAATATGGTATCGAATTTTTGGAGATAAAAACCCACTAAAGCTCTCAAAAAAATTAGAGTATTTAGAAACGGATGTAATACTTCATAATCTTCTCTTAGCATCACAACGAAAGACTTTACTTGAAAAGAAAAACCTCGATTTTTCATATTCTATAAATCTTGGGCGAGATAAAACCCAGCGTTTTAGAGCCGACATGTATTTCGATCTAGATCATCTCGGATTGAATATGAGAAAAATTGACAATAATATTCGTCCTTTCAAAACTCTTGGAGTTCATGCTGAAGTTGCAAAAGCAGTTAGCTTAAAGTATCTAAAATATGGGTTAACCTTAATTACAGGTATAACTGGTTCCGGTAAATCTTCTACACTCGATACAATAATCGATGCAAATAACCGAACTGTTGATGCTCATATCGTAATTATAGCCTCGCCGGTTGAGCTCATTCATGAGCCAATTCGTTGCGTAGTTCGCCATCGGGAAGTAGGCAGCGACGTACATTCGTTTAAAGAAGGAGCTATTCAGGCATTGCGCCAAGATCCCGATATTATTGTAATTGGTGAGCTAAGAGATCCTGAAACCATTATGTCTGCGCTCGAAATTACAGATTCAGGTCATAAAACGTTTGGTACGCTTCATACTTCATCTGCAATAGAAAGTATTGAACGCATTTTAGGTGAAATGCCCTCTGAAGAGCAAAATAGAGTTAGATCAAGGCTTTCAGATGTATTAACGTGTGTTATAAGTCAAAAACTTGTACCTAGTTTAGATGGCAAAAGAATTCTAGCTAAAGAAGTGCTAATTGCTAATTCTTCGGTAAAAGCAGCTATACGAAACAATAACATAGGTGAAATATACCAAATGCTGATGGAAGGAAAAGAGCGTGGTATGAATACTATGGAGCAAGACTTGAAAAGATTATTCGATGAAGGTAAGATTTCTAAAGAATCTGCATTAAATTATGCGAATAATAAATCTAAGATGGTTCAACTTTTAAGCGAGGTTAGCTACTAATTAAGTGAAATCAGTTAAACAATATACGGGAATTGTTCTTGAAGCTGATAGCCTCAAATTTGCTGTAATTCAAATAAAGGATAAAAAAGTACAGCTCATTAAAATCGACCGGGTTTCCCTTGTAGAAAAACTTGACTCACATGCTCCCAACGCCGACATCGATGATGTTTTTGGAGAGTCAAGCGAGGATGTTTTTGATTTAGATAGTGCTTTAAGTAATGACAATAGTGGTTCAGAAATTGATTTAGATGATGATTTATTAGGTGGTTTGGATGACGATATATTAAGCGATCTGGACGATGACATTCTTGGGGAA
This sequence comes from Balneolaceae bacterium, assembly GCA_034669965.1. Taxonomy (GTDB): domain Bacteria; phylum Bacteroidota; class Rhodothermia; order Balneolales; family Balneolaceae; genus HXMU1420-13. The sequence goes on along the minus strand of JAXMOK010000002.1, from coordinate 91,978 downwards.
ATTGGTGATGATATTGATCTTGAAATAGATGAACTCGAGAAAGGGGACGAAATTGTTGACGTTGATGAGATTGATGAGATAGAAGGTCCTATATCAAACGAAATTCAAGTTTTCAATTTTCTATCCGAGCTAGATCCGAAAAGAGTAGATATTGGTTTAAACATCCCAGCCGGAACTGCAATATTTCAGGTACTTAAAGATGTTGATTTCAACGATGTAAAGAAGAAAGACCTTAAAGTAATTATTGATGATCGTTTAGAAGCACTTTACGGCGATCCTAAAGATCAGGACTTTTACTCATACGGTGTTCGAGATGATGGCGCATTAGTGCTTTCAAGTATCGATGAACAACCATTAATGCTTTCATTGATCGATCGTGTTGCTACGCTTTACCGCGGTAAAATTTTTATAAGCGAAATTTTGCCGGATGAATCTATTCTATTGGCCATGGTTAAGGCCAATTATGAACTGGATGACGAAAAAATCACCTGTGTCTTGCAGTTTTCTGAGCTCAATTGCCGAGTTATTTTTATGAAGGGGGATAAACTTTGGTTAGTTTCGCCTATTATTACCGAGGGCGTTCGCTCACGTAAATTTTTGAACACCGTATTCTCGAAAATTCTTTTTCAACTTGATACCGGTGAAGTTCCTAACCTGGATCGATTGATTATTTGTAATAATTCGTTGGGTGAGGAAGGTATTTCGTTCTTCAAAGAGCGTTTTCCCGATGTTGAAGTATCAGAATTTGAATTCACTGAAGAATACTTCGATCCACAAGAACATACACTTGATTCAATTGCTCCTTTTACTACCGCAATTGGTACGGCTTGGGCTGCTTCAAATTTCGAAAAGGATGTATTTTCAGGAATTTCATTCTTGCCCAAATATGTTGTTGATCGGCAGAAAATTTTTAAGCTGCAGTGGCATGGATTTGTGTTATTATTGTTAGTGTTCTTTTCGATTCCCGGAATTAATCTTTTGTGGCAACAACATTTTGAGGATATAAACAGATTAGAATCAGAAATTTCATTGGTTGACACACAATTACAATCATATGCCCCAACAGTAAATAATTTTAATCGAATTAGTAGTCAGTTAAGTCAAATCCAAGATAATCTTGTATTGATGAATACACTTGCTGAAAATTCTATAACATGGTCGGTTAATTTGCAAAAGATCAACTCAGGAATTGATAATATTGGTGGTGTTTGGCTTACAAATATCACTCCCGGTGAAGAACCTAACACATTAGAAATACAAGGTGTGGCCCGATACAGAGATCGTGTAGGCGCCGTTGCTGAATTGTTTGCTGATGCAACTCTTTTAGACGTTACCCGATCTGAAATTCGAGAAGTTGAAGTTTATAACTTCAGTTATTATGTAAATAAAATTGTAGCAAATACAGATGTTTACACTCCTCAGAACTTACAAGGTATGGGGGACCTTATCGGCAATTAATGTCATACGCACTACGAAATACTCTTATTCTATTAACCACCCTCTCATTAATTGTAGGGTTGGGATTTGCATATTCTAAATTCTTTTTAGAATCGAAAGTTGAAGACCTACAAAATTCACTGGTCGAAAAGCAAAACGATTTAGTATCAAAAGAAGACATCAATACCCAATTTACCGAACTGAATGAGCGCTATATAGCTGCTCTTGAAGTAATTTCGAATTATGATAAAATCCTTTTCAATTCAAATAAACCGGATGATGTATTCGATTTTTTGAATAAAGTAAATCAAGAAGGTGGCTTTCAGATTTTTTACGACTACATATTTACTGATTCTTTACCAAGTGCCGAGTATGGCATCATTCAATCGTCAATAGCCGGATATGGTAAATACGATGCTTTAACCGATTTTATTAATCGAATAGAGCACTCACAGCTTTTAAATAAAGTTAATAACCTTACTATTTCACCTGCCCGACAAGACGATGATTTGAGAATGGTTAATTTTTCGTTCGATCTAGAAAGTTATTACGAAAAAACCAATCTATTCGACTCATTAGGAAGAAATTATACTATAAATTTGGATGAAGAAGTCTCAACTTATAACCCGCTTTATCCGTTAATTCAACCATCGGTACAAGCCAATATCAATGGCTTAATTAATATCCAAAGTTCTAAACTTATTGGTATGACAGCCAATCGTGTATTTGTTCGAGATCAAACCGGTAGGATAGCATCACTTAAAGAAGGTGATCAAGTTTATCTTGGTAGCTTAGTTTCAATTGATTTACAAAATAAAAAAGCTACCTTTAATTTAGACGTAGGCGGCATAGAAGAAGTAGTTACCCTGGAGGTAGTTCGATGAAAAACAATAAATTATATCATTTGCAGAAGATTAAGATTGCCTTATTAGCAATGTTAACTGTAGTGTGCTTGCCTATTATGGCTGAAGCTCAGGATGAATATCCACGTGAATATACTAACCCAGATGAAATTGTAGCCTTTGATCGGAATACCAGCTATACAGAAGCAATTGAAGTGATCAACCAATTTTATCAGGAATACCAGAATAAGTTTATAATCGATCAAACTGGAACAACAGGTGCTATTGGTGTTGCTTTACCTGCAATGCACTGGCAAGATGCCCTGGAATTTATCCTACGATTAAAAAACCTAACAATAGTTGAAGCTGATGATTATGTAGAAATCGTAACTTTGTCATCGGTTGCACAGCCGGCTGAGCAACAATCTGCACAGGCTCAAGAAGGTGATATCAACCTGAGAACTCGTGAAATCAAAATCAACGCAACGTTTTTTGAAGGAAATAGAAGGGCCTTGCAAGAAATTGGTGTTGATTGGTCAACTCTTAGAGGAACGGTACCAACAGAACTCAATGATATTGTTGGAGGCGAAGGTGCCGGTAGTGGAGAAGGATTACCCAATACTGGCTTTTCTGATCAGTTCGTTTCGATAAATTCCTTTAATGCAGCTAATGTATCTCAAAACGTATTCAATGCACTTGTAAATTTAGGCCCTTTTGGCGAAGGCGATAATGCGATTAGTGTTCAGGCTTTATTCAATGCTTTTGAAGCGGATAACCTAGGTGAGGTACTTGCTACACCTTTCACTAAAGTTCTAGATGGACAAGAAGGTAGAGTACAAGTAGGACAGGATTTCTCGATTAAACAGCGAGATATTGCCGGAAATGTTACCGATCAATTTTTTAGTACGGGAACCATATTAACCGTTACACCTACTGTAATTGAAATTAATGATACCTCATTTATTCATTTAGACATTGAAGTTGAGCGATCATCGGCACAGCCGGATGCGGTAAGTACCATAATCAACAAACAGCAAGCATCAACTCAAGCGCTTTTGCTTGATGGTGAAGCGACGACCATTGCAGGGTTATATCGTACTGAGGAATCAAACGTTCGACGAGGTATTCCAATTTTAAAAGATTTACCACCATGGTTTTTCGGTCTGCGTTACTTATTTGGATATAATTCTAACGATTATCTTGAAAGCGAGTTGATCATTATTGTGCAAGCATCTCTCGAAAAAACAGTGAGAGAAAGAGCTAATGCACAATTTGCTAATAAACAAAGGATTCTAGATTCTGAACGCGATTACATGCGTAGTAACTTAGATGCCGTATTTAACAATAATTTGTTATCTACGCAGGCTGATATGCGGCAAAACTTAGACACGTTTGTAGCTAACGAAGATGAAGCAACTACTACTACAACTGAACCTGATAATTCAAGATCTACTCAGGAAGAAAATACTATCACAGAAGAAGTTGATGATGCAGGAATGGAAAATGAAGTAGCAATAGATTCTGGTAACATGGAAACTGAAGCACCGGAAGAAACTCCGGTAGATACAGCTACAGAAGAAGAACCTGTTACTGAAGTAGAACTTACTCCTGAGCAACAACAATTGGCCGATGAACTAAGTATGCCCGTTGAAAATCCTGAGCTTATGGTACTAGTTCCTCGGGCATTTAGCTTAAACGAGTATTTAGAACAACAGCAAAATGGTGATATTGAGCCGGAAATTATAGAATCAGATGATCACAAATTTTTTGTAATCGGTGGTTCTTTTATTGTTCGTAATAATGCGAATCGATTTAATCAAACCTTAATGGATGAAGGCTTCGAGACTCGAATTCTATTCCACCCTGAGACCCGATTCAATTTTGTAGCCTATCAAGGATTTTCAACTTTTGAAGAAGCAGTAGCTTATCTAATGTCGATCAGAGAGAATATAAATTCTGATGCATGGTTGTTTACTTTGCCTAATTAAGGCGGATTAAGCATTTTTATGGATGAAGTCGATTGAGATCTTATTAAAGATCCTCGGCTTCTCCACATTACAAACATGTCCGCAATTCTCGATTACTTCAAGATAAGCATGTTCGTGATCGGTAACTATTTGCTCAACCGGGGGAAGAAACATATAATCTTCTCTGCCCATCACATACAACATAGGAGTGTCGATTTCCTTTTCCTTGAAGTATTTAAGTAATGGGTTTACCGAATTTGTTAGTTTAAACCAACGCATAAACTCTTTTTGGTAAAGCTTCTTTGCCTCTCCAATAAATAAATTTCTTGCTTTAGCGTGGCGTTTTCGTGGCATTATTATCCATGCAAAAAAACGATACAACCACATATAAGGCACAAACTTTTTAAATGTATTTCCTAAAAATACTAACAGCCTTGAGCGGACATTTAGCCGGGTAATAGCTCCACAAAGAATAGCTGATTTAACACGATCTGGCGCAATTTCACTTAAGTTTCTAATGATAATTGTTCCTAAAGAAACGCCTACAAAATGTGCTCTCTCTATGTTTAGATGATCCAGTACTTGTAAAACATCTCTGCTGATGTCATCAAACGTGTACTCTTCTTCATAATATAATTGCAATGCATCTTTTGATTTACCATGCCCCCTCAGATCAACTAAAAGTACATTAAATGCACTTTTAAAAGCTTTTAATTGCTTAAACCAAATAGATGAACTCCCGCCTGCGCCGTGTACAAATACAACCCATTCTTTACTCTCTTTTTTTTCGTATTTCTTATAGTAGAGCACTCGGTACTAAAATTTTACATTACTTTTTTGTGATGAATTTATATACTGTTAATGCTTAGATAACAGTTCACCTCTATTTTAAACTAGTTATCTAAAACTAAGCAGAATGAGCCTTATCAACAATTATATATCATCAACAAAAGTAGCCGATTTTTCAATTCCCGGGCAGAAATATTCTGTTAAAATTGCATCAAACCGGAAAGAAATTGAAAAAGCACTGCGTTTGCGTTTCGATGTATTTAATATTGAGTTAGGTGAGGGCTTAGAAAAGTCGTTCCAAACCTACATGGATGAAGACGAATACGATGCTCAATGTCACCATCTTATTGTACTTGAAAATAGTACTAGCGAAGTTATCGGAACCTATCGAATGCAGGATAATCAAATGGCAGAATCGGGCAACGGGTTTTATACTGCTCAAGAATTTGAGATCTTGCAATTACCAATTGATGTGTTAACAAACTCAGTTGAACTCGGAAGAGCGTGTATTCATCGGGATCACCGGAGCGGACGGGTGTTATATTTGCTTTGGAGGGGCTTAGCCAAATATGTAGGACTATCATCAAAAAGATATTTATTCGGGTGCTGTTCTATCACCTCACAAAATCCAGCCGAAGGTGAAGCCGTATATAACTATTTAAAAGAAACCGGAGCTTATCATTCAACTTTAAATATTTCGGTTCAAGCTAATTATGAATGCTTATCACTTGCAGCGCACTATACTTACAACGAAGCAGTTTCACTGCCTCAGCTATTTAAACTTTACATGGATCTTGGTACCAAAGTTTGCAGTAAACCTGCCTTAGATCAAACATTCAAAACCATCGACTATTTAATTTTGTTAGATAAAGAGTCTCTTTCTGAGCAATCGAAAGCACTTTTTTTGCGATAGATTTCATACTTTCATGCATGGTGAATTTGAGAGCGACTATTCGATTAATTCGATTCTTACTGTCTACGGTTTTTTATTATTCTGTGATACTTTTCGGAAACGTAATGTCCATTTTTGGAGCAGATAAAAAAGGATGGTCTGCCTACGCGAGATATCGATGGGGACGATCTGTATCCAAAATCATCGGAATGCGCATTCATATTGAAGGGGAGGCACCTAAGCCACCTTTTTTTTTAGTAGCCAATCACCTCAGCTATATTGATATTTGGGCGCTTTTCTCTACCGCAAAAGGGACTTTTATAGCAAAGAGTGACATCAGAAATTGGCCAATAGCCGGTTTTGTTTTAGCTACATCAGGTTTAATATTTGTAGATCGTTCAAAAAGGAGCGATGTAGCCAGAGTAAACGCAGAAATCACAACTCATTTAACTCCTACTCAAGGTATTTTTCTTTTTCCGGAAAGTACTACCAGCAACGGAGATGGAGTACTTCCATTTAAATCTTCATTATTTCAGTATCCGGCTCAAGAAGAAATACCCGTTTCTGTAGCTTCAATTACCTATACTTGCGATAATGAAGAAGTAGATTGCTCACTGGAACTTTGCTGGTGGGATGATTCACCTTTTCCTAAACATTTTTGGAATGTTTTAAAAATTAAACGATTTGATGCTCACATCACTTTTAGTGCCGAAAAGCTTCTTAGTTCAAACCGCAAAGAATTGGCGAATAAAAGCTATCACATTGTTGAGAATCATTTTAAACCGGTAACTCAAAAACATATTCATGAAAAAGAAACCGGTAGCATTACTATTTAATATCCATTTCCTTGAGCAAGGCATTGAATTATTAGAAGAGATACCTGATAATTTATATGCTCTTGAAAATGGAACTTACCATAAAAGTGGAATAGGCCGGCATTTCCGTCATATTATTGAGCATTATTACAGTTTAATTGAAGCCGATTTTACCGGACAGATTAACTACGATGAAAGGGAGCGAAATCTCAGATTAGAAAATGATCGAGAATTCATGATAACATCCCTAAAACTAGTTTGCGATTCGTTAAATAAGTGGGAGAAAACACCCGATACTTTGTCCAATAAAATAACCGTGATAAGTAATGAAGGGATAAAAATTGCTGATAAGATTGCGAGCGAATCCTCTGTTTTACGTGAACTTCAATTTTTGATAAGCCATACCGTTCATCATTATGCATTAATTGGGCTTATATTGAGAACTCACGGGTTTACTCCAAAGGATGATTTCGGAGTTGCACCTTCAACATTGGCATACGAAAAACGTAAAGAAGCGGTTGAGAAAGCCTCCTAACTAATGCCCTCATGCCAAAAGTGCTCCAAAAGGTGTTAGCCTCAAAATGGTTGACTTTTCTACTTTTTTATATAGGATTATTAGTTGTTTCAAACGGACTACAAGTCATTTTGCCGAATGGAAGTAATGATGAAATTGTAGAAAGCACTGATGAAAACCCGACAATCATATACATAATGGACCCGGTTTTATCGGGTAAAAGTGATGCATTTAAAGACGCTGATAAAACACTATTTATTGATCTTGATCCGGTTAGTGTTCGAAAGAATGCAGATAGAATTCAAACCAATCTAGATTCACTAGCCATTTATAATTTCCATTTGATTGGTGAGGGTATAGGCGGAAGTGTTGCAATGCACATTGCGGTAGACAGAGATTCAATTGGTGCAACATCTTTAACGATGATTGATGCACATGGCGTAGTTGAGTTAGAGTTGATGGGAGGGAGTACGCTAAACAAAGCAATCTACAGTACTAAAAAGATAATATTTGAATTTATTCATTTTGCAATGCCTCATTTCGGTGGATTAAATTTTTTATCCGATCACATCACCAAACTAGAGATTCAAGCGAAATCAGATCACCAACATATCCGCACCATACTACAAGAAATTGAAATTCCCGTCTCTATAATCCAGACCCCATCGGCTAAAAATACTGCTTTAGCCGAAGAACATCATAGGATTATTCCCCAAAGTGAGATTATTTTTCTAAGAGTAGACGATACTATTTCGGATTCACTTGCTACATTTCATGAAAAAGTAGATAGAGGTTTAGCGATAGATCGTTCCAGCACCTCACAGTTGGCAAAGATTATGGCTCTTCAACCTTTTGATCCAGAAAATAGCATCAAAGCCAAAGGGAAAGCATTAGTACTTTTAGTCTTGGTAATCATTTTTTCAACCTTCATTACCGAAGATTTAACCTGTATTGGAACAGGATTATTGATTGCCAGAGGAATTATTGGATTTGTACCAGGCACCTTGGCTTGTCTGATTGGAATATTTATTGGGGATATTCTTCTCTACTTATTGGGAAAATGGGTTGCGTCCGGAACTCTACAAAAGGCACCGCTGAAATGGTTTATTTCAGAAAAAGATATCCAATTATCGTATCACTGGTTCGAGGCAAAAGGCCCAGCAATAATTATCGCGAGTAGATTTATTCCAGGTACAAGATTTCCAACTTACGTGAGCGCAGGTGCCATTGGCGCTAAATTCAGCACGTTTATTCTGTACTTTGGAATTGCTTCTATATTATGGACTCCGGTGCTAGTTGGCTTAGCTGTTCTTTTAGGTAATCAGATGATCGAATACTTTAGTATATATCAAGAATATGCACTCTGGGTATTTTTTGGAGTTATAGCGCTTCTCATGTTGATTGTAAAGGTGATTGTCCCGGCATTTTCTTTTAAAGGGCGAAGATTGCTAATCGGGAAGTTTCGAAGAATAAAGAACTGGGAATTTTGGCCACTTTGGGCATTGTATTTTCCTGTTTTTGTATATGCTGTCTCCCTTTGGATTAAACATAAAAGCATCACACTAGTAACATTAGCCAACCCAGGAATTAAGTTAGGGGGATTCGTAGGGGAGTCAAAATCAGAAATTCTTAGATCCTTAAATCAACCGGATTCGATTCCGGTATTTCAATTAATTGAGCCCAAACGAGATCCATTTAATGAATGTGAGCGTTTTATGGAAATTCATCACTTAGGATTTCCTGTTGTACTAAAACCTGATGTTGGTGAGAGGGGTAATGGTGTTATCATTGCAAAAAATAAAACGGAGTTAAAAAACGCTTCTTTAAGTTTTACAAACAGTTTTATCATTCAAAAATATGAAGGTGGACTTGAATTTGGAGTGTTTTACGTACGTTTCCCTAAGCAAGAAAAAGGCAACATTATCTCAATTACCAGAAAAGAATATTTGTGGTTGACCGGTGATGGAAAGCACACGTTGGAAGAAATGATATTAAATGATGAAAGAGCAGTTTGCCTTGCTAACATCCATTTTGAGCTACATATAGACCATTTATTTAAGGTGATTCCGAAAGGAGAGAAAATTAAACTTGTAGAAATAGGCACACATTCACGTGGCGCAATTTTTAAAGATGCGATTCACCTCAATTCAATTGCTTTGGCAAATAAATTTGATAAGCTTTGTGAGAATTTCAAAGGATTCCACTTTGGAAGATTCGATGTTAAAGTGCCCAACGAAACCGATTTTAAAAATGGATCCAATATCAAATTACTTGAGGTAAACGGGATTACATCGGAAGCTACGCACATGTATGATCCAAAATACTCGTATTGGTATGCAGTTAAAACTTTATGTAATCAATGGAAAACAGCGTACGCAATTGCTGCTGAAGTACAAGATCGAAATAAAGCGTTAACTACTCCATCTTTGAGAGAAGTACTTAGCAAGGTATTTTAAATTCGATTTCTCTTGCTCGAAAAAAAGGCTTTCAATAAATACTCTGCATCGAGTTCCAGAACCCCTTGAATGACTTCTGTACGATGATTTAGGGATTCGTTTTGAGCAATATTGAAAACACTTCCACAGGCTCCAGATTTTGAATCGGATGCACCAAAAACAAGCCGACCAAGTTTAGCCCAAACAAGTCCGCCCGCGCACATTGGGCAGGGCTCTAAGGTTACGTACAGCGTGCATTCGGATAAATATTTCGATTCGATGGTGTCACAAGCTGCAGATATTGCAATCATTTCGGCGTGAGCTGTAGGGTCATTTAATCGTTCTACTTGATTGTAACCTTTACCCACAATTTGATTATCGTACACAACCACAGCCCCAACAGGGATTTCACCTTCTTCAAAAGCTTTTTCAGCGAGTTGAATTGCTTTTGCCATGAATTGTTGATGAGTTCGCCACAAAGGATTATCCGAATTTATCATTCTGCTTGATTGGTGTATATATTTATCTCTACTTTCGGGTCGAATTTTACATCATCAAGTTTATGCAAAAAGTAGAAGAAAGTATTAAGGATTATTTACTCGAAAACATCCGAACTATTCCTGATTTCCCAAAACCGGGAATTCAATTTAAAGACATAACCACCTTACTTTCTAACAAAAAAGCATTACAGCTTACTACCTTTTTATTAACCGAACCCTATCTGGAAATAGAAGTAGACATCGTGGTTGGTTTAGAATCGCGAGGCTTCTTATTTGGAACCAATATTGCACAAAATTTGAACGCAGGTTTTGTTCCAGTTCGTAAACCGGGGAAACTTCCCGCTCAAACCATATCACAAGAATATGAATTAGAGTATGGAACTGATACGTTAGAAATGCATGCTGATGCCATTTTACCCGGGTCTAAAGTCTTGATTCATGACGATTTGATTGCTACGGGAGGTTCAGCTGTTGCAGCCACAAAGTTGGTGAAAGAGCTTGGGGGAGAGGTAATTGGATATTCCTTTATTATGGAGTTAAGCTTCTTAGAAGGCAGAGCACTTTTAGAGAAAGAAGCACCCATCAAATCTATACTAATTATTTAGTTTTTTTAAGCGAATTTTTCGGAACAAAGCCGATTGATTTCACTTCAAATATGTGAATCTATATCATACTAGGAGAAGCAATGAAATCGGTAAAAATAATATTCCTGATTTTACTATCAGCGGTTGGCTTTAGCTGTTCAAAATCATTAGTAATCGAAAATGTAAATTATGCACAACACGTAGAATCAGTTGTTGCGCCAAATCAAGAGGGCATCGTAGATGATCAAAGGAATAATATCCGATTTTCTATGCTTCCTTTACTTGAGAAAGAATACGGTGAGAACTCTACTGATTTACCGGAATTTGTTCGCATACTTAGAAACTCTGAAGGCTATTATTTTATTACCGCAGAAGATTTCAAATACGTGTACATATTCGAACCAAAAAGAGGTGAACTGAAACTTACTAAAAGTATTTTGTTGGCAGAAAACGGGCTCGAAAAACCAGCTTTAAACTGGAGAGCACCCTATATAGAGGTTGTTTCATTTAACAGCGATGCACCTACTTACCTTGATGAAAATGGCGTAATAAAAAAATAGGAGAGAGAAAATCATGAAAAAATTATTGTATATCATTGTACCCGTATTGCTGATGCTGCCTATGGCACAAATTTCGGCACAGAATAGCGATTTTGAAATAGTAAAGGACTTTAATAGTAAGACTGAATTATTATCACATAAAATTCAAAATGCAATCACAACTACTCAGATTCAAGGAATTGAAGCTGAATTAGATTCCGTTGAACATAAATACGCAGATCATCAAGAAATTATTAATCACGCAATTTACCCTACCACATTTATCGATAAAATTGAGTCATTGCGAACTAATCTAATTTCTAATGAGCATCGACTTTATTTAATCGAAAATCAGAGAGAACAATTGTTTGATTTAAGCAATCAAGTGATGGCCCAACGTGCGGAAATAAATCGAATGTATAGCCAGGTAGATTCATTAAATCGTGAAATAGAATTATCACAAGCGAGTGAAGCCCGGTTATCACAATTGGTACAGAATTACAGAAACAGAGTTGAACAACGTGACCGCCTTTTATTCGGTATGATTGATTCCTTATTGTTTACCCATCAAAAGTTACAAGCTACGATGAGCACCGAGCAGTCGATGGAAACGTATATGATTACGGATGATTCAAATCCGCTGGCCATGATTCATCAAATTATCGAACAAAATATCGAGGCAACTCATGCCAATAATGCGATGTTGTTAGTAAACGATAATCTTCGAATGCGATCTTTGCAAATACAATTTGAGAGAACTTGGGATCGCATTAAAGTTGATTTCACTAATGTATACAGCAATGATAACGTAGATTGGGGGGCACAAATCGACAGCGCGCTAAAGCAATGGCGTATGATCGCATCCAAGAAAATGTGGGATTCTGTGGATCAATATTTGGCTCAAAATGAAATTGATTTAGGTGCTTTTGATAATAGAACGAGTTTTTATCAAGCTATGGACAGTTTTATTTCAGAAGGTTATGAAATTAGTAAGGATGAGTTTTTAGTTTCGGATAGTTTTCAAGAATTCGTTGAATTTGAAGAGTTTTGGAATGAGACTTTCAAAACAAAATGGATACCTAAAACACCCGAGGGTGTTTTGTTAAGTGAAGAACAAATTTCAACTATTGATGCAGCACTAACTGATTGGGAAGAAACCGCTCGCCCAATTCATCCAATGCTAGCTGCAATAATAGCGTTGGCTATTGTTAGCTTAACCGGATTTATTTTGGTGATGGCGAAAGCTAGACAAGCTCGTTAAAATTTATCCCCAAAGTTGACGACTATCCGATTTTGTACTACTATCGGATATGAAAAATTATAGCATTCTCTTCGTATTGGCATTTACATTGTTGTTAACCAGCGCTGTAAATGCCTTTCAATTTTCAGAAATTAGTTCTGATGAAACGCTTCTGATATTTGTACGCCACACCGAAAAAGCCGACGACGGCACACGAAACCCACCGTTGAATTTATTAGGACTAGAGCGTGCTAATGCATTAGCAACTTCTCTAATGGATGTACCCCTTGCAGCTATTTATAGTACTAATTACAAGCGAACTGAGATGACAGCGATGCCAACAGCGTTTCATTTTGAGCTACCAATAAAAAATTACGATTTTGACAACCTAGAGGAATTCTTATCTGCTCTCATATCGAAGCATAAAGGAGAAGCCGTGTTGATTGTAGGCCATTCTAATACAACTCCTCGGTTAGTAAATATGGTATTGAAAGAAAACCGATTAGAGCAAATTGATGAGAAAAGATATGGAGATTTATTTCTGCTATATACCAAATCCTTCGGCGATACTCGTCTAATTTCAGATGAGTTTTAATTAAGGCAGTGAGAAGTTTTTTCTAATCAGCCATTCACTTCCTAAAAGCAAAATTACCAGCGTAAACCAGAAAATAGAGCGAATAGGGTGGATGTAGGCCTCTACTAATTCTTCGGTTGAATCTAATTTTCCATCCAATCTTAGCGTATTCCAGAAATCGTTAACTGCTTTGTAAATGAAAAAAGAGCCACTTGTTTCAGTGGCTAAAGCACTTAAAAAGGCATCGTTTCTTATGGTATTAACAAGCTCTGAACTAGAATCTTCAATCAGAAATTCACCGGTTTGCTCGTCTATGGTTCGTGATCCTTTTCGAGCGTTAGCATTAAAGGAATAAAGTCCGTTACTCAACGACTCAAATAACAGCGAATACCTGCCACTTCCATTATTTGTCATGTTAAAGACACGATCATTTCCTTCATCATCAATTAAATGAAATTCAATGGTGGCATCCGATTCAGCCTCGCCGCTTTCATTTACAAGGCTTGCATTAATATTAACCGGTTCAGAACTACTAAAAGAGCTTTTTGAAGGAGAAATGGTAAGTAATCGTTCATCCGGATTATTTGACGTCCAAGTGATAACATTTAATATAAGCTCTTCAACAAAATTTCGATCATTTTCGCTGTTACTCTGAAACAGTCGATACCACCCCCATGCAGCCACATGCGCACGCCGAGCATTGCCTCGATCTGCGATACCCAATATCGGGTTAGGAGTAGTCATATTTTGAAACTGACTATTTAGTAATGGAATTATATCAACGCCGTTACTAATTGTACGCAAAGAAGTTAGTATTGGCACTAGCGCATCGTAATTTACTTCCTCAACTTCGAGAATAGGGTGATCTTCATTATTTTCATTTGGCACAAAATTCAGATCAAAAACCTGTCCACCTTGATTTGTGATTAATGATACCGGCATGCTCCCCGGATCGCTTCTTCGTGTTCTTGGTAAATCGAAGTATAAGGTTGGAGTTTGTGTTAGTAGATCATCAAATCCGGGAATCAAATCTTGTAGAGGAAGTCCGTGAAGTATTATTAAGTCTAGATCGTCAAACTCAGGAAACTCGGGTTCTACAAAGTTATTTCCGCCCAACCATGTTAGTGATTTAAGCTCATAAGCAGGATCGGAAAGTAATAATGATCGCAGAGCTTTTACATCAGGATGAATTTCGGAAGCAATATGTAGTATTCTAGTTTTACTATCTAGAACATCGATACTAAATGTACGCGAGTTATTTTCTACCGACCATTCGTCGTTTAGTGGCGAGATTTGAGCTTGAAATGCTTGCAAGCCTTCTTCAGTAAGCAAAAGCTCAAATCGAATTGTTTGTATTTCTTCAGAAGCCGTAAATGAGATATCTTTCGAATCAATTTCAGTTCCGGTTGCATCATAAATCGATAAAGTAGTGCCAGTGTCTATAAACCCATTTTGAGATACTTCAATTTCTACTATATGATTACTTTCTGTGTAACCGGTTGAGTTGGTGAGCACGTTATTTATAGTGACATCACGAACTTGAGAAGAATCGCCTGTTGAAATTGTATACAAAGGCATTTCAAGGGTAGACGCTTGAATTAATGGGTTTCTACCAAAGGTTATGATGCCATCGCTAATTATAACCGCCGCAGAATAATCGCCTTGAAGTTCTTCGATTTGTGTGATAGCCTCTAAAAAATTGGTTTGCGAATCGAAGAAAGCAAGGGAATCGGGATGTTGAATGGGGCGTGCGTCATTACCGAAAGCATAATAGTCGATGTTTACATCGCTTTGATCTTCAAACCCTAGTTCGGTAATTAGCTTTTGAAAGGATTCTTCTCCTAGATACTCCCCTTTCCGTATGGTCATCGATTCAGAGTTATCGAGCAAAACCATAAGTTTTGGAGCTTGCTCTACGAGCTCTGATTTAAAAAAAACCGGATTAAATAGTAAGAGAGCAATGATAACAAAAGTGAGGGAACGTAATCCACCAAGAAGTAAACGTACTCTAGAACTTAGACTTTTGTGTTTTTGATAACTAAAGAAAGCAAGTGCTATCAAACAAAGTAAAATAAGCACTACGGTTAAGAGCGAAAAAGAGGATTGGAAACCTTGAAATTCCATAGGAGACATCCTCTAATTTACATCTTCCAAAAGTCGCTCTATTATCTTGATCGTAGTATAACCTTCAGCTTCTGCAGCATAATTGTTTACAATTCTGTGCCTTAAAACCGGAACAGCCAGTGCTTTAATGTCGTCTTCGGTAACATTATATCGACCTTTTGACAACGCACGAGCTTTACCACCTAGAATTAAGTATTGGCTGGCACGCGGCCCAGCGCCCCAACTCATGTACTTTTTAATGTAATCCGGTGCCAGTTCAGAATCAGGACGAGTCATCCCAACCAAACGAACAGCATAATCGAGTACACTATCGGGAACGGGTACTTCACGAACCAAGGCTTGGAGTTGCTTTATTTTCTCTCGATCAAGAGTAGAGTTGATATTAATATCTTGGCGTGACGTCGTTTGGCTAACAATCTGCTTTTCTTCTTCGAAAGAAGGATAATCAACCCAAATGTTGAACATAAATCGATCAAGTTGAGCCTCGGGTAGGGGATAAGTTCCTTCTTGCTCGATTGGATTTTGTGTGGCTAACACAAAAAAAGGAGTATCAAGATCGTAGGTTGTGCCTGATGCGGTTACATGATACTCTTGCATGCCTTCTAAGAGCGCAGCCTGAGTTTTTGGGGGCGTACGATTGATCTCGTCGGCGAGGACGATATTGGCGAAAATAGGACCTTTTATGAATTTAAATTCTTTGGTTCCTTTGTCAACGTTTTCTTCGATTACCTCGGTACCGGTAATATCGCCAGGCATTAAATCGGGCGTAAATTGAATTCTGTTAAACGATAAATTTAGTGAATCAGCTAAAGTTCTGATGAGCAATGTTTTAGCTAACCCCGGTACACCAACCAATACGCAATGTCCTCTAGAAAAAAGACTGATAAGTAGCAGGTTGATAATATCTTCCTGACCAATTACCGCTTTGTGAATTTCTGATTTTATGGTATCGAAGGCATCTTTAAATTCGTCGGCTAATTGCACCGGATCGTTTAACTCAACGCTCATTAGTTATTCTCCATATTGGGCATTGGAATTCTGTATTCGATATAAACTTCATCTCTTAGCTCTTCAATCCATTTTGTGTATTCTTCCACTTGTTTTCTTTGAAGAGCAATATTTTTTAAACGCTCATAATCTTGTTCCATATTTGCAACATGTTCCGGTATTTGTTGATCTAAACGAACAATACGATATGCTTTACCACCATTTCCCGATTGTAAATTAAATGGTCGTGGCTCTGAAATAGTGCCAATTTCGTCCATCAACAAAACAATACGGTACAGAGCAGGGTCTAATCGATTTAAAGGGATGAGGCGCTCACCACTTTGTGGATCAAGAATTTTTCCACCCGCAACTTTGGTAACAGGATCTTCACTACGCGCTTTAGCCATCATCGAGAACGAAATTTCATCATTTGTGAGAATTGAGTCTCGAATTTCAACTAACCGTTCGCGTGCGTAATCGTCATCCAATTCGTTACTATCAACCGTAATAAGAATGTGGCGGGTTTCAATCTGATCACCTACCCGACGAATTAATTCAATTACATGAAAGCCAAAACTTGTTTCAACCACTTCCGAAATTTGTCCTGGTTGAAGAGCAGATGCCGCAGCAGAATACTCACTAACAAGCTCATTTAAACCCATTAGAGGCAATAAACCACCACGAGGAGCTGATGGACCATCGCTGTGTTTCCGTGCTAAATCTTCAAGGTTTTTTCCATGATTTAGGATTGAATCTCTCAACGTTTGTGCAAACTTGAAAGCGGCATCACGTGCGTCTGCTTTTGCAGGTGGAATAACTACAATCTGAGAAAGAGCAACTTGTTCAGGAATGGTAGGAAGTGAATCGGTTGGAATAGAATTGAAGAACTCTTGTACTTCAGGGCGAGTAATTTTCACCGTTTCAAATTTCGTCATTCTAACCATTTCGGTAAGCATCTGCTCTCTGAAATCTTCCCTAAAATCTTCTTTCAGTTGAATAATTGATTTACCGAATGCTTCTTCTAAGGCTCGCTCGCTACCTGCTTGCCTAATCAGTTGATCTACTCGTTGATCCATTTGGCGATTTACCCGCTCATCCGGAACAACAATAGAATCAATTTTTGCTTTTTCGATAAGAAGCATGTTCTCTACCGATGCACTTAAGAAATCATACCAAAGTTCTTTAGTAAATGGGATAGGTTGCCCCATATTTTGAGCTTGGCGAAGATAAGCAGTGACGTCAGAATCTACGTCGGATTTTAAAATGATATTATCGTTTACAATGGCTACGATTTGATCGGCCGGTTGTTGAGCGCTTACAGAAGGGCTGATTATCCCAAAAATAGATAGTAAAAGCGCTATTAAAGTATATTTCATTGAATAAGTTGTGTTCTTGTTTTTGCTGATTGCTACTATTGAACGGCGTAGGTCTCTATTTCATTATTTGCTTGAGCCTGAAGATAAAGATTCTTTACATAGGTGTTGAAGGCTATTCTCTTTTTTTCCAAGATTAACCAGTCTTTTATTTGATCGATTAACCATTCAAGATCAGGATGATCGCCGGCAGCTCGTTCTTCAAGTAATTGTACAAAATGATATTCATCGCCAATCTGTTCGATTGCGGAGATTTCAGAAAGCCCGATGAGTTGTAGATATCGATTAAGAATTTGGTGGTCGTTTACTGCAACCGATTCTGGCCAAAATCGCTCCGATTCGCGAATAGCTAACTCAGGGTTGATGGTAAAATTTCTTGCAATAATTTCCCACTCAATCCCACGCATCAAATCTTCTCGCGCATCTTGGGCATCTTCTAGATTGGCTGCTTTGATATGCCTAAACTTCACATATCGTTCTTCAAGTACAAAGCTGTCTTTATTTTCTTGATAATATGATCTCGCTTCTTCATCGGATACGGACAATTCGTTACCTAACTCTGAAATAATATATTCCTGAGCGGCTTTTGCAATATAATCTTCACGAATGTTTGCTAATCGATCTAACACTTTCGGCTCGCGGTGTACTCTCAGGCGATATGCTTCCTGCAGCAGAATTTGTTTCTGTATCCATTCTTCTCGGTACTTTTCATACGCACCAATACTATCTTGATTGAACAAGTAAGTTGGGATGTTGGCTTTAGCTTCAGAAAATGTTAAAACGGAAGAGCCTACTTTTGCTAAAGCAGGCTCATCGAATTCAGCTTTTCTAGTGCAACTAACCAGACAAATCAGAATTAAAATAAATGGAAAATAATGGTGCATTAAAGATTATTCTTTTTGCTGATAAAGCTCCCGCACCTTCAATGGGTAGGCTTCAATGTTATACGTTTTGCGCAGCCTGTTTAACCAGTTTTCTTCGCGAATGGGCTGATATTCGGATGCCAATCGGTGAAACGCTTCATCAAATGTCATAGTACGTGCAGGCAGCACTTCAACCAAATAAAAATGTGCTTTTCGATTCCCGTATTCAAACCGTTCAGACAGTGCGCCTTCTTCCATCTCATCTAGAAGGGTAAAGGGTTCACCTCTAAATGCACCGGTCGAATCGGCAGATACTCCAACTTTAAAGTCATTTGCATGTAACGAATCTGGGTGATTGCCAGCCTCAATAAATGCAATAGCACGATCAAGTGTAGTATCTCGACTGGAGGTTATCATGTAATAGTGAAATCGTTTATCGTAACTATAGCTTTCAAGATTGTTTAAATATCTATCCATTAAAATAGTTGTATCAATAGTTGCGGTACTCCAAACAGAATCTTCATTAATTTGATATACCACCAATCCTTCTTTATAGCTGTTTACCTGAGGCTTAAATTCAGGGAATTGCTCGATAGTTATTTCAACTAAACGCTCGTCAATTTTAGCATCCTTAAAGCGGTTAAACCAGTTATCGCTATAAAAAGGAGTAGATTCGTTAGCCCTAGTATTGTTTAGATAATCTACATAATCAGCAACGCTAAATGAATAATCCAAAAAAGTAAACACTTGTGTACTACCTAATTCTACAGGAACTGAAAGTTCGCTATACAACGTAGAGTCGATTTGATTGATGTAGGCTTTAAAATCTGAATACGCAGCCAAATTGTCTTTTGCTTTAAAACGGGATTTTAGAAACTCTAAGGCAAAACTGTTACTCTCTTGAAAAGCATCTGATTCTTTTAAAATATCCATAAGATATTCATCTCTAGCCTCATCAGATTTGAACGACCGTACACTATCAACTTTAAAAATGTGTTGGCCGTAATTGGTTGTAATCGGCTTGGTAAACGGCTCATTCGGATCTAAACTCATAAGTGTATCCACAAAATCCGTATTGTACCGCGAACCGTTGTTTATCCAGCCAATATATCCTTCGTTTTGAACGGATGGGGTATCTTCTGAAAATTCTCGAACAACATCTTCCCAATGTCCGCCCATTTGTAACGCTTTGTACGCTTCTTCAATTTTCGATGGATTAGAATTCGGACGTACATAAACATGGTACACTCGTCGATCTGGATGACGTTCTCTCTTCTCCAAAAGTTCAATGATATGATAACCAAACTGAGTACGAACTGGAGCGCTGATCTCACCAATTTCTAATTCGAATAAAACATTTTCGAAGGGTGCAACGGTAGTGCCAACCGTAAGCCATGGTAACTCACCACCCATGGTTCGCCCGTTTCTTTTGGTTGAGTATTGAGCATCAACTTCCGAATAATCTACACCGTTTATTAGTTTCTCGCGAGCATCTAATATTCGTTCGTATGCTGCTGCTGTATCGCTGGGGGATGGGGCTGGAGGCAATGAAATTAAAATGTGCCGACTTTTTATTTCTTGATTATATCGGCTCTTGAATTCCTGAAACTTAAGCGGTTTTATAACCTGATCCATCCAATAAGCATACGATGCTTGTTTGGCATACAATTGAAATTCACTTTCAATCGACTCATTCTCGTAATAACCGGTATGCTTAGCGTCTAATATTTTAGCTCTGTAATCAAGGTAAATGGGTAAGAAATCTACCAAGTCTTCTTCGGTACTTTCTTGGGTAATGCTACCGGCTACAAAATTATTACGCAATTCATCATAGGATACAAATTCGCCGCCAACGCTTCCTACAGCATCTGCAGGAGGTACCCGATCGGATTGCGTAGATTTACTACCTGTACAAGATGTTACTATAAACAGTAACCCTACACATACTACTTGTAATATGTTTTTGTTCATGTCGGTTGATGAATAATGAAGTTTGATTGTTGTTAATTAAAAGAGCATTCCTGCTATAGTAGCCGTCATTAAATTAGCCATTGTACCAGCAAAAACAGCTTTCAAACCGAATTTTGCTATTTCTGATTTTCTAGATGGGGCTAAACCACCAATTCCACCAATCTGAATAGCTATGGAAGAAAAGTTAGCAAAGCCACATAATGCAAAAGTAGCCATAGCAATTGTTTTAGGCCCAATATTAGCTGCGGCTACTTCTTCTGCTAATTTTAAATAAGCTACAAATTCGTTTAGCACTATTTTAGTGCCCAATAACGCACCCATGTTTGTTGCATCTTCCCAAGGTACACCTACCACCCATGCAACAGGTGCAATGATCCAACCAAGTAACATTTCGATGGTCAATTCCGTGCCTAAAACTCCTGTTAAGCCGGTAATATTACTTGCCCAACCGAATAATCCATTGAACATGGCCAATAACGCTACAAATGCGAGTAGCATAGCACCAACATTAAGTGCCAGATGTAAACCCGTACCTGCGCCAGTTGCTGCAGCATCAATTCCATTAGCATCTGTTTGTTCAACAACCATTTTAACATCACCTGCAGTAACCGATTGTTCGGTTTCTGGTAGTAGAATTTTAGCAATTACTAAAGCTGCCGGTGCAGCCATTAAACTTGCACCCAATAATCGTTCGGCAAATAGTTGTTGGGCAACTTCAATTTCTAATCCATTAGCGGCGGCAAATGAACTCCCTAACATGGCCACATAAGCTGCCATCACTCCACCGGCTATGGTAGCCATGCCTCCGGTCATTACGGCAAGTAATTCCGACTTTGTCATCTTATCGATAAACGGTTTTATTACCAGAGGCGCTTCGGTTTGCCCAACAAATATGTTCGAAATTACCGAAAGTGTTTCAGCCCCGGAAGTACCAAGTAGTTTTTGCATCCCTTTAGATAAAAACCGAACAATCGCTTGTAATACTCCATAGTGATAGAGGATAGAGGTAAGGGAGGCAAAGAAAATAATGGTTGGCAAAATTTGAAAAGCAAATATCACCCCAACGCTGTCATCGTATTCCGGACCACGACCCAAAAAACCAAACAAAAATGCTGCGCCTTCGGTTGTGTAGCGTAAAACAACAACAAAGAAACCGGCAATTATTTCAAATAAGCGCATGGGCCAACCTAAAGGGCTCCATAAATCAGTTAAGAAATCAGCTTTAAGAATAAAAATGGCAAGGATAAACTGAATCGACAATCCGGTAATTACTAACCGCCAGTTTATGCTTTTGCGATCTTTGCTTAGCAGGTACGATACCCCGATAATTGCGACCATACCTAAAACGCCGCGTAAAATATTTTCCATTAAGAATGGGTTTGGTTTTCGATTTCTTCTTTTGATGTTTCAACTTCAGCCTTAGGAAGTATAAAAGGACGAATTGGTTTTCCTCGGCGTTTATCAACCGAAGGCCTAAAACAATGCCGAGCACGTGGTTCGTAAGCATCGTATTCGCCTACAAGTACTGTATTTTGATTCTCTACTACACGTTGAGAAAAATTAGCCATAGCGCCACTTTCGCTACATACTGCATGTAATTTGGTTACAAACTCCGCAATCGCCAATAAAAAGGGCATAGGCCCGAAAGGTTTACCCTCAAAATCCATATCAAGGCCGGCTACAATCACTCGTTTACCGTCATTAGCCAACGAATTTGCTACCTCAACGATGCGTTCATCAAAAAACTGAGCTTCATCAATACAAACCACATCAGCATTGCCCGTAAGTAGCACAATTTGATCTGCCGTGTCTACCAAAATGCTTGGGAGTGCCGTTTCATTGTGCGAAACCACTTCCGTATCGCTATATCTTTTATCGATGGCGGGCTTTACTACTATTACATTTTGCCCGGCGATGTGAGCCCGTTTAGCTCTTCGGATAAGTTCTTCGGTTTTTCCGCTAAACATGCCACCGCAAACTACTTCAATCCAACCAAAATCTTTGGGTGCCAGCGAGGGTTCGTTAATCATTAATTATTTGTTGATAGATGCCTTTTCAAACTCCAAATATATTGGGCTAAGCAATGAATGGAAAGGGCAAATATGGAATAGATTTTTAAGATTGGGTACACATAATTTTTACATACGTTTGGCTTTTTGTACTTTTTGGGATGAAGAAATTTGTGCTCAAAAAAGAAGAATCGGCTCCAAAGCCTGAGAATTACACCATCAAATACAACGAGTTATTGAATAAACAGCAATTAGAGGCTGTTTTTTTTGATCGTGGAGCTGCTTTGGTTGTAGCCGGAGCCGGTACCGGGAAAACGCGTACGCTGGTTTATCGAGTTGCTCGCTTAGTTGAAGCCGGCGTTCACCCATCGTCGATTTTATTGCTCACATTCACTCGCAGAGCCGCCCAAGAGATGATCAGTCGAGCAACCAATATTTTGGATGATCGATGTAAACACGTAAAAGGAGGGACCTTTCATTATTATTGTAGCCAATTATTACATCAATACGCTTCTGAAATTGGGTTTCCAACCGACTTCACCATTATTGATACCGCAGATGCTCTGGATGTTATCCAACATGTTCGCACTCAACTGGGTTTACACAAAAAGAATAAACGCTTCCCAAACAAAAACACTCTACTTTCGATTATCAGTTCAGTAAAAAACAAGCATCTAGATTTGAGAGTGGTTGTAGGTGATCAGTATCCGCAATTCATGGAAAACATCGAGCAAATTCTGCAAGTTTACGATGGGTATCAGGAATATAAGGAGCGTAATTTTGTAATGGATTTTGATGATTTACTAGAAAAATCGGTTGAATTACTTCAATCAAATGAAGCTGTACGAAATAAGGTGGCTGCTCAACATCGATTTGTAATGGTGGATGAATATCAAGACACTAATAAACTGCAAGCCACGCTTACGCAATTATTATCAAGTGTTCATAAAAATGTGATGGCGGTAGGCGATGATGCACAAAGCATTTACGCATTTCGAGGAGCCGATCATCGAAATATTTTAGAATTCCCATCACTTCACGAAAATTGTACTCTTATCAAATTGGAGGAAAACTATCGATCTACCCCTCAAATTTTAAACGCTGCCAACGAGTTACTTAATCAAGCTTATCACAAATTTGATAAGAGGTTGTTTTCAGAAAAGGAAGAAAGTGACCTACCAGCTCTAGTTAAAGCAGCTTCTGATAACGAGCAAAGTAGATTTTTATCTCAAGCCATTTTACAGTTAAGAGAGCAGGAAATAGCTTTGAGCGACATGGCCGTGTTATTTAGAAATGGGAGGGATTCTTTTGATCTTGAAATCGAGTTAAATCGAAAAAACATTCCCTATGTCAAGTTTGGAGGCCTCAAATTTACAGAAGCAGCACATGTGAAAGATGTATTGGCGCACGTTCGGGTTCTTGTAAACCCCATGGATACTTTGGCATGGAACAGAATTTTAATGCTTATCGACGGTATTGGTCCTAAAACAGCACAGGAATTGTTCGAATGGATTCGTTTGGCTTCAAATCCATATGCATTAAATGCATCGGAAATAGTGAGCAAAAGCTACATGAAGCAAATTAAGGGGTTAAGTAAGTTGCTCATTCAATTGAATGACAATGAGTTAATGGTTAACGAGGTTGTTTCTGAAATTGTAGATTATTACAAAACATATTGCGAAAAACGATACGACGATTACCCTAAACGACTCAAAGATTTAGAAACTTTTGTAGGAATCTCAACCGGATTTAGTACGCTGTCTAATATGCTACGTGATCTAGCTTTAGATCCTATCAATGCAACGGCAATTGATACCGAGCAACAACAACATGATGAACCACCTCTGGTATTAAGTACCATTCATTCGGCCAAAGGATTAGAATGGGAACATGTTTTTATAATGCAATGCTTGGATGGGGTAATTCCATCATCTTACTCGGTTGAAGATGAAGAACTGCTTGACGAAGAACTTCGGCTTATGTATGTGGCTACTACGCGCGCAAAACAGATGCTCTACTTTACGTTTCCGGCCATCGCACAATCTAGTTATGGCGACTATTTTACCAAACCGAGTAGGTTTATCGAAAACTTACCAGATGGGATTTTAGAACCCTGGATACTAACCGAAGAGCCGGAAGCACCAATGTTAGATGAGGCCGGAAATTATCTAACTGAGTAATTAGTTTTTCTTCATAAATATATGCTGCTCAATAATATCCCGGATTAGCCAATAAATAGGATAGATCGGAATTAATACAGCAATTGCAACTTGCCAGCGATTAAACTTCGGTTTACCTCCATCTACCGGCAGGGTAATTCCTGCTAATCCGGCTATCCAAAAGATGAATAGGATGAAAATGGTAAGCGATAAAACTAAAGCGCCAAAAAAACCAAGTATTTCATAGAAGGTGCGTAGCATGGCAAAGTGTTGTTTGAAAAATGCGTACTTTCAAGTAAAAACTACTAATTCAATTTATTAAATGCTTCCTGTTGTTTCTATTGTTGGACGTCCTAATGTCGGTAAATCAACTATTTTTAATCGCTTAATTGGCGAAAGACGTGCAATTGTTCATGATGAATATGGTGTAACCAGAGATCGCCATTACGGAGAGTCGTACTGGAATGGTGTTGATTTTACTGTAATTGATACCGGTGGGTATCTTCCTGATGACATGGATGTTATGGTGGTTGGTATACGAGAACAAGTGCACATAGCGCTCGAAGAATCGGATCTAGTTCTTTTTGTTGTTGATGTTGAGCTTGGAATTAATACACTGGATAAATCGGTGGCTAAATTGTTACGCCAACAGGATAAACCTGTGCTTGTAGTAACCAATAAAGCCGATAATGAAATGCGACGGTTAAATTCAGCCGAATTTTATGAACTGGGATTCGATGAAATATTTCCGGTTTCTGGAATTAGTGGTTCCGGAACAGGTGAGTTGCTTGATAGAGTAGTTGAGTTGCTACCTGCAAAACAACCTGAGGATGAAGAAACTGCCCCAAAATTAGCTTTTGTAGGTCGCCCAAATGTAGGTAAAAGTAGTCTTGTAAATGCACTGCTTGATGATGAACGATCCATTGTAACCGACATTGCGGGTACAACACGAGATACCGTAAATAGCCGTTTAACTTTTGATGGCAGAGACTACATTTTAGTGGATACAGCCGGTTTACGAAAGCGTGTTAAGGTTAAAGAAAATATAGAGTTCTATTCTACTGTTCGAACCGAAAAAGCCATTAGAGAATGTGATGTTGCGGTACTAATATTAGATGCTGTTCGTGGTTTTGAAGATCAAGATAAGCGAGTACTTCGAGAGGCGGAAAAGTTTAATAAAGGTTTGATCATTGTACTTAATAAGTGGGATCTCATCGAAGACAAAGACACTAACACCGTAAAAGAATTTGAAGAATATATTTATGAAGCGGTACCACAACTTAATTATGTACCTGTAATAACCATCTCAGCGATTAACAAAAAGAGAATACAACGTGTAATTGAGATGACCGATATTGTTTTGAAAGAGCGAACTAAACAAATAGGCACTTCAGAGTTTAATAATTTTCTTGAAACTGTGTTGCAATCTCGACCGTTACCAATGAAACGCGGTAAACAACTCAAAATCAGCTATGCTAGCCAAGTAAAGGCAAATCCACCCGTATTTAAGTTCTTTATGAATAATCCTCAGGATTTACCACCTAATTATCGTAGATATCTAGAGAATCAGATTCGAGAAAAATATGGATTTATAGGGGTGCCGATTACAATGACCTTTAAGCAGAAGTAAGATGTTTGCGATCGACTGGATAACGGTTTTGTTTCTGATTTCAGGTAGTGTAAGTACAATAATATTATTTGTAGTTGCAAAGCGATCTTCGTCTGTTTCTAATCTCTTTTTTGGTTTATCATCATTGAGTTTTACGTTAGGCGTGCTTCTTGGCCTGATAAATGATGATATATTAAATATTGCGCGAGAATGGGGCGATCTATTAGCAATGACACTTGTATTGTGTGGTTTGTTTGTGAAAACGAGAAATTCAAAACCAGTGTTTGCTCGCTTTCCTATGCCAATGACAATGTTGCCGTTAATCGGTGTTCTATTTTACCCGTTAATTAATCAAGCTGATGTAATTAAAGATTTACTTTGGATTACTTACCAGGGGGGAGCCATTATTGTTGCAATACTTGTTATTACAATTAATCACTTAATGTATAAACAGCGTGCATTGTTGCTCCTGGCATGTTTAATGCTTGGATCCTCGTTTGTGATATTCTGGTTTGTAACCATAATTGATAGAGAATTTTCTGAAGATATAGCGAATGTTTTACTATCAGCCGGGATGCTAATAAGTGCATTAGGCTTCAGGAAAATTGGCGAGTTAAAAATTAAAAAGCAGAATGAATGAGTTTATTAAATAAAAAAGCACCTGAATTTAAACTTCAGAACGAGAATTTTGATCTAGTATCGCTTAATCAATTATGCAAAGAGTCTAATGTTGTAGTTTTGTTTTATCCATTGGCATTTTCGAGTACATGTACCAAAGAATTATGCTCGGTACGAGATAACATGAAAATCTACGAAGCGTTAAACGCAAATGTAGTTGGGATAAGTGTCGATTCTGTATTCGTACAAAAAGCATTTAAGAAGGCTCAAAATTTAAATTTCGAATTATTGAGTGACTTCAATAAAGAGGCTATGACTTCTTATGGTGTTAAAGATGAAAACTTCTTTGGCATGCATGGAGTTTCGAAACGATCTGTATTTGTTATTGATAAAGAAGGCACAGTTAAATACGAAGAGATACACGAGGAGAGTAATTTAATCCCAAATTTCAGTGCAATCCAGAATGCATTAGGAGAGATATAACTCTCTATTGCGCTACACAACTTTACATAATATATATTATAGGATTGTTTCATATTCTTAAAAAAGGGATATCTCAACTATTAACTATTTATTTATGTTTACTTAATGTTTAATGTCAAAAGCCGATAAATTAAATTAGATTCGAATAACATCTTGGATAATAACTATGGTTAGTTTCATATAATCTTAGATATAGACTTAGCAATTTCGAACGTAACCTCTTACATTTGGCGTGAACAAAACTATATAGGAATTCCCAAATACTGATATGAGAAAAGTACTTATTGTTGAAGACGATAAAGTTCTCTCATTGCTCCTCACTAAAATGATGGAGAAAATGAATATGCAAGTCATTGCAACTGTAACCGAAGGCGGAAAAGCCATTAGTATGGCAAAGGAACATCATCCTGATCTGATTCTAATGGATATTATGCTCGAGGATGATGTTGATGGCATAGATGCCATGATCGCAATCCAGAAAGACGGCATAAATAGCCCGGCTATATTTATTACTGGGAATTCCGACTCATATAACCGGGAACGTGCTGAAGCAGTGAATTATGTTGATTACCTGGTAAAGCCTATTAGTTTTACTATACTTAAGGATTCAATAGCTAAAATCGAAGACTAAGTTCAACTGTCTTTATTGTAGATTTTAAACGTTATCGGTAGAGAATATCTTACAGCTACTGGTCTTCCACGTTGCATTCCGGGTAGAAATTGGGCTAATTTAATTGCTCTAATCGCTTCTTCATCGCAACCACCACCAATTCCTCTCATTACAACCGGATTAATTACTTTACCGTCTTTGTCAACTACAAATTGTACTACTACTCTACCTTCAATCCCTACTTTAAGTGCTAATTCGGGATAAACAATTCGCTTTTGAACACCTGCAATTCCGCCAATTAATTCAGGAGGTTGCTCAACAACCACAAAGATTTCATCTTCGAATTCCTCTTCAACGGCTTGTTTAGGTGGTGGTGGCGGTAAATCCATAGGACCATCGAGATCAAATTCTAGGTCAAGTTCAACGATGTCGTCTGCAATAATCTCGTCATTAGGTACTTCAACCGGAACTGGTGGTCTTGGTGGTGGTGGTGGCGTGTCGGTTTGTTTGGTCTGAACTATTTCTTCAACAAAAACTTCTTCTTGTACTTCAAAGAATACGAATTCTTCTACCTGTTGTGGATAAAAATCCATTTTGAATAAAAATATGAATACAGTTAAAGAAATTATTAAACCTAATTCTATGCTTATGAAGTAATTCTTTCTTAAGCTATTATCACGATTCATTCTTTTGATTGGCTCTTTCATAATATACCTCCGTTCTATTGTTTAAATAATAATAGCAGGTAATCGTGAAGATTTGATGAAATCACCTTCATAGAAAAAGCCCTTAGAGGGGGCTTTTTCTATGAAATTAAAAAGTATTAGATCTATTAGCTCGGGCCTAAAGTAAATGTAATCGGCAAACTATAACTCACATTAACAGGTCGCCCTCTTTGATATCCCGGTTTGAATTTAGCGAATTTCAATGCTTCTAAAGCAGCTTCATCGCAACCACCGCCAATACCTCTTACTACTTTAGGATTAGCAACCTCTCCTTCTTTAGTTACAACAAATTGTAGCACTACCCTACCTTCGATTCCCGCGTTTCTGGCAAGTTCTGGATACTTTATCCTTTTCTGCACGCTTGCTATCCCACCAATCAATTCCGGTGGTTGTTCAACTACAATAAATACCTCGTGTTCATCACCTTCCGTTGCAGGCGGTGGTGGTGGTGGTGGTAAATCCATAGGGCCGTCCATATCAAATTCTAAATCAAGCTCTAGGATTTCATCTTCAATCAGTTCATCGTTAGGTACTTCTATGGGAACCGGTGGCCTAGGTGGTGGTGGTGGTGTAGTAACTTGTTTAGTTTGTACAACTTCTTCGATATATACTTCCTCAGGCATTTCAAGAATTAAAGCCTGGGGTGGCTCAGATGCTATATTGATTTTAAATGCAACCAGAAATATTGATAAACTAAATATCAAGCCAAGTTGAAACTTGATTGCATAATGCGTGCGATGATACTGCTTTAAGCGTCTAATTTTTTTAACTGGTTCTCTCATAGCAATTATAAATATTTATTTATCAGATGACCCGAGCATTATCCGAAATCAATATTATTTAGTTGCGCATAGAAAGTGAATTATTTGCAATGCTGAACTAAAACCTTCAACGAAGCTGGTAAAATTTTAAATGCTACCTCATTAAATGGCTCTATCACTTCGCCATCGCAATGAGCATGTATCGTCTCATTGAACGCTAAATGAGCTTGTTTACACTCGAAACTCTTTAGAATATGTTTAGAAAAAGAGCCAATTAGTGATAGCCTTATAAATTGTAGCAATAATTGAAGCTTTGTGTCAATCTTGGCTATATGTAGTTCAAAAACTCCATCATCTAATTTTGAGTTGGGAGATAATTGATAGGAACCTCCCTCCCAGCAACCATTTGAAATTAAGGTCAAATAGGTATCAAAATCACCGCGGTTTATATCATCAATACTCACGGTTACAGTATTTTTAGAAACTTTAAATATTGCTTTCAGAGCTGCTACTACATATTTCAATTTTCCTTTAAAAATAGTGTTATTTGACGCTATTTGATTGGTAAGACCATCGATTCCCAAACCAAAAGTGTTAATGCAAATATCGTTATTCCAAGCTATAGAGTCGAAGCGTGCAACGCTACCCTGTTCCAGAATTGTTAGATACGACGATGTGAAAGAATCTGTACTTACCATTTTAGCAAAATCATTGCCACTGCCTAACGGAAGAACCCCTAACATAGAATCTTTGTGAACTAATAGTTTTGCAATTGCATGCACGGTTCCATCACCACCACATGCCACAAATACCGAAGTTGGCGAATCATTTGCCTCAATTATACTCGCAATCTCATCAATAGATTGGGTATAGAATACATTAATTCGATCGAGTTTAGTACGTATTTCGCCTTCGATTTTATTAAAAAAATGAACGGCCCTACCCGAATTAGCTCGGCTGTTTACTATAAAATAGTATGTAAACGGATGGCTCAGTTCGGTTAATCGAAATGCTTGATGTTAATTTCGAATTGCCCTTTTTTATTCTTCGAAATTGGGATTCGATCTATGATGGCATCAATTGAAAAGGTGCCCTGAATTTGTAGCTGCTCGATGGAATCTTTTTTTGCCTTCTTAATGGGCGCATTAATCCTAAGCGGATCAATTACGATTAAAAATAATTTCGATGCATCAGAAAATTCAATGTTAGCAATTTGCTCAATATATTTGCCTTCGTAAGTATATATAACTCCGTTTTCTTCGATCGAAGGTGGTAAAAATGAACCATCATCGGTTAAGTTTTTCCACTCGCTGTGCTCGATTAATGTAAATAGTAAATCGTATTCCAAATTTTCTTAATTGTATGCCAAATGAATAATTGCGTCGCCTTTGTGAACTATTGGATTATTATTTAATCCGATTATAATTCCGTCACGTGAAGATAACATTTTCGCCTTTCTACCACCAAATGGTTCGCTAATATAGCCTAATTCTTGTTTGGCAGACACTACATCGCCCAAAGAAGCTGTAGCGATAAATAATCCAGATTTTTTAGCTCGCATCCATGCCGATTTTTTTACGATTTGGGTGGTGGGTTTTTCCTCTTGGAAAGTCTTCATCCCTAAATAATGCATTACACGCATGGTGCCTTTAATGCCTTCGGTTATAGCCATTTCATCAAAACGTAAAGTTTCACCAGCTTCATATACAATAATCGGCTTTCCTTTTTTATGCGCTTCCATTCTAAAAGAATTTTTAATCAGATTAGAATGCATCATTACAGGAGCATTGAATGCACCAGCTAATTTCTTAGCCTGAGGTTGGTTAAACGAACACCGAATTTGTGGATAATTTGCCCTGCTTGCTCCTCCAGTATGAAAATCAATACCATAATCAACTACCGGTAAAATCGACTGCATAAGCGTATAGGCCAACATTCGTGCAAGTGATCCAACTTTTGCACCAGGAAAACTTCGATTTATATCTTTGCCATCCGGTACACCACGTTGATTAAAGATGAAACCATATACATTCACAATCGGAATAGCTATAACTGTACCCACTTCGGGCTGCAGTTTTTTATTGGCAATCATACGGCGAATGATCTCGATACCGTTGGTTTCATCGCCATGTAAGCCACCGGTTAGCAACAAAACCGGTCCATCTTTTTTAGCTCGAAATATCTCAACGGATAAGTCAATAGTGGTATGAGTAGGCAGTTTAGCCACATTTAAATTGAGTATTCTGTTTTCACCCAATTTAATTTCTTCGCCGTTTATAGAAATTATCTTAGGCATTACTTTTAATTTTACGCCGTTTCGATGGTTTACTATTTATTTCCATAGTTTGCTTTACCACGTATTGGATAATACTACTTGCAATATCTTTTTTTGTAGTTTCCTCGATTCCTTGCAACCCCGGAGATGAATTTACTTCCAGAATTAGAGGGCCTCGTTCCGATTGAAGTAAATCAACACCGCAAATTGGTAAGCCCATTGCTTTAGATGCCGTTAACGCCATTTCTCGTTCTGCTTTAGACAGTTTAATGAGCGACCCGCTTCCACCCTGGTGCAAATTTGATCGAAATTCTCCTTCTTTTCCTTGTCGTTTCATCGCTCCTACAACTTTTCCATCAACAACAAATGCTCGAATATCGGCCCCTTTCGATTCGGCAATATACTCTTGAACAATCACTCTTGCTTTCATGCTGTGAAATGCTTCAATAATAGATTGTGCTGCTTTTTTTGTGGGCGCTAATACAACACCATAGCCTTGGGTACCTTCTAATAACTTTACAATAAGAGGTGCTCCACCAACCGAATCAATTAACTTATCAACCTCGCGAGAATAGTTAGTGAATACCGTTTTTGGTAAGCCTACACCGGAGCTCGCTAATATTTGCAGACTTCTTAATTTATCCCGTGAACGAACCAATGCCTGACTTTGAACAGCAGTAAACTTATTCATCATCTCAAATTGGCGTACAACTGCTGTACCATAAAAAGTAACAGATGCCCCTATTCTTGGAATTACAGCATCAATATAATCCAGATTCTCTTTGTTATAAAAAATAGTAGGACTATCCTGCTCAATTACGATGTCACATTTCAGATGATCGATCACTTTTGGGATATGCCCGGCCTTTTCAATAGCTTCGATTAATCTTTTGGTTGAGTATAAAGCAGCGTTTCTTGATAAAATTCCTATTGTAAGTTGCACTCTATTATCTGGTTTGTTTAAGCGATTGGTTTTTTTTGGTGACATCAACTAAAAACTGATGTCGTCTAATAAATTTTCTTCCCAATAAAATTGGGAATCTCATTTCCGAACGATCGGTAAGTGATAACTCGATATCAAATTCATTGCCAAATAAGGCAATCTTAGTTTTAACAAAGTACCGTAGTTCAGCTTGACCGTTTGAGCTTTTAACTTCTCTTTTGTCGTGAATTGGAAGAACAAATAATTGATCATCATAAGCAGGATGTTCAGGGTCTAATAAATTAAACCGAATAAAAATCGAACCTTCTTGATCAACTTCTTCAATATGATGGCAGTGTACACTCGAGGTATATGCACCTGTATCAATCTTGGCTTCTATATCTTCGATTCTCCAAAGCGGAAGATCTACGCGCTCGATTCTGCCAAGAGTATGTCGTTTATTTTTGTTCATTAATTGTATTAAAAATAACTCTATTTAATCACTATCCCATAAATTTGCTTTTAAATTTATATCATCATTCTAAAAAATATTATGCGGTTACCTTTCTTAAAAATTGATCTCGTAAAAGTAGATTCTAACATACAAGCGATGGTGAATATTGCTAAAAAAAATCACCTTGATATGCGTCCTCATTTTAAAACTCATCAGTCTTTAGAAATCGCCCAATTATTTAAAAAGCATGGTGTTACAGGGATCACCGTATCCTCAATTTATATGGCCGAATATTTTTCAATGAATGGTTGGAACGACATTTGTGTTGCTTTTCCGGTAGGACTTTCGAATATGAATTTGATTAATAGTATCGCAAAAAGTGCAAATTTAAAGGTACTAGCGGTTGATAAAGAGGTTGTGGAACAGATTGATAAAGCATTGAATGAGTCGATTTCAATGTATATCGAGATTGATCCGGGGTACGGACGAAGCGGAATTAGGTATGATGATTTCCCTTTGATTGAAGAGGTTCTTTCTGCAATAAATAGTTCGAGAAACATTTCATTTCAAGGCTTTTATTGCCATGCCGGGCATACCTATAAATGCAGATCGAAACAAGAAATTGTACAGCTAACGGATCCTATTTTAGCATCATTGAGTAATTTAAAAACCAAGTACGGCGGTAATATTTGCTTTGGTGATACTCCATCTTGTTCAGTTCGTGAACACTTCGATGGAATTGATCAAATTAGCCCCGGTAACTTTGTGTTTTATGATTGGATGCAGACTAAAACTGGAGCCTGTAAAGCCGAGCAAATTGCCGTCACTATGCATTGTGAGGTTGTTGCAAAATTTCCAGTAAGAAACGAAGTATTGATTCATGGCGGTGCGGTTCACTTTTCGAAAGATTTTATTGTAAACGAGGATGGCGAACGTGTGTTTGGTGTTTTGAAATCAAAAGGATCAGCATCTTATATAAAGTCTCTGTCTCAAGAACATGGAGTGGTTGCATGTTCTCAGGATGAATTCAAGGCCATCAAAATTGGAGAAATTATTGAAATCTACCCTATTCACTCATGCCTGACCGCTAATTTGATGCGAGAATACGTGACGTCAACAGGAAAAGTAATAGCTCAATTTGGCTCAGGGTCGCCCTATCAATGCTAGAAAAGTATTTGAAAACCAAGCGAGTTTCCGTAATCACCGGCAATGCGTTGGCTAAATTCGGCGTAAATAAAACCGAAGATCTTGAAAGCCGCAATTCCTATTTCTGCCTGAGTTTTTGATCCTGAATACGGCAAAAGTGGCTCTAAACTGTAAGTATCATCGATAGTACCCACGGTTAAAAATGTGGCTAAATGAATTCCACTCTTTTTCACAAGAGGGATTGGCGATTTTCGGGTTAATGAACTCCCGAATTTATACTTCACTTTTAACACAGAAACACGTCTACCAATCGGTTCTCTGAAGCTTACAGTATTGAAAGGCCGTTCTCGAACGTAATCATCTAGTACGAAACCATTGTAGGTGAAGAGGCGCTGCGAAGGTGTACCCTGGTTCGAAGCACCAATAATTAAATCAGTTTGTATAAAATGAGAACTGAATACAGGAACATTGAATTTTAGCCCAACCCGATATCGGTGAAAATCGAAATCTCCCCCCCATTGAGTAAAACCTGATTCCCAAACAATATCACCAAGCCAACCGAAATCACGAATATTATAATCACGAAGAAACTGGGTACGTAAATATTTACGAGTATCATGATGTAAGTGAACCGATAAACCCGTGAGTTTTCCATTTTGCATGGGATAATTCACGCTATTATTCTGTACTTCCGCCATTTGATTCGATCGCCCTAGTAAATTGAAATCGGTTGTAGCTGTTAGGGCAGAATGACTTTCGTTGAGGTACAAAACCCTGATGAACGACTCGATATCAAAACGGTAACGAAACCCGCTTGAAATGCCTTTTCGTTGAAAGTAGTTGTTAACCGGTTCACTGTCTAACAGTTGAGCTATAGAATGTCGAAACTCAAAGAAATCCAAAGGAGTTCGGTTATATTCATAATCCTGATATTGTTGTATCACATCCTTTTGTACAATCAGCTCGGGTGCAAATGAAGTACCGGGCACATACTGAAATCCGGATAATGTGTAGTTCCAGTCTTCTTGCCCAAAACTATAAGCAGTAATTCCTCGATATTCGTAATCCGGATGTACAGGCGTGCGTAAGCCAATCCCCAAAGTGTGCCCTTCAACACGATTAAACCGATAAATATCACTGATGTTTGTTAGGTAAAATCGCTCTAATTCATAGGGAAGCCTGAAAAAATTACTCATCACGCTCATCCCAAGCCGCAAAGTTCTATTTTTTTCGGTATACGATTTGGCTTCATCTAAATAGCTCAGATTGTCGTTTGCAGCCGATGTTGAGACGCTATCCCAATAGGCTCTTTTTTTCCGATGTGAACCTGCAACCATTACTGAAGTGTTTAAATCAAGCGCATCTAGTGTCAGATTTGGGTTAATTTCGTGCCCCGACCAAGCCCACTCATCCAAATATTGAATTGGTTTAGCAGATGCCAGGAAATCAAGTGTTGCCGATAGTTTAGTATTTGCAGGTAACCAAAACTCACCCAATTTCATATACGTTTGAACATACCGGAGATCTTTAATACTGAACAAACCGGTATTGGTACTTGCGTATTCGTTTAAACGAACATCCATCCCCAAAATAGAATTGGTACTTTCTTCAACCCAAACTGTACCCTCGAATAAAGGACGATTATTTACCTTCGGTTTAAAGTTTATCTCTATGGTACCCAATGGCCATGAACTATCAGCTTCATTATCATTTAGATGGTAAAATCGTCCAGCTCTTTTCGAAATTGGACCAACTACTGTAATATCTTCTGATAAAATACTTAACGGCACTAACTCTTGATTCAAGTTGAGGGGTGGTCCACCCGTGGAGAAAAAATCATATTCACTAAAAAAGTTCTTGCTAGATCGATTCGCTAACGTAGTTTCTGAAAAGCGTTCGGGAGAAATAATGTGATTGATTTCTGATACTCTTTCTGAAAAAGCAATCGGTGCAATCGAGTCAGATTCAACATTGTCTGTTCCTAAAATAGCAAGTTTATAAATATCCGCTTTATATGCTTTAAGGCCTTCATTTTGCTGGTCACGAAAAACGGCTAGTTGTTGAACAAATCGGGTAACTCTATCACCGCTTACAACAATTTCGCCAAGTACCAACCTATCCTCTAACATAGAAATGTTGAGTTCCAATTCTTGATTAGGAGCTAATCGTACTTGGATAAGTGTGTCGACATACACCATTGAAGAAAACTCTAAGGCATGTACGCCAGGTTGCAGGGCTAGTTCAAATCTACCCTTTTCATTGCTGTTTGTGCCTATGGTAGTGCCTGATTTAACAATGTTTACAAGAGGAATGGTTTCCCCTGAATTTGCATCTATAATTACTCCAGTAACAATAGCTTCTTGAGCCACTGCGGAAAATGAGTTACAAAACCATGCAATCATTCCTATTAACGTGAAAAAGCGAATCCGTCTCAAAAAATAGTCGTTAAATTTATTATTGCTTATTTGAGTGTACCAGGCTCAAGTAATTCAATGGTCTTTGCGTCCCCATCGATGGTAGCCTGTACTCCAACGGGAATGGTAAGATTAAGTTCCTCATGACTAATCATTGCCCCATAAAAAGCCGGAATATCAATCTCAGATAAATAGTCGTCAAATACTTGTTTCAAGCTCAACCCATTTGCTGATTCATCGCAATTTGTACATTTACCGAACACTAATCCGTTTATCTTGTTAAGAACACCGGATAATTTTAATTGCGAAAACATCCGGTCTACTCGATAAATATCTTCTCCTACATCTTCTAGAAATAGGATGGCATTGTCAAACTCAGGCAAATAATCGGAGCCTAGCAACGATGTTAAAACCGTTAAATTACCGCCCAAAAGAACACCGGATGCTTTTCCGCTGTTAATGGTATAAGATGCCTCTATTTCTTCGTCGGGTATGCTAAAGGTTGGGCTATCCCCTTCGTGTATAATATCTACCCAAGATTCTCTGGTATATTCCGGCCACATAGATTTCCCTACCGGTCCATGAAAAGTGATTAGCCCGGTTTTTTTGTAAATCGCCATGTGTAAGCTGGTGATATCGCTGAACCCAATAAATGGTTTAGGATTGCTGGCAATAAGATCGTAATCAACTAAATCT
The DNA here is from genome assembly GCA_034669965.1 of Balneolaceae bacterium. GTDB lineage: Bacteria > Bacteroidota > Rhodothermia > Balneolales > Balneolaceae > HXMU1420-13. The sequence continues at coordinate 54,651 of JAXMOK010000002.1, read as the reverse complement.
AATATTCGGTTGCAACCATAACCACCACGTACACAAAGAATTGCATCGATCGATGGGTTGCTAAACATTCGATTCAAATCGTCTGCCCGGTCTTGATCTGATCCTGCCAAATAACCATATCGATCTCTTACATGATCACCTAACACTAGATTATAACCAAGAGCAGCAAGATCAATAAGCATTTGATCGAAATCCGATTCATCATAAATCGGACTTGCAGGCGCAACTAAACCTATTGTTGCATTCAAAGGAATGGAATTAGGTTTTAAGTGACGGAAATTGGGCGAATCAATGGAAGAAAACCCCTTTACTAAATTAGGAATCCCTAATAGAGAAGTGCCAAGTAGCTGAATAGAGTGACGTCGTGAGATACTCATAGATGAAATTATTGCTGGTACAGTCTTTTTGTATGAATATAATCTTCAACAACTTGTGGAACCAAATCAGATATTGATTTTTCTAACTTAATCCGTTCTCTGATTTCGGTAGAGGAAACCCGAACAGGTTCATGTGAAATAGCATCCGTATGCTTTAATATATCCTCAGATATCTTCGAATGATCAAAATCCGGGCGTTCAGCTACAAGTAAGATTACTTCCTGTAGAATAAATGTATAATCTTTCCATAAATGAAACGAACTCAAGCTATCTCCACCGATGCAATAATAGAATTTATTATCGCGGTGTTTAGCTTTCAGCGCTCTTATAGTTTGGATTGTGAAAGAAGGCTTGGGAAGGTCATTCTCGATAGTAGAAACAGAAATATTGCCGATATCTGAGACAGCAATTTGCAGCATGTTTAATCTATCCGCATAAGACTCATGATTTTTATTCTGTTTGTGCGGTGGATCCGGAGTGAGAAGAATCCACAACTCATCTAAATGACCTGAATTTAAAAAAGATCGGAAAATTGAGATATGGCCGTTATGAACGGGATCGAAGGTTCCACCCAGCAATCCAATTCGATCTGCCATTAGTTACTTCCTATTGAGTCTCCGGCAACGCTAACATCGACATCTGCTAATTTATCCACTGCCTCAAGATACATCGCTTCAGCGTTCGAACGACTGCCGCTTTGAGGGAATAATTGCAGGTACTTCTCGTAGTTCTCGATGGCTTTATTATAACGTTCAGCCTGTTTTTCTACGATACTGTTATCTGCGTAAATGATGTAAGTCTGGATTTGCTTCAACAAAGCTCGTTCTGCCCAAACAGATTCCGGATATTGATCGATTACTTGATCAAAATAGATAGTAGCAGCCAAATAGCGATTCGTTCTCAAGTAGAACTCACCACCCTCATAAGATTTACGAGCTAATTTATTTCTAAGCTCATCAATGCGTTCTGCAGATTCAACTACGAGTTCGCTATCCGGATATTTGGTATTAAAAAGTTGAAAAAGCTCTATTGCTCGGCGCGTTGGCGTTTGATCTAAGCGATAGCGAGGCGATTGTTGGTAGTAACACATCGCCAATTTGAATTCTACTTCTTGACGTTTTTCATCGCGAGGGTAATAACTTACAAAACGTTGATACTCGGAAGCGGCTAAAATGTACTGCTTGTCGGCGTAGTAACTTTCTGCGAGGTAGAATTGAGCGTCTTTTGAAAAATTTGTGCCTCGTCCCATTCTGGTAACTAAATCGAAACCATAAGCGGCATCGTCATATTTGCCTTCTTCATATAAGGCCAATGATTTGTCGTAAGCAACGTTTAAAGGGTCGCCAGGACGGATAAGGTCTTTATTTCGGCATGCACCGGTTAAAACAATAAGGGATAATAGTGCGATAGAGAAATAACGCATAGTTGATGATGTAAACTCTTTAATGATCACGATTTTTTAAGAAGATAAGTAGATTTTCGAGTTCTTTCTTGTACTCGTTGTCTTCAAATTGATTTAATAATTGATGTGTGTGAGAATAATAGGTTTGCAGAATATTTGAAACATCGCTTAAAACGTTCAATTCAGCCATAACCGAAAGCACTTCTTCCATTTTTTCGTTAGTGGGATTGGTTGCTTCCAAAGTGGATGTAATTATGTTTGCCTGTTCTGCATTCGCTCGTTCTAACGCAAGTATAGTGAGATATGTTTTCTTGCCTTCGAAAATATCTCCTCCCGGACGTTTACCAAACTTCTCGGGGTCTGCAGTAGCATCCAATAGATCGTCTTGAATCTGAAAGGCAACGCCCATTTCCATTCCCAATTGGAATAATGCATCTTTTTGTGGAATGGTGGCATGAGCTGTAATTCCGCCCATTTTAAGTGATGCAGCCAACAAAGCAGCTGTTTTGCCACTAATCATTCGAATGTATTCATCCAGGGAAACATCCTCCCTATCCACAAACTCCATATCGAAAGCCTGACCTTCACACACAGTAACGATTGCGTTTAAAAAGGTAGAATTCAATTCAACGTATTCTTCTTTAGAGAACGAATCATTGGATCCGTAGGGTTGTAGATACCGCATGGCATCGGCAAACATAAGATCTCCGGAGAGAATGGCTACGTTTTCGTCCCATTTTTTAAACACACTGGGTCTACCTCTTCTGGTATCTGCTGAATCCATGATGTCATCATGGACCAAAGTGAAGTTATGCAACACCTCAACAGCGATTGCAGCAGGGATTGAAGCTTCAACCTTGCCACCACATAAACCAGCGGCTAGCATGGTAAGTAATGGTCGGATTCGTTTGCCACCACCTTCCATGGTGTAGGCGTACGGCTCGTATAAACTTGCGGGTTGATCAGAAAAACTAATTTCCTGAATCTTTTCCTCAATCTGATGTAATAGTCGGGTACGTAAATCTTGGTCTTTCAAACTCTGAATGCTCTTTGAACAGCACTAAAGATACAGATAATATTCACCCTTTGAGCAGTTTATTTCTCGATTAACAGCGAACGATGAAGTTCTTCTACCGAGGCACATCCCAACAAAAGTAGCAGTGTTTTAAAACTGTGAACCAATTGCTTGTGATAGCTATCCAACTGCTCTCGTCCGCCCTCTTTTATGGCTTTGATAATCGGTTGAGCAGTGGCCGTAAACGTAGCTCCTAAACAAATTGCCTTTCCGATATCACTTGCAGATCGAATTCCACCTGAAGCAATTAACTCAAAGCTTCGCTCCCATTGTAATTTAGATATTTGATTGATGCATTCGACCGTTGGTATACCCCAGTCATCGAATTCAAAATTAGCGGATTCATTTACTTCTCGTTGATTTTCAACTTTCGCCCAACTTGTGCCTCCTGCTCCGGCCACGTCGATGGCTTCTACTCCTGCGTTCAGTAATCTTTTTGCGATGTAGGCAGAAATTCCCGCTCCGGTTTCTTTGGTGATTACAGGCAACTCTGATTCTTTAACCAATTGTTCGATGCCATCCAGCACCCCTTTAAAATTTCGATCTCCTTCGGGTTGCATCATTTCCTGTAGTGGATTTAAATGCACAATTACCGCATCCGCTCTGATGGAATCTATAATTAAACGAAGGTCGTCATTTTTTAATCCGCCAATGAGTTGAGCTCCGCCTATATTTGCTGCGATAAAGGCATTGGGAGCTTGTTCACGAGCGATTTTGAAGGATTGAATTTGAGATTGATCCACCAGCATGGCACGCTGACTCCCAACCCCGAATGGCAAATTATGGTCTTCGCAAAACTCAGCGATTATCGCATTAACTGGACCGGCATCGGCATATCCGCCGGTCATTGAGGAAATCATCATTGGAAAAGAAAAAGTGCGATCTAGCAGCTTTGCTTCTGTTGATATCTCATCGAAATTAACTTCCGGGAGCGCATTATGTTGAAAATAATAACGTTCAAATCCGGTTGAAATCCCGTATTGGGTTTGATCGGTAACGGTGAGTTCGACGTGGTCTTTTTTGCGCTTGGATATATCGGACATAGGGTAAAAATCAAATTCCAGTCATCAAATTCCAAACAATTTCTAATATGTAACGATTTAAATCAGATAACTCCCCGAATTTACGTGGAAAGTCTGTCCGGTGGAGTGTTTGAGCTTCCCTTCGGCCAACAGTAGCACCAAATTCGCAATTTCCTCGGGTGGAGCGATTTCGTTTAACGCAAGTCCTTGAGTAAGATACTCAGCCCCATACACTTCGATAGATTCTCGAGCCATATCCGTTTCCACAAAGCCGGGAGCAACGGTGTACGCGGTGATTCCTTTCTTTCCCATACTTCGAGCAATACTTTTGGTGAGGCCGATCATCCCCGCTTTACTTGCTGCATAAGCCGCATATTCTTGCGTATCGCCACGCATTCCTGCCCTACTCGAAATGTTAATGATTCTCCCTTCTATTCCCCGTTCAATCCAGGCATTGATCGCCCATTTACAAAGTAACGCCGCGGATCTGAGATTCACTTGCTGGGTGATGTCCCACGTTTCCAGCCATTCCTCGTCTGAGATTCCGAAATCTGCATCCCGAAACATTCCCGCATTGTTGATGAGCACTTCGGGAATTTCTTCACCATTATAAACTTCCTTTAGCTTTTGGAGATCTTCTTGATTTGAGAGATCGCAGACAATATGGCTATAGTTATTGGTTGATTGGTTAATGGTGGATGTGGAAGTACCAATAACCTCGAAACCTTTAACCAATAACAAATCCGCAATTGCTTTCCCTATTCCGCGTGATGAGCCTGTGAGTAGTGATTTCATTTCAAATATCTTAAAATTTTTCTCTGAAGCTAATGAGTAATAGTAAGAGTAAAAACTTTAGATGTCAGAATATGAAGGTTAACTGAAATTTTACTAAATGTGAGGATTTATATCACACGAATCAACGGCTTGCCACAGGTACAAAACTACACGCTTCGCCGTACATAATCTTTTTCGCTGTTCCCTGTAACTTATTGGTCACCAGTAGATAAATGGAATCAGGCACGTGAATATCTCCACAGCCTTTCAGTAATATAAACTTGTCTTGGTATTGCGACCAATCGTGGCTTTCAATATTTCGGCGGTATAATTCGTGAAGAATAGCGTCACGTTTTAAATGGAATACTTCTTTCGCGAATTTTGATGCGTAGGTGGTGATCAGCATCCAAGCCCAAGGCGCGATAATGGCATCGGTAGAGCAGAAAACAGAAAGATATATCCCCTCAAATTGCGACCAATCGAATTCTTTTAGATGGGCTCTGAAATCTGCTTCTTTGAGCAGTAATCCCATGTGCAGGAATTCTTTGATATCCAGTTCTGCAAATGGAGAATCATCATGAAAAAGCTTAGCCAGATCGAGGGTGATCAGCTTGGTGTTGGCTTTGACTTTGTTGATGATTGGTTGGGGCATGATTTTAGTTATTGGGGCATTCTTCATTAAGAGTCATCCAGAGCGGGGCGATAGATCTTCAAAATTTCTATCAAGCATTGAGACATAGTGAAGATCTATCGCCCCGCTCTGAGTGACTTTTACACTGAAAAGCTTTCGCCGCAGGAGCAGGTTCGGCTGGCGTTTGGGTTGTGGAAATGAAAGCCCTGCCCTTCTAGTCCATCGGTAAAATCGAGTTCAGTTCCGGCCAGATATAAAAAGCTTCTCATATCCACAAAAACCTTCAAACCATTGAGTTCAAAAACCTGATCGTTTTCGCCGGGTTCTGCTTCCGAAGCAAAATCGAGATTATAGGTCAGACCTGAGCATCCCCCTGAAACTACACCCACTTTTAGATAAGTGTTGCTAGGTATATTTTGCTCGGAACGAATTTCTTCAATTCGTTGATAAGCGCGTTCACTAATGGTTAAATCGCCCATCGTTCTCGATTCCTATACTGAAATAACTTGAATTTCTGGATCGATTCGCTTCACCATGCTTTCAATAGCGTATAAGGTACCGGTTGAAGCAGTCGGACATGTTCCGCACGCGCCTTGGTAATGTACTTTGAGTCGGTTATCGTCTAAGCCCAACACTTTCAATCCACCTCCATCAGCTAACAAATACGGACGTACTTGCTCATCCAACATACGATTGATTTCCTGCAATCTTGGATCGTCAGAGTTGGCAGCTTCTTCCGATACATGTACGGCATCATCTGCTTCCAAATTCATCTGAGGCTGTGCCTCACGAATCGGTGGTGCTAATTTACGAAGTAACTCAGACCAAACTGCTTTTCCATCCTGTGTAACCGTAATGTATTTATCAACATAATACACGTTAATTACGTTTTCGATGGCAAATAACGCTTTCGCAAGCTCATCATGCTCGGCTTCTGCACCGTTTTCGAATGAGCGAGTAACTCCGTTAGTGAGCGGTTCTGCTAGCACAAAGCGCATAGCATCTGGATTTGGGGTACGTTCTATCTCTTTAATTTTTGCCATCTTTCTATCTATGTTTAAACGAAAAATTCTTTGGTGTAAATAATTGCTTCTGCAAGGCGATCAATATCGTTTTCATTATTATAAAATGATATAGAAGCCCTCAAAGTGCCCGGTATGTTGTAATATTCCATCACCGGTTGGGCACAATGGTGACCGGTTCGAACAGCGATTCCTTCTTTATCCATGATGGTTCCGGCATCGGTTGGGTGAATTCCATCCAACAAGAATGAAATTACACTCGCTTTTTGATTGGCCTGACCAACAATTCGAAGTCCTTCGATTGCTGATAATTTCTTGGTAGCATATTCCAAAAGTTCAGCTTCTCGATGCGCGATATTTTGCATTCCGATTTCATTCAGAAAATCGATAGCAGCTCCTAAACCAATTCCTGCTGCAATGGGCGGAGTACCTGCCTCAAATTTGTGCGGTAAATCGTTGTAGGTGGTTTTCTCGAAAGTCACCTTATCGATCATATCCCCACCACCGCGATAAGGTGGCATTTTATTGAGCAATTCTTTTTTGCCGTACAAGATGCCAAAACCGGTTGGTCCACACATTTTATGCGCCGAAAAGGTATAGAAATCAGCATCCAGCGATTGAACATCCACTTTGGTATGAGGAACAGATTGAGCGCCATCAATCAAAACAACGGCATTTTTTGCATGTGCTGCTTCGATGATCTCCTCCACCGGGTTGATTGTCCCCAGCGCATTTGATACATGAATTACAGCTACAATAGCCGTTTTTTCCGATAATAAAGCATGAAAAGCATCCATCATCAGATTACCGTGCTCATCCATTGGAATCACTTTGAGCACCGCACCGGTTTGTTCGGCTATCATCTGCCAAGGCACGATATTCGCGTGATGTTCCATCTGAGAAACGATAATCTCATCGCCTTCTTTCAGATAAGTCCGACCATAACTATGAGCAACCAAATTAATGGAATCAGTGGTGCCGGTGGTGAAAATCACTTCTTCCAACGATCCAGCATTAATGAAGTCTTTCACTTTTTGGCGAGTCGCTTCGTATGCATCGGTGGCTTTCTGGCTCAACGAATGGATTCCGCGATGCACATTCGCATGTTCATTCGAGTGATACGCATTCAATCGATCGATAACCGGCTGAGGCATCTGGCTAGAAGCACCATTATCCAAATACACCAATGGGTTCCCGTTTACTTCTTGCTGAAGAACGGGGAATTGGTTTCTAATTGTATTCCAATTTATGGTTGAATAAGTATCGATTTGAGCCGTTTTCATATGTTTTTAAAAGTCATTCTGAGCGAGAGCGAAGAATCGACGATCCTTCGGCATTGCCTCAGGATGACTTTAGATCAATCTCTAGTGGTGTATTTTATTACTTCGTCGAGCAGTAGTTTTTCTACCGATTCAACTTCCATACTTTCCACACTTTCGAGTGCAAAAGCGTATACAAGTAGTTCACGTGATTTCTGTTCTGTTAGTCCACGCGAATGTAGGTAGAATACTTCCTCATCGTTTAAGTGACCGATGGTTGCACCGTGCGAGCACAATACATCATCCGCAAAAATCTCTAGCTGCGGTTTCGTGTTCACTTTTCCATTCTCAGAAAGCAACAAGTTTCTGTTTTCCTGAAATGAGTCGATTTTCTGAGCATCTTTGGCCACAAAAATCTTCCCGTTGAAAATAGAATGCGCGTTATCGTTCACTACAACTTTGTGCAACTGGTGGCTTTTCCCATGTGGGAAACGGTGATCCATAATCGAGTGGGTATCAGCAATCTGATCGCCGTCGATCAACACCAATCCATCAACGGTAAAGTCAACTTCGGCTGCATTTTGAATTACACGTGGGTCGTTTCTAAATAATTTCGCACCCAAGCAAATGGTATACGAGTGATATTCTGCATTTCGGTCGATCATTGCGATCGGACGTGAAACGTGAGCTGCACTTTTCGAATCACGTTGAATTCGAGCATGATGTACATGCGCCCCAGCGAATAATCGGAACTCGGTTACAGGCACATTCAAATACAAGTTGTTCGCCAATCCAATGTGCTCCTCGATGATGGTCGCTTTCGAGTACATCTCTCCAACAAATAACAATCGTGGAGTAGCGTAAAAAGCTTTTTCCGCATCGGTGAAGATGTTCAAGATATGAATCGGAGCTTCTACCGAAGTTTCTTCGGGAAGATAAATGAAAGCCGCATCTTCGAAAGCAGCATCGTTGAATGGTGCAAAAGCGTCGTCTTCGTAATTGGTGATGGTTCCCAGATGCTCTTTAACCGCATCGTGATCACCATATTCGCTCATATTGCCTACAATTACGTGATTTGGCAAGTCGCTGATCGACGATAATTCTTCGTTGTAGATACCGTTCACAAACACCAAACGCGTATTTAACGCTTCCGGTAAATAGTGATTTGAGATATCTCCCACTTCTGCAGCATTCGCTTCAGAAACAGCTGTAAAACTGTTCTTCTTGATGGTGTTCAGATCAATAAATCTCCAATCTTCGTCTTTTCGGGTTGGAAATGGAGTGTTTTCCAACGCTTCTTTCCCACGAACATTAATGGCACGAATAGCTACCGAATCGGCATTGCTATTAATCTCACCATCAATAAAGGAAAGCATAGTCTCTTTTTGAATTACTTCACTCATTACTGAGCCTCACCATTTAGTGCTAATTCTTTTTCCATTTTGTCGTAGCCGTTTGCTTCTAATTCTTCTGCAAGGCTGATGTCACCCGACTTGATGATTCTTCCGTCCATCATAACATGCACAAAATCAGGCTTAATGTAATTTAGTAGTCGCTGGTAATGCGTAATCATCACAATCGCATTTTCATCGTTCGCGATTTTGTTCACGCCTTCTGATACTACTTTTAGTGCATCGATATCCAAGCCCGAATCGGTTTCGTCTAAGAAAGATAGAACAGGATTCAATACCGCCATTTGGAAAATCTCGTTTTTCTTCTTCTCGCCACCGGAAAAACCGGTATTGATCGAACGATTTAAAAACTCATCCTTCATGTTGATTACATCCAACTTACTTTCGATATAATCTTCGAACTCGATCGGATCTAATTCTTCGCGATCGTTTGCGCGAGCGATAGTATTGTATGCTTCACGTAAAAGCGTTCTGTTGGTGATACCCGGAACTTCAACCGGATACTGAAACGCTAAGAACAAACCTAAGTGAGCGCGCTCATCGGCATCTAATTCGGAGATGTCTTCACCATTGAACAGGATTTCACCTTCTGTTACTTCATACTCCGGGTGTCCTGATACCACTTTTGAAAGGGTACTTTTACCGCTTCCATTTGGTCCCATAATGGCGTGAATTTCGCCGGCGTTTACTTTCAGATTTACGCCTTTAAGAATTTCGATGTCTTCGCCTTCAACTACGGCGTGTAAATTTTTAATCTCTAACACAGTTCTGATTTTTGTCTTTGTTGTTTATTTAATTTCGTTTTGCGTGGATTCCACGACGAAGCAATCTCAGTATTCCTGGGATCGCTTCTCCGCCATCCGGCGGATCGCGAATGGGTGCTACTTACCCTACACTTCCTTCTAATTTCACATCAAGGAGCTTATTGGCTTCTACAGCGAACTCAAGCGGCAATTCTTTCAATACATCTTTCACAAATCCGTTGATGATCATCGAAATAGCATCTTGTTCGCTAATTCCACGTTGCATCAGGTAGAAAATTTGTTCTTCACCTACACGTGATGTCGTTGCCTCATGCTCTACACTGCTACTTGGGTTTTCGCTGGAGATGTATGGAAACGTATGCGCTCCACACTCTTGTCCAATCAACATCGAATCACACACCGAGTAGTTTTTCGATCCATGTGCTTTCTTACCAATTTTCACTTCGCCACGGTAGCTGTTTTGCGATCTACCCGCTGAAATACCTTTTGAAATAATGGTACTCTTGGTGTTTTTCCCAAGGTGAATCATTTTGGTACCTGTATCAGCTTGCTGCATTTTGGTTGTAACCGCAACTGAATAGAACTCACCGATTGAGTTATCACCCTGAAGAATCACACTTGGGTATTTCAATGTAACCGCAGAACCCGTTTCGAGCTGAGTCCAGCTGATTTTGGAATTTTTACCTTTACAGATTCCGCGCTTAGTTACAAAGTTGTAAATACCGCCTATACCATTCTCATCACCTGAATACCAATTCTGAATAGTAGAGTATTTAATGTCGGCATTATCTAAAGCAACCAATTCTACCACAGCAGCGTGTAATTGATTCTCATCGTACATCGGAGCGGTACAGCCTTCTAAGTAACTTACGCTTGAGCCTTCTTCTGCCACAATCAATGTGCGTTCAAATTGACCGCTATTCATGTTGTTGATACGGAAGTAGGTACTCAATTCCATCGGACATTTCGTGTTTTTCGGGATGTAGCAAAAAGATCCATCTGAAAACACTGCCGAGTTTAGAGCAGAAAAGTAATTATCACGAACCGGTACAACCGATGCCATGTACTTCTTTATTAATTCAGGGTGATCTTGAATAGCTTCACTCATCGAGCAGAAGATCACACCGGCTTCAGCCAATTTCTCTTTGAAGGATGTAAACACAGAAACGCTATCAAAAACGGCGTCAACTGCTACACCGGCTAGCATCTTTTGTTCTTCGAGTGGAATTCCGAGTTTTTCGTAGGTCTCACGAATATTAGGATCCACATCGTCCATGCTATCTAACTGCGGCTTCTTTTTCGGCGCAGAATAGTACAACAGGTTTTCGTAATCTGGTTTTTTATATGTAGCGTTAAACCAGTTAGGTTCTACCATTTCTTTCCATGCGTGATAGGCCTTCACACGGAAGTCGGTCATCCACTCGGGTTCGTTTTTACGCTTCGATAATTCACGAACAATCTCCTCGCTAATTCCTTTGGGAAATTCTTCGTATTCAACATCGGTAGTAAAGCCGTACTTGTACTCTTCACCGATCATTGATTCTAATGCTTTTACCTCTTCGCTCATGTAATGTATTTTAGTCGTTAAATTCTACCATTTAGAACCGCCTTTAACAGAATGGCGTTCAAACTTAAATTCTCTTATTTAGACACCGTCCAAATATAACAAATCGCTGAGACAGAAGTCATTGAGAAATCTTATAAGCCGAATAGAAGACTCTCTATTTGCAATTTTTAAGGAATACGCACTTCAAGCAATTTCGATTCTTTGGTCGGCTTGAGTTCTATACTTGAAATTGTGTTAGGAATAAGAATGGAATCGCCCAATTGATAAGTGATTTCTCCCTCGCCATAATTGATGCTTCCACTACCTTGCAAACACATCAAAATAATGCAGGAATCGAAATCCGAATAATCGCGAGACACTCCTTGATTAATACTCAGTTTTCGGGTTACGAAATACGTACAATTGCCAATCTCGGTATTAGTGGCTGACTTATCGTAAGCCGTTTTGTGATTTTCATAGTAATTGTAATCGATGGCATCGATGGCTTCATCCACATGCAATTCGCGGCCAACTCCATTAGCATCTTTGCGATCGAAATCATGAATACGATAGGTGATGTCTGAGGTTTGTTGAATTTCGGCGATTAACAGTCCTTTGCCTATGGTGTGTACACGGCCTGCCGGAAGGAAGAATACATCGTCGTTGTTTACCTCTATCCGATTCAACAGCTCCATAAGCTTTCCTGAGTTGAAGTAATCGAGGTATTCTTCTTTGGATGTCGCTTTATTGAAGCCCGAAATGAGCGTAGAACCTTCATCCGCTGAAACCACATACCACATTTCGGTCTTACCGAAAGAATTATGTCGCTTCCTTGCAAGTTCATCATCAGGATGGACCTGAATACTTAGATCGTCGTTGGCGTCGATAAATTTAATCAACAATGGAAACTTATTTCCGAATCGTTTAAAAACGGCGTTTCCGATTAAGTCACCTTTGTTTTGATCAATTAACTCTACCAACGTTTTTCCCTTTAAGGCACCATCAGCCACAACTGAAATATCACCTTCTACCCCGGATATTTCCCACGATTCACCGGCTTTTTTCGATCCACCTGTTGGTTTATCCAGCACAGATTCCAATTTTGTGCCGCCCCAAATTTTGTCTTTTATGATGGGAGAAAACTTTAAGGGATATAACTTTTGCATTACTAAAGATCGGTTTTCAGGTAGATTAATTTCTAGCGATTCAGAGTTGGCTTATAATGGATGCGAAATGTGTTGTTCCATAATTTGCTTAAGATAAGAGCACGGCAACACAGGTAGCATTAACGATGTCTTCCCATGAGCAACCACGCGATAAATCCATCATGGGTTTGGCCAGGCCTTGAATAACAGGACCGGTGGCTGTTGCACCTCCCAGTCGTTCAGTGATTTTATATCCGATATTTCCAGCATCTAGGTTTGGGAAAATGAACACATTGGCTTTCCCGGCCACAGTTGATCCAGGGGCTTTTCGTTCACCAATTTGTTCGATCAATGCGGCATCGAATTGTAGCTCACCATCTATATCTAAATTGGGTGCACTCGATGTTGCTGATTGAAGAGCCTCGGTTACTAACTCAACACGTTCATGTGTGGCACTTCCTTTTGTTGAAAACGAAAGCATCGCAACTTTTGCTGATTCTCCAGTTAGAGCTTCGTGAGTGGCAGCAGAATCGATGGCAATGGAAGCCAATTGATCTGAAGTAGGATAAGGAACAACTGCGCAATCGCCATAGGTGAACACTCGGCCGTCTTCAAAACTCATCAAAAATGTAGAAGAAACTACATTCGAGCCTAGCTTTAAACCGATTGTTTGAATGGCAGCCCGTAGCACATCTCCGGTGGTTGAAATGGATCCGGCAACGGCTCCATCGGCATCGCCGGCATCAAGCATAGACGCTGCAAAAAACAAGGGATCTTTCACGGTTTCGAGAGCTAGTTCTAGCGTAATCCCTTTATGTTTTCGTTTGTTGTAAAAAGCTTCGGCGTACTGCTGCAATTTTGGGTGTGATTCGATGTCTATAACATCGAGGTTTGTCTTTACCGGATTTTTGTTACTTAGCAGAATTGGGGTGCATAGTTCGTTATCAGCAAGAAATTCTGCAGCTTCGATCACCCTCGCATCACTAGATCGCGGAAAAACAATTTTAGCATTTTTTTGGGATGCTTTGATTCGAATGCTCTCTATAAAATTCATGCTAAAGTATGAGTAAGATGATTGCAATTACGGCTGTGAGTAAGCCAAAAATTTGATTGCGAGAAAGTACGTCTTTCCAGTAAAAAATGCCCAACAGTGTACCCAGTAAAACATTGAGAATATTTGTTAAAGAGAATACAAGTGCACCTTCCAGCATTTCTAGTGCTAAAAGAACAAAATACGACGAATATAGATTTACAATCCCAACTAAAACCCCATATAAAATATGTTTTTTGGTAAACGATATTGAGCCTTTAAAAACCATATATCCGGTTCCAAGTATAAAGGCACTAAAAAAAATCAGCGATAAAAATGCCTCTTTGGGCAAAGTTGCGTTGTACTCCTGCTCATAAATTTTAAGGAGTACATCTACTAAACCGTTTAGCACAAAGAGTAATATCAGTGAATACGAAAAACGTTTTTGAATTGCCGAACCCTTCAATTTTGGAAGAAGTAAAAGAAGAGCTATAAAAACAATGATAATACCGGCATAATTAAATGCAGTAACGAACTCTTTATACCAGAACAAACTGACGATAACAGGAAGCACCAAAGACAGCCTCATTGCTGCTACACTGACCCCAACTCCGTTATTATGCAGTGAAAAACTATACAGGAAAAAGTTAATGATAAATAACGCTCCCGTTGCTAATGCAAACAATACGGTTGTTGGTTCAGCGGAGTAAATAACCTCAACGTCTTGAATCTGGACACCACTAATAAGTGCGGCAGTGAAATAATTAACCGTTAGAATAGGAATAATGGAGAGCTCTTTATTCCTTGCAAGTTTCAACAAATGGGCAATTGCAATCGAACAACCAACACTTGCCAGGATATAGCTAAAGCCAATCATTAATCAATCAAACTGATGCCTGAATCTCCAAAAAACAGGATGTGTTGAGGTTGATTGTGAAGTCGACGGCTCGTGTAATCCACATTACGCTGAAGATGATTTACGATGCCAGAAACCGATGTGGCACCGTTTTTAATAGCATCAGCAATGTAATAACTAAATATGCTGTGACGCTTTTGTTCACCGGTAGAGCTAGAATAATTTCGTGAACGTTGTGTCTCTGATGAACTCACGATGATTGCTGACCTTTCGTTATTATCCAAAATTTGATTTGCTAGAGGCTGAATCAATTCTGCATAATCGCTGTCTACGTTGTCGATGTCGAGGAGGATAATAAGCTCCTGTACAGGCAATCTAGAGATTCCACTAAAAAATGAATTTAGGTTGATTTCGCTTGAAGTGCTCCCTCCCGTTCCCATCAACAGCATATTGCCATCATCACCACTAGTAACATATCCTGAGATATAAATAACCAATCGCTTTTGAGTTCCACGCATGTCGTTAGCTAATCGATTGTAGGCTAACACCAGCTGTTGTTGATTTTCGATATTTGTTACCGTTCTGATGTTATCATTTCGATATGAAAGGGCGTTTTCCAGATAAGCACTAATGAGTTGAGCATCTCTTTCAGCAAAATTTCGTTCTGATAATTCACCCTGATATTCCCTATTTGCCAGAATGAAGCCATAGCTTCGATCGTTTTGTTCAACGAGCGTTGGGATATCCGATTCGACGTCGATATTACCGAATGGAATGTTTGGAACAGTGATAATAGAAAGTTGAGAAGCGAATTCAGTTGGGCGCCAAATTAAGTAGGCATCCGATTTTGCTATATACGTTTCTGATATCCCATACAGTACTTTGTACCAAAGGTCTGTTTCTTCAACAAATCGTAATTGGCTACCAAAAGCTAAGTCGGTTAATATTGTCCGGGATTCTAGAATGGGTTCGTCTCGTAATGCCGTTACTTCGGTATCGATTACAACAAATTGCTCTAAAAATGATACGATGGGCACTGTGTTTACGTAGATATCGTCGTTGAAGTAAACTTCAACTGTTAATACGTCATCGTTTTCATATTCCGATTCTTCCGGGTTAAAACTTTCGAGTAAATTAATAGTGAATCGCCCATTTCTGTATTCTAAGTCATCCCCAACTGCTACAATTTCTCCATCATGATACATGGTATAAGAAACATCGGTAGATACATCCGGAGTGGCGCTAACAGTGTCGGTTTCTGTTACCGATCCGGTTCTACGTAACAGACGAATTTCTCCTGTTGGCGTTGGTTCTCCAGTCGGATTCATATTCAAAAATGAAGTAAGAGAAATTAAGCCGGCAGTACCTAATAATGCTTGTTGCGATGCTTTTGGTTGATCGATAAGAATAGCGGCACCGGCAGCTAGCGATGCACCGCCTAGCCCCAACAACACCGATTTAAAACTAGGACGATATCGCTGAATGTATCTATCTGTTCTCACACGTTGCGTATATTCGAAAGTATTGGCTGATTTGATTTCGAATTGAATAACCGGATTCTGTGGCGATACATTGCCGACCCGAGATAAAAATTGATCAGAAGCGATCAGCTCAAAGTCATTTCTATCAATTTCGTATTGATTTTCGACCACCCACTTCGAGCTGGAACAAGCCGATCCGATGAGAAGAAACAGAAAAAGTATGTTCCGTAGTCGGATCATGCCCATGGAGTTTGTTTTGATGCCAAAGCAATTTTAGCAGAATCAATGGCTATAACCAATTCTTCGTTGGTAGGAATCACCATAACTTCTACATTTGAGTCGTCGGTTGAAATTACAGTATTTCCTCGTATAGCATTGCGATCTGCATCAATTTTTACTCCGGCGTATTGCATGTCTTTTAAGATCAATTCACGGATTTTAGCAGAGTTTTCGCCAATCCCACCGGTAAAAATGATAGCATCAACGCCATTCATGGCTGCGATGTAAGCGCCAATATATTTCTTAGCTCGGTAACAAAAAACATCAATGGCTTCTTGACAACGGCGATCACCATTTTCAGCTTCTTCAAGCAAATCACGCATATCGCCGGCGTATCCACTTAGACCCAGCAATCCAGAATGCTTATTCAATAATGCATGAACGTTGGCCAACGACAGTTCTTCTTTTTCGATCAGATAAAACATAATGGAGGGATCGATATCACCACTTCGGGTTCCCATTACTAATCCTTCAAGCGGGGTAAAACCCATGCTAGTATCGATCGACAATCCGTCTTTAATTGCAGTGATTGATCCGCCATTGCCTAAGTGGCATGTAATAATTTTTGTACCATCTTTCGATTTGCCTGACTCCTTATAATATTGTCGGCTCACATAATAGTGGCTGGTTCCATGAAAGCCATATCGTCTGATTTTGTATCGTCGATAGAGTCGATTTGGAATTCCGTACAAGTACGCATGTTGGGGAATGGAATGATGAAAAGCTGTATCAAATACTGCAACGTGGGGCACATTCGGCAAATGCTTTTTCGCGGCTCTAATCCCTTGCAAATTTGGTGGATTGTGTAGCGGAGCAATATCGAATGCAGCCTGAATTGCCTCTTCCACATCTTCATCGATTAGAACCGAATCTTTGAAGGTTTCGCCGCCATGAACCACTCTATGTCCTACGGCTTCAATTTCATCCAAAGAGTGCAAATAATCGTTGTCGGCAGCTATTAAAAGCTCCATTATGGTTTTTAAAGCCACCGCGTGATTGTCTAATGCAATCGTTTTTTTGATGGGCTTCTCACCCTTAAACTCTTGCTTTACAATAGACGTTACCGCACCAATTCGCTCAACCAATCCCTTACACAGAGTCTCTTTATTCTCTGAATCAATTAATTGATATTTAATAGACGAGCTGCCGCAGTTTATTACAAAAATCTTCATGACTAAAAATTAAAAATGGCTCCGAAACCAACTACGTTTCTAAATTTAAAATTACTCTCGTTGTTCATGGTTGATGACAGCCAGAATGGTATATCGTATCGGACAAATGCGCCTCTATCTTTACCTAAATAATCAGGAATGTTAATCGAAAACTGAAATCCAACACCGGCGTCTGCCAGCCATTGATCGGTTTCAAACACACTTTCTACTTTAGGTGGGAGAATATCAGGGAATGTCACTGTATTTGGATCATAAATCACACTGCTTCCTTTACCTCTACTAACATCAAAAAATGTATACGATCTGAACTCAATCAGGTCGCCAAGATATTTGATACGTGTTAATTTATTATGAAGAGGATTCGGAAATTCAAATTCAACATTAAATGCAGTGATTTGGTCATGCAATGGAAATTCGAAAAATCCACCATCAACATTCTCAACCTGTTCAAGTAAATCCGACATATAAGATTGATACCCACGCAAATTTGCCCCACCCTCAAAATGAATAAATCCGGCGTTAAGCCAAGGCTCAGGTACGGTACCTCCCGCTCTGGAAAATCCATTCCACATCCATGATTGCGGCGATCCATTGGTTGCCAAATACTTAAACTCGGCGTTTGCCAATTCCGAACTGAACCCGTAAAAATTTCTCAACCTTAGCTTTACACCATCTGAAAATTCAATCACGTAATTGAGTTCAAGACTCGCATTCGAAAAAGCGATAGTGTTTGGCTCAACATTTCGTTGAAGCGTGATATCTGCAAAAAATTGACTGTTTTCAAATTTCTCGCTAATCAAAATGTTGGTTCCGATCATGGTTTTCCAACCCTGCCTCCACAAATAGCGGTATGGCAGATAATCCACCTCAAAATGCCCCTGCTTTGATGCAAATACTGAGGCTTCAATGTAATCCAGTTCTTGAAAACCTCGTTGCCATCGTTTATTTAGTTGAAGTCGATGGAATGAATACCCCGTTCGAACCGAAGAGATCAGCTGTACACTTCCCTCATTCATGTAGGAACTTATTACAGGGATCGGATTCGTATAATGGAGATAGTAACTTATCGGTTGATCTGGAAATTTAGTGGCCAGCCATATACCGGCATCAATGCGATGTGGCCCATCTTTAAAGGTTCCCTGCATTTCACCCAAAAACCGAGCACCTAAACGAACGCCATCCACAGAGTTAAACCACGCATCCGGATAAATAGAAAGCTTGTACGGTTGTGCCTTCGCATGTGAAGAAATCAAACCGGAAGAAATCAGAATGAGAAACGCTATTAAAGCTCGATGTGCCACTCGGGTAAAATTTGTTGGTTTCGTAACAACCGATCTGTAAGCCGAATCAATCGTTTTTGTTCCGGCCAGGCAATCATAGTATCGATTTCGTTGGCCTTTACCCAACGATATTCGGTGTGCTCATCGTCTAGGTTGATGGAGGCTGAATCAGGTATTTCGGCAGCAAAAGCCGGGATTTGATGAATTTGATCCGACGATGCCTCGTAAAAAGTATTCACAGATGGAATAGCCCAAAATACGGATGGAAAAACATCGAGCTCTTCTTTTAGCTCGCGCAAAGCAGCTTGCCAGTATGCTTCGTTCGCCTCAACTTTGCCCCCCACCATGCGCCATTGATTGGCATAGATTTTCTTTTTGGCACGTAGTAACAGCAAAAACTCCGGAATTCCGGAGTTTATTCTATATATATAGACATCGATGAGTTTTTTCATCGTGAATGCATTACAGATTAAATTTCGATCTTTCTGATCTCAAGCTCTAAAGTGCCGGCCGGAACGGTTACTTCTACAGATTCCCCAATTTCTTTTCCAAGCAATGCTTTACCAATGGGTGAATCTACACTGATTTTTCCTGCTTTAAAATCTGCTTCGTTTGCGGAAACTAAGGTGTACTGCATCTCTTTGTTCATCTTCTTGTTAAGAATGGTCACCTTAGTTAGCACTCTCACTTTCGATAAATCGAGATCTTTTGCATCAATGATGCGAGCATTCGCCAAGATGTCTTCTAACTTAGTAATGCGGTCTTCCATGTGCCCTTGCGCCTCTTTAGCAGCATCGTATTCGGCATTTTCACTCAAATCCCCTTTTGCACGTGCTTCGGCAATATCGGCAGCTACTTCGCGTCGTCCCCTGGTTTTCAAATCTTTTAGCTCAGCATCAAGCTTATCATAACCTTCTTGCGACAAATATTGAACTTTAC
Organism: Balneolaceae bacterium; assembly: GCA_034669965.1. Classification (GTDB taxonomy): domain Bacteria; phylum Bacteroidota; class Rhodothermia; order Balneolales; family Balneolaceae; genus HXMU1420-13. The sequence goes on along the minus strand of JAXMOK010000002.1, from coordinate 35,185 downwards.
TCATACTCTTTTTTTGATCTGTTGCTGATATAAATAAAAAGAAGCATGCCGACGCCGGAATGCTTCTTAAAAATGTTGGCTAAAAATACAGCCTTTCACACTGTTTGTCTAATCTTTCTAGTGGAATACATTTATTTAGCCGATTGCACATTCCATTTCCGCATTACTAAGTATGCTCCCACCAATGAAACAGCACATAAAAAAGAACCGGCAACGAACGCAGCTCCCGGAAGTACAAATGGAGCTTTATCGGAAGTAAAGTACCCAAATAATCCGGTCATCATGGGTGGACCAATAATCGCTGTTAAGCTGATTAAACTAGTGAGTGCACCCTGTAATTCTCCTTGTTGATTGTTCTCAACGCCGTTTGAGATGATACCTTGTAATGCAGGTCCTGCAAATCCACCAAGCGCAAACGGCGCAATCATTACCAAAATCACCCAACCGCTGGGAGCAAACGCAAAGCCAAGAAATCCAACCATATAGAATGTCAAACCTATGTACACTGATTTCTGCTCGCCCCATTTCGGAATTACAACCCGAGTTAAGCCACCCTGAACAATGGCCACACAGATCCCAACAATTCCCAGCGAAAAGCCAACCATAGCTTCGTTCCAATCGAAGCGAAACATAGTGAAGTATGTCCATGTACTTTGAGTGGCATGATGCGAGAGATATAAGATGAAGTAGATGACTACTAATCCTGATATTGCAGGAAATTTCTTCACTTGAAGTAGCGATCCGAGTGGGTTAGCTCGCTTCCAATTAAATGGTCTGCGATTTTCTTCGGATAACGATTCGGGTAAAATGAAATACCCATAAGCACAGTTGATAAAAGCTAAGCCTGCGGAAGCGAAAAATGGAACTCTTGCACCATATTCGCCCAACAATCCACCAATTACCGGACCTAAAATAAATCCCATCCCAAATGCAGCGCCGATTAATCCAAAATTTTGGGCCCGTTTTTCGGGCTCGCTGATGTCGGCAATATACGCCGTGGCCGTAGTATGAGAGGCTCCAAAAACCCCTGCTAAAATTCGCGCTCCGAACAACCAATATATAGTAGGAGCAAACCCTGTAATGATATAATCGATGCCAAACCCAGCCAACGACAGTAAAAGCACCGGACGTCGACCGAACCGATCACTTAAACCGCCCATGATTGGAGCACAAAGAAACTGCATTGCTGCATACACAAACATCAGCCAGCCACCATAAATAGCTGCTTTACTAAGTCCTTCTCCAGTTAATTCCATAATTAAGGCAGGAATTACGGGCAAGATGATTCCTAGTCCGATGGTATCGATTACCACGGTGATGAATATAAAAGTAAGGGCTGCTTTTCTGGGTTCTTTCTTGCTCATCTTTAAAAATAAGCACCAATGATAGGGTTATTTTGCATGGAATGATTGCCTAAATTCAGCCAAAAACTCGATGGTTAGAAAATTATCCACTAAAGAAATTCTCGAAGAAAATCTATCGCAAACTCCACCACAAGGAATGGAGCAGGTAAAAGTAGTGCTGCATAATATTCGAAGCATGCACAACGTGGGTTCTGTGTTCCGATCTGGAGATGCATTCGGAATATCAGAGATCATACTTTCGGGCTATTCCCCTACTCCACCCCGCGATGAAATCACCAAGACGGCCATTGGCGCCGAAGAGTTTGTGGATTGGCGGTATGTTGATGACATCAAGGCGGAAATTTTAAGGCTTAAATCGGATGGGTATACGATTATTGGCCTCGAACAAACCGACTCCAGTTTATCTTTGTTGGATGTGCGATTCCAAACGGATCAAAAAATCTGTATTGTAATGGGTAATGAAGTATCCGGAATTGATACCGATCTGCTACCATTGATAGATACTTTTGTTGTGATCCCTCAATTCGGACAAAAACATTCACTAAACGTTTCTGTTGCAACCGGGGTTACCTTTTATGCCATTCTTGATAAATACCATAAGGCGGGCTCTGAGACCTAATTTCAATTTTACTTCTCTTTATGAACGATTTTATAACCTCACTATTCGATAAATTACACGCCATTTTTGATCCTGAAACCATAGGAGCTTGGCTTGCCGAAGGTATAGTAAATTTGTTGATCGCCATCAGTGTGTATGCCATTTTTTATTTGGTATGGAGGATCGTACAGTTTGCATCAAAACCTATCTTTACCCGATCGAAGCTGGATGAAACGAGCAGCATTTTTATTAGCTCAATCATCAAATACACGATTCTTATTTTTGGAGCTGTAACCGCTTTAGATTCTGTTGGTATCAAAACATCAGCCATTCTAACTTCACTGGGGATCGTAGGTTTAACCATTGGTTTCGCCGCACGCGATTCCCTATCCAATATCATATCTGGTATCATTATTTTTCTTGATCGTCCTTTTGTAATTGGCGATTTGGTTGAGGTTGATGGGAACTACGGTAAGGTTGATCGAATCACATTAAGAAGTACCCGAATTGTAACCGTGGATGGCAAAATGTTGGCCGTACCTAATGTAGATGTGATCAACAAAACGGTGAGTTCTTACACCAATTTCCCGCATCTGCGATTAGATGTACAAGTTACCGTAGCGGTTACAGAAGATATCGACAAAGCACGTTCTATCTTGCTTTCTTTGGTTCAAGATGAGTCGATATATATGACCGAACCTGCTCCCTCAGTAGTTGTACGGGCACTTAACGATTACAATGTACTTCTGGAAGTTCGAGCATGGATTCACAACGAAAGAGACCACGTTGCACTTCGATTCAATTTGCGGGAAAAGATTTTCAAGGCATTTAACGAGCATCAGGTAGCTATGCCTTTTGAAACATTCGCTATTGAACCTTTGAAGATATCGATGGAGTCTGCCAACTAGTACAAAAATTGATGATTAGATCGAATCCGTAATTGGTAGACTGATGTGGTTCATCAACTCCATAAAATTTTTCCCTTGCCAAATCTTCAAAAGCGCTTATTTTTAGCCGAAATTCTAACCAATCAAAAATCTTAGATGAGTACGGAAGCAGCCAAGCCCACACTATTTAATCGTTTTTTAAATGCAATCGAAAAAAGTGGGAATAAGCTTCCCGATCCGGCCATATTATTTCTTTATTTGATGCTTTTCGTGTGGGTTCTTTCTGCACTCTTAGCACCCATCGATTTTGGAGAAGTTCACCCACTCACTGGTGCCGAACTTCGAGTAAATAATTTGTTAACCGGATCTGCTTTGGCAAATTTTCTGGCGACGATGGTCACGACCTTTACCGGATTTGCTCCGTTAGGAATTGTACTGGTTGCCATGCTCGGGGTTGGCGTAGCAGAAAATTCCGGTTGGATTGATGCAGGTTTGAAAAAGCTCCTCAATGTAACCCCAAAAATGTTACTCACACCGATGTTAATCCTCATCTCGATAGTGAGCCACACTGCGGCCGATGCAGGTTACATTCTTGTAATTCCTTTAGGCGGAGTGATATTCTACGCAGCTGGGCGACATCCACTTGCAGGAATTGCTGCTGCATTTGCAGGCGTTTCAGGTGGATTTTCTGCCAATTTTATACCCTCAGCCATTGATCCGCTAATCATGAGCTTTACGCTTGAAGCCGCCCGTATTTTAGATCCAGAAATCGCTCTCAATCCTCTTAATAATATCTACTTTACAGGAATTTCTTCCATTTTGATTGTATTAGTTGGTTGGTTTGTAACTGATAAAATTGTAGAACCTCGTCTTGCGAATACAGTTGTCGATGGTGATGAGGAAGCGATGCCTCAAATGGAGGATGTATCCGACAAAGAAAGTCGAGCTTTTTGGATGGGTTTTGGGGCGATGATTATCGGTATCGTTGGTTTAATTGCATGGGCTATTCCAGCCGATTCTGCACTTCGCGGACCGGATATGGTCGATACGAATGTGATGTCACTTACCTCGTTCAACGCTCCTCTTATGCAGGCCATCGTGCCGCTTATATTCATTTTCCTATTGATTCCCGGCGTTGTTTACGGAGTTGTATCGGGTAAATACTCCAGCTCGAAAGACATGATTGATAACATGTCGAAGTCGATGCAAAGTATGGGATACTACATCGTAATGGCTTTCTTCTGTGCACTCTTTATCGATGCTTTTGCTACTTCAAATATCGGGTTATTGGTGGCGCTTAAAGGTGCACAATTCCTTCAATCGCTTGCGCTACCTGGACAGATTACCATCGTTGGGATTATCATTCTGAGTGCCTCAGTTAATTTATTAGTTGGCTCGGCATCTGCTAAATGGGCTCTTATTGCTCCTATCTTTGTTCCAATGCTCATGCAATTGGGCATTTCACCTGATTTAACTCAAGCCGCTTATCGCGTGGGTGATTCTGTTTCGAACATCATTACACCTTTGTTGCCCTACTTCCCACTGGTAGTTGTTTTTTGCCAGAGATATGTGAAAAACACCGGTATCGGAACGCTCATTTCAATGATGCTGCCATTTTCGATCATATTCGGAATTGCATGGACTATATTCTTGCTTGTGTACTGGTGGATAGGAATACCACTTAGCTTTGAAGCGAGCTACGTATATCCGTGATGACGAACGACATTTATTTGTAGCACATCACAATTGCGAGCAAAGCGAAGCAATCTCAGTATCAAAATTACAGAGATCACTTCGTCACATTCGTTCCTCGTGAATAGTCCATTTGCGAGCAAAGCGAAGCAATCTCAATATCAAAATTACAGAGATCACTTCGTCACATTCGTTCCTCGTGAATAGTCCATTTGCGAGCAAAGCGAAGCAATCTCGGTATCAAAATGACAAAGATCACTTCGTCACATTCGTTAATCGAGAATGCTAACATTTGCGAGCAAAGCGAAGCAATCTCAGTAACGAAAAAATCAATCGTAAATGCTCTGAACGTAGCAAGAAAGCTTGGTCGTTGACAAACCCCGAACCAGGCGTTCATCGGCTGAGTATAATATTGATTCTGTTAATGCTGCAGTTGATACATAAAGTGCATCATAATATGAAACTGGTAGTTGCGTGGCTATTTCGAATGCCTCACCAGAAATTAATTCATGAGGAATTAATTCATACTCGCGTTCTTTTAACTCTTCAACCTTTAGGAGTGCAGACTTATAATCAATTTCTCGTTTTCGATATTTCTTTGTAATGATCGAAATCATTTCTATTGGAAATATCATTGGTTGGTATAGATATTTAATACTGTGAATTAGTTCTTGAACTATCTCTGTTCCTTCTTCATAGAAAAGCACTTTTGCTATAACCGAAGCATCCAAAACAGCTTTCATCTACTGTCTCTTAGTTCACGAATATAATCAACACTATCAGAATGTTTTACGCCAGTTGCTTTGTATTCTGCAATAGTTTCTTTTACTAGATTCTTGAACTTGGTTAAATCGTGACCGGCATGTTTATCAATCATTTCATGCAATTCTGCTTGTAACGAACGATTATTTTCAGCTGCTTTCGATTTTAGCTTTTTAAGTGTTTCTTCGTCGATATTTCGAATGAGTATATCAGGCATCACTGTAAATTTTAATTGATATCATTATGATATCATATACAGATTAAAGTTTCCATTAGAATTATTCTAGTATTAAAACTTAAATAATCTTGGTTCTTGAGGGTTGATTACCAAAAAATCATTGCTTATCCACTCAACATTGACCCATCCTTTCATTATCTTCGCCCACCTGAACTTTTCATAAAGCAGACATGCACGACAAGAAAAAGATTTTAGTTACAGCGGCACTACCCTACGCAAACGGACCTTTACACTTAGGCCATTTGGCCGGAGCATATTTAACCCCGGATTTGTATTGCCGTTTTAAGCGATTAATAGGCGATGATGTAGTATTTATTTGTGGATCGGACGAACATGGGGTTCCGATTACAATCGCTGCAGAAAAAGAAGGTGTAAATCCTCAAGATATTGTAGATCGATATCACGAAATGAACAAAAGTGCTTTCGATCAGTTTGGCATCTCTTTCGATTATTATGGAAGAACTTCATCTAAGGTTCATCGCGAAACATCGCAAGAGATTTTTACCACACTTTATAATAAAGGCTTCTTCAAAAAGAAGACCGAAAAGCAATTGTATGATGCAAAAAAGGACATGTTTCTTCCCGATCGTTATGTGAAAGGAACATGCCCAAATTGTGGTTTCGAAGAAGCGTACGGTGATCAATGCGAAAACTGTGGTACTTCCCTATCGCCAACCGAATTGATTAATCCGGTAAGTGCGTTATCAGGAGAAAAACCGGAGGTAAAAGAAACCGAACATTGGTACATGCCTCTTGGCGATATCCAGCCAAAATTTGAGGAATGGCTAAACACGCGCGAAGGCTGGAAACCGAATGTAATGGGTCAGGTTAAAAGCTGGTTGCAAGATGGACTTGCCGATCGAGCCGCTACACGCGATTTAAGTTGGGGCGTTCCGGTTCCATTGGATGAAGCCGAAGGTAAAGTTCTTTATGTTTGGTTTGATGCGCCCATTGGCTACATCTCAGCCACCAAAGAATGGGCTACCGAACAAGGTAAACCGGAAGTTTGGAAAGACTACTGGCAAAACGAAGAATGTGAGTTGTACCATTTTATCGGTAAAGATAACATCGTTTTCCACTGCATCATGTTTCCAATTATGTTGATGGAGCACGGCGATTATGTACTTCCGAAAAATGTACCCGCTAACGAGTTTTTGAATCTCGAAGGTAAAAAACTGTCTACCTCCCGTGGTTGGGCTGTTTGGTTGCACGAATACTTGGAAGATTTCGAGCCGGATTTACTCCGTTACGCACTAGGCACTACCCTTCCTGAAAGCAAAGATTCTGATTTTTCGTGGAAAGATTTTCAAGCACGGGTAAACAACGAATTGGCAGCCGTGTTGGGCAATTTTGTATTTCGTGCACTTTCGTTCACCGGTAAATTTGCTGATGGCAAAGTACCTGAACTGATTGATCCTTCTGAAACCGATTTAGAAGCGTTAAAAGCGATTCAAACTCAAAAAGACAAGGTTTCGGCTGCTTACGACGCGTTTAAGTTTAAAGAAGCCATTCAGGAGGGCTTGAACCTTGCTCGAGTAGGTAACAAATATTTTACCGAAACAGAGCCGTGGAAGACTCGCAAAGACAATCCACAAGCTTGTAACAATACACTGTATGTAAGCAACCAGATTTGTGCAGCCCTTTCGGTTATGATGGAGCCGGTTCTTCCCGACTCGATGAAGAAATTACGTTCCCAATTGGGCATGAATAATGAGATTAGCTGGGAGCAAATCTCAGATTCTATGATTCCATCCGGAACAGATGTTAATGCCGGAGAAGTTCTGTTCACTAAAGTAGAAGATGACCAAATTGAAGCACAAATTAAACGCCTTGAAGAACGCGCTGCTGCTAACGATCCGGCCAGTAATTATCCGCCGCTAAAAGATAATATTGAGTTTGGGGATTTTATGAACCTCGATTTGAGAGCCGGCGAAATATTAGCTTCAGAACGTATTCCAAAGTCCGATAAACTACTTAAGCTTCATGTTGATATCGGCATCGAAACTAGAACCATTGTTTCAGGTATTGCAAAGCACGTTGATGAGTCGACCGTAGTGGGACAAAAAGTATGCGTGGTAGCAAACCTATCCCCCAAAAAATTGATGGGAGTAGAAAGCAAAGGAATGATTTTGATGGCCGAAGACAGTGAAGGGAATTTGAAGTTTGTCGAGACCGAGGCTGAAAATGGAAGTTCTATCTCCTAAAATGGCGGCTATTAAACTCAAAGAGAGATCTACCCGCACCATCGATTTTAACAATTACTCACTTGGCTACACCATTCTGAAAGACGGAATTGTCTTTCGGTTGTATGCACCTAAAGCTGATCAGGTTAAAATTGTATTGTTCGAGAATTTCGAACACTTATATGGTACCGAATTTAGCATGCTTAAAGGCGAGAATGGAATCTGGAATTACTTTTGTCCTTCGTTGGAGTTAATCGATACCTGGTATGCGTACAAACTGAATAAAGCAGAAGATTCTCCTTGGTTTCAAGCAACCGACAAATATGTTGCCGATCCGTACAGCAAACTGGTAACCTCCAGAAATCATTATCTGGGATTCGCAAAAACCAAAATTATTGAAATCCCTAAATTTGATTGGGATAACGATGAATTTCAAGCACCCAAGGATATCCGCGACTTAGTTATTTACGAGACACACATCAAGGATATGGTGGCGCATCCATCCGCAAAAACCTACGTGCAGGGCGTATACAATGATTTTTGGCAAGCTGAAGTGGGTGGAATCAAACACCTGAAAAAACTGGGTGTAAATTGCGTTGAGTTTCTTCCACTGCAAAATTTTGCTTATTTCGAACCACCATTTGGTACCACCATTTCATCGGGATTAACCAATACTTGGAATCATTACAGCAAGAATTATTGGGGATACATGACCTCCTTTTTCTTTAGTCCCGAAACTATTTATGCGTCTGATGGAAACCTAACTCATGGATCAGTTGTAGGGCGTAATATCAACGCCATCAATGAATTAAAAGAACTTGTTAAACGACTACACGCTGAAGGAATTTCGGTAATTATGGATGTGGTTTACAATCATGCTTCGCAGTATGATTTGAATCCTTTGAAGTACACCGCCAAAGACGAATACTTTCGGTTAGATGAACACGGAAATTACCTGAATGACAGCTGGACCGGGAACGACATCAACACATGCAATAAGTTTTCTCAGCAACTAATTGTAGAATCGGTGAAATATTGGATCGAAGAGTTTCATATTGATGGATTTCGTTTCGATTTAGCCGGAATTATTGACTGGGAAACGGTGGACCAAATCAAAGAAGAAGCCAAGAAAATCAATCCAAATGCCGTATTAATAGCCGAACCTTGGGGTGGCGAGTATAAACCGGCCGGATTTTCAGATCATGGTTGGAGCAGCTGGAATGATAAGCTCAGAAACGGTTTCAAAGGCTATGATCCGGTAAATGATAAAGGCTTACTTTTTGGTGGATGGCATCATGGCTGCAATCGATATTCGCTCGAAAATTTCATCAGGGGCACACTTAATACCGGCGAACACGGATTGTTCAGAACTTCCGAGCATTCGGTAAATTATTTAGAAGCACACGATGGATACACGCTCGGCGACTTCATTCGAATTGCGTTAGATTCAACAAAGCGCGAGCAAACATTCGAGAATAAAAATGAGGTCACCAAACTCTCAAAAAACGAATTAGCCATTGCAAAACTTGCGGCAATGTCATTGATGGTAAGCCAAGGTGTGAGTATGATTCATGCAGGACAAGAATGGGCTAGATCGAAAGTTATTGAAGACCCAACCGGTCTTGATCCTAGAAATGCCAAACTTGACCATGATAGCTACAATAAAGATAATGAAACCAATTGGTTGAACTTCAATGAGATTCAAAGTAATCAAGAATTATTTGATTATTATCGCGAGTTGATTCATTTGCGTTTGAAGAGCCCGGCCTTGCGCAAATCTGACCCTGGAGCCATTAATTTTAAGGTTTACCTCCATCCTCTTCATATCACATTCTCGATTGATGGAAAAAGCGCCGAAGACCCGTACGACTACTTTATATCATTGAATTGCGACCCAAATTCATCCCACAAAATTGATTTGCCCAATGGCGACTGGAATATGCTTGCAAATGCAAGAAAATGTAACGTTAAGGGCATTCGTGTTATCAAAAATCAATTTCGACTACCACCCAGTTCAGGAGTTATACTTCGACGGTTGCGTATGAAGTAAGCATAAAATATTTTACGTTGCTTAAAAATCTAACATATTAGGAGATCATCACTTGGCAATATCATCAAACACAGAACGTGGTGCCTGGAATTCTAGGCTCGGCTTTGTATTAGCAGCAGCAGGATCGGCAGTAGGCCTTGGTAACATTTGGAAATTCCCTTTTGAAGTTGAAGCAGGTGGTGGTGCAGCCTTTGTTCTGCTTTACTTGTTCTTTTGTTTTGTACTCTGCTTTCCGGTTATGGTAACTGAAATTGCAATGGGGCGAAAAACCAAGAAGAATGCTATTGGCGCTTTTGATGCACTCGGGTTTCCTAAATGGAATTTCATTGGTAAAATTGGGATCCTTGCCGGGGTTGTTATTTTATCGTTTTATAATGTTGTTGCTGGCTGGGCATTCGGTTATTTCTTCGAAATGGTAACCGCAAACTTCGAAATTGGCGCACAGTTTGGTGAATACACCAAAGATGTCCTCAAAATCGGTATCTACTCTATATTTTTTATGATAGCTACTTCTTTTATTGTCTCGAAAGGAGTTAGTTCTGGAATCGAGCGTGCTGCTAAAATATTGATGCCTACATTAATCATAATGATCGTAGGTATTTTGATTTATGCGTTAACTCTTCCTCATGCATTTACCGGAGTAAAATTCTATCTCGTTCCTGAATTCTCTGAGCTGAATTTAAGAACCATCGGTGGTGCATTACGTCAGGCATTTTTCTCTCTCTCTTTGGGTATGGGTGCATTAATTACCTACGGTAGTTATTTATCTCGCAAAGAAAATATTGTTACTTCTGCAGCAATGATTACCATTTTTGATGTAGGTATCGCATTTATTGCTGGACTAATGCTGTTCCCTATTGTGGCCTACAGTACGGGTGGCGATATGGCGAATATACAAGGCGGTGCCGGACTTATTTTCGTTGCCCTTCCGGGAGTATTTGAAACCCTTGGAACCACATTAGGCGCTGTAATGGGTGGCGCGTTTTTCTTGTTGCTTTCTTTTGCTGCTTTAACCTCTACCGTTTCCTTACTTGAAGTTCCTGTTGCATATATTGTTGATGAACATAAAAAAACCAGAAAAAACGCAGTTATCATTTCTGCATTAATTATTTTTGTACTTGGGTTACCTTCGCTTGTTGGTAATGGCTATAGTGCTTTCTTTAGCAACTTTATTACTTATGTTGGAGCCAACACTTCAACCGATTTCATGACTTTCTTTGGTCACCTTGCGGATGTACTTCTGTTACTTGGAGGTACGCTGATCGTTACATTTGCGGCATATATTTGGAAGAAAGAAAATTTGCATGATGAAATCGCAACCGGTTACGAAGGGTATCACGAGTCGATAAGTAAAAAGCTTATTGATTTTGCAATCAGCTACCTATGCCCTGTTTTATTGGGTGTTCTATTTGTGTTAGTGGTACTCAGTAATTTCTTTGGTATTTCGATTATCAACTAATATCCAATTTAGTACGGGTAGCTAAACTTTCTCCTTGTTAAACACTAAGGCTACCCCTATTTTTGCGCAACTATAAACGGAGTTACAATTTAATGTCAAAAGTCTCTACATCAGATTTCAGGAACGGTTTAGTTCTGAATATGGATGGCGAATTATATTCGATCACAGAATTTCAACACGTGAAACCCGGAAAGGGTCCTGCCTTTGTGCGTACCAAATTAAAAGGTATTGTTAACGGCAAGAATATCGATAAAACGTGGCGTTCAGGCGAAAAAGCTGAAGCCATTCGTGTTGAAAACAGAGAATACCAATATCTATACAACGATGGTACCATGTTCTACTTTATGAACAATGATACCTACGAGCAAATACCTATTGCCCCAAATCAGGTTGAACGACAAGATTTTTTAATTGAAGGACAAACCTGTAAAGTGTTATTTAATGCTGATGACGAACAGGTTCTTTATGCAGAGCCACCTGATCATCTAGTATTAACTGTTTCGCAAACCGATCCCGGTGTTAAAGGTGATACCGCACAAGGCGGTTCAAAACCGGCTACACTCGACTCGGGCGCAATCGTAAACGTTCCGCTTTTTATACAGGAAGGGGAAAAAATCCGCGTTGATACCCGAACCGGATCATATCTTGAACGAGCTAAATAATTTCTTATGGATTTAAAATTAATAAAGAACATTCTAACCATGATCTCCGACTCGGATGTGAACGAAGTTTCCATCGAAGAAGGTGATTTTAAAATCAAAGTTAAGAAAACAGGTACTGTTGAGCAGGTCACGTATACTCAACCGGCTGCAATGGCTCCGGTTGCACAACCTGCCGCTCCTCAAGCTCCGGCAACACCTTCTGCCCCGGCTGAAGCTGAAAAAAGTGCTGCTCCTTCAGGAGATACAGTTAAATCTCCGATTGTTGGTACTTATTATAAAGCGTCTTCTCCAGATTCAGATCCATTCATTCAGGTTGGCGATAAGATTCAACAAGGGCAAACACTTTGTATTATTGAAGCCATGAAGATCATGAACGAAATTGAAGCTGAGTTCGCAGGAACAGTGAAAGATATTCTTGTTACCGATGGCACTCCTGTTGAGTTCGATCAGCCTTTATTTATCATCGAAAAAAGCTAATTCAACTGCATGTTTAACAAAATACTGATTGCAAACCGAGGTGAAATCGCACTTCGAATCATTCGAACATGTAAAGAACTTGGTATCAAAACGGTGGCTGTATATTCAACTGCCGATGCAGAAAGCTTGCATGTGAAGTTTGCCGACGAAGCCGTTTGTATTGGTCCACCAGCCAGTAAAGAAAGCTATCTTAAAATACCAAGCATTCTAGCGGCAGCAGAAATTACTAATGCTGAAGCCATCCATCCTGGATATGGTTTTTTAGCTGAGAATGCTGAATTCTCGCGTATTTGTTCCGAGCATGATATAAAATTCATCGGGCCTTCACCTGAAGCTATTAACAAAATGGGTGATAAGGCGGTAGCTAAAGCGACTATGATCGCAAATAAAGTTCCGGTAGTACCCGGAAGTGATGGCATTGTTGAAAGCTTTGAAGCCGCTAAAAAAGTGTGTAAAGAAATCGGCTACCCGGTTATCATCAAGGCATCTGCCGGTGGCGGTGGCCGTGGTATGCGTGTTGTAGAACGCGAAGAAGAATTAAAGAAGAACTATGAAATGTGCTGCAACGAAGCAGCCAGTGCCTTCAATAATCCTGAAGTATATATCGAGCGATTTGTTACTAATCCACACCACGTTGAGATTCAGGTACTCGCCGATCAGCACGGGAATGCCATTCATTTAGGCGAACGTGATTGTTCCTCGCAGCGACGTCATCAAAAGATTTTGGAAGAAGCTCCCTCTCCATTGATGACACCCGCACTGCGCGATGAAATGGGACTCGCCGCTGTAAACGCTGCCAAATCGGTAAATTACGAGGGCGCAGGTACCGTAGAGTTTTTAGTTGATGATGACTTGAACTTCTATTTCATGGAAATGAATACTCGAATACAGGTAGAGCATCCTGTAACCGAAGAAGTGACGGGACATGATTTAATAGAACAGCAAATCCGAGTTGCATCGGGCGAAAAAATTGATGGCCTCTCGGTTGAAATTGAAGGACATTCGATTGAATGCCGAATTAATGCCGAAGATCCTGAACATGGATTCCGTCCATCTGCTGGTGTTATTACGGTACTTCATCCTCCCGGTGGACATGGCGTTCGTTTAGATACGCATGCCTATTCAGGATATCGTATCCCTCCTTACTATGATTCGATGATTGCTAAGCTTATTTGTACGGCTCCAACTCGCAAACAAGCTATTGCTAAAATGAAGCGAGCTTTGGAAGAGTTTATTATCGAAGGAATCAAAACTACCATTCCGTATCATATTCAATTGCTAGACGATCCTAATTTTAATGCGGGATCTATCAGCACCAAATACCTAGAAACTTCATTCAAATTTATACCTAAGGACAAAGAATGAGCACTCCTTCTGATTTAAAGTACACCCGCGAACACGAATGGATTCGTGATAACGGCGATGGAACTGTAACTATCGGAATTACCGATTTCGCCCAAGGTGAGCTTGGTGATATTGTTTTTGTTGAACTGGAAGAACCCGGTTCAGATTATTCGAAAGACGATACATTTGGTACTGTGGAAGCAGTAAAAACGGTGTCCGATTTATATGCACCGATCGATGGAGAAGTGATCGAATTGAATGAAGAATTAGAAGACAATCCTGAGCTCGTTAACGACGATCCTTACGGCGCTGGTTGGATGATTAAAATGAAAGTAGCCGATGCCGGCCAACTCGACTCATTATTATCCGCCGACGAATATCAGGAAATCACCTCTTAAGTTATCTTATAAATGAGCAGACATAACGAGTGGATTTTAATTTTAGATTATGGTTCACAGTTCACGCAGTTAATTGCACGTCGTTTACGTGAGTTCAACATCTATTGCGAAATCCATCCGTTTAATGTCGATTTAGAGGATGTTCTAACACCAAAACCAAGCGGTGTTATTCTATCGGGCGGCCCAATGAGTGTTAACGATGATGCCGCTCCTCATCTTCAAACCCAAATATTCGATTGGGATGTACCTATTTTAGGTGTTTGTTATGGCTTGCAACTCCTTTCCCACACTGCCATTCCGGGTAGTGTTACCAAAGCAGATAAGCGCGAATACGGCCGAGCACATTTAATCATCGATAACTCCAGCGATTTACTTAAAGACATTGAAGATGGCTCGGTAGTTTGGATGAGCCACGGTGATCATATCCATAGTTTGCCTTCCGATTTTGAAATTATTGGCCACACCGCTAATGCCGAAGTTGCCGCGGTTAGGCATCTAAATAAACAAATATTTGGGGTGCAATTTCATCCTGAGGTTGCTCATACCGATTGTGGTAAGCAACTTTTTAAAAACTTTGCTTACAACATTTGTGGTCTTTCCGGAGATTGGACAGCTGCTTCGTTTATCGACGAGCAAGTTGCATCCATCCGCGAAAAAGTTGGATCCGATAAGGTCCTCTGTGCACTTTCAGGTGGCGTTGACTCTACCGTTGTTGCCACTTTAATCCATAAAGCAATTGGCGATCAGTTGGAATGTGTTTTTGTGGATAATGGGTTACTCCGGAAAAATGAATTTGAAGATGTACTCCATCTTTATACCCGCGATTTACATCTACCGGTTCGTGGTGTTGATGCCACAGATTTATTTATGGAGCGATTAGAGGGCGTTTCTGATCCCGAGAAAAAACGCAAAATTATTGGCGTAAGTTTTATCGATGTCTTTGAGCAAGAAATCGGCACCGATTCTGATTTTAAATATCTTGCACAAGGCACGCTCTACCCGGATGTAATTGAAAGTGTATCGTTTAAAGGTCCCTCGGCTACAATCAAATCACACCATAATGTGGGTGGTTTACCAGATAAAATGAAATTGGATCTCATCGAACCCGTTCGCGAATTATTTAAAGATGAAGTGCGTGAAGTTGGACGAGAATTAGGAATCCCGGAACATTTTATATCACGTCACCCATTTCCGGGCCCCGGTTTGGGAATTCGTGTAATTGGTGAGCTAAGCAAAGAAAGGTTGGATCTTTTACGTGAAGCCGATAAAATCTTCATCGATGAGTTAAAAGCTAATCATCTATATAACGAAACCTGGCAAGCCTTAGTGGTTCTGCTGCCTGTGCAAAGCGTGGGTGTTATGGGTGATGAACGAACCTATGAGTTTACCGTTGCTTTGCGAGCTGTTACTAGTGTAGATGGCATGACTGCAGATTGGGCACATCTTCCTTACGATTTTCTAGCTCATGTTTCTAACCGGATAATTAACGAAATTAAGGGCATTAACCGCGTTGTTTACGACATCAGTTCGAAACCACCGGCCACCATCGAGTGGGAATAATTTAAACAGAACAAAATGGATTCTGTGTAGTGTAAGGCACTACAAGTTCAACAAGCATGAAAAAAACACTTTTCTTTACAGTTTTAACACTGATTCTACATACTTCAATTTTTGCCCAAAGTATGGAAATGGGTCGTTCTCTTTTTCAGCAAGGAGATTATGAACGAGCTATTTTCGTTCTAGAAAGAGTAAGTGGTGAGGAATCGAGATTATTACTGGGTAAAAGCCATTTTGCACAACGCAATTATCTGAAGGCGATTAACATTTTGAAAGCCATTAGCGAATCGAATACAGATTGGCATCAAGATGCAACTTACACCATAGCTTTAGCCCATTTTCAGCTTAAAAATTATACATCGTCTTTTGAGCATTTGCACGATTTGATAACTGCATCTCGAACTACAGCGATTACACGTCGAGCAGATCAGTTCTATAATGATGCTCTCGGGTATTTGACCGATAAACAACGTTTTGATGTTTTTAAAAGTGTTTCAAAAGATGAAATCAGATTAGATTTAATCGAACAATCGCTGGGTAGAATTGATTTCACTTTGGCTACTGCATTGTACGAATTGTATGAGCACTCTAAAAGTAACGATTCTCCATTACGCGAAAATCGAATAAAAACGGCACTAGCTGATTCTATTCAATATCAGCAAAACTATAACCCAAATCGCTTGAAAACTGCACCTGATGGCATCTCGTACAATATTGGAGTTGTATTGCCACAATTCGAGTTCGATGCGCCAGAGTATGAAATTCCACAACATTTATACTACGGTATTCAGTTGGCTGTTGAGCAATTCAATCAGGAAAATCCAGATACCAAAGCCTTTCTCACGTATCGAACCACAAACCCTGAAGAGAACACTGCGAATTCTGTGATGGCAGATCTTGTGTACAAAGAAAGCATTGATGTATTAATTGGGCCATTATTCTCTGAAGTGGCCAAGGAGTTTTCAGATCTTGCAGAGGCTTATGAAATACCAATATTACTTCCTCTTGCAAATGCCGACAGTTTAGACCTATACAATAATTTCGTATTTCAGCTGAATCCTAGTTTTGCAACACAGGGTAAAATTATGGCCAAAAAAGCTGTATTAGAACTTGGTTACGACACTCTAGGCGTAATCACTGAGGCTCAATCACTTGGTGCACCTGCTGCTCGAGCTTTTCGTCACGAAGCCGAACGGTTAGGCGGTTATGTTGAATACTATTTCGAAGAAGATTTTGAAAGTTTGGGCTACGATATCCGAGATTACACCCAATTTTTCACCACCGATACTCTGGATTCTGTTGCTATGGTGAAAGCAGTATATGCTCCCTTCACCGGATCGATAGCTCAAACCTTGATCGAAAGTATGCTCACCGATTTAGAGGCAATGCGAAGCGATGTTGCAATTTTGGGATCGGAAGAATGGAGAGAAGTGAATATAGAATCACGGCGGTTAGATTCTACACAGCTTTATTTTTCTCGTTCTTTTGATGTAGATACTAGCACTTCAGAAGCCCGTAAATTCATTTCTGAGTTCAGAATTCGTTTTTCAACATTGCCTAATCAATTTGCTTATATCGGTTACGATGCAGCTTCAATTATTTTGGATCAGCTAGATTTTGTTAATAATCCGGCTGATTTAAGAGATTCTCTTAAAAATCTTCAGGGCTACGATGGTTTAAGTATCGACGTAAGTTTCAATGGAACACATGTAAACGAACAGATACGCATCGAACGCATGATACGAGATCGCGAACGTGTATTCGTAGCTCAACCGGGGCAATCACAGCAAAATAGACGAAGGCGATAACATCACCTTTAATCCGATTGAGCAGCATCTCGCTCCTGCTGGCGCTTTATACGATATTGCTCTCTTAGCCACTTTCTCCATCGCTCAGATGCCTCTTGATGTTCTGCGAAAGTTCGAGAAAATTCATGCCCTCCTTCGGGGTTTGCAACCATGTATAAAAAATCATGATCAGCCGGCCTTAACGTGGCAATTATGGTAGATAAACTCGGATTTGTGATGGCCGCCGGAGGCAATCCACGATTCAAGTAGGTATTAAACGGATGTTGAAACTTATAGTCTTCGAATAACAATCTACGACGTTCACCTAGCGCAAAATTTACTGTAGGATCTGCTTCTAGTCGCATTCTTCGATCAATTCGATTCCAATATAATCCGGCTATAACAGCTTTCTCTTCTTCAATTTTCGCTTCCCACTCTACTATGGATGCCATTGTTAAAATTTCTGAAATCGAATGTCCATTATCGATAGCTTCTTCTGAAAATGGCTTTACAACACTCTCATCAAATTCTTTTAAAACGCGTCGGATGATATCTTTTGGGGTTGATGTCCAATAAACTCTATACGTTTCCGGAAACATACGTCCCATCAATTCTTCTTTTGTGAGTTTCAATTCATCAAGAAACACCGAGTCTTCGAAAACATCATATAGATTTTCAGTTTCAAACTTTAGTCTAGTCGCAACTGCTTCAGCAAATCGCTGCCGATCAATTCCGGGCAATATTACAATCTCTACCGGATCTTGAATTCCAAGCGCCAATTTTGATAAAAATACTTCGTAAGGATATTCACCTGAAAAATCGTAATTACCAACTTTAAATTGTCTCCATCCCATTAATCGAGTAGCCCAGCGGAAATTGGCCTCATCAAACTCAACGCTGTTTCGGTTCATTAGTGTGATTAACTCCTCTACATCAATCGTTTCATGAATCTTGATTGAGGTTGGACTCCTAAATTCGATCGCATCATTCGTTGAGATACGAAGTTGGCGTGTCCCAAAAACAGCAATACTAACCAGTAACATGGCCAGCATTCCTGTAATAAACTCATTTTTAGTTATCGAAAATTTTCTAAACAGATTCATGCCTAAAGATACACAGTTCCAATTAATCTTCTTATTTCAAAAAAAACGTAAATGAACAGAATTAGTTCGCAACCTTAAAAAAATGTGCACGTACTCTCGCCCCGAAGAGCAAACGAGCTTTTGGATGCTGCAAAGCACCAAATGCCCTAAAGAAAAACCCGAACTTTGACCGGTTCGGGTTTCTTTTTATGATAATCTACTTACTTATCATTTCTAAGTGCTTATTTTGATTCGAAAACTTCGATCAAAAATTGAATATGCTCATTCAAGGATTTATCAATTAATTCCGCTCCTTTATTGATGTCCTCTCGCGACACATTGGCTGCAAAATTTGCCGTTTTAAGCTTCTTATTTACCGATTTAGGCTTCATTCCTTCGAAACCTGTAGGTCGCATTAGCGACACAGCATGCATGAATCCGGATAACTCATCACAAGCAAATAAATAGCGTTCAATTTCCGTCTCTGGATTTTTCCCGGTGCGTTCTGGAGCGTGAGCTTTTATAGCCTCAACCACAGATTCAGATAGATCATAATTCGGAAAAATATGCTCGATGGCATAGTTCGGATGTTCATCAGGATGCATCTCCCAATCAATATCGTGTAATAAACCGGCAATCCACCATTCCTCTATTTCCGTACTATTTTTTGAGCGATGAATAGCATAGGCTTCCATTGCTGTTGCAACCATTTGGCAATGATGTCGCAACGCTTCATTTTCGATAAAAGAATTAAGAAGTTCTTGTGCATCAGCTCTTGGTATCATCGTAATAAAATTCGTTATTAGTAGAAATTTTCGATCATAAACTTACAACTTCGTGGAACTACGGAAAAACAGAATCATAAAAAACATATTCTTTTCAGTATTAATGTTAACAGCCACCGGTTGTTTAAATAATATTGAAGATGTAACCGGTACCGTGCAATCAGAGATTAGTTTTAGTGCCGACGTCCAACCTATTTTGCAACAACACTGTGTTAGCTGTCATAATGGGAATTTTGCTCAGAATAACTTTAATGCATCTAGTTATGCATCGATAATGTCAGGGTCGGGTGTAGTATATGGTGCAAATATTGTGGTAGCTAATGAACCTGACCAAAGTGGACTTGTCGATATTATTGAACCTAATCCCGAAAGTGGATTGAGAAGAATGCCTCAAGGTTCAGCGCTAAGTGGCGATGAAATTCAAACTATTCGTGCCTGGATTCTGGAAGGCGCTTTAAACAATTGATCATGAAAAAATTATTTACCCTTTTAATTGCACTCGTCCTCTTTTCACCACTCCATGCTCAAAGCTTTTTTGCAGAAGACGGCGAAGCAGTTTTTATATCAAAAGTACCCTTGCATACGTTCGAAGGTAGTTCTCAAAATCTGGTTGGCTTAATAAACCTGGATGAGAATATCCTTGATTTTTATCTCGATTTGGAAACACTTGATACCGGAAATGGCAAACGCGATCGAGATATGAAACTCACTTTAGAAACTGAGGAATTTCCGTTTGCTGAATTCTATGGCACTCTCGAATCACCCGTTGATTTGAATAATTCAGAACCACAGCCTGCTGTAGCTAAAGGGACGTTCAAAATTCACGGAAAGCAACAAGAAGTTGAAATTGAAGGCACTCTTCAGCCTACTAGCGAAGGAATACTGCTGAAAGCAAACTGGATACTTAATCTGAACGATTACAACATCGAACCGCCTTCACTTTTGATCATTAAAGTGGATGAAAATCAGGAAATTAACATCGAGATACTACTAAAACCATATAGCGAGGATCAATAATGCGATATGTAGCTACTTTCATTTTTTTGATTGTCTTTTCGTCTTCTTTACTGGCACAAATGCAACGCCAACGAGCCGTTAAAGATGGCCCGGTTGACGATATATTTAGAATTGGCTCGCTTATAGGGATGAGTACCGTTGTTAATTTAGAAGCTCGAAATTTGAATAGTCTTATCACCCACAATTTTGGACTTGTTAGTTCCGGAATCGAGGAATTCTATGGATTAGATCAAAATGCTGCGGTGCGTTTAGGATTCGATTACGGAGTAACCGACAAATTAACCATTGGCATTGGCCGAACTAGCGTAGAAGATAATGTTGATTTCAGGGCAAAATTCATTGTGCTCGAACAACTCAAATCAGATAAAATCCCAGTTCAAGTTGCAATAAAAGGTGACGTAGGCATCAACACCCAAAAGAATACACAGTTTGATGACTTCACCTTTCAAGAGCGATTAAACTATTTCGTTAGCATTATGGTAGCTCGAAAAATAAATAAGCAGCTGTCGCTACAGATTGCACCCATGATATCACATTTCAATACGGTAAAAATCGAGCAAGCAGGTGTTATACCTGAAAACACGCATTACGGGATAGGATTAGGCGGCAGATATGCGTTCGACGAGCGTAAAGCAATTACCTTCGAATATCTACCGGTTATTGGCGAACGGTCACCCGGAACAAAAAACCATTTCGCTATCGGTTATGAAATCGAAACCGGTGGACACGTTTTTCAAATGTTTTTTATGTCGGGTAAATGGTTTACCGAACAACACCTGTTGGCTCGCACAAACACTGATTTCTTTGCTGGAGATTTCAGATTAGGCTTTAATATAAACAGAGTGTTTGGGCTCTAAATTTGATTAAAACATTGATCTGAGCTCTTTAGCTACTTCTCTGTTATATCGGAATGCCAAATCTTTATGATTTACCAAATCAACAATGGTTCCTATCAAGCATAACCCACCGGTTAGCAAATAGAGGATTC
Source organism: Balneolaceae bacterium (assembly GCA_034669965.1). Lineage (GTDB taxonomy): Bacteria > Bacteroidota > Rhodothermia > Balneolales > Balneolaceae > HXMU1420-13. Next base: position 13,855 of record JAXMOK010000002.1, on the reverse strand, counting down.
CCATCCCAATTTGATTTAGTAAAAAACGGTGGATTCCGGCAAGGCTGAAAAAGCCAAGCAAACAAGTAAGTAAAATTATTTGTGGATCTTTTCTTCGAGCGCGATAGGCATTAGAGAATTGCCCTAATTGTTCTGCGTTTAATCCTTCCGTAATTTTATTTAAGTATAAAGCTTCATCTCCGGTTGCTTCCGGTATAACATGGATAATATTAGACATATTGTGTACCCAATTCTTCTGTTTTGTAGTTGATATAAATTGTTTTCCAAATAAAAATGATTCTAGCCATAAGTACTGCTACGGCTACCGGTCCCATAAAGTTGGCATTAAATGATGCCTGAAAATCACCGCGAAAAAGGTAAGCAATGGAGTGGCCTAACCCATCGCCTAAGCAAAAAGAAAATCCCATGCGCTCGAAAAGGCAAAGTGAAGCACTGTCGGTTGTTGGATTCATGAAAGCCAGTAACATAATCCCTAAAAAAAAGGTTAACCATTCAATGTGCAGCGATTTATTTGACATACTTATTTGCGGTAAAGTCTCCATAAAATAGTACCCGCCTGAATTACCACTTTTGAGGATAATTCAAACTCTGTAGAAGATATTAATCCAGATCTTTTAATAATTATTGCACCAAACATTGCTGATTCTTCCGGCACTTTGTATTCGTTAACTAAAAAACCTTGTTCATTCACCGAGAATAATGGCACTACAATTTCAGCCGGTATTTGCTGCTCAATAGCTAATTCTCTGAAAAACGTATCGTCTTCGTTGTACACGTGATTACTAAAAAAAGGTTGTCGAGAATCTACTAATTTTTCGTAACCGGGTTCGCCTGTGATATCTCTAACCAACTTGGAATCAGAAACAGCAGAACCCTGAAAATCAATTAATTGAGAACTGGCTTTACCAAATACCCACATCCCTACAAAGTCGGCGTATAACAAGGCTCTCAATTCTGCACATAATGTGTTCACAGTATCTTTAAATGAGCCATTTAGTGCCGTATCCATTAAACTCATTACCAACTTGTTTTTACTTTCTTCCAACGAGCCTTCTAAATGATCAATCACAATGTTAGTAACTAACTTCATGTTGATCTGTTCGACAATTTTTTGTGGATATTTGGAAAATAAACTCTTCGAGATGAAATGTGATGCGCCTAGTGAATAAGCCTTTTTCTCTTTTTCAACCGAGGGCATTCCGGTCATAATTAATACCGGTATATTTTTCTTTTCTTTGTCCGAGCGTAGGCTTTCTAACAACTCAAGCCCTGTTAAATTTGGCATATGGATATCAGAAAGTATAAGATCGATTTTCTTCACTGATAAAATATCAATAGCATCTTGCCCATTTCTTGCATGAACTAACGAAAATAGCTTACCCAATAAACTTTTAGCCAAAATATGAATGGCTTCGTCATCATCAATTATTAACAAAGTATAGCTCATAACTAATGAATTAGCTTAAGGGTAATAGAATAGAAAATGTGGTTCCTTCGTCAACTATTGAATTCACAAAAATTCGTCCTTTATGCTGTGCAATATAGTTCTGAACTACATCTAGACCTAATCCCACTCCAACTTCACCTTCCGTTCCTTGAAGCCGGATACTTCCTTTCTCGTTAAACAACCGCTTTACCATATGGGCAGGAATTCCTATGCCATTATCAATCACTTTAATTTTCAATAAATCACCAGATTGTTCAGCCTCAATAGTTACAGAGCCACCTGAAGGAGTGAATTTAATAGCGTTTGAAACAAGATTTGTTAAGATTATTTCGATTTTAATCTGATCTAACAAAAACTCGCGATGATTCCCTTTAATATTGGAATTAAGATCAATTTTTTTGAGGATTGATTTCGGGCGATGCATTTTAATTACATTACTCACAATTTCCTCTATATACGAAGGCGCTTTGTTTATAGTGGTTTTTAAATTTAAGTGATTTTCATCATAAAGCACTTTATCAACAAGATTTAGCAACTTATTTGCGCTTTCTGCAATTATTTCAGAAATCTGATATTCTTCCGATTCAGGATTATGCATTGCTTGTAGATGATTACTTAAACCCAAAATTCCATTTAAAGGGTTGTATATGTCGTGGCTAACAATGCGAAGTAATTCCATTTTACGTTTATTTAATCCACGAAATTCTTCTTCTTGTCGCTTTAATTGTTGCAAACTAAGATCGTAGGAATTTAAAGCTTGCTTTAGTGAGAGTTGAGTTTTAATTCTCGCCAACACCTCTTCTTGATGGAAAGGCTTCTCGATATAATCTACGCCCCCGGCTTCAAAGCCTTTTAGCTTATCCTGGATCTCGGTTAAAGCCGTAATAAAAATTATTGGTATTGTACTTAAATCTGGGTTTTCATGAATTTTTTGCGCAACCTCATAACCTATCATATCCGGCAAAAGTATGTCCAGTAAAATTAAATCAGGAATGCGTTTTTGAGCAATTCTAAGGCATTCCTCTGCATTAAATGCTACTAAAATATTGTACCCTGCATTCTTTAAAAGTATGGTAAGTAACTTCACATTTGATTCAGTATCATCTACTATAAGAATGGTGAATTTCTCTTCATCAATATGGAACTGTTTCATAATAATTCGCAGTTAGTTGAAAGAAACTATGAGGTTAGATTCGTTTTTAAAAGAAAAAGAAATAAATGAATAAAGTTTGCAACTTTTTCGTTTTTCGTTCGTCCTAACACCACAATCCAATCTTAGGTATAATGAAAAAAACAACAAACAAGCATAGATTTTCTTTTTCATTACTTCTTTTATTTTTATTTACGGCCCCTGTATTATTGGCTAATCCGTTTAACGATGATGTAATTCTCGAAATTACTGATAAGGATAACCAACTCACTCTTGGCATCTCAAAAGAACATGTTTTTATTTTAATTACCGAAGAACTACGAGAACTCTACAATTCCGAAATCGAAAATAATGAACGCCAAGAGTGGCATACTTTTGCAGATTCCGGAGGAAATTATATTCCCGGAAGCCATGCTTATTTCGATTCAGAGTCCATTTTAATCCCATTATCCGACATACTTAATATTTCATACGCAGAAGGAATCATCGATTTAAGTTTCGTGCCTAATGCCAGATCATCTTTTAAAAATATTTTATCCGACTTGGGTGTCAATTTTTTCAATAATTTCAACGAAGAAGACCTAGAGTCATTCTACAAGGCCTATCTAAACATTCGTTAAAATCAGTTTTATTGTAACATTTTAATAGTTCAAACACTCCTTTTAAAAAAAAGGAGATGACTATGCTGAAGTATATACTGCTATGTATATTAGCACTGTCGGGTTATTACGCTTGGTCGATATACCCTATAAAACATGGCCCCGGTGTCACAAATCCGGAACGTCCAATTATGCAATTAACTGCTTGGGAAAAGCCATTTAATTACAAAGGAAACACGTTAAGTCCACAAAAAAGGTATAAAAGTGATGTTCGTGTTCTGCAAAAGCGCCGCTATTTATTTGATGATCGATCGGAGTTATCACCGGTAGATGTTCTAGTTGGTTGGGACGAGATGTCGGATGAGCGAAATATTGAATTTATTCATTTTAGTATGAGTGAAAGAGAAGCTCGCTTAGAATTTACAAAGCCCCCTATCCCCGTAGAATCTATTAATAAACAGGTTGAACATTTACACCTTATTCCTTCCTCAAAAGAGATTAAAGATCAGATAAATAGACTACGCCAAGGAAGCAAGGTAAAATTAGAAGGAATAATCGTAAATGTTGAGTCTGTAGATAATTATAATTGGTCTTCAACACTTACGATTTCCAACTCAGAGACTTATCGAAAAATGATCTTATGGGTTGAGTCGATTAGGGTTGAATAAAAAACTTTTGATTTTGGCATTTATAAACTTGAATTGAATGTAAATATGCACTTTATTTTACATACTTCTTTTAAGGGTCAGAAATCAAAACGTTATGTCGTCAAAAAAAGTAGGAACTGTTAAGTGGTTTCATAATATCAAAGGCTACGGATTTATCAATTCAGATAACGACGAAGAGATATTTGTACACTACAGTGAAATAAAATCTGATGGATTTAAAAAGCTTAAACGAGGTGAAAAAGTTGAATTTACGTTGGCTACAGGTGATAAAGGTCTATTGGCAAGAGACGTATCGCTCGTTCCAACTGCTGATTCAAATGATCCCGATGTATTTTAATCCATATTATTAATGACACGTTGGCTTAAGGATGTAATCCTTGATGTAGTAGCACTATCATTAATTCTCATTTACGCGATTACAAGTAATACTGTTCTCGAGATAATTCTATGGGTGTATACAGTATTATTGTTATTGGGTAAAGTGCTATACTTTTCTTTTAATTATCTACAAAAGAAAGCAGACACTGAACAAGTCCCTTCCATATTTTACCATTTTATATATTTAATAAGTGTTGCTGCACTTATATTCAGTCCTAATTATTACCTCGCGGCTGCATGGTTAGTAATTTGGATACTTTCCGCCATAGCGATGGCTAAAAAACAGAGTAAGACGAGCCCTAAATAATACCAATCATTTGCAAAAGAGACTTAAAGTAGCATTTACGCTTCTTTCGATTATCATCGCTACTACCCTATCAAGTAATATTGTTGCTCAAAAAAGTGAGACTAACAGCATTATTTATATAACAACTAATCTTGGGTATTCTTATAACTCTGTTATGTTTCTTGGTAAAACACCAGATACTCAATCATTTTTCTCTTATATAGGGTTTGGTAAAGAAATAAAAAGTCCGTTTGAAGGCATAAAAACTTATGTTACTCGTGGGATTATTCCATTTATAGAATATAGTTATCCAAAAAGAGACGAAGGTAGTCGCCGCGATTTAGTTTCCGGGTTTGGCATCTCTCCTATTGGCTACACCTTTATAAAACCATTTAAACATTTTGAGATTGAAACAGGAATTAAGAGTGGATTTAATCTTATTAGTAAAACATTCCCTACAAATAGAGGGCGCCGCTTTAATTATTCGTTTGACATAAAACTTGCAGTACAACGGCAAATATTACCCCAAACCTACTTATCTTTAGGTTATAAATTTCATCATATTTCGAATGCCCAAACAGGGCCTGAAAATCCAGGAATAGACTCTAATTTCATTTTCTTTAGCATAAAACAATTCTGACATGTCATTAACAGCTTCCATCGAAACTTCCAAAGGAACCATCAATCTTAACCTATTTGAATCCAAAACACCTATTACCGTTGCTAATTTTGTTAATCTAGCAAAGCGCGGTTATTACAACGGTTTAAGTTTTCACAGAGTAATCGAAAATTTCATGATTCAAGGTGGTTGCCCAAATGGTGATGGCCGAGGTGGACCGGGCTATAATTTTCAAGATGAATTCGACGCAGATTTAAAGCATGATGAACCAGGTGTATTATCTATGGCCAATGCTGGTCCCGGAACCAATGGTAGCCAATTCTTTATCACTCATATTGAAACGCCTTGGTTAGATGGCAGACATACTGTGTTTGGTAAAGTGGTGTCAGAAGAAGATCAAAAAGTTGTGAATGCAATTTCACAAGGCGACACCATTACTTCTGTTACCATCGAAGGAGACACAGAATCTTTATTAAATAATGTAGATGAAGTTATAGTTTGGAATGAACTACTAAGCGACCGTTTTGATGGTTTAAAGCCAGCCTAACATGTTCGAAACAGGCGACATTGGCTCCACTAAAGGTTGGCGAAAAAAGCTATTCATCATCATATTTGGTGCCGAAACTAAGTGGGGCAAATTTTTTGATGTACTTCTAATTGTTGCCATCTCGCTTAGCGTATTGGTAGTAATGCTTGATAGCATTGCAGCATATCGTTTACAGTTCGGTGAGATCTTCAAAACTGCAGAATGGGTATTTACTATTCTGTTTACTATAGAGTATGTCATTCGTGTAATCGCAGTAAAAGAACCTCGAAAATACATTTTTTCGTTTTTTGGGATCATTGACTTCTTAGCAATCATCCCAACGTATATAAGTATTTTATTACCGGGTACAGAGTATTTACTTGCAATTAGAGTACTTCGGATTTTAAGAGTATTCCGTGTTCTTAAGTTGGTAAAATACCTCGACGAGGCCGAATATATTAGTAACGCACTGATTGCAAGTAGACGAAAAATTACTGTGTTTTTATTTGCAGTAATTATGTTAGCAATTTTTGCTGGTTCGCTATTATATGTAATCGAAGGGCAGGAAAATGGTTTTACTAGCATTCCAACAAGTATTTATTGGGCCATAGTCACTTTATCTACTGTTGGTTTTGGGGATATAACACCGGTAACAACTTTAGGTAAGTTTATTGCTGCTACAATCATGGTTCTGGGATATGGTATAATTGCAGTACCCACCGGAATTGTTAGTTATGAAATGGCAAGAGTTAAAACTGCTCCACGGCAATGCCCACGTTGTAAATTCGACGATCATGATCAGGATGCTGTATACTGTAAAAAATGTGGTGAAGCTTTAAAATAGAGTGAAACTTTTTTAAGGTCGGGTGGTAACAATTCTCGAACTTAAACTAAGATCAGTCTATGAGAAGTAATATTTTTTGGGGAATTCTGATTATTACCCTTTTCGCCTTTCCAACTCAATCATATGCTCAAGATTACGATTATTACGATGAACTTGAATATCGAAAATGGCGCATAACTCTAATCGGGCCGATCTCTACAAATGGTGCACGTACAACAGATTTTACTGCAAAAAGATCGATTAACTTACTTGGGGGATATCACGGCGCGTTAGATGGTTGGGAAGTTGGCCTTCTCTATAATGGTACCAAATATTATTCTGCCGGATTACAGTTAGCGGGTATTACTAACTTTACTCGTGGTTCAATGGATGGGTTAAATATTGCGGGTATAGCTAATGTTTCGAATAAATCGATGGCAGGCTTACAAGTAGCCGGAGTTCTAAATTACTCAAATTCCAATATTGAAGGCTTACAAGCTACTATGGGAATTAATATGTCCAGACGTTCAACATCAGGACTTCAAGCAGCTGGTATCGCAAATATAAGTGGAAATGATATTGACGGTTTACAAGCTGCAGGAATTATTAATGCTGCGAAAGGCGACATATCCGGATTACAAGCTGCGGGTGTAATGAACATTGCTAAAGATAATGTGGAAGGCTTACAGGCATCCGGTATACTCAACTTCGCCGGTGATGACTTATCGGGCATGCAAGCTACTTTTGGAGCGAATATTGCATTGGGAGATATTGAAGGGTTATTTGCTTCCGGTGCTTTCAACTTTTCTAGAGGTGATGCCTCCGGATTGCTTTTTTCAGGAGGTATAAATGTTGCCCAAAATATTGAAGGATTATCAATTGCCGGTATTGGTAACTTTGCTCGTGAGTTAATGGGTGTGCAATGGGCTCCAGTAAACTTTAGCCAAACGGCGACAGGCGTTCAGATTGGGATCCTTAATATTGCCAAAGAATTTGAAGGTGTACCACTTGGGGTTTTAAGTATTTACGGCAATGGTAGAAAAAATATCGATGTACGTTTTTCTGATGCCGGCTTCACAGATTTCTCTCTAACTACTGGTACACATCGCGTGTATAACATGGCTTTGTTTGGCGTTAATACCCTTCTCGATCGTGACGTGTATCGTATTGGTTTTGCCGTTGGTTTAGAAAAAAATATTCAGGATTCGTTTGAAAAATTAGAAAGCACTACCCTCTTTGTAAATCAAGAATTTAGTGCTCATCATGTGTTCGAAGGCGATTTCGACAAAACTCTAAACATGATGTATTCTTATAAATTCCTTGTTGGAAATAGATTCGGAAACGGACTTTCACTCTATGGAGGTCCAAGCATGAATATGCAAGTTTCCAGAGTTACAGGTAGCGAGGATTACAGCTGGTACAGTGTTTGGTCGCCATCGCGCAAAGGACGAGATTATCAATTTTGGGTAGGATTTACCATTGGAGTTCGTATGTTCAAGCAAATGAATTTACCATTGCTTGAGGATGATTGGGACCGACTTGAAGGACGATGGGATTGGTAATAATCTATAAAGTTGTTACTTATTTGTGATGTTCTTTTTTCTCGGGATTGGTATCTATTGAAAAACTGTTAGTAGATAAAAACTCCATCCTATATGAAAACCCTATTTTTTTCAACCCTCGTTCTTGCTATATCAAGTTTAGCGTTTATTTCAGCAGAATCTAATTCTAATGATTACACCCACGCTGATGAGCATTTACTCAATGAAATGAAACATTCAAGAACAGATACGGTGCCAACCTTTCCATATCAAAAGACGGAAGCCCAATGGAGAGAGATTTTAAGCTCATCACAGTATCGTATTCTGCGAAAAAAAGGTACTGAGATACCTTATATCAACGAATATTTTGATTACAAGGGCGACGGAATCTATGTTTGCGCAGGTTGTGGACAACATTTATACGATTCCAAACACAAATATAAAAGTGGTACAGGATGGCCCAGTTATTGGAAACCCATTGACGATAGTTTAGTAGTTGAACTCGAAGATCGAAGTTTTTTTATGGTTCGAACAGAAATCGTTTGTTCTAATTGTGGTGGCCATATTGGGCATGTTTTCGATGATGGTCCCCAACCTACCGGCTTACGTTATTGTATGAATAGTACCGCTATGAAATTCGTACCTCGCGATGAAATTACAGAGACTTCATCGAATTAGATTGTAACTCATCCTATTTTATACTTTCTTTTCAGGCGTCCATTAAGACGCCTTTTTTATTTTAACTCATCGCAGAAACATGGCTAAACCGGTACTTCTAAAAAAAGCAGAATTCAATCCTAAGCTTAAAATCTATCTCAACTTGTATGTGGCAATGATTTTACTTGTTTCCGTAATAACAATCCCTATCATACCTCTTTGGATAATCATCGCACCTATCTTTCTTAATAAATACTTCGAACGCTTAGAATGCGAATTAACAACCAGATCACTTCGCTTTAAAAAAGGTTTTTTAGTTCAGATCGAGAAAACTGTCCCTTTAGACAAAATTCAGGATTTAACGTTTAAAGAAGGTCCCCTTTTACGCATGCTTGGCCTAAGTATCTTAAAAGTAGAAACTGCCGGAAATTCGGGTACCGGAGTGGCTGATTTAAGTTTGTTAGGTGTTGTTGATGCCATGGAATTTCGCCAAATGGTATTCGATCAACGCGATAAAGTTACCGATAATGTTAATTCCGGTGATAACGGCTCTGATTCGATGGTTGAAATATTAAGTGATATTCGCGACTCTATTAAATCTATTGAGCACAGATTGGCTGAAAAATAGTTTATACTATTTTTTATGGTTAAGCGTTAGGCTGATGATTCTTAATTAATTGGGGCATTATGAATTATCTGGTTATTCTATTGTTAAGTACACTGCTTTTATCTTGTTCACTATTTGATAACGAGCAACAAATCGTTTTAGATGAAGAGTTTATAGTTGGTGAATGGGTCTATACAGATCTAGAAGGTGATTTTAATCTTATGTCAATTTCACAAGTAGACACTTCTAAACTAGACAATTATATCTATTATAATTTTTATAGTAGTAGCCCTTATAGAGATAATCATTGTGTAATAATTCACAAAAATAAGCCAGATAATTATCCTATTTGTAAATGGCAAGTTGATGGTAAAGCACCAAACTTATATCTGACATTGAACTATGACTATACAGTAATTAATAAAGGTATTTATGCATGGTTCCCTTATACGCCAAAATTTTCTTACTTATATAAAGTTTCTAAGCTCAATCAAAACTCTTTAAATCTGGATTTTATTTATCAGGGGCCTACCGAAGATACTTTTATTCCTGAAGATCAAGAACGATAGCTTGCTCGAAGCTTTATCAGATCTTTAAAAGAAATCTACTTGTATAAAAGATTGACGTTCATGAAAACTCATTTCCTCATCTTTATTCCATTACTACTCTCCTGCTCACTGTTTGATAATGAACAAGACTTTGAGATTAATCCTGAGTACATAATTGGTGAATGGATTAGAACAGATTATACAGGAAATACAGAATTTATAAACCTATCTCAGGCAGATACAAGCTCAATTGAATTGTATATTAAGTACACTTTTGTTGATAACAATACATGTGAACTTGAAAGCAGCAAACCACAATATTATTATATATACGACTGTAAGTGGTATATAAATAAAGATGAGGAAGACTATTACTTCTTCATACAATTTGAAGTTGATTGGGGAATTTGGCCGGGTCCGTATTACTGGGATTTATACAAAATTAGGATGCTTTCAGATCAAAAAATGACTCTGATTTTAATTGATTCGAATAATGATCGCGATGAATAAAGTCTTAATCCCAATAATTTTATTAATGGTGAGTTGTAATATTTATAACACCGATGAAGTGATTATTGATAGAAATTTAGCAACTCAAAAATGGATGTATACGAGCGATCAGAAAGAAATGGAATTGATACCATATGATCGAAATAAAGCAGATGAAGCCAATTACTACATTATTTATGATTTTTCAGATAGCTGCCAAATTATTCATTCAGATCGCAAGAGTAATTACTACCAACAGTGCTATTGGAACCTAAGTGGAAATGAAGCGAATTTGTTTCTAACTCTATCTTATACAATAAAAAGTGAGAATAACACTGTACAATTGTTTAGGTATTTCTACAAGGTTCTTGAATTATCAGAACAGCGATTTGAATTGAAATACATCGAACAAGTTTTTTAACACCATTCAGATTTAAGCAATGAAATACTTTATTCTTTATGTGCTTCCATTGATTATTAGTTGCTCTCTATTTGATAACGAACAGGCACTAGAAATCAACCCCAATCACTTAATCGGTGAATGGCGTACCGAAAGCTTTTACAATGACCTTGAACTCATTGAACCAGCTGAATTTGATACATCAAAAGTAGAGTCTGCTTTCAAATTTGTTATCAACAAAGATAACACCTGTGAAATAATCAGAATTAAACTACCAAATAATCTATATACAAAGTGTGGTTGGGAGTTATATGGTTCTGAATCTGAATTATATTTTAGATTCTATTATTCAGAAATAGTCACGCAATGGTACTTCGATTATAGTTTTATCTACAGAGTGCGCGAGATATCAGAGCAAAACATCGACCTTAAATATGTAGCACATAACTCGTTATGATGAAAGCAATATTAATAGGATTAATTCTCTGTATCTCAAGCTGTTCATTGCTTAACTCTGATAATTCCTTCGAATTAACGCCTGATCAATTAAATGGTACCTGGGAAAGGATTTCTTTTGATGAGGAATTCGAGATAAACAAAAATACCGACCAAGTTGAGGAGCCTCTCACTCAAAAGTTAACGTATACTTTTGAAGACGATTCTTACAATACTTGTGAGATAACTCATTCCGAAAGACCTTCAAACAACTACTACGAATGCTTTTGGTTCTTGCACGGCGAGCAATATCCGGATTTATACCTGACCATCGAATATAAAGTACGTAATAATCCAACGAATGAAATTTTCCGATTTTTATATCAGGTGATTGACAATACAGATGACTCAATTACGCTACGAACTATTCGGCAAACTTTTTAGGCAACAGTCGCTTATTGAAAAACCATACGAGTCCTAATGCTAGTATCCACTGCCCCACAACGGTTGCCACAGAAAACGGATCGAATGGATTGTACCAAGTCTCAGGCGCATATTCGGTAGCCGATAGATAAAACCACCAGAGCAAAAGCGTGATTACTTCAACCGGGATGATGTATTTAAGTATGATTTCCCACCATCCACCAAGCTTGGTTTTGCTGTCTTCGGTGTTTACCAAATTGAGTCGGAAATCTTTGGCACCAAAACTGATTACCGCATAAGAAATAAATGCTCCGGAAACCATCAACCCTACGCCCCAAACAAAATCCTGATTAGCAAAGAAGGTTAGATTTAAGGCCGAAGGAATTCCAAAAGCGAATCCAATCGCACAAATCCAGATGGTTGCTTGTTTACGCGAAACGCCGGTATCAACAAATACTTTTACGGCAAGTTCGATCATCGAAATAAGAGAACTGAAAGCAGCAAATGTTAGCCCTAGAAAGAATAAGATGGAGAAAATCCCTCCCCCTCCCATACTTGCAAATAATTGAGGCATCCAGATGAATGTTAAGCCGGTGCTTGCCGGACCTGAAGTTTTCATTACGTTCAAAATTTCGGCGTCGGTCATGGTAGAGCCGAGTGTACCGAACACAGTACTGAATATGATGATTGCAGCAAGTAGCGAAATTGTGTTGTTGCCAATTCCTGTTTGGAAGGCGCTAATTGTAATATCATCTTGCTTGCGCATGTACGCTCCATAGGTCAAAATCAATCCCCATGCGGCTCCGGTATCCCATGCATTTTGAGTTAAAGCTTCAAGCCAAATTTGTGGGTCTTTAAGCGTTGACCAATCCGGAGTAAACAGATATTGTATACCAGCCATACTACCTTCTAGAGTCACCGATCGAATTAAAGAAACCAGAAGCACCAATAATAATGACGGTATAAGGATTTTATTGATCCGTTCGATGGATGAAATACCTTTAACAACCACCCATCCACCAAATAGCATAATAATAGCATGCGTAAATACCGGCATACCTGAAGCGTGAAAATTATCCCAAAGCATTAATGAGGCTTCGTAGGATTCTGGTAATGACGAGGTAACCGACTGGAATAAATAATACAAGCACCATCCTGCAACAACACTATAGTAGAACATGATGGCCGTGGCTACAAAGCCGATGAAGCCACCCATCCATCCTTTTTTCTCGCCAATTAATTTAGCGAAAGCACCTACAATACCTGATCGGCCATTGCGTCCAATCCCGTATTCTGCAATGATGAGAGGAATCGACCACAGGAATAAGAAGCTCAGCCACGCTATCAAAAATGCTCCTGCACCGGTTTCGCCACCGTTTTGAGCTGCTATTCTGGGGAATCTCCAGATGTTTCCGGTACCTATTGCAATGCCCAAAACGCTTACCAATAAGCCGATTTTGGACGAAAATCTTTCCATTTTAGGTGCTGCCATGCAAATAATTGTTAATTAGAAAATAGGAGAACTTTTGGCTCGTTTCGATAGCCATTTGAACCTTATATTACACATCATTTTGATGTGATTCAGGCTATGCATATCATTGCTGGCCAATCATACTGGTTAATAATCGACTATCCAAAATTTTTTCAATAGCCGAACTTCATTTACATGTTTTCAAATCACAAAACGACGAATAAATACTTAGCACTTTTTGCATTCCTAACGTCGCTGATCATCTACTCTATAACCATGGCCCCTACTGCAAGTTTTTGGGATGCCGGTGAGTTTATAGCGGTTGCGCATGGCCTTCAGGTTAATCACCCTCCAGGAGCGCCTTTATACTCCATAATGGGACGATTAGCTTCCATGTTTATGCCTACAGAGTATGTTGCAGCTAGCATCAACTTTTTAAGCGTGCTTTCTTCTGCACTTACAGTGATGCTTTTATACCTCATCATTGTTCGTTTGATACGCGAATTTAAGGGGCATCCCGACGCAATGTCGCTGATCGATAAAATCGGGATGTACGGTGGAGCAATGGTAGGTGCATTAACCTTTGCTGTTAGCGACACTTTTTGGTTCAATGCTGTGGAAGCTGAAGTTTACGCAATGTCGATGTTTTTTACGGCGATAGTAGTGTGGTTGGCTCTAAAATGGAGCGAAAACCATGATGCTGATTATAATGAACGTTGGCTTGTGTTAATCGCCTATATGTTTGGTTTAGCAATCGGGGTTCACTTGTTGAATTTACTGGCGCTATT